>CAVUTF010000029.1:0-67410 GCA_963744305.1 uncultured Gammaproteobacteria bacterium
GCAGCCGGCAGCCTGACACCGAACCTTGCCTGACCGTCGCGCGCTCGAACCCGCCTTTGATCTTCAGGGCGGCGGTGTGTGTGGATACCCTCGGCCGCGACTGACAAGGCGGTTGTCGATCGAACGTGCGGGTTGTGACAAGCGACTTGTCAGTCGCGCGGGGAGGGGTCACGCATAGACCCCCGAGTGGTTTGGAACGCCGCCGGCTTCGCGCGAGTGAGTGAGCACATGGGCTTGAATTCGCGGGTCGCCCGAATACGATGGCGCATGCCCAGCGCCGTGACAGCAACCGCGGGTCCTGCCCCCGCGGCCCCCACGTTCAGCACCCGGCTGTCAGCCCGCGGCGCGTTCTCCGTGAACGCCGCGTTCGTCGTCGGCTTGCTGGTGCTGAGCCAACTCCCGCTGCTCGACGCGCGCCCTGTCGTGCGCGCGTCGATCGTCGGCGCCGCGCTGGTGCTGCTCGCATGGAGCGCGTTGCTGTTCGGGGTTCTGCGGCGCGGGCAGACGGTGGCGTTCGAAGTGGCGCTGCGCCCGCAGCACTATTTGCAGGCGTGCTTGCAGGGCTCACTGATCCTCTATTGGGGCTTCTACTGGCGCGAGGTGTATCACGCGGCGCCGCTGATCGTGGCGCAGCTACTCTTCGCTTACGGCTTCGACAGTCTGTTGTCGTGGACGCACCGCCGCACGTTCGCTCTCGGCTTCGGCCCGTTTCCCATCATCTTCAGCCTCACGCTGTTCTTCTGGTTCAAGGACCCGTTGTTCTACTGGCAGTTCGTGATGGTGGCGATCGGCTTCCTCGCCAAGGAGTTCCTGCGCTGGCAGCGCGACGGCGTGAACACGCACATCTTCAACCCCTCGTCGTTCCCTTTGGCGGTGGTGTCGGTAGTGCTGCTGCTCTTCGATGCGACCGACATGACGTGGGGTTTCCTGGTGGCGGAAACCGAGTTCTATCCGCCCCACATGTATCTCGCGATCTTCCTCATCGGGATGCCGGGGCAGTACCTCTTCGGCGTCGCGCCGATGACGATGGCGGCCGTGACGACGACGTTCGTCTTCAGTGCGATCTACCACTCCGCGACCGGCAGCTATTACTTCGTCGACTCGCACGTGCCGATTGCGGTGTTCCTCGGCATGACTCTGCTGTTCACGGATCCCGCTACTTCGCCGCGCACGCTGCTGGGCCGCATTTTCTACGGCGTGCTCTACGGGCTCTCCACCGTTCTCTTGTACGACTTGCTGCTGAGCGCGAACACGCCGGGCTTTTACGACAAGCTGCTCCAGGTGCCGCTGCTCAATCTGTCCGTCATCTTGCTCGACCGGCTCGCGAGGTCGCGCTCAAGGCCATCGACCCGTCGGCGTGGATCCGCAACTGGGCGCCGCGCCGCCGTCATCTCGCGTACATGGGCGTGTGGGCGACCGCCTTCGTCGCCATGAGCGCGTCCGGGCATCTCGGCGACGAGCATCCCGGGCAATGGACGCCGTTCTGGGAGCAGGCGTGCGCGGCCGATAAGCGCGATGCCTGCCTCAACCTGTACTTCCTGCACGACGGCTACTGCGCGGACGGCTCGCCTTGGGCGTGCAACGAGATCGGCATCCTGCTGGCCGAGCGCTACGACAATCGCGCCGTCGCCGCGGCGGCGTTCAACCGCGCGTGCACGCTGCAATTCGCCGCCGGCTGCGACAACGCGGCTGCGATCGCGAGGGACGGCACGCTCCGCCACGACGACCCGACTGCCGCGGACTACCAGTTCATCCTCAGCGGCAGCAAGGGTCCGATCCGGGATCGAGAGCCCGCTGAGCTCTACGCGCGCGCCTGCGAGTTGGGCTGGCCGAACGCCTGCGGGAGCCGTTGACTCGCTTACACCACGGGTTTGCGGACCTCGGCGCCGTACGCGTCCTGCCCCGGTGCCACGTAGGGCTGCTCGAGAAGCCGCCGCATTTGCTCGGAGTAGTCGAACTCTGGCGCATCCGCCGGCGACGGGTAGGGTGACGCCCACGCCATGTGTCCGGGCGCGTACTTGTAGAGCAGGCTCCGCCGCTCGTGTTGGGCGCGCCACGGCCATGTCCCGTGTGTGCACGCTTCACTGAAGATGATCGCGTCGCCGGCTTGCACCGGCACGCGTAAAACCCATGGCCCGGTCTCCTCGAGCGAGATGAACCGCTTCGGGAATGCGAAGTTCGCCTTGTGGCTCCCCGGCACGACCGCGAAGCCGCCGTCGTCGGGGCCCGCGTCGGTCAGCGCGTAGGACAGGACCGTGAGCCCATTCATCATCTCGCCATCGCGGTACTCATAGTCCTGGGCTGGGTCCCACGGCGTGTGGCCGCCGTGCAGCCCGAGCTGTTTGCTGCCCGGCCGCATGAGGATCGCGTAGCCGTGGTCGTAACGGAACTTCGAACCGACGAGCGATTGGAGATACGACAGCATCCTCGGGTGTGCGAGCACACGCCTGAACGGCTCGTCCCACGTGTGCAGCGCGCCGACCGTCATGAAGTTCGGGTCGTTGACCCACGCCGGCTCCTGGCCGGCCTCGGCTTTGCGCCACAGGTCGTAAGAGTCGATGAGCGCATTGAGCGCGGCGACTTCCTCGCGCGACAGGGCCTGCTTCACGACGATGAAACCCATGAGATCGAAGAGATACTTTTCTTCAGCGTTCACCTAGAGGATCTCCCTTCCAACGTCGTTGTAGACACCCGCGGTCGTGAGACGCACGGGCTCGCTGATGTCGTCGAGGTCCCGCGCGATCGCGGCAAGCGCGCCGTACGAGGGCAGCGTCCAAACCGCGAGACCGCCGGGGTCCGGGGCAAGTTTGCCGATCCCGACGATGCACAGCGCGAGCGTCAACTTCGGGTGTGACACGGCGCGCTTCGAGTACAGCGCGCGGATCTCGTCGTCCGAGCCGACCGGCTCGAAGAACTCGGCATAGTAGATCCCGTTTTGCTGCCGCACCGGCTCCAGCAACGGCTCATAGCATCCCGCCCGGTCGATCCGTGCGAGCTCACGGAACGGCTTCTCCAACGCGTCGGCCTCGCCGGAACGAAAGACCTTGTCCCAGTCGTCGAGACGCTCGAGTCCGGCGGTCGGCGTGTACCAGACCGTCATGTACTCGGGCTCGGGTCCGAGCCGCCACGTACGGCCCATGCTGAGAATCATCTGGTCCTCGGACCAGGAACCCTCCCAGCCGCTCTGTCCCGCGAGGACCGCGCGATGGAACCGTTGCAACTGGCTCTCGAACGACTCGACCGCCAGTGTCCCGCGGTCGTTTTCGCGAGGCCCGGCTGCGGACGGCGGCTGGTGAACTCGATGTAAATCATGTGAGGTGTCTCGCTCCGCCAAAGCATAGCAGTGCCGTCAGGAGAGAAAACTTTGGACGGGCTCACACGGTCTCCTTGGCTCAAGCGGATGGAGAAGGCGGTTACAGTAGCGGTCCGGTGTTTGAGGGAAGACTCATGAGAAAAGGATTCGTCGAATCGTGGGCGCTCGCCGCCAGTCTGATTGCCGCACCCGCTTTGGCCCAGAAGATGCCGGACATCGGCTTCGAGAGCGTCGGCCGCGGCCGGCCGCTCGCCGCCAGCGTGCTCGACTATGAACAAGAGGTAGGACCGAACTGGATCCGCCAGCCGCGCCAGCAGCCCGGCCCGGACGTGAAGAAGCCGTTCCCCCTGAACGGCTACCTCCCGGCCGACGTGCCGAAGGACTACAAGCCGCTGCCGCGCGACCTCTTCAACAGCCCGGATTTCTACGCCGACAAGGAGCTTTGGACCGACCCGCGCTATTTCCGCTGCAACAGCCCGCAAGCGACGGAGTATCAACGCGGAGTCCTGGCGCGTCCCGGCGTGAACACGTCGGATTCGGATGCCGACGGGCCCTGGGGGCACTGCGACATCGACATGCCGCGCGAAGCCATCGTGAGCCCATACGGATTCAAGACGGCGCAGGAACACTACGAGGCGCTGAAAGCAGAGACGACGAAACGCGGCGGCCCGAGCGTCTATACCTACGAGAATTTTCCGAACGCCGAGTGGAACGGCACGTACCAGCGCCCGGGCGGAGGCGGCGCCGGCGCCGTCAACCAAAGCAACTGGTATTGGGGTAGGCACAGCCAGATCTCGACGGTGCTCTCGGTGCTGACGCCGAAGTACCAGGAGTGGATGGTGCAGGAGGCCTATCACCAAGTGCGCGGTCACGCGATGTGGCCTTCGACGTTCTGCTGGCCGGAAGGCTTCATGCGGCGCTGGTACCCGGCGGCCGTCTGGGAGCACTACGTCATCGCCACGCCGGACCTCGTGCACGTGCGCGCGGGCGTCGCGCGCAACTTCATCCAGGACACCTACGTCGGCCGCGATTTCAACATGGAGGACGTGCCGAAGGGCGGCGTGCCGCGCCTCGGCGCTGCGGTGCCGCGGTGGTACGGCGAGACGATCGGCTTCTGGGACAAGGACACGCTGATCACCTGGACGAGCAACATCCAGGGCTGGAAGTCGCACGCGCAGTTCGAGTTCTCGAGCAAGATGCAGTCGATCGAGATCTACACGCCGATTCGCGAGAACGGCCAATTCATCGGCCTGAACCACGAGACGATCCTCTACGACGAGGAGGCGTTGGCGGAGCCGGTGCGCATCGTGCGCAATCTGCACAAGATCAACAAATTCACCGACGACGACCAAGTGCCGTACGCCTTCATCGAGTGCGTGCAGACGATCTTCTCGGTCAACGGCGTCAACACGCCGCTCACGCCGGGCAGCAAGATCGAGTACGAGATGCCCGACATGTACGGCCGCCCTGGGCCAAGGTCTGGGGCGAGCAGTTCGAGCAAGGCATGAGCAAGCCCGAAGAATCCGAGGACTTGTTCGATTTCAGCGATAACTAGCAGCTGCGCGGCGGCAAGCCGCGCGACTCTTTGGGGGATGGATGGCGACGAAGAGCAGCGAAGGGTTTTGGAAGTTGCGGCGGCTCGCGATCGCACTCGCGATGCGCAGCGCCGGTGGCGGCGCAGAAAGCCCGCAGATCGACTTCAAGAGCGTCGGCCGCGGCGCACCGGTCATGGTGGACGCCGCCACGTTGCCGGTGATCGGCGCCACTTACCAAGGAGGTCCGGGAGGCGAAGGAAACCAAGCGAACCCTGCGCCGAGGACGTTCGTCGGTTTGGCGAGCCCGGCGAAGCACCGAAGGGCGTCGAGCCGCTGCCGCGCGACATGTTCACGTCCGACGACTTCTACAAGGACAAAGAGCTCTGGTCCGATCCGCGCTATTTCCGTTGCAACACGACCGTAGCGATCGAAGACATGTGGACTCAGCGTGGCGCGATCGGCCAGAACGGGCCGACGTCGGCGGGGTGGGGACGTTGCGACAGCGACTATCCGCGCGAAGCGATCGTGAGCCCGTATCCGTTCAAGACCGCGCAAGAGCATTACGAGGCGCTGAAAGCGGAGACGACGAAGCGCGGCGGCCCGACGAAGCACACCTACGCGACCGTGCCCGGCGACGAGTGGACGGGCCGCTACGGCCGCGCGTCGACCGAGAGCTGGTACCAGGCGCGCAAGATGCAGGTCTCGACGATGGCGTCGCTGCTGACGCCGAAGTATCAGCAATACCTGGTGCAGGAGGCCTATCACTCGGGCAACACGAACGTCGCGCATTGGCAGTCGCAGTACTGCTGGCCCGAAGGCTTCATGCGCCGCTGGCACCAGGCCGCGATTCGCGACCACTACATCACGGTGACGCCGCAGCAGGTCCAAATCATGACCGGCATCGCGCGCAACTTCATCACCAACATCTTGATCGGCCGCGAGTTCGACATGTCGGGCGCGACCCCACGCCTAGGCGCCGACGTGCCGCGCTGGTACGGCGAGACGATCGGCTTCTGGGACAAGGACACCCTGATCACGTGGACGTCCAACGTCATCGGTTGGAAGGTGCATGCCGACTTCGAGTTCTCGAACAAGATGCAAACGATCGAGATCTACTCGCCGTACCGCGACGCGAGCGGCAAGTTCCTGGGGTTGAACCACGAGGCGATCTTCTACGACGAGGACGCGCTCGTGGAGCCGATCCGCATCGTGCGCAACTTCGACAAGCAGGGCGACCTCAGCGAAGGCCCGCCGTACATCTACATCGACTGCGTGCAGACGATCTTCCCGATCAACGGCAAGGCTACGCCGGTGACGCCGGGCGCTACCTTCGAGTACGAGCAGCTCGATATGTACGGCCGGCCGTGGGGCTACCTCTGGCAGAAGTACTACGAGCAGAACATGGAGCGGCCCGAAGAAGAGGACATCTTCAGCTTCGAATAGCCATGGTTCGGCGTGTGTGTGCATACCGAGCGGCCACTGATGAAACGCATCGCACTCGTCGGTGATTACAATGAAACCAGAGTCGCGCATCGCGCGATTCCCATTGCTCTCAAGTTGGCCGCGCAAGACTTGCGGGTGGATGTGTCGTGGGAATGGTTGCCGTCGCGCGAATTGCAGCCGACTGTCCAAGCGCGGCTCGAACCGTATGCGGCCGTGTGGTGCGTGCCGGGAAGTCCGTACCAAAATACCCAAGGCGTAATCGAAGCGATTCGTTGTGCGCGTTTGCAGAAGCGGCCGTTTCTTGGAACTTGCGGCGGGTTTCAGCACGCGATACTCGAGTACGCCCAAGCCGTTTGGGGTATCGATGCAGTTAACGCGGAAACGAATCCCGACGCGAAGGATCCTGTGATCGCGCCGTTGGTTTGCTCGCTCGTAGAGGTGCGCGGTGGACTGTGCTTCGAGCCCGGCTCGCGGTTGCGAAACATCTATGGCAGGGATTCCGCGAATGAGGAGTATCACTGCAACTATGGGTTCAATGCGCGCTATGCGGATCGGCTGCAGAGTGGGCCGCTCAAAGTCGCGGCGCGCGATGAGGAGGGCGGCGTGCGCGCAGTGGAGCTCGACGAGCACCCGTTTTTTATCGGTACGCTGTTCCAGCCTGAGCGCGCCGCGTTGCGCGAGCAAACGCCGCCGCTGGTGAAGGCGTTTGTCGAGGCCGTGGCCTCTAACTGAAGGGAAAAGCCGGCGCCTAGCTCGCGCGTGGATACCTCTCTCCCGCGATTGACAAGCAGCTTGTCAACACGCGCGAACCGCTGTTGCGCAAAGTTGACTTCGTAGCAATGGCCCGCTTTTGGCAATCGCTTGCTAACGCTGCCCCGCCGTCGAGCCGCGGTCGTCGTCACGCCGCGCTGCCTGATCTAGAAGGTGATGTTGAACCCGACGCCCAATTGCCGCGGCTGACCAATGACCGAGAAGTTGAAGCCCCACACGGTGCGCGTGTCGAAGCCGCCGTTGACATACTGCTCGTCCGTGAGGTTCGTCGCCCACAGGTCCGCCGTCCAGTTGCCTCGACTGGGCGTGAACACCATGCGGCCGTTCAAGACGCCGTAGGCGGGCTCGAATATCATGTTGCCGTTCTCGTCGCGCGGGATTCGGTGATTCGACGTGTCGCGGACGTATTCGTCCATCCAGCCATAGTTGCCGATGAACGCGAGGCTCGCGCCGCTCGACAACGGCTGATCGTACTGGATGCCGAGCGAGGCGCTGTTGTCCGGCGCGTAGGCGAACGGCGCGTCGAGCGACGAGATGCCCGTGCCGGTGAGGTCGGTTACGGGAATAACGATTGGACCAGAGAGATCGTTACCGGTATTGGAGAACGTGCCGGTCGCCAGATAGTTCGTGTCGAGGATGCCGATGTTGACGTTCACACGCCAACGATCAGTCGGTGCATAGACGATCTCGAACTCGAACCCACTGGCCTCGCCTGCGCCATCGCTCGAGATGATCGTGTTGGGCAACCGGTTGCCGGTGCATGGGTGCGTCGCCAACGTCGCCACGCGCATACCATCCCAATCGGCGTCGAAATAGCTTGCGTTGAAGCGCAACGTACTGTCGCGCCAATCCGATCTAAGGCCCAACTCGCGGCTCGTGACGAGCTCGCGGTTCTGCGGGTACGACACTCGAGCTTGGACTGTTTGCGGGCAGCCGAGTGGCCCAACCACAGGCAGCGTTATGACTTGAGCGACAGCGTCGGTAAAGCCCTCGCCCCAGCTCGTGTAGAGCATGACGTCGTCGTTGAGCTGGTACTGCAGAGCGACCTTGTTGGTGGTATTGCGGCCGAAGTCCGGATCGTCGCGCGAGATCGGGTCGTCGTAAGCATAAATGTCGCCGTCGACCGGATCGCCCGAAACGTCGTTACGGATGTACGGTGGGCTCGGGTCTGTAAGGGTCGTGCCACTATCGTCCGTGACGCGCACGCCGAGCGTCAGGTCGAGCTTTTCGGTGAGCCCGATCGTGACTTCGCCGAAAAAGGCGGTCTGCTCGTCGAGATTGTCGGTCACAGACCGGTTCGACCCCGGCAAGGTCATCGTCCAAAGCGACGGGTTGAGGCCGCCAACCACGGCGGTGGTCGTGCCGGTGAGGGCGCACGGCCCACCGGCCGGAAAGATCGGCAGCGGCACGTTGTTGTACACCGCCGTCGACCAGTCATAGAGATACTGGCACGCCGCGACGCTCATGCGATCTCGCGGCGTGGGCGAGTTGTTGATGTCGCCGGGCTGACGCGGCAGGTCCCAGACCGACCAGCGGTCGGCACGCGACTTGGTTTTCTCCTCGAGCATATATAGACCGCCGAGCCACGTGAGACGGTCGTTGAAATTCGAGCCGGTCAGGTGAAATTCCTGCGTGAAGTTGTTGTCGACCGAGCGATTCTCGTCGATAGTGAAGGTGAACTCGGAGCCGTCGTAATCAACGTTCGACGTGCGCTGCATCTCCCACGTCGATGTGATCGACTCGAACTGAAGGTTCTCGCCGATGTCCCAGTTCATCGTGATCGTGTAGTACTCCAAGTCGCGCCGGATACCGTCATCGGCCGTATCCGACTTCGTCTGCCACTTGCCGAGCTCGCCGCCGGGATATCCCGTCTCGTGACTCTCCGGAGTGAACCGGTCAGACGGGAAACTTGCCGTGAAAGGCGAAGCCGCGAAATTCGGGTTAACCGCACGCGCCATCGCGAGGTAGTCGGGGTTGCCGGCAAGCACGTTGTACCGGGTGATCTGTGGATGGTCCGTGTTCGAGAACCGGACGATGCGAGCGTCGGTGCTGCTCTTGTCTTCGTAGTTGGCCGTGAATCGCAGGCTGAAATTGTCCGTCGGCTCCCAGAGGAGGTCGCCGCGGAAGAGCTCGTCATCCTGGCCGCCCAACGAGTGTCCCAACGTGACGCTCTCGACGAAGCCATCGTTCTGGAGGCTCGAGACCATCCACTTCGATTTCAGCTTCTCCGTCAGCGGCACGTCGAAGGCGGCCGTGATGTTCCGCCGTTCGAACTCGCCGAGCTCGACGCCCAGACGCACTCCGAACTCGTCACTTGGCGCGCGAGTCGTGATGCTGATCGCACCGCCGTTGGTGTTACGGCCGAACAACGTTCCTTGCGGCCCGCGCAGCACCTCAACGCGCTCGACTTCCTGAAAATTCGACTCGAGGAAACCGTACGTCGATTGCCAAATGCCGTCGACATAGATACCGACACCGGGTATGCCGCGAATCAAAAACACGCCGCCGCCGCCGGCGCCGCTGGGATTGGCGACGAGATTGGGCACCATGATGCCAAGGTCGGCGCCCGTTTCGAGACCGCCGAGCTCGAGATCCTCGGCGCTGAACGCCTGGATGGAGATCGGCGTGGATTGCAAGTTCGTCTCGCGGCGTTGCGCAGTTACGACGATTTCTTCGAGCTGCGCGAAAGCGCGCAAAGGCACGAGCGACGCCGAGACAGCGATGCCTAATGCACTCAAGCGCGGAATGGAAATAGCCATGATGTCCCCCGATGATTCAGTGCTACCCGAAGCCCAACTTGCGTCGCAATCACGCGACGATTCGTGGCGGCGCCGCAAGTCGAACAAGCGATCGTTACCAAGTCAAATTTCGCGGGCGCGGACGCGTGGTCGCAAGTGCCATAGACGGGTTGACGGGCCACCAGGCTAGCGCGAAGCGTGCGCGGAATGCGTTCCTTGGTGCCGGCTTCAGTATTGGCTTCTAGTTCGCGCCGCGCGGCGCGAGCGCTTCGATGGGACTAACATGGGCGCATGAGCATCGCGCTGGGGGTCGATAGCCTTTGCTGGCATATGCGCCTGACCTCCGGCGCGATCACCGTCGAGCAAGTCCTCGCGGCCGCGGCGTCACTTGGGGCGCCCGTGGTCACGCTGAATCTTCACCACGTGCGCGAACGATCCGTGCAACAGCTCGTCGAGCTGCACGGCCGCGCTCGAAGCCTGGGCCTAAGGCTTTTGGCGCAAGGCGATTTCATCGGCTCGCCGCGCTTGGGCAACGACGTCTCGGTCGGCATTACGCGCATTCATGAGTGGGCCGAACGCGCGGCGGCGCTCGAGAGTCCCTCGCTGCGGCTGGTGTCGGGGTTCTACAGGGCAGAGCTCGCCGGGCAACCGGAGCTCATCGAAGCGGAGCGGCGCTACGTGAGCGAGGTTCTCGCTCGGGCCTCGGAGAGCGCTCGCGTGGTGGGCGTTCGCCTGCTCCTCGAAAATCATTCGGACTTCACGGTGGACGAATACGAGCGCATCGTGCGCGACGTCGGCCGCGACCGGATGGGCGTTTTCCTCGATCTCATCAACCCCGTCGTCACGTTCGATGATCCGATCCGCGCGATCGAACGCTTAGCCCCGTTTGCGTCGAGCGGGCACGTTCGCGACTTCGAGCTGCGTTCGATCCAACAGCCCGACAACTACCATCGGCGCGGCTTCGAAGTGTTGTACCGGTATCCGGGTGAAGGCGTCGCGCCCGTGGCTGCGCTGGTGACCAAGCTTGTGCAAGTGGTCGGCGACCGGCCGTATGACCTCTCGATCGAAGGTCTCGACAGTCAGGCGGACGTCGATGATCAGGTCGAGCGCCTTGGAGCGGCGATGGCCTATGTGCGTGGGCTGCTCGCCGGTGCGCCGCCCTAACCTTCACGCGGCCGCAGCGCGTAAGCGGAGGCCGAGGGCTTTCGCTACTCGAAGGACGGTGTCCAAGCTTGGGTGGCCGCTGTCGCTCAGGGCCTTGTAGAGGCTCTCGCGGCTCAGCCCCGTGTCCCGCGCCAACTGCGACATGCCTTTGGCGCGGGCAACGTCGCCGAGCGCACGCGCGATGCCCGCGGAGTCTTCGGGAAAGTCGCTGAGCCACGCGTCGAGATACGCTGCCATTTCCTCCGGCGTGCGCAACTGCGCGGCGACATCGTATGGAAAAGTCTTTGTCTTACCGCGGAGGGTCGCCTTGCGTCTTTGCTTCACTTTCATAGGTGTCTCGCTAAGGTGAGAGCCGCGTGAATGTCGCGCCGTTGGCTCGACTTATCGCCGCCGCAGAGCACGACCAGCTCGCCTTTCCACTCGGTGTAGTACACGCGATAGCCGGGTCCAAAATCCATCTTCAGCTCGCATATGCCGCCCGCAAGTCGTCGATATTTTCCGGGATTCCCGTGCAGGAGCCGGTCGATTCTGGCTTGAATGCGCACCCTCCTGACAGCGTCCGCGACGGAGTCGATCCAATCCCAATAGACCGCCGTAAGTCGGGCCCGCATCGACTGTAGTCCATAGGATACACATGGTCAACGTCTGAAGTGTGAGGTAGCGGTGCATCGATGTCGGGCCGCAAATGTGGCGAGAAGAACCAGAAACGACGCGGGCAGGCCGAGCCCATGCGCGTGGACACCTGTCTTCTGCGATTGACAAGGAGCTTGTCAATCGCGCGACTTTGACAAGCAGCTTGTCAGCCGGCGCGAGAGACCTCACGCACTGCGGCCTCGCCGCTCGGTCGATCATCACGTCGTACACGCCGCGCGCGACGCTGCCGCATGCGTTGACGCCTCGGGTCGTCGGAAGCCCGTGCGCGTCGAGATCGGGCATCCAAGGCCCCGATCAGCGGGTGTCTCTTGTCGACATCGGAGGCGCCCAGCGCTGTTTTCGTCGAGCCATTTCAAGCAGTTAGCCGGCGAGCGCGAATAAAGCGAAAAACAAGCGCGCGGTGATGGACTGTCCTCTGCCGAGCCCACGTTCGGTGCCCGACGGCCCGAAAGCATGACCTTCGATTCACCCATTCGAAGAGGAGACCAACATGAAGAGCTCAGCAACCAAGGGTGCCGCCATCGGGCTTGCCTGCATCGCGCTGTGCACGAGCGCCCTTGCCGATCCCAAGCCGGGCCCGGCGAGCTGTACGGGTTACGAAGCTTCGGACGTGTCGCCGCCCGGCAGCGAAGACGGTCCGTTTTCGCAGTACGGCATGCCCGGCATTCTCGCGTTCATCGACGCGATCATTGCAACGACCGGCGGGACGCGCGGTGCCGTGATCAGGGCGTTGGCCCAGCTTCACGAGGGCTCTCACGACGCATGCGACGCGGTGGTTGGCATACCGCCCGGCGCGGAATAGCCACGGCCGGAGGACGGCCTCGGCGGCACGAATCGCGCCGGGGCCACTCGCGCCCTTCATCGCGGACGATCGAGGAGAGCTGAAATGCTTGGACGATCATCGCTATTGCAGATCGCAGTCTTGACGGCCTCGTGCGCGCTTGCGCTCCCGGAGGTCGCCCTCGCCGACGCTCCCTTGCCTCTGCCGGCACGGAACGCCGACTTCGAGCAGCACCCGGCCGAGCTCGTCGAGCTTGGGAGGCTGCTGTTCTTCGACAAGGAGCAAAGCGGCAATCGCGACCTCTCCTGCGCGACTTGTCACTCGCCGCTGATCGCGACGGGCGACGGCCTGTCCACGAACATCGGTACGGGCGGCCACGGCTTGAGTGTGAGTCGCGACGCGGGCAGCTATCCGCCGGGCCTACGTGACCCGGTGTCGCGCGGCCAGCGAAACATGACGCCGCTGTTCAACTTGGGGCACGCGCAGTTCGACCGCCTCTTCTGGGATGGACGGCTCCAGGTCGATCCGAGCATTCCACAAGGTTTTCTCACACCGGCGGGCCGGAACCTGCCGTTCGGATTTCCTTCGGCGCTCGCTGCGCTGTCGGTCTTTGCGCAAACGGAGCGGCAGGAGATGCTCGGCGAGCCGGGCAGCAACGAGCTTGCGGACGCTTCGCTGGTGCATCCGGAGGTGGGTGTTTGGGAGGCGTTGGTGAGGCGGCTCGGCGCTATCCCTAAGTATGTCGAGCTCTTCACGGCAGCGTTCCCGGAGGTCAGCGGCGACGGCGCTCGCATCACGATCGTGCAGGTCGGTACGGCGCTCGCGGCGTTCCAAGCCATCGCGTTCCGCTCGGACAATAGCCCGTTCGACCGTTACCTACGCGGCGACCGCAACGCCATGGGCGCGGCAGCGGTCCGCGGCATGCATCTCTTCTACGGTCGCGCGGGTTGCGCGGGCTGCCACAGCGGCGTATTCCAGACCGACCTCGACTTTTACGCGATCGGCGTGCCGCAGATCGGTCCGGGCATGGGCGACGGCCCGAGCGGCCGCGAGGACTTCGGCCGCGAGCGGGTCACTCGCGATCCCGACGATCGTTACCGTTTCCGTACACCGTCGCTGCGCAACGTCGTGCTGACGGGTCCGTGGGGGCACGACGGGGCGTTCAACTCGCTCGAAGCGATCGTGCGACACCACCTGAATCCGCAGGCCTCGCTCGCGCGCTATGACCCGTCGCAGATCGTGATGCCGCCGCGCCCCGACCTCGACGCGCTGGATCTCGTCGCGTACCGCGACCGGGCCGTCGTCGCGGCGATCGCGGCCGCGATCGAGATCACGCCGCCGCAGCCGGCGCTCATGGAACGTGAAGTGCTCGACCTGCTCGATTTCCTGCAGGCGTTGACCGATCCCGCTGCGACCGACCTTCGCAGGTGGGTGCCGAAGCGCGTGCCGAGCGGCTTGCCGTTGGCGGACTAGCACCGGCGAGGACCGATGGAGAGCTCAGCGCAGGCCCATCTTCTCGAGCAGCGTGATGAAGCGCGGTTCGTTGCGGAGCGGCGCGAGCTCGGGCGCCACTTTGATGCTGCTCATGGTCGTGTCGCGGAGCTCGAAGCCGCGCTCGAGCGCATCGAGCGCGGCGGACGTGTTGCCGAGGCCGATGTGCACGAGCGCGAAGGCGTACGGCGGAACATACCGCTGCTCCGCGCGTCGTTCGAGCTCCGCGAGCACCGCCGACGCTTCCTCCGTGCGGCCCGCGACGCCGTACGTGTAGCCGAGGTGACCGAGCTCGCCGGCGCGCTCGAATTCGTCGATCGCTTCGTCGTAGCGGCCGAGCGAGGCGTGGATCGCGGCGAGATTCGACAGCAGCTGCGGGTTGCCGGGATCGATCTCGAGCGTCTTTTGCAGAACCGAGATGGCGTCCTCGGGGCGGCCGTTCAGGAACAACGCGCTCCCGTACCCCGCGACAGCCGCTCCGCTGAGCGGGTCGAGCTGGACCGCGCGTTCGCGTGCGCGCAGGTTTTCGGCTTGCCTGTCTTGGCGCTCGAGCCAGAGGCCGTACCACATGTGAGTGACCACGTAATTCGGGTTGACCTCGAGCGCGCGCAGGAAGTGCCGTTCGCCTTCGGCCCAATTCCATTCGTGAAACGCCGCGCAAGCGCCGAGGGCCGTGAGCCCTTCGACGAGATCCGGGTCGATCTCGAGCGCGCGCTCGGCGGCTGCGCGCATCCTACGCGCCGCTTCGCGGGAGGTATGAACCCGACGCCGGCGAGCGGTGCATACGTCTCCGCGAGCGCAGCATGCGCCCGTGCGAAATCGGGCTGAATCGCGATCGCACGCTCGAAGTAGTCGACGGCCCGGTGGAGCGCTTCCTCGGTGCGCTTCGCCCAGAAGAATCGGCCACGGAGGTAAAGATCGTACGCTTCGGGTCGATGGCGTCGCGCGTGCGCAAGGCGGGCCGTATCCTCCGGCGTCAGGGTTGCGGCGACTTCGCGAGCGACGGTCCGCGCGATCTCGGATTGGAGCCCGATCACGTCGTCGAGCGGCCGCGCGTACTCGCGGCCCAGAGGTGCCGGTCGGTCGGCGCGTGAATGAGCTGTATCGATATCCGGACGCGGTCCGCGCTCTTCTGCACGGTGCCTTCGATGATCCCGCTCACGTCGAGCTCGCGTGCCAACTGCGGCATCGGCGTCGCGCTGCCCTTGTATTGCATCACCGACTGACGGGAGATCACGCGGAGAGAGCGGATGCCGGCGAGCTGCGAGATCAGCGCGTCCGTCATGCCGTCGGAGAAATACTCCTGCTCGGGATCGCTCGAGAGGTTCGCAAGCGGCAGCACGGCGATAGAGTCGATGCGCGGTACGGCATCGCCCGAGTCGCTGCGCTCGAAGACCACCGCTGCGAAAATCGCCGCAGCGATGGCGAGCCGCGCGGCGAGGCTCCCGCCGCGAGCCGTCGGTCGAATCGCCGCGTCGGCGACGGAAGCGAGATCGTCGCGGCGAGCTCGGCACCGGCGGCGGCTCCGCTTCGGCAACGCTGCCGATGAAGCGATAGCCGCGCCGGCCGACGGTCTCGATGTATTCCGGCTTGGCCGCGGAATCTCCGAGCGCCGTGCGCAGCTTGTTGACGGCGTTATTCAAGCCGTTGTCGAAATCGACGAACACTTTCGCCGGCCAGAGCCGGGTCCGGAGCTCCTCGCGCGTCACGACCTCGCCGGGATTCGCGAGCAACGCCACGAGCATCTTGAGCGGCCTTTCCTGGAGCCGTACTCGGCGGCGGCCGCGCCGCAATTCGCCGGCTTTCGGGTCGAGCTCGAAGGGACCAAACCGGATCTTCTCGTTGTTCATGCGTGACTCTTGGACACGCTGCGGAAGAGGGCTGGGGACGATTATAGGTCGTTCCGCTGGCAGGTATTTCACCATCGGGACGGCGCTACACTAGCGCTCGTCGTCGCCACCATCGAAGGGACCCCATGAAACCTGCGCGCGCCTCGTGGCTCTTGCTACTGCTGTGCTGCGGTTCCGCCGTCGCTCATCACGGCAACAGCGAGTTCGACCTCACCGTCACCGTGCGCTACGAAGGCACGATCGTCGAGACCTTGTGGATAAACCCGCACACCGTCACCAAGATCGAGACGCGCACGGCAACCGGTGAGCCGATCACGCTCGAGATCGAAGGCAGCTCGCCGTCGATCCTGCGCACCGGCGGCTTCTCGGCCGAGTCGCTGCCGAAGGGCGAGCGCGTCACGGCCGTCGTCAGCCCGAGCAGGCGTTTCCCCAAAGAATCGGCCTACGGCTACGAGATCATCAAGGCCGACGGCAGCGTCGTCCCCTTGCTCAGCACCAAAATGCAAAAGACAGCGACGAGCCAGACGGCCACGAGCATCTTCGGCGCTTGGGTGCCGGCCGCCGAGTCGTTCACTCGCATGGCGCGAGCGCTTGGAACGGCGAGCCTCACCGATGCAGGGCGCGCGATCAAGAGCCGCTACACGCCGGTGGCGTCCGGCCAGGCCAAGTGCATCCCGGTGAGCGCACCGACGGTGATGACATATCCCTCCGTCCTGGTGCTCGAGCGATCGGCCGACCACGTGGCCATCAAGACGGATTGGTTAGGGGCGGAGAGAACCGTCTACACGGACGGTCGCGCCCATCCGCCCGCGCAGGACCGCTTTCCGCAGGGGCACTCGACCGGCAAGTTCGAAGGCGACGTGCTGGTCGTCGACACGACGAATTTCACGGACCAGGAGGCGCAAGGCGTGCCCTCCGGCGCCGGCAAGCATCTCGTCGAACGATTCGCGCTGGCGGCCGACGGCAAGAGCGTGAGCTACGAGTTCGTCTGGCGCGACCCGGAGTTTCTCGCCGACGCCCTCACGGGCACGGCCGAGCTCAGCTATCGCCCCGATTTGAAGCCCGCCGGCATCGCGTGTGACCGCGAGAGCGCGGAACGCTTCTTCCGCGAGTTTCAGTAAGCGCGGAGGTAGAGCGGATGTCGTCGCAGCGCTTCCCACACGCGCTCCTCGCGTTGGCGTTGCTCGCCGCGATCGGCGACGCCGCAGCCGGTGCGCTGCGCGAGCAGGTCGAGCGCGCCGCGCAACAGAACTTCGCCGAGTACCTCGACGCGCTGCGCATTCCGAATGTCCCCGCTCAGGCGGCCGACATCCAGCGCAACGCGGACTTCATGTCGCGCGCATTCGAGCGGCGCGGCTTCGACGTGCGCCTGGTGACGAACCCGGCAGGCAGGCCGGTTGTGCTCGCCGAACTCGCGTCGCGACCGGGGCTGCCTACGCTTCTCTTCTATATCCACTACGACGGTCAGCCGGTGGTACCTGCGGAGTGGTCGCAGGACGATCCGTTCGTGCCCGTGATCCGGCGCCGTAACGCCGCGGGAGAATGGCAGGACGTGAGTGCGGACGCCTTGCAGGCACGCCCGCTCGATCCCGAGCTCCGCGTGTTCGCCCGTTCCGCGTCAGACGATAAAGCGCCGATTCTGATGTTGTTGACGGCGTTCGACGTGCTCGCGACGCAAGCAGAGGCGCCCGCATTCAACCTCAAGGTGATGCTGGACGGCGAAGAGGAGATCGGCTCACCGAGCCTCGCGGCGACGGTGGCGTCTGCCCGAGCCGCGTTCGCGGCCGACGCGCTCGTGATTTTCGACGGACCGGTGCATGCATCTGCACGCCCGACGGTGGTGTTCGGCAACCGCGGCATTGCACAAGCCACGCTAACGGTCTTCGGCCGCGCGCGCCGCTGCACAGCGGCCATTACGGCAACTACGCGCCGAATCCCGCGTTGCGGCTCGCCACGCTGCTCGCGTCGATGAAGGACGAAGAGGGCCGCGTGTTGATCCCCGGGTTCTACGACGGCGTTCGTCTGACGGAATCGGATCGTGTCACGCTTGCAGACGTCGGTGACGATGAGGCCGCATTGCGTGCGCGCATAGGCATCGCGAGTCCCGAGAGAGTGGGCGCGAATTATCAGGAGTCGCTGCAATATCCATCGCTGAACGTGCGCGGGATGGCGGCCGGCGGCGTCGGTGCCGTGGCGACGAACGTAGTGCCGAGCCACGCCGTGGCCGAGCTCGACTTGCGCACGACGCCCGAGACGGACGGTCGCCGCCTCTACGCGCTCGTGCGCGCGCACATCGAGAGCGCCGGTTATCACCTTGTCGACGGCGAGCCCACCGACGCCGAGCGCGCGCAATTCGACAAGCTCGCGCGCTTTACGCTCGACTCGACACAGGCAGCGATGCGCATGCCGATGGACTCTGCCGTAGGCCGCTGGGCCAACGCAGCGCTGCGCGCGCGGACGGCGCCGCAGCCCAGCGAGGCGCCCGTGCAGATTCGAATGATGGGCGGCACGGTCCCGACCGATGTGCTCGTCGAAGCATTGCAGTTGCCGTTTCTGCTCGTGCCGACGGTCAACGACGACAACAATCAGCACGCCGCAAACGAGAACCTGCGGATAGGCCACTTCGTCACCGGCACGGAGATTGTCTACAGTCTCCTGACCACGCCATACCGGCCTTAGAGGCTATGGGTCGCTAGCCTCGCGGCGCCGTCCCGCGAACGCGCCCTTGAGCGCGTCGGTCCGGGTGCTGGCAATGGCCACCACCCGCAGTACAGGTGTCGTCGGAGGGCGGCCACTCTATACTCGAGCCAAGGTCTGCCGAGAACGACCACGGGGAACCGCCTCTAAGCAATTTCACGGGGGATCGACGTCATGAACAGCTCAGTGAAGCGACCGCACGCGTTCCTAACCCTTACTGCCTTTCTGCTGGCCCACTTGGCGATTGCTGAAACACAGGCTCAGGTCCGTGTGCTGCAGACGAACTCGACCGACACGATGGTTCATCTGATCGATCCAGCCACGAACGCGGTCGTCGGGGAGATCGGGGGCATCCCGGTTGCTCACGGTGTCGCGGCGGCGCCGGACGGTAGTCGGATCTACGTGAGCGGCGAAGCCGAGACCGCATTGAAAGTCGTCGATGCCCATACGCTTAAGGTCATCAAGACCATTCCGCTCTCCGCGCGCCCGAACAACATCTCGATCACGCCGGACGGGAAGAAGATTTACGTCGGTATCATCGCCGCGCCTGGCGCCATCGACGTCATCGACACCGTGACGCTCGAGAAGATCAAGACCATCGCGGTGCCGGGCGGCATCCATAACATTTACGTCACGCCCGATGGCAAGAACGTAATCGCCGGCTCCATTGCCGGGCGCCGGTTGACGGTGCTCGACACGAACACCGACACGGAAGCCTGGGCGTGGGAGGGCGAAGCCATTCGGCCAATGACCATGAGCACGAAGGCTGATGGATCGACCGACAAGGTGTTCATCCAAGTCTCGGGGCACCACGGGTTCGTCGTGCTGGATTGGGCCTCACGCAAGGAAGTCGCCCGAATTACGCAGCCCGACGTGCCGCCCGCGGAACGCTACGACAGCACCTACAACGGGGCTCCGGCGCATGGCATCGGTGTCGCACCGGACGGTAAGACCCTTTGGTCGACGAGCCGGATGAATAGCTACGTGTACGTGTACTCCCTACCGGACCTGAAGCTGAAGGGCGGCGTTCGGACGGGCACGGACCCGGACTGGATCACGTTCACCCCGGACAGCAAGCGTGCCTACGTGGCGAACGCCGTATCGAACACCGTCTCGGTCATCGACATGGAGACGTTGCAAGAGGTGACGCAGGTCCCCGTCGGCAAGGGGCCGAAACGCAATGGCGTCATCCGGCTATCGGGCTCGCACTAAGAGGTCCGCCTTTCTGCTCGGAGTGCTCGCGGCTTGCGGTGCCTGCACGACGGCGCCGGTGCGTGAGACTGCACCGGCCTTCGAACCCGGGGTCGAGTTGCCCGCGGGACAGGGGCGCGAAATCCTCATGGCGTCGTGCCTCAGCTGTCATCAGCTGACCGGGTTGCCGCTGTTCGCGGCGTTCTACACGCGGGACAGCTGGCGCACGCTCGTGCTGACGATGAAAGGGCACGGGGCGGAGATCAACGACGCACAGATCGAGGTGCTCGCGGATTACTTGGCGCAATACTTCGGGCCGGAGCCGAGCACCTTGCCGGTCGGCCCGCCGCTGCAGTAGAAGCTCAAAGCTCAGCGCGCGGCGATTGCCGCTCAGTTCCAGTTGTCGATCTTCACGTCGTGCGGGTGCGGCGCGCCTTGGCCGTTCTCGACGAGCGACTTCAAGCTCAGCAGGAACACCGCCCACTTCGTGCTGCAGTGATGCATGAACTCGACGGGCTCTTTCCAGCCCTCGTGCTTGAAGTTGACGATCGTGTAGTCGTCTTCTTGCCGTAGGTCCCAACGGATCTTCGTGCCGATCCATTCCTTCGGGCCGTCGACGACTTTCCAGAGCACGCGCTTGCCGGGCGTCGAGCTCGAGCACCTTCATGTCGAAGCCGCCCGGCGCGAAGCGGAACTCCAAGATGCCGTCGACTTCGCTTTCGCCGCGCGTGTCGTTCGTCCACCAGGCGGCGAGGCCGGCGCGCGTCGCGAGCGCTTGGTAGGCGTCGTCGCGGGACGACTTGATTCCGACTCGATGCAGAATGTCAGCCATGGTTTTCTCCGAATCTGTACGATGTCAGCGCTTCGCGCGTTTCGGCGGGCGGCGCACGGCGCGCACCTTGCCGGTCGGCCCGCCGCCGCAGTAGAAGAGATCCGCGCCGTCGCTCTCGAGGCCGCTGATGTTCTTCCCGGGCGGCATCGCGAGCCGCTCGAGCACGGCGCCGCTCTCGGCGTCGACGCGGCGCAGCTCGCTCTCGTCGCCTTCCCACGTGCCGTGCCACAGCTCGCCGTCGACGAAGCTCACGCCGGTGACGAAGCGGTTCGATTCGATCGTGCGCAGAACCGCGCCCGTGCTCGGGTCGATCTTCAAGATCTTGCGGTCGCGATACTGGCCGACCCACAAGGCTGCCCTCGGCCCACGCCAAACCCGAGTCGCGGCCCTTGGCCGGGCGCCGGGATCGACGCGAGCACGTTGCCCGTCTTCGGATCGATCTTGTCGATGCGCGCCTCGGCGATCTGGTAGAGATGCGTGCCGTCGAACGCGGTGCCGGCGTCGCCGGTGCGGTCGAGCGTGCGCGCGAGCGTCGCCGCTCTCGGGATCGAACGCGATCAGCTTGGCGCCCGTGGCGGCCCACACGTAGCGGCCGTCGTGCGTGACGCCGTGGATCTTGTCGGCGCCGGCGAACGGGCCGTACTCGCGCACGATCTCGGCCGCGGCGGCGTGGCTTCGTTCGGTCTTCGTTTGAGTGCGTGTCATGTCGTTTCTCCTTCGCGGCGCTCGTGGGTGGCCGCGTGGGAACAATCTAGCCGTCCGGCAGCGAAGCAGGGAGTAACAAGATCGTCGTGAATCCCGCGAGCGGCGGCGACAGCCAGCGTTGCGCGCGTGCGCGCCCGCCGGAGGGCCTAATGGCGGCCGCTTGAGGTCGAGACGCGCGCGTTCGGCGGCGATCTCGCCGTCCGGCGAGAGCACGTAACGACGCAGTCGCCAGCCGATGTAGAAGCTGCCCGTCTCGCTCGGGTTTTCGGTCACGTTGATGTCCTCGGGTCTCACGTTCTCTTTCACGTGATTCTCGAGAAGCTCCGCGATGGTTCGCTTTTCGGCCGCGTAGATGACGTCCATATGCCCTCCAAATCCTGGTGAGCTCGGGGGCCAGCTTGCGCGGCTGCGGCTTAACGATGGCTGAAGCCCAAAGCCGCACAAAAGACGGCCGGCCGTGAGGCGCTTTATGTCCAGTGATGCCAAAGCCGCACCTTCCCGGCGCTCAGCGCGCGAGCGCGCGGCCGAGGAAGTCGCGCATGAGCGCCGCAATCTCCGGTCCGTGCGTTTCGAGCGCGAAGTGGCCGGCGTCGAGCAGATGGATCTCGGCGCGCGGGTTGTCGCGCTTGTACGGGGCGGCGCCGGCTGCGACGAAGATCTCGTCGTTCCGGCCCCAAACCACGAGGGTCGGCGGCCGGCGCTCGCGGAAGTACTCCTGCCACGCGGCATAGAGCGGAAGGTTGTTGCGGTAGTCGTAGAAGAGATCGAGCTGGATCTCGGCGTTGCCCGGCCGATCGAGGAACGCCTGGTCGACGGTGACGTGTCGGGGCTGACGAGCGATGACGTCGGTACGCCGTGCGTGTACTGCCAGCGCGTTGCTTCGGTCTCGGTGAACGCGCGCAGCGCCTCGCGGTCCGCGGCGGCGCCCGTTCTCCAGTACGCTTTGAGCGGCGCCCAAAACTCCGCGAGTCCTTCGTCGTAGGCGTTCCCGTTCTGGACGATGAGCGCGCTGACTCGTCCGGGTTGGCGGCCGCGAGCCGGTAGCCCACGGGTGCGCCGTAGTCCATCACGTAGAGTGCGTAGCGCTCGAGACCGAGCTTCGCGCGTGAGCTCGTCGATCATCGTCGCGAAGCGGTCGAACGTGTACGCGAAGGCGGCGCGGTCGGGCATTGCGCTGTAGCCGAAGCCGGGATAGTCGGGCGCGATGACGCGATATCGATCGGCGAGCGCCGGAATCAGGTTGCGATACATGTGCGACGACGTCGGGAAGCCGTGCAGCAGGAGAATCGCCGGCGAATCGGCGCGCCCTGCTTCACGATAGAACACCTCGTACGCCGCCGACCGTGGCGGTCCGATAGCGGACCTTCTGCGCCGCTTCAGCCGCCTGCGTCGCGGGCTCGCTCGGGTCGGCGAACGCCGGTGCGGCGAACGCGAAAGAAAGCGCCATCGGCAAAGCAAGCAACGACGTGCGAGTCATGATCTTCTCCTGTTTTCATCGCGGGCGCACCGTGCGCCGTTGCACGCAGAGTGCGACGAATCGGTGTTGTATAGAATCGCCGTCGTTGACACGTCACCATTGCTGAAGCTGCAATAATCAAATGGACCGCCTGGATGCAATGACAGCCTTCGCCGCAGTTTGCGACGTGAAGGGATTCGCGCCCGCCGCCAGACGCCTCGGGCTGTCGCCTTCCGTCGTGACGCGGCTCGTCGGCCGCCTCGAAGCACGGCTCGGCGTGCGGCTCTTGGAGCGCACGACTCGGTCGGTGCGCTTGACCGAGGCCGGAGCCCGCTACCTCGAGCGAGTCAAGCGCGTGCTTGCCGACGTCGAAGAGGCCGCGGAGGTTGCGCGCACGGAGCGCGCGGCACCGCGCGGCAAGCTCGTCGTCGCGGCGCCCGTCGCCTTCGGGCGCACGCACGTCGCGCCGTTGCTGCAGCCGCTACCTCGCGAAGTACGCGGAAGTCACGGCGGAGTTGCGGCTAGACGACCGCAACGTGCGCCTGATAGAGGAGGGCATCGACATCGCCGTCCGAATCGGCGCGTTGCAGGACTCGACGCTGCACGCCCGGCGCCTCGGCGAAACGCGACGTGTCGTCGTCGCGTCGCCCGCGTACCTCGCGCCGGCGCGGCAAGCCGACGGCTCCGGCCGATCTACCGAACCACGACTTGATCTTCCTGGGGCCTTACCTCGGCCCGCGCGAATGGCTATTCGGTCCGGACGGCGGGCGCCGCAGCCGCGGCGAGCAGCGTGTGGCCGTCGAGGCGAGGTTCGCGACCGACAGCGTCGATGCGGCGATCGACTTCGCGCTCGACGGCGGCGGTCTCGTGCGTTTGCTGCTCTATCAAGTGAGGCGGCATGTCGTGAACGGAGACCTCGAGATCGTGCTCGAGCGATACGAGCCGCCCGCGTCCCCGATCCACGCGGTGTATCCGAGCGCGCGGTTGATGCCCGCCAAACAGCGCGCGTTCATCGACTTGCCGTGGAGACAACGGATTGGCACTTCGCCGAGGCCACGCGGCGCCGGCGTGCGAAGCGCCGCGCTTGCGCGCCGGTAGGCGGTGGATACGCGGGTGGCCGCGTGGGAACAATCTAGCCGTCCGGCAGCGAAGCAGGGAGTAACAAGATCGTCGTGAATCCCGCGAGCGGCGGCGACGAGCCAACGTTGCGCGCGCGCACGCCCGATCGAGCGCACGCGCTTCGCCGCCTCGAGCTCGACGAGCGCGCGCTGCACCGTGCGCTGGCTCGTGTCGAGCGCGAGCGCGAGCGCCGACGTGGACCACGCGGCGCCGTCGGCGAGCAGCGCGAGCAACGATGCCTCTTCGCCATCGATCGGCGGCAATAAGACGACGACGCGGCTCGCTTCGCGGCGTGAGCTTGAAGCCGCGCTCGGTGGCTTCGATGCGTGCGAGCGGTTTGGTGAGCGCGCGCAACCGGCCGATCTCGACGCGCAGCCGTGCGCGATGCGTGTCGTCGGGGCGACGCGTGCGAAAGGCGCGCTCGATCAGCACGCGGCGGTCGACGTCGTGCGGCCAGGCTTCGGCGAGGGCCAGCGCCAATGTAAAGAGCACGGGCCGGCGAGCAAGCGGTAGCCATGTGGTGCCGGTACGCAAGGCCGCGACGGCAAGCGTCGACGACGAGCGCGCCCGAGGCGTGCAGCGCTTCGACATCTTCGAGCCGCAACGGCCGCTCCTGGCCGGCCTCGACACGGCGCGCGGCGGGACGGTCGAGCGCGGCGGTGGCTTCGGCGACCTCGGCCAAGAGCGCCGGCACGCCCGCACGTTCGGCGGCTTGCTGCGCGCGAGTGAGCGCCGCGCGTGCGGGCGCGGTGCTGCAGCGAGCGCAACGCCAGCTCCGCGGCTGCGAGCTCGGCCACTGCGAGCAGGGACGGGGCAATGCCGTTCACGTCGACGCGAGCGAGCGCGGCTTCGGCGCATCGAGACGACCGAGCAGGAGCAGCCGGCGCACGGCGATCAGGCGCGCCTGAAGCGCGTTCGCGCGATCGGCACGCGCTTCGAGTGCTGCTGCAGCTTGGGCCAACGCCCGCGGCGAGCCGCGCGAGGTCGCGCATGGCCAGCGCCACTTCGGCTTCCGCAACAATGCAGCGGGCCCGCGCCAGCTGCTCGCGCGCGCCGAAGCTGCGAGCGGCGCGCCGCAGCAAATCGCGCGCGAGCGAGTAATCGCCGAGCTGCGCCATGGCGATGCCGCGCAGCGCAAGCGCTGGCGCGTCGTCGCGCAGCGCGACGAGCTTGAGTGCACCGAGCGCGTCACCGCCGGCCAGGGCGCGCGCGGCCGCGGCGATGATTGAATCCATGCCGCTAGGCTAACGCGGCGCGAGCACGAGCATCGAGCCCGAGGGGCGAGCCCACCGAGGTGCGTTGGGTTAGCGAGGACCCCGCCGCGCTGCGTCGATCTTGGCGACGTCGATCTTCTTCATCGGCATCATCGCCTCGAAGGCACGCTTTGCTTCGCTGCCGCCGGCCGCCATCGCCTCGGTTAGCGTGCGCGGGGTGATCTGCCAGGACAGGCCCCAACGGTCCTTGCACCAGCCGCAGGCACTTTCTTTGCCGCCGTTGCGGACGATCGCGTTCCAGTAGCGGTCCGTCTCTTCCTGATTCTCCGTCGCGATCTGGAAGGAGAAGGCCTCGCTCTGCTTGAACGCCGGGCCGCCGTTGAGACCGAGACAGGGAATACCCAGAACGGTGAATTCCACCGTCAGCTCATCACCTTCCTTGCCGCCGGGGAAATCACTGGGCGCCTTGTGAACGGCAGTGACTTTGCTATCCGGGAAAGGTGGCTGCGTAGAAACGCGCCGCCTCTTGCGCGTCCTTGTTGAACCAGAGACAGATCGTGTTCTTCGGCTTGCATGTTCGTGTGCTCCTTGTGCTCGTTCATGGCGCAGCGCCAACCTCGGCGATTGTGCAAGTTTTGGGCCGAGCTAGCCTGGATACATGACAGTGGTTGTCCGGCACGCATGCTGAGCTGGCGACGGTTACAGTGAATCGGAGGTGCGCGATGAGCGAACGAGGCAACGTGCGCAAGCACGCGGGAAGCTGCCACTGCGGCGCCGTGAAGTTCGAGATCGAGGTCGACGCGACGAGCGGCATGCGCTGCAACTGCACGGTCTGCACGAAGGTCGGCTTGCTCATGGGCATGGCCAAGCCCGAGGGCTTTCGGATCCTCGCGGGGGAGCGTGACTTGAGCTTCTATGAGTGGGGCGCGAAGACTGCTAAGCGCTACTTCTGCAAGCGCTGCGGCGTCAGCTGCTTCAGCCGCGGCTACCTCGAGCAGCTCGGCGGCGAGTATGTCTGCGTGAGCTTCAACGCCCTCGACGACGTCGACCCGAGCGACGTGAAGACGGTGTTCTGGGACGGCCGGCACGACAACTGGCAGGCAGGCTCGCGCGACACGCCGTGGCCGATCCGCGCCTGAGGGCACGACGTGCTGCAGCTGCCATGACGGCCGCTGAAGCGTTGACGTTTGTCCGCACGCATGGCGTTGTGCTCGAGGCTGCGACCGGTCCCGTGCCGTCGCTCGCGAGCGCCATCGCGGGTGCACCATCCGGCGGAAGCTGGTGGTCTCACGCGAAGGGCGGCGAGATTTTCAAGCTGACTCGCGCAGTCAGAGACTCGCCCGACGTTCTCGTGTGTCGGCTCGTTGACGGCAAGATCACGTACGTGCACCGGCGTCTCTGGGCTGCCTTGGTGTGCGCTTGCAAACGATTTCCTCGCGACCATCTCGCGCAGGTCAACGAGAAGCACACGGCGTCCGGCCGCCACGTCAAGGAAGAGATTGCCTTCCCGGGTTGGGTATCGCCAGAGGTCTCCACGGAAGCGGACGAACTCGACGAGGGAAGCGCGCTTGCGCAACTCGGAGGCTGGGTGCACGGCTCTCTCGACCCGTAGGCCGGACATCGCTCAGTCTTCGACGAGTGCCGTCCAGTTCAGGATCACGGTGATCGGGAAGGTTTTTTCGGCGCGCTCCGCGACGCCGGAGGTCCGCAGCAACCGCTGACCGTCGCTGGCGACGTCCCACTGAAACGCCGCGGTGCTTGCGAGACGCGAACGGCTTGCCTACGTGAAAGGCCGGCTCCGTAGCGACCTCCACGCGGACGACCGACTCGACGCCATCGAAGTAGTAGAGCTCCCGCCCGTCGGGCGACCAGCGGGGTGCAAAACCGCCGTTCGCGGAGATCTGCCATTTCCCGGCGGCGGGATCCGCGAACGACTGTACGACCACTTCGCAGATGCCGGACTCGAGCGTGACGTAGGCGATCCAGCGGCCGTCCGGCGAGAGCACGGCAGAGAACTCGTCGAACTGCGTCGCCGCGAAGGGGTACGGCGCGGCGCCGTCCGACCTCGGGAGCACCCAGATGTCCAAGTCGCAGCCGAGACACGAATCCTGCTCGAAAATGATGAATCGACCGTCGTCCGACCAGTCGGTAACGGCTCACGTTGTGCGCGCCGGCGGCGAACAGCAACTTCTCGGGAAGCGTACCGTCCGCTCGTTTCTCGTAGAGCGCGCGACCGCCTTCCCGATGTGCATCGAACACGATCGAGCTACCGTCCGGCGACCACAACGCTCCTCGTTCCGCTTGCGGATTCGACGTGACGCGCGTGCGTGCACCGCGATCGAGGTCCAGTATCCAGACGTCGGGCGGGTTGCCGTCGTCGTAAACGATTCTCTGAGCGTCTGGCGAGAGTCGGAAATTGCCGGGCGCGACCGGTGGCGACGCGGCGACCGTGGTGGTCCCGTCGCGATCCACCCACAACAATGGCAGGGGCGGCGCATCCTTCGCCACGGCTCTATAGATGAGCGTTTTTCCCGCCGCGTCGAAGGCGCTCGTGTCGAGGTTGTCGCGGTAGTACACGTCATCGGCGATCTGCGCGGGCGGCCCCGTGAGCTCGAGCCGCGTCGCGTCGAATTTGCGGGCGTACAGCGCGTTCTCTTGCGAGTACACCAGGTAGCCGGGCTCGACGTAGATTGCGCGCGACGCTTCGAGGAGCCGCAGCGGCGCGCTCCTCGGGATCGAGTGAGCCGATGTAGATCGCACCTTTGCGCCAGTCGACGTTCGTCGCTTTGTAGAGAAAGTGCTTGCCGTCGGGCAAGAATTGCGGCGCCGAATGCGCCGTCTCGCCCGCGGCGGGGTCGAGCGTCGAGACCGCGACGGGCTCGCCGCCCGCAACGGGGACGCGATGAATGACTTTCTCGGTCCCGTACAGGACCGTGCCGTCTGCGCCCCATGCGGCGCGGCGGAACAGCGACACTCCGTCGACGATCGTATTCGTGAGGCCGCCGGCGAAGTTGACGCGCCCGAGTCCGTGCGCGGTTCGATAAGCGATCTCTCCGCCATCGGGCGACCAGAACGGATACGACGTCTCGGACACACCCTCCGAGCCGAGCAGGACTCGAGCCTCGAGCGAGTCGAGCGGCCGGACCCAGAGGGCGTTGCCGCGCTCCGTCTCGCCGACGTACGCGATCTGCGCGCCGTCCGGCGACAACGCGATGTTCAGGGGGTTGAGCGTCTTCGCGGTTTCGATCTGAAAACGGACTGCGCGCGCCACGGGTTCCGGCGGGTGACGCTGCCAGAAGGGGCTTGCGGCGAGTGCGGCCGCTGCTGCGATTGCGGCGACGCCGGCGTAGCTGCAGCGCCGCGTTGCGCATTCGAGACCGATGGGGCGGGGGCTGCGCAATGCTCGGTAGCCCCACGGCGGGTGTCGGCTCGTCGGCGTCACGCGCGCGCCGCGAAACTGTCGCGACGAACCGGTAGCCACGTCCCGGCTCCGTCACGATGAACTTATGGTCGTCCGGCGTTTCGCCGAGCACGCGCCGCAGCGCGGAGATCGTCTTGTTGAGGTTGTTTTCCTCGACGACGAGGCCCGGCCAGATCCCTGCGATCAGCTCCGTCTTGTCGAGCGGCTCGCCCGCGCGCTCGACGAGATAGAGCAGCGCGTCGAGCAGCTTCGGCTTCAGGGCGATCGGCTTGCCGTTCTCGCGCGACAGCACGCGGCGAAGCGGATCCAGGCGGAAGCCGCCGAACTCGAAAACCTGCGTCGCTCGTGCTGAGCCATCGCCGGGAAGTCAGAAAGAGTCAGGTTACGCCGGAACAATCCGGGCCACGACAAAGATCGGCCACACCGTCTGCCGCGATTCTACGCGCCCCCAATCGCCAGGCAATTCTCTGGAGGCTTCCGAATGCGAGCAGGGACCCGCCGTGCGTTGTTCATTCCGATCGCCGCGATCGCTACGGGCTGCGCGACGCCGCCCACGGCACCGCCAAGCATCGTTCTACGCGCTGCCGACGGTGCAGTGTGGATCAACACTGAAGAGATTGGCCGCTTTCGGTGCGAAAGGGGGTTACTGACGTGCGATGACGCGGTCGGGCGGCTATCGCAGCGGCGCTGCCGTTGCCTGGAGTAGGCGGGCGCACAGCTCAGGCGCAGAGCGATCCAACTCGGCATCGCTATTTATCCCGAAGCGCTGTCATCGGGTCGACGCGTGAGGCGCGCACGGCCGGGACGAGCGCCGCCGCCGCTGCGACGAGCAGTACGATGACGATGACGGCCGTCAGCGTCGCGGGATCGGTCGGCGAGACGCCGTAGAGCATGCGTCGATAGGCCGCGCGACACGGCGAACGCGAGCGCGAGCCCCGCGAGACATGCAACACCGACGACGCGCATTGCCTTCAATAGAAAGTGCGACGTGATCGGCGGATTGCGCAGCCCCGAACGCGACGCGCAGGCCGATTTCTCGCCTTCTCAAGCTCACGACGTAGCTCAGCGTCCCGTACATGCCGAGCGACACGAGCAGCAGCGCCGCACCGGCAAAGAGCGCAGTCACGGCCGTGCGCAGCCGGTCGGCAGAATACTCGTTGCCGATGCGTTGCTCGAGCGGCATGACGCCGTAGATCGAGCGCTGCGGCTCGATGGCCGCGAGACGCTGACGAACGGTATTGACCATCGTCATCGGGTCGTTCGTCGTGCGCACGAGCAGCGCTAACGGCGGATACGCGATGGTCGTGGCGCAGCTGTAAGGGTCGGGACGGGCTCGCGGTCGAGCCCGAAATCGCGCGCGTTCCCCGCGACGCCGACGATTCGTGACGCGTTTCTGCCGTCGGCCGTTCGCATCTAGCAACCCGAGCGGCGAGCGGCCGGACAAGTATCGGGACGCAAACGCCTGATTGACGACGATCTCCTGAAGGGCGTCGCCTGCTGGCCGGCGGCACGTCTCGCCGGCGAGCATGGGAATGTGCCATCGTCGCGAAGTACGACGGCGAGACGACACGGACCTCGGACAAGGGAGGTACATCGGCGTCACCACCGTCCGCCAACTCCCACTCCGTAACGCCGAATTGAAAACCCGATCCGTCGTCGAGGACGCCGGGCACGGGCGACGACGCCGCTGTTCCTTCGACGCCCGGCAGCGCTGCCAGCTCCTCGAGCATGCGCTCGACGCTTTGAACGCGGCTCTGGAAGGGCTCGGCAAACGATCCTGTAATTCGAAACGTGAGGACGTTCGTCGGATCGAAACCCGTGTCGACGCGCGAAAGCTCTTGGAAGCTTCGCATGCAACAGCCCCGCGCCGGCGAGCAGCGCCACCGACAGCGCTACTTGCACGCCGACGAACGTCCAATGCAACGAGTGCCGCCTCGAGATCTGCGCACGGCCCGCCTCGAGGATCGTGCGGGTGCTCGTTTCACGCGCGTTCTGAATCGCCGGCGCCAAGCCGCACAACAACGTCACTGCGACCACGAGCGTCTGCCGTGAAGACCAAGGTCGTGCCGCTGAGCGCGATGTCGTCGAGCCGCGGAAAGTTCGGCGCGAGCGCGCGAAAGCCGAACGTAACGCCGGTTGCGACGAGCAGGCCGAGAACGGCTCCGACCAGCGGCCAAGATCGCCGTCTCGGTGAGCATTTGCCTTGCAAGGGACCCTTTGGACGCGCCAAGCGCCAGGCGAACGGCGAATTGCGGCTGGCGCTCGGCCGCCCGCGCCAGCAACAGGGCCGCGATGTTCGTGCAGGCGATCAGCAGCAACACGGACACGGCGCCGAAGATCAGCCACAACGATCCGCGAACGGACCCCACCGTCGTCGCTTTGAGAGAGACGACGTCCACACCCACGTCCCGATCGGTCTCGGGAAACTCCTCGGCAAGCTGCGCTTGAATCCGCCGGAGATCCGCTTGCGCCTGCTCGACCGTGACGCCGGGCTTGAGGCGGCCGAAGGACGTGAACCAAGCGTTGTATCGATTGAGCACGAATGGCTCATAGGTCGTCGCGCCCCAGACTTCGACGTCGGGGTCCGGAAACGCGAAGGTTGCGGGCATGACGCCTACGATCTCGGCCATCTGATCGCCGGAACTGATGAGCGTCCCGATGACGTTAGGATCGCGGTTGAAGCGCCGCTCCCACAACGATTCGGCGATCAATGCGACATCCGCGGCACCGGCTTCGTGATCGGCTGCGACGAAACCGCGGCCGAGTATCGGTTCGATTCCCCAGACCGCCATCATCCGCCGTGATACGCCGGCCACTCTGATGCTTTCGGGGATATCGGCACTCGCGTCCGCCGCGTTTTGCGTCGTGTAGCCCATGAGCGCTTCGAAGGTCGAGTTGCGCTCGTTCCACTCCTCGAGACGAACGGGTGCGACGTTCGCGACCGTCGCATTCTCCCGCGTTTGGCGCACGCTCACGAGCCGGTCGGCGTCGGGAAATGGCAGCGGCTCGAGCAATATCGCGTTGACGGCCGTGAACACGGCGCTGCTCGCCCCGATCCCGAGCGCGAGCGTGAGGATCACGGTGAGCGTCAATCCCGGCGTTCGCGCAAGCACGCGAAGCGCGTAGCCGACGTTCCGACGCATGGCGTCGATCGAGCTTGATCATGGCTTCCCCTCCGGATTGTTGGGCCGCGCAGGCGCCGAGCGGACGCGCCCACCTCTCGGCTACGAGCCGTCAGCCGGGAAAAAAGGTTACAGGGCGTGGCGCGGCGGAAGCTCGTATCGCGCTGTGGTATCGTCGCTGCGCGCGTCCTCGGATGCCGCCGACACTGTTTCGCAGCACTCACCTGGCTGGGATACACCGATGATCGAACCAAAATCCGTTGCGCGCGCTGCGGCGCTGCTTTGTGCTTCGCTGGTCATCGCAGCGCCCGCAACCGCCCATCACAGCTTCGCGAAGTTCGACCGGCAGCGCAGCATCGAGCTCGAGGGCGAGCTCGCCGAAGTGCGTTGGCAGAACCCGCACGTGCAGTTCACGCTGCGCAGCCGCGGTGCCGACGGTCAGGAGCAAACCTGGAAGCTCGAGACGAACTCGCCGGGCATCCTGCGCCGCACCGGCGTCGGCCCCGAGCTCGTCGCGGTGGGCGATCGCGTCAAGGTGGCGGGCAATCCCGCCGTCGACGGCAGCCTCGAGCTCAATGCCACGAACATGCTGCTCGCGGACGGCCGCGAGGTGTCGCTTGGCTTCGGCGGCTCGCCGCGTTTCGCCGGCCGCGCGATCGGTGACGGCAGAGCTTGGGCCGTCGCCGACGGCGACAAGTCGCGCCCGGAGCTCGGCCTGTTCCGCGTCTGGAGCTCCACGTTTGTCGCCGGGGCGCTGCTCTTCCCCGACATGGGAGGGCGGGGCTTTACCGTGCTCGACTATCCGTTGACGCCCGAAGCGCGGCGCACCGTCCAGTCTTTCGATTCCGTTGCGGGCAGCCAGCGCCTAGCGAACGACTGCACGCCGAAGGGCATGCCGTGGATCATGGAGCAGCCGTACGATCTCGCCTTCGAGCGCAGCGGCGACGACGTCGTGCTCAAGCTCGAGGAGTTCGACGTCGCGCGCCGTATTCGCATGGAGTGGAAGGGCGATCGAGCGGCGCAGCCGTTCACGCCGCATGGGTTTTCCACGGGCGTTTGGCAGGACCGGACGCTCGTCGTCACGACGACGAACTTGAACTCGCCGAACTTCAAGTTCGAGATTCCGGCGAGCGACAAAGCCGAGATCGTCGAGCGCTTCACGCCGACCGTCGCGGGCGATCGACTGGACTACGAGATCGTCGTCACCGATCCGGTTACGTTTACCGAGCCGGTGAAGATGGCGAAGTATTGGCTCTCGATCCCGGGCCAGGTGCTGGACGCGTACAACTGTGGGGCGCCGTTGGCGCAGTCAGCTAGCAGAAGGGTTAGTTCCAGTTGTCGATCTTTACGTCGTGCGGCTCGGATGCGTTCGCAAGGTGTGTGCGGATGAGGCTCGTGCAAACGCGTCAGAACATTGGTAATCCAGGGATTTCGGCGCGACCATGTGTGCGCGCCCCGTCGCGTCCGTACACCAAGGACCGGGCCGCAACCGCATGAATGGCGTTCACTGCGAGCGGTTTTTCGAGCTCCAATACGCGGTGAGGCCTACGCGATCGAGCAACTCCGAAAACCTCGCGTGCTCGCGCGTGCGCGCGAACACCGGAAACCAGAGCCACGACGGATTGACGTAGCCCAAGTCGACGTAGCCGCGCCACAGGGAGGCGAACGCACCTTCCACGTCGCCGTACGCCGCGAGCCACCACGCGAGCAGGATCTGGTGCGGGGCAACCTGATAGTCCGGTGCAGCCGTGGCGGCGCGAAGCTTCTCGATCGCGCGCTCGGGCTCCTCGCAGACGGCGTAGACCTCGTGGAGCACGGGCGCCGGCTTCGATTCGGTGAGATCAAGGTAGCGGCGGAACTGGTCGCGGAACGGCTCGCCGCGCGCCCACCGGGCGTGTAGCACGAGGTGCTCCACCATCTCTCGGTCGCCGGCGAGGTCGAGACTGCGCCGATACTCGGCATCGGCCTCGTCGTAGCGGCCGGCAATGATCAGCTCCTTCTGCAGGAGCCCGCACACCAGCAGGGAGAGCGGATCCATGCGTGCGGTGGCGCGGAAATGCTCGATGGCTGCGCGTGACTCGTTAAGCTGCGTACGCAGCGCGCCGAAGTTGAACTCGACGTCGCGCGTCATCTCCGGCGCAAGCCGGCGGGCTTCCTCGAGCGACCGCTCCATCGCGAGCCAGTCGCGCAACAGATGGTGCTGCCAGGCCTGCACCATGTGTGCGGCCCACCAGAGCGGCGCAATCTCGAGGACCTTCGCAGAGGCTTCTCGTAGATCGGTCACGGCTTGCGCCCCGCGCTGCGGTGCGAACACGAGCTGTGCGCGGCTCGCGTGCGCGAACCACAGCCAGGCGGCCGCGAACCTTGGATCGCGCGCGACCGCCGAGCGGAACAACTCGGCCGAGCGCAGGGCTGCATGCGCGCCGCTTTGCTCGATCAACGCGCGGCCACGCAGGAATAGATCGTAGGCCTCCGGATCGCGTGTGCCTCCTTGCGTCGGCGAAGGCTCACCGGCGCCGAGTACTCCCCGAAGCGCATGCGTGACGGCTCGCGCGATGTCGTCCTGGATCGCGAACACGTTTTCCAGCTCGGCGGTGCGGTCGAATCGCTCGGACCAGCGTTGCGTTTCGGTCGCCAGGTCGACGAGTTGCGCCGTGATGCGAAGCTCGCGGGCGTCCTTGCGCACGGCACCGCTCAGCAGGTAGTCGACCCCGAGGGCGGCGCCGATCGCTCGCGCGCTATCGCGGTCGTCGCGGAAGCGAAACGCCGAGCTCTTCGCGATGACGCGCAGCCCCGGCACCGTCGCGAGCCGGTTCAGCACCTCCTCGGCGATGCCGTCGCCGAAGTAGCCCTGGTCGCGATCGCGGCTCAAGTCCGCGAACGGCAGTACGGCGATCGACGGCAGTCGGCGATGGGCGGCCGGCTCGACGTTGCGGTCGGCCGGCACCATGACCGACGCCACGAATCGGTAACCGAGACCGGACACCGTTTCGATGTAGCGCTGCTCGCCCGCGCGTTCACCGAGCAATTGGCGCAGGTTCGAGACGGTGCGGCTCAGCGTGTTCTCCTCGACCACGGCGCCCTTCCACACCGCATCCATGAGCGCCTGTTTCTCGAGCAGGCGCCCCGGACGTTCCGCCATGTACAGCAGCATGTCGTACAGCCGCCGCGTGAGCTGAATCGGGGCGCCCGCAGCGGTGAGGACCGAGCGCTCGCCGCGGTTCAGACGGAAACCGCCGAATTCCAGGACCGTGTTGTCGTGCGCCACGCGGAGGGTCAGCCGAATTTTTTCCGAAAAGTATCCCGGGAACGGCAAAGACGGCGGGACGAGAACCGGACAAGAGTAGCGAACGGTCGGCAGGACCGGAAGCGATGGGGAGCGGGTCGATGTGCGCACGAGCTCTATTGTGGACTCACGTCCGGCGCGCCGGTGCGCTGTCTAGCGCTGCGCTTTCAGTCGCGGCGCTCGCGTTGCCCGCGCTCGCGCAGTTTCCGGATGTGCTGTCGGAGTCCGAGTGCCCGGGGTGCGGGGCGCGGTTCGCGCCGGCGCCGTTCGACGGCACCTGGAGTTCGGCGGTTACGGCGGCCGCCGAGCCCGGCTGGGCGCTCTCGGATTTTTTCTGTTTCGCCGCGTGCACGATCGAAGGGCGTGCCAGACGCGGAACGACTGCTCGCCGGTCCCGAGAGCCGGCATCGTTCTGCGCTCGAGCTCTATCCGCAGGCCATGGCCGCGAACGTTCGCTCCGTCGAGCGCGTATCGGCCGTCGCTGCCGATCCGTCGCGAGCGTCACCCGGCCGACTGCCGGGGTTTTCGTGCGACCGCCTTGGAGTCGCCGCGCAAGTCGTGTCGCCGTTGCCGCTCGAAATCGAGACCAAGTCGGATCGCGTGGTGCTGCGCTACGAGGAATTCGGGGCCGAGCGCACGATCTCGCTCGACGGAGACGGGCACCGCCGCAAGGCGACCGCGCATCGTTCGGCGTGTCGAAAGGCCGCTTCGAGCAGGTGTGCTCGTGGTCGAGACGAGCGGTGTTCCCGCCGGCCGGCTCTCGGATTGGCTCGGCGGTTTCGCGCACAGCGACGCGCTGCACACGATCGAACTTTACTCCGTCAGCCCCGACGGCCGTTGGCTCGATCTCGAGCTCACGCTCGTCGATCCCGTGACGCTCGCGAAGCCGCTCGTCGTCACGAAGCGGTGGCTGCGCACGCCCGGCGCGCGAATCATGCACCACGGCTGCGACGTGATGTCCGCGGGTCTCGGTGGCGTATTTGCCGAGTACCTCGATCCGCGCATCATCGACGCGCGGCGATAGGCCGCTCGCCGCACTTCGAGCACGTCAGCCGACGCTTCAAGTCCTGAATCGCGAACTCGTCGCCGTAGACCGTGACGAGGCGATCAGGGTGTCTGCGCCGGACCTCGGGTTAACCCATTCGTCGCTCCACGAGCGCCGCACCAAACCCGCTTAGTTGAAACACTAAATTGACGACGAGCACGAACAGTATCGCGAGAACAGTTGCCACGTGCGGTCGCCAACGTGTTATCGGATTCGTGAACGACTACCGCCCCGAGAAAGCTCAAGAGGAAAGTTACGCAGAAAGGTTCCGGATTCGGAATCGGGCCGTACCAACTTGCAATGCGCGCCACCGCAGGTCCGAGGGATACTCACCGACGCAACTCAGCATGAGCCGTTTGTGCACGTCCGCTCGACGGCGAAAGTAGAACCGCTAATAGGACTAACATCTGGGGAAACGATGAACGCGGCATTGTCAGCCGCTGTTACTGCGCTGTACAACGAGATGTCGGCCTCGAGAGTGTCAATCCGAGATGCAACGTTTCGCGGCACCATATTCGTGCTCGTGAAGATCCCGGAGATCAATACCGCCGCAGCCAACGCTGCACCCGTCCGACCGAGCTGGCGGTGAAGCGTTACTTGTGTGTATCTGCGCAATTAGACATGGTCTGAACAACGACGAGCACGAACCAGGCGGTGCCGACGGCACCGTGAACGTAGAGGTAGGTGGGAATTTGCGGATACAGTCGAAGAACGGACGCAGAATACGGTGTGCAGCGCGCAAACCCGACGAGATTGAGCGCGAGCATGCCTAGCGCCATTCCGCCGAGCGAGAATCTGCTGCGCAGTTCCAAGGGAAGGCAAAGGTGAAACGTCGCCTTCGTTCAATCAGCTCGAAGCGAGAGACATTGTTATTTTCCTTAGAGCGCCTACTCGAACGACGCGTGAAGGACGGCCGCAGTGTACTACCAGGCACCTCGTTCTACGCAAGGACGAAGATCGACGACTTCGAAAGGCGAACGTTGGTTCTGCACCAAAGAGAAGCCGAGTTTGTAGGGTACACGCAGCTTGCTGGTCACTGTAGACGGATGCCATGACGGTTTCCGGTTCCTTCGGTCGGCTGGCTTGCCACGCCCACCACACTGGCCATAGCATATGTGGCTATGGCTGATATAGACGACCGAATCCTAGCCCGCGAACTGAAGAAAGGCTCCGCCGAGCTCATCGTGCTGTCGATCGTCGAGGCGCGCCCGCGTCACGGCTACGAGATCAGCAAGCTCATCGAGCTGCGTCCGGCGGCGAGATCAAGTTTCACGTCGCGTCGCTGTACCCGCTGCTCTATCGGCTCGAGGAGCGCGGCTGGTTGAAGGGCCGCTGGGTCGAGAAGCCCGGCCAACGGCGGCGGCGCTTCTACAGTCTCACGGCCGAAGGCAGCCGCGTGCTCGAGCAACACAAAGAGACGTGGCAGAAGTTCGTTCGCGCGATCGCCGCGATCACGGGGGTCAAGCCATGCCTAGCTGGACGAACGAGCTCGAGTCACGGCTCGCGAGCCTGCGCTTGCGCCCCGCGCGCGAAGCGAGAAATCATCGAAGAGCTTTCCGAGCACCTCGAGCTGCGTTACGCCGAGCTTCGCGACCAAGGCCTCGACGAAGCCGCAGCGCTCGCGCTCGTGCGCGAGGAGTTGCGCGACGATCCGAGGCCTCGTCGAACGTCATGCGGCCGCTGCGGCAGGCGAACGCGCCGCCGCCCGTGCCCATCGGTGCGCCGCGCCGGCAACTCTTTGCCGATCTCCGGCAGGACCTTCGTTACGCGATGCGCCAACTGGCGCGGTCTCCGGGCTTCACCGCGGTCGCGGTTCTGACGCTTGCGCTCGGGATCGGCGCGACTACCGCAATCTTCGGCGCGATCGATGCCATCTTGTTGAAGCCGCTGCCGTACCCGGATGCGGACCGGATCGTCACGCTTTGGGAGCAGGACCAGGCTGGGGGAGGCGAGCGCGATCTCGCGGCGTCCGCCAATTTCCTCGACTGGCGCGAGCGGAGCACTTCGTTCGAGGCAATGGCCGCGGCCGAGCCCTACAGCAACGACTATCTCGCCGCGGACGGGCAGCCGGAAAACCTTCGCAGCTGGCTCGTCACGGAAAACTTCTTCGACGTCTTCGGCGTTCCCACGTTGCTCGGGCGAACGTTCCGTGCCGAGGATCACGTGCAAGGCGGCGCGCGTGTCGTGGTGCTCGGCCATGGTCTATGGCAGCGCCGCTTCGGTGGCGATCCCGGCATCGTGGGGCAAGCGCTCACGCTCGACGGTAAGCCGGCGACGGTCGTTGGCGTCATGCCGGCGAGATTCGAGTTTCCGGTCGGCCGCGATCTCTGGGTGCCGAGGGTCTACGAAGGGTGGGAGGCACGAAATCGCTCCTCCCGGTTCTGGCACGTGGCGGGCAAGCTCAAAGTCGGGGTCGACATCGCGGCCGGCCGCGCCGAGCTCGACGTGATCGCGACTCAGCTAGCGGCCGAGAATCCGCGCAACGCGGGCGTCGGAGTGGCGGTCGTGCCCCTTGCAGAGCACCTCGCCGGGAGAGCGCAGACGACGCTCTTGCTGTTCCTCGGTGCCGTTGGGCTCGTGCTGCTGATCGCATGCGTAAACGTCGCCAACCTCTTGCTCGTGCGAGCGGCGAAGCGGCAACACGAATTCGCGATTCGAGCTGCGATCGGCGCGGACCGCCGCCGCATACTGAAGCAAACGATCACGGAGAGTCTGCTGCTGGGCGCGTTGGGCGGTGCCTGCGGGCTCTTGATTGCGGCTTGGGGGCTCGCGGTGTTCGAGCCCATTCAACCCGCGAGCATCCCGCATGCGCTGGCTCCCGGCTTGGACGCGCGAGCGTTGTTGTTCGCGTCGGTGCTTGCGATCGGCAGCACCTTGCTGTTCGGGCTAGTGCCCGCACTGCAAGTCGCGCGCAACGCGGCCCTTCGCCAGCAGCTGCACGGCGGTGCGAGCGCCGCGCCGGCCGCGCGCCGTTTCCGTAGTGCGCTGGTGGTGTCGGAGCTGGCGCTCGCGATGGTGCTGCTCGTGAGCGCCGCGCTGTTGCTGCGTAGCTTCGTCGCGGTGCTCGACGTGGACCGCGGCTACCGCACGGACAACGTGCTCGCGCTGACGGTGCAGGCGTGGGACTACTACCCCGAAGCCGGCGCAACGCCGCCTGTTCGTCGAGCAGGCCCTGGAGCGGATCGACGAGTTGCCAGGCGTGGCAGCGACCGGCGTGACCTCTTCGCTGCCGCTCGCCGAAGGAATCGGGACGGACACGGCGACCTCACGATCGTCGGTCGACCGGAGGCCGCTGCGGACGGCCGGCTCGGCGCGCACGCCGTGATCGCCACGGCGGGGTACTTCCGCGTGCTGGATATCCCGCTGCGCGCGGGGCGCGTGTTCGAGCCGACGGACGACGCCGACACACCTCGAGTGGTCGTCGTCAACGAGGCGATGGCACGCCGGCATTGGCCCGGCGAGAACCCGGTCGGCGCGCGCATCAGGCTTTGGTTCGGCGGGCCGCCCACCGATGCCGAGGTGATCGGCGTCGTCGGCGACGTGCGCGACGCGCTGCAAGCGGATCCGCAACCGAGCCTGTTCGTGGCGCATGCGCAGCAGCCGACGGGCGCGCTGCATTTCACCGTGCGCGCCGACGGCGACCCGAGCACGCTCGTTCGCGCCGTGCAGGACGAGATCTGGGCGATGAATCCGGCCATGCCGTTTGCTCAAGTCACGACGCTCGAAGGTTTGTTCGACGACTCGTTACGGGACCGCCGCTCGACGCTGCTGCTCGTCATCGCGTTCTCCGTGACGGCGCTCGCGCTCGCTGCGATCGGTGCGTACGGGCTCGTGAGCCACGAGTCGAACCGGCGGTCTCACGAGATCGGAATTCGCGTGGCCATCGGCGCAAGCCGGCGCCGCGTGCTCGCGCTCGTGGTCGGAGACGGGCTCAAGCTGGCGTTGCTCGGGATCGGTGTCGGCGCGGTCCTCGCGGTCGCCGCAGGGCGCGCGCTCCAGGGCTTTCTGTTCGGCGTGAGCGCGTTCGATCCCATTACGTTGGTCGTATCGCGCTGGTGATGCTCGCGGTGACGACGCTCGCGAGCTTGCTGCCGGCGTGGCGCGCGGCGCGGGCAGACCCATATCGCTGCGCTGAGGCCGTGAGGAGTGAGAACTGACATGCCTAACTGGACGAAAGAGCTCGAGTCACGGCTCGCAAACCTGCGACTTGAGCCCGGCGCGCGAAGCGAGAAATCATCGAAGAGCTTTCCGAGCACCTCGAGCTGCGCTACGCCGAGCTTCGAGACCAAGGCGTGGACGAGGCCGAAGCGTTCGCGCTCGTGCGCGCGGAGCTGCTCGACGACAAGGCGCTCGCGGAATTCATGCGGCCGCTGCGTCAGGCGAACGCGCCGCCGCCGCCGGTGCCGGTGGGTGCGCCGCGCCGGGAGTCGCATGCCGGAGGGCGTGGCATGCGCATCATCGGTTTCGTCGATTCCGTCGGCCGCGATCTACGCCACGCGCTGCGCGGCTTGTCGCGGCGGCCCGCCTTCGCGTCGCCGCCGTGCTGACGCTCGCGCTCGGCATCGGCGCGACGACGGCGATCTTCAGCGTCGTCTACTCGGTGCTGCTCAAACCGTTGCCGTATCCGAACGCCGAGGAGCTCGTGCGGATCAGACACGTCGCTCCGGGCCTCACCGCCGGCGACATGGTCGCGAGCACGAACATGCACCTCACGTACCGGCAGGAGAACCGGACGTTCGCCGCTGTCGGCCTGTGGAGGAGGATTCCGCGACGCTGACCGATCGCGGCGAGGCGGAGCGCGTGCGGGCTCTGAAAGTCACGGACGGCACGCTGCAGGCGCTCGGGTGCAGCCGATGCGCGGACGTTGGTTCACGGAAGCGGAGCACGACGCCGCCGCCGACGGCCCGTCGCCCGTGATTCTTTCGCATGCGTTTTGGCAACGGCGATTCGGCGGCGACGAAGCGGCACTCGGGCGCGAGCTCTCGATGGATTCGCCGGGCGGTGGCGGCACGTTGGCGTTGCCGCCGTCTGCGCAGGTGGTGGGCATCATGCCGCCCGGTTTCCAGTTTCTCGATGCGGCGCCGCAGCCCGACATCATCATTCCCGTCCGCCTCGACCCGGCGCGGCAAGCCCACGGGATCTACTCTTGGCAAATGCTCGCCCGGCTGAAGCCGGGCGTGACGCTGGCCGAAGCGCAAGCCGACCTCGACCGCATTCGGCCGATCTGGGCCGACGCCTGGCCCCTCTTTCCGGGGATGACGAGAGAGCAGTTCGCGAACTGGCGAATGACGCGCGGTCGTGCTCCCGTTGTTGGACGACTTGGTCGGCGGCGTGTCGAGCATGTTGTGGGTGCTCATGGGTGCGATCGGCGCCGTGCTCCTGATCGCCTGCGCCAACATCGCGAATCTCATGCTCGTGCGCGCGGACGCGCGGCGGCCGGAGTTCGCCGTGCGCGCCGCGCTCGGCGCGAGACCGGGCGCGAATCGCGAGCGAGTTGCTCATCGAGAGCCTGGTCTTGGGCGCGGCCGGCAGCGTGGTCGGTCTCGCGCTCGCCTACGCAGGCCTGCGGGCGTTGGTCGCCATCGGCCCGAGCAACCTGCCGCGCCTTCAGGAGATCGCCGTCTATCCGCCGGTGCTCGCATTCAGCGTGGCGCATCTCGTTGGCCTCGGCGCTCGTGTTCGGCTCCGTCACGGCACTCAAGCACGCGCTGCAATCGACAATGCACCTTTCACCGGCGCTGCGCGCGGATCGAGCGCAAGCCGCGAGCGGAGCGCGACACGCAACACGCTGGTCGTCGTGCAAGTCGCGCTGGCGGTCGTGCTCGTCGTGAGCGCGGCGCTCATGATTCGCACGTCTCAAGCGCTGCGCGACGTCGATCCCGGCTTTGCGGATCCGGCGACGATTCAAACCGCGAGGATTTGGATTCCGCCCGGCCGTGTCTCGCGACGCCGGGCAAATCACCCGCGTCGAGCGCGAGATGCTCGACAAGATCGCGGCACTTCCGGGCGTCACGTGCGAGCCGGTTTCGCGAGTAACGTTCCGATGGACCGGGCGGAACAACGGACTCGGTAGTGGTCGAAGGCCAAACGGTGGCGCCGGGAGAGACCCTGCCGGCGCGCAGATGGATCCGCGTCTCGCCGGGATATTTCGCCGCCATGGGCACGCGGCTGATCGCCGGACGCGACGTGACTTGGAACGACATCGAGACGGGCGGCCGCGTGGCCGTCGATTTCCGAGGACTTCGCTCGCGAGCTGGCCGCCGAGCCCGCGGGCGCGCTCGGCAAGCGCATTCGGCCCGGCGCGTTTGCTCAGGATGCCTGGAGGGAGGTGATCGGCGTGGTGCAGAACGTCCAACACGACGGGTTGCACGGGACGGCACCCAGCTCCGTGTACTTGCCCGTGCTCAGCGAGAACATGTTCGGTGTTCCCGCTCGCCGGAACGTCGTCGGTCGCCTTCGCCGATCCGCAGCGAGCGCGCGGGCGCCGCCAGTCTCGTGGAGGAGATTCGGGCTGCGGTCCGGTCGGTGAGCGCGAGCGTGCCCGTAGCCCAAGAGCGCACGATGCGGGATCTCTTCGCCGGGTCCCTTGCGCGCACGTCGTTCACGCTCGTGCTGCTCGGGATCGCGGGTGCAATGGCCTTGGCGCTCTCGGTGATCGGGATCTATGGCGTCATCGCGTACGTCGTGTCGCAGCGGACGCGGGAAATCGGCATTCGCTCGGCGCTCGGCGCGCGTCCGGGGCAGCTCGAGCAGATGTTCCTGCGGCAAGGGCTCGCGCTCACCGGTGTCGGTCTCGTCGTCGGCGTCGTCGCGGCCATCGCATTGGGACGCTGGATGCGTCGCTGTTGTTCGGCGTCGGTCCGTTCGACCCCGTGGCCTATGTCGGCGGCGGTGGGCGTGACGATGGTGGCGGCGGCGCTCGCGAGCTACGTGCCGGCACGGCGCGCGGCGACGATCGATCCCATCGAGACACTCAGGGCGGAGTAGTCCGACCATGCCTAACTGGACGCAAGAGATCGAGTCGCGGCTCGCGAGCTTGCGACTCGCCGCCGGCCGCGAAGCGGAAATCATCGAGGAGCTTTCCGAGCACCTCGAGCAGCGCTACGCCGAGCTTCGCGGCGAAGGCCTTGACGAGGCCGCCGCGCTCGCGCTCGTGCGCGAGGAGTTGCGCGACGACCCGGATCTCACCGAACGCATGCGGCCGCTGCGGCAGGCGAACGTGCCGCCGCCCGTCGCCGTGGGCGCGCCGCGCCGCGAGCTGCTCGCGGATCTGTGGCAGGATCTGCGCCTCGCGACGCGCATGTTGCGCAAGCAGAAGGCGTTGACGCTCATGGTGGTGCTGACGCTTGCGATCGGCGTCGGTGCGAACGGCGCGCTGTTCGCGCTCGTCGACCGCGTGCTGCTGCGCGACCTGCCGGTCCCGGAGCCGGATCGGCTTGGTGACGATTTGGGAACAGACGGAGACGACGCCCGAGGGCCGCGTCTCGCCGCTCAATCTCGTCGACTGGATGCAGCGGAACCAATCGTTCGACGCGATCGGCGGCGTCGTCCCGAGCACCGGCAGCATGGTCATGAGCGGCGCGGACGGCGCGGAAGCGGTGTCGCGCCAATGGGTCACGGCCGGAATATTCGAGGCGCTCGGTGTGCGGCCGATCGTCGGCCGCACGTTTCTCGCCGCCGACGATGTCGAGCGTGCCAACGTCGTCGTCTTGTCGGAGGCGTTTTGGCGCACGCGCTTCGCCGCCGATCCCGGCATCGTGGGCCAAAGCATTCGCTTCGACGGCGAGCCGTACACGGTCGTCGGCGTGGTTCCGCACGAAGCGGAGCTGCTCGCTCCGGTGAGCATTTGGGCGTCGCAGGGCACTTCAAGGAGTGCCCGACGCACGAGCGCGGCAGCTACTGGCTGCAAACCGTGGCGCGGCTCAAGCCCGGCGTTTCGCTCGAAGCGGCCCGCGACGACCTCGCGCAGGATCGCGGCGGATCTCGCGCGCGAATATCCCGCGACGAACGAAGGCCGCGGCGTGGCGCTGCGAGCCGCTGCGCGACGTCGTGCTCGGCGCCGAGCTGAAGACGCACGTCGCTGCTCTTTCTCGGCGTGGTCGGTTTCGTGCTGCTGATCTGCTTCGCGAACATCGCGAACCTGCTGCTGACGCGCAACGCCGCTCGCGGCAACGAGCTCGCGATCCGTTCCGTGCTCGGCGCGGATCGCCGGCGTCTCGTGCGCCAGTTCGCGACGGAGAATCTCTTGCTCGCCGCCGTCGGCGGGCTCGCGGGGCTCGTCGTGGCCGCCGTGCTGTTGCGCGTCGCGCCCGCCGCGATTCCGCAGGAGTTGCTGCCGGCCGGTTTCGCGCTCGACTTCGATTGGCGCGTCGCCGCCTTCTGCGCCGGCGCGACGCTGCTCGTCGCGCTGTTGTTCACGCTCGCTTCGGGGCGCCAAGTCGCGGAGTTCTCATCGCTGCGCGAAAGCATGCCAGGGCGGGCGCACGGTGACGGATCGTTCGAGCCGGACGCGCGAAGTGCTCGTCGTGGCCCAGATCGCCACGGCCGTCGTGTTGCTCTATGGCGCGGGCTTGCTGACGCGCACGCTGATCGAGGTCGATACGCGTCGACCCGGGGTATCAGAGCGCAGAGCGTGCTCAGCATGATCGTCGATCCGCTGTCGCAGAGCTACCCGACTCCCGAAGCGCTGCTGCAGTTCTACGGCGCCATCGAGGACGAGCTCGAAGCGATTCCGGGCCTCGCGAGCGCCGCGTGGACGAGCGCCTTGCCGCTCGGGAAGATCGATCGCCGGCCGGCTGTTCTTCGACGTCGCCGGCGAGCCCGCCGTCGTGCCCGCGGAGCGGCCGACGCCGGACATGCAGGTCGTGAGCCCGGAGTACTTTCGCACGCTCGAGCTGCCGATCTTGGCCGGCCGCGCGTTCGACGAGCGGGACCGCGCCGGGCAGCGTGCCCGTCTGCATCGTGAACGAAGCGTTCGTCGAGCGGCGTTTGCAGGGCGGCACGGCCGTCGGGCGCACCGTGCAGACGTGGCAGGCGGAGCAGTCCGTGGACCCGCCGCGCACGTGCGAGGTCGTCGGGGTCGCGACGAATGCCAAGCGCCGCGCCGACGAGCTCGAGGAGCCGGCGCAGATCTACTATCCGTTCGCTCGCATCCCCATCGACGACATCTTCCTCGTCGTGCGGCCGGTCTCGGGCGATGCCGCAGCGCTGGCGTCCGCAAGTCCGCGCGGCGATCGCGCGCGTCGACACGCAGCAGCTCGTGAGCGTCACGGACATCGTGACGCTCGACAGCGTCGCGCACGAGGCGACGGCGCGCTACCGGTTCCGCGCGCTCTTGATCGCGGCCTTCGCCGGGCTCGCGCTGGTGCTCGCGGCGCTCGGGCTGTTCGGCGTGCTCGCGTACTCGGTGCAGCGGCGCTGGCGCGAGTACGGCGTGCGCATGGCGCTCGGCGCGCGGCCCGAGGCCGTCGTCCGCCTGATCGTGCGCGGCGCCGCGCGGCTGCTGATCCCCGGCGTGCTCGTCGGGGCGGTGCTCGCGCTCGATCGTGGGCCAGCTGCTCGGCGCGATGTTGTTCGGCGTGCGGCCGTTCGATGCGCCGACGTTCACGGTCGTGCTCGTCGTCCTCGCCGTCACGGCGGCCGCTGTCCGTCGTGGGGCCGGCGTTCCGAGCGACGCGCATCGACCCGGTCGGCGCATTGCGCAGCGAGTGAGCATGAGTGCGATTCGCAGAATCCGTTGGAGATGGGTCTTCGCAGCCGGCTTCTTGGCGGAGGTTGCGATCCTCGCCGTCTTTTTTCTTCTGTTACTCGCGGCGACGCTCGCCGGCGTGCCCGAGATCGCGGCGCCGATGAGCACGCTCGACAACATCGACGCGCTCGTGTCCTCGTTCGTCATGTTCTTCCTGATGACGCGCTGGGCCGCGAAGCGAATCGAATCCGACCTCGTCCTGCACGGCGCACTCATCGGGCTGACGGGAGCGCTCCTGTTCACCATCATGTGGATCAGCACGACGGGATCGCTGGAACAGCCGCTGCCTTACGTCGGCGCTCATGTTCTGAAGGTCCTCGGCGGAATTGCTGGCGGAGTCTTCGTTAGTAAGCGACGGCAACGCCTCCGCCCCGCGAACGCCGATTAGGTATCGGGCGACGTCACCGACATTCGATCGACGTCATTCTTTGATGAACCTGCGCGCGGTTTCCAAGTCGCATTCGTCGCGCACGAACGGGAGATCGGGGCGGTGGGACCAACGAATTTGGCCCGACACGGAGCCGCCAGAAACTCCGGGTCGCGCAACTCGAAGCTATAGCTTAGGGTCGTGCCGCCTTCGTCGAGGGCAAGGCGCTCGACGAGATGCTTCATGGGTCCGGACGGCACGCCCGTGTAGCCGTTGCCGGTTTTGTGACTCGCGAAATGCGCGGTGTCGATAACCAGCGTCGAGCCGTCCATCGGCCGATCGAGTGGCCTTGCACGGACGGCGACGCTCCGGCGTGGGTCGCGACATTCATGTGAATCGTGCGTTCGGCGGCGAAGCCGCCCGCGATCACGATCACGCCGTCGCCCGGTGGAGATTTTCTTGAGGTCGGGGTCGATCATGAACAGAGGTGCGGCGTTGGAGACGCAATCGTTACCGGGCTCATCGTACGTTCGTCGAAACTAGCGAGGGCGGCAGTGCCGCTGCCGTCAATGGATAGTCGTGCTGGGCGAAGCGCATCACCACGTCCATCGTCAACAGCGTGGCCCAGGTGCCGTCCAAGCTGGTAGCGACGGCCTCGTCGGCGGCGCTGGCGGTGGCAAGCCGCTGAGTGCCTGCCATAACTCTCGTACAACGTGTCGTCGCCGCGTTGTATCGAATCGGGTAAAGCCCCGCACGCTCGAGCGTCCTGGACGGATTGCCGCTCACGAAAATTGCATCGCCCACTCGCAGCGTGTCGGGGACCAGCCGTGGCGGCGCATCGTGGCGGGAGGAAAGGTCTCGATCTCCCACTCGATCGCGCGGCCATCGGGCGCGGTCTGCTCAACATAGATGTAGACGTGAGGGTTGGCCCAGTCGTATCTCGTGACGGTGCCTTCGATCGTGATTCGCTTGCCGATGTCGTACATGGCGCCGCTATGATGGGCATGCGCCGCAAGCGTTGCCGCCGTGAGGACGAGCGCCACGAGATGGTCTCATTTACATGCTCCTTCTATAACAACTACAATATAGATTATATGAAGTCACTCACAACCTTGGCGAGTTCGAGCAAGTGGTGCTGCTCGCGATTCTGCGACTGCAGGACGAAGGCGCGTACGGCGTCTCCATCCGCGCGAAGATCGCAGCACATACCGAGCGCGATCCGACGCCGGGCGCGATCTACACCACGCTCGAGCGGATCGAGAGCAAGAAGTTCGTGAAGTCGTCGATGGGCGAGGCCACAGCGGAACGCGGTGGGCGCGCGAAGCGCTACTACTCACGTGACGGCGCAGGGCGTTGCCGCTCTCAAACGCGCCCAGCGCGCTTCCAGAGCTTGGCCAGCGGGCTTGCCGCTTCTTGGGGATTCGAATGCGTAGGAAATCTGCTGCTGTTCGCATTGTTGTCTTGCGTCACGTCCGCAGAGCATGCGGCCGCCATTGAAGGCGACCTGATCGAGGAAGAGGGCTGTCCACGGGAAGGTTTGGTTTGCAATTCACGTAGCCCGCACGGTGTTCGCGCTGTTGGGCTTTGCAGTCACGCAAGCACCGTTTCGCACCGCTGACGCTGAGCGCGGGTGCGGCCGCGGTGTCGGTCCTCATGTGTCTGCTCGTCGGCCGTGCATTCTTCGGGCCGGAAGGACTTCCTTCGGCGCCGCTGTTCGGCTTTGCCACGATCGTGGCTTGCGCTGTCCTCATCGGCGTGGGTCTCGCACGTGTCGCCGGTGCATTGGGCGTTCGCGCGGCGGCGGGCACGTCGCTGCTGCTTTGCATAATGTTCGGAGTGGCTCAGCTGCTTGGCGGGTTCGAGCAGCCAACGAGCGCCGACGTGGACCGCGCTGGATGGCTGGCTGCGCTCGGTTCGCTCGCCGTCAACCTCGCGTTGGCGTTCTGTTTGTATCCCGCGCCGTTACTGTTTGCGAGCGCGTGCGCGCATACGCGCCGCCTCTAAGTGCGCGGCGACTGCCCGCCAGTCCCACATCCAAGAACGTTGCCCGAATCGACTTGGCGCCGCCGGATGCCGTAAGATTTGGCGAGCTTCACGGACCGCGGGAATAACAATGAAAACCCGTTTCGCGCTCCAAGCCGGTTGCCTGCTCTTCGTCGCCCCGACACTCGTCTTCTCGGCCGAGCTCGTCCTGCCTCGCGGCACGGTAGTGTTCGGCGAGCTCGAAGAGCGCATCACGTCGAACGCCAAAAGTTCCGAGTGGGGTACCCGGTCGACAGCCACGTTTGGAAGGACGTCATCGTCGACGGCCACGTCGTGATCGCCGCCGGCACGCCGATGGTGATGCGCATCTCCAGGCTCGAGGGCAGCGGCACGGGCGGCCGCGGCGGCGCGTTGCAGGTCATGGCCGTGTCGGTGAAGGCCAAAGACGGCACCGAGATCACGCTGAGCGGCGGTTACGACAGGCGGGTAACGATCGCTCCGGGTTGGCCCGAGGCCTGTCCATGATTCTTTGGCCGTCCGCATTCTTGCCGGGTAGCGAGGGCCGTGCTCGAGGTGGGCACGGTGTTCGATGCAGCGATACCGGCCGACACGCGCATCACCGTTCCGGCGAGCGAGCTGCCGACGTTGAAGCTCACCGACCGGCCGGACTTGAGCATCGACATCCTCTACGACGAGATCGACCAGCGAGCAGGTTCGCTGCCGTTCGAGATGACACTCTGCAACAAGCCGTACACGCGCGAGGCGAGCGTTACGGCCGTCAACGACAAAGAGGTTCGTCCGATCCTCGTGGCCGTCACTTCGGCCAGGCAGAGGCGACCCGTGTCACGCCTTCGAAGCCCGAGTGGATCTCGAATCGCTGCGCGAGCATTTCAGCGCCGGAATCAACCGCTTCTCGGTGACGATGAGCGGGGCGGTCGGCACCACGGTTCTGAACGTCGAGATGTAAATTACCGGCGCACTCGTTATCTCGAAGCGAGATCGGTCAGCACACTGAGGTAGTAAATCACTCCGGGCCGCACATTGAGCAATGGAATGCGCTCGTTGAGCCCGTGGGCGAATCGTCGGATTCCTTGATGAAGCTCGGGCTGGCGCCGTAGCTGGGCACGCCCAGGGCGCGGTACCACATCGAATCCGACGCGCCCGACGATTGCGTCGGATAGACCGGAACCTCGCCCCAGGCCGCGGCGATGCCTTTCTCGAACACGGCTGATGAATTCCGGGCGCAGCGGCGAGGCCGGGGAGGCCGTGGCAGTGTCGCCGGTCACGTCGGTGATGCGCACCTCGGGCGTGGCGGCGACGCGCTCCAGCTCGGCCTTGATCTCCGCGCTCGAGTGGCCGGGGAAGACGCGGCAATTGACGATCGCCGTCGCGCGCTGCGGCAAGGCGTTCGCGGCGTGGCCGCCCGAGACCATCGTCGGCACGCAGGTGGTCCCGATGCGGCCGATCATGGCGGGGTCGGCGCGCAGCACCTCGATCGCCTGCGCGTCGGCCGGATCGGCGGCGAACGCGCGCATCGCCGCGGCGATCGCGCGGAGTCGGGATGAATCGCCGCAGCCTTGCGCGAAATAGCTGCGCGTGATGTCGTTGTGTTCGGGGGTGAAGCGGTAGGCGCTGATGCGCTCGAGCGCGCGCGACATCTGGGCGATGGCGTTGTCGGGCCGCGGCATCGAGCTGTGCCCGCCGGGGTTGGTGACCTCGAGCTGGAAGTCGATGTAGGTCTTCTCCGCGCCCTGCCACGACCAGTAGAGCGGCTCGCCGGTCTCTTCCGACAGCGTGCCGGACGCGCTGTCGATGTTGAGCACGACGTGCGCGTGCTCGAGGCGCTCGGCGATGATCTTCGAGGTCTTCATCGTCGTTTCCTCGTCGCCCGAGTAGGCGATCGACGATGCCGCGCTTCGGCCGGAAGCCCTGCCGCCTGAGCTCGATCAGCGAGGCGACCGCCAGCGAGGCTTCGAACTTGGTGTCGCTCGCTCCGCGGCCGTAGAGGAAGCCGTTCTCGACCACCGGGGTGAACGGGTCGCGCTCCCAGTCCTCGGGCCGCGCCTCGACCACGTCCATGTGGGCGGAAAGCACGACGGCCCGAGCGAAGGATCGCTGCCCGGCCAGGTGGCGATCAGGTAGGCGGTGTCGTCGACGGGACGATCTCGATGTCGCCTTCGGCCCAGCCGCCTCGCGCAAGGCCCTGGCGAAGACGCCGCGCGACGTCGATCGTGCGGTTGCCCGGCCCCTGGACCGAGCGCAGCGCGATCGTCTCTTGCGCCAGCGCGAGCGTTTGCGCCTCAGCTTGGCTGTAAGGTTGCGCCCGCGCCGCGGCCGGAAGCGCGAGGACGAGAACCAGGGCGGCGGCGGCGCGCATGCGAGTCTCCTATCGCGACCACTATCGCACCGGCGTCGACACGTGCAGGCGCGGGCGTCGCTGGCGTCGTTCGGCAGGGCGGTGTAAGCTTATTCGTAATACATTTCGTCATACGAATCGACATGCCGCTCGTCAGCATCCGCTTACCGGATGACGTGGAAGCGCAGCTCTCACGCGAAGCTGCGCGCCTGGAACGTCCAAAATCGGAACTTGCGAGAGACGCTATCATCGACTATCTCGCTCGGCTCGAGCGCGAGCGTTTCCTAGGCGAGATTTCGAGAGCCGCGCGAGCGCGTGGAGACGACGAAGCTCTCGCTACCGCGAACGAAGCGTTGCTGACGGACAACGAGGCGTTGGCAGTGAGTGAAGGCGTGCAAGAGCGCAAGTCGTCGTATCGGGTCGCGCGCAAACGGAAGCCGCGTCGATGAGGCGCGGCGAGATCTGGCATCGGCTCGAACCCGAATCGAGGTAATGAGGTCGGCACGACGACCGGCTATCATTCCGGCCGGTGTTGTTATCAGCTTCGATCGCGCAGGGAAGAGCCGACCGTCGTGGTGCTGCCCTTCACGACGCAAGTGAGGGCGTCGAAGGAGCCGTTGCACGTGACGATTCCGCAGCGGCGACGACCTCGAGCAATCCTGTCAGGTCATGACGGAGCAACCGCGAACGCTCGACCGACAGAAGACTCATCGAGGGACCGCTGACTCGTCTCACGGCCGACGAAATGCTGCGCGTCGAGCGCAGCTTCAAAGCCGTCGTTGGCCTATACGAGTCGTAACGGTAGCATTCGCGCATGACGGATACATCGCTTAGTAACAAGATCGCGCTCGTCACCGGCGGCGGGCGCGGGATCGGTAAGGCAATCGCGCTGGCGCTAGCCGAGGGCGGTTGCGACGTCGCCGTGAACTACGTCAGCCGCGAAGCCGACGCGCGCCAGACGGCCGATGCCATTCGAGCTTTGGGGCGGCGCGCGCTCGTCGTGCAAGGCGACGTAGCGAAGAGCCGCGATGTTGCAGCGCTCGTCGCAGCGGCGGAAGCGGGTCTTGGGCCGGTGGACATTCTCGTGAACAACGCCGGTCGCGCGACGATCGAGAGCATCGAGCAAATGACGGAGGCGAGCTGGAACGACTGCATTCAGCTCAATCTCTCGTCGGTGTTCCTGATGACTCAGGCGGTGTTGCCCGGGATGCGCGCACGCAAGTGGGGGCGCGTCATCAATCTCACGTCGGTGGCCGCGCAGGCCGGGAGCGTGATGGCGGTTCACTACGCGGCCGCGAAGGCCGGCGTCATCGCCATGACGAAGAGCTATGCGCGGCTGCTGGCGAAGGAAGGCGTCACCATCAACGCGATCTCGCCGGCACTGATCGGCACCGAAATGGTGGCCTCGAATCCGCACATCAAGCCGGACATGATTCCCGTCGGCCGATTCGGCCGCGTGGAAGAGTGCGCCGACGTCGCGGTGCTGCTCGCCCGCAATGCCTACATCACCGGGCAGACGATCTCCGTCAACGGCGGTATGTACTTCGCGGCGTAATCGCGCCGAGCGTCTGACTGCTTTTGTCGCGCCGTCGCTGGCGTCGTTCGGCAGGGCGGTGTAAGCTTAATCGTAATACAGTTCGTCATACGAATTGACATGCCGCTTGTCAGCATTCGCCTACCGGATGACGTGGAAGCGCAGCTCTCACGCGAAGCTGCGCGCCTGGAACGTCCAAAATCGGAACTTGCGAGAGACGCCATCATCGACTATCTCGCTCGGCTCGAGCGCGAGCGGTTCCTACGGGAGATTTCGAGAGCCGCGCGAGCGCGTGGAGACGACGAAGCCCTCGCTATCGCGAACGAAGCGTTGCTGACCGACAACGAGGCGTTGGCCGTCAGTGAAGGCATGCAAGAGCGCAAGTCGTCGTATCGGGTCGCGCGCAAACGGAAGCCGCGTCGATGAGGCGCGGCGAGATCTGGCTCGGCAATCTGAACCCGAATCGCGGAGCTGAGGTCGGCAAGATTCGGCCGGTGTTGATCATGCAGGCCGACTTCTTGATCGCGCAGGGAGAGCCGACCGTCGTGGTGCTTCCCCTCACGACGCAAGTGCGGGCGTCGAAGGAGCCGTTACACGTGACCATTCCGCAACGGGACGACCTCGAGCAGGCCTGTCAGGTCATAACAGAGCAACCGCGAACGCTCGATCGGCAGAGGCTGATCGAAGGACCCCTGACTCGTCTCACCGCGGACGAAATGCTGCGCGTCGAGCGCAGCTTCAAAGCTGTCGTCGGTTTATATGAGGCGTAGCGGCATCGCTACTGTGGCGGCAACGGCTCGAGCTTGAGCACCGCGCCGTCGCGCTCACTCCGTGGCTCGTGCCCTCTGCTTGAGCTCGGCGATGAACGCGCGCGCCGCCGGTCCGGGCGGCGCGTCTTTGCGGTACACCACCTTCATCGGCATCACCAGGCTGCGCGGAACGTCGGCGACGCGGATCTTCACGAGCGTGCCGGCATCGAGATCGGCTTGCACGATGTGCAGCGGCATGTGCCCCCAGCCCAAGCCCTCGCGAAGAAAGGCGTGCTTGGCGCCCAAGTCCGCGAGCCGCCAAGTCAGTGCGGAGAGCACGGAGTATTCGCGGCCCTGCGAGAGCGTGGTCCGGTCGGTGAGCACGAGCTGCACGTGTTTTTGGAGAGCCGGCTTTCGAGACGACGCCGCGCTTCGCTGCGAGCGGGTGCGTCGCGGCGACGACGGTTGCGAACGGAACGTCGAGCAGCGGCTCTTCCTGAAGCTCGTCCGGCACCAGCGGCAGCGAACCGATCACGCCGATGTGGCAGGTGCCGTCGAGCACCGGCTTGATCACTCCGCCGAGCGCTTCGACGTAAAGCCTGAGCGCGGTGTGCGGGAAGGTCTTGCGCGAGTGGCTCGCGGCCTTCGTCAAGCGCTCCATCGGATACATCACGTCGATGGCGACCGAGAGCTCCGGCTCGAGCCCTTCGCGCATCGCGCGAGCGCGCGCTTTGAACCCGTCGATGGCGTCCGCGACCGAGCGCGCGTCGACCAGCAGGCTTCGGCCTTCGTCCGTGAGCTTCGGATAGCGCTCGGACCGATCGAACAGCCGCACGCCGAGCTGCGCTTCCAGGTTCGCGAGCGCTTGGCTCACCACGGATTGCGCGCGGCGCAGCTTGCGTCCGGCGGCCGAGAAGCTGCCTTGGTCCACCGCCGCGATGAACGTCCGCAATTGATCGAGGGTTACGCCGTCGAGCATGGCCATCGTCTCCAGACGATACTTAGTATCGAAATATATAGGCTTCTCAGATGGGTGGCGAGGCCGTAGTTTGTCACCCATCGATTCAAAGGAGACTCACATGAGCCAGGTAGCAACGATTACGCGAATTTCGGACCAGACACTCGGTGCGCCGCTCCTGCGCGAGCCGGTTGCGCCGGCGAGCGTGCGCCGCATCGTGTATCGCACCGCGGGCCGCAAACGCGGCCCGATCACGCGCCTCATGAGCCCGTCCGACCTCGGCGAGATGCTGAAGCCGTTCGTGTTTCTCGATCACGCGGAGGTGCCGTACACCGGGCCGGAGCTCGCGGGCATCCACCCGCACTCGGGCATCGCGACGCTGACGACGGTGTTGCAGGGCGGGCTTGCGTACGAGGACACCACCGGCAAGCGCGGAGAAGTTCCGACCGGCGGTCTCGAGTGGATGAAGGCCGGTGGCGGCGTTTGGCACGACGGTGGAGCGCTCCAAGGCGATCCGCTGCGCGTGTTCCAGCTCTGGGTTGCGCTGCCGCCGTCCGACGAGAACTCGCCGCCGGAGAGCCAGTACATTCCGCCGCAAGCAGTGCAGGAAGACGGACCCGTGCGCGTGATTCTCGGCCGGCACGGCCGCGCGCGCAGCGTGATCCGCGCACCGGAAGGCATCGACTACTTCCACGTTCGGCTCAACGACGGGGAGCGCTGGAGCTACACGCCGCCGCCTGGGTACGACGTCGCATGGCTGGCCGTCGACAAGGGTCGGCTGCATGCGTCGCAAGTCGTGAGCTCGGGGCAGCTCGCGGTGTTCGAGCAGTCGGAAGGTGCAGTCGAGGTGCGCGCGGAAGGGGCGACGTCGTTCGTCTTCGGCAGCGCGGTCAAGCATCCGCATCCGCTGGTGCTCGGCTACTACTCGGTGCACACGAGCCGCGAAGCACTCGCGCGCGGCGAAGCCGAGATCGATCGGATCGGCGAGCGGTTGCGAGCCGAAGGGCGCGCTTGAACGTCATCGAATCGCTAAACGCATCTACACATAGGAGATCGCAATGACTACGACTACAGCAGATCGCAAACAAACCGCCGTCGGCTCCGAAAGAGCCGCGGGTTCCACGAATGCCCTGCGAGACTTCACCGAGCTCGGCGGGCGGGTGCTGCTCGCCACGCTGTTTCTCGTGGCGGGGCTCGGGAAGATCGGCAGCTACGCGGTGACGGCAGGCTACATGACCGCGGTGGGTCTGCCGAGCGCGTTGCTGCCGGCCGTCATCGCCACGGAGGTTCTCGGCGCGATCGCGATCGTCGCCGGTTGGCAGACGCGGATCACTGCGTTCCTGCTCGCCGGCTTCACGTTGCTGTCGGCGTTGTTCTTCCACAACGACTTCGGCGACCAGGTCCAGTCCGTGATGTTCTTGAAGAACGTGTCGATCGCGGGCGGGTTCCTGCTGCTCGTGGCGAATGGGGCGGGGCGGTTCAGCGTGGATGCACGTACGAGACTTCTGTCGCGTGCATGAACCTCCACCCGGCGCCCACCTAATGCACGGAGTTGATCTCGGTCTCCCCGAGAAGGGGGGTGGGCGCATCACGAGCAAGCAGAGCGACCTGTGTCACGCATTGCTCACGGTGACGCGTTCGCCCATCACTCTGCAGGCTGCAACTTCTCGTCGACCGCTTGCCAACCCCCGCCAAGGGCTTTGTACAGCAACACGAACACCAGTGCCGTGTCAGTCACGCTTTGTCAAGCTGATCCTGCGCTTCGAGCAAGCGGCGCTCGGCATCGAGCACCGTCAGAAAACTATCGGCGCCGTCCCGATAGCGTAAGCGAGCCAAATCTGCGCCTCTTGACTGGCTTCAGCAGCAACTTCGAGGCGCGCCTGGCGCGTTCGAGCGCTCGTGAATCCGAACAGCGCATTCTCGGCTTCCTCGAGTGCGATCAGGACCGTTTGCTCGTATCGCAACAGTGCGGCGTCCATGTTGGCATTCGCAACGTCGATGCTGGCGCGGACGCGCCCAGATCGAACGCTGGCCAACTCAGGAACGGCCCTAACCTTGTCGCGCGTGTATCGCGATCGCCGAAGTCCGAGGACGACGTCAACAAGAACCCGACAGACCCCAACAACGAGACGCGCGGAAAGAGATCCGCAACCGCGATGCCGACACGCGCTGTCTCTGCTTGCAAGCTGTACTCCGCGAGGCGCACGTCGGAGCGTCTGCGCAGCAACCCGGCGGGGTCGCCGATGTCGAGGACTCGCGGTAGGGGCGGCAGCTCAGCGCTGGCCGCGAACACGGGCCCAAGCGCACTCGGGGATTCTCCCAACAACACGGCGAGACGATGCAGGCCGGCGTTGATGTCGCGTTCGAGCGGCGGAATGCTCGCTAGTGTGGATTCGAGCTGGGCTCTCGCACGAGCGATATCGAGGTCGGTACCGCGACCGCCCGCGAGTAAGGCTTGCGTCAACTCGAACGTCTGTCGTTGGTTTTCCGCATTTTGCTGCGCCACGTCCAGGCGGTAGTGAGTGCCTTTGACCTCGAAATACGTTCGCGAGAGCTCGGCCGACACGATCACGAACGTATCGCGTAGGCCTTCCGTTGCCGCGTTCGCTTCCGCCACTGCCGCCTGTACCGACCGCCGCACGCGGCCGAAGAGTCGAGCTCCCATGTCGCATCAAGGCTCGCGTCGTAGATCGCTGTTCGCGGTCAGGCAGGGCTGAGGCCGCCGCACTGTCTTCCTGCTTGAGCGCGCTCAGCTGCGTCGTGGCTATCGGGTAACGTTCGAGCTTGCGCGCACCTAGCACGGCGCGTGCGGCGTGCAGGTTCGTCTCCGCAATCCGAATGTCGTGGTTGCGCAGCACCGTCGTTTCGAGCCACTCATCGAGCTGCGGATCGTTCAGCGTTCGCCACCAAGCGAGCACAGGTTCGGCTTCTGCGAACACAGTGTCGTCTGTGGCCTCGAACACCGCGGCCGACTCCACCTCCGGCCGTTCATAGTCGGGTCCGACCGCGCAACCTGCGGAGTACGCCGTAGCGACAAGGAAGAACCGGGGAATCATCTGGGCGGTGGCGGAGAGGGCGTGGGGATCGGCGCATCCCCTTTGCCGCGACTCACGATGGAACGAATCACGACGTAGAACACCGGCGTCAGAAACAAGCCGATGATCGTCACGCCGATCATGCCGCTGAACACGGCCGTGCCGAGGGACTGCCGCATTTCGGCTCCGGCGCCCGATGCCAGCACCAGCGGTACGACGCCGAGGATGAAAGCAAAAGAGGTCATCAAGATCGGTCGAAGCCTGAGCTGGGGCCGCGCGAGTCACCGCGTTGAACCGGTCTTCGCCCGCGTCCTCGCGTTGCTTCGCAAACTCGACGATCAGGATTGCGTTTTTGCATGCGAGGCCGATCAAAACGACGAAACCGATCTGCGTGAGGATGTTGTTGTCGAGCCCACGTAGCCAGACGCCCGCGAGCGCGAACAGAATGCACAGCGGCACGATCGCGATGATCGCGAACGGCAGCGACCAGCTTTCGTACTGGAACGTCAACAACAAGAAGATGAACAAGACGGCGAGCGGAAAAATCAGGAGGCCGGAGCTGCCGGCCAGTCGCTGTTGAAACGCGAGCTCCGACCACTCGAAGCTCAAGCCGGGCGGCAACAGCGTCGCCGCCAAGGACTCCATCGCCGTCAACGCTTCGCCGGAGCTGACCCCGGGCGCCGCGCTGCCCTGGATTTCCGTGGCCGTATAGAGGTTGTGGCGTACGACTCGGTCGGTGCCGGTCGTGTTGCGCACGGCGAGCACCGAACCAGCGGAACCATCGCCCCCGTGGAGCTTCGCGCGCGCAACCGTACAATGTCGGTCGGATCGAAACGAAACGGCCCGTCCGCCTGCGCCGTCACGCGATAGCTACGACCGAAAAGATTGAAATCGTTGACGTAGGTCGAGCCGAGATAGATCTGCAGCGTCTCGAAGATACTCTCGACCGGAACGTTGAGCATCTGCGCTTTGGTGCGGTCGATATCGAGGTAGTACTGCGGCGTCGTGGTGCTGAACGTGCTGTAGGTTTGTTGAACCAAGCCGCTGCGGTTGCCGGCGTCGACGACCTCGATCGTGCTCTGCTCGAGCGCCTTGAGCCCGCGGCCGGCGCGATCCTGCAGCATCATCTTGAAGCCGCCGGCGTTGCCGATGCCACGCACGGGCGGGGGTTCGACCACGAGTATTTGCGCGTCTTGAATCTCCGCGAGGCTTCCCCAAAGCTGCTGGACGACGCCGGTCGCCGTCTCCCCGTACGCTCGGCGAAAGGCTTGAGTCCCACGAAGATCGCACCCGCGTTCGAAGCATTCGCGAACGTGGCGGCGGAGAATCCGGAGAACGCTATGGAGCGATAAGTGCCCGGCGTGCGCAGCACGATCTCCGACGCCCGCCGCACGACTGCGTCCGTTCGCTCGAGCGACGCCCCTTTCGGCAATTCGATGATGACGATCGCATAGCCCTGGTCTTGCTGTGGAATGAAGCCTCGCGGCACGACTTGAAACGCGAGCGCTGTGAACGCGAGCAGGACGACGAACACGACGAGCGACATCGAAGGCCGGCGCGCGACCCTGCAAACCGCATCCGCGTAACCGGAGCTGAGCCTGTCGAATCCGGAGTTGAAGCGCCTAAAGATCGGCTCCAATAGTCGATCGCCTACTCGGCCGAAACCGGCGCCGCTGCCCGCGCCGTGCCGTAACAGGATTGCGCCGAGAGCCGGGCTCAGCGTGAGCGAAATGAACGCAGAGATCACGGTGGCGACCGCAATCGTCAAAGCGAATTGCCGAAAGAATTCGCCCGAGATGCCGCCGAGAAATGCCGTGGGGATAAAGACAGCGCTCAAGACCAATGCGATCGATACGAGCGCCGGCCCGACTTCGGTCATCGTGACGCGAGACGCTTCGCGGGCGCTCAAGCCGGCCTTCAGGTTCCGTTCGATGTTCTCGACCACGACAATAGCGTCGTCGACGACGATGCCGATCGCCAACACCAGACCGAACAGCGTGAGATTGTTCAGCGAGAACCCTAGCGCCGCCATCACGGCAAACGTTCCGATCAGCGAGACGGGGATCGCGACGATTGGGATTGCTGCCGCGCGCCAGGATTGCAGAAACAAGACGATGACCAAGATCACCAGCACGACGGCCTCGACGATCGTCGTGTAAACGGCATCCACGGACTGCTGAATGAAGTCGGTTGGGTTATAGACGATCCGGTAGGCGAGGCCGGCAGGGAAGCTTTCCGCGAGCTCGGCCATCGTTCGCTGGATGTCGTCCGACGTCGCGAGCGCATTACTGCCGGGCCGCTGAAAGATCGCGATCGCGATCGCGGGTTTGCCGTCGAGGTAGCTGTTGGTTACGTAGTCACGAGCACCGAGCTCGACGCGGCCGATGTCCTTGATTCGCACGATGCTGTTCTCGTCGCTCTTGACGATGACATTCTCGAACTCCCCGGCTGCGATGAATCTGCCTTGCGTGTTGACGGCGACTTGAAACGCGGTGGACGAGGTCATGGGCGGCTCGCCCAGCGTGCCCCCGGCCACTTGTACGTTTTGCGCCCGTAGCGCCCGAACTACGTCACCGGCGGTCAGGCTTACATACGCCAAGCGATCGGGATCGAGCCAAACGCGCATGCTGTATTCGCGCGCTCCGAATACAACCAGGTTGCCGACGCCGTCGGTTCTCGCGAGCACGTCTCGCACTTGCAGCAAGGCGTAGTTGCTGATGTACAGGTCGTCGTACGTGCCGTCCGGTGACTCGAGGTGTACCACCATCATCAGATCCGGCGAAGCTCTTCGCCGTGGTTATGCCGAGTCGCCGACTCCTCTGGCAAGCGCGGCTCGGCGACCGAGATGCGGTTCTGCACCATACTTGCGCCGTGTCGAGGTCGGTGCCGATCTCGAAGACCACACTGAGGCTCATGACGCCGTCGCTGGTCGACTGCGACGTCATGTACAGCATCCGCTCGACGCCGTTTACCTCTTGCTCTATCGGTGTAGCGACCGTCTGCGCGACCACTTCCGCCGTCGCGCCGGGGTAGATCGCTCGAACGACGATCGTCGGTGGCGAAATTTCCGGATACTGCGAGACCGGCAAAGCGGTGTAGGCGATCAGGCCGACAATGACGATGAAAATCGCGATCACAGCCGCCGACCGCGGCCGATCGATAAAGTAATGCCCGATGTTCATCGCCCTGGGGCGGATGACGGCACGGGCTGGCTGGCGTCCCAAACCAGGCCCTGTCGCATCCGTCTCGGCGAACGTCGACCAACTGCGGATCGACCGCTACTCCCACGCGTACGCGTGGGAGCCCGTTGATGACCACACGATCTGTCGCCGTAAGACGCCCTCGATGAATCGTAGACTCCTTTCGATGCGCCCGACATTGACCAAGCGACGCTCTACGATGTTGTCTTCACCCACCACATAGACGAACGCTTCGGACTGATCCGCGCCGATTGCCGCGTCCGGTATCAGCAGCGCTTCGTAAGGGCCGCGTCCCAGCAGCTGCACTGTCACGAACAGTCCCGGCGTCAGGAAGCCGTCGGTGTTCGCGAACAGGGCTCGGCCCTGGATGGTTCCGGATGCTTCATCGAGCGTGTTCGCGACAAAGTCCATGCGTCCTTCGCGCGTAAACTGTTCTTCGTCGGCGAGCCGCATGCGGACCGGGTTGGCGAAATCGCGCGAGCTCGGTCGCGAGCCGTCGAGACTCAATCGGGAGTACTTCAGGTACTCCCGCTCGTCGCCGGTAAAGTAGACGTGCACGGGGTCCACCGAGACGATCGTCGTCAGTAACGTCGAGCCTTCGGTGCCGCCGCTGACCAGGTTGCCTCGTGTGACGTGCAATCGCCCGATGCGCCCGCCGATCGGGGCTTTGACTTGAGTGAAATCGACATTCAGCTGGGCGCCGCTGACCGTTGCCTCTGCCGTGCGAGCGCAGCGACCGCTTCACGCTGCTCCTGCGTTCGCGCATCCAGCTCCCTTCCGAGATCGCTCGTGACTGAAACAGACGCTGAGCGCGTTCGCGATCGTTACTGGCGGGCTCCAACCGGATTCGTGCTCGCGTGACCTCCGCCGCCGCTTCCTGCAGGATTGCTTGATACGGCCGCGGATCGATGACGAACAATAGATCTCCCTCTTCGACCGTGCCGCCTTCAGCGAAGTGGATGGACTGCAGGAAGCCACTGACTCGCGCTCGTACTTCGACGGATTCGACCGGCTCGATTCGGCCGGTGTACTCGTCCCAGTCCGTGATGTCTTCGGGGATCGGATGCGCGACGGTGACGACCGGCGCCGGGGCTTGCGGCTGCGCAGTCTGGCCCAGCCGGAAATGACATTGAGCACGTAGGCGGCGCAGAGCACGCCGGACGCACGAACCCAAGAGCGCGAACGGTCAAACATAGTCGTCCAACGACCCTTCAATGTGAGTTGTCCGTCGCCGCGAACACGCCATGCGCGTCAGACCGGGTGGCAAAGGATCGCCCGAAAGGCCGACGTCGAAACTCGCCGAAGTTTGCGACCGGCACACGGCGGATGTCGCTTTCAATTGGACGATAACGCGTCTCTACCGGCGCGCCTATCACGTCTTTCTGTTAGGTACGCAACGCTTCACGTATACGAATGTCATCGTCAACAACAGAGACGATGTACCGCAGGTTCATCGCATGCTAGCGCTTACGCGCTGGACCCACCCATCATGGAAGTATGTGATACGCCACGAGCATGGAACCTCCTATGGTGAGTTTGCGGGGCTGTTCCAGCCCTTGAAGAGGAGTTCGCCATGAACACGACAGCGGTGGATCGTCAGACGCTTCCCGTCGGCGTTGAGACAGCGGGGACGTCTACGAGCGCACTTCGAAACGTCACCGAGCTCACCGGCCGGGTGCTGCTCGCGGCGCTGTTTCTCGTGACGGGGCTCGGGAAGATCGGGGGCTACGCGGCGACCGCCGGGTACATGGTCTCGGTGGGCCTGCCGAGCGCCTTGCTCCCCGCGGTGATCGCCACGGAAGTTCTCGGCGCCATCGCGATCGTCGTGGGTTGGAAGACGCGCATCACCGCGTTCCTGCTCGCCGGCTTCACGTTGCTGTCCGCGCTGATCTTCCACAACGACTTCGGCGACCAGGTGCAGCTCGTGATGTTCCTGAAGAACGTGTCGATCGTGGGCGGGTTCCTGCTGCTTGCGGCGAACGGGGCGGGGCGGCTCAGCGTGGATGCCCGAGCAAGGTGAGCGCGCCGTCGCGGCGGGCGCGCAGCGGGACTCACCGACGCCGGTGGATAGGCCCAGACGTGAAGTGAGGAAGCTATGGGAATACTCGACAAGAAGGTCGTGCTGATCACCGGCACCGGAGGAGGTCTGGGCCGCGTCGCGGCACAGACCTTTGCGCGAGAAGGCGCAAAGGTTGTCGGGTGCGACATCAAGGTTGATGGCAACAACGAGACGGTCGAGCTCATACGTCGCGTCGGCGGTGAGATGACTGGCATCGCGCCGATCGATCTCACCGACCCCGAACAGGCGCGGAAGATGGTTGACGATGCCGCGGCCGCATACGGCGGGCTCGATGTCGTCTACAACAACGCGGCCATACAATACTTCGGTCCGATGCCCGATTTCTCTATCGATGACTGGCGAGCGACCATCACTGGCGATCTCGACATTCCCTTCTTCGTGTCGAAGTTCGCATGGCAGCACCTGGTCCGGCGCGGTGGCGGTGTGATCATCAACGTCGCGTCCGCGGCAGGTATGATCGCCCACGAGACCCCTCCGATGGTCGGGCACGTCGCAGCGAAAGCGGGCGTCATCGCCATGACGCGACAATTGGCGCTTGAAGGCGCGCGCCATGGGATCCGTGCGGTGGCGATCAGTCCCGGGCCTTTCCTGACCCCGGCCGCCGACCGCGACCTCGGCGACAACCAGGCGGTCCGGGACGCGATAACCAGAAAGACGCTTCTCAAGCGCTTCGGTCGACCCGAGGAGCTCGTGGAGCTCGCGGCCTTCATCGCTTCCGACCGGGCGTCTTACATCACCGGCGCCAACTACCCGGTCGACGGCGGCGCGACCGCTTGGTAGAGCCGCAACTGCGGGGAGATCTCCGGCTGCACGACACTTCCGGCAAGGTCAGCACTGCAATCAGATCGCTGCGGGCAACCGCCTTCGAGGACTCGGCTGAACCCAGGGATTATGATCTCGTCGGGCGATCTCGTTACCTTGGGCCATTCCGGACGGGGCTGACCCACGGACATCGGGACGTGGACTGTCATGCTCGGCGTCAAGGGCGTCGCGAAGGGGTCCTGTGCAGAACGAGCTCACTTTTCGCCAGATCGTCGACGGGATTTCCGCCCTCGTTGCGGTCTTGACACCGGATGGAGCGGTCGAGCTCGTCAACCGCAAAGTCCTGGACTACTTCGGCAAGACGCTCGAAGAATTGCAGCAGTGGACGAGCACAGACGCCATTCACCCGGATGATCGTCCCGGCGCGATCGCCCTATGGAGGCGGTCAGTCGATAGCGGGCAACCGTACGACATGGAAGTCCGCCAACGCGGCGCGGACGGCGTCTACCGGTGGTTCCATGTCCAAGGTCTCCCTGTTCGGGACGCGGCAGGACGCATTGTCCATTGGTACGTTCTGCAAACGGATGTCGATGAGCGCAAGCGCGCGCAGGAAACGGTACGCGAAAGCGAACGGGAGCTCCGCCACATCATCGATAGCATTCCGGGGTTCGTATGTACCTTGAGTGCCACGGGCGAAGTCGAACTCCTCAACCGTCAGCTCCTGGAATACTTCGGCAAGACGATTGAGGAATTGAAGAATTGGGTCCACTGGTGACGCAGTCCATCCGGACGATCTTCCTCGCGCCATCGACGCGTGGAGGCACTCGATCGAGACTGGGCACCCGTATGTTGTCGAGCTCCGCCAGCGGCGTGCCGATGGTGTGTACCGCTGGTTCCAATCTCGCGCTCTCCCGGCGCGCGATGCGGCAGGTCGCATCACCGGCTGGTACATGTTGGTCACGGATATCGATGACCGAAAGCGTGCGGAGGAAGCGCTGCGTCAGAGCGAACGTGAGCTCCGTGAGCTCGTCGACAACGTTCCGGGAATGATTGCTGTCGCCGATTCAAACGGTAAGAGCGAATACGTCAACAGACGCGCTCTCGACTATCTCGACACGACTACCGAGGGATTCAGGGATCGGCCCATGGACACCGTTCACCCTGAAGACCAAGAGACGCTGAGAAACGCGTGGCTGCGGTCTAACCAAACCGGACAGCCCATGGACCTTGTTCATCGCGTTAGGCGCTTCGACGGAGTCTTCCGATTGGTCCACGTCCGGGGCGAGCCCCTTCTCGACGATCGAGGCCGGATCGTCCGCTGGTATTACGTGTTCACGGATATCGATGATCAAAGGCGGGCGGAGGAAGCGCTACGTGAAAGCGAACGCGAGCTCCGTCAGCTCATCGACAGCGTTCCCGGGATGATTGTTGTCGCCAATTCAGCCGGCCAACAAGAATACGGCAACAAACGTTTTCTCGATTTCACAGGAACGAACCTTGAGGAACTGACGGGTCTAGACGGTCTAAAACTCATTCACCCGGACGAGCAAGAGACGGTGACGAACGAGTGGCTGCGTTGTCACGCTCTTGGACAGCCGCTGGAACTCGATCATCGCTTGAAACGCTTCGATGGCGTCTACCGGTGGGTGCACGTCCGCACGGATCCCCTCTTGGACGACCGAGGCCGGATTGTCCGCTGGTACGGCTTGCTCACAGACATCGATGATGAGAGGAGGGCGGAAGAGGCACTGCGCGAGAGTGAGCGACACCTGAGACTGCTCGTGGAGACGATCCCTGCTCTGGTCTCGCGCTCGAAACCGGACGGCGCGCTCGAGTATATCGACCGACGCGTTGTTGAGTATACCGGCCGGGAGTTGGAACAGATCGACTTGGACGTCATCCATCCGGACGATCAAGTCAGCCACGTGCAGAAATGGCATCGCGCGATGGAAACTGGAAAGCCTTGGGACGACACGTATCGCATCCGGCGCGCCGACGGAGCATATCGTTGGTTCTACGACAGGGTCGAGCCGTTGCGCGACGGAGACGGCCGAGTGGTGAGCTGGTATGCGGTGAAGATTGATATCCACGACACCAGGGAGATGGAGGAAGCACTGCGCAGCACGCGGCGAAAGCTGTCTGCTGCGATGCAGATCGCAACTGTCGCAGAGCTGTCCGCGTCCATTGCTCATGAAATCAACCAGCCGCTGGCGTCAGTCGTGACCAATGCTCACGCGGCCAAACGTGGCTGTCGCACGATCCGCCGAATCTCGAGCGGGCGCACGCGACCCTCGGGCGGATCATCCGGGACGGGCATTCCGCGGCCGAAGTAGTGCGGAGAATTCGTGCCCTCTTCAAGGAGGCGGCACCGGTTAAGGCCCCCCTGGATCTGAACCAGATTGTCGTTGAGGTGCTCCGCGTGCTCTCAGACGAGCTTCGTGACAACAGCGTCATCGTTGAAAAGGAGCTGGAGGCTGATCTGCCGATGATCGATGCTGACCACGTCCAGATTCAGCAAACACTGATCAACCTTGTCCATAACGCAACGGAGGCGATGAGCGGGGTGACGGATCGCGCGAAGTCGCTCCTGCTCAGCTCACGGCGCCAGGGAGAAGAGCTCCTGATTCAGGTCCGTGACAACGGCTCCGGCATCAAGGATCCGACAGTCATATTTGAACCGTTCTTCACGACGAAAGAGTCGGGCATGGGCATGGGGCTGTCCATTTCTCGCTCAATCATCGAGGCGCATGGCGGCCGAATCTGGGCAACAGCGAACGAGGACGCCGGGACGGCAATCAGTTTTACTCTTCCGCTAACATCGGGCGGCTCGGCGTGAGTCGAGGCTGCGAGCAGCTTCGGCCGATCATGCCTCTCCCGTCGGACGTGCGCCCCCAGAGCTGTGCGGATGGCTGCAAGCAGTTGCTGGCCGTCAAACGGCTTTTCAAAGTAGCGATCGCGTTCGATGAGCGAGGAGTACTGCGCCCGAACCTCGGGACGCCCGGTAATCAGGATGACCGGCAACTCCGGCCGCTCCGACAGAGCCAATCGTCGCAGCTCAAATCCATCCATATCGGGCATGCCGATGTCGGAGATCAAGCAATCGATGCCGGACAAGCCGCCACGTTTCCAGACCATCTGTGGCCGACGAGTACAGGCGAACATCGTAGCCAGCCGCCTCCAGCAAATCGGCAAGGGACTCGAGCGTCCGATGGTCGTCATCGACGACGGCCACCACGAATCTGGTGGATCTGGCCATGTCATTGCTGCTTCCGGGGTTCGAGCGCGATGTTCAATTGCCCTGCCATTCGAACGAGATCGGCGAACGACTCCGCCGCCATCTTCTGCATGATCCGGCTGCGATGGATCTGGAGCGTGACTTCGCTGATGCCGAGCTCCACCGCCGCCTGCTTGTTCAGCAGGCCGCTGACGATCAATGGCAGGACCTGGCTTTCGCGCGGCGTGAGCGAAGCGTAACGCTGCTCCAGTCGAGCGCGTTCGGCGCTCTCTAGCCGCGCGTGACGGTCGCGCGCGATGGCCGCGTCGATCGCCGCCATGAGGTCCTCCTGGCTGAATGGTTTCGCCAGAAAGTCGACGGCGCCGTCCTTGATCGCGCGAACCGACGACGGGATGTCGCCGTGCCCGGTGATGAAGACGATCGGCGGGTGGTATGCGTCGCGCAAGCTGTCGTTGGAAATCCAGACCGCTGATGTCCGGCAGTTCCACGTCCAGAATGAGACAGGCCGGCACGTCGGGCTTCGCATACTCGACGTACTCGGCGACCGATCCGAATGTGACTGACGGCACGTCGAGCGATGTGAAAAGCTCACGCAACGCTTCACATAGGCGAACGTCATCGTCCACGACATAGACGATGTAGTCTTGTGAGCCCATCAGGATCCTCGGGCGAAGGGATCGCGACATTGTCGCACGCACCGTCGAAATCTCGGATCCGACCTGTGTCACCGTGGTACCGGTCTTCCGCAAGCTCATGGCGCCCTCGTAGAACAGACTAGCGCCTGCGCGCTCGACCCACCCATCATGGAAACATGTGATACGCCACGCGCATGAAACCTCGTACGGTGAGTTTGCGGCGGGTCGTTCCGCCTCGGCGCCCCGGAGGACATCGCGGCGATGGTGGCGTTCTTGTTCTCGAACGACGGCGCTTACGTCAATGGCCAGACAATCCTCGTCGACGGCGGTGCCCACCTGACCTGACGTTCGACCGGCGCTCGCGCCAAACTTCGCGGCAGCCCCCTAGTGACCCCAGGAGACCACGAATGGCTTCAAACGAAGAGATCATCCGCAATCTGTACGCGGTCGCAGAGACGGAACCCAAGAAATTTCGGTCACTGTTCACCAAGAACGGCTACTGGTGGGACGTCCCTGCCGGAGTCAAATACCACGGCGACGAAGTCGCTCGTGCGGCCGACGTCTACTCGGTTGCATTTCCGGACATGCACCGCGAGCTCCACGACCTCTACTTCGACGGTGACGTCGTCGTCGTTCGGCTGTCGCTGCACGGAACCCACCTAGGTGACCTTCCCATGGGCCTGGGAACGATCCCCGCTACCGGAAAGGAGATCCACGTCCCGTGCGTCGATGTCTTCCGTCTTGAGGACGGGAAGGTGAGCGCGTTCGACTGCAACTACGCCGGAACCATCCTGCTCGGCCAGATCGGTGTGCTGGGCAACTTGGAGGCCTCGCTCAAGAAGTAAAGGCCACGTTCGCCGCGGGTCCGTGGCGCTGCGAGTGCAAGTTCAATGGCGTCGTTGTCACCGGGGAGAATGACCCATGCGCGTTGAAGAGACCC
>CAVUTF010000030.1:0-62094 GCA_963744305.1 uncultured Gammaproteobacteria bacterium
AGAACATCGCGGGTGCGCGCGGCTTGACGCTCAAGCGCAACCGCTTCGAGAGCATCGGCCGCGGCGTGTTGACGGACTGGTCCGGCTCGAAAGACTTCTACATCGCGGACAACGTCTTCATCGGGCTGCAGGATCCGAGTCAGCTCATCGGCACCGCTGGACGGACATGGGAGCGGTTCCCCGAGTTCCCTCCGAGGCTCTCCTCGGAGTTCGCCGTGAAGGTGTACGGGTCCGGCCACGTCGTGGCCTTCAACTACATCGCGAATTTCCACGACGGCGTCGATCACGCGACCTACGGCAACCCCGATGGCACGCCGAACGTGATTCGCGACCGCCTGCCGGTGTCGAACGACTTCTACAACAACGACATCACGAACGTGGACGACAACTGCGTCGAAGCGGACGGCGCGGCGTACAACATTCGCATTTTCCGCAATCGCTGCTTCAATCACGGGCATCGCGCGCTCAGCGCGCAGCCCGTCTTCGGCGGACCGGCCTACTACATCCGCAATCTCGTCTACCACGCGCCCGAGGGCGGCGCCTTCAAGACGAGCTCGACACCGTCCGGAATGGTCGTGTATCACAACACGCTGATCGCGCCGGTGCGGTGGATGCTGAGCGGCATCTCCAACGCGCACTTTCGGAACAACCTGATCATCGGCCGTAGCGAAGCACCCGAGATCTTGGCCGTCGACACGTTCACGAATTACTCCACCTCCGACTACAACGGCTTTCGGCCGAACACCGACGCCGAGTTCTCCTTTCAGTGGATTTCGCCGCCGTTCGGTGTTCCGGCGGATTACGAAGGGACGCGCGATACGCGCAACTTCAAGACGCTCGAGGCGTACAGCGCCGCGACGGGCCAGGACGCTCACAGCATCCTCGTCGACTACGACGTGTTCGTGAAGGTCGCGGCGCCGGATCCCGTCGAGCCGCGCAAGCTCTACAAGCCGGCCGACTTCGATTTTCGGCTCTCGCGGGGCTCGAAGGCCGTCGACGCGGGTGTTCGTCTTCTCAACATCAACGATGATCTGACGGGCACTGCGCCGGATTTGGGCGCCTATGAAAGCGATCGGCCGCTACCGCATTATGGGCCGCGCTAATCGGTCGCGCGTCGCCGCGGCCTGACGTTCCGCCCTTTACTGGTCCGAGCTCTCGTCTGAAGCGTCGGCTTCGGGGTGCTCGTCCGCGGCCTCGGGCGCGTCGTTTGGCAGCTTGACGACTTCTACTTCGATCGCGCTTCTACCGAAGGATGCCGGACCGAGCGAGATCTCTTCGACCTCCTCCGGTGAAATTGGGCGGAATTCGCCGAGCGCACACGTGAATCCGCTGACTCCACGCGAGGGCTCGCGCTCGAGCACAGTGATCGTGTCCATCGCGCATAAACGGCTGCTCGTCGGCCGATAGGAAAAGCTGTCTTGCCGCTCGAGCCCCGGGCACGTCTTCGGAAGGTAATTGCGATACACCTTGTCCCCGCGCATGAAAAAGAGGACGGTCCTGTCGTCGACCACCTCCGTGTCATCGATGCTCGGTACTGAAATGCAGTCGACCGGCCTTCGGTCCAACTTTTCCTCGTCCTGCGCGCCCGACAGATTCGGGATCAGCGTCGCGGCCAAGAGAAGGATCAGGATTGCCGAGCTCGGAGGAGGCATGGTCCGACTCACTCGCGGGTCAGCTTCTAGCGCTCGTCAATGTCCGGGGCGCGATCCAGCTCGCGAAAAGCATCGAGCAGCTTGGTCAGTTGCTCCAGCTCACGGACGCCGAGAGTCTCCTTGAGATTGCGCGTGAGGCGCGCGTGTCGCTCGAGGAGCTTGGCCGTGAGCCTCTTGCCCGCGGGAGTGAGGTGCAGCATGCGCGATCGTCGATCGTTTCGATCCGGCACTCGAGACATCAAGTCGCGGCCCTCGAGCTCGTCGAGCAAGGTCACGACGTTGGCATGCTTCTGATTCAACGCTTTTGCCAGCTCTTTCTGGCGGAGGCCCGGGTTGTAGTAGACCAACTTGAGTATCGCGAACTGCGGCGGTCGAATGCTGAAAGACGCTCCCACCGACGCGAATCGTTGTACCTGCACGTTATACGCGAGCCGCAGGCGGTAGCCGATCAGATCATCGAGCGCCTTTGTGGAGCCGTTCATTCTTCGTGGCGCGATCGCCCGCTTTTTCGAGGCGTTCCGCGAAGCAACGCGTTTCGTTTTTTTCTCCAAGCTCTTATTCCGATGCTGTTCTAAATCAAGAGAACGTCGTGAGTATGAAATCCGGGCGCGCGACGAGCAAGCGCTCGGAGTCCGGCGCGATAGTCTAGAGATTCCTTAAGGAAAACGACGCCGTCAACATGCGGGCAAGGCGACCTGCCACCTGCCGGGGATGCAGCACACCCGCTCGCGGCGAGGCGTTTGATTTTCATATTTCTCGGGGGTATAAGTCGCGATTATGTATGGACTATAAACAACACTCCATACAAAGGTGGTTCTGCGGGCGAGGCGGCCGACTACTGCCTCATCTATCACAAACGCCGATCAGTAGAACTAGAGAACCGTAGCGGTTGAGGGGGGATTCCATGGTTGCGCGACGTTCACGTTCAGTTGCCCACGACATTCGCAAGCGTAGACAGTCTGCGTTGCTGAGTTGCCTAAAAGTCACGCCCGTTTGCGCGGGTGTGTGTGCGTGCCTGGCGATGGGCAACCTTGCCTACGGCCAACAAGGCGGCGGGCAAGCGATCGAGGAGGTTCTGATTACAGGCTCCCGCATCGTGCGCCGCGACCTCGACGCGCCGAGTCCCGATCCTGACCGTCGACGTGTCGGCTTTCGAGCAAAGCAGCGCCATTGCGCTCGAGACGGTCCTGAACCAATACCCCCAGTTCAATCCCGGCGCAACGCAGTTCACCGCGGGTCAAAATCAGCCGACCGCGGATACGTCGCCCGGGAGCGTCGACGCTGAACATGCGCGGCCTCGGACGCGGGCAGGAGCCTGGTGCTCGTCGACGGCCGCCGCGCGCAACCGATGAATGCCGCGCTGGCGGTCGACATCAATACGATCCCCTCGGCGATGATCGAGAGCGTGGAGGTCATCAGCGGCGGCGCCGCGGCAACCTACGGGCCCGATGCTCTCGCGGGAGTCGTCAACTTCAAGCTCCGCACGGACTTCCAAGGCATCAAGATGAACTATCAGAGTGGCACCACCGATGCAGGCGACGGCGAGGAGAGCCGACTCGACTTTCTGATCGGCGGCAAATTTCGAGGGAGGGCGCGGTAACGCGGTTTTCAGCATTGGGTACGCCACGAGAGAGGCGGCCCTTCAGGAGAATAGAGATTTTTTTGTCGAAGGTTGGGAGGATCCAGGCACCGAAGCGAACTATCCACGCGTGAGTTTTCCGCTCTGGACACCGGACGCGAACAATTTGCCTTCGCAGGCCGCGGTGAACGCCGTATTTCCCGGTCTGCCCGCAGGGTCGCAAAGAGCTAGCAACACGCCTTTCTATGTCAACAACGACGGCACCATCTTTCGGCTGCCCGCGGAACGCCCCGCCTCCCGGCTACACCGGACCGACGACATTTCCGTATAAGATCCGGCAGACCGGAGCACTGCAAGAGACGACGCCTCGAGGCTATGTGTCCAGCCCGTTGACGCGCTACACGGGCTTTGCGCATGCGCGCTACGACATCGCAGAGAACGTCCGCGTGTTCGCTCAAGGCACGTTCGTTACGTCGGACGTCGCGCAGCTGCAGCTGCCGTTCAACGCGCCTCAGGTCGCTCATGCCCCGATCGGTGTCGAGACCGTACGAGTCCGCTCGACCTGGCGCTCCTGCTGGACTCGCGCGCCGAATCCGAACGCCGACTGGCGTTTCAACAGACTGTCGTCGGGCTATTACGGCAACCGGAGCAACACCAATCAGACGAAGCTCCTAGAGTTCGTCGTCGGGTTGGAAGGCGAAATCGCGAGCGACTGGAGCTACGAAGCGTATACCACATACGGCGAAACCGTTTTGCTGACCAATCTGGACCATCAGATGTGGACCGAACGATATCGCGGATGTCGCGACGAAGCCGGGGTTTGGTAAGGGCTATCTGATGCAACCGTTCCTGGCAACCACGGGCAGTCAACAAGGTTTCTATTGCACGAGCCGGCTTGCCGCTGCTGGAGCCCTGGGTCATGAACGTGCACGGGAAGGCGTATTCCAGAATCCGGGTGCGGGGTGAGCGAGGACTGCCTCACGGCGATCAGTGCGCCGATTACGATGCGGAACACCGTCAAGCAGCGAGTCGCCGAGTTCAACGTAGAGGGCAAGCTTCTCGATATGCGCGCAGGCGAGCTGCGGTCCGCGTTCGGCGTGAGTCATCGGCGCAACGAGGCTCTGTACGAGCCCGACCCTCTTTGGGACCGGGCAGTGGGCGCCGGAGGTGAAACCGACCGTTGACGAGCTATACGGCGAGGTGCTCGTGCCGATCGTCGAGCGATTCGAGCTCGAGCTTGGCGCGCGTTATTCGCAGTTCGAAACCGGCGGCGTTTCGCAGGACGCAAACACTTACAAGGCGCTGTTCAACCTCCGCGCGACCGAGGCGTTGCGCTTCCGCGGCGGGTATCAGGCGGCAAATCGCACGCCGAACGTGTCGGAGCTCTACAGCGGCGACAACCGGGTCGTGACTACTTGGGTGGAGCTCGAGCCCTGCAGGTCGGACACGACCAATGCCTGGGGCAACCTGGCGGTGCAACCCCGATCGGCTCCAGGTCCAGGAGCTTTGCCGTCAAATCATGTATCAAAGCGGAGTGATCCCCGGGAATAATTTCTTCGATGTGAATCCGAATGGTTGGTCGACCGGGGTGCCCACAAACGGCGGCGTCTACAGCAACATCGAGCACGGGAATCCGCTGCTCAAGCCCGAAGATTCTAGAACCTGGACGTTGGGTGTGGTTTGGCAAGCCCAGGAGCGCAATTTCACGATCTCCGCCGACTGGTACGACATCCTGATCGAGGAGGCCGTCGGCAATTTGAATTTCCAGACGGCTTATCGGCAGTGCTTCAACTATACCGGCGTCGAGAATCCGACCTACTCTCCAGACAACCCGTATTGCGAGTTCATCCACCGCAACCCGGAGACGGCGGAGTCGGCGTTCGTCGAGGCCGTCAACTTCAACCTCGGCCTGATCTCCACCATCGGCGTCGATTTGGACGTGAACTGGCGGCGGGAGATGCTCGGAGGGCAGTTCGGCGTTCGGTCGTCGCTAAATCGCCTTCTCGAGTGGAAGTCTTTCGACGTGCCTGGTTCGCCGATATACGAGTATGCCGACTCGACTGCCCAAGGCGGCCTCTACGATTGGCAGGCTTTTACGACGGTTTCCTACACGACTGAGCGAATGAACGTCGGCCTCAACATGCGCTATTTGCCGCAGGTCCGCAATGCAACGCTCGTGCAAATGCCAGACGCCAATGTATTGGATACCGAGTCTTACAGCGTTTTCAACTTGAACGGAACGTGGTCGTTTAACGAAAGACTCACTCTGCGCGCGGGTATCGACAACCTCCTCGACGAGGATCCGCCGATCGTCGGCGCCCAGCCGGGCGTGAACAACAACATGGGTGTGACCCTGCCTTCGCGTTACGATCCGCTCGGTCGCAGGTATTTCGTCGGCGTATCGGTGGACTTCTAGGCTTGCCGAGCCCGGAGTGCTACTTGGAGCTTCGAGAGAAGAGCTGTCGTCGCTGACTCGCAGGAGCTTCGTTGAAGGGCTCGATCGCGTGCGCAGCCTTCGGCGTATCTGCGCACCGCTCTCTCGAAGCTCGTGCCCAGCCGGCGAATCGAGTCGTTGCATTGGATGACGGCCTTCACCTGGTGACCGTCGGCGCACAGCAATGTCGTCGCGCTGACCGGCGCCGACGGTGTTGTCTTGGTCGATGGCGGCCCCGCGGAGCAAGCGAGCGCGCTTCTGGAAACGATCGCGAATCTCCCGGACGGCGGCGACGTTCACACCTTGTTCAACACCTGTTGGCATCCCGAGCAGACGAGCATGAACGACAGGCTCGGCCGGGCGGGCGCGACCATCATCGCGCACGAGAACACCCGACTCTGGTTGACGCAGGACATCACGTGGCCTTGGAACGGGCAGAGCTTCGAGCGTCTGCCTGAGGTCGCGCGGCCGAACAAGACCTTCTACACGCGCGAGTCACTCGCGCTGGCGAGACAAACGCGTCGAGGTTGGCCACGTGCGTGCTTGCCCGCACACGGACGGCGACTGCTACGTTTTCTTCCCCGATTCCAACGTGCTCGCGGTGGGCGAGGCCGTTTCCGGAGAAGGTTGGCCGTCGATCGACTATTGGACGGGCGGCTGGATCGGAGGGGTCGTCGGGGGGCTCGAGTCGCTGCTCGTCATAGCGAATGACGAGACGCGGATCGTGCCGGCCCGAGGCCCGCTGCTGCGGCGAGCCGATCTTCAGGCTCATTATGAAATGTTCGCGCACATCTAGGAGCGCCTGGCCACTCTCTTGAATCAGGGCAGGGGTCCGGACGAGGTCTTGGCGGCTCACCCGACGAGCGAATTCGATGCGAAAATGGGCCCTCCCGACGAGTTCGTCGTACGGGCGTTTCGAAGCTTATGGGGCTACATAGCCCCCGATGCGTAACGGACGAGGGTGATGCGACAGGGCACACAGCACATCGGGTTGATCGCAGGCTTGGCGCTCGTCGCGGGATGCGATCGGCTAGGCGGCGACGGCGCCGTCCAAAGCGCCGCGAATGCGAGCCGGCAATGGCAGACGGTTGCCGAGTACTGCACCGAGTGCCACAACCGCGACGATTTGACGGCGGACATCGCGTTCGACCGGATGACGCCGGAGTCCGTGGCGCACGAGCCTGAGATCTTCGAAGCGGCCGTGCGCAAGTTGCGCGGCCGGCAGATGCCGCCGCCCGGCGGTACGCAGCCCGACCAAGAAACCGTGGATGGGCTCGTGCGCTGGCTCGAAGACTCGCTCGACGCCGCCGCCGCGCAAAACGCCCATCCGGGCCATCGTCGCGTTGCATCGGCTCAATCGCAAGGAATACGCGAACGCCGTCCGCGATCTGCTCGCGTTGGAGGTCGATGCTCCCGGGTTGCTGCCGCAGGACGATGAGCGCGAACGCTTCGACAACATCGCGGACGCGTTGCAGGTTTCGCCGTCGTTCATCGAGCAGTACGTCTCGGCGGCCCGTTCCGTGGCCGTGCAGGCGGTCGGCAAGGCGGACGTGAGGCCGGGCAGTCAGACCTACGACGCCGCTCCTGGAACGCCGAACGCGCACATCGACGGCCTGCCGCTGGGCACGCGCGGCGGAATCCTCGCCCACGCACTATTTCCCGTCCGACGGCGAGTACGAGATCAACATCGCCGACATGGCGCAGGCCACATCTGGGTCAACAACATGGAGTTCGAGAACACGGTCATCGTGACCCTCGATGGCGAGCGCCTATACGAGACGGTGATCGGCGGCGAGGAGGACATGAGGCGATCGACCAGCTGCAAGATCCTGCGAGTCGAAGCATCAACGCTCGCCTGAAGAACATCCGTTTCGCGGCAACGGCGGGTCCGCACAAGGTCGGCGTCACGTTCCTGCGCCGCACGTTCGCCGAGTCCGACGACCGCTGCAGATGTTCCTGCCGGGCGGCGGCCAGGATCACGTGCTGCGCGTGCGGTCGTTCGAGTTCAGCGGCCCGTACGATCCGACCGGCGTGAGCGCCACGCCGAGCCGCGAGCGCATCTTCATCTGCTATCCGTCGCGCGTCGAGGAGCAGCTGCCCTGCGCCGAAGAGATCATCAGCACGATCGCAACGCGCGCGTTTCGCCGGCCGTTGACGGAAGTGGACTTCGGCGAGCTTCTGCCGTACTACCGCGATGGCCTGCAAAGCGGTGGTTTCGAGGAAGGCATTCGCGGCGCGATCACCGGAATACTCGCAAGCCCGTTCTTTCTCTATCGCAGCCGAGCGCGCACCGAAAGAGTCGCCGCCGGCGACGAGTACAAGATCCGACGGTCTCGATCTTGCCTCGAAGCTCTCGTTCTTCCTCTGGAACTCGGTGCCGGATCAGGAGCTGCTGGATCTTGCGCAGCAGCGGCGGGCTCGACGATCCGGCGGTGCGCCGGCAACAAGTCGAGCGAATGCTGGCCGACCCTCGTGCGGAGACGCTCGCAAGCAACTTCGTCGTTCCAATGGCTCAATTTGCAGCGCCTCGACGAGGTGCGAACCCGACAGCAACATCTTCCCATACGCCTCGGGCAGCGGCGATCCGCGCACGGATTACGTCACCGAGACGGCGTTGTTCGTAAACAGCATCTTCGACGAAGATCGCAGCGTCGTCGATCTTCTGACGGCGAAGCACACGTATCTGAACGAGCGGGTGGCGTCTGCTGTACGGCATCAGAGACGTCAAGGGCGACCGCTTCAGGCGCGTCGAGCTCGAGGACTCCGACGCGTTGGGGCCTGCTCGGCAAAGGCGCCGTCCTGATGGCGGCCGCTTATCCGAACCGCACGTCGCCGGTGCTGCGCGGTGCGTTCATTCTCGAGAACATCGCCGGTGCGCCGCCGGCGGCGCCACCGCCGGACGTCGAAGCGTTCCCGGAGGCCGAGATCGGCACGGCGAACGCGCAAGACGGTTCGCGAGATCATGGCGGCGCACCGCGAACAACCCCGACGTGCAATTCCTGTCATGCCTTGCTCGATCCGCTTGGGCTTCGCGCTCGAGAACTTCGACGCCGTGGGCGTCTGGCGCGACCGCGACCGCTTCGCGGGCACCGCGATCGATTCCGTGGCGGAGCTGCCGGACGGCACGCCGCTCGACGGGCCCCGACGCCCTGCGCGACGCGTTGCTGAGGCGCCCCGAGCAGTTCGTCCAGACGTTGACGCGAGCGCCTCCTGACCTATGCGCTCGGGCGTACAATCGACTACTACGGATATGCCCGCCGTCCGCAAGATCGTGCGCGAGGCTGCCGAGGAGGATTATCGTTTTTCGTCGTTGGTCTGGGAGGTCGTCGAAAGCGAGCCGTTTCGCATGCGGCGAATCCCTGCCAAGGACGATGGTGCGGCGGCACCGCCGGTGACTGCGCAGAACGCGCAGTAGCTTAGCGGCGAGAGGAGACGGCTGATGTTCATCACGAAGAAGCATCTTTCGCGTCGGACGGTGTTGCAAGGGCGCGGGCAGCTGCATAGCGCTGCCGCTGCTCGATGCGATGCTGCCCGCGGGCGTCGCGTTGGCGAAAACCGGCGCGGCAAGCCCGCAGCGCATCGCGTTCGTGGGCTTTCCGCACGGCGCCGTGATGCAGCAACTGGTCGCCCGCGCAGACGGGCACTGACTCACGATGCCTCCGAGATCTTGTCGCCGCTCGCGAAGTATCCGCGAGCAGATGACGATCGTCTCTGGCCTGCGCAACAAGCCTGCCGAGAGCCCGAGCCGCACACTCCATCATCGAGCGCACGTGGTTGTAGTGCGTCGGCCCGAAGCAGGCGGGCGTCGCGGTCCGGACGCCGGCGTCACAGCGGACCAGATCGCCGCGCGCCACATCGGCCAGGAGACGGCATGCCGTCGCTCGAGCTCACGACTGCGCATCGCGCGGCAGCACGATCTCGTAGCGCACGCCGACTCAGTCGTTGCCGCAGGAGGGCAACCCGCGCGACGGTCTTCTATCGGTTGTTCGGACAAGGTGACAACGAAGCCGGAGCGCGCGGCGATCGTCCACGAGACGGGCAGCATTCTCGACCGCGTCACGGCGCAGGCCGCTGGGCTGCAAGCGAAGCTCGGCGGGCACGACCGCGCGGCGGTCGACGAGTATCTCTACTCCGTGCGCGAGATCGAGCGCCGCGTGCAGATGAGCTGCAGAGCAAGACTACGAGCGCTGGACATTCCCGAGGCGCCGATCGGCGTGCCGAACGACTTCGACTCGCATTTCAAGCTGATGTTCGACTTGATGGCGTTGGCGTTCCAAGCGGACTCACGCGCGTGATCACGTTCTCGGATGGACAGAGAGAGCGAGCATGCGCACGTTCGCAACTTGAGCATCTCCGAAGCGTTCCATCCGCTGTCGCATCACGCCAAGGATCCCGGCGAAGCAAGAAGCTCGCGTCGATTCAGAACATACCATACGAAGCTGTTCGCGGGGTTCATCGAGCGGCTCGCGAGCACGCCGGAAGGCTGACGGCTACGCTGCTCGACCATTCCGTCGTCTTGTACGGCAGCAACATGAGCGACAGCGACCGCCACAACAACGATCCGTTGCCGGCGGCGATGCTCGGTCGCGCCCACGGCCGAATCAAAGGGCGGGCAGCACTTGCGATATCCGCAGGATGCGAAGCTCTCGAACTTGCTGTTCACGTTGTTCGAGCGGACGCGAGATCCCGATTCGAGTCGATCGGCGACAGCGATCAAGACCTTTCGGAGGTTTGAGATGAAAGCGCTACGGTTCGACCGGTCTTCTCAGCGCGTTCGCTCGGCGTAGCGGCGCTCGCGGGCGAGTGTCGCTGCTGGACGCCGCTCGAGTCCGGCGATCGCGAAGCCGCGACTCGAGCTGCGCTGGACGCCGGCGGCGACGTCGAACGCGCGCAGCTCCGACGGCACGACGGCGTTGATGTGGGCCGCCTATAACGATGATGTCGAGCTGGTCCGGCGGCTGATCGACGCCGGCGCCGACGCCGACGCGCAGAACGAGTACGGGGCGTCGGCGTTGTCGGAAGGCAGCGATCCGGCGGCTCGACACGAAGTGATCGACGCGTCTGCTCGACGCCGGCGTCGACGCGAATTCCCGCAACCCGGAAGGCGAGACGCGCGCTGATGGCTCGTCGCGCGGACCGGCAACATCGAGTCGGCGACGTTGCTGCTCGATGCCGGCGCGGACGTCAACGCCAAGGAAGTGTGGGGCGGCCAATCGGCTTTGATGTGGGCGGCTGCACAGAGTCAGCCGGAGATGGTCGACTTTCTGATCGCGCGCGGCGCCGAGGTCGATGCACGCGGGATCACGCGCGACTGGCAGCGCAAGCTCACCGCCGAGCCGCGCATCAAGGACATGAACAAGGGCGGGTTCACGCCGCTGCTCTACGCGGCGCGCGAAGGCTGCATCGAGTGCGCGCGGCAGCTCGCTGGCGGGCGGCGCCGATCCCGATCTTGCGCGATCCGGAGAACGTGAGCCGCTCGATCTTGGCGCTCGAGAATCTGCATTTCGATTTCGCGGTGTATCATGATCGAATCCGGCGCGGACATCGACAAGTTCGATTTCCGCGGCCGCACGCCGCGTCTACGTCGCCACGGATTTCAGCAGCCTGCCGACGTCCGCTCACGGAGACATTCCGAGCGCCGATGCGACGACGGGGGCCGACGTGGTCAAGATCCTGCTGGAGCGGGGCGCAAATCCGAACGTCCAGCTCAAGCGCAGGCACCCGTATCGGCACCGCGCACTCGATCGCAACGCTGACGTTCTTTTGAGCGTCGGCGCCACGCCATTGCTGCGAGCGGCTCGCGCTGCCGACGTCGAGGTGGTGCAATTGCTGCTCGAGCACGGCGCGCTCGTCGACCTGCCGACGGCGGACGGGATAACGCCGGTGATGGCGGTCGCGGGGGTATCGCACAACGATCGGACCACGCGGGGCCGGTTCCGCAATCCCGAGGACGAAATCGCGACGCTGAAGCTGCTCGTCGCCGCGGGCGCCGACGTGAACGCGCGCATGGTCGCCGAGCCGGGCGCACGCATACTGACGACGGGCGAGCGCCGCAGCAATTTCAGCTATGAGCGGCGCGGCAGGCAGGTGCCGAGCGAGCAGGCGGTGCCGCATTGGACCGCGCTGCACGCGGCCGCGACGAAAGGCTGGAACCACATCGTCCAATTCCTTGCCGATAACGGCGCCGAACTGGAAGCGAAGGACGCGAACGGCCGGACGCCGCGCGATTTGGCGAGCGGCGACTACGAGGCGAAGCACCTGGCGGGGGCGCTCACCGAAACCGTGGCGTTGCTCGACAAGCTGGTCGCCGAGCAGCGCGCCCAGGCCGCGCCTTCGGTCGCCCGAGACGTCGGGCATTGACGAAGAGCAGGGCGCCCGCGCCGATCGTGCGCGGGCGCCGAATCCTTCACGCGAAATAGATCGTCTTCAGCTCGAAATACGGATCGAGCCCTTCGATGCCGCCCTCGCGGCCGATGCCCGATTGCTTGAAGCCGCCGAACGGCATCTTCGGGATCCACGATCATGCCGTTCACGGTGACGCTGCCCGAGCGCATGCGCCGCGCGACCTCGTAGCCTCGCCCGGCGTCCGCCGTGTAGACGGCGCCGTGCAGGCCGTAGACCGTGTCGTTCGCTTTCTCGAATCGCGTCGTCCTCGTTGTCGTAGGAGATGAACGAGACGACCGGTCCGAAGATCTCCTCGCGCGCGATCGTCATCGAGCTGTCGACATCGCGTGAAGACCGTGGGCTCGACGAAATAGCCGCGATCGAGCCCTTTCGGCCGGCCGCCGCCGAGCACGAGCTTCGCGCCCTCGCTCTTGCCCTTCGCGATGTAGCCTTGCACGCGCTCGAGCTGCCGCTGCATCGCGAGCGGTCCCATCTGCGTCGCGGCGTCCTGCGGATCGCCTACCTTCACGTGCCGAACTGCGCCGACGTAGGCGTCGAGCACTTCTTGCTCGCGCGTCTTCGGCGCGAGCACGCGCGTCAGCGAGAAGCAGACCTGCCCCGTGATCGGCATCGAATACGGCACGAGGCTCGCGAGCACGATATCCGATGTCGGCGTCCTCGAGCACGATCGCGGCCGACTTGCCGCCGAGCTCGAAGCTCGTGCGCGTGAGCCGCTCCGCCGCGGCCGCGGCGATCTTCTTGCCGGCGGCCGTGCTGCCGGTGAAGCTGATCTTGTCGATGCCGGGATGGCGGATCAGATAGTCGCCGGTCTCGCGGCCGCCCGGCACGACGTTGAACACGCCCGGCGGTAGGCCCGCGGCTTCGATGCACTCGGCCAGGATGTAGGCGTCCATCGGCGTCTCGGGCGAGGGCTTCGCGACGATCGTGCAGCCGGCGGCGAGCCCCGCGGCCACCTTGTAGCAGAGCAGCACGAGCGGCGCGTTCCACGGCGTGATCGCCGCGACGACGCCGACCGGCTCCTTGACGACGCGCACGACTCCGCCGTTGTCGCGCTTGCGCTCATCGACGAGGGGGTACGACTGGATCAGCGTGCCGTAGTACTCGAACAGCTCCGGCGATTGCCCGGACACATAGCGTCGTGAAGCTGATCGGCGCACCGACCTGCGTGGTCCAGGCCTGCGCGAGCTCCGGCAGCCGCGCTTTGAGGTTCTCGGCGACTTTGAGCAACGCGGCGCCGCGCTCTTGCGGCGACATCCGCGGCCACGGACCCTCGTCGAACGCTTCGCGCGCGGCCGCGACCGCGCGATCGACGTCGCGCGGCGACCCTTCCGCGAACGTCATCACGACCTGCTCGGTTACCGGCGAGATCACGCTGAGCTTGCGGTTCTTCCGCCGGTTTCTCCCATTTGCCGTTGATGAAAAAAGCATGCGGCGCCTTGATCGATAGTTCCGTCTGACCTTGCAGCACTGCGGCGTTCATGGGGTCGTCCTCTTTTTTGGAATCTCGAGGGATGGTGAGCCGCCCCTTTGTGGGCTGTCAACTCAGCGCTCGTACCGCCGACCGTTCGGGTTCACCGAGGACTCGCCAGCGTCATTATCAGAATGCGCCAGTGGGTGAGCCCGTTGTAGAAGCTCGCCGTCGGATTGCGTTCGTTCAAGCCATGGGCAAACTCATCCTCCTCGCGGAGGAAGGCTTCACTGACGCCGTAGGTCGGGATGCCGGCGCCGCGGAAGAAGACGCCGTCGGTGGCGCCCGCGGACATCGAGGGCGCGATCGGCACGCCTGGATAGCTTGCGTGCACGGCGGCGGTCACCGCGGCGATCACGTCTTGCCGCAGAGGCGAGGCTTCGCTCGCATTCGCCGGTGTCGGCACCGTAACGGCAACCGCGTCGCCCGCGAGCCGCTGTAATTCCGCCTGCACGTCCGCCGGCGAGACACCCGGGAAGATGCGGCAGTTGACGTTGGCTGTTGCGGTCTGCGGCAGCGCGTTTTCCGCGTGGCCGCCGGCGAGCAGCGTGGGGATGCAAGTGGTGCGCACTTGGCCGACGTAGGCCGGATTGCGCGACAGCGTCTCCGCTGCATCTGGGTCTCCGGGACGTTGCGCGAAGCGCAGCATCGCAGCGCCGTCGGTGCCGCCCACGCTCGCGCCCACGGTGCGGAAGCTCTCGATAGTCGTGTCGTTCCACATGACGGGGAAAGCGTAACCGCGGATCCGACCGATCGCGTCCACGAGATCGAAAATGGCGTTGTCGGCGCGCGGCTGCGACGAGTGTCCGCCGGAATTGCGCGCCGTCAGCGTGAAATCCGCATAGGTCTTTTCCGCCGTTTGCAGGAAGTACGCGGTTGGCGCGCCGTCGTGCGAGAGCAATCCGCCGCCGGAGTCGGAATTCAGCGCATATTCCGGGTCGCCGAGCCAGTCGCGATGCTGCGCCAGCAGCGCTGCCGTCGTCTCGCCCGTGGTCTCTTCATCGCCGGAAAACCAAACGATGAGGTCGCGCGTGGGCCGAAAGCGCTCGGCGCGCAGTTGCAGAAACGCGGCGGTGAGGAGCGCAACGCTGGCTTTGTTGTCGATCGAGCCGCGCCCGAAGAAGAAGCCGTTCTCCTCGATCAAGGTAAACGGATCGCGCTCCCACTCGGCACGCCGCGCCGGCACTACGTCCATGTGCGCGAGCAACAGGATTGAGCGCCCACCGGTGCCGTCGCCCCGATAGCGCACGGTCAGCGAGGCTGTGCTCGCGAGCGGCATGACGCGCACGTCTTCGTCGGCAAAGCCGCCGGCGCGGAAGCGGTCGGCGAGATAGCCTGCCATCGCCGTTGTCTGCCCACCGTCGATCGAGGTATCGAACGAGACGATGCGGCGGTAAATGTCGAGCGCGGCCGCGCGGTCGGCCTCGCCCGGCGCCTGCGCGGATGCGGCGCCGAGCCAACCCATGAAGAAAATCGCGGCCCTGGCGAGTCGGTTGAGCATGATTTCTTCGACTCATTGTATATTGCAGAGCATCAGCGCGCGGCAACAGCGCAGATACATTATGAAAGTCTTCCTAGCGATCGTTTGCGCGGCGGTTGGTATCTCGCCGGCCGCCGCTCAGCACCACGACCGCGCTACGCCTGCGGAAAAGACGGCGGCCGCAGTGACCGAGCGGAATTGGCGCATACCGCGCACTTCGTGGGGCCATCCGAGCCTCGAAGGTGTCTGGAGCACGGACGACATGCGCAGCGTGCCGTACGAGCGGCCGGAGGAAATGGGCGGCCGCGTGGAGCTCACTCCGGAAGAATTCGCCGCGCGTGCAAAGAGCGACGCGGAGCAGCTCGACGACGCGGTAAACGAGCAGACTTTCTCGGCCGCCTCGAGGTCGGCGTCCGCACGTTCGGATACTCGTCGCTGGTGATCGATCCTCCGAACGGTCGTCTGCCGCCGCTGACCGCAGCCGCCATCGCGCGCAGCGCGCCGCGCGACATGGGAACGTACAGCACGGGACCGTTCAACGAGTTTCGCCGACTTCTCGCTCTACGATCGCTGCATCACGCGCGGGATTCTCGGCGGTGCGCTGCCCGTGGTGTACGGCAACGGCATGCGGATCGTGCAGACGCCGACGAGTCGTCGTGATCAGCTACGAGATGATCCACGATACCCGCATCATTCAGCTCGACGGACGGCCGCACGCTCGATGACAGCATCCGCCAGTAGATGGGCAGCGCCCGCGGCCGCTGGGAAGGCGACACGCTCGTCGTCGAGACCCGAACTTGACCGACCGCACCGCGTCGGCCGCAATGGCAACGGCGCACGCCGACAGCGCGGCGATGCGCATGACCGAGCGGCTTCACGCGCATCGACCCGGAAATGATCGAGTACATCGTCACGGCGGAGGATCCCGCTGCGTACACGGCGCCGTTCACGGTGCGGCTGATGTACACGACGCAGCCCGAACTACGAGATCTACGAGTACTCGTGCCACGAAGGCAACACGGCCGTGTCGCAGGCGCTGCGCGGAGAGCGCGCGTACGAACGTGCCGTTGCGGAGGCCCAATCGCGGGGATTGCCGATCCCGGAGCGCATTCCGAGCGCCGCCAATCTCGAGCCGCTGCCCGACGACGAAGAGGCCTTCTTCGACATCAACGCGGGCGAGTAGTATCGGGAACGCGCGTTTTCCCTTCGTTCAACGGATGAGTGAAGGCCACTATCACGCAATGAGGACGAACAATGCGCGCGATCATTGTCGGCGCCGGAATGGGAGGGTTGTTCTCCGCGTTGTCGCTGCGGGAGTCGGGCGTGTTTCGCGCGATCGACGTGTACGAGCAGACCAAGTCCCCGAGCACCGCGGGCGCAGGCCTGAACATCTCGCCCAACGGCGCGCGGCTCTGCAAATGGCTCGGCGTCGATCTCGACGGCGGCGACCCAAAAGGGCCGCACGGTGTCATCGACGGCGGGCGAGCATCGATTCTCACGCACACCAGGCAGGTGATGCCGGATAACTCGCTTTCGTCGCGCCCGATCGATCACAACACCGCGGCCGGCGACGGTGCGGGCTTCCATCACATGCACCGGCTCGACCTCTTGATGTGCCTCTGCAAGCGAGTCGGGGAGCTTGGTCCGGAATCCGGCCTGCCGTGCCCGATTCGCGTGCACATGGGCAAACGGCTGAGCTCTATCAGGCAGAGTGCCGATACCGTCGCGGCCGGTTTCGAGGACGGCAGCACAGCCACCGGCGAGGTATTGATTGGCGCCGACGGGATCAATTCCAAAGTGCTGCGGCTGACATGGCCCAACACTCCTCCGAAGCGCTGGACGCAGGTCGTCGTCTATCGTGGCTTGATCCGGCGCGACAGGGTTGCCGCGCTCAAGAAAGCAGACGGCAGTCCGCTCGACTACAACCCGATCGACGCAGACACGATGGACGTGCGGCGAAGCGCCTTCGCGTGGTGCATGACGTACTGGGTGCGCGGCGGCGAGCTGCTGAACACCGCGCTGATCTACTACGAGCCTAATGCCGCCGAGTTCGAGCGCGACGACTGGGGCGATTGGTTTCCGATCGACCATGCGGAGATGCAGAGCACGATGAGCAAGGCGTTCGGCGATGATCCGCGCAGGCACGACGTGCTGGCACTGGCGGGCGCGATGGAGAACCCCACCAAGTGGGGGCTGTACGATCGCGACGCGTTCGAGCATTGGCAGGAGGGCAGGGTGTGTCTGCTCGGCGATGCCGCGCACCCCATGCTGCCGACGATGGGGCAAGGCGCGGCGCAATCGTTCGAGGACGGCGCCGCGTTGGGGTGCTGTTTCAAGCTCCACGGCCAGGATGTCTACAGCGCGCTGCTGCACTACGAACGCGTCCGGCACTATCGCGCCACGCGCTTTCAATTCGGATCCAAGTTCCTATTCAAGCACCTCGAGCCGCCCGATTCGCCGGAACGCAGGATGCTTCTCAAAGCGCTGAACGAGCGCGATTACCCGATCTTCGACCACGAGCAGAGGGCGGGCGATGACGACTCGTGGATCTACGCGTTCGACGCGCGGAACGTGGGGGACGCTCTGCCGCCGAAGAAGCTAGGGCCCTGGGACTTTCGCGCGCGCAGCGCGGCGATGGAGGCGCGCAAGCAAGTCGCAATGAATCTATGGACGCCCGCGACGTCGCTCAGCGGCGATCGCAAGGTCACGCGCGCCGAGGTGGCGAAGCACGGCACGTTCGAGGACTGCTGGATCATCATCCGCGGCAAGGTCTATGACTTTACCGAGTGGAAGAACCGCCATCCCGGCGGTCCCTTCGTCGCAAGAATGTATGCCGGCAAAGATGCGACGGCCGAGTTCGGCGACTTTCACGGCCAGCTCGCCGTGAAGCACATGGTGCATTTCTGCGTCGGCGATCTCGTGGACTAGTCTGTTTCCCCGCCCTCTTCGAGGTCGTAGTCCATGCAGTGATAGTCGAGCAGCTCGGTGTCAGCCATGAAGAGCTGCGTGAGCGTGACGGTCCACGGCCGCGTGTAGGCCTTTGGATCGTCGACGGTCACCTCGATTTCCAGGCGTCCGAAGGTCACGCGGCGGAAACGCTCGGTGATTCGCGCGGCATCGGTCATTGGGCTGCCGCCGCGGTCGAGCCACGTGCCGTCGCGCAAGCCGATCGTCTGCACGACCAGCGTATCGCCTTCCCACTTTCCGACGGAGTAGCCGTTCCAGGTCGGTTGCGGATCTTCGGGGAGCGGGCGGCCGTCCGTGAAAATCTGGCGAAACGTCACGTCACGCTCGGAAAGGATCACGACGAGCCCGGGCAGCTGAAGGATTTTCCTCGGCGGCGGGAATGTCAGTATGCGCAGCGCGCCTCCGGGTCGACAGAAGGCGACCGGATCGTCCCGTCCGAGTTCGGCAGAGCGCTGTTTGAACAATTCGGCGGCCCAGGGTTGATACGGCAGCCCGCCCGGCCGCTTCGCGCCGAAGTTGCGAAACTCGAGTCCCAGCGGATAGTCGACGACGAACTCGTTGCAGCCCTCCGGCGGGCAGGCCGGCTCGAGTTGCCAGATACCCGAAATGTCGGGCCCGCCGTCCGCCGTTTTCGGGGCGGCGCCGAGAGGTCCGGCGCGCCGTCGGGAGTGCGAGGAATTCCGGCAGTCGGGTAGTTGAGCCACTGCGCGTCAGCCGACGTGCCGCTCGTGAGCAACACAAAGACCAAGAAGCGGTAATGGTTCAAGGTGGGCCTCCGCGCGAGCCGCTACAGCACCGTAGCGAACTCCCGGGCGTCGCTCGACCACCCTTGTGCATTCTCCAAAGCCGCCGGCACCTCCTCAGCAGCCGCGACCAACTGCCACATCTGCCGATGCCGCTGATCCATGAAGCGCTCGGAAATCGCGTGCTCCAGCAACGTCACGAGCGGCGCGAAGAAATCGCGCGTATTCACGAGCACGATCGGGTGCACATACAGCCCGAGCCGCTTGAGCGTGAGCGCCTCGAAGAGCTCCTCGAGTGTTCCCGAGCCTCCCGGTAGCGCGACCACGCCGTGACTTTGCGAAAGCATGACGTGCTTGCGGGCGCGCATGTCCTCGACGACGCGCAGCTCCGTCAGTTTTTGATGCCCCCACTCGAGATCCATCATGAATTGGGGCAGCACGCCGACGATCTTACCGCCGTGCGACAAAGCTCCGTCCGCCAACGCCCCCATCGAGCCGATCGCTCCGCCCCCGTAGATGATCGCGAAGCCTTTGGTCGCCAACACTTTGCCGAGCTCGCGGGCAGCGTCGCGGTATACCTTGTCGCACCTCTGGCTCGACGCGCAGTACACGCAAATTTTCTTCTCCACGGGGGTCCCTCCTAGAAAGCGCCTTTCCCGGTCAGCGCCTTCCCGACAACGAGCTCATGCACGAGCTCGGTTCCTTCGTAAGTGATCAGGCTCTCGAGGTTGAGCATGTGGCGGATCGTGACGTGCTCGGCAGTGATTCCGCTGCCGCCGAGCATGTCGCGGCAGTCACGGGCCACGTCGAGCGCGACTCGCACGTTGTTCCATTTGGCGAGCGACGCTTGGGCCGGATCCATCCGGCCCGCCTCGTTGAGCCGACCCAACCGCAAGGCGAGCAACTGGGCACCCGTGATGTGCCGCGCCATGGTCGCGAGCCGCACCTGAATCGACTGAGTGTGGGAGAGCGGCCGGCCGAACACTACCCGCGACGACGTGTAGTCCAAGAGCTCCTGGAAACAAGCTTGCGCCGCGCCGATCGCACCCCACGCGATGCCATGTCGCCCCTGCGTTAGGCAGGCCAGCGCGGGGCCGAGGCCGGTCGCGCCCGGCAGCACGTTGCCGGTGGGAACGCGGACGTCGTCGAAGAACAGTTCCGACGTGATCGAAGCGCGCAACGAGAATTTGTTCTCGATTTCGTGCGCAGCGAATCCCGCCATGCCCTTCTCGACGAGAAAAGCCCGGATACCTTCCTCGGTATCGGCCCACACGACCGCGACGTGCGCGATCGACCCGTTGGTGATCCAGATTTTCGAGCCGCTCAGAATCCAATCACTGCCGTTGCGTTTCGCGCGCGTCTTCATGGTGGCCGGATCGGAGCCGCCGTGCGGCTCGCTGAGCGCGAAGCAGCCGATGGCCTCGCCTTTGGCCATGGCCGGCAACCAGCGTTTCTTCTGCTCGTCCGAGCCGAACGCGTGGATCGCGGACATCGTGAGCACGCCCTGCACGGCGACGAACGTCTGCAGCGCGCTGTCGCCGCGCTCGAGCTCCTGGGCGATCACGCCGTAGGCGACGCGGCCGAGCCCCGCGCAGCCGTAACCTTCCAGCGTGCAGCCGAGAAGCCCGAGGTTCGCGAGCTCCGGAATCAACTCTGCCGGGAAACGCTGCTTCTCGAAGCACTCTCTCATGAGCGGCAGCGCTGCGGTCGCAACGAACCGCGCCACCGTGGCCTGCACCATGAGCTCTTCTTCGCTGAGTAGCGACTTGACGTCGAACAGGTCCATCGCATCGAGCTCCCGCATGTCGATCTCCTTCTCAACCCTGTCGATTCGCGAGATGTTTCAACGGCAGCGTCGTGCGATCGACGACGCGCTGCAGCGCGAAGCCGGTCTCGACGTGATCGACGCAGCCCAGATGCAGCAACTCGTCGCGTAGGAATCGATTGTATCCTTCGAGGTCCTGGGTAACGACGCGCAGCAGATAGTCGTACCCGCCCGACATCGCCCAGCACTCCATCACTTCGGGATAGCGCTCGACCGCGGATTCGAACTCTGCAACCTCGGCCTTGCCTTCACGGATCAGACGGACCTCGACGAACGCATTGACGGGCAGGCCTATCAGGGATTGATCGAGCAAGGTTGCGTACCCCTTGATGAAGCCGGCCACCTCCAATTGCTGCACGCGGCGCGCGCACGGCGTCGGCGTCAGCGACACCCTTTTGGCGAGGGCCGCGATGCTGATCCGGGCGTTGCTTTGCAACTCCTTGAGAATCCTCAGGTCGATCTGATCCAGTTTCATAGGCACGCCTAGACAATTCCTCTACGAGTGAACCAAGTTGTGACTGGTTCCTCTAAAGATCATAGCGGATAGGCGTATCTTTGGCCAAATCTGCTAGCTATTTGGCGTTAAAGTAGTCGCGGGTTCGATTAGGACGAGGACGGCCATGGACGAAGGCATGCGGCGTTTCAAGCTCAGACTCGAAAAAGAAGTCCTGACGCATCCGGTCATCGTCGCGAATCCCTACACCGCCTGGTTCAAGCACGGAGAGCTCACGGCCGCGCAGGCGCGCGCGTTCTTGATCCAGTTCTCCGTCTTTTCGAACCAGTTCCTCGTCGCTCAGCTGCAGAAGGTCTTGAATGCCGAAACGCTCGAAGAGATGCGGGCGTCCAAGGAGATCCTTGCGAACGAGATCGGTGTCGGGTTTCGGGGCGGGCTCAGCGCGGACGACGCGGAGCTCGGCGGCACGGAGGGCAGCATCGAGGGCGGCACGTTCCACTTCCGTGCGGCGCACTTCGAGCTGCTCGTGCGAATGGCGCGTCAGTTTGGCCTAGACTTTGCAGAGCTCGGCAAGCGGCGCTGCGGGACGACTGGCGACGTTGTTCTTTTGCGATGAGCTGCTGCGTCTATATGCCCATCAGGATTACGCTACTGCGGCGGCGGCTTCTTGGGCCGTCGAAAACTGGGCGGCCGCCGGTTTTTGGGACGAGCTCGTCCAGGGGTGGCAGCGCTATCGTGAGCGATCTGGAATGACGGCACTCAACATGGGCTTCTTCACGTGGCACGCCCGGCTCGAAGCCAATCACGCGCGGCATACCTGGCAAGAGCTCGAAGAGTTTTGCGCGAAGCAGCCCGTCGACGAAAATGCGTTCATCCGCAATGCGTGCGAGATGCTCGACGGCGTCATGGTGTTCTGGCGCGGCCTCGATGAGCAACGGCGCGCTCTGGAAGGAGAAACGCAGCATGCCCAGGTCCGCTGAGCTCGCGCCGTCCCGGCGCGCCGCCGCCAAACGCAAGACGCGCTTCGCGCAGCGTCGCGCGTTTCGAAGTGCAGTTCACGCAATTCCTGGATCAAGAGGGTCAGGCCCTCGCGGAGTTGCCCGCATTCGCTTCTGATGCGAGCCGGATGCTGCCGATGTATCGATACATGCTTCTCACGCGCCTCTTCGACCGCAAGGGTGTGGCGTTGCAGAGAACGGGCCAGCTCGGCACATATCCCTCGAGCCTGGGCCAAGAAGCCACGACCGTCGGCATCGGCGCGGCGATGGCTCGCGAGGACGTGTTCTTGTGCTCGTACCGCGAGACCGGAACGATGCTCGTGCGCGGCGTGCGGATGAGCGAGATCCTGCTGTATTGGGGCGGCGACGAGCGCGGGAGCGACTACGCAGGACCCGATGCGCCGCGCGAGGACTTCCCGATCTTCGTGCCGATCGCCTCGCAGGCGCCGCAGGCGGTCGGCGTTGCCTATGCGTTCAAGCTGCGGCGCGAGCCGCGCGTGGCCGTCTGCGTGCTCGGGGACGGCGGATCCTCCAAAGGCGATTTCTACGAAGCGTTGAACGCGGCGGGCGTGTGGCAACTGCCGGTCGTTTTCGTGATCGTGAACAATCAGTGGGCGATCTCGGTGCCGCGCGCGGGCCAAACGCGCGCCGAGACGCTCGCGCAAAAGGCAATCGCCGGCGGAATCGACGGCGAGCAAGTCGACGGCAACGATCTCATCGCCGTGCACGACGTGCTCGAGAGGGCTCTTGCCAAGGCTCGCCGCGGCGACGGTCCGCACGTCATCGAGGCGCTGACGTATCGGATGAGCGATCACACGACCGCTGACGATGCGAGCCGTTATCGGCCGGCGGAGGAGCTCGAGCAGCAGCGCGCGCTGGATCCGATCGCTCGGCTGCACAAGTATCTCGTGCGCGCGGGCATGTGGAGCGAAGCGGAAGAGGAGCGGCTGCGCGACGCGAGCAGACGAGCGCAGGTCGAGCAGGCCGTGCGCGACTACCTCGCCGACCGGTCCATTGCCGCCCGAGTCGATGTTCGACTACCTGTTCGCGCAATTGCCGACCGCGTTGCAGGAACAGCGCGACTCCCTGCTCGGCGGTCACGGCGCATGAGCGAGGTCACGCTCGTCGAGGCCGTCAATCAGGCGCTTGCCCACGAGCTTGCGGCCGATCCGCGCGTAGTCCTGCTCGGCGAAGACATCGGCGTCAACGGCGGAGTGTTTCGCGCGACGGCCGGCTTGCTCGAGCGCTTCGGCAAGGAGCGCGTCATCGATACGCCGCTCGCCGAAGGCGCTGATCGCGGGCATGTGCATCGGGCTCGCGGCGCAGGGCCTTCGGCCGGTCGCCGAGATCCAGTTCATGGGGTTCGTCTATCCCGACGATCGATCAAATGCTGAATCACGCTCGCGCCTGCGTAATCGCACGCGCGGCCGGCTCACCTGCCCGATGGTGCTGCGGACGCCGTTCGGCGCGCGGCATTCACGCGCCCGAGCATCACTCCGAGAGCACGGAAGCGTTGTTCGCCCACATTCCGGGACTGCGCGTCGTCGTCCCCGTCTTCGCCCGCGCGCGCGTATGGGCTCTTGCTTGCCGCGATTCGCGATCCCGATCCCGTCATCTTTCTCGAGCCGACTCGCCTGTACCGCCTCGTGAAGGAAGTCGTTCCCGACAGCGGGCGATGCCTTGCCGCTCGACGTCTGCTTCGTGCTGCGCGACGGCAGCGACGTGACGCTCGTGAGCTGGGGTGCCGCGACGCGCGAGACGCTCGCGGCGGCCGACGCGCTCGCCGACGACGGCATCGAGCGCGGAAGTCATCGACGTGGCGACGCTCGCGCCGCTCGACATGCGCACGATCTCTCGACTCCGTCGAGAAGACGGGCCGCTGCGTCATCGTGCACGAGGCCGCGAGGAACGTCGGCGTCGGCGCCGAAATCGCCGCGCGGCTCGCGGACCGCGGCCTGCTCACGCTGCATGCGCCGATCAAGCGCGTCACGGGCTACGACACGATCATGCCTCTCGCGAAGCTCGAGCAAGCCAATACCTGCCGACAGCCCGAACGCATCCCGCGGCGGTCGCGCGACGTGCTGGAGGCGGCATGAGGACTTCAAGCTGCCGGACCTGGGCGAAGGTCTGCAGGAGGCCGAGATCTCGGCCTGGCATGTCGGCCGAGGACGACGAAGTCACGTCGACCAGCCGCTGCTCGTCCGTCGAGACCGAGAAAGCGATCGTCGAAATTCCGAGCCCGCGCGGCGGGCAAGATCAAGCGACTGTTCGGCAAGCCCGGCGACATCCTCGCAGGTCGGCGCGCCGCTCGTCGAATTCGTCGGCAAGGACGGCGAAAGCGACCAGGCTAAAGCAGTCAGTCCTGATGCGGGCACCGTCGTCGGCCGCGTCGAGAAGCGGCAACGAGGTCACGCCGAGACGGCGACCGCGGCCGCGACGCGCCGACCGCGGTGCAAGGCGACGCCGGCCGTGCGCGCGCTCGCGCACCGCCTCGAAGTGGATCTCGCCGTGGTCACGCCGAGCGGGGCCGAACGACACGATCACGGCCAAGCGACGTCGAGCGCGTCGCGCGCATCTTCAAAGAGGTCGGACCGCTCGAGATGCTGCGCGGCGTGCGCCGCACGATGGCGCGCAGCATGGCGCAAGCGCACGCGGAAGTCGCACCGGTGACGGTCAGCGACGACGCCGATCTGCATGCATGGTGGGCCGGCGATCGGAGCTGATGCTGCGGCTGATCCGCGCGATCGCTAGCGGGCTGCAAAGCGGAGCCGGCGTTGAACGCGTGGTTCGACAGCCACGCGATCGGCCGGCGCGTGCTCGAGAACATTCACCTCGGCAGTCGCCGTCGATACGCCGCGACGGGCTGTTCGTGCCCGTGCTGCGCGACGTCGGCAGCCGCACGCCGAGGACCTGCTCTCCGGGCTCGAGCGCCTGCGGCACGACGTGCAGAGCCCGCACGATTCCGCCCGAGGAGATGCGCGGCTACACGTTCATCTTGTCGAACTTCGGCACGTTCGGCGGACGCTACGCGAACCCGATCGTCCAACCGCCGACCGTCGCGATCCTCGGCGCCGGGCGCATTCGCGACGAGGTCGTCGCCGTCGACGGCAAGCCCGCGGTGCATCCGATCTTGCCGCTGTCGCTGACGTTCGATCACCGCGCCGTCACGGGCGGCGAGGCGACGCGCTTTCTCGCTGCCGTGATCGCCGATCTCGAAAAGGGCTGAATGAGGCACGCATGGTCGATCTCGACTTCGACTTCGGTTTCACCGACGAGCTCACGCTGCTGCGCGACCAGGTCACCCGCTTCGCGGCGGAGCGCATCGCGCCGCTGAGCGGCGCGAGGTCGACGCCGACGAATGCGTTCCCGCGCGAGCTCTGGCCGCAGCTCGGCGCGCTGGGTCTGTTCGGCATCACCGTCGACGCGCAGTTCGGCGGCGCCGGCCTCGGCTATCTCGCCCACGTGATCGTGTGGAAGAGCTGAGCCGCGCGTCGGCAGCCGTCGGGCTGTCGTATGCGGCGCACGCGCATCTGTGCGTGAATCAGATCGCGACGTCGGGGCACGGCGGAGCAGAAACGACCGGTTCTTGCCGAAGCTTCTCAGCGGCGACACGTCGGCGCGCTCGCGATGAGCGAGGCGAACGCCGGCTCCGACGTCCTCGCGATGCGCACGACGGCCGTGCCGCGACGGCGACGGCTACATGCTTGAACGGCACGAAGATGTGGATCACGAACGGCCCGCAAGCCGACGTCGTGATCGTGTATGCACGGCTCGGCGGACGGCGCTGCGCCGGCAGCAACGGCGCACGGTCCCGCGCTCAAAGCCTTCATCGTCGAGAAGACGATGCCGGGGTTCTCCGCCGAGCCGAAGCTCGACAAGCTCGGCATGCGCGGCTCCGACACGTCGGGGCTCGTGTTCGACCAATGCCGGGTCCCGGCGACGCACGTTTTGCCCGGCGACGGCAAGGAGATCCTGATGTCGGGCCTCGACACGAGCGCATCGTGCTTGCGGGCGGCGCGCTCGGCATCATGCGCGCTTGCCTCGACGTGACCGTGCCTTACGTTCATCAGCGCAAGCAGTTCGATCGGCCGATCGGCAGCTTCGAGCTGATGCAGGGCAAGCTCGCGGACATGTACAGCGACGATGAATCTTCGCGCGCCTTCGTCTACGCCGTCGCCGCGGCGTGCGACCGCGGCCACAAGACGCGCTACGACGCGGCGGCCGCCATTTCAAGGCATCCGAGGGCGCGACCTGGATGGCCGGTCAGACGATCCAAGCGCTCGGCGGCAACGGCTACACGACGCGAATATCCGGCGGGCCGACTCTGGCGCGACGCGAAGCTCTACGAGATCGGCGCCGGCACGAACGAGATCCGCCGGATGCTGATCGGTCGCGAGCTCTTCGCCGCCACGGCGGAAACGCACTGATGGCCGTATTCCAGCAGCAAAGTCGATCCGAGCATCGGAGGAATTCAGGCGCAACGCGGCTGCGAATCGCGCGCTGCCGAGCGATCTGCGCCGGCGCCTCGCCGAAATCGAGCCGGCGGCTCGGAGCAAGCGCGCGCACGCCACGGCAACGCGGCAAGCTGCTCGCGCGCGACGCGCATCGCGAAGCTCTCGATCCGAGCTCGCCGTGGCTCGAGATCGGCACGCTCGCCGCGCTACGACGTTTACGACGATCCGCTGCCGGCGGCCGGCGCTCGTCTGCGGCATCGGCACCGTTCGCGGCGTGCGCTGCATGATCGTGGCCAACGATGCGACCGTGAAGGGCGGCACCTATTACCCGCTCACGGTCAAGAAGCACCTGCGCGCGCAGGAGATCGCGCTCGAGAATCGGTTGCCGTGCATCTATCTCGTCGATTCCGGCGGCGCTTTCTTGCCGCTGCAGGACGAGGTGTTTCCCGACCGCGAGCATTTCGGGCGGATCTTCTACAACCAAGCGCAACTATCGGCGCGCGGGATCCCCAGATTGCGGTCGTCATGGGCTCGTGCACCGCAGGCGGCGCCTACGTGCCTGCCATGTGCGACGAGACGATCATCGTCAAGGAGCAGGGCACGATCTATCTCGCCGGCCCGCCGCTCGTCAAGGCCGCGATCGGCGAGGACGTCGACGACGAGACGCTCGGCGGCGGCGACGTGCACACGCGCATTTCGGGCGTGGCCGATCAGCTCGCCGAACGACGACTCGCATGCGCTCGAGCTCGCGCGCGAGATCGTCGCGCACGCGAATCCGCAGAGCCGCACGCGGCCGTCGACGCCGCGCGGCCCCGACCGCCGCAGTATCCGGCGGAGGAGCTCTACGGCATCGTTCCGGAGCGACATCCGCTACGCGTTCAACGTCCGCGAGGTCCTCGCGCGCATCGTCGATCGCTTCGGAATTCGACGAGTTCAAGCCGCGTTACGGAACCACGCTCGTCTGCGCGTTCGCGCGCCTCATGGAGTCAGCCCGTCGGCATTCTCGCCAACAACGGCGATCCTGTTCTCGGAGTCGGCGTTGAAGGGCGCGCATTTCATCCAGCTCTGCAACCGCCGCGGCATGCCGTTGTTGTTCGTGCAGAACGTCGCGGGGTTCATGGTCGGCAAGGACGCCGAGCGGCGCGGCATCGCCAAGGACGGCGCCAAGCTCGTCACGGCCGTGGCGTGCGCGCGCGTTCCCAAGTTGACCTTGATCATCGGTGGATCGTTCGGCGCCGGTAACTACGGCATGTGCGGCCGCGCGTACGGGCCGCGGTTCCTGTGGACGTGGCCGACGTCGCGCATCGCCGTGATGGGCGGCGAGCAGGCCGGGGCCGTCCTCGCGCGCATCCGCGGTCGCGCGGCCGGCCGACAACGGGGACGCGGGAGAGACATCCGACACGAGCGCAGACGGAGCTGCGCGACGAAATCAAGGAGCAATACGAGCGGCAGTCGACCGCCTATTACGCGAGTGCGAGACTTTGGGACGACGGCGTCATCGATCCTGCTCGAGACGCGCGGAGATCCTTGGCCTGAGTCTCGCGGCGGCGTTGACCGCGCCGCTGCCGGCGGAAACGCCGTTCGGCATTCTGCGCATGTAGGCAATCGCAATGACGACCGACGGCGACCACGGCTCACTCGTACTGCGCTCGATGCTGTTCGTGCCGGGCGACAGCGAGCAAGAAGCTCGCCAAATGCACGACGGTCGCGGCCGACGCGCTGATTCTCGATCTCGAGGATGCCGTGGACCCGGCGCGCAAGCCGGCGGCGCGCAAGCTCGTAGCCGAGTTTCTCGAGCGGCGCGCGAGCGCCGCAGCCGATTTGGGTCAGGATCAATTCGCTCGACGACGCGGCATTGCTCCGCCGACCTCGCGACCGTCGTGCCGGCACGCCCGACGGGATAGTGTTGCCGAAGGTGCGGTCGGCAGATGACGTCGTCGTCCTCGCGAAGCGCTTGGAGGAGCTCGAACGGGGCTCCGGCATGAAGCCCGGCGTGACGAAGATTCTGCCGATCGCGACAGAGACGCCGGCGGGCGTGCTCTCGCTCGCCGGCTACGCGCGATGCGGGCCGCGGCTTGCTGCGCTAACCTGGGGCGCCGAGGACTCTGAGCGTCGCGCTCGGCGCCGCCGACGGCTGTCGACGAGCGCGGCGAGTGGCTGCCGCCGTATCGAGCTCGCGCGCTCGTTGTGCCTGCTCGCGGCCGCGGCGGCCGGCGTCGCGGCCATCGATACTCCCTATACCGATTTCCGCGACACGGAGGGACTTGCCCGCCAAGCCGCGGCCGCGCGGCGCGACGGATTCACGGGCAAGCTCGCGATCCATCCGGCGCAGGTGGACATCATCAACGAAGCGTTCCAGCCGGACGCGCAGGAGCCGTCGCCGCTGCACGGCCGATCGTCGCGGCGTTCGACGCCGCAGCAGGCGTCGGCGTGGTGGCGTTCGACGGCAAGATGCTCGATCGGCCGCACCTGGTGCGCGCGCGCCGAACGCTCGAGCTCGCGGACGCGCTCGCCGCACGCGGGGCTTTGCAAGAGTCGTCGTGAGGACTGCTCGCAACGGAGGTGAAGCAATGTCGTTTCTAAGGAAGGTCGATCACATCACCTACGCGTGCGCTCACGGCACGATCGAAAAATGGGCCTGGTTTCACATGGAGGTCGAGGGCGGCCGGCTGATCAAGCGCATCGACGACGTGCGTCCGCACGATCCGGAAAGCAGCATGAAGATCTGGTGCATCGATTACGGGGAATTCGGCATAGCGCTCGTCGAAGGCATCGATCGAAGCAAGAAGTCGCAGGTCACGAAGTTCGTCGAACGCCACGGCGACCATGCCTGTCAGCACGTCGCGTTCGACTGCCATGATCTCCAGCGTTTCCGCAGGCATCTGCTCGAGATGGGTGGGCATCCGCGCGGCGAGGTGCTCGTTCGCCACGACGGCTTCGGAGTTCTGAAGCAGATGTTCGCGAAGGGCTACGCGGCAGGGTGATGCGGCCGAGGCGAGCTTTCCGGAGTACGTCGAGCGGCCGCGGGAAGGGGCGGACGACGTGCACATCACGTTCTCGGAAGGCGCGGGCCGCGGCTTCTATGAGCAGATCGAGGATGCGATCGAGAGCCACGACGAGCAGCCGCTGATCGATTTTTCGAGGATGCCGAAGCGACTGGCGCGCGGGTGCCGCGCGACCGCGGCGCGAGGAGCATTGACGGTTAGGTATGCGCAAAATTCTGTTGCTGGGTGCGGGAAAGATCGGGCGCATGATCGCCCGGTTGTTGTCTTCGAGCGGCGACTACGAGGTGCTCTGCGGGGACATCGACGAGCCACGGCTCGGCCGCGTCGCCGGCGCGCGCGGCGTGTCGACGGCCGTCGTCGACGTGACGCAACGTAGTGCAGTCGACGCGGCGCTCGAAGGACGTGACGCCGTAATCTCGGCGCTTAGCTTCCGGCACAATCCGCTGGTCGCTGAAGCTGCAGGCACGCGCGGCGTCTCGTATTTCGACCTGACCGAGGACGTCGAGACCGCACGGCGCATCCGGGCGATTGCAGGCTCCGCGCGGCGCGGTCAGACGTTCATGCCGCAGTGCGGGCTTGCGCCCGGTTTCGTCTCGATCGCTGCGCATCACCTCACGCAGTTGTTCGATCGTCTCGACTACGTGCACATGCGAGTCGGCGCGTTGCCGCAGTTCCCGTCCAACGCGCTGCGCTACAACCTCACGTGGTCCACGGACGGACTCATCAACGAATACTGCAATCCGTGCGAAGCCATACTCGACGGTCAGCGCACGGAGCTGCTGCCGCTCGAGGGGCTCGAGCATTTCTTGCTCGACGGCGTGCAGTACGAGGCTTTCAACACGTCGGGCGGCGTCGGAACGCTCTGCGACACGCTCGCAGGAAAGCTGCGCGAGCTGAACTACAAGACCATCCGCTATCCGGGGCACCGCGACCTCATGGCCTTTCTGATCAGCGATCTGCGGCTCGGGGTGCGGCGCGAGCTTCTAAAAGAAGTTCTCGAGGCGGCCGTGCCCGCGACTTTTCAGGATCTCGTCGTCGTGTTCTGCACGGCGAGCGGGTGGCGCAAGCGGCAGCTCGTGCAGATCAGCGATGCGCGAACGATCTACTCGCAGACGATCGGCGACGAAAGCTGGAGCGCGATCCAAATCAGCACGGCGGCGAGTGTCTGCGCCGCGTTGGATTTGAAGTTCGCGGGCAAGTTGCCGGAACAGGGGTTCGTCGCGCAGGAGCAAATCGAGCTCGACGACTTTCTGGCGAATCGGTTCGGCCGCTACTACATGCACGGAGCGCCAATCGAAGGCGCGGCAGCAGCGCAAGCGCCCCGTGAAGGGCAGTCGTAACGGCCGCGCGTCAACGGAAGAGCACAAGGTGGATACAGAGACGACGCCTAGGCTCGAGCTACTTGAGCGGACCCCGGAGTTTCTCGGCCGCCACGTCGGGCCCGACGCCGAGGAGGTGCGCGCGATGCTCGCGGAGCTCGGCCTCGACGACCTCGAGGAGCTCACCAACAGGGCGATTCCCACGAGCATCCGTTCCGAGCAGCCGCTGGAGCTGCCGGCCCCCCGCACGGAGGCCGAGGCGCTCATCGAGCTGCGTGCGCTGGCCGCCAAGAACGAGGTTTTCAAATCCTTCATCGGCATGGGCTATTACGGCACCTATACGCCGTCGGTGATCCAGCGCTGCGTTCTCGAGAATCCGGCGTGGTACACCGCGTACACGCCGTATCAACCGGAAATCTCACAGGGCCGGCTCGAAGTGCTGCTCACGTTTCAGACCATGATCTGCGACCTGACCGCGCTCGATATCGCCAATGCATCCCTGCTCGACGAGGCAACCGCGGCCGCCGAGGCCATGGCGTTTTGCCGGCGCAGCACGAAGAGCGCGAGCAAGGTCTTTTTCGTAGACGCGGACTCCTTTCCGCAAACGATTGAAGTCGTGCGCACGCGGGCGGAGCCGCTCGGTCTGGAAGTGGTCGTGGGCGATCCGTCCACGGATCTCGAGGCGCACGGCTGTTTCGGCGCGTTGCTGCAATATCCGTCGATGAGCGGCCACGTGCGCGACCACGCGGTTGCGGTGCAGCGCGTGCACGACGGCGGCGGTCTCGTCGTCGTCGCCGCAGACCTATTGAGCCTCACGATGCTGACGCCGCCCGGTGCCTATGGCGCGGATGTCGCCGTCGGCTCGACGCAGCGCTTCGGCGTGCCGATGGGATACGGCGGCCCGCACGCCGGGTACTTCGCGACGCGCGACGCGTACAAACGGCAGATGCCGGGCCGGGTCGTCGGCTTGTCGATCGACTCGCGCGGCCGGTCGGCTTACCGGCTCGCCCTGCAGACTCGCGAGCAACACATCCGGCGCGAGAAGGCCACGAGCAACATTTGTACCGCCCAGGTGCTGCTCGCGGTTATCGCCGCTCTCTATGCGTGCTACCACGGGCCGGGAGGGCTTGCGCGCATCGCGCAGCGCGTCCACCGACTGACGGCCGCGCTCGCCGCGGGTCTGCGCGAGATCGGCGTGCGCGTAGTCAACGACACAGCGTTCGACACTCTCACAGTCGCAGTATCGGGCCGCGCCGCGGCCGTTCATGGGGCCGCGCGTGCCGAACGCTGTAATCTGCGCGTCGGCGATGCGGATACGGTCGGTGTCGCGTTCGACGAGACGACGACGCGCGCCGACGTCGAGACGTTGTGGCGTATTTTCGCGGGGGAACGGCGTGTCCCCGTGTTCGACGACGTCGTGGCGCGCGCGCCGGATCTCGTGCCAGCGCAGCTGCGCCGCACGTCGAGCTACCTGACGCACCCGGTGTTCAACTGTCACCATTCCGAGACGCGTATGCTGCGCTACGTGACGCGGCTCGCCCACAAGGATCTGGCGCTCGACCGCACGATGATCCCGCTCGGCTCGTGCACGATGAAGCTCAACGCCGCGAGCGAGATGTTGGCCATCTCGTGGCCCGAGTTCGCGAGGCTGCATCCATTCGCCCCGCGCGAGCAGGCGTTGGGCTATGCCGAGCTTATCCGGGAGCTCGAGCGGATGCTCTGCGCCTGCACCGGCTACGCCGCGTTCTCGCTGCAGCCGAACGCGGGATCGCAGGGAGAATACGCTGGTCTCCTCGCGATTCGCGCCTATCACGCGAGCCGCGGCGAGGGACAGCGCACGGTCTGCCTGATCCCGAGCTCCGCGCACGGCACTAATCCCGCGAGCGCTCAAATGGCCGGCATGCAGGTTGTCGTCGTGAATTGCGACGCGGTCGGCAACGTGGACGTCGCGGACCTGCGCGCGAAGGCCGAGCTGCACAAAGCGACGCTCGGCGCGATCATGATCACTTATCCGTCGACGCACGGAGTATTCGAACCCTCGGTGCGCGAGGTCTGCGACGTCGTGCACGCGGGCGGCGGGCAGGTGTACATCGACGGCGCCAACTTGAATGCGCTTGTCGGACTCGTTTCGCTTGCCGACATCGGCGGCGACGTTTCGCACATCAATCTGCACAAGACCTTCTGCATCCCGCACGGCGGAGGCGGCCCTGGAGTGGGGCCGATCGGCGTCAAAGCGCATCTAGAGCCGTTCCTGCCGGGCCACGCGGCAGGCTCCGTGAAGGGAATCGGCGCCGTTGCCGCGGCCCCGTTTGGCAGCGCCGGGATATTGCCGATCAGCTGGGCGTACATCAGGATGATGGGCGGCGATGGCCTGCGCAAAGCGACGCAGATCGCGCTCTTGAACGCGAACTACATAGCGCATCGCCTCGCGTCGCGCTTCCCGATCCTATACCGCGGTGCGAGCGGGATGGTTGCGCACGAATGCATCGTCGATTTGCGGCCTGCAAAAGAGCGCTGCGGCGTGTCGGTGGACGACGTCGCGAAGCGCTTGATCGACTTCGGCTTCCATGCGCCAACGATGTCGTTTCCCGTGGCGGGCACCTTGATGATCGAGCCGACGGAGAGCGAGTCGAAAGAGGAGCTCGACCGTTTCTGCGACGCGATGCTGGCGATCGGCACGGAAATCGACTCTATCGCTGCCGGGCAGCTCGATCGTGAGGATAATCCGCTCGCGAATGCGCCGCATACGGCGGCCGAGCTCGCCGGCGAATGGCGGCACGCCTACTCGCGCGAGCAAGCCGTCTTTCCCGCGGCGAGCTTGCGAGACGCCAAGTATTGGCCGCCGGTCGGCCGGGTCGACAACGCTTACGGCGACCGCCATCTCGTCTGCGCGTGTCCGCCCGTCTCCGAATACGAACGCTAGGCCGCGGAGGTTCGATCATGCAGGCATCGCTCGTCGTAACCTTGATCGGTACCGACAGGCCCGGCATCGTCGCGCGTCTCGCCGCGCTCGCGGCGGACAGCGGCGCGGGTTGGCAGCAGAGCAAGATGGCGCGCCTCGCGGGAAAGTTCGCCGGCATCGTGCGGCTCGAAGTGCCGGCCGAGTCGCTCGAAGCGCTCGAGCGCTCGCTCGGGCAACTGCAATCCGAAGGCCTACGGCTCACGATCGAGCGCGGCGCGGCGCAGGTCGAGCCGCGCCTGCATCTCGCTCGACCTCGTGGGCTGCGACCGGCTCGGCATCGTTCGCGATATTTCCTCGGCGCTGGCGAGGCACGGCGTCGGTATCCACGAGCTCGAAACCGAGGTCGAAAGCGCATCGATGTCGGGTGAGCAGTTGTTTCGCGTCCATGCCGAGGTGCTGCTTCCCGACGACACGGTGCTCGCAGCTCTGCGCGAGGATCTCGAGGCGATCGCGGACGAGCTGATGGTCGATCTTACCGTCGAAGCTCGATGACCGGTGCCGACGCGACTGCGACTCCTCGACGGACGCCGTTGTTCGCTTTGCACGCCTCTCTCGGCGCCCGCTTCGTCACCTTCGCGGGCTACGAGCTGCCGCTCCAATTCTCGACCGGCATCATCAAGGAGCATCTGCATACGCGCGCGGCCGCCGGTCTCTTCGACGTCTCCCACATGGGCCAGATCAGGCTCACGGGCGCGGGCGCGGCGGCGGGGCTCGAGGCGCTGCTGCCGATCGACGTCATCGATCTGCCACCGGGTCGGCAGCGCTACGGTTTTTTCACGAACGAGAGCGGGGGGATTCTTGACGACCTCATGGTCGCCAACTTGGGCTCGTGCCTGCTCGTGGTCGTCAACGCCGCGTGCAAGGACGCCGATCTTGCGCATCTGCAGCGCCACCTCGCCGGCCGGTGCGCGGTGGAAGCGCTCGACGACCGCGCGCTGCTCGCGCTGCAGGGCCCCTCGGCAGCTCACGTGCTCGGGCGGCATGCTCCGCAAGTTGGTTCGATGCGCTTCATGGATGTGCGGCAGATCGACATCTTAAGCGCCTCGTGCTACGTGAGCCGCTCGGGCTACACCGGCGAGGACGGCTTCGAGATCTCGGTGCCGGCCTCGGCGGCCGAGCACATCGCCCGCGAGCTTCTACGCGATGCGGCCGTGGCACCGGTCGGCCTCGGGGCGCGCGACTCGTTGCGCTTGGAGGCGGGTTTGCCGCTGTATGGTCACGATCTCGATCCCACGACGACGCCGGTCGAGGCAAGCCTCGACTGGGCGGTCTCGAAGGCCCGTAGGGACGGCGGCGCACGGGGCGGCGGGTTTCCGGGCGCGCAAGTCGTACTGCGGGAGCTCGCAACGGGCGCTGCGCGCCGGCGCGTCGGTCTGCGGCCCGAAGGCCGAACGCCCGTGCGTGCCGACACGCAGCTTTTCGATCCGGCGGGCCGCGAGGTCGGCATCGTCACGAGCGGCGGTTTTGGGGCGACGCTCGGCGCACCGGTCGCGATGGGCTACGTCGCCGCGTCGCTGGCACGCCACGGCGAGGAGCTCGCCGCCATCGTCCGCGGCAAGCGCGTCGCAGTCAGCGTCGCGGAGCTCGCGGCTGTGCCGCATCACTATCGGCGCGGAGGTGGTCCATGAATCCAGCATTCCTCGAGCGGCTCGACCGAGAGCTCGCTGCCTTGCGCAACGGCGGGCTCTTCAAGAACGAGCGCGAGCTCGAAACCCCGCAACGCGCCGTCGTGCGCATGGCCGGCGGTCTCGAAGTCGTCAATTTCTGCGCCAACAATTACCTCGGCCTCGCGAACCATCCGGCGGTGCTCGCCGCCGCGCGCGCGGCGCTCGACGAATACGGCTACGGCATGGCTTCCGTCCGCTTCATCTGCGGAACGCAGACGGTGCACAAGCGGCTCGAGCGGAAGATCTCGGACTTCCTCGGCACCGACGACACGATCCTTTACGGCTCGTGCTTCGATGCGAACGGCGGATTGTTCGAAACGCTTCTGGGCGAGGACGACGCGGTCATCAGCGATGCGCTGAATCACGCGAGCATCATCGACGGTATCCGGCTCGCCAAGGCAAAGCGTTTCCGCTACCGCAACAACGACATGGCCGACCTCGAGCAGCGGCTCGCAGAGGCCGGCGGCGCCCGCGTGAAGCTCATCGCCACCGACGGTGTGTTCTCGATGGACGGCTCGTTCGCGAAACTCGAGCAGATTTGCGATCTTGCCGACCGCTACGAGGCCCTCGTCATGGTCGACGACTCGCACGCGACTGGCGTGCTCGGTGCGCAGGGACGCGGGACGCCCGAACACTGGGGCGTGACGCAGCGCGTGGACATCGTCACGAGCACGCTCGGCAAGGCTCTCGGCGGCGCGACCGGTGGGTTCACCTCGGGCCGCCGCGAGATCATCGACTGGCTCCGGCAGCGCTCGCGGCCGTATCTGTTCTCGAACACGCTCGCGCCGCTAGTCGCGGGCGCTTCGATCGCGGTGCTCGACCTCGTTGCGGCCGCGACCGAGCTGCGCAAACGGCTGTTCGACAACGCCGCGTATCTGCGCGCCGGGTTGACCGATGCGGGATTCACTCTCGTGCCCGGTGAGCATCCGATCATTCCGGTCATGATCGGTGACGCGAAGATCGCGCAAACCATGGCGGCGGCGCTGCTCGAGCACGGAATCTATGCGGTCGGCTTCAGTTATCCGGTCGTGCCGATGGAGCAGGCGCGCATCAGGATTCAGGTCTCCGCCGCGCACGAGCGCGAGCATCTGGATCGTGCGATCGCCGCATTCACGCAAATTGGGCGGAAGCTCGGCATGCTCGGAGGTTCACGCGGATGAAAGCGCTCGTCAAGGCCAAGGCCGAGCCAGGAATTTGGCTTCAGGACGTGCCCGAGCCCGCGATCGGACCGAACGACGTGCGGATCGCGGTGCGGCGCGCCTCGATCTGCGGCACGGACGTGCATATCTACGAATGGGACGATTGGGCCCGCCAAAACGTGCGCGTGCCGCTGACCCTAGGCCACGAATTCGCCGGCGTCATCGTCGAGGTCGGCAGCGAAGTGCGCGGCTACGCGCAAGGCGAGCGCGTGTCCGCCGAAGGGCACATCACCTGCGGCTATTGCCGCAACTGCCGCGCCGGCCGCAGACACTTGTGCATCCACACGTAGGCGTCGGCGTCCAGCGGCCAGGCGGCTTTGCCGAGAACGTCGTGATCCCGGCGAGCAACGTGTTTAGGCTGCCCGAGCAAATCAGCGACGATCTCGGTGCGATTCTCGATCCGCTCGGCAATGCGACGCACACGGCGCTTTCGTTCGATCTCGTGGGCGAGGACGTGCTGATCACCGGCGCGGGCCCAATCGGCATCATGGCCTGCCGAATCGCGAGATTCGTCGGCGCGCGGCACGTCGTGATTACCGACGTCAATGAGTACCGTCTCGATCTAGCACGCAAGATGGGCGCGAGCGTCGCGCTCGACGTCCGCTCCGAATCCATCGCTGCGACGATGCGCGCGCTCGGCATGACCGAAGGGTTCGACGTCGGTTTCGAGATGTCCGGCAACCCTAAGGCGCTGCGCGATCTCGTCGGAGCGATGCATCACGGCGGCAAGGTGGCGCTGCTCGGCCTTCCGCCGCAGCCCGCGGCGATCGACTGGAACGAGGTGATATTGAAAGGCCTGACGTTGAAGGGCATCTACGGCAGGGAGATGTTCGAGACGTGGTACAAGATGGCGAGCATGCTCCAGAGCGGGTTGCACATCGATCCGGTCATCAGCCATCACTTTGCGTTCACCGACTATGCGCTCGCCTTCGAAACGATGCGCACCGGGCAGTCCGGCAAGGTCATCCTCGAGTGGTCGCCATGAGCGTTGCCCCGCGCCAAGAGGGCAGAAGTTTCAGGAGCGGCCGATCAGCGTGTCGTACCGCTGTTGGTCGAGCAAGCGCTCGAGGTCTTCGATCCGCCGAGGCCGAACCCGGATGAACCAGCCGCGACCGAGCGGATCTTCGTTGACGGCAGCGGGCTCGTCCGCGAGCGTGTCGTTGACGGCGATGATCTCGCCGCTGACCGGCATCCTGATGTCCGCCGCCGCCTTCACCGATTCGATCACAGCCGCCTCGTCGCCGGAGTTGAGTGCTGCGCCGATTTCGGGGAGCTGGACGAACACGATGTCGCCGAGCTGTTCCTGCGCATACTCGGTAATGCCGATCGTGACCGTGCCGTCGTCCTCCGGCCGGACCCATTCGTGACTGTCGGTGTATCTGACGCCTCTCACTTGCGCTCCGATCGCGTTGCCGCGGTGATCAGCCGCATGGTCTCGCCGGCAATGTTAGCGCGGCCGCTCACGGAGGTGCGCAAGCGGCATTGCCCTTGTCGAAGACGATACGCCACTGGTCCGGGGCTTCCCGGCGCCAAATCGACGTGAACGTGCCGATCAGCGCGCCTTGCGGGTCGTGCACCGGTCCGCTCGTGAGCGCAAGCTCGCCCGAATCGAGCACTTCGACTTGCTCGGGTTCCCATGAGAACGGGGCGGCATCCGCCTCGAAATACCGCTGCCAGTCGGCCGCAATCTGCTCGCTGCCGCGCAACGGTCCCTCGGTGCCGAAGAAGATCGCGTCGCTCGACAGGAAGCTCGCGAAAGCGGCGTGATCGCGCTCGGCCATCGACCGCGCAAACGCCCGTTCCGTTTCCAGCACCTGCTGGCGAATTCGTCCCGGCGTCGGCCGAGCCGCCGGACGGCGCGCACGTCCGCCGACGAGCAAACCGCCGCCTAGCGCAAACAAGAGAATAGCAAGGCAGAAAGTGCGCATACGCTGTCTCCAACTAGCCGCCGCCGCGCGCCGCGACCTCGAAGCGCACGCCCTGGGCGAGCGGCAGCTCGTTGCCGTAGTTGATCGTGCAGGTCTGGCGGCGCATGTAGGCCTTCCAGGCGTCGCTGCCCGGCTTCGCGGCCGCCGCCGGTGTCTTTCTCGCCGCCGAACGCGCCGCCGATCTCGGCACCCGACGTGCCGATGTTGACGTTGGCGATGCCGCAATCGCTGCCGCGCGGCCGACAGGAACCGCTCGGCCTCGCCGCAGCCGCTCCGTGAAGATCGCCGACGACAGGCCCTGCGGCGACGCGCGTTGTGCAGCGGCGATCGCCTCGTCGAGCGTCCCGTAGCTCGATCACGTAGAGGATCGGCGCGAAGGTTTCCTCGCGCGACGATCGGCATGTCCGGGCTCGCACGCACGATGGCCGGCTGCGACGAAGTAGCCGGGCCCGGCGAGCGCAGTGCCGCCGCAGAGCACGTCGCCGCCCTGCGCGCTGCGCCTCCTCCAGCGCGCTCGAGCATTCGCTCGACGGCGCCTGCGTTGATCAGCGGCCCCATCAGCACGCCGTCGTCCCACGGGTCGCCGATCGGCACGCTCGCGATACGCCGCGACGAGCGCGCTCGACGAACGTCTCGACGATCGACTCGTGCACGATCAGCCGCCGCGATGCGTCGTGCAGCGCTGGCCGGCCGTGCCGACGGCGGCGAACACGACGGCGCGCAGCGGCCAGGTCGAGGTCGCGCGTCTCGGTGCACGATCATGCCGTTGTTGCCGCCGAGCTCGAGCAGCGTGCGCCCAAGCCGGCGCCGACGACCTCGCGCGACGTGCCGGCCCATCGCGCAGCTGCCCGTGGCCGAGATCAGCGGCAATCGCTTGTCTGCGAGCAAGCCCTCGCCCACTGTCGGCGCTCGCGCCGCAGCACAGGCGTGAAGACCCCGCGCTGAGCCGTGCTCGCGCCAGGACCTGTTCGACGATGTGCTGAACGGCGATCGCGCGTGAGCGGCGCCTCGGGCGAGGGCTTCCAGATCACCGTAGTCGCCGCAGACCGCCGCGAGCGTCGCGTTCCAGGCCCAGACGGCGACCGGGAAGTTGAACGCCGTGATCACGCCGACCGGCCCCAGCGGATGCCACTGCTCCATCATGCGGTGCCGCGGCCGCTCGCTGGCGATCGTCAGCCCGTACAGCTGCCGCGACAGGCCGACCGCGAAGTCGCAGATGTCGATCATCTCCTGCACCTCGCCCTCGCCCTCGGAGCGGATCTTGCCGACTTCGAGCGACACGAGCAGGCCGAGGTCGCGCTTTCGCGACGCGCAACGCCTCGCCGAGCTGGCGGACGATTTCGCCGCGTGACGGGGCGGGTAGAGCTGCGCCATCTTTCGAACGCAACACCTGCGCCCTCGACGAGCTGGTCGTAGTCGCCCCGCGCGGCGGTTTGCACGCGCGCAATCGCTTCGCCGGTCGACGGGTTCACCGATGCGATCTCGGACCCGCCGGGACCGGGCATGCCAGTCGGCGCCGCAGACGCCGCTGTTGGTTGCCTCGATGCCTAAGCGTTCGAGCAATTCGTCGAACATCGGACCCTCCTCGCTATCCCAGGCGGTGCCGCGTGGTCTCGTCGCGATGCTTCTTGAGGTAGCGGCCGAACGGCGTGCCGCCCGTCCCAACATCGGTGGGGTTCTTCTGTCCCACTCGCGTCTGGTTGATGATGTACCGCCGCGCGAACTCCAGATGCGTCGAACGGAACCCCTCGACGCCTTCGATCGCGGCGTTGTAGGCGTCCCGCAGCTCGGGATGCGCCGAACCACAACGCACAACGTAGTCGCGCACGCACGGGCCGCTCTCGATGGCGCGGATGAACGCTCGATGCTGCGGCGGCATGTAGTCGAGCATCTCGCGCAAGTAGCGGCGCAGCGGATCGTCCGCGTGCACGATCTTGAGCGCCGCGTCGAGGCTCGGGATGATCGAGCTCTGCGCGCCGGTCTCGCCGCGAAACTTCTGCGGTGCCCCGCCGTAGGCCGCCACGCCCTCGTAGGCTACGCCGTCCGGCAGGCTCGGATGATCGGCCCAGCCATGCAGGTACGGACGCACGCGGCGGTAGTAGACGTAGGGATCACACCGCTCGGGCATGCGCTGCAGAATGCCGTGCAGCGTGGCGAGCGTGCTTGCGATGATCGCGAGCTCTGTTGCGACCGCGCTCGGCGAATCTTGCGCGACCGCTTTTTGTGCAGCCGTCATGGCGGCCAACGCCGGCGCGGCTCGAGCCTCGATCGCGACGTGCACGAGCACGAACCACTCTTCGTCTTGCCCGCCGAGGAAATTCTGGAGCAAGACGATGTTTCCGAGCTCGATCGGCCGCGTCGGATCGACGGTGCGCCAGTTGTCGAGCGCATACGACGCGTACGACAGCACGGGCGGGCGCCCGAGCATCGACGCGAACCTGGGTGCCAGGGCTTCGCGAGGCAGGCCGGAATGATGCGCGCGGCCTCTGCGCCGCCCCACACGTACGCATGGCCCAAGAACGACAAGATCGCCATCGCCCTGCGCGCCGCTCGAGCATCCCCGAGGTCTGCTGCGTCGTGAGTGGGCAGCTTCGCGATGCGCTCGCGCAGCGCGTTCGTCATCAGGAGCTTCGGCAAGTCAGTCCCGAGTTCTTCCCATGCGGCAAATTGCTCGGGCAGGCGAGCAAGAGGATCCCAACGCGGTAGGAAACCGCGCTCGCGATCGACGTCGTACGCCTGCAACTCAGCGACCATGGATGTAGACCTTCGCTGCTCCCCGATGCGATTTCAACATTGCCGCGCGCCGCCCGCAAACGCACGAAGCTCGCCGCTGTCGTCGTTCAGTCAGGGCGCTGCGATCAGCGCCGCGATGTCGGCGATCAGCGCGTCGCGCTCGCTCTGGCCGATCCCGCGCTCGCCGCGCAGGACGGCGGAATACCGCATCGAGATTGCGGCGGCGCGTCGAGTCGATCGCGTCCGCGAGATGCGCGCCGGCTTGCGCGTCGACGACGAGCTCTTCGCGGCGTGCGTGATTGCGTTCGGCGAGCGAGCTTCGCGTGCAGCAGCGCGCGGCCGAGCAGCACCCAGGGCAGATTCGGATCCGTGATCGGGCCGACGCGCAGCTCATAGCCGCCGAGCGGCTGTCCGAGCACTTCGACCTTCGCGAGCCGGCCCGGCGCCCGCGAGCGCGCCGAACGCGCCGACCGCCGCGCCGATGCCGGCGCCGAGCAGCAGCGACGCGCCGCCGAGCGCCACGTCGATGACGCCGCCGGCGACGGCGCCCGAGGCGGCGCCCGTCAGCGCGAGCTGCGTGCCGGAGAGGCCGAACACGTTGAAGCTTTGCGCCGAAAAGACATCCTCGACCAGATACGCCGCAGCCGATTCGCGGGCTTCGAGACCCGCGTGCCGATAGATCTCCTGCACGCTGCGTCGCGCCGCGCGCTCGCGCCGCCGAACGTCGTCGCGCAGCTTCGCGCGCGCGCCTTGGCACGCGCTTCCTCGTCGGCTGTCGGCGTCTCGCGCAGCGGCGCGGTCACGGTGGCCGTGAGCGCCGCGATCAGCAGATCCGCGATCTCGCCCGCCGCCAGCGCGCTTGCGGCGCTCGCGATCCGCGACGAGCGCGTCCGCGGCGCGATTCAACGACTCGCGCCCAGCGTTCGTCGATCGCGCCGAACGCGCGCAGCAGCTCGATGCGCTTGCCGAAGTCGGCGCGCACCGCGTCGAACACGCGCACGATCGAGAAATACTGCGCCAGCGCCGCGCGCCATTCTTCGACGTGATCGCCCGTGCGCGATCAGGTTGATCAGCGCCATGCGCGGCCGCCCGGTCCAGCGCAGCACCTCCATCTCGGCCTCGTACTGGCGGCCGTACGGGCGGCTGCCGTCGACGACGTACAGAATGCCGGCGCCGTCGACGATCGGCTGCAGCAGCTCGCACTCGTCGTGAAAGCGCGGGTCGTCGCGTCGTGCGCTTGCACGAACTCGCGCACGACGGCCGCGCGCGCGCCCGCGCCGCGCTCGTGCGCCTCGAGCCAGGTCAAGCGTCTCGCGCGCGCGCTGGAAGCCCGGCGTGTCGATCAGCTCGTAGAGCGTTTCGCCGTCGAGCCGCATCGGGTAGGCGCGCGCCTGCGTCGTGGTGCCGGGATGCGGCGAGATCGCGACGGCGTCGTCCTCGGCCAGCGTCGCGACGATGCTGCTCTTGCCCTTGTTCGGGTGCCCGACGATCGCGAAGCGCGGCACGGCTCATGGCGCGCCGCGTCTCGACGTAGAGCTGCGGATCGGCGAGGCGGCCGATCGCGCGCGACCAGGTCGTCGCGCTCGACGTCGCTCACGGCGCGCGTGCTCGTCGGGCACCGGTGTCACGACGATCGACGCCGCCGGGCCGATGCGGCGCCGCAGCGCGGCGAGAAAGTCGAGAAGCTCGAGCAGCGGCGGCTCCCACGCCGGCGTGAAGACGACGAACGCTGCGCGCCGTCCGCCGCGAGCTGCTCGAGCGCCGCGCGGTCGTGCGTCAAGCGCGCGGCCGCCGCCGGCTTCGACGACGCCGTCGCGTCGAGGCCGAGCGCGCTGCGCGCGTAGTCGCGCGCGGCGTTCGGGTCGGAGGCTGCCCTCCCAGATCACGGCGCGCGCCGTGCCGGTGATCGGCGCGTTGCGCAGGCGACGGCGGCACGCCCCGAGCTCGAGCGTCGCGCTCGTCGTGGTCGGCAGCCGCCGTCTCGATCGCGGGCGAGCGCCATGCGATCGAGCAGCGCGGTCACCCGCGGGTCGTCGAGCAACAGCGCGCGTCGGTCGCTGCGCGCAGGCGAACGTTGCCGCGATCGCACAGCAGCAGCGAGCCGCGGCAGCAGGCCGTAAGTCACGATCGCAAGGATCGTGAACGGCCACCAGCCGGCGAGTGCGCGCGACGCGCCGTCGGCGACGCCGTCGCCGCCCTCGAGACGAAAGAACTGCGACTGCTCGACGAGCGCTGGAGCTCGGCACGGCGCTCGGCGCGATGGCATGCCAGGGCCACGCGATCGCGCTGCACGATGCGGCGTGACCGTCGCGGGATCTGCGTCGCAGCGTCGTGCTCCAGCCGAACGCGAGGTCCGTGAACGTCACGAGCACGATCGCCGTGGCGAGCGCCGCGACGTTGAACGCCACCGCGGCCGACTTGCGACCAGTAGAGAAGCTGCCACTTTGCGAAGCGTCCGGCGCTCGCGCGCGGCGGCGTGCCAGTCGAACAGCCGCGCGAGCTCGGGCGGCGGGCGCGCGAGCCGGCGAAATATCGGCGACAGCCAGCGCGCCCGGGTTGATCGTCGCCAGCAGATCCTGCAGGCGGCGCAGGCCGAGGACGCGCCCCGGAATGAGCAGCAGCGTGAACAGCAGGAACACTAGCTGCAGCCCGACGAGCAGCGCGATCAGGCGCACGACGTTGACCGGCTGCGAGCCGTCGTAGTGAAAGGCGGCGAGCGCGACGGTGACACCGGCGACTGCGCCGACGACTGCCATCAGCGACGTGAGCAGCGTGCGAATGCGCGCGAGCCGAGCGCCGACGCTTGCGGCCGGATCGGCCGCGCGCTAGGCGCCACCACCCGCGAACGCGCGCTGACGGTGCTCCCGCGCGGCAGGCGGCGCGCGATGTCGCGATCGCGCCGCGACGCGTTCGGCGTACGGCGTGAGCCGGTCGGCCTCGAGCCACATCGGCACGTCGATCGCATCTTCGAACAGGGACGTTGGCGGCCGCGGCATGGCGCGAATGATAGGGCCGCGAAACCGTCGTGGACGAGGATTTTTTGGTGCCCGGGCGCCCGCCGCTTAAGCTCAGGCGGCGTTCGAGCGGGTTGCGGTCGGGACCCGTGCTCCGCTCCACACGGGTACGGTGAGCGTCGCGGAGGCTGCGATGGCCGCGGCCGACGGGCGCCACTTCAAGAGCGACAGTTCGCCCGCCTGATCCTCGACGAGGGCCGTGCAGCTCTCCACCCAATCGCCGTCGTTGCAGTAGAGCAGCCCTTCGATTGCGGTGAGGTCTGCTTTGTGGATGTGACCGCAGATGACACCGTCGACCCGTGCTTCACGCGCCGCGACGAGCGTGGCTCGCTGAAAACGCTCGACGTAGCCCTTCGCGCCGGGAAGCGCGACTTCACGTGTTGTGCGAGCGACCAATACGGACGGTTTGCGAGATCGTGCAGCCAATGCACGAAGCGATTCAGCGTGAGCAGTCCACGGCATGCCAGCCCGCCCAGCAACACACCCAGCGATCGGCCTCTGACGACGGCGTCGAACTGATCGCCGTGCGTCACGAGCAGGCGGCGGCCTTCGCTCGTCGTGTGGATGGTCTCTTCCAATACCTCGATGTTACCGAATCTCATGCCCACGAGCGCGCGGAGGTCATCGTCGTGGTTGCCGGGAATGTAGATGACTCGCGTGCCTTCTTGGCTTTTTTTCAGCAGTAGGCGCAGCACTTCCGTGTGGCTCGCCGGCCAGTAGAAGCTGCGACGCAGGCTCTCGATGTCGATGATGTCGCCGACGAGGTACAGCAGCTCGCAATGCGTCTGCCGCAAAAAATCGAGCAACAGGTTTACGCGGCACGACGGTGAGCCGAGATGCACGTCGGACAACCAGATTGTTCGCAGCGCCTCTTCGCGCATTTCGGAAGTTCCTCCCTGAACTTCTGCTCATACTCGGCGCGCCCAGTGTCCACACCGGCAGCGCAACCAGCGGCGACGTGCATCGCAAAAATCGGAAAATACCCGCGCTAGCGCGTGGTGGAAAGCCGATGATGTGCGCTGAGTCTCGTCGTGCTGCTCGGCGTGCTCGCGGCGGAGCGTAGGCACGGGGGGCGTACCGTTCGTGAGTCCGTCAGTGACGGTTCGTGTGGCGGAGGACGTCGAGGTCGGCGATTTTGCTAACGCGAGGTGTCGGAGCTGCAAGGACGTCCTTCGCACGTATCGAATCGATTTTTTGCGCGGTCTTCGGATCGCGCGGCGTGAACATCAAGACGCGTAAGAACGTGCTTCCTTCGGGCAAATAGGAGACGCGGTCGAAATGCAGGTCTCCGAGCTCGGAGTGCTCCACGTGGCTGCCGCGCGGCGAGTTGCACACCTCCACGTCGCTCCAGCGTTGCTCGAATCCCGGAACGGTTTGCTTGAGGTCTTCCACCAGTTGCTCGAACGCCGGATCGCCCGCGTACTGGCCAAAATCCACTCGAAACTCGCCGAGTAATTTGCGTGCGATCACGTCGTACGCTTCAGGATCGCTTTGGTAGTTCTTGTCGGTGAGGATGATGCGCAGGAGATTGCACTCGGCCTTCGGAATCGACCCGTAGTCGCGGAATATCTTTTCGATGAGTTGATTCCAGGCCACGATGTCCCAGCGCAAGGTCATTGCCAGCGCCGGTACCGGCAAGAACTCGACGGTTCGCCGCACGGCTTCCGTGACCTTGTCCTCATGCTCGATTTCCGGCGCGGCGCGCCGCTGCATGAGACCCAAAAGGTATTCCCTCTCGGCGAAAGAGAGCCTGAGTGCCCGCGACACGCGATCCAGCAAGTCCGCGGAAAAGTTGATGTCTCGGCCCTGCTCGAGCCACGTGTACCACTTCAAGCTGACTCGCGCGAGCACGGCGGCGTCCTCGCGGCGGAGGCCGGGGCTGCGCCGTCTTGCCGGCCGGCGCAAACCGACTTCGCCCGGGTCGATGCGACCTCGCGCACGTCTAAGAAGGTCTCCTATTTGATCCTTTCGCGCACCCATCTCCCCCCCTTTGCCCCCGGTGCGAGCAACCGTGACGTTAAAGCGAGCGATGTTGCGAGACAAGCAGCGTTGGTCCGAGGGAGCGTCCCAACGCGAACGGCTCGGAGACCGCTAAGCCACTGGTTTTACTTGGCTTACGCTGCGAAACGATTGCCGCCGCTCGAGGCTATTGGTGTTGCTAATAGCGTCATCTAATACAGCATTGACGCGGGTCTATCAAGGCTGGTGGCGGAAAACGGACCATCTTCAGCGGGTCCCTGGGCGGGGGCCTGTTGGAGGTGTTTGCTCAACGGCTGCACAACAAAAGAAAAGCGGGGGAGATGGTCATGGTTACGGGGGATTTCGTAGCGAGAAAGAAGAGCAAGGAAATATCAGGACGTCATAGCGCGTCTCCAAATCACTTGAGATTGACGCCCGTCTACGTGGGCGTTTGCGCATGCCTCGGATTCAGCGGCGTCGCATATGCGCAACAGGATCAACTCGAGGAAGTGCTCGTCACGGGGTCGCGCATCGTGCGCCGGGATCTTCGATGCGCCAAGTCCGATCATTACGGTCGACAGCGAGGTCTTCGAGCAAAACAGCAGCGTGGCCATCGAGGCGGTGCTCAATCAGTACCCGCAATTCAATCCGGGCGCCACGCAATTCACGACGGGTGAGATTCAGCCGACGGCGACGACTCGCCAGGCGCGTCGACGCTCAACATGCGCGGGCTCGGCGCGCAGCCGCAGTCTGGTACTGCTTGACGGCCGTCGCGCCCAGCCCGTCAATGCGGCGATGACGGTGGACGTCAATACGATTCCGGCCGCCGCGATCTCGGACGTGGAGGTCATCAGCGGCGGCGCCGCGGCGACTTACGGACCGGACGCCATGGCCGGTGTCGTCAACTTCAAGCTGAAGCCGCGAACTTCGAAGGCATCGACATCAACTACCAAACCGGCACGACGGAAGTCGGTGACGGCGAGGAGAGCCGGTTCGACGTCTTGATGGGCGGCAACTTCGACGAAGAATCGCGGCAACGCGATGTTCAGCGTTCGGCTATGCGAACCGAGAGCCGCTTGGCAGATGAACCGGCCGATTTCTTCATCGAAGGTTTCAACGATCCGGGCACTCCCGCGAACTATCCTCGCATCGACTACCCGTACTTCACGCCGGCGGCGACCAATCTGCCGCATCCAAGCCGTCGTGAATCAGGTGTTGGGCACGACGACGAACCAGTCGCGCACCGTCGATTTCTACAGCAACCCGCTTGACGGCACCGTTTTTCGGCAACAGAACGCTCTCGGCTACACCGGGCCCGACGACGTTCCCGTACAAGATTCGCACGCACAACGGCAGCCTCGAGGAGGGCAGCCCGCGTTCCTACGCTTCGACGCCGTTGACGCGCTATCCGTTGTTCGGCCGCAGCACCTACGAGCTCACGGACAGGTGTCCGCGTTCGCTCAGGGCACGTTCGTCATGACGAACGTCGACACGGTGCTGTTCCCGACGCCGCTGACGGGCGTCGCCGTGCCGCACGGCAACAACGTCTATGCGCCGTCGGTCGATGCGCAAGGTAATACATTGGCAGCGTATCGGCCGGGTGGTGCGCACGGCCTCAATTGCGGGCCGACGGGCGGTTGCACGGTTTCGCAGGTCTGGCCCGTGACGCCGGAGTTCCAGGCGTTGCTCGATTCGCGGCAGCTCGACCCCGACGGCACGGGTCCGCAGCCGGCCGGCGCGCCCGGGCTCGGGCATGAACCAAGATTGGACGATGAGCCGAATCGCGTACTGGTACCCGAACCGTGCGTCGTCGAACGAGACGAAGCTCAGCGAGTTCATCGTGGGCCTCGAGGGTGCGGTCGGCAACACCGACTGGACGTGGGAGGCCTATACATCGTTCGGCAAGACGACCTTGCTGACCCACATGAAGAACTTCGTTTGGACCGAGCGGTACGCGAACCTCGTACGGCAGCCGAACTATGGCACGGGTGGCGCGTTCACGGCCCAGGCGGCCAACAGCACGAATACGCAAGATTTCACGTGCACGAGCGGTTTGCCGATCTTCGAGCCGTGGATCTTGGGACCGCTCGGCGAGACCATCTATTACAACGACTTCCAGATCTCCGACGATTGCCTCACGGCGGTCACGGCACGCATGTCGCAGCGCAACGAGGTCGAGCAGCGGGTCACAGAAGCCAACTTCCAGGGCAAGCTCGCCGACATGAGAGCCGGCGAGCTGCGCGGCGCATTCGGCATCAGCTCGCGCTTCAACGAGAGCATGTTCGAGCCGGATGCGCTGTTCCTCGCGACGGTTCCCGCCTCCGGCGACACGAACGTCGACGAGGTCTACGGCGAGGTGCTGGTGCCGGTCGTCGGCGAGTTCGAGCTCGAGTTCGGCGGGCGCTACTCGGATTTCACGACGGGCGACTTCCAGCTCGATGCGAAATCGTACAAGGCGTTGTTCAGCTGGGGCGCGACGGAGACTTGCGGTTCCGCGGCGGCTGGCAGCGAGCGAACCGCACACCGAACGTCGCCGAGCTGTACTCGGGCCCGACGGGCCAGGTGTATACGTGGGCGGCCGGCGATGCCTGCCGCGCGGACACGACGCATCCTTGGGGCAACCTGGCGAGCAACCCGACTCGCGCGCAGATGCAGCAGCTCTGCGCGGAGCTCATCTATAAGGAGGGCGGCATTCCCGGCCAGAACCGCTTCGACGCGGGCCGCGACAACTTCCCGATCGACGGCGGCGAGTCGGCCAACGTTTACCGGTTGTTGACGACGGGCAACCCGGAGCTACGCGCCGAGACCGCCGATACGTACACGCTCGGCATGATTTGGCAGCCGCGACGAGCGGGACGTGTCAGCTTGACGGCGGATCTGTACCAGATCGAGATCGAGGACGTCGTCGACAGCCTCGGGTTTCTAACGGCCTATCAGCAGTGCTTCAACGTCAACGGCGTGAGCAATCCGACCTACTCGGTCGAGAACGAGTTCTGCCAGGCGCATTCACCGCGATCCCATCACCGGCAACGCGGGTTACGTCGAGGGCGGCAACTTCAACTTGAGCAAGCGCTTCACGTCAGGGCTTGGACGTCAGCTTGAATTGGCGCAAGGACATGGTCGGCGGCGTGTTCGGCATCAACAGCTCGATCAACAAGCTGTTCTCGTGGCAGCAGCCCGCATCAGCGGACCCGGATTCGCCGATGCTCGAGTACGCAGGCTCGGCCGGCGGCGGCAACTCGTACTACGACTACCGGCTGTTCACGCAGTTCTCGTACAGCCAGCAACAGACCTCGTCGTTCGGTTTGAACTGGCGCTACTCGCCGCAGGCGATGCACGACTCGAAGGTGCAGACCCCGACGCTGACGGTCGAGGACACCGAGGAGTACCATCTGTTCAACGTGAACGGCTCGTGGCAGTTCAACGAGCGCATGCGGTTGCGCGGCGGTATCGACAACATCGTCGACGAGCAGCCGCCGATCGTCGGCGCGAATCCGACCAACGTGACAACCCGACCAACGGCATGGGTGACACGAGCCCTGGCAACTACGACACGCTCGGCCGCCGCTACTACGTTCGGCGTGGCCGTGAGCTTCTGAGGAGCATGAGGGCAAGGACGGCAGGGCTTAACGTGGCGCCCGCGCGCATTTGCGAGGGCGCTAGGCTGCTCGCATCGCGCGAACAGTGCTGCACGCGGCGCTTGGAGGTGCGGCCGGCATGTCGCGTTGGCGTACCGGCGTTGACGCCCGAGCGCGGTACTCGCGCAGGCAGTGCAGGCGCCGTCGGCACGCGCGCTCGCGGCCGATCTGTTCGTGTTACGGCCGGCGGCACCAACGTCGTCGCGCTCACGGGCGTCGGGAGGCGCCGTGCTCGTCGACGGCGGCTGCGCGAGCCACCGGCGCTGCGCTGCGCGGTGCGGTCGCCGCGCCTGCCGAGCAGCGGCGCAATCCACACGCTGTTCAACACGCACTGGCATCCCGAGCAGACCGGCTCGAACGAGACCTTGCGGCGGCCGGTGCCGCCATCATCGCGCAGGAGAACACCAGCTCTGGTTGATCGACCGACGTGACGTGGCCCTGGAACGAGTGAGACCGTCGAGCCGCTGCCCGCCGAGGCGCGCCCAAACCGTTCGTTCTACACGGGATGGCGAGCTCACCGTCACGTGACCGGCAAGCCGATCCTCTACGGGCACATGCCGGACGCCCCGCACACCGACGGCGACATGCTACGTGTTCTTCCCGCAGCCAACGTGCTCGCGGTCGGCGGTGCCGCTGAACGGCGAAGGTTGGCAGCCGCCGGACTGGTGGACGGGCGGGTGGATCGGCGGGCTCGTCGGCGGGCTCGAGCACCTCTCGACGCTCGTGAATCGGAGACGCGGATCGTCCCGACGCGGGGCCCAGTATTGAGCCGAGCTGAGCTCAGAGCAGCAGCACGAGATGTACAGCGTCGTGTGGGAACGCTCGCAAGCTGTTGTACACGGGTCGCGGACCCGACGAGGCCGTCGCAGCGCACCCGACGCAGGAGTTCGACGAGCAAATGGGCGAGTCCCGACGAGTTCGTCGACCGAGTCGTTCCGAAGTCTTTGGGCCTATCTGACGCCGGATGCGTAAGTCTGAACGCATCGATGCGAGGGCATGGGCCGGTGAGGCAGCAGAGAGGCCGATGCATGCGCAGCGAAGCGAGACCATTCGAGACGATGGCAACCTCTGGTCGCGCTAGCGGCCGCCGGCGGCGCTGATCGGCTGCGATTGGCTGAGCCCGAATAGCGCGCTGTGGCCGAAGCCGGCACGAGCAGTGGCAGCTCGTCGACCGGTATTGCGTCGACTGCCACAACGGCGCCGAGCTCGCGGGAGAGTTGTCGTTCGACGCGATGGGACCGGAAAGCATCGCCGCCAACCCGGCGGCTTTCGAGAAAGTCGTCCGCAAGTTCGCGGGCATCTGATGCCGCCGCCGAAGGAGCCGCGGCCGGACGAAGCAGCAGCTGTGGTCGTTCGTCTCGTGGGTCGAGGCGTCGCTCGGATCGAGCCGCCGTCGATCGCGTGCCGAGCGCATCGCGCTGCACCGGCTCAATCGCAAGGAATACTCGAACGCCGTCCGCGATCTGCTGGATCTTGCCGATCGACGCCGCCGCGATCTTGCCGCAAGACGAGCAGGTCGAGGGGTTCGACAACATCGCCGACGGCGTTGCAGGTGTCGCCGTCATTCATCGAGCAGTACTTGATCGCGGCGCGCGCGGTGGCGTGCAGGCAGTCGGCCGCCCCGATGCCGGCCCGGGCAGCACGACCTACAGCGCGGCGCCGGGCATGCAGCCGACGCATATCCGGGCCTGCCGCTCGGCACGCGCGGCGGAGTACTCGCGGAGCACTACTTTCCGTCCGATGGCGAGTACGTCAGGTCAACATCGCCGACATCGCGGGCCATATCTGGGGCAACGACATGGAGTTCGAGAACACCGTGCTCGTCACCCTCGACAGCAAGGAGATTTATCGCACCGTGATCGGCGGCGACGCGCACATGAAGCGCTACGACCAAGAGCCCGCCGGCGCATTCGACGCGATCAACGCGGGGCTCAAGAACATCCGCTTTGCGGCCACGGCCGGACCGCACAAGCTCGGTGTCACGTTCCTGCGCCGAACGTTCGCCGAATCCGACGATCGGATCGAGATAGTTCGTGCCGGGCGGCGGCCAGGATCGCGTCTACCGCATCAGCTCGTTCCAAGTAGCGGGCCGTTCAATCCGATCCGGCTTGAGCGCGACGCCGAGCCGCGAGCGGATTTTCAGCTGCCATCCCGACCGCGGCGATGACGCAGAAGCGTGCGCCGAAGAGATCGTTTCGACGCTCGGCGCCGCGCATTCCGCCGTCCGCTGGCCGAGAACGGACCTTACACGCCTGCTGCAGTACTACCGCGACGGGGCGCGCGCTGGCGGGTTCGAGGAAGGCATTCGCAGCGCGGTGACCGGCATTCTCGCGAGTCCCATACTTTCTCTACCGTGGCGAGCGTACGCCGCACAACCTCAGCCGCCGGAACGCAGTACAAGATCGACGATCTCGAGCTCGCGTCGAAGCTCTCTTTCTTCCTCTGGAACACGATCCCCGACGACGAGCTGCGCGACCTCGCGAGCCGTCGGCGAGCTGAGCAACGCCGACGGTGCTGCGGCAGCAGGTCGCACGGATGCTGAAGGATCCGCGCTCCGGCGACGCTCGCCAGCAACTTCGTTTACCAGTGGCTCGACATGGCTCGGCTGGATGAGGTCGAGCCGGATCGCGCGGTGTTTCCGTATGCGGCTCGGGCACGGGCGATCCGCGCACCGACTACATGACGGAGCTCGAGCTGTTCGCGAAGAGCATTTTCGACGAGGACCGCAGCGTGCTGGAGTTCATGACGGCAAAGCACACCTACGTCAACGAGCGCGTTGCGCTGCTCTACGGCATCGAAAGCGTGAAGGGCGAGCGGTTCCAGCGCGTGGAGCTCGAAGAATTCGACGCGTTGGGGCTTGCTCGGCAAAGGCGCGATTCTGATGGCGGCGGCGTATCCGAACCGCACGTCGCCGGTGCTGCGCGGCGCATTCATCCTCGAGCACATCACCGGCACGCCGCCCGCGGCGCCGCCGCCGAACGTCGAGGCTCTGCCCGAGGACGAAGGCGTCCCGGCAAGAAGTTCGCCACGGTTCGCGAGAAGATGATCGCCCACAGCGTCGAACCCGACGTGCTTCTCCTGCCACGGCATCCTCGATCCTCTCGGCTTTGCGCTCGAGAATTTCGACGCCGTCGGGACGTGGCGCGAGCGCGATCGCTTTGCTGGCGACGTCTCGATACGTCGGGGAGCTTGCCCGATGGCACGGAGTTGCAGGGCCCCGACGATCTGCGCGAGGCGCTGATGCGACGGCCGGATCAGTTCGTGCAGACGTTCACCGAGCGGCTGCTGACCTACGCGCTTGGGCCGCACGTTCGACTACGAGGATATGCCCGACGTTGCGCAAGATCGTGCGGGACGCGGCGATCGACGACTATCGGTTCTCGTCGATCGTCTGCGGCATCGTGGAAAGCGAGCCCTTCCAAATGAGACAGGTTCCGGCAGGTCACGTCGGACGAAACGCTGCCGTCGGAAGTGACGGCGAGCGCCACCTCGGTCAGTTAACGTAATAGCGAGGGGAGAAGCGACATGTTCATCACGAAGAAGCATCTTTCGCGTCGGACGGTATTACAAGGGCGCGGGGGCTTGATTGCACTGCCGCTGCTCGATGCGATGAATCCGGCGGCGTCGCCTGGGCGAGCCCGCCGGCGCCTGCACCGGATGGCGTTCGTCGGCTTCCCGATGGGCGCGGTGATGCAAGAGCGTGGTCACCCGAAGCCACCGGCCGCGACTTCACGATGTCGCCGATTCTGGAGCCGCTCGAAAAGTACCGCGAGTACCTGACGATCATCTCGGGGTTGCGCAATAGGCCCGCCGAAAGCCCCGAGCCTCACGCCTACATCGAGCGCACGTGGCTTGTCGTGCGTCTCGGCGGCGAACGCCGGCGTGGCCGGCCCGGACGCCGGGTGTCACGGCGGATCAGTTCGCCGCACGCCACATCGGCCAAGACACGCGAATTCCCTCGCTCGAGCTCTGCACGGCTCTGCGCGGGGCGCAAGTCGCCTGGCGCACTCCGAAACAATCGCTGCCGCAGGAAGGCAACCCGCGCGCCGTGTTCTACCGGTTATTCGGGCAGGGCGACACGGATGCCGAGCGCAAGGCCATCCTCGACGAGACCGGGCAGCTTGCTCGATCGAGTCAGCGAGAGGTGCAGAGCGTTGGATCGCGTCTCTCGGCGGCGCGGACCGAGCGGCCGTCGACGATTACTTGGCTCGGTGCGCGAGATCGAGCGCCGCGTGCAGATGGCGCGACTGCAGACACCTCGGCGCTGGAGATTCCGGATGCGCCGATCGGCGTGCCGAACGACATCGTCGAGCACATGAAGCTGATGTTCGATCTGATGGGGCTCGGCGTTCCAGGCGGATCTCACGCGGGTCATCACGCTCTCGCTCGACAAAGAAGCGAGCATGCGCTCGTACCAGAATCTCGGCATCGCGGAAGCGTTCCATCCGCTCTCGCATCACGGCAACATCGCGGACAAGCAAGAGAAGCTGATCGACGATTCAGAACGTTCCACACGCAGATGTTCGCGGGCTTCGTCGAGAAGCTAGCGAGTGCCGCAGAGAAGCCGACGGCTCGGTGCTCGATCACTCGACGATTCTGTACGGCAGCAACATGAGCGACAGCAACCGGCACAACAACGATCCGCTGCCGGCGGCGATCCTCGGCCGCGCCCACGGCCGCATCAAGGGCGGCCAGCACCTGCGTTATCCGCAGGATGCGCGCTTCTCGGATCTGCTGGTGACGTTGTTCGACAGAGCGCAGATCCCGGTGGAGTCGATCGGCGACAGCGGCGGACTCCTTTCGGAGGTCTGAACGTGATGAACCAGCACCCGACGATCCGCGCCCGACGGTCGCGGCGCGTCCCGCAGTGCACGTGCTCGCTGCACTGCTTGCCGCGTTCGCGAGTGGCGATGCGCAAGCGAACGACGATTTGCTCGAGGCGTGCTCGAAGCTGGCGATCAGCGCTGCGGCGCTGCAGCTTGCTCGACGCCGGCGCGACGCCGAAGGCGCGCGGCCTCGACGGTACGACGACGGCCATGTGGGCCGCGTACAACGGCGATGTCGGCTCTGCTCGAGCGGCTGATCGCGGCCGGCGTCGACGTCAACGCGGCCAACGACTACGGCGCCACCGCCTTGTCGGAAGGCCGCGGTCGCGCGGCTCGACGCCGATCATCGAAGCGTTGCTCGAGGCCGGCGCGGACGCGAACCGCCAGAGTGCGGAAGGCGAGACGCCGCTGATGGTCGTCGCGCGGACGGGCAACGTCGACTCGGCGCGGCTGCTGCTGGCAAGCGGGCGCGGACGTCAACGCGCAAGAGGAGTGGGGCGGCCAGTCGGCGCTGATGTGGGCCGCCGCGCAGAGCCAGCCCGAGATGGTGAAGTTCCTGCTCGCGAACGGCGCCGACCCCGACGCGCGCGGTCTCGAGCGCGATTGGCAGCGCAGGATCCTCACGGAGCCCCGGCCGAAGGACATGAACCGCGGCGGGTTCACGGCGTTGTTGTACGCCGCGCGCGAGGGCTGCATCGATTGCGCGCGGCGGCTCGTGGAGGGCGGCGCCGACATCGACCTTCCCGATCCGGAGCGAGTGACGCCGCTGGGCTTGCGATCAACAACCTCCACTTCGATCTCGCCGCGTATTTGATCGAGGCCGGCGCCGACGTCGACAAGTGGGACTTGTTCGGCCGCTCGCCGCTCTATCAAGCCGTCGACATGAACACGCTGCCGACGCAGGGCAGCGGCTCGATGTCGGCGATCCCGAGCCTGGACCAGCACACGGGCCTCGACATCGCCCGGTTGCTGCTCGCCAAGGGCGCGAATCCGAACATGCAGCTGAAACGGCGGCCGCCGTACCGCAACGTGCCGAACGACCGCGGCGGCGACAGGATTCTCTCGCAAGGCGCCACGCCGCTGCTGCGGCCGCGCGCGCCGGCGATGCGCCGGCCGTGAAGCTGTTGCTCGAGCACGGCGCGCTCGTCGACTTGCCGAGCAACGACGGCGTGACGCCGCTGATGGCGGCGGCCGGTGTCGAGTACGGCTTGCGTGTGACGCGCGGCCGCAATCGCACCGAGGACGGTGTGCTCGAGACGATGCAGCTGCTGCTCGATGCCGGCGCGGACATCAACGCGCGCTCGCTCGTCGAGCCGGCACAGCGGCGAACGGCCGTACGAGGGCGTCAACAGCGCGGCGCGCGAGGGCGACTTACGCGTTCAACCGTCGCGGCCGTCAGGTGCCGAGCCGGAGCGCCGTGCCGCACCGAACTGGCGATTCACGGCGCGTCGCTGCGCGGCTTCACGTACATCGTGGAGTTTCTCGCCGCGAACGGGGCCGACCTCACGGCCAAGGACGCCAACGGCAGAACGCCGCTCGATCTCGCGAGCGGCAACTACAGCGAGGACTTCCTGCGGCAGGCGGCCGAGCCGCACGTGGAGACCGCGAAGCTGCTCGAGTCGCTGATTGCCGCGCGCTCGACCACGAGCCCGGTTTCGGGCGTTGCGCACGTGAGCCCGGAGGACGTCGCCGAGTAGTCTTCGACCGTCATCCCGCGTGAAACCCGCTTTCGCGCGCATCGCAATGCCGTGAGCCACCGGTTGACGCGCAAACGGCCGTCCGCCAGCATGTCGTCTCCTTTTTCAGGGGGCGGCTGGCTATTCGCACCAGCCCAAGGAGAAAAAAGTGTTGATCAGAGATCGGGGACTTCGCCGGATATCGGCCGTCTCGGCGGCGGTAACAATGCTGGCCTGCATGGCGGCGTGCACACAAGAGGCGCCAGAAACGCCCGCGGCGCAATCCACACCGGCGACACCAGCTGCACCGGCGACGCAAGCAAGACCGGCGACACCCGCCGCCGCTGCTACACGCGGCGACGTCGCGCGAGGCGAGTATTTGGTCGAGACCATCGCGGGGTGCGGTAACTGCCACACGCCGCACCTGCCCGACGGATCGCTCGACCCGAGCTTATCGCTAGCCGGTGCGTTCGTGATCGAGGAGCCCGTGTTCAAGGCGTACGCGCGCAACATCACGCCGGACATGGAGACTGGCATCGGCTCCTGGACCGAGGACCAGATCGTGAAGGCACTGCGCGAAGCGGTCAGGCCCGACGGCAAAATCCTCGGCCCACCGATGTCGTTCCATTTTTATAACAAGCTCTCGGACAGCGATGCCTACGCGATCGCGGCGTACATCAAGACCGTGCCGGCGATTCGCAACGTCGTGCCCGAAAGCACATTCCAGATTCCGTTAGCGGCCCAGCCCGCCGTCTCGAACGTGCCGGACGTGTCGCCCGCGGATCCCGTCAAGTACGGCGAGTACCTCGCGGGACCGGTCGGCCATTGCATGGATTGCCATACGACCTACGTGATGGGCGCAGATCGACTACGCGCAGCTTGGCCGCGGCGGAAACGTCTACACGAGGCCGTTCATTTATGACTGGGCGGCCGTGTCCGCGAACATCACGCCGCATCCGGAAGCCGGCCTCGGCCAGTGGACGGACGCCGAGATCAAGCGGGCGATCACCGAAGGCATAAGCCGCGACGGGCGAACGCTGCTGCCGTTCTGCCGTACGGCCTCTACAAGATGATGACGGACAGCGACCTCAACGCCGTCATCGCGTATCTGCGCTCGATTCCACCGCTCGGCCCCGCGGCGCCGCCGCGCCCGGAGTAGACGGCTCAGCTTCAAGCGGCGCGATCCCGCCGGATCGCGCCGCGTCACTCCGGCAACAGACCGACCAGCCAGTGCATCACGTTGAGCACGAACTGCGCGTTCTGCTCGGCGCCCGGGGCGTTCATCCCCATTCGGTTCTTGTCCGGGCCGGCTAGCTGAGCGGAGAACATCGCGGCTCCCCAAACGCCGCGACCCGACCCCTGCCGACCGAGAGCGTCGCGCCCTGCAGGAGCCCGGCGGCCGGGTGGCGCGGTGTCTCCGCGGAGAACTCACCGGCCGTTTCGGTCAGCAACAAGAAAGCGTCCGTTGGGACCTCGAACAGCGGCTCCGCGCCGGTTGCACTGAATGCTTGCCCGGTGAACGTCGTGACGCTGGCGATGGCCTCTTCGGCGGCGCGGCCGCGTGTGATCGCGTGCGCCTTCAGCGAGCCGTCCGATCGTTGAAACACATAACTTGCGCGGTTGCGATCGGGCTGGACCGCGTAGCCGTTCGTGAACGACATGCCAAACGCATAGCCCAAGTCTGCGGCCGCTCCGCCGAATGGCATGTGATCCGCAATCAACAGGAGCGCGCCGCCCGTGTCGACCCAGTCGCGGACCGCCGCGATCTCTTCGGCAGTGAACGCCGACGGCGTAGGCAACGACCACTCCTCGACGTTACGCTCGTTCAAAGCGTTCGCGACGACGAGCACGTCGATGTCAGCCAGCGTCGATCGGCTGAGCTTTTCCTTCAGCGGCGTCACCACGAAGCCGTCGCGACGCAGCAACTGGGCGAAAGGAGCGTAACGGCCGTCGGCGGTGTGGAAGTTGAAGTGCGCCTCGTCGATGGCTACCCGCGGACCTGTGCCTCGCGCAAACGCGGGTGCAGAGACGCGCGGGGCGAAATCCGTATCGGCCACCTGTTGAGCCGCTAGCGCGCCCGCAGCGAGAAACGCGAGAGCCGCGGATCCGCTAGCCGCCGGTTGCAAATGCCGGGTACCATTGGATGATCAGTTAGCGCTCCGTAAAGAGGCGCCTCAAAGCGTATTCCAGAGATCCGGGAAGGGCCATGATGAAAAGACGCAATACCGCCGCTACTCGCCTTCTGCCTAACGTCGGGCGCCGTCGCGCCGCTCGCCGCGCAGGACCTCACGATCACGAACGCCCGGATCGTCGTCGGCAACGGCACCGTGATCGAGCGCGGCTCGATCGTCGTGCGCGCCGGCAAGATCGTCTCGGCAGCGGCCGGCGCCCCGTCGGCCGCGAGCGGCCAGACGATCGACGCGCGCGGCATGAGCGCGATGCCGGGCTTCATCGATGCGCACAAGCACATCAACACCGGACCCGACGAGAAGGCGCAGATGCAACGGTTTGCTCGAAGCGGGCTACACGACCGTCCTGTCGGGCGGCGGTCCGGCGACGGCAACATCACGCTGCGGGATCACATCGAGCAGGGGGCTCATCAACGGACCGCGCATCATCCCGTCCGAACGGCTGCGCCTGGCGCAACACACGCCCGAGTCGGCGCGCGAGGAAGTCCGCAAGATGGCCGCGATGGGCGTCAAATACACCGGCGAGATCTCGTTGACGCCCGTGCCCGGACCCACTGCGCAGGAAATGGAAGTGTTGCGCGCGGTGCTAGACGAAGCGAAGAAAGTCGGTGTCACCGTGCAAGTCCACGCGGTGAGCTCTCCCGCGATGATGGCGGCCGTGAACGCCGGCGTACCGCTGCTCGTACATTTGCCGAACAAGGATTGGGTGAGCAAGGCGGACGCGGAAAAGCTCGCCGCCGCCGGCACGAAGATTTTGATGACGATCGGGTTCGGAGCACCCGTGTTCGGAGTGTTCGCGGACGACAACGAGCCGCGGTTTCGCGACGGCAAGCCGTGGCCGGAATCCATCGTCGATGGCGTCGGCATCGGCGAGGAAGCGGGCTACATGATCGTGAACGCGCGCACCGTCTTCGATGCGGGCGGCATCCTCGGCTACTGCACCGACACCGTGTACGACGCGCTCGCAGGATTGGAGCACGAGCTCAAGTCGATGAACGTGGTGTTCTCGATGCAGGACATGGTGAAAATCATCGGCCCGAACACGGCGTCGTACCTCGGCATGGAGGATCAGCTCGGCACGCTCGAGGCGGGCAAGCTCGCCGACGTCGTCTTGCTCGACGGGGATCCGCTCGAAGGCTATTGGAATTGGCTCAAGGCGAAAGTCGTGGTCAAGGAAGGCAAGGTCGTCGTCGACGCGCGCTAGCCCCACTCGCTAGCGCCGCTCGAGCCCGCTCGAGGCGGGCCGAAATCTGCATGTCTACGTTGAGAAGGCCGGGGAAAAGCTGCCCAGAGCTGCTCGATCGCGACTGACCACCCTGAGGTATGCTGTGCTCGCGAGGAGAACCTGCAATGCTCAAATTGCTGCTCTGGCTCATTCTGTTCGTGGTGTGCTGGCCGCTCGCGCTGCTGGCGCTCCTCTTGTGGCCGGTGCTGTGGCTGCTCACGATCCCGTTCCGTCTCCTCGGCATCGCGGTCGAAGGCGTTTTCGAGCTGCTGCGCGCGATCATTTTCTTGCCGGCGCGTTTGCTCGGCGGCGGACCACCGAGGCGCGAGCCGAGTGGTCGCTAGCCGCTCGTTCGGGAAGGGGGAATCTAAGATGATCATCAAACTCCTGTGTGTTGCCGCGGCGACAACAGCCGTCGCGTCGACCTGTTTCGCTCAAGTAACGGCGGAGAAGCTTGCGACCACTGAGATCCGCACGGAGAAGGTCGGCGACAACCTCTAGTGCTGTTCGGCGTGGGCGGCAACATCGCAGTGTCGATCGGCGCGCAAGGCGTGCTCATCGTCGACGCCCAATTCCCCGAAATGGTGCCGAAGTACCGGGCCGCGATACGCGAGCTCGGCGGCGACGACATCGATCTCGCGATCAATACGCATTGGCACTACGACCATGCCGACGGCAACAAGTCCCTCGGCCCGGAGGGCGTTTGGCTGGTAGCGCAATCGAAGTCGCGGCAAATGATGACTAAGAACAACGTGATCAACACCGTCGTCAGACCGCCGTTCCCGCAGAACGCCTATCCGGCGGCGGCGCTGCCCGCGGCGACGTTCGACGACCGCATGCAGCTTCACTACAACGGCGAGCAAATCGACCTGCTGCACTTTGGCCCGGCCCACACGACCGGCGACGCAGCGGTGGTCTTTCGCGGTCACAATGCCGTTCACATGGGCGACGTCTTCAACAACGCCGGCTATCCGTTCATCGACGCGGACAACGGCGGAGACCTCGACGGAACGATCGCATTCTGTGAGGCGGTGCTGAAAGAGCTCCGGCCCGGCGCCGTCGTCATTCCAGGCCACGGCGCGGTCGCGAAGTACGCGGACCTCGAGCGCTACATCGAGATGCTGAAGGGTGTGCGAGCGAAGGTCTCCGCGTTGATCAAAGACGGCGCGACGCTCGAGCAAGTCATTGCGGCGAAACCTACGGCCGAGTGGGACGAGCGCTACGGAGATCCGACTCGAATGGTGAACCGCGCCTACGCGGCGCTGTCGCGCTGAACGGGGAACGGCGGCGGCATCCTAGGCCGCCGCCGGTTTGCGTCAGGCAGGCATCGGCTCGCCGTTCGCGAGCGCGATCAGCCCGCGCACGTGGCGATAGACGTACCAGAGCCACGCCAATCCGAGGACCACCCAACCGATACCGGCCCACAACGTGATGCAGCCGATCACCGTCCAGAGGACCGCCCACCAGAACGAGCGGATCATCCAACGATGATGACTGTCGAGCGGCCGCCGTATTGATCCCGCCGCACGTAGTTGAGGATCAATCCGATGATGCTCGTGATGCCGGTGACGGCGCCCACGAGATGCAGCACATAGGTAACCAGCACAAAAGTCCGTTCGGATTCGATGCTTGTTCGCTCGACACTCATTTCTAACGACCTCCCGTAAGCCCGCGGCTCCTGCGACAGCGCGCTATTGCAGCTCCCGTGCCAGAAACCGGGCGCGTCTAAGTGCCTAATTTATCGGCACTTACCTCCGTCGCGCCAGGAGGGCACGTAAGCCCCGCATCAAGGGGTAGCGTATTTCCGCAACTCTTAGCGAAAAACGTAGGCTGCTCAGTGCGCGTCGATCCGCTTCTGAATGTCGTCGGCGCGCTGGCTCGCGCGGAACTCGATGATCCGAAAGTCGGCTAGGCCCTGCTTGCAGAAGGGATCCTGCTTCACGATACCTTCGATTTCCTGCTTGTCCTTGCCGACCGCGAGAATGATCCCGCCGTCCCGCGGGATCTTGCGGCCCGAGACCAGGAAGTTGCCGGCGGCATAGTGCTTTTTCAGGAACACCATGTGCGCGCGCATGTGTGCGTCGATCTCCGCGAGGTCGGCTTTGTAGATCAGCTCGATAACAAACATGTGCCCTCCGGCTGCGTCACTCAGAGCGAGTATGCGGCCGTCGGAGGAGCCGCCGCGAGCGGCAGCGCTTGCTCATCCTGAAATTGCATCCACTCGATCGCCTGGCTGTAGTCCATGGACTCGCCGGTCCAGCGGCACCGGCTCGTGCGAGCGTCGATCGTGAGACC
>CAVUTF010000031.1:0-29747 GCA_963744305.1 uncultured Gammaproteobacteria bacterium
CTCTCGTCGAAGAACTCCGAGGCGAACTCTGGCTTGGCCGGCTACTGAGACTCGCGCTCCCCGCGAGCGCGAGGAAAACGCTCGTCGGTCAAGCCTGCGGCCGGGGCGGCCGCCTCGATCAGTTCGCGCGCGGCCGTTATGTCGCCCCGCCGAATGAGCACTTCGGCTAGGAGGAGCCGCGTCGCCTGTCCTCGGGAGCGCCCCCGCAAGGCCGTGCGTAGATACATCTCGGCCTGTCCAAGCTGTTGTTGGTTTGCATTGATGCTGCCGAGAAGCCGATATGCGGGAAGATAATCCGGGAATTCGGCCACCACGCTTTCGAGCCGCCGCTCCGCGCTGTCAGCTCCTGCTGCTCGACCTCTACTCGCGCCTTGAGATATCGCGCTTGCGGGTTGCGCTCGCCGAGCGCCAATAGGGCATCGGCGTCCGCCGCGGCGCCCTCGACGTCGCCCTGTGCGAGCTCCATTTCGATGAGCTGAGCGAGCGCACGCGAGTAAAGCGGCTGCGGGCGCGCGCAGTCCTCGATTCGAAGCACTTCTCGGAACGAAGCCGCCGCCGCGGGTAGCCGCGCCGTTGCAAGCTCGATATTGCCGCGCAACAGGATTGCCGGCGCGTACTCGAGGCTCATCCGCGAGCACCGCGTCGATAAGCTCGGACGCGGCCGCGACTCGCTCGTGTCGCGCGTACAGCGCTGCGAGCTCGGTTCGAGCTGCCGGGGAGCGCGGGTCAATCTCGAGCGCCTCCCGTAGGCGGCCTCGGCTTCGGCACGTCGCCGAGCCCGCGGTGCGCCGTCGCCGCGATGCGAAGCACGGTAGTCGATCCTGGTCCGCTCATTTGCGGACCGCGCTCGATCTGCTCGAGACCTCGGCGTTCTTGCCCTGAAGGATCAAGGCTCGGAGCAGGGGCACCTGTACTGCTGCAGCGTCTGCGCCGCGCTCCGCGGCCATTCGAAGGTTTTGCTCCGCCGCGACCGCGTCGCCCGCCGCGAGCGAGATCTCGCCGAGCAGAATCCGGGCCGTGGCGTTATTGGGCTCCTGCTGCAAGAAGGTTCTTGGCGTGGATCTCGGCGGTCCGAACCTCTCCGCGCTCAAGCGCGGCGCGCGCTTCAGACAGAAGCTCGTCCGGCGTCGGAGCACTGCAGGCAGCGACGAGCAGTAGCCATGGCAGCGCAAGCTCGTAGCGTCGCTGTTTGACTCATTGCTGACATCGAATTCCGGATCTCGCTCATCGCTATAGTAAAACAAAACCGACGGAGCCCGTGACGGCTCCGGGCTACGGACACGGATGATCCGAATGAAAAGCGCTACTGGATGGTCTTCGTCGCGACGTTCGAGTACGGCTTTCGTTGCCTGAAGTGTCGAGCGCCGTCACCACGAAGTAGTAAGTTGCCGGCGTGAGCTGCTCGACCATGTAGCTGGTGATACCGGGATTAGGCACGGTCACGGAGTTCGGGATAATTGCCGGAGCTCGTTCCCCAGTACACGCGATACCCTGCGAGATCCGTCAGCGGGCTGCCGTCGGTATTCTGCGTCGGCGGCGTCCAACTCAGCGTTGCGGTGCCCGGGCTCGTGGCGACAACGTTGATCGTAAAGTCGCCGAGATTAGTCGTGAGCTGTCCGTCGGAGACGCTGATCCGAATGTTCGGATAGCTGCGCACGTCGCTCGCCGATCGGTGTGCCGCTCAAGCGGCCAGTCGTCGTGTTGAACGTGGCCCACGAAGGCATGTTGGCGATACTGAACGTCAACACGTCGCCATTCGGATCGCTCGCGGTCGGGGTGAAATTATAGGCGGTGCCCTGCATCACCGATGCTGGGGGACTACCGGAGATCGTCGGTGCCTGATTCGAGCCACCGCTCGGAGGCGCTGCGTGGCGTCATTCGCCGCGTCTCCGCCGCACGCAGCGACAGCCACCGTGACGGCAGCGAGCACCGCTAGTTGGGAAAGCACCGTGCGCGGCTACGAAGCGCTGTCCGCGGCGTCTCGGCGAGGACCGTCGAGAGTCTTGCGAGCTTCGCAACGTCGGCATCAATATGAGACTCCATACCTAGTAACTCCGCCATCGTAGGAAAGATCCCTTAGACCGGTAGCTTGCGTCTTCACCTTTCAGTCAATTTGCCCTTTTTCAGCATCGCGATTGTTGCGGCGTCAATCGACGCACCGCAATTTGTCGCGTCTGAGCGACGTCTAACGTACCGCCGCGCGCCTACGAAACACGATCTATCATTTGATTGATCGAAAACGTGTTCCTTTTCACATAACTACGCATGAACATGTGATGACCCAGGTAGCTTCAGCCTTGCGTCCTCAGCGCGCGCCCTTCCCCCAAAGCACGACTTCAACAGTCTGCAGCAGGATCATCAAATCGAAAGACAAGCTCTGGTTCTTCACGTAGTAGAGATCGAACTGCAGCTTCTCCAGGGCGTCTTTTTCCGAAGAGCCGTACGGATAAGAAAGCTGTGCCCAACCGGTGAGACCCGGTTTCACGCAGTGCCGCTCATAGTAGTAAGGGATCTTCTCGCGAGAGCTCCGTCACGAACTCGGGCCGCTCGGGCCGCGGGCCGATGAATCGCATGTCGCCGCTCGATGCACGTTGAAGAGCTGCGGCAGCTCGTCGATTCGTGTTTTTCGCAAGAACCCGCCCACACGTGTCACACGCGTGTCGTTGTGTTCTGGCCCACCGTGCGCCGCCGGTCGCCTCTGCGTCTTTCGTCATACTGCGAAATTTCAGCGAGCTCGAACGGCTTGCCGAGCATTCCGACGCTGAGTCTGACGATACAGGATCGGGCGACCGTCATCGACCAGTATCGCGAGCGCCGTGAGCAAGCATGATGGGCCATGTCACGAGCAAGATCGCGATGCTTACCGCGAGATCGAACAAGCGCGCCGTGAGCTGACGCGAGCCGCGTTGGGTGAAGCCCTCCGAGAAGATGAGCCACGAGGGATTCATCAGGTCGATCTTTGACCTTGCCGGACTCGCGCTCGATGAAACGTCAAAACGTCTACCACGTCGATCCCGCGGAACTTGCAGTCGAGCAGATCGCTGATGGGAAAGCTGCGCCGACGCTCGTCCATCGCAATGACGATTTCATCGGCTTCGTGCTTCGCAGCAAGCTCGGCGATCGCACCGGCGAGCAGTCAACTCTGTCGTCTTGGATCAGATGCGGCTCGCCCGGCGACCGGCAGAAAAGCAACGATTTTGAAGCCGCGCTGATCGCTGCGCCGGCGCAGCTGCAACAGGCTGCCGGCGCGCTTGCCTGCGCCATATACGACGATGCGCCTGCGCAGCATGTTCGTGTTCGACGAAGCGCGAGAAGACGACGCGCACGCGCACAATCAACACAAGGCTTACGACAATGCTCAGGGCCCACCAGCCACGCCCGATCTGCAGCACGGGGCATGACGTAGTAGAGGAGCGTAAGACCGACCGCGGCCAGCCCCATGGCGGCGATCACACGCACGATCACGCCTTCGACGGTCAGCCGCTGCCGGCTCTGATACAGGCCCATCGTCGTCAACGCGAGGACCACGGCAGCGGCGAATACGGCGGCACGCAGAAAAATGAGCCGGGCGGACCAGTGTCAGACGGGAAATCCATCCCCGCGAAACGGACCAGCGCGGCCAGGTATACCGCGATGATAGCGAGCACCAACTCGATGCGCCGCGAGCACGATCATTTTTTGGTCGACTCTGGTCAACCTGGGGAACTCCGAAAGAACCGATCGGCAGCGCTATCTAAGCCGGTGAGACAATACTATGACAGCGATCCCGAGCCTGCGGTCGACCGGACTTACTCCTTGACGCCATACGCGATCGGCTCGCCTCGCCCGATCGCGAAGTACGTGATCCCGCTGCTCTTCAACATCGCCGGATCGTAGAGGTTCCGGCCGTCGAAGATCACCGGCTCCCGCAGCGTCTTGGCTGATCGAGATCGTAGTCCGGGCTGCGGAACTCGCGCCACTCCGTCACGATCGCGAGCGCGTCGGCGCCTTCGCAGCGCCTCGTCGGCGCGACTGCAGAGCGTAGGTCGGCGCGCTCGCCGTACAACCGCCGCGCCTCGTCGCACGCCACCGGATCGTACGCCTGCACCTGCGCACCGGCGCGCCCAGAGCGCTTCCATGAGCACGCGGCTCGATGCCTCGCGCATGTCGTCGGTGTTCGGCTTGAACGCGAGGCCCCAGAGCGCGATGACCTTGCCCGGCAGGTCGCCGCCGAAGTGCTGCTTGATCTTGTCGAACAGCACGAGCTTCTGCCGCTCGTTGACGTCCTCGCACGGCGCTCAGCAGCTCGGAGTCGATACCCGACGTCGCCGGCCGACGCGACGAGCGCGCGCACGTCTTTCGGAAAGCACGAGCCGCCGTAGCCGCAGCCGGGATAGATGAACTCGTAGCCGATGCGCGGATCGGAGCCGATGCCGATGCGCACGTGCTCGATGTCGGCGCCGACGCGCTCGGCGAGATTCGCAAGCTCGTTCATGAAGCTGATCTTCGTCGCGAGCATCGCGTTCGCCGCGTACTTCGTGAGCTCGGCCGAGCGCACGTCCATCACGATCATGCGATCGCGGCTGCGATTGAACGGCTCGTAGAGCGTGCGCAGCAAGCTCGGCGGTGCGCGGGTTGTCCGTGCCGACGATGATGCGGTCGGGCTTCATGAAGTCCTCGATCGCGGCGCCTTCCTTCAGGAACTCGGGGTTCGAGACGACGTCGAACTCGACGTGCACGCGCGCGCCGATCGAGCGCACGCCTGCATTTCGCGCTTGACGACGTCGGCCGTGCCGACGGGCACCGTCGATTTGTTGACGACGATGCGGTATCGTCCAGGTGCTCGCCGATCGACCGCGCGACCGCGAGCACGTGGCGCAGATCGGCCGAGCCGTCCTCGTCCGGCGGCGTGCCGACGGCGATGAACTGAAACAAGCCGTGCGCGACGCCGGCGGCGGTGTCCGTCGTGAATTGGAGGCGGCCGGATTCGCGGCCCGCTTTACGAGAGACTCCAGCCCTGGCTCGTAGATCGGGATTTCGCCGCGATTCAGCCGCGCGATCTTGTCCGCGTCGATGTCGACGCAGAGCACGTGGTTGCCGCTGTCTGCAAGACAGGCGCCCGTGACCAAGGCCGACATAGCCAGTGCCGAAGATCGTTACGTGCATCGTTCTTGAATGGACAGTGAGAAGCGTCTAACGTACTACAGAACAGTCCGATTCAAAGGGCTTCAGGACGGGCGCAGAACGCTGACCGCGGTTGCTTGCGTCAATGCAGGCGCTTGGACTGCGTTGACGTCGCAAGAGCGCCACTACACTGCGCCGAGCGCGGGCGATTAGCTCAGCGGGAGAGCGCTCCCTTCACACGGGAGAGGTCGCTGGTTCAATCCCAGCATCGCCCACCACCTCCGAGCGGATTTCTCCGCTGCACTGCTGCTGGTGACGCCATTAACAAGCGCACGCGGGAACTTGCCGTACGCATGAGCCTTCCTTAGTGGTGTCGTGCAACCCGTGGAGCACCGTGCGTGCCATCAGTGTCCGGCGCCGCAAATGTTTCTATGTAATCAGAGCCTTACGATCGCTCGCGTCATGTCCGTGTCCACCGGAGTAAGCGACTGTGCGCGCGCGGGCCCTTCGAGCACGGTCCTTACATGGATACTGTGGCGATCACTAGCTCTTTCAGGCCTTCAACGTGTCGACGATCTTCTTGAGGACGCTGTGCTTCGCCTCGCCAACACGAGCACGGCGTCGGGACGTCTCGACGACGACGCAGTCCTTCAAGCCGACGGCGGCCACGAGGCGCAACCGTTCGACGAGAGCTGGCCAGCTGCAGCTCGGCGTCCGCGCCGCGCACGTTGCCGTTAAGTCCTTGTCGAGCACGTCGTGCAGCGCGGACCACGAGCCGACGTCGTTCCGAGCCGGCTGCAAGCGGCCTGCCGCCCAGCGGCGCGTCTGGTCCTCGATCCATGGGATAGTCGATGGAGTCCGCGGCGAGATTCCAGAAATCAGTCGCCGAGCCGCGTGAAGTCGCGGATCGAACGTCGGTCGCGCGACTGCTTTGCGGCAAGCCGCCGCTATTCCTCCGGGGGCCGAACCGCTCGAGCCCTGCCGAGATACGCGCGGCGGGAAAGAAGGAACATGCCGATTTCCCACAAGTATCGACCGGAAGGCGACGTAGCGGCTCGGCGGTCGCACGATCGGGCTCCTCGACGAGCTTCCAGCAGTGACCAGAGCCCTCGATCCGGCCCGGCGCAGATGTAGCCGTAGCGGGCTCCGGCCTTGTCGGGGACCATGCCGAACGTGACGAGGTATGCCCGTCGGCGGCCAATTCGGCTGCCACCTCGGACCGGCCGCAACGGAACGGCCGCGGTGTCCAGAAATTCAAGTGGTCGCTGGGCAACACGAGGAGCTAAGCGTCGTCACCGGCCTCGCTTCCGCTGGCCAGCAGCGCCGCAACGGCCGCGCCGGCGCCGTGTTGCGGCCCTGCCGGCCTCAAGCACGATAAGTGCGCGCGGAGCGATATCGATACTCGCGGAACTGCTCGGCGACCAGGAACCGATGTGCGCCGTTTTGCAAATGACTAGCGGCGGAGCGCGGCAATCGCCGAGCGCGCGCACGCGCAACAGCGGTGCCTTGAAGAAGAGTCGTGGCCCGTCACGAGCGCGAGAAACTGCTCGGCCTTTCGTCACTCGACAGCGGCCATAAGCGCGTACCTGAGCCTCCGCAAAGTCTGACGGAGTAACGGTTCGGCATGCGCGCGAACTTTAGCATCGAAACGCGCGACAAGGGCTCGGCTGCGACTCCGCTGCCGCGGCTGCGCTCCGGCGGCGCTCGACGTAGACGGCGAAAGTAGAACTTGTGGAGCAGATGGCGCGCGAGCAGGCGGCATCCCAATCCGAGCGATCGCACATACAACAACCGCGCGCAATCGCCGGCCACCGGCTGGTCCGGATGCTGCGGCTCGTGGCAGGGCTTCGAACCACGACGTTCGGGGCAAGCGGCGCGCCGCACCAAGGCGAACAAGGGGCGGTCCGCAGGAACCGGCTCCATGCCCACGCGTTCCGATCGTGCGCTCGGCCGGTAACCGGATAACGAGTGTCCCCGCAATCGCGGCGCTCCCGGCGAATTTTGTTGTCTGCGTGCGCGCAACCGGCCGGCTCGACAGCCGCGCTTGGCACCTCCGGTTGCGAACGAGGCCGAAGTGCCACGGTCGTTGAGCAGTTTGGTGGCGCGTCCGAGACGGTCGAATTGTTCAACGGACGAGGAAGCTTACGCGCATCTTTTGCTGTTGATGTTTAGACTCGAATGGCGCGCTGAGGACGTTTTCGTACGATGCTCCCTTCGTCTCCAATCGACGACGGGTTGTGTGTCGCACCGTTCTTTGCGCACGATCCGCTCTGACCGCGAAGCTGATGCCGACAGGGAAGACGCACGCGATCCGGTCTGCAGGCGTTTTCCTAGAACCAAAAACAGCGGTGTCATCGGCGTGCGGCGGCCCAACGTACTCGTAACGTCAAACGGCGGGCAACGGGTATCCACCAACGAAACCTCGGCGCGGTCGGCTGAGCACCGCGAAGTCTGCGCGTTGCCCGCGTGGCGGGCCGTCGTCCTCGCGATCACCGTCCTCGCTCTCTCCGCTTGCGGTGACAGTGACGGTGAAAACAGCTAGCGGTGTAGCGCCAAGCACGCCCGCGCAACCCTCGCCTACCGCGGCAACACCGCCTCCTGCATCAACGCCGCCTGGTACTCCGCCCAACAGCGCGCCCAGCATCACAGGCACGGCGGCCTCTGCTGTCATTCAAGGCGTCGAATACAGCTTCACGCCATCCTCCGACGACCCAGACAGCGACCCGCTCACATTCTTAATAGAGCATCTCCCAGATTGGGCGACCTTCGACGCAACAACCGGCAGTCTGCGTGGCACACCGGGCGCACATGCCGTCGGCGCGACCGCGGCCATTCGCATCGGCGTCAGCGACGGCAAGGACACCGTCTGGCTGCCCGCCTTCTCGATCAACGTGCTGCCGCCGACGGTCGTCATTACCGGCACGAAGCCAGCCAACCTCGAGTGGGACCGATTGAGCGTCGGCAAGCGTTTGTATCTCGACGACACGCCCACGTTTACTCGCGTCCCCGGACAATACCGCGGCCTGACGTACGTCAGAACGGTCAACGCCGATCGCTCCGCAAACGCCGCAGTGACGATCGAGTTCGAGGTCGATCGGCCGGTCGATGTCCTAGTGGGCTTCGATGCCCGAGTCTCGAATCTGCCGTTGTGGTTACAGTCATGGACCGCGACCGGCACGTCGGTGGCGGCAGGCAACCTCGGGCACAAGCTCTACGGCAAGCGCTTCGAGCGAGGCGTTGTGCGGCTCGGCGGCAACGAGGTCGGTTTCAGCATGTACTCCGTGGTCGTCGACGACGGAACCGGCACGGGCAACAGCGCACCGGCGATCTCGGGGAACCCTCCGGCGGCCATCGGCGCGACACGGGAGTACACGTTTCTGCCCTCCGCGACCGACATCGACGGTGACCCCCTCACCTTCAGCGCGCGCAATTTGCCGGCATGGGCGAGGCTCGACCCGGCCACAGGCAGATTGGTCGGCACTCCGACCCAAAACCAAGTCGGCACTTACGACGGCGTCGTTATCGACGTGAGCGACGGCCAGAGCACGGCGTCGCTTCCTCCGTTCCGGATTGCCGTGAGCCCCGTGAACAGCAACTCGCCGCCTGCGATCTCCGGCCAGCCGGTTCCGTTGTGGATCAGGACACGCAATACACTTTCGTGCCGGCGGCCAGCGACCCCGACGGCGATCCGCTGCGTTTCTCCGTGACCAATCTCCCGCGATGGGCCGCCTTCAGCAGCGATATGGGACGAATCCGCGGAACGCCAGGCACCGGCGACGTCGGTACTTATTCGGACATCGTGATCCAGGTCAGCGACGGCAAGCAGAGCACTGTCCTTGCCGCCGTTCTCGATCGCGGTTCGCGCGAAGGCCGCGACCAACACGGTACCGACTATTGCGGGCAGTCCCCTAAGCTCCGGCACGCAAGGTCAGCCCTACGCCTTCACACCAACGGCCAACGATGCGGACAACGACGTGTTGACCTTCACGATCGGCAACCAGCCGTCCTGGGCCACCTTCAGCAGCACGACTGGCCGGTTGAGCGGCACGCCGAGCGCGAGCCACGTCGGCTCGTACAACAACATCACGATTCGTGTGAGCGATGGCGAGGCTACCGCAGCGTTGGCCTCTTTCAACATCACGGTGACGGCCGCACCGCCTCCTCCGCCACCACCGCCCCCGAACAGACCGCCGACGATCTCGGGAATCCCGGCCGACCACGGTCACCGAGAATCAGGCGTACAGTCTTCACGCCGTCGGCCAACGACGCGGACGGCGACACGCTCACTTTCACGATCAGCAACCGGCCGTCCTGGGCGACCTTCAACGGCACGACCGGCCGTTTGAGCGGCACTCCGGGCGCGAGCCACGTCGGCGGAGCTACAACAACATCACGATTCGCGTCAGCGACGGCACGGCGACGACGGCTCTGCCGTCGTTCAGCATTACGGTCGCAGCCGCTCCGCCGCCGCCGAACTCGCCGCCGACGATCACCGGAACGCCGTCCACGTCGGTGATGGCGGACCAAGCGTACGTCTTCACACCGTCGGCCGACGACGTGGACGACGAAACGCTCACTTTCACGATCAGCAACCCGCCCTCGTGGGCGTCGTTCAACAGCAGCACCGGCCGGCTCAGCGGAACGCCGCACGCCGGTGACGTTGCCGTCTACACCAACATCGTGATTCGGGTGAGTGACGGTGAGGCGACGACGTCGCTCGCGCCGTTCAGCATCCAGGTCGTCGCGACGGCGACAGGCTCGGCTACTCTGTCATGGACCGCGCCGACCACGAACACCGATGGCACCACGCTGAGGGATCTCGCCGGGTTCAAGATCTATTGGGGCACGCAGCGCGGCAATTACCCGAACTCCGCGACGATCAACAACCCCGGCGTGACGGCCTACGTCGTCGACGAGCTGACGCCCGCGACTTGGTACTTCGTGGCGACCGCTTTCGATTCGAGCGGCAACGAAAGCATCTACTCGAACGAGGCGTCGAAGACGATCACGCCGTAGCTCGAACGCGCAGGTCAGCGCCGGACAGGGGCGCTCTGCCGAGATCGGTCTCTCGTTTTGGAAGGCTCGCGGCCCGTCGTGGGTTTTTCCTCGTGCCGCGGCCAGCAGATACCTTCATACCGGCCTTTGAGCTGCCCCGCGTTCGGCAGCCCGACGAGATCGACGATGAACTGTCCCCGGCTGCTCGCTTCAGGTAGCAGCGCCACGGCCTCGGGCAAAGACGCGCCGACGACGATGGTCTGCGCGCCCTCGATCACCGTCGCACAATCCTTCTTCAACAGCGCCGCAATATGCGGAATGTGCTGCTCGATGTACCGCTTGTTCGCCCCGGTCAACACCGACAGATTCACATCGGGATCGTAAACACTGAGCTCCATGCCCTTGCCGATGAGATGCTCGGCCAACGCCACGAGCGGGCTCTCACGCAGATCATCGGTCCCTTTCTTGAAGCTCAAGCCGATGAGGCCAACTTTGCGCCCGCCCGCAGCAAGCACCATGCTCGCGGCACGCTCGATGTGACCGCGGTTGCTCGGGAGCACACCGGCGAGCATCGGTATCTCGACGTCCCTCGTCTTTGCCATGTAGGACGAGCGCCCGCAGATCCTTCGGCAAGCACGAACCACCGAACGCGAAGCCCGGGCGTAGGTACGCGCGAGAAATGTTTAGCCGCTCGTCGCGACAGACGAGATCCATCACCGCCTGCGCATCGACATTCCACGCTTGCGCAACGCGTCCGATCTCGTTGGCGAACGTGATCTTCACCGCATGGAAGCAGTTGCACGCGTACTTCAACGCTTCTGCCGTGCTGATGTCCGTCACGATGAAGTCGCACGGCAAGTGACCGAACACGGAGCGAAGCATCTCCGCGGCTTGCGTCGATCCGGTACCAACGACGGTGTACGGCGGGTTGTCGTAATCGCGAATCGAGGTGCCTTCGCGCAAGAACTCCGGCTGAAAACACAGCGCGAAGTCGCCGTCCGATCGCTTGCCGGAGCTCGCTTCGAGCGTCTGGCGCAAAACCGAGTCCACCGTTCCGAGGCGCACGGTGGAGCGCACGACCACCACGTGAAAGTGATCGACGCCGGCGAGGGCTTCGCCGATTTGCTCGGTCACGCGTACTAGCGCTCCCTGATCCTGATCGCCGTTGGCCAACGAAGGCGTGCCGACGCAGATCAACGAAAGCTCCGTCTCGCGCACCGCGCGAGCGGCGTCGTTCGTCACGGTGAGACGTCCGGAGGAGACGGCGCCCAGCATCAGCTCCTCTACGCCCTGCTCGATGATCGGCGCTTGCCCACGCTCGATGAGCTTGAGCTTGTTTTCGTCGACGTCGACGCCGATGACTTCATGACCGTCGCGCGCGAGGCACGCAGCCGAGATCGCACCGACGTAACCCAAACCGAAGACGCTGATACGCATCGTGATCCTTACCGCGCGGCTGCAAACCGCGACAACGGTCTTTCTGCGGCACAGCCGCGGAGCATAGTCAAAAGAGCGTGTAGATGAAGGGCGCCACCGCCGAGCCCTGCGCGAGCACGATCAATGCGCCAAGCAGCACCATCACGACGATGATCGGCGCGAGCCAGAACTTCTTGCGCTCGCGCATGAACGCCCAGAGATCACGAAGAAATTCCATCAGAATGGTCTCTCGAAATTCTTGATCGGGTTGCGTACGCTCGGAATTCGATAGCTTACTGCGCGCTCGTCGAACCATCGTCGAAGTGCGTCACGCCGCTTCAATCGCCGCACGAGACCGACCGGCGAAATCACGAAAAAGAACACAATGCCGAGGATCAGCGGGGTTGTCACGCGGCTCGCGAGGAGCCCGAAGCGCATCCAGACTTTATAGACGGGCTTGAGCGCCAACGGCGCAAGCAAAGCCAGGCTGCCGAGCACGGCGAACACGATCCACGGCCAGAGCGGCCAGGATCGCTCGAGCACCCAAGGAAAAAACACGCCGAACAGCGCCGCGACGATGCCGCCCGTCACGAGGCCGAACTCGCGCAGACCTTTTCTGTCGAGCTCGGGAATCACGTGAGCCGCCATTCAGCCTCGCCTCCTCCGCTCAATCGAGCTCGAATTCGCTTTGCCAGGAATCATCTTTTTCCCAGTGCGGCTGTTCTTTCTTGTCGAGCAAACAAGTTCTCGATGACCAGATAATCCATCTCGGTGCGCATGAAGCAGCGATAGGCGTCGGTCGGTGTACCGACGATCGGCTCGCCGCGCACGTTGAACGACGTGTTGACGAGCACGCCGCAGCCGGTGCGCCGCTCGAACGCTTTCAGCAGCGTGGTAATACCGCGGATTCGTGTCTCTCGTGCACGGTCTGGATGCGCGCCGAGTAGTCGACATGGGTGATCGCAGGCAGCTCCGAGCGCTTGAGCTTGAGCTTGTCGATGCCGAACAGCGCTGCTGCTCGGCCGTGAGCGGAATGCGCAGCTCCTCGCGCACCGGCGCGACGAGCAGCATGTACGGGCTTGCGCCGTTCTGCTCGAAGTAGTCGCCGACGCGCTCGGCGAGCACCGACGGCGCAAACGGCGAAACGATTCGCGGTACTTGATCTTGAGATTCATCACCGACTGCATCTTCGTGCTGCGCGGGTCGCCGATGATCGAGCGGCCACCGAGCGCGCGCGGACCGAATTCCATGCGTCCTTGAAACCAGCCGATCACGTTCTCCTGCTCGAGCAGCTCGGCGAGCTGCTCGAACAGCGCGCTCGTCGTCGAGCTCTCGTATCGCGCGCCGAAGGCATCGAGTGCGCGCGAATCTCCGCGGCCGCGAAGCGCGGCCCGAGGAATCCGCCGCGCATGCGGTCGTGGCCGTTCGTCGTGCGCGGCTTGCCATCGTACTGGTGCCAGATCGTCGCCGCGGCGCCGACCGCGCCGCCCGCGTCGCCGGCCGCCGGCTGAATCCAGATGTCCTTGAACGGTCCTTCGCGCAGCACGCGGCCGTTCGCGACGCAGTTCAGCGCGACACCGCCCGCGAGACACAGATAGCTCTCGCCGGTCTCGCGTGCAGCGTTCTCGCGAGCCGCAGCACCACTTCTTCGGTCACGACCTGAATCGAGGCCGCGATGTCCATCTCGCGTTGCGTCAGTCGACTCTCGGCCGCGCGCGGCGGACCGCCGAACAGCTCATCGAAACGTCGATTCGTCATCGTGAGCCCGGTGCAGTAGTTGAAGTACTGCATGTCGAGCCGAAACGTGCCGTCGTCTTTAGATCCATCAGCTTGTCGAGAATCAGCGTCGACGTACTTCGGCTCGCCGTACGGCGCGAGGCCCATCAGCTTGTACTCGCCGGAGTTGACCTTGAAGCCCGTGAAATACGTGAACGCCGAGTAGAGCAACCCGAGCGAGTGCGGGAAGTCGATCTCCCAGAGCGGCTCGAGCTCGCCCGTTCCCGAGCCACGCCGAGGTCGTCGCCCATTCGCCGACGCCGTCGAGGCACAGCACCGCGCGCGCTCGAACGGGCTGAGGTAGAACGCGGACGCCGCGTGCGACTGATGGTGCTCGGCAAAAAGCAGCGGCGGCAGGTCGCTTGTTCGCAGCGGCCGAGCGCTGCAAGCTCCTTGCGCAGCGTGGCTCTTCAGATACAGCTTTTCCTTGAGCCAGACCGGCATCGCCGCGAGGAACGACCGGAAGCCGTGCGGCGCGTAGCTCAAGATAGGTCTCGAGCAGGCGCTCGAACTTCACCAGCGGCTTGTCGTAGAAGACGATGCGCCCGATGTCGGTCAAGCCGATGCCGGCTTCCGCGAGGCAATAACGGATCGCGTGCTCGGGAAATCGCGCGTCGTGTTTCTTGCGCGAGAACGCTCTTCCTGCGCGGCCGCGACGATCTCTCCGTTCACGAGCAGCGCTGCGGCGCTGTCGTGGTAATACGCGGAGATACCGAGGATCTACTATCGGACGGTGAGCTGGCCATGCGTTGCTATGAGAAGGAGCTGTTCTTGAGCCGACTGCACTCAGAACAACGCGCACAACTTCCTATCCTACGATCCCAGATGCCCACGAGCGTTGGGCTGGAACCTCTAGTCACTTCGCCCGCTGACGTGCGCCGATTGAATCGTTGAAAAGCTGGAGGTACGATTAGTCTACGCGAGTCAACTCGAACCATGGAGACGTTGGCAGCGCAGAAGATTACCTGGGTAGCCAACGCGCAGTCGACCCAAGCAGGCCTAACCCGGCGCCGCAAGCCACCGTTCCGCACCGCCCCCGCTTTATGTCACGCCCGCGTTGTCGGCTGCGCGCGAGCGCATACGCACCAACGCGAACACGATGCCACCCAGCACGCCGTGCGCAAGCACGAGCGCGTAGATCGCCCACGCGAACGCGACCGCCGAGCTCGGCTCGACGCCCTGCAGACCCAAGAGATAGACGAACACGCTCTCGCGCACGCCGATGCCGTTGATCGATATCGGCAGCATCATCACCGCGATCGCGAGCGGCACGATGAAAACGTAGGCGTAGAACGGCACCGTCAACCCGAGGGCAAGCCCGACGACATAGTAGTGAGTCACCACCACGCACTGGAGCGTGAGCGACCAGAGGAGCGCGGTGATCACGACGTCCCGGCGGCCGCGAAATGCCGCGAACGCGCCGAGCACGCGATCGAGCACGCCACTGAGCCGTGCGGCAGACACCCGGACAGGCCGTGCAAAGCGTCGAGACCGCGTTGCGGCAGCATGAACACGCCGCCGATCGCGAGCAGGCCCAGGAGAAGCAGCACCGCCACGCCTTCGTATAGCTCGCTCGGCAGTGCGGCGTACCGCGCCGCGTACAGAAGCCCCGCCACCGCAAACAGCATCAGCGAGACCATGCCGAACACGCGGTCCATGATCACCGCACTGAATGCCGCCCCTCGCCCGCCGCCGGCCGTGTAGTGATAGCGCGCGACGTCGCCTCCAACCGTCGTCGGCAGGAGCTGGTTGAAGAACATGCCGATCATGAACGACGTGTAGAGATGGCCGAAGCCGGGTCGCACTCCGTGTGCGCCCAAGAGCGTGCCCCAGCGCGCGACGCTGATGCTGTAACCGAGGAAGTAGCTGAGCGAACGCAACGACCATGAGCGGAACGTTCGCGGCTGTCAGGAGCGCGCCCACCTGGCCGAGCTCGGCGCGCGTGAAGACGATGCCGATCAGCGCCGCAGACACGCAGAGCCGGATCACCGTCGTAGCGACAGCCAGCCTGGGCCGCCGCGGCGAAAATCGGGGTCAGGCACCGATTTTGGTTTTGCTGGCGACTCGGTGGTCATCGCAATCGGAGCCTGACCCCGATTTCTCGAATCGAGCCGACCAGGTCAGTGCAGCAGCGCATCCACGCGCTCCCGCTGCTGCTCCACGCTCTCGCCGTCGATGAACAGGCGGTACCAGAACTCGAGATTGATCAGGATCCACAAACGGTAGTTGTGATCCACGCGCCCGGAAAGGTGCTCGTTCGTCATCTTCACGATGTATTCCTTGTCGAAGATGCCGTGCTCGATGAAGCGCGACTGCTCGCTCAGCGCCGCCAAGAAGCCCTTGAGCTCCGTGCGCATCCATAAACCGAGCGGGAAGCCGAATCCCTGCTTCGTGCGTTTGAGGAGCGGCTTCGGCAAATAGCGCGCGGCCACGGCTTTCAACACGTGCTTGAGCTCGCCGTTCTTGAGCTTCAAATGCGCCGGTATGGACGCCGCGTACTCGACCACCTTGTAATCGACGAGCACCGGACGAGCTTCGAGCGAATGCGCCATCGACATCCGATCGCCGATCGCGAGCAGGTGGTCGGGCATGCGAGTCATCAAATCGGTGAACAGCATCTTGTCGACGAGCTCGGTTGCGTTGTCGGCGCCAAAGAATTTGAGGATCTTGCCGATCGAGTCCGGGTCTTCCAGCGCCGCGCGAGAAGCCGGTGAAAAGAGCTGCGCCTTCTGCTCGTCGCGAAAGCGCAAGAAGCTCATGCTCTGCGCGTAGCGCTCGCCCGAATCATAGAGAGACAGCTCGTTGAGCCACAGCGCTTTCTGCGCGACGCTCTTGTAGCCGAACGATTCCGGAATCGCGCCGATGATGCGGCGCATCACGCCCGCGCGCAGGCTTTTCGGCAGCAAGCAATAGACGTCGATGAGCCGCTGTCCGAGATACCGGTCGTAACCCGCGAAGTTCTCGTCGCCGCCATCGCCGCTCAAGACCACCTTGACGTGTCTCGCGGCGAGCCGTGAGGCGAGGAACACACCCACCGCGAACGGGTCGGACGGCTCGTCCATGTGGTAGACCATCTGCGGCATCAAGCGGATCAGGTCGGCGCGGACGACTTCTTCATGGCCGCGCATTCCGTAACGCTCCGCCACCATGTGAGCGAACGGCAGCTCGTTGAAGCCTTGCTCCTCGACGCCGATCGAGAAGCTGCTCACCGGCTCCGCCGAACCTCGGGCCAGCATGGCCGCCACGGTGCTCGAGTCGATGCCGCCGGAGAGGAACGTGCCCACCTCGACGTCGGCAAGCGTGTGCAGCGCCACCGTCTCGCGCAGCAGAGCGTCGAGCTCGTCGACGAGCTCGCTCTCCGCGCGCAGCCGTTTCACGTTGAAGTCCGGCCGCCAATAGGTCGCGAGCTCGCTGCGGCCGTCGCGCCAGGTCAAAGTGGTCGCCGCCGGCAGCTTGCTCACGGCCTTGAACAGCGTGTGCTCGTCCGGCAGGTAGCGCAGCGACACGTAGTGCCAGAGCCCGTCGAGATCGATTTGTCGCGGCACGAGCCCCGACGCGAGTATTCCCTTCGGCTCGGAAGCAAAGACGAACGCACGGTCCGTGCTGCAGTAGAACAGGGGCTTCTGCCCCATGTGGTCGCGCGCCATGAAGAGCGTGCGCGTTCGCGTGTCCCAGATCGCGAACGCGAACATGCCGCGCAGCATCGGCACGCACGCGGCGCCGTGTTGCTCATACAAATGCAGAATGACTTCGACGTCGGTCGCCGTCTTAAAGGTGTGGCCGGCCTCGACCAGCTGCTTGCGCAGCGCCGGGCTGTTGTAGATCTCGCCGTTGCACACGAGGATCAGCGTGTCGTCCTCGTTGGAGATCGGCTGGCGTCCGCCTGCGATGTCGACGATCGAGAGCCGCCGGTGCCCCAGCGCGACGCCGCCGTTACGATAGTAGCCTTCGCCGTCGGGGCCCCTATGCCTCAAGGCAGTCGTGATCGCCGCGATGCGGTCGCCTTCCGCGGCCGAGACGATGCCTGCGATGCCGCACATGGCTAGGAAAATCGGGGTCGGGTACCGATTTCTGCCACCTCGCGTATCTGTTCAGCCAACATCGGCGAAATCGGTACCCGACCCCGATTTTTCGCGCGCACGCGGCAGCGCTTCGGCCTCCCGGTGGTTCACGACGCGCTCGACTCGGTACTCTTTCAGCGCGCGTGCGTGCGTATAGATGATGAGCTCGCCGAGCAAGCCGAGCGCGCCGATTTGTATCCCCAACACCACGAGCAGCGAGCTCAAGAGCAGCGCGGGGCGATCGGCAAGTGCCACATCGAAGAACAGGCGCGCGATGATCACGTCCAAGAGGACGACCGCGCCGACGGCGAAGACGATCGCGCCGATCATGCCGAAGAAACGCAGCGGCTTCTTCGTGAAACGCACGAGGAAGAACACGGTGAAGATATCGAGCGCGCGCTGGACGTACTCGCGAACGCTGTAGTGACCGCGAAATTGATCGAGCGCGGACTGGCTAACGTCGAGCTCGAGCACGCGGAAGCCGTTGCGCTCGACGATCAGCGGCAAGAACCGATGTTGGTCCCCGTAGACGTTGACCTCCTCGAGCACCGCGCGATCGAATAGCCGCACGCCGCAGCCCAAGTCCTCGAAGCGCTGCCCGGTGACCCAGCGCAGCATTCTGTGGAAAGCACCGCGCCGCAGCTTGTCGAACGCCGTGCCGTGGCGCGGCCAGCGGCGCGCGACCACCATGTGGTGATCGCCCTTGCTGTCCAACATCCGGTGCAGCTCGGCGGCGTCCACTTGAAAATACGCCGGCAATGTGAGGATCAGCCGGCCGCGGCTCGCGTCGAAACCCGCGACGATCGCCGTGGCCTCGCCGAACGGCCGCGCAAGCTGCAACACCTCGAGATTTGGCGCCTGAGGCTGCTCCGCGAGCAAAAGCTCGAGCATGTCCTCGCGCGGCCCGTCCAGCACGTAGATGAGCTCGTAGCTCATGCCGAGCGCGTCGAGCGCCCGGCGATAAGTGTCGAAGACGCCGCGCACGTCGTCGTAGCGCGCGCCCACGGGCACGATCACGCTGAGATCAAGTTCACCTTGCATCACGACTCCACAACGCTCAATCGGCCCGCGGCGTCTTGGGCCCGGAAGTGCTTGACGGTGACGCCGGCGAACTGGATCGGCCGCACGTCCCCAGTCTTGAAAACGAGCTCACCGAAGGCGCCGCCGAAAAACAACATCGCCGCAAGCGAAAGCAGCAGCAACCCGGATCCCGCAATGGGTAACGATACACCGGCTCCGGCCGTGAGCAGCGGCGCGACGCCGGCCAAGAGCAGCGCTAGCCCGAGGCCGAGCGCCGGCAGCGCGAGCAGCGCAAACCACAGCAGCGGCCGCTCGGCGAACGAAGTCACCGTCTTGACGATCAGGAGATCGAGCAGCACGCGCCAGATTCTCGAGAGTCCGTACTTCGAGTGCCCGAATCGCCGCGCGTGATGCTTCACCTTGATCTCGGCGACGCGCGGCCCGACGACCGAGGCCATCGCGGGGATGAAGCGGTGCATCTCGGAGTACAGAGACACATTCTTGATGACGCTCGCCCGAAACGCCTTCAGCGAGCAGCCGTTGTCTTTGATCGGCACGCCCGTCACCTTGCCGATCAAGCGATTCGCAATGACGGACGGAATCTTGCGCGTGATCAACTTGTCCTGGCGATTGAAACGCCAGCCGACCGCCAAGTCGTAGCCCTTCTCGAGCTCTGCCACGAGCACCGCAATGTCGCTCGGATCGTTTTGCAGGTCGCCGTCCATCGTCACGATCACGTCGCCGGTGGCGTAGTCGATGCCGGCGGCCATCGCGGCCGTCTGTCCGAAATTCGAGCGAAACTTGATTACCCGTAGACGCGGATCGCTCTGGGCGAGCGACTCGGCGGCGGCGAAGGTTTGATCGGCGCTGCCGTCATCGACGAACAAGAGCTCGCTCTCCATCGGCAGCGCATCCAGCGCGGCGATGATGGCTCTGTACAGAGGCCCTACGCTTTCCTCTTCGTTGTACAGGGGCACGACGACGGAAATTTTCGTCGTCGCGCGGCGGGGAGTGGAGTCCCTCGTCATCCTCTAATCCTTGTTCTTGTTCTCGCCGGTATCAGCGCGCCATCCGTTGCAAAGTCGCCGCGCACTCGAGAGGAACGTGCTCGATTATACTGCGCCGTGACCTTTGCCGCGCCGTTTACCACTCGCGCGCGATGCTCGACATAACGCAACATGGCACGAACGCGCATAGTGATCGTCGGTAATGGGCGCATGGCGCAGAGCTGCGCCGCAATTCTACTCGAACGCGCCGACGTAAGCCTGCTCCTCGTCGCAGCGGAAAAGCGGCGAGATCCCGCCCAATCGCGCCTCGCTGGCTTCTGCCGCAAGCGCGAGGTTCCGCTGCTGCTCCACGAAGGATCCATCAACGATCGCGCCATCGTAGCGCGCGTAGCCGCAGAGCGACCCGACTTGATCTTGAGCATCGACAACCTGCAAATCTTCGACAACGAGATTCTGTCCGTGCCGGCGCGCGGCTGCATCAACTTTCACAACGGGCCGATCGAGCGCTACCGCGGCGTGCATGTCCCGTCGTGGGCCATTCTGAACGGCGAGCCGGAGCATGGCGTGACGTGGCACTACATGGAGCGCGCGGTGGACGCGGGCGCGATCGCCGCCGCGCGTACCTTTCCGCTGACTGGGAGCGAGACGGCTCTGTCCTTGACCTTGGAGTGCATTCGGATCGGAACGGAGCTTTTCGAGGAGCGGCTGGACAGCGTGCTCGCCGGCGTCAAGTCGCCGGTGCCCGCGTCGCTCGCGGCGAAGCTCTACCGACGCAGCGACAAACCGAACGGCGGAATACTCGATTTGCGCGAGCCGGCGTCGCAAATCGACCGCGTGCTGCGCGCGACGGACTTTCGGCCGCTCGAGAATCCGTTCACGTATGCGAGGCTGCAATTGCCGCGCGGCGACCTGATCGTGAACGAGGCGCGGCCCGTCGCCGACAATCATCAGCACCGTCCCGGCGACATCGTCACCGCTGCCGGCGACGAGCTCGTCGTCGCCTGCGCGGATCGGCTGCTCGCGATTCGAGCCGTCATGCTCGCGCCGGACGAGGAAACCTCGATTGCCGATGCGATCCGGCAGCTCGAGCTTGCGCCAGGTATGCCCTCCTACCCCGAAGCAAGGTAGCGCTGCAGCAAGCTCTTTCTATCCACCTTGCCGTTGAGGCTCAACGGCAACGAGGCAACGCTCACGATTTGCCGCGGCAGCATGTAAGCGGGCAGCTTCGCGCCGAGATACTCGCGCGCGCCGCTCGCGCGTTCCTCCGCGCACTCGACGAACACGACGAACTCTTGCCGGCCGTCAGCCGCCTTGATCGGTACCGCGGCGGCGTTGCCGCCCTCGAGGTACGCGCGCAGGTGGTGCTCGACTTCGGCGAGCTCGACGCGGTGACCGTCGACCTGAACCTGGAAATCCGCTCGCCCGCAATAGATGTAGTTGCCCGATTCATTCATGAAGCAGATGTCGCCGGTTCGGTAGGCCGGCCGACTTTCGACGCCGTCACGCACGGTGATGAACGCGGCCGCCGTTTGCTCGGCGTCCCTCCAATAGCCGGCCGCGAGCTGCGTGCCGAGCAGTGCGAGCTCGCCTCGCTCACCGGCCGCGACCGGGCGTCCGGCGGCATCGAGGATGACCGCTTGCGTTCCGGAAATGCATTGGCCGATGGGCACGATGTCGTTGACGCTTTGCTCGGCGGATACCGGTTCTTGCCACTCGAACTCGGTGCAAAAGATCGTGGCCTCGGTCGGGCCGTAGACGTTGCGGATTTCCGCGGCCGGCACGCAGCGGCTCCATTCGGCGGTTAGCTGATGCGACAACGCCTCGCCGCAGAACATGCTGTGCCGAAGATGCGGAAAGCTGAGCTCGGCGAAGTAGCGCCGCAGGTAGCTCAACACCGACGGCACCATGAGCGCCACGCTGATCTCGCGCTCGTCGAGAAGCCCTGCGATGTTGAGGCTCGAGATGCCGCGATCCGGAACCACGTGACAGCTCGCGCCGATGCACATCGGCACGAGAAACGACATCACCGAAAGATCGAACGTGAGCTCGAACATCTGCAGGAAGCGGTCGTCGGCATTGAATCCGTAATCCGACTCGTCGAGCACCGCGTGCATGAACGCGGCTAGATTGGAGTGCCGAATCGGCACGCCTTTCGGTACGCCCGTGGTGCCGGAGGTGAAGAACAAATACGCAAGCTCCTCGCGCTCGATCCACGAGAAGCTGCCGTAGCTCGGCAACCCTTCGGTGTAGACGACGTCGGCGGACGGCAGCGCGCGTGCAAGCGATTCCATTTCGGGACCCGGTCGCGTCGCGAGCACGAGGTCGATCTCGGCGCGCTCGGCGATGAGGCGGTTCCGGTCGGGAGGATTCTTGCGATTCAGCGGCACGTAGGCGGAGCCGCTCGCGAGAATCGCGAGGATCGACGCATAGGTGCGCACGTCGTCGCCCGTGAGCACGCCGATGCGCGCAGGTGCACCGGCTGCGCGACGACGGGATGCGGCTCGCGATGCCGCCGACGATTTCACCGAGCTCGCGGTAGCTGCAAGCGCCGTCCGCGGCCCACAGCGCGCGCCGCTCGGCGTGCTCGCGAAAGGCGCGCTCCATGCGAGGGATCACGTTCATATCATCTGCGCGTGAATATCACTTTCGCCGGGTTGCCCTGCAGCACGGAGTTTGCGGGTACTCGACCGGAGACGACGGAGTTCGGCGTCACGATCGTTCCGTTGCCGATTTCCGCGCCGTCGAGCACGACGCAGCCCGCGGCGATCCACACGTTGTCGCCTATGCGGATACCGGCGGCCACCTGCTCCTGGAGACGAATCGGGACGTCGAGATCGTCGTAACGGTAGCTGTTCGCCGCAATCGTGGCGTTTGGACCGATCAAGCAATCCTTCCCGATCTGCAAGCCCCCGGAGTGCGCCGTGATGAAGCAACCCGGCGCTATCTGGGTTCCGTCCCCGATCGTGAGCGGGCCATCTGCGCACTTGATCTTACAGAAGGAACTTATGGTCACGCCGGAGCCCACCCGCAGGTTGGCCGACCACTCGACCTCGGCGCGCGGGCTGATGCGGCACCCGAACCGGATCCACGCATCGATCGACACGAGCGACGGCGGCAGTAGAAACCGCCTGATCTTCATGGCGCGAAGCGGTTCTCGACGGCCTCGATCAACGCCTTGATCGTATCGATCTTGAGCACGATCTTCATCGGCAACTGGATAGAGAACGCTGATTCCACGGCGGTAATCAACTTGAGGTGATTCAGCGAATCCCAGCGATCCACGGTCTCCGGTGAGTCGTCCACGGAAAGCTCTTGAGCGCCCACTTCGAAAACCGAGGCTGCAATCTCAAGTACGGAACCGCGGACGTCTGCCATCGAGCATCGGGATAACTAATGAGTGTCAACAACGCGTTTTGCGCAGCCCTCGACCTTCAGGGGATTGCGCATCGATAGTTTGTGCAGTCTAATGCAAATGCTCCGTATGCCAATGACTCAACAAGCACTTTTACATATAAATTCAAAGGGTCTTGGCACGCGCGTCGTGAGCAAGGGGTCAGGCCCGGCGCTTTCGATTCGAGCCTACGACCTGTGACAACTAAAACGACAAAACGGCCGGAGCTCCCCGGGAACGAAGCAATGCAGCGACTGCGGATCTTGATGGTTGCGCCGCAGCCGTTCTTTCGCGCGCGAGGGACGCCGTTCAGCGTGCTGCACAGGATTCGCGCGCTGGGTGCCCAAGGGCACCGCATCGTCCTCGTCACCTATCCTTTCGGTGAGGACGTCGAGATCCCGGGGCTCACGATCGTCCGGTGCGCCAAGCCACCGTTCGTGAACGACGTGAAGGTGGGCCCGTCCGCGGCGAAAGTGCCGCTCGACATGCTCCTGTATCGGGAGACGGTTCGGCAGCTCAAGCGCCACCGCTTCGACGTGTTGCACTCGCACGAGGAAGCCGCGTTCTTTGCCGCACCGCTCGCGAAGCGCTTCGGCATTCCGCACATCTACGACATGCACAGCAGCCTGCCGCAGCAGCTCGGCAACTTTCGCCGCTACAACCTGCGTCCGATCCGCAAGCTCTTCGAGAGCTTGGAACGGCGCGTGCTCGACTCCTCCGACGGTGTGATCACGATTTGCCCGGACCTCGGAGAGTTGATCGGCCGCATGTGCCCGAACAAGCCGCACAGCATGATCGAGAACACGGCCGACGATCAGCAAGTGTTTCCCGCGAGCGGCGTGCCGGCGCGAGAAGCGCATGGGCTGCAGGGCAAGCAGATAGTTCTCTACACGGGGACGTTCGAGCCGTACCAGGGCCTCGGATTGCTCATCGACGCCTTTCAACGAGTCGCAGGCGACTTGCCGTCGGCGCACCTCGTGATGGTCGGCGGCAACGATCGGCAAGTGGCGGAAATGCGTGAACGCGTCGCTACGCTGAGCTTGACGGACCGCGTTACCCTCGTCGGCACTGTGCACCCGTCGCGCATACCGTCGTACATGGAGGCGGCGGACCTGATCGTCTCGCCGCGGATCAGCGGAACGAACACGCCGCTCAAGATCTACGGCTATCTGCGCTCGGGAGTGCCCGTGCTCGCGACGGACATCTTCAGTCACACGCAGGCCTTGACGCCGGACATCGCCCATCTCGTGCCGCCGGACGTGGCGGGCTTCGCGCAGGGGTTGCGCGCGCTGTTGCAAGATCCTGGTTACGCCCGCCGGCTAGCTCAGAATGCGAAACGGCGCGCCGATGCCTTGTATTCGGACCGCGCCTATATCGACAAGGTCGCAGTCTTCTACCGGCAACTGTTTCCCACCACCGTCGCCTTGGATCGATCGTCCACATCGAGCGCGGCCTATGCACAAAGCTAATGCCGCGAGGCAAGTCCAGGAAGGCGTCAGGCACGGCGCGTTAGGGAACGACGCCAACGTGCGCACCGTGTCCGCCGAGATCAAGCTGCGTGCGGTACGCGACTATTGGAACAATCACGTCGACGATTGGAAAGTCGCGAAGAGCGAGCCCGGCACCGCAGAGTTCTTCCGGGAGATCGAAGAATACCGCTTCGAGAAACTGCACTACTTGCCGCGAGTCGTTGACTTCGGCGGCCATGCGGGACAGTCGGTTCTCGACGTCGGTTGCGGCGTCGGCAACGACACGTCGCGGTTCGCGCGCGGCGGCGCGCTCGTGACCGGCATCGATCTGGCGCCGCATTCCGTCGATCTCGCCAAGCGCAACTTCGCGCAGCGCGGTCTCAAGGGCGACTTCTTGGTGATGAACGGGGAGCGGATGGACTTCCCGAGCAATCACTTCGACGTGGTCTATTGCCACACCGTGCTGCACTTCACGCCGAATCCCGAGAGGATGATTGCGGAGATCCATCGCGTGCTCAAGCCGGGCGGCGAAGCGATCCTGATGACCGTCAACCGGCGCTCCTGGCTCAGGTTCCTGCAGATCGTCGCGAAAGTGGAAGTCGATTACCTCGACGCGCCCGTGTTTCACACGTATACCATCGCGGAGTTTCGGCGGCTGCTCGGCGTGTTTTCTCGCGTCAAGCTAGTGCCGGAGCGGTTCCCCGTGGCCACCAAAGTGCATGGCGGCCTCAAAGCAGCGCTCTTCAACACCGTGTTCGTGTCGGCGTTCGGGCTGCTGCCGAAGAGCGTCATCCGCAACAGTGGTCATCATCTAATGGCTTTTTGCGGCAAGGACGAGCCGGCCCCGCCAAGCGCCGGGAAAGCGCGTTGATCAGGGACCCGCACAGGCTCGTTGACGAAAAGTTCGACCTCCTCGTCATCGGCGGCGGTATTCACGGCGCATGCGCCGCGCGCGACGCGGCGCTGCGCGGCTTGCGCACGGCGCTGATCGAGCGCGGCGACTTCGGCTCATCCACGTCGCACAACTCGCTGAAGATCGTTCACGGCGGGCTGCGCTATCTACAGCACCTGGACTTCGCGCGAACACGCGAATCGGTCCGCGAGCGCAGCTTCTGGCTGCGCTGCGCGCCGCACTTGGTTCGACCTCTCGGTTTCTTGATACCCCTGCACGGCTACGGAGCGCGGGGGCCCCTCGCACTCTGGGGTGGCATGCGCATGCATGACGCGATCGGGTGGAATCGCAATCGCGGCCTTGCCGCCGATCGTCACTTGCCGAACGGGGAGCTAATTTCCTCCGCGGAGGTACGGCGGCTGATGCCCAACCTCCGCGACGACGAGCTCACGGGCGGCGCGATCTGGTACGACGCGCAGATGCTCGATGCGGACAGGCTGCTGCTCGTGTGCGTCGCGGATGCGGTCGCGCACGGAGCCGCCGCGTGTAACTACGTCTCGGCGAAGCGGATTGCCGTCGAGAACGGCCGCGTGCGGGGTGCAGAAGTCAAAGACGAGTTGTCGGGCGAGAGCTTCTTCATCCGGTGCTCGCAAATCATCAATGCGGCCGGACCGTGGGCCTCTGAGCTCATGCAAAGCGCGTTGGAGAAGCCTTTGAAGGTCGAATTGCCGCACACGAGAAACATGAATCTCGTCGTGCCGAATTTCCTCGGCGAGCTCGCCATCGGCGTGCGCAGCCAACGGCGCTCCGACTCCGTGCTCGACGCAAGCAATCGGTTGTTCTTCATCACGCCCTGGCGCGACGTGAGCGTCATAGGCACGACGCACGTGCCCTACGTAGGCACCGCGGACGAATGCCATTTCGAGGCTGCCGACATCGAGGGTTTCTTGGGCGAAGTCAATGCCGCGTACGACCGCAAGCTCACGCTCGACGACGTCCTCTACTGCTATGGCGGGCTCACGCCCGCCGAGCGCGGGCAACAGCGCGGCGAAGCGCGCCTTGCCCGGCGCAGCAGCGTCATCGACCATGCCGTCACGGATGGAATAACCGGGCTCGTAAGCTTGGTAGGCATCAAGTACACCACGGCGCGGCTCGCCGCGGAGAAGGCGGTGACTGCCGTCTGCGGGACTCGCGGTCGCCGCCCGCGAAGCGACGAACAGACGCTTCCGGGAGGCGAACCCTACGTTTCGGAATCTGAGCTCAGGATGAGCCTGGCGCGCAAGATCGACGCGCCCGCGAATATCGAGAGCGACTGTTTCCTCGCCGCGTTCGGCACGGAATTCGAATCCGCGCTGCAGATCGGCGACTGGTCGCCGGCGGACGGCCCCGACGCCCTGTTCCGTTGTCGTGTGCGTTACGCCGTTAGAAGGGAGATGGCCGTTCGCCTGGAGGACGCGGTTGTGCGAAGATCGGACCGCCTCGCGCGAGGCCGCCTCAGCGCGGCGGATTTGCGCTGGACCAGCGATTTCATGACACGCGAGCTCGGCTGGACGCCGGCGCGGGCACGCGCGGAGCTCGACGCCACCACGCGGAAGATGCAGCGCCACTGGGCGAATCTGCGCACGACCGACATGGACCACGACGCGCCAGAGGCCAACGCGGCACGGACGACCGCCTCACAACAATAATAGGGATAGTTGGCCCTTCCAAGGGGCTGCAGAGGGACTTGGGGATGAGGGTTTGTGTGACGGGCGGCACCGGCTTCACGGGCGCCGCACTGGTCTTGCGGCTGCTCGACGAAGGGCACGCCGTCAACGTTCTCGACAACAAGCCCGGTCTGATCGCGGACGAGCTAAAAGCTCGCGGCGCAAGCTTGCGGTTCGCGAGCGTGCTCGACCGAACCGCCGTCGCCGAGGCGGTGGCCGGATGCGACACGGTCATGCACCTGGCCGCAGCGTTCCGGGAACTCGACGTGCCGTCGTCCGTCTATCGCGACGTGAATCGCGACGGTACGCGCATCGTCGGAGAGGAAAGCTTGAAGGCTGGAGTGCGCAAGCTCGTCTACTGCAGCACGCAAGGTGTGCACGGCCACATCGAGCATCCGCCGGGCGACGAGACGTCGCCGATCGCCCCTGCCGATTACTATCAGCACACGAAGTACGAGGGCGAGCTTGCCCTTCCACCGTTGGAATCGCAGGGGCTCGAATACACGATCTTGAGACCGACGGCCATCTACGGCCCCGGCGACCCGGGCCGCTTCGTGATGCTTTTCAAGCGCGCGAAACGCGGTGTGTTCCCGATGTTCGGTAGCGGCCGGACTTTCTATCACCCGGTCTACATCGACAACCTCGTCGACTGTTTCCTGCTCGCCGCGCAGCCCGGCAAAGGATCGGGCGAGGCGTATCTCGTCGGGGACGCGGAGTACTTCAGCATCGAGGAGCTCGTCAAGCGCGTCGGGCAGGCGATCGGCGTCGACGTCCGAATTGCTCACTATCCCATTTGGCCGCTGATCGCCGCCGGGCACGTATGCGAGAAGCTGTGCAAGCCGTTCGGGATCACGCCCCCCATTTTCCCTCGCCGAGTGGACTGGTTCCGCCAGGTCAGAGCTTTTCGGATCGACAAAGCCCGCCGCGACTTGGGCTACGTGGCGCGCGTCGGCATCGACGAAGGCTTGCGCCGCACCGGCGAGTGGTACTTGTCACACGGGTACATCTAGCACATTTCTTGCAAGGCCTTTCTTGGAGGTGAACGTGAAACACACATACGGAACAGGTCCGCTCGTCGCCCGAACGACGTTTCTGCTGCTGGCGCTGGGAGGCCTGCTGCTTGCGGTGACTGCGAGCGCGCAACCGCCCGCGCGCGCGCAACCGGGCGCGAGCGCGCCACCGGGCGGGGAAACCTACCGCATCCGACCCGGAGACAAGCTATTCATCTCTGTTTGGAAGGAAGAAGGGCTTGCGCAGACGGTCATCGTGAGACCCGATGGCCGCATCACGTTTCCGCTGGCCGGCGAGTTCGCGGCCGCCGGCAAGACCATCGAAGCACTGAGCGGCGAGATCCGCGACAAGCTCGTTCGGCTGATCCCGGAAGCGCAGCTGACCGTCGATGTCGCGGAAATTCGCGGCGTACGTGTTTACATAATCGGGCAGGTGCAGATGCCGGGTCAGCACCTCGTCAACCCGACCATCGACGTGATGCAAGCGCTCAGCATGGCAGGCGGGCTCACGGCTTTCGCCTCACCGAACGATGTGCGCATCCTGCGCCGGACCGCCAATGGACAGGCTGCCCTGCCATTTGACTATGGCGCCGTAATTAGGGGCCGGAACCTCGACCAGAATATAATGCTCGAGGACGGTGACGTCGTCATCGTTCCGTAAGTGCGAACAACAAGAACAAAGCAGGGACGCCTTTGGTCGCATCGACAACGATAGATCGCGCCAGTTTTCCGGCGAGGCACTCGCAGGCCTTGAGCGTGCTCGGCGCCGTGGGCGCGGGCGCGCTCGTCATCGTGCTCGCGCTGCCGTATTTCGACCACGTTGCCGACTACGACGAGTTCTACTCGCTGCTCGCGGCGCGGGGCTGGCTCGAAACCGGCGCGCCGGTGATTGCGGAAGGCGCGTATCCGCGCGCGTTCGCGTTCACGCTGTTGCAGGCCGCATTCGTCAGCGTTCTCGGGGACAGCTTCATCGCCGCGCGCCTACCTTCGCTCCTTTGCACGGCGTTGCTGGCTGCCGCTCTGTTCATTTGGGTGCTGCGGCAGGCCGGACCGCTCGCGGCAGTCCTCGCCGCAGCGATTTTCGCGTTTACGCCATTGACGATTCAGATGGCGCAATTTGGCCGGTTCTATTCGCTGCACGCATTGACGGTTTGGTGCACCGCCTTGCTCGTTTATGGTGCTTGTGCGGCCACCAGCACGCGCGACAGGGTGGTTTTCGGGGCGGGAGCCCTGCTTGGCCTACTTCTTGCTTTGCATTTGCAGGAAACGACGGTCATTGCGTTGTGCGCTTTCGGCGCTTGGATCGTTGCGGTCGCTGGCGCTGCGTTGCTGCAAAGCGACCGGCCGGCTCGCACGAAGCGCACGGTCATCATCAGTGCGGTCGTCGCGGCCTTCGCTCTCGGCGGCGTCGTGGTCTGGAGCGGGCTCGGGGGACAGCTTTGGAGCAGCTTCCAAACGACGACGCTATGGGGATCGGCCCCCGGGAGAGCCGACAACATTCGCTTCTACCATCAAGCGTTGAACGAGGACTTGGGCATTTTGTGGGCGTTGTTTCCAATCGCCAGCGTCGCGGCAATCCTGACCCGCCGGCGCGAGATGTGGTTCGCGGCGATGTTCGTCGCGATCACGCTGGTCTTGCATACGCTCGCTGCACAAAAGGACGGGCGCTACACCTTCTACGTTCTGCCGTTCATTGCAGGCCTGCTCGGCGTCGGTCTCGCGGCGATCCTCGACGGCTATTCACAATGGATCCGACGCACGCTGCCGAGCATCGCCGGGTCTTACGCATCGCACCGAGCGGTGCCATTGATCGCCTCTGCCGTGGTCGCAGTGAGCGTGGCGTTTCCGTTCGTCACCAACCGCTCATTCGTTGACGCTGCGCGGATGCTCGCCGGCGCGCC
>CAVUTF010000032.1:0-189460 GCA_963744305.1 uncultured Gammaproteobacteria bacterium
GTGCCGTTCGCGCGCAGGTTCGCTGAAGTAGGTGGTCTTCTTCGTCGAATCCGGAGTGGAGAAGCTGACCATCGACTATCTCGGAGGCGGTGAAAGCTTCAGGAACCTAAAAGACGACGATGGCGGCGGCTGGCGCAGACGGCTTCGCCGGGACGGTCCAATTGCCGCCGGACTCTACCTTTGGGAGCAGCTCGGCGTCGGTGTTGCTCATTTCGGGCTTCGGCGCGCTTTGCATGGCTCTTTGGCTGCTGGCGGCGGCGCTCGGGAGCGTGCGCGTGCTGCGAAGGCTCTCGCAGTTGCGCACCGAGCAAGTCCTCGCAGCGCTCCTGTTGACGTTGCTGCCCCTCTACGTGTTCGCCGTCTCTCAGGTCGTCGACGTCATGCAGTCGCGGCTGCGTGCACCGGCGGAGTTTGCGCTCGTCGTGCTCGGAGCGTACGGAGTCTACGCTATTCGGCACCAGTTCAAAGCGAGCCGAGCCCGAGCGGCCGAAGTCAACGCGGTGCAGGCCAGACCATCGCCAAGCGCGAACGCGTAGCACTTGCAGGCGCGCTCGGCCTGGACGCCGGCGCTCGTTCCGGGCGCCAACGCGTCGGGATGCTCGAGATGACCGTTCGCTGAAAGCGTCACGGCCAATACGTCCGAAAACTCGCTTTCAACTCCCTGACTGTTCACAGCGGTTGCGACGAAGTACCACGTCGTCGCTGACAGGCGCTCGACGAGATAGGTTGTCACCCCCGGATTATCGAGCTTCGCAGAGTAGCTGTACTTGCCTGGTGCCGTGCCCCAATAGATCCGGTAGCCGGCGAGATCAGTGAGCGGGGCGCCGTCGATATTCTCCGTCGGCGCCGTCAAGCCGAGCGTGACGGCCCCATTCGCCCCGACGGGTGGGCCGCCGCTCTTCGTGCGGACTTGGATGTCGAATGGATTGGGAATTGCCGTCGTTTTGCCGTCGCCGACCGTGATGGTCACACGCGAGTAGACTCCGGCGTCTGCGGAGCGGCACACCGTATAACGCGCCGTCCCACGCATCGAAGCGGAGCCAGCGGGGGCGATTGCTGATCGCGAACGTGAGCTTGGCCCCCGGACTGCCGGTCGCCTGCGGCTTGAAAACGTACATTTCGCCGGGCTGCACGACGGCTGCCGGTGTCCCGCTGATTTGCGCTGGGGGTCCGCCGGAGGGTGGAGCAGTAGTGGTCGGCGCAGGGGTCTTGTCGTGGTAGTCGTGGTAGTCGGTGCCGTCAGTTTCCCGTCAAAGTGCTGTCATCGTCGCCTCCGCCACCGCATGAGGCGGCCAATACCGCTGCAGCCGACAGCGTGCAAGCTCGCAGAAAAATCCGTCCTTGGAACGTCCAGCCCATGTCGCTCTCCGTTCATTGCATCGACCCCTTCCGTTGTCCTGCATGACCGGCTCGCAGAGCCAGCACAAAAACGAGCCGTTGCGCGCGGATAAACGCTGCGCAGCCTTCAGGACGCCTAGCGAAAAGACGAACGGTGCTATTCGCTCGAAGCGAGCAAACGAAGAGAGAGAAGTGCACGGACCGTTTGGCAACCCCGCTGTCATGGACTCTCGTCGTTAGACCGTAAGTTTTGCGTCCCCACCTTTCGATGGGTTTCCCTTTGTCGTCGCGGGAAGCGTGCCGGAACGGCTTCACATACCGCAAGCATTTATTGACATAAATGAGAAACAAGTCCGCGTTGTCGCGCGTTGCAGACGCCCGGGCGCCTTACGCGGACGCGGGGACGAGGAGCGGGAATTTACGCGGACTTGCGCGCACAAGCTCGAAGGCGCTCGTGTTGGTGAGCTGTCGCAGCGCGTCGGTTGCCGTGCGGCTCACGGACCGTCCGGCCCACTACCACAATCTGCGCATGATCTCGAGCGGCCACACGACGGAGCCCACCGGCGACTGCGCCAGCTTGCGTCCGCTGTCGGCAATCAAACTCGTCGAGTGGTCGCCGGTACTCGACTCGGCGACCTCGCCGTCATGCCGCGGGCCGATGCACGCTCAACATCGAAAGATAGGCTCGTCCCACGTCGCTCCGCGATCACGGAGTAGCAGCGGTGCTGCGCCACATACGCCCGGCCCTTGCGACCCATCTCGGCGGCCAAGGCCGGGTTCGTCAATAGAGTGATAATAGCCTCCGCAAACTGCGTCTCGTCCCACGGCACGTGCAAACCGCCGCCGCTCGCGTCGATCACCTGCGTTTGCTCGGGGTGATCGTTGGCGATGACCGGTTTCGCGAGGGCCATGTACTCCACGAGCTTGGTCGGAGAGGCGACGTCGAGAATCGGCGACGGGAAGATGGGTGAAAGGCAGACGTCCGCCGCGCGCACGTAGGCGAACGCCTCCTCACGGGGCAACGCCGCCCGTGAAAACCACGCGCTCGGCTATCCCGAGCCGCTCCGCCTCCTCGCGAAGAAAATCGATGTCGGCCTGATCCTCGCCGCCTACGAAATAGAGCGACGCCGCAGGAACGGCTGCGAGCACTTGCTGAAAGGCGCGGACGATGGTCTCGAGCCGCCGCACGCGGAGCATCGATCCCAAGTAGAGCACCGAGGGGCCGACGATGTTCGTCGCCCGTTGGCCGTCGACGCTCTGCCAGCAATTCGGCAGCTAACCCCCATCGGGACCGGAAGCATGCGCGTGGCCGGTATGCCTTTGGAGGCGAGGTCATCCTTCATTGCGCGCGCTCTGCACAAACACGAGATCGGCCCGCGGCAGTATGAGCCGATAGAGCAACAGGCGCGCGATATGGCCCCGCAGCCATGCGACAAACGGGTGCCGCGCCGCATGCGCGAGCGTGCGTCGTCGAGCCACGCCTCGGGAAAAGGATAGGCGAGCCAATACACGAATCGAGTACGAGTCAGCTTCGCGGCCAGCAGCAAGAGTCGCTCCGGCTATGAACTTGTCTTTGACTTGCACGAAGTCGTACCGATTGCGCAGCAGGAGCGCTAGCGCGCGCCAGTCGTGCAGGAAGATCTGCAGCTGGCGGACGGTTTTCGCGAAGCGGGAATCGCCGGCCACGGACGCGCCGACCCACGCGAGTCCGTTGCCGAGCGGCTCGACGCCGGAGCGGCTTCTCGGGCGCTCCGACGGCATGACCCAGTGAATCTCATGCCCGCGGTTTGCAAGCTCTTCCACGAACAACACGCGGACGTCGACGCGAAACGGCGGATACTTGTCGGCGGTAACGAACAGGTACTTCACGCGCGGACTTCGCATGGTCGAGCGGCAGTCTCTGAGTCGGCATGCCCAGCTGGGCGGCAAGCATCGAAAGAGCCCAAACGCCCGTTGGGTCGCGCGACTGCTCGAGGCGTGTTGTTGCACCGCAATCCGGCAAGGCCATCCGAGGAGAAGAGGCCGGACGCTGCGAGCGGCCGCCGGACTTCTGACCAACCGCCTCCGGAATCCTGCGCGAGCCACGCGTCCATCGGCGGATCGAAGCCGCGTTTGCTCGCCTTGAGCAAGGGACCGGGCAGTTGCCGGCCGGTCGTCCGCGCAAAATGCTTTTGCGCGTGAGACCCCGCATCTTCACGGCGGGGCTGACCTGGGCCAGCAACTCGACGAGACGCGGATCGAGAAACGGGACACGCGACTCCAACGAATGAGCCATCGAGCAGCGGTCTACCTTGCAGAGGTATCGCTCGGGCAGCGCGACCGTGTGGAGCCAGTAGTTGAGCAAGCCGAGCCCGTCACGGGCGCGCGCGGGTGCCAACGCTTCGTCGATGAATTCGCGCGCCGGCCGCACACGCGGGTTGCCGCCGAGGAGCTGGCGTGCGTTCTGCGGCCGTGAAACCGATTTGCTTGCCCAGAAGGCGCGACACGAAGTCCTGCTCGGCGCTCTCGAGCACGCGTTGCGCGCGACGCGCGGCGGGAACGTACCCGGCGCCATGCCCAGCACCGTCCGCAGAACTGAAGCCAGCGGCGAGCGAACGCGAGGGGACAGACGCTGCCATATCGACACGAATTTCTCGCTCTGATGGACCGGGATAACCGCCCAGCACTTCGTCGCCGCCATCGCCAGTAAGGACTACCGTCACGAGCTGCCTCGCGATCCTGCTCACGACGTAGGTCGGCAACGCAGACGTGTCGCCGAAAGGCTCGTCGAAATGCCACGCGAGGGTTTGGAGCAGGCCCGCAGCGTCCTCTCGCCCCACGAGCGTTTCGGAATGTTCCGTATTGAAGCGTTGGCGCAACGAGTCGCGCGAGGTGTCGCTCGTCGTTGCCTTCCTCATCGAACCCTATCGTGCAGGTGCGCACTCGCTGCGGCGTCACGGCGCTCATGGCAGCGACGACTGATGCGGAATCGAGCCCGCCGCTCAAGAACGCGCCGACAGGGACGTCGCTGCGCATTCGCAGTCGAACACTGTCGAAGAACAACTCCTCGAACTGCGCCTCGATTCGCTCCGCGTCGTTCCGCAGCTCCTCGACGCGATACGACGGCATCTCCCAGTACCGCTGCACGGAAACCCGCCCACCGCTCGCGATCAGGAAGCAGCCGGCAGGAAGCTTCCGGATCCCCGTATAAGCGGTATAGGGAGCCGGCAAGAACGTGAAGCAGAGGATGGCGTCCAACATCTCCTCGTTGATTTCGCGCGCTTTGCCCGCAGCGAACAGCGCCTTCATTTCCGATCCGAAAAGAAACGCGCCGGAGGACTCCGAGTAGAAGAAGGGTTTCTCGCCGAGGCGATCGCGCGCACAGAAGAGCCGCTGATTCCGTGCGTCCCACAATGCAAACGCCCACATGCCGTTGAACCGTGCGAGGCAGTCCGTACCCCACTCCTCGTAGGCTTGGAGAATGACTTCGGTATCGGACTCCGTTCGAAAAAGCCGTCCGCTGCGCGCGGAGCTCCTCGCGGAGCTCCAGGTAGTTATACAGCTCGCCGTTGTAGACGAGCGCGAGGCTTCGATCGGCGTTCACGAACGGCTGGTCGCCCGTCACAAGGTCGATGATCGAGAGGCGTCGATGACCGAGAACGACGACGTCGTCCTCGAATTGTCCGCTCCCGTCCGGTCCACGGTGCGCAAGATTTTCCGTCATTGCGGAAACCGTGGCTGCATCGGACGGACGCAAGCCGGACGGCCGCAGCAAGCCCCGCTATGCCGCACATTTCGCCGGCCACCATTTGCGCATAGATCGTCTGAAGTCGCCCCGGACCATCTCGGGCGTAAAGCGACGCAGCGCGATCGCTCGGTTCTCGAGGGCCATCCTGCGCAGCATTCCCGCATCCTGCACGAGCGTGGTGAGCATGGCCGCAAATTCATTTGCGTCCAACGAGTCGCTGAAGCAAGCCGTTTACCCTGTGTTGAACGACCTCCGGGATGCCCGCGATACCTCGTGTCACGATCGCGAGCCCGAACAGCATGCCTTCCAACACGCAGTTCGGCAGGCCTTCGCCGTGGAAAGTGGGAAACAGCATGACATGACATGCTCTTCAGCAATTCTGCTTTGCGAGACCCGAGACTTCGCCTTCGAAAACGACGTCCGGCAGATTCTTCGCCGCGACGTATTCGCGGGCGAAAGCGAGCTCGGGGCCGGAGCCTGCAATGTGCAGCGACATCCGTCGTCCGCGCAGGACACGCCTGCACGCCGCGAACGCATCGATCGCAATGTAGACGCCCTTCTCTCTCAAGACGCGCGACAGGAACAGAACCCTGAACGACTCGAACGGACGTCGCAAGCTTCGCTCTCGACATCGAGCTCGCTCGGAGCCTTCGTCGGACGCCACAGTCGTCTCGATGTGAATTGGCTTTCGCGGCGTCGACGCCGAGCGAAAGGAGCCGCTGCCTGAAAGATTCGCCGAGAACGGCGAACGCAGTCGCGCGCGCGTACGTGCTGCGAAACAGCGCGCGCTGGAAACGGTTGCGCCGCAGACCAGATTCAAAGTGTTCGTCCCAGCCTCGAAAAAAAACCAAGTGTCTGCGCCGAGCCGGCGCGACAACCACACGAACACCATATCTCTATAGTACGAATTTCGATTTAGCGACGGATTGACATGAATCACGGAATAGGAACGGGCGATTCGCACGAACGAGACGAAAATGAAGGCCGCGTGCCAAACTTTCGCGAGCAGCGAGGACAGTACCCGTCCGATTCACCTGGAAGTAATCTATTCCCGGCAAGTCGTTCAAGCCGCAGCGTGCGGAAATAATTCGTCACGCCGCCGCCCTGGTTGGAGATCCGGCGTGAGCACGAGGGCGAGCTTTGGCTTCACGAGCGGCCGCCGCCGAACGGAGATCGTCCATGTGTGGTCTTTCGGCATTGTCGGGTGCTCGATGAACGGCGAACAGTACACGATATCGAAGAGGTCCGGGAACCCCTGGCGCTGGTCGGCAGGCTAAATCAGCGCGTGTCAGCCGTGCAATTTCGGAAGGCGAGAAAGAGACGCCGGGCTTTGATCGGTCGGATCGAGACACGTTCGCGCTGTAGGCCGACCGGCTATTGTTTGCCGAGAGACGGGCTCCGAGCTGCCAAAAGCCCTCGCGACAGCCCGTTCGAGCCGCCGTGCAACAACGATGCGAATGCCGTAGCGTCTGGCGCCGGCCGTCACGAACGAAAACAGTCTCCCGAAGAGGAGCGACGTAAAGCACCGCACCTACGGTTTGATTCTCCGGAATTCGCGACAGCGCCCGCCGCGAGGCCAGATTCTGAAGCGCGCACATAACCGATCGAGTGCGTGTAACCCCTGCGCGCGAGCTCCGCGTCGCCGAAACTTGCGCAATAGAGCGGCAACCGGCGACCGCGATGGCTCGGCAGCGTGAGCATCTTGTAGCCGTAAACCTGACGCGCAGGATCGAAATGGATGTCCAACGATGCAGATAGCGGCGCCTGTCCGCTCAACGCAAACCAGCAATAGGATGCGAGGCGCCGTTGATCGAGAACGCCGACGCACACATCGTTCGCTCGCAAGCTGCGTTCAACCGCCTCGCGCGACAGCTCGAGCTCGGGCCGCGCGCAGGACGACAGCAGTTGCTCGCGATCGAGAACCGCGAACTCGTACCGCGCACTGATGTCATCGGGTATCGGCGCCGTTAGCAGCGGCCGCCTGCACACGAGCAGCACCTCGGCTTTGAAGTGCCGCGAGAGGAAGCCTAGCAGCCGCATGTAGAGGCACCGGAGCAATCCCCAGCGCCGCACGTCTTCCGCTGATCGACACGTGCTATCCCACGAACGCGAGCGCGAACCCGATAGCGACAATCGTCCAGATCGCGCCGCCAGCGATGACCCCGATGAAAATGCCTTCTAGCGGGCTTGGAACCCAGCGCTGCGGCGTCTCAGCGTGCCGCGAGTGCTCGAGAATGGTGGCAACCCGTGAGTCATGCAGTTCCGGGCCGTCATCCACGTGTTCGGCAACGAACGGAGGCAGCGTCGTGTTGCGTTGAGGAACGTTCATCCCTGCTCGCGATCAATGCGGTCGGAAGCCAGTATGAACAGTTCATTACGTGCCGCTGTGACTTGCAGCACAAGCGGCACGCGGAACGGGAATTCTGTCAAACGTCTCGCGTTTGAGCGCGTTGCTTGTGCGCAGTGCGCCGCTCTGCGATCTGGATCAGGCGCGACCCTTCGGCCGGGACGCCGTCGCTGGCGGCGGATGGTTTCTTCTCCGAAGATTGCGTGGCGGCATCGGGAAGCGGCCCAGCCCGCCACGGCGGAGCGTCCGAAGATTGCGTTCGCCTCGATGACGAGCTTTTCGTCGACGTGCTGCAAGCGCCGCTTGTGCAGCAATACCAGCACGCCTTGGCACAGCAGGTTTACACGAGCGAACGAGCCGTCCGCGAGCTTTGCGACAAGCATCCGAGCGGCAGCCGTGAATAGCGATGCACGAAGACCGGCTGAACGCATGCGATGCAAAATATAGGCGTTCACGTCGTCCTGAGTCGCAGAGGCCATGCGATGGACCACGATACGCGCCGAGCTCAAGGCGCCGGTCGGGGCGGACTGCAACAGATCGAGGGTCTCGGGGCGGCCCACGACGAGCAGACTGCGGCGTATAGCCGTCGACATCGATTACGCTGAGCCGCGACAGCTCGAGCCACGCCTCCTTCGCGAGCAGCTGAGCGTCATCGACGGCGAAAATAACCGTGCGGCCCCGCTTCTTCTCCGTCTCGAGATAGGCACGAAGCGCTTCGCGCTGCTCCGCGTCGCTCGCGGCCCCAGCACGCGAGCCCGTGCTTTCGACGAGGGCTGCGAGCAACGCCGCACCGTCGTCCCAGCGGTCGCGCAACCGAAAGAAGGCACAATCAGGAACACTCTCGAGGTACGTGTCCAGCACCGTGCTCTTCCCGCAGCCTCGCGAGCCGAGCAGCAAACCCGTGTTGTGGCGGCTCAGCGCCTCGAGCGCAAACGACAGCGCGCGGCATTGACCGGGCCCTAGCCACACATCCCGGGGCTGCGGGCGGCCGAAGACATTCGCCGGGGACAGCGGGCCGTCGTGTGTCATAGCTGGATCTCTCGTGCGCCTTCTCGAGCGTCTTGTTGTTGTCGTCGCTTGCTATACTGAAGGCTGGCGCGCGTTTCTCGTGTTGTTACGGCGCCTTAGCAAGCGTTCTTATTGTGGATTCTTGGTTGTCTCGCTATACTGAAGGCAGGCGCGCGTTTTTTCGTGTTGTTACGGCGCCTTAGCAAGCGTTCTTATTGTGTGTTCTTGGGCGCGAAGTCTACGATACGAATGAGCTTATGTAAACTCCAGGGCGCGCGCGGCGAACCAGGCGCCGGGGTCCTCGTGGGTCGGCTTGAAATCCCTCGTCGAGCGCGCGCGCGGCGGAGCCCGCGCGAAGCGCGCGCGGCTGTTTCGACACACGTTCACGATTGGCCCGAGCACGAGGATTCTTGACGTCGGCTCGGAAAACGGCTCGGCCATAGCCACGGTTATCGAAGGAACGAAGGCGGAACCGCACAACGTCTACATTGCCGACATCGACGTCGCCGCGGTCAGATCAGGCTCCCGGCGTTTCGGTTTCGTGCCGGTTCCGATCCCCGAGTCGGGCAGGTTGTCGTTCGCCGACGGTTACTTCGACATCGTCCACTGTTCCTCCGTGATCGAGCACGTGACCGTGCCAAAAAGCGAAATCTGGCACATCCGCTCCGGCGCGGAATTCCGCCGGCGTGCGCGAGCCCGCCGGAGAGAGTTCGCGGATGAGATCCGGCGCCTCGGGCGGGCCTACTATGTGCAAACCCCCAACAAGTGGTTCCCGATCGAGAGTCACACCTGGCTGCCGCTAGTCGGCGTGCTTCCGAGGGGGCTCCAGGTGCCCACCATTGCCTCCACGAACCGCTGGTGGATCAAGAGCACCAACCCCGATTGGGACCTGCTCACGCGGGCTGAGTCTCAGGAGCCTCTTTCCGGATGCCGAGATCACACTGAGCGCTTTCTTGGGCTCACGAAGTCGATCATAGCGATCAAAAGATGAGGACCTGCGCCTATTAAGTTAACATAATCAAAGACTCGGAACGTTTTGGTAAATAGCCTGCTGACAACCCGCTTCTAAACTGTAAGAATTCCCTGGAACTAGGAACCACTTGCGCTATAAGAACAAGATCGAGAAAGCACCAATACGAGATTACGGTCGCCGGGCCGATGCGACGCCCGCTGCACGCGACCGCCGTTTGGTTAGGGCCAAAAGCAAGAATGATTGTGATAGCAGACGTTCGGCCGGGTGGGACTGGGATCCGTCGAATGAGACTCAAGGTGGCGCGGAGCCCGTCCTTGTAGCCGTTGTGTTTTTGCAACAGGACACCATTTGGGCGCGTGAGCACTATAATTTCGACACCGGCGCCTGACCCCGGACAGGTCGATAACGAACGATAAACAGGGACCGAATGCCGACCGGCTACTCCAACCTTGGCCTAACGGGCCTATCCATCGCGATACTGCGGGCGCTGGCTGCGCCCATCGTTTGCGTCGCCACGCTTATGAGCTTGGTTACCTTGTTCGGCGTGACCTACGAGGACGCGTATACAGGGCTCGCGATCGTCGCCGGGCTTCTCTACTACATCTTCATGCGTTCGTTTGCTGAAGACGGCTGGCAAGCGTTCACGAGCCGGTGGCACATTGCAAGCCACGTCTGGTTCGCGTGGATCGCTGTGGCGTGCTTGCTACTGCTGTTCGGATATGCCACCAAGCTATCCGCGGTGTATTCACGGCGCGCCCTTTTCGCGTGGTTCCTGTTGACGCCGCCGGCCTTGATTGCGGTGCTCGCTTTGCTGCAGGCGTGGTACCGCCACGCCATCGTGAAATCGGGGAAAGCGCGTTCGGCGGTGATCGCCGGCGTCAACAGCTTGAGTCGCCGCCTCGCCCACAGCATTCGCCAACGACCGGAGCTCGGGCTCGAGCTGCACGGGTATTTCGACGATCGCTCGGAAATGCGGCTCGGAGAAGAGAGCGGCGAAACAGTGAACGGCGATTTGCTCGGCTCTCTGGCCGAGCTGCCGGACTACGTGCGACGAAACCGCATTGGTGCAATTTTCATCGCGCTGCCGCTGCGCCTCGCAAAACGCACCGAGAGCGTGGTACGAGAGCTTCGCGATACGACGGCGTCGTTGTACTACATTCCCGACGTCTTCGTTTTCGACTTGATCCAGGCGCGGACCGATTCGCTCGACGGGCTACCGATCGTGACCTTGGCGGAGACACCGTTCCACGGTTGGCGCGGCGTGCTGAAGCGGTCCAGCGACATCATGCTCGCATCGTTGATGTTGTTGCTCGCGCTGCCGGTGATGTGCCTCATCGCGCTCGCCATCAAGCTCAACTCTCCGGGCAGCGTCATTTTCAAGCAGCAGCGCTACGGGCTCGACGGCGAGGAAATCACGGTTTACAAATTCCGAACGATGACCGTATCTGAGAACGGCGAGCGAGTGGTGCAGGTTTCTCGGGACGATCCGCGAGTTACGCGAGTCGGCCGTTTTCTGCGCCGCTACTCACTGGATGAGCTCCCGCAGCTCATCAACGTGCTCCAAGGACGCATGAGCGTCGTCGGACCGCGCCCGCATGCCGTCGCGCACAACGAGCAGTATCGCAAGATCATCGGCGGCTACATGCTGCGCCACAAGGTAACGCCCGGCATCACGGGCTTGGCGCAAGTCAACGGCTGCCGCGGGGAAACCAGCAGACTCGAAGAGATGGAGAAGCGAATACACTACGACTTGGAGTATCTGCGGCATTGGTCTTTGGTTTTAGACCTCAGCATTCTGTTGCGCACGCTCGCGACCTTGCTAAAAGACAAGAAAGCCTATTAGAGGCGTCGATGTTCACGACTCGACGCGTTCGATAACAACAAGACCAGCCTGCATCTGGTTCGTTGAAAATCGGCGCGGTCGAGCCGACACAGGGAGGGAATCCAGCATGCTTGGCCGCGCTGCCCAGGAATGGAGTGCGATCGAGAGGCGCTCGAGCTTTCGGCTGCGCGCGACGGCGCGCTCGGCTCATGGTAGGGCACGCGACATTGCGCCGGACGTCCGCCGCAACCGCGGTCGCGGTACTTGGAACGCTTGCGCTGCTCCTCTCGGCATCTACCTTCGCGCAGACCAACTTCGCGTTAAACGACGCCTACTCGGTCGCCGAGGACACGCCTCTCGTCGTCCCGGCACCTGGAGTATTGGCGAATGATCAGGGCGCCGGCCTGACGGCCGAGCAGCCCAGTGATCCACCCAACGGCACGGTGGTCGCCTTCGGCACCAACGGCTCGTTCACGTATCAGCCGAACCCAAACTTCTCCGGTACGGATAGCTTCACTTATCGCGCTAGGGCCGGAAGTTTCACCGACACCGCTACGGTCACTATCACCGTCACCGCCGTCAACGACGCCCCGACGGCGGTCCCCAACACCTATACCGTCGCGGAAGACGGCACGCTCACGAGCCAATGCGGCCAACGGAGTACGCGCCAACGATACTGATCCGGAGACCCCGACGGGCTCACTGACCATTCAGCTAGTGACCGGCGGCCGCACGACCAACGGCACGCTCGCGTTGAATGCGAATGGCTCGTTCACCTATACGCCGACGCCGAACTTTTCGGGCACGGACACGTTCTCCTACGCCGCGGTCGACAACGGCACGCCACCGCTCAAAGCGCTCCGGCCACCGTGACCATCACGGTGACTGCGGTCAACGATCCGCCCGTCGCGACGGCCAATACTTACTCGACGAACGAAGATGCCCCGCTCACCGTCCCCGCGCCGGGCGTGCTGGCAAACGACACCGATCCCGAGGGCAACGCGCTAACCGCGCAGCGCGTGACCAACGTCGCCGGCAATACCGGGACGCTCGCCTTGAATCCGAATGGCTCGTTCACCTATACGCCGAGTCCGGGATTCTTCGGAACAGCCAGCTTTACGTATCGTGCCGTCGACAACGGCACACCACCCGCGCAAAGCGCGCCCGCGACGGTGACGATCACCGTCGCTTCCGTCAACGATCCGCCGACGGCGACCAACGACACCTATACCGTAAACGAAGATGCCACGCTGACCGTCCACGCACCGGGCGTCCTCGGCAACGATTCCGATCCCGACCCCGGCAACGCGATCACAGCCCAGGTCGTTACGACCACGCTCAACGGGACGCTGCAGTTGAACCCGAACGGCTCGTTCACGTATTCACCGAAGCCGAATTTCTCGGGAACCGATAGCTTTACGTATAGGGCCGCTGGACAACGGCACGCCGCCACTCCAAAGCAACATCGCCACGGTCACGATCACGGTCGTCGCCGCCAATGACGCGCCCGTCGCGGCCCCGGACAGCTACAGCACGCAAGAGGACTCCCCACCGTTGATCGTGGCGGCACCGGGTGTGCTCGCGAACGACAGGGACGAGGAAATGAGCCCTCTGACCGCGCGGCTCCTCACCGCCTCCGGCTACCGCGAGCGGCACCTTGACGCTGAATCCGAATGGCTCATTCACGTTCACGCCAAGGGCCAACTTCTCGGGGACCGCCACGTTCACCTACGCTGCCGTCGATAACGGCACGCCACCCGCACAAAGCACTGCGGCCACCGTCACGATCACGGTCGCTGGCCGTCAACGATCTTCCGGTCGCGGTGCCCGACACCTACAGCGCGACGGAAGACACGACGCTGAGCGTTCCGGCCACGACGGGCGTTCTAGCCAACGACACCGACATCGACAGCCCCAAGAGCGGATGGACGGCATCGCTCGTGAGCAACGTGACCAAGGGCACGCTTGCCTTGAGCGCGAACGGCTCGTTCAACTACACGCCGGGGCCCGAGTACTCCGGGCCGGACAGCTTCACGTATAGGGTCTCGGACGGCGCGTCGCCGCCGGGTCAAAGCCAGCCGGCGACCGTCACGATCACGGTCGCGGCCGTGAACGATCCGCCAAAGCCGGTCAATCCCGGGCCGGGTCCTGCCATCCCGGACCAGACGGCCGCGGAAGCGCTGCCCTTTACGCTCAACCTGGCACCGTTCTTCATGGATCCGGAACAGGACCCCATCTCGTTCCCGACGGTCGCCAATCTGCCGAGTGGGTTGACGGCGACTCCAGCGGGGTTGATCTCCGGAACGCCGACCCTGCAGACGAGCGTCCGGGAGTGCGACAAGGGCATCGTCGACGTGACCGTCAGCGACGGCAAGGGCCAACTGCTCACGAAATTCTGCTTACGAGTCCTCAAGGCGGGCCGCACCGACCTCGCGCTCAGCGTCTCCGCCGCGCCCACTCCGGCCGTGATCAATCAGCCCGTCGTTTGGACGTTCCTGATCGAGAACAAGTCGCTGCAGCCAGTGGCCAACGTCTCGTTGAGCGCCGTGTTCTCTGGCGCAATTCCGTTCACGCTGCCTGCGTCGCCGGCCCAAGGCTGCATGGCGACGCCCCAAGGAAACCAGACGGCGTTGGGCTGCACGGGCGGGCCGGTGCCGGGCAATGGCAGCATCGCAATCGCGGTAACGGGCAGCAGCGCGCTGCCGGGCGACGTCCTGACCACGGCGAGCATTGCCATCACGGATCCGACCCCGATCGACGAATCGCCGGCGAATAATTCGGCGACCGCCGCCCTGAGCATCGCGGAACGTGTGGCGGCGGGCCCCGCGCAAAAGCTCGTCGCGCCCGATAGCCGCGCCGCCGCGGCCGGCGATGTGAACGGTGACGGCTTCCTCGACCTCGCCCTCGTCAGCAGCGCGGGGCAGAGCACGCAGATCTACCCGAACGTGGCCGATCCGGCCGACCCCGGCGGCCGCAAGCGAGCGTTTGCCCTGCAACCCGTGAGCCTCGGCGACCGAGGGCTCGGCGGCGGCGTCGCGATGGCGCGACTTCGACGGCGACGGCGCGCTGGATCTCGTCGTGGCCAACCGCACCGGTGAGCCGAACAGAATCTTCCGGAATCCGCGCAATGGCAGCTTCGCGCTGTCGATTCTCCCCGATGCGTTGGGGGCCGCCACGGGCTCGAGCAACGCCGTCGCCGTCGGCGACTTGAACGGCGACTCACTGACCGACATCGTTTTTGCGAACAGCAGCCCGAATCCGGTGTTCATCAATCAGGGCGGCGGCACATTCCTGCGAACGGCCACGCTCGGCAACGCGGACAGCCGCGACGTCGTCTTGGCGGATCTTTTCGGCGACGCACAGCCCGAGCTCGTGTTTGCCAATGCCGACGGCGACGCGGTCATCTACACCTTCAACGGCGCGACGCGCAGCTACGACACGACATCTCTGCCGACCGGGCCCACCACGTCGGTAGCCGCAGGCGACTTCGACGCCGACGGCCGAACCGATCTCGTGTTCGGGCGGCAGAGCATCGGGAGCGGCACGCCTTCGAGCCGGGTATTCCGCAACACGCAAGTCGCGGCGGGCGCCCAGTTCGTGCCGGGTGCCGAGCTAGGCGGCGCGCCGACCAACGACCTGTTGGCGATCGACACCAACGCTGACGGCGCGCTCGATGTCGTCGCGATCAGCGCGACCGGCGGACATCGTATTTTCGTCAACGGCGGCACCGGACAGTTCACGCTGCATCCGGAGCAGTTCGTGAGCGCGGGCGCCCTCTCGTCGTTGGCCGCCAAGCTCGGCGCCGACGACCGCATCGACGTCGCCGTGGCCGGAACCTCCGGCCTGGAGGTCTTCTACAACGATGGCCGCGGCAACCTCGGACGAGGCGATACCGGCAGTCCGGTCATTCAGCTTCAGGGACAGCCGTCGGTCCAAGTTGTGGTCGAAGAGCCGTACACCGACGCAGGAGCCACCGCAAGCGACGACATCGATGGCGTGCTCACGAGCAAGATAACCGTGACGAACCCGGTCAATACTGCCATCCTCGGCACTTATACGGTTACCTACGCCGTCGTGGACAGCTCGGGCAATGCCGCGATACCCGTCACGCGCACCGTCACCGTCGCTGCTCGAACCGGCACAGGCGGCGGCGGGGGCGGCACTTTCGGCCTCACCCTGCTTGCGCTCGTTGCTACGCTCTGGCTCGTGCAAGCACTGCGGCAGAGGCGTTTTTCGGAGTAACCCATGATCACCCTACGCAGCGCCAACTGGGTCTTTCTGCTCGCGTCCGCCGCTGCCCCCTCGTTTGCATCGGAGCTCAGCTACACGTTCATCGACTTCCAAGCGATTTCGAACACGGTGGAAGCGGCAGGAACGCAATCGCCGGTGCCGGCCCAAACGGTTGCGGTCTTGGCCGATGAGGGCGACGGAATCTCCATCGCTGGATCCGTCTTGATCGGCACGAGGTTCTTTGTAGCCGGCGAATACCTAACCTCGATTGTCGATGTATCGGGAGTGATCACCAACCCGCTCGGCACGACGGCGGTGACGGACAATTTCGACCTGATTCAAACCCGCATTGCGTTCGGCTACCAGAAAGAGCTGAGCGAGAACTTCGATATCGTCTTCGAGCTTTCGTACGATTCGTCGGAGTACGATTTCGGCAGCTTCGCCGGCGAAAACTTCGACATGGGGCGCGACGGGCGCAGGCGCGAGCGTCGGGTTCCGCTGGAATCCGCGCAGGCCGTTCGAGCTTTACGGAGCCGCGCATGCCAATCCCGTCGGCAAAGGTGATTTGCAAACGCTCGAGTTCGATTCCGAGACGCGCGTGCAGCTGGGCGCGATGTGGTACTTCTTGGAGGATTTGGGCGTCGGCCTCGACTACGAAGGCGGGAGCGTCGATACCGTATCGCTTTCGATGCGCTTCGGTTTCGGCGACTTGAGGCTGCGACGTTCTCGCACCGACATTTCACAGGACCGTTAGATGGAAAACTCAAAGGGCTCCGCGCTTCTCCTGCTGCCGGTGCTGACGTTGTGCGGCGTCGCGAAAAGCCACGGCGCTTGGGAGATCGTGCCCGAGCTGTCGATCATCGCGGAAACGGACGACAACCTGCGCCTACTACCGGATGAGGCTACCGGACCTCGGGAACTCGGGAGTCACACTGCTCGACGCCCAAGTCACGATGTCGTCCACGGGAAATCGCGGCTACCTGATTTTCGAGCCGCGGATAAGCTCCCAATACTACTCGAGCTCCGAGGACGAAAACTTCGATACCACAGACGGCTTCATCCATTTTCGCGGCGCTCACCGGTGGGAGCAAAGCGAGCTCGGCTTCCGTGCGGACTATGACCAGCAAACCGTCAGAAACTCGGAGATTACCGAAGCGACGCCGACCGATCCTGACGTCGACGACCCGGTCGATCCGGACACGGGCCGCTTCTTGTTCGTCGACCAGGACCGCGAGCGCCTGCTGGTGACGCCGTACGTGGACTTCCAGATTTCCGAGCGCAGCAGCATTCTGCTCGAAGCGGAGCTAATGAACGTCACCTACACCGAGGCGGCGCTGACCGGGTCGCGTCGACTTCACGAACCAACTATTTGCCGCCGGCATCGTCCGGCAAGTCGACGAGCGCACGGACGTCTCGGCGCGTCTGGTGACTCCGAGGTATGAGGCCGACTTCAACGAGAACAAGACCGACACGGTAGGCGTAGAAGGCAGTTTCACACGGCCTCTCGCCCGCGGGTGGACAATTCGAGCTCACCACAGGCGTGAGCCGCAGCGACTTTACGTTCCTCGAGCAGGGACAACGCGTCGACAATGCCGACACGAGCTTCACGTACGGCCTACGTTTCCGCCAAAGGACGGAGCGAAACACGATCAACATCGACGTGCTCAAGGAAACGAATCCCAATGCAGCCGGGTTCCTTTACATGCGAGACGAGATCCGCGTGTACACGCGTCGCTCCATGACCGAGCGCTTGAGCGGGGGAATCGGCTTGCGCGCCTACAGCACGCGAACGCTGGACGACTTCGCGCAGGATGACCAGCGAGATTACACACGGCTGGAGCTCCAGTTGGAATGGGCGCTCGAGGAGCGCCTTTTCTTGGCGGGAGGCTATGCGTTCACGTCGCAGAAATTTCTAAGTGAAACCGAGAGCCCGGTCGATGCGAGCTCCAACGCGATATTCCTGGGCCTCACCTATCGGGGACTCTCGCGGCAATAGCTCGCCCGACGGTTCCTTAGTCGAAAGGCAGCCCATCAAACGGGTTCGGCGCCTTCCGCTGCCCCGTTCGTCAGCGACGTCATCCGCCAGCCGTCGACGCACGCGATCCAGCTGCCGTTCGCCGCGAGCTGTGCATCGATATGGTGCATTCCGCCGCTCGTCCAACCGTCGCCCGGACCCAAGACGGCTTCGGTCTGCAGCGGTTCCTCGAGGTAGCGTTCCGTGGAGAGCTCCACGATTCGCATAGCGTGGACTTCGGTGCCGTAGTGGGGATAGCCGCTTTGCGCGAATCGCACGAGGGATCCGTCCGACACCACGACGCGGCCCGCCGGCCGCGGGAATCCGGCCTCGTTAACGATCGGATTGGCCGGGTGCGCGCGCCAGGGACCCGACAAGTCGTCCGCATAGTGCAACAGGAGCGTTGATCCCCCGTCCGGCCAAATGGCCGCCGCGAACATCCACCACTTCTGCTCGAACCGAAAGAGCGAGCTGTCCACGAAGGGCACGTCGTCGAGAAGCGTGCTAGCGACTTCCCAACGATGCGGGAATGACACCGCCCGATACATGAGCACCGAACGGCTTTGACGCGATTCCGGAATCATGTAGAACTCGCCGCGCCATTCGATGACGTAAGGATACGAAAGATGAAATGGCTCTCTCAGCACGACTCGGTCGTAGACCCATCGGAATCCGTCGTCGCTGGTAGCAACGGCAATCACACCTTTGCCGTCGATGGCCTCTACGACCTCGAAGAACATGTACCACCGACCGTCGGCGCGACAAAGGAAAGGATCGGCCACGAAACCGGCGGGCACGTCCGTGACGTCGTGGCGAGTCAGCACGGGATTGGCGAGGCCGGCCGGCGAAGCGAGGCGCGTCAACGTCGGCCCCGTATAGATGCCGATCGCGAATTCCTGCCGCAACGGCTTCTGCCACAGGCGAAAGAGACTCGGCGCAGTCCTCCACATGACCGATTTGGCAGCGGATCGCAAAGCCACCGCCGCCGGTGCTCGACGCCTCGGGTTTTCAGGGCGCGTAGCCATGCGAAACTCCCGCGAGCTCGAGCTTAAGCGCAGTCCGCACCGGGCCCAGCCTGCCGCTGCCGTCGATCTCCATGACGTAATCCCACCCTCGTCCCTGTCACGCGCGGCGCTCAAGGAGGCGCCATGCTTCAAGATAGGCGCCGACCGCGATAGGCGCCACGGACTAGGTCACAAGTCCGTCTTATGCACCCTTTGGAATCCTTGAGTTGAAGCCGTTGCGGTATAGCGCTCCGACAGCCCGTTTCACGGTGCGTACAACCGGTAAAATTCGCCCCACTACCGTAGCTGGATTGAACGCTTGGACGCTCGTCATCCGGCGCTCTGCGCTCGCCCAGCGATCCTTGTACTGCTCTTCCCCGCAGAGGAAGTCGTATTCTGCTAGGCCTCGCTCGATGGCCCATTTTATTACGGTGCCCGTCAAGATCATCCCGGGCCGGATTGCGCCGTAACGCGGATCCCAACCACCTTGCATGCACCATACTTTGTTGGAGTAGACGTAGTCGTATCTCGCCGCGATCGGCTCGCCGGCGACCTCGAGCACGACCAGCCACAGCCAGCCGCGCTCGAAGAACGCCTGCGCGAGATGCGTATGGAAGCGAACATAGGCTTCGCTGCGGAAGCTGGCGCTTTCTTCCGCGAAGCGTTGGCGGTGAAGACGCGCTAGCACCGCGATCGCTTCGGGAATCGCGATGTCCGTGCCGGCGTAACGTAGGTGCACGTCGCCGAGCTGCTCGAGCTTCTTACAGCTGCTGCGATACTGGGAGCGAAAATTGCGACTCTTGGACGCGAGGAAGGCTTCCATGTCTCCCGGTAGATCCGTGTAGGGAGCTAGATGCTCCGCCGAAAGCTCCACCTCTAAGCGTGCTTCCTCAAGAGCCTCCACGAGCCGATCCTTCCCGGGAGAATCGAGCACCCGCTCGAACAGCATCATGTCCCAAGCGCGCGCCAATGGCCCGAGCAAGTGCTGAACGAAACACTTCGCGAGCTCACCCTCGGCATCGCGCTCGGTAATGAACGCGAATCGCTCGGCAAGCGTATCGCCGCCCTGACCGATCATCATCAGCACACGCGGACCCGCAGAGCCGAAACGCGGATGTCTTCCGATCATCAGCGGAGCTATGCCGACGAGCTGCTCCCCGCGCCATGCGAGCAGGACGTTCAACGCGCACTGGCCGCCGTACACTTCCCACCAACGGCTGATCCACTCCCACGTCAGAAAGACGCAATCCGTGCTGCTCGCCTGAAGAAGACGATTCCAGTCCCGTGCGAAGGGCTGCAGATCCGAGAATCGGTCCACCAGCTGGATTCGCATCGATCGGTACTCCGTTACCCTGTGCGCGGATTGGAATTAGGTGTGCAGTGTATCGAAGTTTCGGGCCAATCAGGCGGCCGCTTTGCGTAGACTCGCAACGACTCGCGGGGCCGTCTGCCCGTCCCAAAGCGGAATCGTGCAGTCACTGCGCGCCGGACGGGCGAGCACCTGATCGACGGCCTGGTCGACGCTCGCGGCCTTGACGAGCCGGTTGGTGCCGAGCGCCACGGTTACCGGCCGCTCCGTGTTGTCACGCAGCGTAAGACACGGAATGCCGAGGTAGCTCGTCTCCTCTTGCACGCCGCCCGAGTCCGTGAGCGCAAATCGGCTGTCGACGATCAAGCTCATGAACTCGATGTAGGACAGCGGCTCGGTGAGGCGAATCGCGGGAATGTCGTTTAGCGCGGCAGTGAGTCCAAAATCCTTCAGTCGTTGCCGCGTGCGCGGATGCACCGGAAACACAAGCGGCAGCCGCCGCGCGATCGCCGTCAGCTCACCGACAATCACCGTAAGCTGCGCGCGCTCGTCGACGTTCGACGGTCGATGCAGCGTCACCACGCCGTAGCCCTGCGGCACGAGTCCGAGCTGCCGAGCCCGGCCTTCGGCCTCGATCTTCGGCCGCAAGAGCTCGAACGAGTCGATCATGATGTTGCCGACCTGGTCGATCCTCTTCGCAGCGACGCCCTCGTTGCGCAGGTTCTCGTCGGCGTCGGGCGACGGCGTCCACAACAGATCGCAGATCGAGTCGGTGACGATCCGGTTGATCTCCTCGGGCATCGTGCGGTCGCCGCTGCGCAGTCCCGCCTCGAGATGCGCGACGCGGATCAACAGCTTCGCGCCGACGAGCGCGCACGCGAGCGTCGAGTTCACGTCGCCGACGACGATGATCCAATCCGGGCGCGACGCGAGACAGATTTTCTCGTACTCGATCATGACTCGACCCGTCTGCTCCGCGTGGCTCCCGCTCCCCACGCCCAGATGGACATGCGGCGCGGGGAGCTTCAGGTCGGCAAAAAACGCGTCTGACATGTTCGCGTCATAGTGCTGGCCAGTGTGAACGATGCGCGGTCGGCACCACGGCTCGTTCGCGAGCGCGTGGTAGAGAGGCGCCACTTTCATGAAGTTGGGGCGCGCAGCGGCGATGAGGTCTACGCTTAAAGTTTCGCTCACGAGTGCTTGCTCACGCGCTTTCTCGGCGCTATGGATGCGCGCCGCAAAGAGTAGCTAAGCTCTAGCCGGCGCGCGCGGGCGTGAGTCGCAAAGCGTCGGTGCGCGGATTCTAATCTAGTGGGACCGATCCACGGGCGGCGCACGGCGAGGCTCGAGCGGCGTCACTTTGCTTCCCAAGTTGGCTCGCGCACCAACGTTGCGCTGGCGCCAGACGAGATCCTCGACCTCCTTCGTAGGCGAATAGCCGATGACCGCGCGCAGCAGCACTTCCCTGGTCCTTCGTGCAATCGAGTCTTTGGCACGCCGCCCACGATCTGGTCCAGCAACGGCTTGAGCTCCTCCCACGGCAAGAAAGTCCTCTTCCGCGCGCATGATGCTCCTGTGCTCGGTGCCCATGACGTTGTTGCCGATCAAGAGCTCCTCGTAGAGCTTCTCGGCCGGCCGCAGACCCGTATAGCGGATCTCGATGTCGCCGTCCGAGTTGTCTTCGTCGCGAATCGTGAGCCCCATCAGATGGATCATCTTCTCGGCAAGATCGCGGATTCGGACCGGCTTGCCCATGTCGAGCACGAAGACGTCGCCGCCCGTCGCCATCGACCCCGCTTGGAGCACGAGCGCGGCGGCCTCGGGAATCGTCATGAAGTAGCGGTAAATCTCGGGATGAGTGACCGTGACCGGTCCGCCATTGCGGATTTGCTCCCGAAACAGGGGGACGACGGAGCCCGAGGAAGCCAGCACGTTGCCGAACCGGACCATCGAGAACGTCGTGCTCGAGCCGCGCTGGTTCAAACCTTGCAGCACGAGCTCAGCAAAACGCTTGGTCGCGCCCATGACGTTCGTCGGCAGAACGGCCTTGTCGGTCGACACCAGCACGAACGACTTGACGCCGGCGGCGATAGCGGCTTCTGCCGAATGCAGCGTGCCAAAGACGTTGTTGTGGACGCCCTCGATCATGTTGTGCTCGACGAGCGGCACGTGCTTGTACGCGGCGGCGTGATACACCGTTTCGACCTCGTAGGTTTCCGAGCATCTCGCGCATGCGGTTCGTGGTGATGCGTGGAGCCGATCAGCGCGATGATCTCGAGATCGAGCGAGTTGCGCTGCGCCAGATCGTGCAGGGTTTGGTCGACGGTGTAGAGCGCGGCTTCCGAGAGATCCAAGAGCACGAGCCGTTTCGGCGCCAAGCGCGCGATCTGCACGCAGAGCTCCGATCCGATCGAGCCGCCTGCGCCGGTCACCATCACCGACTTGCCGCGGATGGAGGCATCCAGCAGCTTCGGGATCGGCGGCACGGCATCGCGGCCCAGGAGGTCCGTGATATCGACCTCGCGGATGTCGTCGACACGCGCATTGCCGGCAGCGAGGTCGCCGGTGTCAGGCATCGTCTGCACGTGCACCGGCAGCTGCTCGAGCTGGTTGATGATCTCGAGGCGACGGCGGCGGGAGACCGACGGCAATGCCAGCAGCACACGCGACACGCCGGTTTCTTCGATGAACGTTGACAACGTTGCGGGCGGATGAACCTCGAGGCCGTTGATGACTGCTCCTCTCAGCGAGGGGTTGTCGTCGACGAACGCCACGGGCACGAACTCGCCGCGGCCGATCAGCGCCGACGCAAGATGCGCACCGGCCTCGCCGGCGCCGTAGATGACGACGCGGTCGCCCGTGGCATTCCGCGACTGCAACAACCATCGCACCGTTAAGCGGCTGCCGACGACGTAGACCATGCCGAGAAACCAGAACGTTGCGCTCGCGCGGATCGCGTCCGGCCAACTATCGAGCGGGACGACGCTGAGCAGCACGGCTACTGCGATCAACGTGACGCTCTTGACCGCAGCCGCGGTGAGCTCGAGCCCCATGAAGCGGACGACGGACCGATAGAATCCGTGAAAGCTCAAGATGGGCAAGCCGATCACCAGCGGAACCAGCCAGAGCCACCCGGGCAGGCGGGACTGGATCTCCGGCGTTACGAGCCATACGGCCGCGATAAAGCACAGCGGAATCGCGGCCGTATCGGCGAGTAGCATGACCAATCGCTTGGTGCTGCGCGGAAGAGTAACAACGGATCTGGCGAAGCGATGAAGTGGGGGTTGGGCAACTTCCAGCTTATTGTTAGTCAGCAACGTCAAGTCCCCGATTCGGTAGTTATTCGATCTATTGTAGATGCATTGTAGCGGCCTTGCCGCCGGCCAGTCACGCGGGGATGGCTTTCGGGAGATGGGCCTTAGGGCCTAGTCGATTGCCTGAAGCTCGGGCGCTCCCGCCTTTAGGTGGAAAGCCAGCCAAAGCAGGGGCAGATATGCGACTGCGAGGCCGACAACGGCATGGCCGCGCCCGGTTCCCACCCACAACGCTATCGGGCAGAGCCATAAGAGGTTGATTGCGCCCACCAACAGGCTCACGGGCTTGTGTCCCCCGAGCCTGCGCGCCGCATATTGATACGCGTGGCTACGATGCGCCTCATGCGGGCGATTGCGCCGCAAAAGACGCCGGCACAAGGTAGTTGTAGCGTCTACGATGAATACGCCCAGAAGAATGACCCAGGCCCAAAAGAGCTCACTGGCTATCGATCCCGCATGAAGGGATAGCACGGCGAAGGTCACGCCCAGGAAACCGCTACCGACGTCGCCCATGAAGATTCGTGCGGGTGGATAGTTCCAGTAGAGGAACCCGCTCGCGGCGGCCAGCACGAGGATGGGCACGGCCCACAGCGCGGTTTCCGGTAGGGCCGTGAGATAAAGCACGCCCGCGCCGAACGATACCGTGACGGCCTCGATGCTCGCGATGCCGTCGATGCCGTCCATGAAGTTGTATAGGTTCAAGAGCCAGACCGAATAGAGGGCCGCTATGAGGATCGCGAACGATCCCGAGGCGACGATCCAGCCGTCGATGCCGAGCGCTAATGGGCCTGACAACCAGTAGAGCGCCCAACCAGGTCCGATAAACTGCGCTGGCAGACGCCAACGTATGGGGAAGTGCCATTGATCGTCCACGAGGCCGATGAGCGCCGTCCATGCGCCTGCACCGCACAGTGCGATCAAAAGGTCTCTGGGCAGGGCCCCGGCTTGGAACAAACCTGGCGACAACGCGACGACGGCGATTACGATCGCAATTCCACCGCCGCGCGGCGTGGGCACCTGGTGCGAGCTGCGCTCGTTCGGCACATCGAATAGGCCGCGGTTACGCGCAAAACGCTCGTACGCCCATGTCAAGCCAAAGGCCAGCAGGCTTGCGGCGACGAGAATGAAGACGATCATCGCAGCGCACGGTACCAGACCGCGGTTCGCGCGAGTGCCTCGTTCACCGATATCGGCGGTGACCAAGCGAGCTCGGTGCGCGTGGCTGCGATGTCCACCGTGAGGGAATTGCAAAGCCGCTCTATCGCTGCACGTGCGCCGACCGTCGTTGCGCAGAAACGCAAAACACTCTCCGGAATTGCCACGAGCTTCACGGTGCGGCCCAACGCAGCCGCAAGACGCCGAATCAGTTGCGGCGTGGATAGGTCTTCGTCGTCGGACACCATCCAGGTGCGACCCGGCGCCGCATCGTTCGAAAGGACGTTCACGAGCAGATCTTGCAGATTCCAGATATTGACCAAGCTGCGGCGGTTCTTAATGGCGCCAAAAGGCAAAGGCAGACCCTTGTCGACGAGTTGCAGCAACCGCAAGAAGTTCGCGCGGGCGCCCGGACCATACACCAGTGGTGAGCGTACGATCACGGCTTGCATGCCTGTTCGCGCGGCGACCTCCGAAAGATATTGCTCGCCAAGCCACTTGGAAACCCCGTAGGCGTCTTCGGGCCGAGGTTCATCTGCCGCGCTGTACGATCGCTCTTCGGTTTTCTCTCCGTTGACCTTCACAGTGCTCAAGTAGACCAACCGGCGAACGCCTCGCCGCGCCGCTTCGATCGCCAACCGCTGCGTACCGAGCGCGTTCGTTCGAACGAACGAATCCAGACTCTTATCACCGCGCACGACATGCGCGCGCGCCGCGAGATGGACGACGCTGTCGATACCCTCGAGCGCCGCATCCCAGTCGGTCGAAGCATCGATCTCCCCAACCGTCACTTCATCGTTCGTCCGCCCGCGCTCGGCGGCATTTCGTACCGCGGCGCGAACCGTGTAGCCGGACTCGGCGAGCGCCGCGCACAGATTGCGGCCCACGAAACCCGTCGCACCGGTGACGAGAACACGCATCAATCGATTCCGAACGCAAGCGCAAGCAATCCGAGATACTCGTGCACCGCTTCCTCCGTCCGCCGCACCCCGCTGCCGCTCGGCAACCATTCATGCCAGTAAAATCCCCCTGATCCGCGTATCCGCTGATGAGTCGGCGCCGGGATTGGATGCGCTCCGGCGCGCTCCATGAGCCGCATGGCGCGGGGCATGTGGTACGCGGACGTCACGAGAAAGAATGGCGACGTCCCGAGCAGCGCTGCGACGTCCTCAGCCTCGTCGCCGGTATCGCGCGCTTCGTCGAGGATCACCAAGGACTCTTCCGCCACCCCGAGTGAGCGCGCGAGCTCCGCGTATCCGACGGCGGGAGCATTGCGCCTCTCCGCGGCTCCACCCGACACGATGAGCCGACCGCGTTGCTCGAGCCGCAGGGTCAACCGAACGCCTTCGACGATGCGCACGAGCCCCGTTTCGTCCAACGCGCCGGTGACCGGTATCTCGCCGACCGGCGAATAGCTGCTGCCGAGCACGACGACGTCGCTCACGTTCAGCGCTCGAGCGTCACCCGACAACGGCGGGTAGCGTCGCTCGAGGGGAACGAGCATGGCGTTTCCGATCCCACGAGTCGCACCCAGGTAGGCAACCGCAACCGCCGATAACATCAACACGGTTCCGAGCGTGCGCTTCGCCTTCGAGCGGCACACCGCACCGGCAACGCCTAGCACCACCGCAATGGAAAGCGGGCTCGCGAGCACGGAAACGAGGTTCTTGATCCAAGAGATCATCGCGGTTTGCGCAAGAGCGCAAGCACGTCGTCTGCCATCTCGCGCGCGATCCTCGCCCGTGCATACTGTGCAACGAACCGGCGCCTCGGCCGATCCACGAGCTCGAGCGACGCAAACGCGTCGACCGCAGCCTCCACGTCGCAAGGCGGGAAAACCGCGGCGTTGTCGATTTCCTCGGTCACGAAACGCGCCGCGTAGCCGGCCACGCCCGCGAGAACGGGCTTACCGAGAGCGGCATATTCGAACAGCTTCGAGGGCAACACCTTCTCGAAAGCCTTGCGGTCGCCGAGATGTAGGAACAGTACGTGAGCATCGCGATACGCGTCGAGCAACTGCGCTCGCGGGACGGGCGCGCGTATCTGCACGTTGTCGATGCCGGCAACTGCCGCTTCGAGCTCCGCCCGCCGCCCGCCGTCGCCGATGACGACGAAATCCGCTCGCCCGCGCAACGCCTTCGCCATTCCCGGCAGGATACGATGCAACGCTTGACCATCGCCGACATTGCCCGCGTATAGCACGGTGGCTCTCGCCGGCGGCTGCGCCTGCGCAAGCTCGGCTTTCTCGATCGACAAGAACTCATCGTCGATTCCGTTCGTAAACCACGCCAGTGAACGGTCCGGATATCGAGTCCGCACGTAAGGCTCGAAACCGCGCGACACGAGGTTGATCCGATCGGCGGACCGAAAAGTCCAGCGCTCCACGGCGGAGAACAGCGGACCGGCGGCCCAACCAAGCGGCGACGGCAACACTTCGCGAATTGTATCGGCGAAGAGGTCACGGATATCCAGATAGAGTTTCGCTCGCGTACGCCGCGCAATCCAAGCCCCGAGCGCCGCTGTCATCAGGCGCGACGAAGTTGCAACAACGACGTCATAGTCGCGGCCTTTCGTGTGCCGCAGCGCAGCCCGCGCAAACCGCGAGAAAGCACGCGACTGACCGGCGATGTCGCTCCGATGAGGCGGCAAGCCGAGACGGCGGATCTCGAGGCCGTCCGAAGACTCCACCTCGGCCGCTTCCTGAGTGAAGGTGCGATAACGATTCGGCAACGTCGTGATGACGTCCACCTGGGTTCCGGGCGACACCCGCTCGCGGAGTGCCTCGACCAAAGCTCTCGCGCGGAAGGATCCGGCACTGAGATCCGGCGGATAGTAGAAGGTCAGGACCAGCAGCCTCATGCCACCCAGTGCACGCGCGCGATCAGCGGACGATTCTCGAATCGCGCGACGATGCATCGATTGGCGATGGATACTCCGAACTGCGGATGCCACGTGCTCTCGCACACGTTTACGCTGCTCGAGCCCTCGAACGCGACGGTTGCTGGGCCGCTCGCGGTGGAAAGCGTCAAAGACCGCTCCTCGGCAATTTTCACCGCGATGCCCGGATGCAGATGAAAGCGGGCTTGGGCTCCTGCAAAGGATCCCGTAACACGGTCCTCAATCACGAGCGATTGCGCATCCAGGCACCAACGCCGCGTATGGTCGTTGTGTCTGCCGAAACGACGGTAGCCGTCGTGGGTAGCCTCGATCGTCGTGACACCCGCATTCGAAGTCGCCGTTCTACCTCGCACGCGCGCGCGCCGAGCCACACGAAAGCCGCCCCACACTTCCGTGGAGTCGCGATCGTCCACGACCACCGTATTGTGGGCCGCCGTCCCGCGCTGGCGTTGCCGCTCGGCGTCGGCGCCGTATTGGGATGTGCCGGAATTCACGAAGATCCGTTGGCTGCCGAGGCTCAATTCGAAGCTCAGCGTGTCTGCGTGTGCGTGGGCCGGCAGGTAGTCGGGACCGACGGCAGCGCAGTCGCAGATCAAGCACGCGCTGCCGGCGACGGCGCGCGCATATCCGCTCGACTCCAACATCACGAGTGGCGGCTCGTTCTCGGCGGGATGCACGATGCCGAGCCGCTGGGCGTAGTCCTCGAGCTCGCGGAGCGTCGGCGCGACGTCGAAAGCCGCATCGTTGAAGAACGCGATGCGGCCATCCGGATGACTCATCGTGCGCAGCCAGCGCAACATCCGCTGCACGCAATCGCTCCAGACGGATGGCGTTTGTTCACCGTAGGCGCGCAGGAGGTTGATCAAATCGAGCATGTCCTCGAGCGCCGCGGCGTGATACATCGGACTGAGCTCGAAATGCCCGCCGTCCGCCAAGACTTGCTCGTGCAACTCGCGGTCTAGGATCGCCAGACCCTTGCGGCGCCAACCCTCGGCCTCCGACCCGTCGAAAAATAGGCCGGCATGCAGCAGCGCTTTCGCATTGGTCAACAGGTGATTGCCGAGCAGATGATATTCCAGCCGGCGCGCAAGCCAACGCGTCTGCACTGCAAGGCTCGCATGGCACGCCGCCGGCAGCGTGTTCCCACGGGCCGCCCACTTCACCCAGTTCACGATGCGGCGCGAAACTGGATACGGCTCCCATGCGTCACTTCGTCCGGGCGGGTTTTCCGCTACCCAGCGGCCGAGCAAGGCCCTGTGCCAATCCACGCGAGCTCGCGAGCTCAGCGCATTCAAGTCATCGAAATAGTGAAGGTTGTAGACCCACAGCTTGGAAACATCGGAAGGCAACCAATCATCCGGCAGCGCACAGCGGCGCTCGACGTTCAGGAAGCGAAACGTCTCCGGAGCGATCAACGTGGGCGCCGCACTTGTCGGCTCGACGTACGATTGGCTCGCCGCACGCGACGGCGGAGCCTCGCGCAAGTCGGGCCGCGGGCGTAGCAGCTTCATGCGGGCCCGGCCGGCCACCTGCACCGGCCGGAGGTACCGAACCGTATGCAGATAAAGTCCGAGGGCGCTCAACTCTGCAGAGCCTCGCGTACAGCGATCGTCACGCGAGCAACTTCCACGAGTTGTTCGAACGGGATCGGTGGGTTCCCGCTCGCGACCCCCTCGAGGAAGGCTCGGGCACAGCTCTTCTGGCCCTTGTCTTGCCGCCACAGGTTCATCGACTTGAAGCGCGGCCAGCCAAACCCGGTTAGTTTGCGGAAATTGTCGAGCCGCAGAACTCGGCCGCCAACAAACACCTCGAGCCGTTCTTTAGGAAACGACTTGCTCCCGTTGGCTAGGTAGTGAATCGTGCCGATCGAGCCGTCGGCGAATCGCAGCGAGATCGCCGCCGTATCCGCCGTCGGCGCGCGCATGGCAACGACGCTATGGCGTTCGATCGAAGCGCCTGCCAAGAAGCGCAGCAAGTCGATGAAGTGGCACGCTTCGCCGATGATTCGGCCCCCGCCGACTGACGGATCTTGAGTCCAGTGCTCCGGCGAAATCGAGCCGGCGTTGATCGTTGCAACGAATGCTTTTGGTTCGTGCATATCGGCCAGAAGCTCGCTGATCTTTACGACTTGCGGGGCATAGCGCCGATTGAATCCCACCGTCAACACCGGCGGCCGTGCGCCGCGACGCCGCCCGCTCATACGCCGCCGCAACCGCGTCCAGCTCTCCAGCATTCAGAGCGAGCGGCTTTTCGACGTAGACGTGCTTGCCGGCCCGCAGCGCCGCAGACACGAGCGCCGCGTGCGTGTCGTGCCGCGTGGTGATCACGAGCGCGTCGACGCTGCCGTCGGCGATTACGCTATCCGTGTCGGTCGTAGTTTGCTCGAAACCGAACTTCCTGCCGGCATGAGCGCCGGACACACCCGTCGTCGAGGCTATCGTGCGCAGCCGCGCGCCGGCCGCCTTGAAGGCCGGGATCAGCGCGGCAGACGCATAGTTGCCCGCCCCGATGAAGCCGACCGACACACCCGCCGCGTCGCGTACGCCGACCGCGCGCGGACTGGGCAACGCCAGCGTGCGACCGGCGCCTGCGATCTCGATCCCCGGATATTCGAGGAGGATTCCCAGCGAGGGCTCGGTGCCGTCGACCAATTGATACGCGCGCTGAGCATCATCGATCGCGAACCGGTGCGTGATCAGCCGCCCGACGTCGAGCCGCCCTTCCGCGAGCATGTCGAGCACCGCCTCGAAGTTGCGTTGCTCCGTCCAGCGAACAAAACCGATCGGATAGTCGCCGCCGCGCTCTTCGTACGCCGGATCGTAACGGCCCGGTCCGTAGGAGCACGATACTTGGAACGTCAGCTCCTTCTCGTAGAAGTCGGCGCGCGAAAGCTCGAGTCCCGCAGTGCCGACCAGAACGATTCGGCCGCGCTTGCGGCACATCAACGCTGCTTGATGCATCGGCTCGCTACTGGCGGTCGAGGCCGTGACGATGACGCCGTCGACGCCTCGTCCGCGAGACAACCGCCGCGCGGCCGCCACAGGATCCTCCCGCGACGGGTCCGCTACCGCAGCGCCGAGCTCTTGCGCCAGCGCGAGCCTGTCGGCTGCGGGATCCAATCCCAAAACCCGGCAACCGTGGGCGCGCAGCAGCTGCACGGTGAGGAGCCCGACCAACCCGAGACCGGTCACGACGACCGTCTCACCCAGCGTAGGCTGCAATAGGCGGACGCCCTGGAGGGCGACCGCGCCGATCACCGTGAACGCAGCGCTATCGTCCGTGACCTCGTCGGGCACCTTCGCACAAAGATTGACCGGAACGCTCACGATCTCGGCGTGCTTGCCGTTCGACGCCACGCGATCTCCGATCTCAAACCCGGAGACGCCCTCGCCGAGGGCCTTTACGACGCCGACGTTGCAGTACCCCATCGGCAGCGGCTGGTCGAGCTTGCTCAGCACCGTCTCGAGCGTCGGCACGAGCCCATCGGTTTTGATTTTTTCGAGAACCATCCGCACCTTGTCCGGCTGCTGGCGGGCCTTGTTGAGCAAGCTCGCCTTGCCGAAGTCCACGAGCATCCGCTCCGTGCCGAGCGATATCAGCGTTCGCGAGGACGCGATCAGGAGCTGCCCATAGCCCACGGCCGGGCACGGAACGGAAGCGACTTCGGTGCGACCGTCTTTGAGCGACTGCAATATCTGTTTCAACTTCGGCCGCTTCTTTTACGGATGGGCAACCAATGCGTCTTTCTCGGCGCGGCTCGGATAGTTGATCAGAACCGCCCGATAAACTCCCTTGAATACGAACAAGCTTCCGGCGGCGGCGCCCATCAAGCCGAACCGGCCAATGAGCTCGCCGATGTGACCAACGGTTCCAGCGCCACCCAACGCCGTTAGCGGCAACGCCACTGCATCGCGAAACTGGGAGATCAACTCTAGATCGTACCCCTTCATCACGCCATCATTGTCTATCGAATTGACGACGATTTCTCCGGCGCCCTTTTCCTCCGCCTCTCTCGCGAACTGCACGGCATCTTCGCCGCCGCGCCGAGTGCCGTTGTGCGTCCACACCTCGAATGTGTCCCTTCGTTTCGAGCGCCGGACATCGATGACCACGACCACGCTCTGGCTGCCGACCACGGCCGCCATGCGGGCCACGAGACCTGGGTCTTCGACGGCCGCAGAGCTCACCGCGACTTTTTCCACTCCCATGCTGACGATCTTGGCCGCCTGCTCTACGTTCTTGATGCCGCCACCGTAGCAGAGGGGCATCCGGCATTCCGCGGCGAGATTCTTGATCATCACGTAGTCCGGCTCGCGCGATCGCGCAGTAGCGTCGATGTCGAGCACGATCAGCTCGTCCACCTCTTTCTCGTTGAATATCCGCACGGCATTGATCGGATCGCCGACGTACTTCGGCCGCGCAAACTGCACCGTCTTGACGAGCCCTCCGTCCTTCACGAGCAGGCACGGAATCAGTCGTGGTCGGAGCATGTCTCACAACTCGGCGAAGTTATTGAGAAGCCTAATGCCCCACTGATGGCTCTTCTCCGGATGAAACTGCACGCCGTAGACATTTGCGGAACGGACGCTGGACGCGAAAGCCCCGTTGTAGTGCGTCACCGCGAGTACGTCCTCGCTCGCGCGGGCACTGAAGTAATAGGAATGCAAGAAATAGAACCGCGCGTCCACGGCGAGACTCTTGAACAGGCCTTCACTGTCGTTTGGCCGCACGTCGTTCCAGCCCATGTGCGGTAGATGGGTCTTGTGAGAGAACGTCGAGACGTCGAAACGCTTGACCTCCCCGTCAATCCAGCCCAACCCGTCCAAATTCCCTTCATCGCTCCGCTTAGCGAGCATTTGCATGCCGACACAAATACCGAGCAGAGGTTTTCGCTCGACGAGCACGGAACGCTCCAGAGCGTCCCTCATACCGGAGCTGTTCAGTCGGTTGATCGCCCAGTCGAACGCGCCGACGCCGGGGAGAATGACCTTGTCGGCGGAGTGAATGTCCTCCGCGGAAGTCGCGAGTTGGCACGGGATACCGAGCTTCCTGAAGATGTTGGCGATGGCGTCGACGTTGCCCAACCCATAGTGGACGATTGCGATCACCGTTTTCCGCCCAGTTGCATACCGACCAATCTCATGACCTTTGCTCCGACGGCGTAGATGGCCTCCTGGGACCTGTAATCCTTGTACGACTTGTTCGGCGCGTCCAAGTACCCGAGCAGCTCGGTGGAAGAGATGCCGAGCTTCGTGGCGACGTATTCTATATCGTGACCGATCGTGGCTTCGTCGTAGGCCGGTTGGGCGAGCTTCTCGAGAGCCTCCGCGCGCGTCATCTGCTTCGTGAGTATCAGGCTCGAGTACTGCACCCGCCTCGTGTCGTAGCCGAATTTCTTCGGCAGCCAATAGCTCTCGTAAAACTGCGTGAACCGCGACTCGAAGTGTTTTTGCGGGTACGGCTGCCAGCCGAATTCTTCCTGAAGAAACCGCATTGCGTCCGCCTTGACATACGGCACGTAGTTCAACGGCGTGACGACTCGTATCCTCCTGATATATCGCAAATACACCTTGTGCCGCAGAATGCTCGTGATCGGAAAAGTGGCGAGCGGCCGACTGCCGAAACGGCGGTGGATGTCGCGCAGCTGCACGGAATCGGACTGGTAGTACATCCACTCGATCGGGTTGCGAATGCACTCCGTCGACAAGTTGGCGCCCGTCAGGATGTACCTAACCCGGTGCTGCTCCGCAAAGTTGTACATCGTCGCGAAAAAGGCATGGTCCTGCGGCGTGTCGATGTGCGGCACGCCGGACTTGAAGAATGCCAGTTGCAGATCGCGCATCTCCGGCCAATCGATGACCTCCGTGTAGAGGTCGAGGCCGAGACCGTCCACGAGCTTCTCGATATTGTTGACGGCAATCTGCGAGTTCCAGCCGGCGTCCACATGGAACACCAAAGGCCGTAGGTTGAGCCGCGCCTTTGCGATGTAGGTCAGGTACGAGCTGTCGATGCCTCCGCTCACGCCGATGATGCAGTCGAAGTCGCGTCCGGTGCCTTCCGCCCTGATCTCGGCCGCTATCTTGTCGAGCTCCGCTCTGCCCCGCTCGTCCACGTGCCAATTCGGCAGCACCTCGGTGTAGAACGTCGTGCAGTGATCACAAACGCCATCAGACCCGAAGGTAATCTTCGAGTCGCTCGTGTCCATGACACAGTTCGTGCAAATCTGGTAGCGGCTTGCCGACATCTAGCTCAGCCCTGAGATCGTTTTCAGAAAGGTCCAAGTCTCGTCGGCGCATCGCGACCAGGAATACTGCGTCGAAAGTCTCTTCGCGCGATCCGCGAGCGACACTCTGAGCTCTGCGTTTCGTGACGAGCGTCTCGAGCGCGTTTGCAATCGACGCGAAATCCTCCGGGTCGAAATACACGCCGCCGTCCCGCAATACCTCCGGCATCGGCCCTCGGTCGGAGCACGCAATCGGCAGTCCAATAGCCATCGCCTCGACGAGCGTGTTGGGCATATTCTCGCAACTGGACGCGAAGACGAATAGATTGGCATCGGCGAGCAAGCCCGGGAGATCGTCGTGCTGCACGAAATCCCAGGCATTTGACGAACATCCGCTGGGTATCGGTGCGCGCGATCTCTTTCTCGAGGAGACGCAGTGCTCGTCCCGAGCCTCCGCCGGCGAGTGTGAGCTCGATGTTGTGGCCGCGGCTGCGGAGGTGCCCGATCGCCTTCACGACGACCCACTGATGCTTGTACATGGAGGCGTTGGAGACGTAAACGCAGCGGATCGGCCTGCGCTCGTCGCGCGGCCACTCCGCCTGCACGCTTCGTTCCCTGAACTCGTTGCCGACGCCGTGCGGTATCACGGTGGTCCGATGCAGCTTGCCCGTGGTCTGCTTGAATCACCTTCGCCGCGTACTCCGTCAAGAAGATCACGCCATCGGCAAATCGCATCGATTGGCTTTGGACGATTCGTAACAGCATGAGCCGGAGGCGCGCTTTGGAAAATCCGAAGCGCTCTTATCTCGCCCGGCTCATAGGACAGCATGTCACGGCTCATCGTCACCGCCGGACGAAACCTGCAGACACTGCCGGCATCGGTGTTGAGCAGGATGGTGCAGCCGTTCTTGCGTGCTTCGTTCGGGAGCGCGCGATACTGCCACCAAACCTGGTGCAGAAGGGTACGTTCGAGCTCGGGAGGGTTGTGCTTGATGAGCCAGGGTTCGTCGGGCAGGCCTGCAAGCAAGGCACCGATAGGACCAGACGTGCACGGCGCTGATCCCGTGCTCGAGCGGGATTGCCGTTGCTCAGGATGCCGAGCAAATGTGCTTTGGCCCCGCCCGAGCGGTTGCGCGATGCGTCGATTCCGACGACGAGGCCCATCAGTGCGCTGCGCCCTGTATGGCGCGGCCGACGAGATGTCCCGCCTTTAGCACCTCGATCCGCTCCATGCCGGCTTCTTGTAGCCATCGCCCAATTGTCGTCGGCGTCTGCGGATTATCGAACTCCGGGGCCAACCAATCGAACGTGTCGAGCAAGGACCATTCCAACTGCTGCTGTTCGTCGAGCGGCAGCTCCCCGACATAGTTCGCGACGGGCACGAGCCTCTTTAGCTGACCGCCAACCGCCGGGACCTTCGCAACGAGACAGCTCACCGGTAGCAGCTTCGGCACCAACGTCTGCAGCAAAGCGAAAAGGCGCGGCTTGGAAATTCGTTTCGTGAACGGGCGAAGCCAGTACTTCGGAAGTAGCGCACTCTTCCATGAGCTTCTGATAGAAATCCACACATAGCCGTCCGCCGACCGCCACCATCGGCGGCAGACGCCGCGAACGCACGCGCCACATCAGGCGTGTGCTGCAAGACGCCTAAGCGAATAGACAAAGGCGAAATCGCCTTTCCGAAAGGGCAACGAATAGACATCGCCCTGCACGACGAGCAGTCGCTCGGATCGACCAAGATTCTCGTAACAGGCGTCGACGGCGTTGGAGTAGTCGAGAGCCACGACTTCAGCGCCGGCTTCCAAGGCGACCTCCGCGAAGCGGCCGGCGCCGCAGCCGACGTCGAGCACGCGCTGGCCGGCGAGATCCGACGGTTTCCATCCGGTCGCTTCCCAAAAGCGGTTTGCGGAGATCGGGTGGCCCGAGTGGCTGTCCAATTGCGTCTTGCTGAACGTGTTCCATTGCATGCCGAAATTGTCGGCGTAATTCGATTCCGGCACGAAACGCGGAATGTAGTTTCGAACCGGATAACGATGGCGGCCGTCCTCGGAGACGAGCCACGCCGCGCTCGACGCGCGATCCCGAAGTCTCGATATCCACGAGCTCGAGCCGCTGGCCGCTCTGCGGGCACCGAAGCAAATCAAGCATGGCGGCGTTCAACCGCTTCACCGAGCGAAATCGGTACTCGCGCCGCCACAGCTCGAACATCAACAACCCGAACAGGCGCTCGCCGTTCGCCCTGCCGTTCCTCATGACTCGCCGAGCAAACGCTGTATCAATGTCCGATCGAACGTTGTTTGGCTCGTTGTCGAGCAGGACCTCGCGGAAGTACACCAGCCACGGCCCGGACTGAAGCCACGCGGACAGCGGGATGGAAAAACCCTGCTTTGCGGCATAGTGATCGAAGCCCGGCGGCAAAAGACGCGCCGCCAGTTCTTCAGAAGACCTTGCGGTTCGTCGCCGTGGCCTTCAAGTCGGAGGGACCCCGAAGGCAAACTCGATCACGCGGAAGTCGAGCATCGGCGCTCGCACTTCCAGCGAATTGAGCATGCTGGCGCGATCGACTTTTACCAGGATGTCCTCAGGAAGATATGTCTCGAAATCGAGGCGGTCGCCCGCTGCAGCAGGTCGCCGGCGTCCGTAGCCGACGGCCACGAAGCGACTCGGCCACGAGAGCCCAGCGCATCATCGCCCGCCATCAGCTTCCGCCGCGCGGCCGCATCGAAGTAGGACGCGATCATCGGAACGTCATTATCGGTCGAGTCGACTAGCGCCTGAAACCAATTTCGTCCCTTGAACCCGACCGGCAAGGTCGAAGCCCGAGCCAAGCGGCTGCGCCGCGCGCCGACAACGGAACCCACCCGAACATTCTCTCGAAACAGAGCAGCCGATCGTAGTGCGAGTAGCCGCCGAACAGCTCGTCGCCCCCGTCTCCCCCCAACGCCACCGTGCAGTGCTGCGAATAGGCGCGCTGACCAGATACGTCGGGATCATCGATGAGTCGATGAGCGGCTCGTCGAACTGCCGGGCCAACATCGGAAGCATGTCGCCGGGTCGCGGCATCAGCTTCCAGCTCGACGTGCTCCGTTTCGAAATGCCTCGCGATGAGACGCGCATGCTCGTCTCGTCAAATTCGTCGTAGCCCGGAAAGCTAACCGTGAAGGTCTTGACGTTGCCTGCTGCCCGCACAGCAAGCGCCGTCACGAGGCTCGAGTCCACTCCGCCGCTCAGGAGGATCCCCACGCGGAACGTCGGCGACGAGCTGACGCCGCACGGCATTCTCCAGAGCGTCTTCGAGTTCCCGAGAAGCTCATTCATCGTCGGTGCCGGCGTAGCGGTGAGATCGAACTCGGCAGCCGCCAGTACCGCCAACGGCGCGACTGGCCGCTGTCGAAATCGAAGAGCAGCGCGTGCGCGGCAGGCAGCTTCTGCACGTCTCAGGATGCCCCGTCGCCAGGAACGAACCCTGGGCGAGATAGCAGTCGAGCGAGCCTATCGATCGTCGCGGCAGGGAATGATCGGCCATTAGGCCCTTGAGCTCCGAGGCGAACCGAAGCCGTCCCGCCGCCGTCGCATAGAACAGCGGCTTCTCGCCGGCGCGGTCGCGCGCCAGAAACACATGCCGAGCGCGCGAATCGTAGAGCGCGAAGGCAAACATGCCGTTCAGCTTCGACAGACACTCCGTGCCCCATTCCTGATAAGCAGCCAGCAGGACCTCGGTGTCGGTATTCGATCGAAACGTGCCCACGTCCTCAAGCTCGGCGCGCAGATCGCCGAAGTTGTAGATCTCGCCGTTGAAAACGATCGCGAGCTCGCCTGTCGCGTCCTGCATGGGCTGGTGTCCGGCCGGATGTAGAGGTCGATGATCGCGAGCGTCGGTGAGCTAGGCCCACGTCACCGTTGGGCGACCACCATTCGCCGGCGTCGTCGGGACCGCGATGGCGCATGACATCGCGTCCCGCGCCAACCATCGGCGGTCCGTAATGCTGCGCTGCGAAGGCTATCCCGACAATCCCGCACATAGGGATCGTCCAGAGGCGACCGCGGATCTCGCCACGAAGCATAGGCGTGTGTTTTGAAGGATGCTTCAACTATGCTCCGCAATTGGGCGAATGCGGTCTGCAACAGGCAGAGACACTGCTTCAGAAACTGCTAGCTCCTCGTAAATTCGAAAATAGATAGATTCAAGAATCTCTGCCGCAGCGCCTTGATACTGACAAAAGCAATGGATGTCATCGCGAGATACGCAATCAACGCCGCAAGCGAATCGAAATCAGGAAGCGGCGGCTGAACGGTTCGATCGATGTTCTACCTTTATGGCAATCGACAGGACAAGCGATAAAGCGATGACGACGAAGGACTGCAAGATATAGCGAGGAACAGAATAGCGGGCGTCCGCGAAAAAAACTTCTCTTCGCGATGAGGATGTACCCAATGATCATGACGACCTGCACAAACGCATAGCCAATGACGGCCCCTCGCTCTTGCCACAACGTACGAACACCCATAGAACTGGAATCTGGACGATAGCCAGCAGGCTCAGAAAGACGATTCTTTGTCGAAGGCCGCCCACGAAATCCGCCATCGTCGGGATAAAACAAGAGGCGGAATGCGTCAAGATCACCGCTGCCAGGATCGAAAAGAGCGCGGGCCGGACGAACTGGCCTGGAAGTAGCAGGTGCGCTAGGACGCCAGAAGCCAAAAGAAATGCTCCGGTCGCACCGGCAGCGATCACGATGAACGAGAACAGGCATCCCATAGCGCAACGACGGCCGCCGGCCCAGCGCTCTTCACTTCGTAGGCTCTTACTGCGAGAGCATTGCCGATGGTTATGAATGGGAAACTGATCATCTCGAGCAGCCTCGTAAAGGCTCCGATCACGCCGACGACCTCGGCGCCAGTAGCCTGCCAAACAGAATGAACGGTATTGACTGAAATACGCGCGTTGCCAAACCGACGCTCAGAAAGCTGGCGCTGTCCTTCAGCAGCTCCCGGTAAGATCCTAACTGTGAGAGGGTACCGGCTGCGAAACACTCGTCCCGGTTGGTGGCGCTCGCGTTCTCTAAAATGAGTATCGTGATGGCAAGCACGGTCGAAACGACTGATGTGATAAGCGTCGCCCATGCGAGCGACATATACGTAGGCGCGAACCAAGCCACCATCGACCAGCCGACCGTTCGGACGATCGACTCAACAGTGTCCAATACGGCCAACCAACCGAACGCGAGATAGGACTGCAGGCACGATCGAACGAAAGTGGCCGCAACGCTAGTCCAAGTTGCCATTACCATCACGACCACAAACGTGGGTCGACTGACACTCTCGTCGACGCCGAGGCAACTGCCCAGGAGATCGCTAGCATGGGTATCAGGCCGATGGTCCCCAACTACCGTTTGTAGACGGGCGGAGCGTAAAAGCGCTTCGCGGGCGAAGATTGCCCCGCGCAGTCGCGCCTCAGCGATGGTTTTTCCCGCCGCCGATGCGACTCCGAAGTCGGCGAACAGCACCAAGACGTTCAGCACCGCGCTTACATAGACGAAAATGCCGTACTCGGTGGCGCCTATGGCACGAACGAGCAGAGGAAAGACAATCAACGACAATACGCTCGTAATGAGGCGTGGAACGGAGCTGAAGCCGATCACCGATAGGAGATAGCGCGGTCCGTGCAGCCGAGCGCTGTCGTCGTGCATGTTCTAACCGAAAGAGCAGTGAGCGGTCGTTTACGATGCTCTCGGTCGGGCTAATCCGTAAAGACTTCGATGCGTCACGGTGCGATTGCTAAAAAACTCCCTGTGCTTAGGATGCATTTGCTCTTCCGACGTGCGAGTGGCAACGCGTCACGATCTCATAGCCGGCTCGATAAATATGTCGGTCAACCTGGTCTTGTCAGCGGGTTCGGGTGATCCGCCGCCTTGATGTGTTCTTTGTACGTCTCACCCTTGGTGGCCACGAGCCAGAGTCGAGCATCAACGCCGCAATTCGCGTCAATCGGGTGAAGTATTCGTCCGAGAAGCCATTGAACGGACGAAAGGCAAGGGCAAGTCACAAGCCCGCGTCGCCCTGCCCTCCGCCAAAAGATGTAGTCGAATTCTTGAGGGGCCGTATGGAATACGATAAGTCCGTCGTCACTCAAGTTCTTTCTGAGAGCACGAGAAGTGATCCCAATTCGTCATCATGCAAGTGCTCGAAGATGTCTGCACACACGGCGATGTTGATCAACGGGAATCGTCGCGCCCCAATCAGATACATCCATTTGATGAAATTCGGCACTCGATCCCTCTTCGGCGTTGAGTTGTCTCGCCAATTCGATGGCGCTCTTGTCGAAATCCACTCCGAAGGATCGAAAACCCATTTTCGAGCACTCGATCGCAAAGGTACCGACTGAACACCCTACGTCCACGACAACCGTGTCCTCTTTGCGCCGTCCTTGCCTCGCGTGCGCTTCCTCGATCAACTGTCTTACCCACAAGTGCGTCTGCAGTACCGTGCTATCTTTCGAGTCGGTCTTGAGTCGACGATAGTACACCAGCATCTGCCGTTGGTATTCATCGCCATAACTGTACGACGTTGCTTTGCCTGATCTCTGCTGATTCTCTATGAGGCCGCCTTGGCTCATACTTATTTCACTCACAGGTCTCTTGGCGATGCCATCGAGCCCAACCGTCGACGTGTCATTATGGATCTGTCGCGCAGACATTTGTACCGATGAACGTGTTCGAGCCGTGCTGCTTCACCGTCTACCGTTAACCATTCCGCGATCACAGGAATGAGCGCCTCCACTCCATGCGTGAAAATCGCTTGCCGTCGACGGGTGGATCTGGGCAAGCCGGGGAATCGGGCAGTTAGCAATGTTGGATCATGGGATCGGCGGTGCAGGCGTTGAGGTTGCGGACGAAGTTCTCCCAAAGCGGGGCGGCGGCGTAGTCGCGATCGAAGCGCCGCCGAGCCGCGACGGCGATCTGGCGAGCTTCGTCTGGATGGCTCAAATAATGCGCTGATGAGCTCGAGGCATTCTTCCAGCGTCTCGTAGCCGGCGACCTCTTCTTCCAAGCGATAGACTTGGCTGAGATGTTTGCGATTATCGCAGATTTGCATCACGCCAAAAGCAGCAAGGTCGAACACCCTGAAGTTGATCGGTCCCGTCGAATTGTGTTTGTTCAAACCTAGCAGCGATCGTACGTACAGAGCCGGAACATCCTCGGGAGGTATGGATCCGTCCTTCCACCCGGCCCCATAGGCTTTCAGCGTAGGGACTTTGCGTTCGATTGCCTCCATGAAACGGCGTCGCCGGTACAATCCAAATAGCCGCCCCAGGTATCTCACGGAGGTTACCCCGAGTTTCGAACCGGCGAACACCAAATCGATGTCACGCTGCGACTTGTCGATGTCGAATGAGTGGATGACTTCGTCTGGAAAAGAGGAGCCGAGCGGCCAAAAAAAGACATTTCGGCAGCCCCAACTCTTGTACAAGTCTATACAAGCAATATTGCTAATTGCGCAGGCATCGTACTCGCGAGCGACGGGTCTTGAGAGAACCGCGCTCGCTTCAGGGTCGTCCGCACAGTGATACACCTTAAGCACATTTGAATTGCTCGAGATAAGCGGGATGGATGTTCGCCCCGTTGTAGTGAATGAACAGATCGCAACGATGCAGCTCCGGCGCAAGCGTTTCGTAGAACGACATCAGTTGCCGATCTTTCTTTCTCCAGTGCTTATCGAGATAGGGAAAAATCGTCGGAGCATAGTGCTCGGTCGAGTCGAATAGTCTAACGTCGTAACCGAGACGGTTATACAAATCCACGCGGCTCGCATGGAGGCGCTTTTGGTATCCACTCGAGTTCGAATGAAGATAGAGTATCTTTGTTTCCTTCGAAATCATTCTGTCATTTCTGTTCAACGTAGGTCTTTGCATTCAAAACTGCGTCAACGCACTACCGATTCCGTCGGCTCCAATAGCGCCGGATCAAGCGCATGCTTTCGAGCGGGTGAAACAGTACCGATGGAACCATGCGGTAGACGAACCTAAACAGCGCAATGGCCTTAGGGGGAGCAAACCCGCGCAGAACACGCGGCAGCGGCTGCGAGAAAAGGCAAATGGGCTCGGTCCACGGAACCGGGATGAGTTCGTTCAGTTGGCTGCCCGCGATTTCCGAAGACGTGATCAGGGTCCCGTCGTATCCGAAGAAGTACTTCGTAGACTTCGTTTGGCGAGTGATGTCTTCCAGTGCCTTCAATCGCGCAACATCCAACACTTTCGAGCCGTTTTGCACGAAGATCAGATTGGTGAGCGTCCCATCCACCAATGTGTAGCCGTTCGACGCGGCATACTTCACAATCGACAGCGGCGAGTTCCCATGGTTTTTATCCCGCGGGTTCTCATAGAGAACGTCGGCCGGGATCGTCGGGTTGTACTCGATGACGACCACGGACGGACGTGATACGCGCAAGCTCTTCCACACTGGCAAATCGTCGCCGTCGATATCGATCGAGAGCAAGTCGATATGCGGCACGTTCAAGCCCGCTACAATTCGATCAAGGGACGTAGGGCCGTCCCTAGTAACCCATGAATTGATCTTCATGATCGATGGGTCTGGTATGTTTTTCACGAGATCGCGGTACTTCAACGCATCACCCTCAATGTAGCACCCAGTCCAGCCCTGTTTGTACAAATTGTAGGTGTTCGACAAGTACATTCCGTCCCACGCGCCAAACTCGATGAAGAAACCGCGTGCAACGTTGTCGATCTCGAAGATCTTCTCTAGAATTCCGTCTTCGCCGTTCTGACTATGTGTATTGCGCGCGAGCGCAAACAAATCGATTCGATTGATCTGTATCGGTTCGGCGATCGACTCGGTCATTCTATCCTCTGCGTTCTTGTATCCGGCCGCACGTTGCGATCAGCTCGTGGTTGGATGGACTCATGGCGACGACGTTCTATTGTGGTAGTTCGGAGACTGACGCTGACACAGTGTACAAGGTCGAGGCGTGGACTCTCGGGCAGGATTCTTGGTCGGAGTTGTGAGACTCGAGGACGATCGTCGGAACGAGGAGGTCGCTAGCCGAAACACGTACTGATAGCTTCCGGTGCCCTGCCACCCCATACGTTTGGGATAAATGTTTGGGTATAGCTTGACGAGGTCGAAACCTCTACCCGTTAGGTGCTCGATGACGTCCTCGGCCGACGCATACTCGAACGGGTAACCGCCTATCCAATCTGTCGAATCGGTATACCAGGACATGCCGCGACTGCTCTTGCCATAGTCGCGCATTACACGCAACGGGTTGCGGCCCTTCACAAGGAGGCCGAATATCTGAACGCCCGCAAAAGCGGTTCGCATGAGCCCTTGGATTGGCCGAGGACTCACGCTATAGAACCGTTTGATCCCTTTCCACACCGGCGCCAGATACGCATCGCGATAGAGCATTAGATGCAAATGCCGCCCGGTTTGAGGAAGTGTGCATGCAGTTGTCAATAGCGGTCCACATATCGCCGGTGTGATGCAGGACGCCCCAGGATACACAATATCGAACTGACCGAGGCGGGCGAGGTAGTCACAGTCGAGAGCTGATCCGCGTTCCACAGGCCAATGCGCACGAAACCGTCGTTGCAACTCCTTCGCACACTCCACGCATTGGACGTCGTAGTCGAAGGCCCGCACCTTTGCGCCCAACGATGAGCAGCCAGGGAAGATAGCCCGCTGCCGCATCCAACGTCGACAAACGTCTTGTCGGAAATGTCTCCGAGCATTGCGGCGAGGTCGTTCTTGGACGCCTCGACCGAGGATTCGTTGATAGTCTCTAGAAAGCGCAGCCAGTTTTCGCCGAACGCGAAGGCGGTCACCTAACACAACTCCTTGTTTTCATTCGCGATAGTAGCATGCTCCGTTTCGGCTAACGGCGACAAGAGCGACAGGAGTTCGGCAGCGAGTGCTGTCGAACAGATTTCCGAACGCATGCGATACCGAACGAGATAGGAACGCGCCGCCCCGTGATCACGCGTGGTTTCCATCGGTCATCAAGCGCACCATTTCCTCGATGATCCGCGGTAACGAGTAGGTGAGCTTCCAATCGGGGAAGTGCGCTCGGAGCTTGCCCAAGTCGGTGTAATAGCAGATGTGGTCGCCGATACGGTTTGCCTCCTGATAAGTCATGATCGGCCTTCGACCCGTGACCTCGTGGATCATCTCGACGCATTCCATGAGACTCGCGGCGTTTTCTTGACCGCCGCCGAGATTGTAGGCTTCGCCCGGACGAGGATTTTGCGCAAACGCCCAAAAGGCCTCTATCACGTCGTGGGAATGGATCTGATCGCGGACTTGCTTGCCTTTGTACCCGAATACTGTGTAGGGCTGCTCGCGCAACGCCGTGAAAACGAGATAGTTGAGAAAGCCATGTAACTCCACACCTGAGTGCTGAGGCCCTGTCAGGCACCCTCCGCGAAATACGCCAGTCTTCAAGCCGAAATACTTGCCGTATTCTTGCGTTAGCACATCGGCGGCCACTTTCGAGGCACCGAAGAGCGAATGCAAGCAATGATCGATCGGGAAATCTTCGGCGATACCATCGCGGTACGCGGGATCGTCGTAATCCCAGCGCGTGGCCAATTCCTTGAGCCGAATTCGATTCGGGCCGTCGCCGTAAACCTTATTCGTGCTCACGAAAATGAAGACCGCCTCTGGGCGATGTCGCCGGCAAGCCTCCAAAAGGTTCAAAGTTCCAACGGCGTTCACATCGAAATCATCGAAGGGGCGCTTCGCCGCGAGATCGTGTGAAGGTTGCGCGGCAGCGTGAATGATTAGATCGAGCGGATTGTCGCGAAAAAGTCGATCGACGCCATCGCGGTCGCGAATGTCGAGTGGAAAGTGGCGGAATCCCTTGCAACGCTCGCGGAGACGACGAAGATTCCAAGTTGTATCTCCTTTGGGACCAAAAAAGTCGGCGCGCATGTTGTTGTCGATGCCGCTGACGCTGAATCCCATCTTGTCGAAGAATTCCACGGCCTCGGAGCCGATCAATCCGCTGCTCCCGGTCACAAGAACGTGCATGCAAACGCTCCCAAAGATTGACGATCGACGGACGCGCCGCCCGATGCGGACGGTTCAACCGCCTCGTCCGCGAAACCTACTTACATCTATGCTGGCGGCGGGCACAAGGCCAAGCTCACTGGTTCTATTCTTTTCTGTGGTTAGTCAAGCCCGGGTGCCGGCCATAGCCGATCAAACGAGCCTTCAACTTGGCTTGGCTCCACTCAACAACTCTTCGAAATAGGCCACGGTTTTCGTGAGTCCTTCACGAAGCGGTGTCTTGGCGTTCCAGTCCAAGACCTTTTTCGCCAAGCTTATGTCCGGCCTGCGAGTCCTGGGATCGTCGGCCGGCAGCGGTTTGTGCACCAGCTTCGAACGCGATCCCGTAATTTCCAGTATCACCTCGGCCAACTCACGAATAGTGAACTCGTCTGGGTTTCCTAGGTTCACCGGTCCAGTGAAGTCATCGGGTGAGCGCATCAGACGCACCATGCCGTCGACGAGATCGTCGACGTAACAGAATGAACGAGTCTGTTGGCCGTCTCCATATAATGTAATTGGATCAGCCCGCAGAGCCTGAGTTATGAAATTTGAAACTACCCTGCCGTCATGCGGGTGCATGTTGGGTCCATATGTGTTGAAGATACGCGCCACCTTGATGCGAAGCTTGTGCTGTCTGAAGTAATCGAAGAACAGAGCTTCGGCGCAACGCTTACCCTCATCGTAACAAGACCGCATGCCGATGGGATTTACTCTGCCCCAATAGTCCTCCCGCTGAGGGTGTACGTCGGGGTCTCCGTATACCTCGCTGGTGGACGCCTGCAGGATTTTCGCTTTGACCCTCTTCGCCAGCCCCAACATGTTGATCGCACCGTGCACGGCCGTCTTTGTCGTTTGCACCGGATCGTGCTGGTAATGCACCGGTGAGGCAGGGCAGGCGAGATTGAAAACCTGATCGACCTCGACGTAAAGCGGAAACGTGATGTCGTGACGCAGAAATTCGAAGTTGTGCTCGTCAAGCAGTGAAAGGATGTTCCGCTTGGTTCCTGTATAAAGGTTGTCCACGCATAACACGTCATAGCCATTTCTCAACAGCAGCTTGCAGAGGTGTGAGCCGAGAAATCCAGCCCCTCCCGTCACCAAGATTCTGCTGTCCAGCGTTCTATCCACAGTGTGTGTTTGGCTAAGGTCGGGATTGTGTCGTGCGTAGCCGCCGCTCGCCCGTAGGAGCGGAAGAGGCAGCCATGGTGATCAGCGGCGTTCGAAGTGGATACTGTGTAGCTCGAGTCCGGCGAGTATACATGATCCGCGTGTTAGGACGCGTCACCTCAAGCAGGAGCCAATCGTGCGATCGTCAATGGCCCGGTGGCAGCCCTCTCGCTTCCAAGATCATGGCCTCGACGATGTCTGTTACGCGACGCGGCATCTCGTCCGCAGGAAGGGGGCCAGCATTAAACGTTATCCAATCTCGTACTGCCTTCGAATCGAAACGCTCGATATCCGCTCTGAGAATATCAGTAACGCGGGAGACGTCGTCGAGCATGTAACCCCGAGGGTAGCTGGTAAGTACGCTACCGAAACGCTGTTCCTTGAGCTCCCCGTACGTTGCGTAGAGCAATGGCATACCCATCAACGCCGGCAGCAATGCGACGGATGTCGTCTCAGCGATGCAAGCGCAACATTGGTTCAACTTGGCAAGAAAATCGTCATTTGACACTATTTCTATTCTGGCGCCCTTAAGACTCTTCTTCAGAAATGCTGGATCGTGGGCCGGATGAGGTTTCAGGGCGAGCGCCTTGCCTTGGGCTGCCAAGGCGTCGGCCGTTTTGATCAGATGCTCGATGAATGATGCGTAGCTCTTGAACTGGAGGCCCACGAGTGCCAGAGCCGTGTCGACGTACATGACGTACGGGAGATCTACGGTAGTCCGACGGTTCAGGATGCCGAGCATCCGCTCCGTGAAGCCGAATCGAATCAAATCGGGATTTCCCACCGCTACGACGTCACGTTCTTCAAACCCGTAGACTCGCATCGCGTGCTCAATATCAGCGTTTGTGTAGACCGCGCCCTTGCTCGTGCGGGCATCGGCTGCTGCGGTGAATTGCGGTAGTCCGGAAGCCAAGCGGACGATGTCGGAGAAGAATGTTCCCCACTCGCTCGCGGCCGCGCGAGTCTTTGCCAAAGCGGTCATGTAGCAGGGGAACGTTCGTTTGATCAGCTTACTAATCTTCGGTAGCGCGAATTTCGCGTAAGAAAGCCAGCCGACTTTGTGGCTCCCGCTGCTGTCATCCGTAACTTGGACGTTCGCTACGCCATGATACAAATGCAGGGAGGGTATCGATCGTTGCTTGCAGTAACGCAGAAACGCACGGTGCGCGAAAGTCTGCGTCGACAATAACAGCACGGCGTCCGGGCGCTCAGCATCGAGTATTTCGTCAAACGACTTTCCTGGATAAGACGTGACGTCTCTATACTCAAGCTCACCGATTTTTTCCCTGCTTGGCCGGCCGGGATCGCTTCCCCATGACCCGATGTGCACAACACTGAACGTCATTCCACGCTCGCGAAAAGCCGGCAACAATCGAGCGAAATTGACCGAGCCCTGGGTCCAACTATCGAACCCCAAGACTTTGAGGTTGGGCATGGCCATCGGCACGGCAAACGCCCGCGTTTGCGGAGTGATCGCTTCAGTGTTCTGCATCGCGGCGGTCTAGGTTGGAGGGTTCGAGACGGTACCCGCTATCTGCACGTCGCCCAGTCGTTGCGGAACGCATTAATGAACCGCAACTCGTCTGGCGTCATGCTGCATGCATGATCGGGCCCATAAGCGGCTTTGTCTATCGTCATATGTTTTTTCGAGAATCCGTGATCCCAACACAAACGACGCGCACGCGGCGGCCATGCCTTCCGAATGATCGCTAAAGCCCGAATACCCACGAAAATCGACCTTCGACAATTTGAGCTCGGTCAATGGGGCCGGATATTTCGCGACGCGCCACCATCCGCTCCACGGTCTCGCGTCGAGGTCTGGCTTTCGAATAGATCCCAGCGATGCCGCACATACGTGCGGGCGCAGTATAGAGACTCCAACGGCTCATGCAACGCGTCCGAGCAGACGAGCCTTGCTCCAGAAACGCTCGGATTGGGCGAGCCGTCGCCATCGCCGCGGCGGTGACAGTCCGGACTGTCGCGGGAAAACGAGCTTACATAAGTTGCGACTTCCATCACGCAAATCAGGCCGAACGTGGCCTGCCGCGAGACGCGTGTCTCAGCTAACCATCTCGAACGTAAATAGAGTACTTGCCGGCTCGCCGGCTGGCTCCGCAAAGGGTGCTGCAGGTGTGGCATCGGTGGGGTCATATGGGTCGGCTTGCAACAAAGCGTGGACAATGGACGGGACGCCTTGCGGTCCTCGCTTGCATTCTTTCCGCATGCAGCCAGCAGCAGGACATCGAGCAACCGCCGGACGTTGAGCAGCCCGTCGTCCAGCAGCAGCCGGTCGTCGAGCCGCAGTCGGCCGATGAGCAGTTGCCTCCCGAGCAACAAGCGGAAGTCGAGGTCGAGCAGCTGGCGCCCGCCGAGCAGGAACCCGTCGTCGATTGTGGCAAAGCGGAACGCGACGCCACGTACTTCAAGACGACGGACTACATAGAAAAAGCCGAGGAGTCTTGCCCGAACTTGGTTTGGGTGGGCGGGCTCGAGACGACTTACCACAGCTGGAACGGGCGGCAGTACGAGGTGCGAAGCCCTTATCCCGACGACGTGATGCGGGATGGCTTCATCGACGTCTCAGACATCTCCCGACTATTGCACCACAAGACTGAGAATCAGATCGAAGAGCTCCTGTTGGATCTCTTTGGCGACACGACACTGCCGCAAGACCTGCCAACGCTGCGTGAACCGCTCGTCTACGACGAGCACTGGTATAAGGCATTCTTACCCCCGCGCTTGCGCGCAACGACGAACGTGGATTCCTACACGAGCGAGTTGTACGTCCCGCGGAAAGACTTGCGCGTAGAGAGCACCCATATCGTGTACACGCCCCACGCGGAGGCGTTCTCGCGCGTGGCGATCTTGATTCAGGGACATGACGACGGCTACCTCGCCAATGAAGCGGTGCATTTTCTCGAGGCGGGCTACGCTGTGATTTTGCGAGGTATGCCGGGGTTCGCAAACGACCGTCTCACGATCGGTAATGAGGATTACAAAGGCGACCATGATGTTCTCTACGACCTCGAAAGCGACGACTTCAATCCGCTGGAGGTCTTCGTACAACCGAACATCGTGGCCGTGAATCTGGCTTCCTACCTGTTCCCAGGAAAGGAGATCGTCGTTGCGGGCATATCCGGCGGCGGCCATATGGCCCTGGTGCTCCAGGCGCTGGATCAACGAGTCAGCCGTTCGATTTCGGTCTCGGGGTGGAAGCCGTTCTTTCTGCGCTACCGGCAAGGAATAAAGGACTTCCAGGGGGACTATGAGCAAAACACCAACCGCTTCTACCAGCGGCACGCCATCGACTATTTGGACTTGGTCGTTCTCGCGACGCGCGGCACCCGCCGGCATTACCAAGTGTGGGTCGTGGGCGATACGAGCGCCTTCGGCGGACACGACTACCGTTACTATGCTAGTCAGCTATCGGAGGCCACCAGAGGCAACTTTCGATTGATACTCGATGAGCATTCCGAAGGTCACCAGATCGAGCTCGCTCATCTGAATGCATATTTCATGATGGATTCCGATCCGCCGCCTCCCGAATTGGATGATTTCAGGTAGGCAAGAATCGGCAGCTCTCTTTCGCTATTGCTTGCTGACGTTAGTGAATGCCGCTGCCCGCCCACGGCGGCCAACCAAAGCTGTCAATTCGTTCTAACGATTCGTTGGTCTACGAACGCGCGTTCGTTAGTTGAGTACTGGACGTCGTGGCACATTTACGTGTGTCGTTCACTTGTGTTGACTTGGCAGAACCAGATTCCTAGACTGCGCCCACTTCGATTAACCGAGTCGGCTCGTTCAGATTAGGGAACACCCGACGATCACGAGCGTGGTTGTCCTTCGTGGGCCTAGCTGATCGGTCGCGCTGAGATGAAGCCGCTCCGTTTGGGGCAGAGTGAGCGTTCGCACTCGGCCAGATCCGCTGTCGTGGGAGCCTGTGTTTGGACATGAGTGAACAGGGTGTCCATGTTCACAGCCGTGGCATGTGGACATGCGGTAAGCGACCGGTATTGAAGCGATTCGTACCACGTGACCACGGGTTCGTTGCATGCGCGTGATCTGTACGATCCAGGCACGACTTTCCTCGCGACGGCTGCCCGGCAAGATCCTGTTGAACTTGGGTAATCGCCCGGTTCTCGAACATCTTATTGAATCTACGACGCATGCCGCGGGGCTGAATGGGGTGTTGATCGCGACATCGATTGATGAAACCGACGACGCGACAGCAGACTTCGCGGCCGCCAGGGCGATCCCGTGCCATCGCGGATCGCTGACCGATGTCGCGCGACGGCTGCTCGATGCCGGTTCGTCGCAGAACGCGGACGCGATCGTGCGAATCAGCGGCGACAGTCCGCTTCTCGATCCGGTGCTCATCGAACAGGCTGTCGCGATGTTTCGAGACGTCAAGGCGGACGTCGTGACGAACGTTTGGCCACGAACCTTTCCGAAAGGGCAGTCCGTCGAGGTGATTGCGCTGCCAGCCTTGCGAGCCGCCGTTGCTCGAATGACGACGGCTGAGGAGCGGGAGCACGTCACGCCGTACTTTTACGAGCATCCGGAGGCGTTCTCGATCGCCTCCTTTACGACCGACGACGGGCGGCCCGACGTGCGGCTAAGTATCGACGATCCTGAGGACTACACTCGCTGTGTGGAGATTCTCGGCGTCCTTGCAGGGCCCCCATGGCAGGTTGGTTGGCGCGGCTGTGTGGCCGCCTATGATCGCTGTGTCGCAGCGAAGAACGTCGGAATGCTATGACGATTGGACGGCTCGGTGTAGGTGTGATCGGGCTCGGCGTGGGGCAGCAGCACGCCAGAACGTTCGCGCAGCATGGCGATTGCTACGTTGCGGCGTTGTGCGACGTCAATCCAGATAAGCTCGAACAGGTCGGACGCGAGATTCCCGGGGCGAAGCGGTATAGAGAATCCGCTGGCTTGATCGATGACCCGGACGTTCAGATTGTTTCAGTCGCCAGCAACGACGACCACCACGCCGTCCAGGTCGTGCGATCCCTGCGGCGCGGAAAGCATGTTTTCGCCGAGAAGCCGCTATGCCTGAACCGAGCTGAGTTCGATGAGATCGTCGCCGCTTGGCGTGTGTCGGGCGGCGCGCGCCTCTCGACGAATACTTTGTTGCGTCGTTCGCCACGGTTCAGATGGCTCAAGAACGCGATCGACGCTGGTCAGCTGGGCACGGTTTTTTGCGTCGAGGCAGATTACGTTTACGGACGCCTGCATAAGCTACTGTCTGGTTGGCGCGGCGAGATTCGCAACTACTCGGTGATACTCGGCGGAGCTATCCATTTGATCGATCTAGTATTGTGGCTCAGCGGTCAGCGGCCCGTAGAAGTGTGCGCCTACGGTAGCGGGCTCGGCACTGCCGAAACGACGTTCAAGGGTAACGACCTCGTGCTTGCCTTGCTGCGATTTGACAGCGGCTTGATTGCGAAAATCGGCGCGAATTTCGCATCCGTATATCCGCACTTCCACCGGCTCGCCGCCTACGGCACCAAGGGTACGTTCGAGAATATGCCCGCGGCGGTTTCGTCCTCGGCGCGGCTGTGGGAGTCTCGAGACGGACGGCTGCCACCGCGGGAAATCGACGAGCCTTATCCTGCGGTCGGTAAGGGCGACTTGATTCCGTCATTCGTGGAGGCCGTGCTGGGCCGGGGCGTTCCCGAGGTGCCAGAGAGCGACGCGTTCGCTGCCATGGCGGTGGCGCTGGCCATCGAGGATGCTTTGGTGGTGGGACGACCGGTGGCGGTCGAATATGCGCAACCCTAGCGAGACTACCCATATGCGTGAAATTCCGTTCGGTCGACCGATGATCGGCGAGGAGGAGCGAAACGCCGTCGCGAACGTGCTCGCGTCCCCGCAACTGGTCCACGGTCCGGTCGCCAAAGCCTTCGAAGTCGCGTTCGCGAAGTCCCTCGGTGCGAACGCATTCGCCACGACGGTTTCTTCCTGCACCGCTGGCCTGCATCTCGCCTACCTGCATCTTGGGCTGGGGTCGGGCGATGAAGTGATTGTTCCGGCCCAAACGCACGTCGCGACAGCGCACTCCGTCGAGATAACCGGGGCGCGACCCGTATTCGTCGATTGCGATCCGGTCAGCGGAAACATCGATACGGCGGCGATAGAAAGCGCGATTACGGGCCGCACTCGCGCCATCAGCGTCGTCCACTACCTCGGGCTGCCGGTCGACATGGGCGACGTCGTCGCGCTAGCCCGCAAGCGGGGGTTGTTCGTCGTGGAAGACTGTGCGCTTGCCGTTGGTGCCACGCTCGACGGCACCGCTTGCGGGCTGCTGGGTGACGTCGGCGCATTTTCCTTTTACCCGGTCAAGCACATCACAACGGCCGAAGGCGGAATGGTTGTGAGTCGTCATCGGGACGTCGTTGCTTCGATCGAGAATATCAAGGCGTTCGGCTATGACCGAACGATGGCAGAGCGCAAGATTCCCGGCCTATACGACGTGGCACGACTCGGCATTAACTACCGCATGAACGAGATCGCCGCCGCCATTGGGCTCGAACAGTTGAAGAAAGCGAGCACGTTTGCGCGGCAGCGGACGGAGAACACGAAGGTTCTTCGACGGGAGCTCAGCGAGATCGAAGAGCTTACCGCCATGGCCGAAGGAAATTCTCGCGCGGTGCATGCGAACTACTGCGTCGTAGTCGTGCTCGCGGACAGTGTCGCTCCACGTCGAGCAGACATCATGACTGTGCTCAAGTCGCGGGGCATCGGCACTAGCATCTACTATCCCGTACCGCTGCCCTTGTCCAAGTACTACAAGTCGAAGTACGGTGCCGAGCCAAACGCATACCCAAATGCGCTGAAGATCAGCAATAACTCGATCGCGCTGCCGGTGGGTCCGCATCTCGGCCCCGACGACATGCAAACGATCGCCGCAGAACTGAAGAGAGCGATAGCAGAGAAAAGACCATGACTAGCATCATAGGTAAGAAGGTTCTATTGATTGGCGGCGCGGGCTTCATCGGCCACAACCTTGCATTGGAGTTGAATCGACGCGGTGCGCAGGTATCGGTGTTGGACGGCCTGGAAGTGAACAACTTGCTTTCGTTGCACACTGCGTCGAACAAGCTGGCAGAACGCGACCTGTATCTGAGCGTGATAAACGAGCGCTTGGATCTCTTGCGGGCCGCCGGAATTCCTTTGTACGTCGAAGATGCGCGCGACTATCCGCGCTTGAGTTTGATGTTCAATCAGATCAAGCCACAAGTTGTGGTGCTTCTCGCGGCGGTGGCGCACGCGAGCAGATCTAACAAAGATCCGTATCACACGTTCGATCACAGCTTTCGGACGTTAGAGAACGCTTTGGACAATGCCCGTGGCGGCGGCATCGAGCACTTCATCTATTTTTCTTCGAGCATGGTCTATGGCAATTTTCAGGAAGCCGCGGTCACGGAGGAGACTTACTGCAACCCGATCGGCATCTATGGTGCGTTGAAATTCGGCGGCGAGAAGTTGGTCATTGCGTACAATCAAGTGTTCGGTTTGACCTATACGATCGTTCGGCCATCGGCCCTTTATGGGGAGCGTTGTATTAGCCGGAGAGTGGGGCAGGTATTCATAGAGAATGCGAGTCGCGGCAACGACCTCGTCATCCGCGGCGACGGCACTGACAGTCTGGACTTCACGTATATCGGCGACTTAGTAAACGGCGTGTGTTGCTGCATCGAACGACCGGAGGCTCATAATCAGATATTCAATCTGACTTATGGACAGGCCCGATCCCTTAACGAAATGGCCGCGATCATCAAAGAAGAGTTTCCTGACATCGGCGTCAAATACATGGAGCGTGACGCTATGATGCCTGAGCGCGGTACTCTCAGCGTACGGAAGGCGAAACAGCTCATCGGTTACAATCCCCAGTACCCGCTCGAGATTGGCTATCGTCGATACATCGACTGGTATCGAACGTTGTTCGCGCGCTTGAGAACGACTTCCAGGTCCGGCGTCCAGTCACAAATAAACGAGTAAGATTTGCACAACGCAGCATGACCGGCCAAGGAGAAGAGTCGGCGTGGACTCGGGATTCGTTTCTCGAGCAGTGTCTCGGCTATCCGGTGATCCGCCTCAAGGTTCCCGAAGCCTGGCGGCAGGCCGTTGCTGCGGTGCGGTCGTATCCAGATTGGCTCGTCGAGTCTCGTGTGCCCGTCGAGCACGTGAACGACCTCGGCTTACTGACGGTACGCGGGTTCCGTGTGATAGATACCAACGTTCAGCTGCAGCGTCCCCCAATGGATCCGCGTCCGGGCGCGGCGGTGTGCCGCTTTGCGCGGCCAGAGGACGAGCCGTTCGTTAGGGAGATCGCACGAACGGCATTTTCGCAGACGCGCTTTCACTGCGACCCGAGAATTCCTGCCGCCGCCGCCAATCGGGTCAAGGAAGAGTGGGCGGCCAACTTCTTTTCTGGCAAACGCGGTGACTGGATGATTGTCGCCGAGGACGCTGGGAGGGTGGCTGGCTTCTTGCAGGCGCTCAAGGCCTCCTCGCCACCAGGTGCGGTAGTTATCGACCTCATTGCCGTCGCGGAAAGATCTCGCGGTCGCGGTTTGGCAAGAACGATGATCGAGCATGCAGCTGTTGCTTGCCTCGATCGTCCTGTTCCCCTGATCGTGGGAACGCAGCTCGCGAATGTGGTTTCACTCGCGCTGTACACGCGCTCAGGGTTTTCGTATCGCGATGGCAACGCATGTGCTCCACTTGCATCGCGAGGACCTCCAGCTGTGAAAATCGTCGACGTCGATCTCGACGAACGCGTCTTCGTGATCGCCGAGATTGGAAACAATCACGAAGGCGATTTCGGTATGGCCCGCGAGTTGATTGCGAGCGCGGCAGAGGCGGGTGTCGATGCGGTCAAGTTTCAGACGTGCGTTCCGGAGCATTTCGTAGGTCCGCAAGATGCCGCGCGGCTAGAAAGGCTACGGCGTTTTCAGTTGTCGCGAGACCAATATGTATCGCTTGCGGAGCAGCGCCAAGAAGCTCTCCGTCGTTTTTTTCTCGACGCCGCTCGATCTCGAGAGCGCGCGCTTCCTCAATACTCTGCAGCCCTTGTTCAAGATCGCGTCGGGAGACAACACGTTTCACCCTTTGATCGAGACGGTCGCAGGTTTCTCGAAACCGCTGATCATTTCGACCGGCCTGGCGGACATCGAACTACTCGAGCGGTTGCGGGCAGACGTCCAGCGCGTTTGGGGTGGATCGTCGCCGGGTCTCGCATTCTTACATTGCGTCACGAGCTACCCAGTACCCGCCGAGCAAGCCAATCTTGGGGCTATCGCTACTCTCAAGCAGCATTTCATAGATTGCGCGATCGGCTATTCTGACCACACTCTGGGAACTGCTGCAGCGTCGTACGCGGTAGCCGCCGGCGCGCAGATCATCGAGAAGCACTTTACGCTCGACAAGCAGTATTCGGACTTCCGTGATCACCAACTATCGGCGGACCCGCCGGAGATGACTCGTCTCGTGAAGGAGATCCGCGCGGTGAAGACGATGATGGGGACCGGACGCAAGGTGCCCCAGCCGTGTGAGAGGGACTTCATGGTCGCCATACGGCGTTCGGTGGCTGCAGCGCGGGATCTTCCGCTCGGCACCAAGCTGTCCGCCGCTGATTTCGCCTGGGTACGTCCCGGCACCGGAATCGCGCCCGGCGACGAGCGCCGGTTGATCGGCTCGACGACCCGGCGGGATCTCCGGCAGGGCGAGATCATTCAAGACGTCGATGTGGCTGCGCCGTGAGAACGGCGACGTCACCGAGATCTGACATGTGCGGCATAGCCGGCTATTGGGGTGTCAAGCCGCCTCCGGACGAGGCGATTGCGGCAACCCTCGAGTTGATGAAACGGCGAGGGCCGGATCATCAAGAGGCGTGGAGCGCAGACGCGGCTGGCGGCCGCAAGGTCTGCCTTCTGCACGCGCGGCTCAGCATCATAGACCTGGATGCCGCGCTCGAATCAGCCTTTTACGATCGGCAACACGACTATCGTTTTCAACGGCGAGATCTACAACTACGTGGAGCTGCGCGAGAAGCTGCGTGGCGCGCAACATCGAGCTCCGCACGAGCTCCGACACCGAGGTGCTGCTGCATTATTATCGCCTCTACGGCGAGGACTGCGTCCGCTACTTCGAGGGGATGTGGAGCTTCGCGATCTACGACGGCGACTCGCCAAGCCTGTGTTCTTGTCGCGGGACCGATTTGCCGAGAAGCCGCTGTACCTGCTTCGTGCATCTCACGGAATCTATTTCGGCTCGGAGGTGAAGTTCCTCGGCGCCCTGGCGAAGACGTCTTTGCGGCCCGAACATCGAGCAGGTCAAGCGCTACCTCGCGCTCGGTTACAAGGCGCTCTACAAGACTCCGCGCACGTTCTTCGACGGCGTCGAAGAGCTCCGCTACGCGGAGAATCTGACGGTGGGACCGGATACCGTTGGGCAAGCCCCGCCGCTATTGGGTGCCTGAGCCGCGGCGCAACGACTCGATGACTCTGCAAGAGGCGATCGAGGGCGCCGAGAGCTGCCTGCTCGAAAGCATGCGCATTCGAATTCGTTCCGATGTGCCGCTGGCGTTTTGCCTGAGCGGCGGCGTCGATTCCTCCGCTCTGGTGTCGATCGCCGCCAAGGCGCTCGGCTGCCGCTTGGAGACCTTCTCGATCATCGACGAGGACGAACGTTACAACGAAGAGGACAACGTTCTTGCGACGGTGCGACGACGTCGGCTGCGCCCATCAGCTGTTGCGTATCCCGCAGACGGACGTCGATCGCCCGGCTTACGGATCTCGTCTCGTATCATGACGCGCCCGTCGCGACGATCACGTTCTACGTCCACTCGCTGATTTCCGAGGCCGTGCAGTCGAGCGGGGTATCGCGTCGCGTTCTCCGGTACGTCTGCCGACGAGCTATTCACCGGCTATTACGATCACTTCTTGCTGCATTGCACGAGGTTCGAGGAGATCCGGACTACGCCGACTATCTGCGCGATTGGCAACAGCACATCGCGGTATTCGTGCGCAATCCCGTGCTGCGGGATCCTGACCTGTATACGAAGGATCCCTCGTTTCGCGATCACGTGTTCGACGGCAGCGCCGAATTGGCCGAGTTCCTGACGCTCCCTCGCCGCCGGACTTCGTTGAAGAGAACTATTCGTGCCGGAATTGCTGCGCAATCGAATGCTGAACGAGCTGTTTCACGAAGCCACGCCGGTCATCCTGCACGAGGACGACCTCAATTCGATGCGTTACTCGATCGAGAATCGCAGCCCCGTACCTGGATACTGGGCTGTTCGATTTCGCGTGCTCCATTCCTCCGCGGCACCTGATCCGCAACGGGTTCGGAAAGTACGTGCTGCGGGAGGCCGTAGCCGGAATCTTGAACGATACGGTACGGCTGGATCGACGTAAGCGAGGGTTCAACGCATCCATCAACTCAATGGTGGACTTCAAGGATGGCGCCGTTCGCGATTACCTGCTCGATCCGACGGCGGCGGTGTTCGAGCTTGTAGATAGGGACCGAATCGCGAGACTGTTCGATCTGTTCCCGGTGCCGAATCACCTCAGCAAGTTCTTGTTCGCCTTCATCAATGCTCGCGTGTTCCTGGAACAGCATCGCATGAGATAGCCGATGGAGTGGTGTAACCAATGCATTTTGCCAGACACTAGGCCGAACCTACGTGCTGAACGAGGCGGGCGTGTGCAACGCCTGTGAATCGCACGCCACGAAACGGACGATCGACTGGGCTATGCGCGAGAGTGCATTCCGCGGCGTCGTCGATCATGCGAAGTCGCGCAGCACGGGCTACGATTGCGTGATTCCTGTAAGCGGCGGAAAGGACAGCACCTGGCAAGTCGGTAAAATGCTTGGAGTTCGGCCTGAAGCCGCTGGCGGTGACTTGGAAGACGCCGGCGTCGCACCGCGATCGGTCAGCGCAATCTGGACAATCTCGTCGCACTCGGCGTCGACCACGTCGACTACCAGATCAGCCCCACGGTCGAAGCGACGATTCACCTCAAGGCTCTGTGCCGATTTGGCTCGACGGCGATCCCGATGCACATGGCGATCTTCAGCATCCCTGCCAAGATCGCCGTTCGTTTCGCGATTCCGTTGGTCGTATGGGGCGAGAACTCCGCTTTCGAGTACGGCGGCCGAGAGCAACGAGCGGACAGGTTTCAGTCTCGACGCGGCATGGCTGGCGCGTCACGGCGTGACGCACGGGACGACGGCGGAGGACTGGATCGCAATGAACATGACGCGGAGTGAGCTCACTCCGTACTTCGGGCCGACGCCTGAGGAATTGGCTGCGAGTGACGTGCAGCGCCGTCTTCCTCGGCTATTACTTCGAGTGGGATCCGGAGAGAACGCGAGCCGTCGCCGCTGCGCACGGGTTCGCCGCCGATCCGCGTGGCGCGCGCACCGGTCTACTACGACTATGCGGACATCGACGACGACTTCATATCGATGCATCACTGGCTCAAGTGGTACAAGTTCGGGTTCACACGGCTGTTCGACAACCTTTCCCTGGAAATTCGCAACGGTAGGTTGAGCCGCGACGAAGCGATAGATATCGTGCGACAAACGGGAGACGATACGCCGCTCAGCGACATCGAGAAGCTTTGCGGTTTTTTGCAGGTCACCGAAGATCAGTTCTTTCAGGTGTGCGAGAAGTTTCGAAACCCCGCGATTTGGCACTTGGATCGGGGCGTGTGGAAAATCCGCGACTTCCTGATCGACGATTGGAAGTGGATGGATTCTCGGGTAAGCCCGCGTTCTCCGAAGTAGCACGTTCGAAGGCCATCGCAATGCACTTCGAAAAAAAGAACCCGCCGCGCGCATACGAGGTCGGTTTCGACAACAAGAGCACGATTCTCGATTGTGGCACGATGCACCTTTTGCCGGACGAGCAGATCACGTTCGTGACGGAGAGTGGCAAGGAGTACGACGTCACGCGAAAGGAGTGGGGGTTCTACGCCACGCCATCGCTGAATCGCCGCCTGCCCAGCTTCGACTTACGGCCCGTGCTCGTGAAAAACCGGCTCGATCGTTTTTTCCTGTTGCTCGTGGAACGCGGTAAGGAAGAGTCATTCTCGCAGTACGCGTCTAGCGAGCCACCTTACCATCGTTGCTTGGCTCGACACCACCGAAGCCTTGAAGCATCTCGAGCAGAGATTGGGCGATGCTTGACCTCAAGCCGCGGGTTTGTCCGATTTCCGGCGTGCTCGAGGCCCGACGCGTGTTCATGTATCACGCACCGCCGCCGCGGGAGATCGGATTCCAGCGTCCCGAAGGCGAGCCGTATTACCGGGAGGTATGGCAGTTCGAACTTTCGAACCACTACGTCTCGCGGCACGCGATGACCGTGGCGACCGGTTACGACGGCGCGTATGTCGACGCGACCTATTCAAATGAGCAAGGCCTCGCCGCGACGTTCGAGCGAATCATCGCATTGCCACCGGGCAAGTCGGACAACTTGGCGAGGGTCGAGAGGCTTGAGTCGTTCGCGCGTGCGCATTTCCGGACGCGCGAGCCAGTTCGATTGCTCGATGTGGGCTCCGGCCTGGGAGTGTTCCCGTATGCCGTCAAGAGAATGGGATGGGAGTGCACGGCGCTGGATCCCGATCGACGTGCCGTCAAGCACTTGCGCGAACGCGTCGGCGTCGCAGCCGTATGCGGGGACTTCATGGCGGTCGAAGGTCTTGGTGCGTTTGATGTGATCTCGTTCAACAAGGTACTCGAGCACGTCGAGAGGCCGATCGAGATGCTGAGTCGTGCAAGAGAGTTGCTCGCCCCTGGCGGATTCGTCTACGTCGAGCTGCCAGATGGCGAAATGGCGGCGCGCGAAGGGCCGGATCGCGAAGAGTTCTTCGTTGAGCACCACCACGTGTTCAGCTTCGCGTCGATCGTAATCCTCGCGAATCGCGCTGGCTTCGCGCCGATATGCGTTGAGCGAGTTCGCGAACCGAGCACAAAGCTAACGCTGCGTGCTTTTGTAGTCGTCGCGCAATAGGTGGTAGCAGAATGTCGGGAAGTGACAAGGACGATAAGCGGATCGAGGCAGCCGTGCAGCGCTGCTACTCCACGTGGGGCACGACCTACTACGATGAATACTACGGTGCTGCCGCACCCTATCCCGCCGTACACGCGGATCTGATCCGGCGCCTCCTGCTCGAATGCAACGCGCGGACGGTGCTCGATGCCGGTTGTGGTCCTGCCTCGCTCATGAGGCACCTGTTCAACGACGACCTCGATTTATTCGGGTTCGACCTCACGGCCGAGATGGTTGATGAGGGGAAGCGCATACTTCGAGACGTCGGGCGCGATCCGAACCGGATCTGGCTCGGCAGTGTGCTCGAGCCAGAGGCGTTTCGCGGTCCGCCGGAACATCGGTTTCCTGACAGCTACGACGCGGCTATTTGCGTGGGTGTGATGCCGCACGTCGCGAGCGAGCACGATACCGTCGTCTTCACGAACCTTGCCAACGCGTTGCGGCGCGGAGGGCTGGCGATCGTCGAAGCGCGCAACCAACTCTTCAGCCTGTTCACGATGAATCGCCCGAGCTATGAGTTTCTGTACGACCAGCTGATTCGCGCGCCCGATCTCCTGTCGCGCGCTGCGGATCAGCGCAGCGAGGTGGAAGCGGCGCTCGACGATTTGAAGGCACAGTTCCGTATGGACCTCCCTCCCGTCCGGAAGGGAAAATCTGACGAGCCAGGGTATGACGAGATCGTATCGCGAACGCACAACCCCCTGGTGGCTCGAAAGCAGTTCGAAGCTGCCGGCTTTCGCGATGTCCGCATCCTTTTTTATCATTATCACGCCGTCCCGCCGATGCTTGCGGCAGGGTTCCGTGAGCTGTTCTTGGAGAGAGCGTCGCAATGGAAGATCCGGAGGATTGGCGCGGCCACTTCATGGCTTCGGCTTTTCTCTTGGTCGGGAGTCGAGCTTGATCGCGACCGACGGTTGGGCGAAGTTCAGCATTTGGGAGCACAGTGCGACCGTGCAGGACTTGTATGAGCGCCGCTGTCGGCGTGACGCTGGGGAGATGACCGCGCATCGGCAAGCAGTTCGACTGCTGACGAGGCACTTGCAAGCTGGGCAGACGGTGCTGGATGTGGGTTGTGGCAGCGGCTATCTCTACCATTCGCTCGCGGCCATCGATGTCCCGATCCTCTATTACGGAGTAGATGCGTCGCGCAAGCTGCTCGATATCGGTCGCCGGATCCTGCCCGCATACGGGTTGCCGGCAGAACGCTTGATTGAAGCGCGGATCGAGGACCTGAACGCCGACGTCGATCACGTCTTGTGCATCAACGTGTTGTCCAACATAGACAACTTCCACAAGCCGCTCGAACGGCTACTTTTAGCCGCGCGTAACACCGTGATCCTCCGCGAATCAATCGCGGATTTTTCCGACTATGCCTATGTTGAAGACCGCTATCTCGATCCCGGCGTCCGCCTCAAGGTCCATGTGAACACGTATGATCGCAACGACGTGATCCGCTTCATCGAAAGCTACGGGTTCAACGTAACTATGCACGTCGATGAGCACTCCGGGGGTGCTTCGCAGCAAGTCATAGACCATCCGCACTGGTGGACTTTCATCGAAGCCGTCCGCCGCCCGGCTTGACCTAGATGGCGCGTATCTTCGGTATCGTCTCGCCGCGGGCGGAATTCCTGTCGGCCTCGATGGAGGACGCTATCGGGCGAGGCCACGTCGACCTCACACCCGAAGTCGTCACGACGGTGGCAGGCGTGTCGGCGGTGCTCGGGGTGCTCGACCGCCAACCGCACGGGGCGATCGCCACTGTCGATCGACTCACCGTCGTTGTCGACGGTGCCATTTTCAATCGCGGTGAGTTCGGCGTGTTCCCGAATGATGCTCACCTGGTAGCCGAGCTGTTTCGCAAGCACGGCTTCGAGCGCCTGCTGACCCGGCTGAACGGCGATTTCTCTCTCGCTCTTTACGACGGCGTGAGTTCTACGCTCTGGCTAGCGCGCGACCGACTCGGCGTGAAGCCGCTCTACTACACCTCGACCAACGCGGAACTCGGTTTTGCTTCTCGACCATGGCCATTGACGAAGCTGCCGGGTATCGGCACGGAGATCAATCGCCGATTTGCAGCTGTTTTCGCAGCCTCGCACTACCGGTATTTCGACAACGTGCCAACGGAATCGCCTTATGAGCGAGTTGCGCAACTGCCTGCGGCACATTGGTTGCGTTTCGATGGCCACAACGTCCGAATCGGCCGCTATTGGCAAATGGCCGACGAGCCAGACTTTGTGCAGTCCGAGGCCGTGCTCGCGGAACGCTATCGGGAGCTACTGCTGGATGCGGTGAACTTGCGCCTGGCCTCTGCGGAGCGTCCGGCGTTCACGCTCTCGGGGGGCATGGATTCGTCGTCCGTGCTTGCGTCAGCCCGTTACCGGACCGGCACGCCGCAGACTGCGTTCTCGACTGTCTATTCCGACAAAACCTTCGACGAATCGGAAGAAATTCGCCCAATGTTGGACGGTGCTGTGTCGACCTGGCATCCCGTGTTGGTCGATCGGCCGGACGTGTTCAACCTCGTACGACGCATGGTGGAGGCGAACGATGAACCGGTCGCTACTGCCACGTGGTTGTCTCACTTCGTGCTCTGTGAGCGGGTCGCGAAGGAAGGTTTCGACGCGCTGTTCGGCGGGCTTGGCGGCGATGAGCTGAATGCCGGGGAGTACGAGTACTTCTTCTTCCACTTCGCGGACCTGATGCACGCGAAGGCAGAAGCACAGTTGCAAAGTGAGATAGCGAACTGGGCAGCGAATCACGATCACCCGTTGCACAGAAAAAACCCTGCGGTCGCAGCGGCCGTGGTCGAGCGTTGCACGGACGCGGCCACTCCCGGGCGTTGTCGTCCGGACCTGTCCCGCATGCGCCGCTATTACAGCGCGCTGCAGCCGGACTTTTTCGCTATCGAGCGATTCACCCCCGTGATGGAGGCGCCGTTTTCGAGCTATTTAAAGACTCGGAGCTACCAAGATCTCACACGAGAAACCGCGCCGTGCTGCCTGCGCGCGGAGGACCGGCATACGCAGGCTTGGGGTATCGAGAATCACGTGCCGTTTTTCGACCACCGGCTGATCGAGTTCATGTTCCGTGTCCCCGGAACCCTTAAGATCCGGCAGGGTGTGACTAAGATTTTGCTCCGCAGCGCCATGCGCGGAATCTTGCCGGAGGTCACGAGAACGCGCGTCAAAAAGACAGGATGGAACGCGCCGGCGCACCTGTGGTTTGCGGGTGAGGGCAAGAACGAGCTCCAAGACCTCATTCGGTCACGCGCCTTCAAGGAGCGAGGCATCTACGACGTCGAAGAGGTTCTCCGGCTCGTGGAGGAACACGACGAGATCGTCACCTCGGGCGCCGTCCGTGAGAATCACATGATGTTCCTGTGGCAGCTCGTGAATCTCGAGCTCTGGTTGCAGTCCTTGGAAAGTCATTAGCGTCACGTGGAGCGCTCGCTCGTCTCGATAATCACACCTGCGTATCGGGCGGAAACGTTCGTCGCGGCCACGTGCCTCAGGGGAATTGTTCTCGCAGCTGAGCCTCCATCACCTCGGTCGGTGACGAGGTCTTCATGGATCCCATGCACCGCAGCCGTGCGCCGCCGCAAGGGGCGGTTGCCGATTTGACGGCCGTCTCCGGCGCCGCCTCTTCATTTTCAAGGGGTCCGCGCCGAGCGGTGCTGCTGAGCTATCCGGACAAGAGACACCGAGAGGAGTTGCACTTGTCGGTGATGGGCGATGCTGCCCGGCGTGGAGGGTGATGAGCGGCGCGGCGCGATGTTTTGCCGTGCGAGGGATGCGGACATCGAGGTCCGCGAGCTGGAATCGCGGCGGAAGAAGAGGTATACTCAGTGTCCTAGATCCGTCCCGACGCAACAGACCCATGAAAATCACTTTCATTGCCAACGGCTGCGCAATTTACGAATCTCAGGGGTTCCATTTGGTATCGGACCCGTGGCTCACCAACGGCGCTTTCGAGGGTTCGTGGTGTCATTACCCGCCCTTGCGCACCAGTCCCGAGCAGCTCGCCCGACAAACGGATGCGCTCTACATCAGCCATATCCATCCCGACCACTTCGATCCGCTCTCGCTCGCGCCCATGCGCAAGGACATTCCGGTCGTGATACTCGACCACAACAACAAATTCCTTCAGCAGCGCGTTCGGAGCCTCGGATTCACGCAGGTCCTTGCCATACCGGACGCCCGAGCGGTGACGGTCGGGCCTTTTCGCCTGACGCTGCTCGCTCCGTTCGACAAGCACAACTTCTTCGGCGCCGAGGTCGGAAATTTGATCGATAGCGCCATCGTGGTGGACGACGGCGAGTTCCGAGTGCTCAATTGCAACGACAATATTCCACGCGCGGAGTCCGCAGCGTCGATCGCCCGGCAATTCGGGCCATTCGACTTGGTGCAGGTGCAGTATTGCGCCGCGGGACCGTATCCGAGCTGCTTCGACAATCTCGGCGAAGAGGGTAAGTACAACGCGTGCTCGGAGGTGCAACAGCGCTATCTCAAGCTCTTCGTCGACGTCGCGCGCGCGATGCGTACGAAGTACGCCATGCCGTTTGCCGGAGATTTCGTGCTCGGCGGCCGTCAGTGGCGCAAGAACCGCGTGCTTGGCACTGTTCCTGCGCAAGACGCCGCACGGCGTTTGCAGCTCGAATGCCCCGAAACGACGCCCGTGTTGCTGAGCGAAAGCATGTCGTTCGATCTTGCAACCGGCGCGACGGGCGGCGCAGCGTATCAGCCTTGGATCCAAGAGGAAGCGCTTGCGTACATCGAGAGCGAGCTGGCGTCGCTACGGTATCCCTACGAGCTGGACCGCATCGACGAGAGAGCGTTGTCGGAGTTCTTCAGCGCTCATGAAAAAAAAAAAAAAAAAAAAAAAAACACGCGCTCATTGCCACTCGCGCGCACGAATTTCGGGCTGTGGCAGCAGCGGCTGGGATATCGCAAGGACATCAACGTCTACCTCGAGCTGCACGACGGGGGATTCTTCCACTTCAATCCGACGACCGACACGACGGGTTTCGTCAAGAGTCGCTCGAGCTTGCAGGAGCCGTATCTGAAGTGTTCCATGGACGCGCGCCTCCTGCGGCGCATCGTGGAGCGTGAAGCCCACTGGAACAACGCCGAGGGCGGCTGCCACATCGATTTCGAGCGCGCACCGAACGTCTACGATCCGGATCTGCACACGATGCTCTCGTTTCTTCACGTTGCGGCCGCGAGGGTCTGAGCATGGAACTCAAACGCAACGCTTTCGGCTATCTCGAAGCGATTCCGAAACCGTCGCGTGAGGAGCTTGCGGCGTACTACAACGACAAGTACTTCAACAACGATGCGGCGGAGAATAGTTATCAGGCGACGTATACGGACGAGGAGATCTTGCACAAGGAGGCCGACGCCGCCGAATGTGCATATTTCTCGACGAGCGCTCACGAGAGCCTGCTCGACATAGGCTGTGGCGAAGGCTTCTTTCTCGACACTGCTTTCAGAAGCGCGGCTTCACCGTCCGCGGGCTCGATTTCACGACGGACGGTGTCCGGCGTTTTTTCCCGAAGCTGGTCGACAAGGTTGAAACCGGCGATCTGTTCGACCTCATCGATACCGAGATCGCGAGCGGCCGAAAATACGACGTCGTCACGTGCAACAACGTGCTCGAGCACGTCATCGACCCCGAACGAATGGCGGCGTCGATTCGCGGGCTGCTGGCTCCGGGCGGAATATGCCGCTTGCAGGTGCCGAACGACGACTCGTTCATGAACCGCGACATCGTGAGGCGCGAGATGGCGGTGAAGGAGTTCTTCAAGGCGACTCCGGACCACCTGAACTACTTCAACTTCGAAACCTTCGCGGCCCTCGCACGGCGTAGCGGATTCAAGATCGACGCGGCGCTCGGGTCGTTTCCGATCGGATTCTATCTGTATAACGTCGACTGCAACTATCGCTTGGATCGGTCGAAAGGCAAGAAATGTCACTACGCTCGCGTGGCGATCGACTGCATGCTGTACCGCGAATCCATCGAAAAACTGGTCGGGTTTCGCAAGGGCTGCGGCGCGGTGGGCTTGGGTAACGACGTCACGCTGTACTGCTCCGCGGATCCGAAATGAGACGCGGAGCGGGCCTCGCGGTGTCGTGTGGTCGACTTGCGGCGCATGAGCAAGATGAGTCGAGCCACGCGTTAGTGCATGTTGTCTTCGCCGACACGTCCTGGGGCGTCTCCGCGGCACGCGAGATCCTGCGCGGCGGCAACGCGCAGCTCGTTGCGCTGTCCGTTGAGGCGTTCGAGGCAGCCAACGCGCTAGCCATCGCCTGCCGTCCTATCGGCGACTCTCGCGAGCGGCTGGCGGAACGTCTAATCCGCACAAACGCTTTTCTCGCGAACGCGGAGTGTGGTTGATCATGGTGCGACAGCCCTCATCACGCCAGCGTATCTGTCAGCAACCATCTCCATGCCCAGCACTTCGACGAATCGCTCTCGAACGCGCTCTCTATAGCCTTCTTCGTCCGACATGGTCAGGTAGATCGCTTTTAGTGCGAGCTCGAAATCTATGCGAGGGAAGTCGATTCCGTAGCGATGGTCGGAGAAAAAGCCGCGTTCGAAGTCGTCTGCGGCGATGAGCACCCCCGCATTACCGACGATATCGGGCACGCCGCCGCTTGCGGGCGCGACGACGGGCAACCCGTGCGCCATTGCCTCTACAACGGTATTCGGACATGGATCCCTGTACGAGAATGTCACGTAGACGTCGCCTTCGAGCAGCGCTTGCCGAAACTGGCCGTCGAGGCGCGTGAACCTAGGCATTGTCTGAATGTAGTGGGCGGTCTCGATGATTCGTCGGATATCCGTGCTGACGCTGTCCGGGAGTTTCCCGGTATAACCCAATATCGTCAACCGCAGCGGCGCGCCCTTCGTTTCGTGTGCCCAGTGGACAAATTCGACCACGTCGTGAATTCTTTTAGCCGGCTTCCATTCATCGTAAATCGTCACCAGTCGGATCTCGTTGCGTTCGCTCGACGTTCTACTTTGTCTCGTCACCATGAAACACTGCACCGTTCACAATGATGTCACTTGGTTTTTTCGGGAAATAGCGCTCATGTACCTGGCGCGAGAAACGCGACTGATAAATGACGCGATCCGCAAGCGCAATACGAACGAACGCTGTGTAGTTTTCGTTGATCAGGTTTGCCCAGAACGCGAGAAAATCGTGCGCTCGTCGGTATTTGAGGCCCAACGAGAACAACATTCGTAACGGGAGACTGAACGTCGCGAGGAAAGCTGGAGAAAGCCTATCCAAATACAAGCCATCGATCCGCAATACGATTCTCTGTCGGTTGAGCCAAGCTCGGATGATCGCCGTTATTGGCGCTGATACGTTGAACAGTATCGCCGACGGTCCTTCAGCTAACGGCTTGGCACGGTCGCTCAATGCAAGACAAAGCTGCTCGAAGAAACGCTGGCCCGACGTCGACTTCGTTGGATCGAAAAAAACGCCAAAACCTGTAGCGGACCTTTGCGCATTTATGGATTCCGTCTCGCATATAGCTCGATATAGTTTCCGATAAGCAACCAGGCCAGCACCAGCCACAGCAGCTTCTTGGCCTTTGCGGCGATACCGGTGGCCGGATAGCGATGGCGATCAAATACTGAAATCTCAACTGTCTCGAAACCGTTCAAGCCGAGCATCCGAGAGATTGTCGTGGGTGTATAGAAGAACGCGTGGTGCAGAGAATGCAGAGTGAACTCGGGGTTTCGAGTCCGCAGCCAAAATTGCAGCCTCTCGATAAGCTGGAACTGATAAGGAACTTCTATGTACAAGACGCCACGAGGGCGCAGGAGGCGGCGGATATGCAGTAGCTCTTGCACGGGGGAATTGAAATGCTCGAAGACGTGATTGAGATGAATGCAGTCATACCGTGCGCTTCCGGATATGTCGGCGAGCGAGACCCGCTGCAACGCGACGGCGTTTGTCTCAAGCGCCTTCTGGATGGCGTACTGGGAAGTTTCTATCCCTTCAGCGGCGAAACCATGCTCAAGCGCGATTCTTACGAAATCGCCCGTCGCTGCTCCCACGTCAAGAACCTGTTTCGCGGACGGACAGAGTGCGCGGACCTTCTCCAAGGTCCTTTCGAACTTCGCATGGCGCCCCCGTGACGTGACTGCGTACTCCTCCGGCGCCTCCTTGATGCCGAGCAGGCTCTTCGCGCTAGTGTCGCCTGGGCCAAAATAGGAGCTCGAATAGAGTTCGTCGACCTCAGAAGCCGTCAATTGGGGATCCAGACGCCTTTGGCCGCAGTTGGTACATGCCAGGACGGCATAGCTTTCGGTTAGAGCAAGGATGCGGCCCGCAGTAACATCGCGTGCCCATGTTCTTTGGCGACAAACCGGACACTCCATCGTGAGCTCGTCGGTCACCGCCTGTTGCCTTGGATGTCGTACCATGCCTGGAACATCAGGACCGTCCACAACCCATAGTGCCTGTCTTTTCTGCCGGTACGGTGCAGCTCCCATTCGGCCCGAATCGACTCATAGTCGAACAACCCTTGGGCTTTTATCCGTTGCTCGGATAACAAATCGTCCGCCCAGTCCTGCAGCGATCCACGAAGCCATCGGTCGATTGGCACGCCAAAGCCCATCTTCGGCCGATTCACGAGGTGCTCCGGAACGTATTTGTATAGGATCTTCTTGAGCGGCCACTTGCCAATACCATCACGGGTTTTGATCTCAATGGGTAATTGCCATGCAAACTCGACGACGCGGTGATCCAGCAGGGGCACTCTAGTCTCGAGGCTCGTGGACATTGCGGCCCTATCCACCTTGACGAGAATGTCGTCAGGCAAATAGGCATGCGCGTCGGCGTACATCATTCGCTCTTTGGGATCGACGAGCGGATCCGGTATTCGCGGCTCCGCGGACGCGACCGACGGTCGGCCGAGGACGATATCCGGATACCCCTTCCACTGCGAATTGGTGAAAAGATAAAAGGCATCGACGTTCCGAGTGGCAATGCCCTCTCGGAGTGGACCGACAGGCAGCAGAGCCTTCAACGCCGACCGAGCGACCAGGGGAATCATCGAGAGACGGTCCCAAGTTTCAGTCGTCGCCGCATAGCGTCCATAGCCCGCAAAAAGCTCATCGCCGCCGTCGCCGGACAACGCGACTGTCACGTAACGGCGGGCAAGCCTTGCGACAAGCAACGTCGGTATTTGAGAGGGGTCGGCGAACGGCTCGTCATAGACGGAGGGCAACTCCGGGATAACGTCCATCGCAGCTCTTGCGGTTACGCAGAGCTCCGTGTGCTCCGTCCGGAGGTGGTTCGCCACAGCGCGGGCGTGTCGAGCTTCGTCGTATTGCTCCTCGTCGAAACCGATGGAGAACGTCTTGGTCGGTATAGAAGAAACGGTCTGCATCAAAGCGACGATCGTGGACGAATCGACGCCTCCTGATAGGAACGCTCCGAGCGGCACATCCGACAGTTGCTGGCACCGCACTGCGGCGAGCAACAAGGATTCCAATTCTCCGACGGCTTCATCGCAGCTACCGCTGAATCTTTGCGTCGCCTGGGCATTGACGATCTCTTCTAAGCTCCAATAGAGCGCGCTCGGCGCGGTGCCGCCTGTTATGTTTGCGCAGTCGAGGGTCACGATCGAGCCCGGCATCACTTTTGCGATTCCTTCAAAGATGCTGCTCGGCGCTTGGATGTACCCGGCTCGCATGTACGATGCGAGCGCTGTTCGGTCGATCGTCGCCACAAAGCGGGGATGCTGCTGAAGCGCCTTCAGCTCTGACCCAAACAGGAACGTTCGACCTTGCCATCCGTAGTAGAGCGGTTTCTCGCCCATGCGGTCCCTAGCTAGGGCAAGTTTGCGTGTGTCCCTATCCCACAGCGCGAGCGCGAACATTCCAACGGATGCGCGCAGCGTCCTCTCGAGGCCCAATTCCTCGATTGCGGCGAGAAGCGTTTCTGTGTCGGAGTGCCCGCGCCACGTCGTCCGGTTCAGGCGTCTCCGGAGATCCAGATGATTGTAAATCTCGCCGTTGAACGCGAGCACGAATCGTCCGCCAGCAGACTGCATCGGCTGATGGCCGGCAGCACTGAGATCGAGAATTGCAAGCCGCCTGTGGCCCAACGCAAAACCGGCATCCTGATCGATCCATAGGCCGGCATCATCGGGTCCGCGATGCTTCACTGCATCGGTCATCCTCTGCAGAACTTGCGTCGCAGATGACCAATCGAAGTCCGTAAAAGACAAGAACCCGACTAACCCGCACATTGTTTAGCGTGCTTGACTGAATCAGGCTCGGCGCGAGTATTGAATCAAGAGGTCACGGATCGGGAGAGACAGCTTGCCCTGCCGGAAACGTGGGCGGCGAGGCAGATTCAACGCTATAAGCGGATTTGGATGCTGTTTTCGATCGGCTCCTCGCAGCTCGTCGATCTCGCCATGATTGCGCCATCAACCCCACTAAGAAGGCAATGACAAACGCTCCTTGCGACTCTTTGAACGTCTCGTGGAAAAGGCCGTACACCAATACGGACGCTACGCCCCAGAACAGACCTTCATGCCTGCGCCAGAGGTACCGCATCAGCCCAATCAAGATGCCGAGGTACAAGAGAAACCCAATGACGCCGGTTCGAAACAGAACATCCGTATACTGATTATGCGCCGAGCCGAAAGCGCTATCCCGCAGCACCCAAGGGCCGAGGTAGCCAGCTCCCGTCAGCGGATTCCGGACGACGAACTCGAGAATCTTCGTTGCGATATATAGCCGGGCGCCCTCCGATGAGCGCGTATCCTCGAGAGCCGACATCAGGGCATCGCTGTCCACAAAGAAGGTAAACAAGCGAACGCTGAAGAATTCGAACGCTATGGGAAACAACCGAAAGAGCGCACCGGCAATAGCGGCCGCGCCCAGGACAGTCACGATGGCGTTGCCCACTGACCTGAAGTTCAGATTCTTGAGCCAGCCGCCGTGCCGAACGAGGACGAACATTAGCAACGTCACGAGCATTGCGACGATCGAGCTTCGCGAAAACGTCAGCAGCAAACCGCCGGTCAGCACCAAGAGCATCGGGTATCTCGCGATCCCCCAGAATTCCTTCTGTTGCCCGTCGAGATATACGAGCCAGAATGCAATCAAGTAAATGAAGCCGATTCGCTGCGTTCCTACCAGATCTTTGGCTTCGAAGCCGATCGCCCTAGTCGTGGCGATTTGCAGCAACTCGTATGCGCTCTGCGCGGACAAGACGACACTAATACCGACGATAGCCGTTTTGAACGCGATGACCTTGACTGAATCTATTGTGATGAACGCGAACGAGAACATGCTCATGAAGATTGCGAAACTCGCGAATCTTCTCGTGCTATCGCTAGCTAGATCATATTGGTATAGGGAAGCGACAAAAAACACGAGCAGATAGAAAGTCATCGCGTACAGCAGCATCGGGCCGGGATTGCGGAGCCGTCCGGTGACGACAGCAATCATTACCGGCAGCAGCACGAATATATAATTCACGCTGAGGCCGGCAATGGAGATCGGGTAAAGGCACAGCGCGAAGAGCGCGGTCAGACCGAAGCGCTGCAGCAGCACGCGCAGGCTGCGGACAGCAGATGCGGATAGCACGATAGCCACACGCCGCGTCGGCACGACCGCAGCTTCGGTAGGACCCGTATTTCTGGCAGTTAGCTCGTCCATGGCGTTGTGTCGCTAAGATCGCGCGCGGTCACCAAAACGGACTATAAGCGATGCGACTCCCCGATCAACACGGCTCGAGCCGAATAGTCTTAGGCAGCAGCCTGCGCGCGGCGCTTCGACGTCAGGACGTTCCAGACAAGAACCGCAAACACGCCGAATATGAGACCGACGCTCGGCCCTAGCGCGATCAGCACCAGTTTACTCGGACCCACGGCATCGTCGGGCTCGGGCGGCAGCGCGCGATCTATGACGCGAAAAGCGTATTCTTGGGTCACGTTCGCCAACATCCGCTGATTGATCTGCGCTTCCATGAGCCGGTTGATCGCCAGACGGGTTTCAATCGTGGACGTGGCTTCGAGCTCTTTTTCCAGATGAGTGACCGAGAGGTTGGTGGCGTCAATCGCTCGGTCTCGCATCTCCGCATTCAAACGAGCGACCAGCCCGTTGGCCCAGTCGGCCGCTTTCACCGGATCTGTCCATTGAACGCTCACGGTGACCAATCCACCTCGACCGGCTTGAGTAACCGATCTGATCACGTCGAAAGCCTTGAAGGCTTGGGCAAGCGTCGGCTGCACTTCCTTGTCGCGCCACTGACCCGTTTGCGGATCCCAAAGGTCGGGGAAGAGCTCCGGCATCAGATTCCCGTCATGAATGAAACCTTCCGTGAACTCGCGCGATCTCATGACCGCCATTGCTTCATCCACGTAGGTCGCTCCCGGAATATTGATGCGCGCGACGTTTGCGAGATTGCCGAGAGCTCCGAGGGCTGCGGAGAGAGAGCTGACGCTCGTATCGGCGCGCGCGTCCGCGAGGACCGTCGACGCCTGATACACCGGCTCCGCCAAGAACGCGCTGAGCGCGAAAGGAACTGTGAACAGTACGGCGCTCGCGACGATCCAAGTGCGCCGCGACCATAACGTTGTAGCGACGGCTCCAAGGTCGATGTCCTCGACTGGTTCTTCAGTCACCGCTACCATGCGAGCACCTTCGTTTACGCTCCAGCGATCAATCGAACGACGACGCTGCGGCTGCCGCTATCGCCATCTGGTAAATAATCTGACTAATGGCCGCCCAACGTGCAAGCGGTTGGTCCACATCGAGCGGGACCACGATCGAATCGCCGGGCCGCACACCACCTGCGTTACTTTGGAACCAGCGGCCTCCGGAATCCGCGACGACTTCGCCGTTGGCGCGCACGACGTAAATGCGGCGTTGATCTGCTCGTGAAGTCAAACCACCACTCTTGGCGATGTAGTCATCCCGGGTTGACGAGCGATCGAAGACATGCGAAGTCGCGTACTGCACCTCTCCGAGCACGGTCACTTCTTGCTGCTGGTCGGGAACGATCAGCTGGTCGCCGTCCTTGAGAATGACATCGGCCTCACGAACGCCCCGGACAATGTCGTCCAAGCGAATAACCAAACGACCCGTCGCGACGGCCTCACGTAGCTGGGTGATCAGAGTCTGCCCGGTGCTGATGGTCTGCGCTTGAATTCGGATCGGTGACGGAAATCGCAGCCAAATCCCGCTCGATCCTCCGAGCGAGCACATCGAGCTGCTCGCGCTCTCTCTCGACCAGCTCCCGTCTCGTGAAGACACTGCCTTCAGGGAACGCGAGATCCGTAAGTCCGCCGGCTCGCTGAAGGGCGGAGGACAAGGTTTCGCCCCGCCTGATCGGAAAATTGCCGGGAAACACCACCTCGCCGCTAATCGAGATCGTTTCCTCGCCGCGCCACCGGGGCACCGCCTTGACGTTGAGGTAGTCATAGGGAGCCAATGTAACGTCCGCGACAGCATTGCCGCGGAGCACGCCGGCCAGGTCGACCGCAACCAACTCCGTCTCCCGATACTCGCCGTCTATTACCGCGTAACGCGTGAGCTCGGCGTCCATCGCGTACGCGGCGTCGCCGAGACCGCCGCCTGCGCGCAACAGGTCACTGACCCGCATCCCCGTTTCGAGGGGATATTCACCCTCGGCACGGACTTGACCCCCTATTCGGACCACAGGCCGCGCACCGCTGGGCGGCGCCTGGGCGGTAAGCTCATCGATGATCGGACGAACGATGTGTGCGCGGCCGATGTCGAGGTTGAACACGAAGACCGTGTCCCGCGGCTCTAGAGCGATGTCGTTCGCACCCGGGCGCCTTTGCCAAATCGCCGCAAGGTCTGCGGAGACCACGTCGGTGTCGACGTTCGGCTCACGCTCGCGGCGAATCAAGACATAGTTCAGGTCCGACATCGGCCTTACGAGCTCCGGCGCGGGCAACAAGTTGCTGAGCCGCATGCCGGGATACCATTGAAACAGACCCGGTTGAAACACGTTGCCTTCGAGACGCACGGAGTTTTCGAGCTGCGAAAGATTGGGCAGGACGCGAACGATGTCACCGTCCCGAATAGTTTGCTGACCGCCGGTCTGCACCGACATGTCGATGTCTTCGACCGTCGTGCCGCGGCCGGGGACGATCCGTTCGAGCTTTACTGAGGAGCGGTTCGCGTTGGCGTTCAAACCTCCGGCCAACGCGACGAGGTCGGCGACGGTGCGCTCGCTCTTGATCTCGTAAATCGCCGGGCGGCGGACCTGCCCGTCGATTGCTACGGTCGTCCCAATCGGCGAGACGAAGATTACGTCGCCGGGCTGCAAGCGCGCATCGCCGCGCGTGTCGCCGCGCATCAGCAAGTCATACAGGTCGAGCGTCGAGATCGTCACGCCGTCGCGCCTGAGCGCGATATTCCGCAGCGATCCGATCGTCTGGACTCCGCCGCTCGCGAAGAGCGCGTTGGTCATCGTCGAGAGACCGCTGACCGTGTACGAGCCGGGCCGCGTGACTTCGCCCAGCACGAATATACGAATCGACCGCAGCTCGCCGAGCGTGATGCTCGCACGCACGCCGATCATTTGCTGCGTAATGCGCTCATTGATCATGGCGCGCATATCCGGAAACGTGAGCCCGCTGACGCTCAGCGGACCGATCTCCGGAAAGTTGATCACTCCTTCCCGGCTGACGGTCAGGAAATACTCCGTGTTCTGGTTGCCGAAGAGCTGAACGTAAACCGTGTCGCTGGGCCCGATGACGTAGTCCGCCGGCACAGGAATGTCCGTGGCGGGAGCAAAGGTGGAGGGCGAACCCTCGAACAGGTCGTAACCAAACGGTTCGAGCGCATAGAAGCCGACCGGCTCGAGCGGCAGCAAGGTTAGCTCCGTAACGAGGTTGCGCAGAGCGGGTTCCGCCCCCACGCGCACCGTAGCTTCGTCCTCGTTCAATCCGGACAGCGCGATCGGCGGGATCCCCGGCAACAATAGTTGGCCGCTGCCGTCGAGCATGAAGGGGTTGCCGCGCGCAAGTCGATCGAGGAGGTCTTGACGCGTGGCCGCCTGATCGGCATCGAGCTCCGGACCATCCTCCGGCACGCTGAACTGGACTACAACGGTGCTCCCCGGGGCGAACCGCGGCTCCTCTTGCTCCCTCAGGTCGAAACGCTCTGATGGGAAATCGAGCGAACCCTCCTCCTCGCCCTCCTCGCCGGGCGCCAGCTCCTCCTCCCCAGGCTCGGCACCGGACTGGAGAATCCGCAGAATCGCCTGACGCTGCGCCGGCGGGAGCTCCTGCTGCAACTCGCGTATTAGGGCCTGCTGCTGGGCCGGCGGCAGCGACTGGAACATGCGTACTTGCTCTTCCACGGGGATGGGCACGCCCTGGCCAAACGCCGCGGACGAAATCCAAGCGAACCCCAACAGAGCAAGAATAGCGATGGCTTGGCGCGAGAATCGGCCTGGAGCACCTAACACTCGAACTGATCTCAAGAAAAACCTCTAACCTGCCACCTAGGAGGGAAAAGCGTCACCCGTTCGGCCTGGGCCGAGCGGGAGGACGCATGATAAAGGCGCCCTGATGGGCCTACAACACGGCAAGTCTACCGCCCCGGCCCGCGCCACTGCCGCAGCCGCGCCAAGGCTCCGGCGACCGTGGGAGGGGCTATACGCGCCTTTCCAACAACGGCGTCCGTCAATTCCGAGGCCAGTTTCTTGCCCAGCTGAACGCCCCACTGATCGAACGGATTGATGTCCCAAATGATGCTTTGCACGTATACCTTATGCTCGTAGAGCGCAACCAGCTTGCCTAGAGTTCTCGGGTCTAGACGCTCGAAAAGAAGCAGAGAGCTTCCTCGGTTACCGGGGTACCGCTGATGGGGACTGCGCACGATGCCCGCCGCGGCCTCCGGATCGCCTTCGGCCAAGGCCCAAGCCTGGGCCAGGCAGTTGGCGGCCGCCAGATCTTGCTGCTCCTGGCGATTGACGCCCGATAAGGCCGGCAGCAGAAAGTCGATCGAAACTCGCTCGGTGCCCTGATGCAGCAGCTGGTAGAAGGAGTGCTGAGCATTCGAGCCGGGTTCTCCCCAAATGATCGGGCAGGTTGCGCATTCGACCGGCTCGCCGTTGCGTCGCACCGACTTCCCATTGCTTTCCATTTCGAGCTGCTGGAGGAACGCGGGGAATCGAGATAGATGATCGTCATACGGCAAAACGGCGTGCGTCGGGGCGTTCAAGTGATTCCGATTCCAAATTCCGATCAACCCGAGCAGCACGGGAAGATTCGCTGGCAACGGGGCTTTTCGGAAGTGTTCATCGATTAGCCGACCGCCCTCCAGGAACGCGGCGAAGTGGCTCCAACCGATCGCCAGCGCCAGCGTGAGGCCTACGGCCGACCAGACGGAGTAGCGTCCACCGACCCAATCCCATATCGCTAGCCGGTGCTTCTTCTGAATGCCAAACTCGTCCATCGCCTCGTGATTGGTCGAAACCGCGACGCACTGTGCCGCAACGGCCGCAGTGCCTCCGTGCTCCAAGAGCCACGCACGAACTGCCTTTGCATTGACCTGCGTCTCAAGCGTCGTAAAGGTCTTCGAGCAGATCACGAAGAAAGTAGTCTCCGGATCCGCTCGCCGAAGAACGTGCGTGAGCGCGACGCCGTCGACGTTGGAGACGAAGTCGACCTCGATTCCCGTCAGCCGAAACTCCGCGAGCGCGCTGACTGCCATCACTGCGCCGAGGTCCGACCCGCCAATGCCAATGTTGACGACGCGATTGATCCTTCTTCCGGTGTGACCCTTGAGCTCACCCGCGTGCAATGCGTCGGCAAAGGCGCGCATTTTCCGCCGTTCCGCCTCGACGACCGGCATCACATCCGCGCCGTCCACGACGAGCGGCTGGTCGGCAGGGCGCCGCAGCGCTATGTGCAGCGCCGGGCGATCTTCCGTGTTATTCACCGGAAAACCATCGAACATGAGCTCGATCCAGCGCCTTACCTCGGCCTCCTCGGCAAGCGCGAGCAACAGCTCGAGCCCGCGAGCATCAAGAAGCTCACGGCTGAAATCGAGCACCAAACCTTGGTCGTCGCAGGAAAAGCTCGCGTAGCGCCTGGGATCGCTCTCAAACAAGGAGCGGATCGAACCGCTACGCAACGACTGCGCATGCGCAGCCAGAGCGCGCCACGCCGGGGTACGTGGGCCGTAGGTCTCGCTCGTCATCGACGCAAGAGGCTAGCAGGCCCGCTGCGCCTCGTTCAAAGGCGCGACCGCGCCGCGTCAGTCGCGATCGACCCGACTTTCGGCATGGCCGCGATAGTCGGCGCGGCAGCGTGCACCAACTCGTCGGCAACGTCGGGCACGCTGCGGCCGTCGAGGAAGATGCGGCACCAGATCTCGAGCGTCATCAGCGTCATGAGGTGATCGGTCAGGTCCTCTTGGCCACGCTGGTGCAGAGCGAGCAACTTCTCGACGGCGCGCGCATCGAAGAGACCGCGTTTTTCGACTGCGTTTTTCGACAGCAGCACGCCCGTCACGGGGGAAAGCTCCTGGCGGAGCCAGGCGCCGATCGGCGCGCCGAAGCCGCGCTTGCCGCGCATCAGAATTTCGGGCGGCAGCAAATCCGCGACGGCACGCTTCATCAAGTATTTCAATCGGCCGCCGCGCATCTTCACGCTTTCCGGCATCCGAGCTGCGAGCTCCACCAACCCCACGTCGAGCAACGGCACACGGCACTCCAGCGACGTGGCCATGGACATTTTGTCGGTCAATAGCAGCAAGTCGTCCGGGAGTTGCGTCGCGAGATCGGCCCCCAAAAGTTGCCGCAAAGGCTCTTCATCGGCCGCCTCGGAAAACGCGATCGCAAGCGGATCCTGCTCTGACGATTCAAAGATCCCGAAAGCTCGCAGCTGCTCGGGACTAAAGACTTGCGAATACGCCCGGTAGCGACGTGGCAGCGGCAGCTCGTTTGCGTCCGTGAAACGCTTGAGGTAACGCATGTAGTTGCGCGTGAAGGAGTGCCGGTCGCTGGGCAACAGTCCCGTCAATCTCGCGATCACGTGCTTGCGCAACCAGCGCGGTATCCGGTTGTACAGCCGCCCGTAGTGCTCGCCGAGATACCGAGGATAGCCGCCGAACAGCTCGTCCCCGCCGACGCCGGACAAAATCACCTTCACATCTCTGCGGGCATACTTGGCCACGAGATAGGTGGTCAGCAACGCAGAGTCCGCGATCGGCTCATCCAGATGCCAGATCAATTGCGGCAGCAAGCTGATCACGTCCGGCGCAACCATGATCTCGCGATGGCGGGCGCCGACGTGAGTTGCCAGGCGACGCGCGAACGTACGCTCGTCGTAGATCCGCGCTCCGCTCGATCCTTGAAAGCCGATCGTGAACGTCCGAACGGGCTCGGGGCTGTGCTTCGCCATGAGCGCGACGATGCTGCTCGAGTCGATGCCGCCGCTCAGGAAAGCACCGATCGGCACGTCGCTCATCATCTGCGCGGCAACCGCGGACTCCATTTGCGCTCGCACCGCATCGACCCAGTCGTCCTCGCTCAGCGTCGTGTCCGTTCCGCGAGGCAATGACCAATAACGCGTTAACTCGAGCTTCGACCCCTCGAGGGACAGCATCGACGCCTGCGGGAGCCGCTTGATTCCGGCAAAAATCGACTGCCCCCCGGGCACGTATCCGAACGTCAGCAGCCCGCGCACCGAGCGCGGGTCGAGCTGAGTCTGAACGAACGGCAGCTCTAATAGGGCTTTGATCTCGGACGCGAACGCGAACCGATTCTCGTCATGCCAATAATAAAGCGGCTTGATGCCGAGCCGGTCGCGCCCGAGCAGCAATCGCCGCGCCGCAGGCTCCCAGATGGCGAATGCGTACATGCCGTCGAGCTTGTGGAGGAGCTCTGCACCAGCGTCTTCGTAGAGGTGCACGAGCACCTCGCTGTCGGTACCCGAGCGGAAGCGATGGCCCGCAGCCACGAGCTCTCGGCGGAGCTCGCGATAGTTGAATATTTCGCCGTTACAGACCGCGTGCACCGTCCGCGTTTCGTTCGCGATCGGTTGCTGGCCCCGAGGCACGTCGATGATCGCCAGTCTGCGCATCCCGATGAGCGCGCGCGCGTCGGTATGAGAGCCTTCTCCGTCCGGTCCACGGTGGGCGATGGCTTGCCCCATGCGGTGCAGCCATTCCGGGTCGAGCTCGACGCCGTCCCGTAGTGCGACGACTCCATATATCCCGCACATCGGTTAACTGCTCCGCAGCCGGCCGCGCTCCGACCGAGAGGAGGTCCAACGGCATTGCTGCCACGCGCTAGAAAGGACTACGCCCAACCGCCAGAACACGATGACATTAGGTGGAAACAGCCACCAGTTCCGCTGAATCTTCAGGCGAGTCCTCCTTCTCCGTTCAAGCCAACACTTCAAGCCAATGCCGTCGACCTGCCCTCGCAGGCGATGGCTTCAGACTTTATCAATAGCGCGCTGGCTGCTAATTCAGAATCAATGCCATGTCGAGCCGCGTGATGGCTCTATGTTTGTTGTTCTTCTGACAAATATGAAGCCCCGTCCCTAGGGTAGCGAAAAAAACCTACCATATCGAGCGCTTCCATGATTTACGCAGCGGGAAGTGAAAAACCGATCAGCTCCAAGAAGCGGCGGCGGTGGGTGATCCGCTCGCAGCGCATAGCCCTACGCTGGCGCCGCGGCGAGCTTGCGGAGTCAGAGGTGTGCGCGCCACATCCAATCGCCGGCGCGGCGCTTTCCCATTATGTCCGCGCCGCCTGGAGGGGGGTAACCGCCTAAAAATACACGTGCAACTGCGCGAACAGCTCGTCTCGATTGCTCGTCGGAAAGTTTGGGATGCCGTTGTAAATACGCACGCCCCACGCGAGACTGAACGAATTGGATCGGCGAGTATTCCCAGACCAGGCTGTAGCGCTCCTGCTGATCCTCGCCGCGATCGCGGTCGGGATCCAGGTATTCGTAGGTGAGCTTTAGATTGTGGCCTTTGCGCAAGCGCCAGTTCCCCTCGACCAAGCTCGCATACTGATCGCGATCGGCACCCCCTTGAGGGGATTCGTCAGCTATTCGATCCAGATAGATCCAGCTCGGCGAGCCACGAGATCGGTCCCGTCCGCCAGCCGGCGAAAAGTGAGATACGACAGCGGACGCGCGATATTCGCGACGAATCCAGCGAAAGAATGCGCTCAGGCCAACGCGTCCGCGACGAGGGACGTTGAACGATAGTCTACCTCGCGCGCGAGGAGTGAGCTCCAGCGCCCTTCCAAGGCCGACCGCGCACTACGGTAGTCCCTCATTGTCTCGGTGCAATTCAGTTTTTCCACGTTCACTTGCTCGTGAAGCAGATTCCGTATCTCGCGGTAAAACTCGGACCGATATGTTCCGTGGAACATCATCGCGAGATCGTCGCTCTCGTCCCAACGCGTCTTGTCGCGCAGTTGCTCTTTGACTTTTTCGTAGAACCTGGTGCCGGGCAGGGGGTAGGAGACGCTCACGCCGATGTCGTCCGGGCGCGCGTTGTCGATCAATTCGCGAGTGGCTATGAGGTCTTCCAGTTGCTCATGCAGATAGCCGATCTGGATGAAAAATCCGACGCGAATACCCTGCGCCTTGAGGCGCGTGCGGGCCGTCAAGATTTCCCCCACGGTCGTTCCCTTGTTCATCGCGTCCAAGATCCGCTGGCTGCCGCTCTCCGCGCCGAGCCAAGCTTCAGTGCAACCGGCTTCCTTCAACGCCAGCGCCATCGGTGTGCCAATCAAGTCGGCGCGGGTCTGGATGGTGAAAGGGAGCGAACCGCCAATCGCCTTCACGGCATTCGCGAATGCCGTAACCCAATCCACACGAAAACCGAAGATGTCGTCCGCAAACCAGATGTGGTCGGGGTTGAACGCGCTCTTGAGGTGCGCCATCTCCGCCGCAACCGCCGTGGCGCTGCGCTGTAGATATCGATTCCCCCAGATCGGCTTGGCACACCATGCACAGCGAAACGAGCAGCCTCTCGATGCCGCCATGTTCAAGCTGAAGTAACCGTGCGCCGCGAGCCATACGGCCCGATATCGGTCCACGTCAACGAGGTCCCATACGGGAACCTCGTCGAGCTCGGGAGTTGGGAGGACTCGCGCGCCATGCACGGTCGTCACCTTCCCGTCTATCAGCGCAGCCGCGCCCGATAGCCCTTCGATCAACTCACTGTTATGCGCGTCGAGATTGGAGTCTAGGCGCGGTAGCAGCTGGAGGAGGGTTGCAAGGCCCTCACCGATCAGAACGACGTCCGCCCCCGCCCGCAGGTACGGCTCCGGTGCATCGCTGACATCCGAGCCTGCCGCAATCACCCTGGCACCGGCGCGGTGCGCGGTCTCGATCATCTCGCAGGCGGCGCGACGCACCTTGCCGAGGCACATCTTGCTCAAGTAGTTGAAATTGTCCTCGTAGAACAGCACCACCTGTGGCTTGACAGTGGCGAATTGCAGCTCGTACTCGCGCGTGCTCTCGGCGAGGGTCGCGTCGAACAGAGTGATCTCATGTCCCGCCTGACGCAGCAGCCCGGCTGCTTGCAAGGTTGCCAACGGCGGATACGGCTTCGCCCGCTCGAATTGCTTGCGGTCGAAACGCTGGAAGTAGCAATGGCCAATCAGGATCGACAGCATGGCCTCAAAGTTGACAGTCTTATCGTTGACCTGCGTTTGAGTGCCCTTCCGCTCGGTCAGGGTTCAACGCGGGGAAGTTTTTTCGCGCCGATAGTATGTCGCCGTTGCGCCGTGACGTACACACCGCCGAATTTGAACGAGAAGGCCCCCATCAAGGTCTGTGGCCCACTGCTAACGTGAATGATTGAATGAAATGGAAATCCGGCCGGTGCAGGGCGAACTCCGGGGCATGCGGATCACACAATCGCTCGAGCTCCTCGTAGTCTTCGCGCGAAAGAAATGGGCGTAAGCGTTCTCCCCAGGTTCCGCGGAAAACGGCCTCGAGAAGGTAGTCATGATCGTCCGGCTCGAGCGGAGAGAGGCGCTCGATCGGAAACGTCCGCGTGGTGACGTTCTGCAACCCGCCCCGACGCAGTAGGCCGGCGATCGCGCGAACGGCCGCCAGATCACGCTCATCGAGCCGATATCGCTCGCGGTAATAGCGCCGTACTGCTTCGTTCGTGAGGCGCTCGAGCCTCGCATCCCACGCAAAGAACATGTCGGGCAGCAGCGAGCTCTGGCCCAGGACGATGCGGCCGCCCGGTCGCACCAGGGATACCAGACCCTTGAGGGTAGCGAGCGGGTCATGCAAGTGATTGATCGTATTGACGCACCAAATGAGATCGAAGGTGACGCCGGGCATCGCTAGGTCACGTAGGTCTCCCTGCATGACCTCAATTCCGGCGGTGACGGATGCTCGCGCGGCAGCTATGTGTGCGGCCGAGAGATCAATACCGACGACCCGGCCAGCCGGCGCGGCCGCCTCCGCGAGCCAGCGCAACGCCTCGCCGGTGCCGCAGCCGGCATCCAGCACGTGCGTCCCGGGTTCCACGTTCAAGCTCGCGATCGCTGCGCGCAGCTCCCGCGCAGCGAAGACATTGAACAGTCTGAGCTTGCGCGAGTAATCCCGCGTAACCGTGTCACCAAGAAGCCCGGGCAGTTCGATGGGTGTGTTCGAATTCACCATGCGCACGAGTTCGCAGGCCCTCAACCTTTTAGCAGGTTTCAGCCACCTACCATAGATGCAGAATCGCCTTCCGGCAGGTAAGCGAGTTGACCGAAACAGCCTTACACGTCGATCCGGCAGCGCGATCTTTGCCGCTGGACGTTGTATCTGACGGAACGCTGCAATTCTCGTTGCGTGACGTGCGACTACTGGCGGTCCGGCCGCACGAGCATGACCCTGGAGTCGGTCGCGCGCTGGCTCCCCGGTTTCGCTGAGCTCAAGACCCGATTCATTCTGGTTTCCGGAGGCGAGCCGCAATATGCCCGGCGTCGATGCAGTCAACAGGCAATCAAGTTTGCTTGCGAAACAGAAGAAACGTGAATCGATGGACCGGCGTCCGGCGAAATACGCACTCGAGCGTGAAGTATGGCCTGCTTTGCGCGGCGAAATTGTCGAGGCGCCGCCGGACGATTGGAGCTTGGCCGCCCTGCACCGAGTAGTGCCCAGTGCGACAAAGGGAAGGTACGTTGCGCCACCACCAGCGATACTTTAGGTCACCGATGTAATAGGGATTGAGAATGCTCGCAAGCACCTGCCCCTCCGGTCGGACGAGTGAGTGAAGCGTTGCGAACAGCTCGTGGAGGTCGTCGATGAGGTTGAAGGGTGCAAAGTTCGCCGTGACCAGATCAAAGCGCGATCCGTCGTCCGACGGGTCGCGGGACAGAAACGTTTGATAATCACCGCGCTCGAGCTTTATCCGCCCCGTCCGGACGAATTCCCGGCAGTACGTCAAGAAGAACTCACACATCTTTGCGTCGACGTCATACGCTCCGACGGTAAAGCCATGCTCAGCGTAGAACCGCGCGTCAATTCCCGGCCCGGCACCAAAATCAAAGATCGCCGCGCCCGGCCTGGCGATCTCCAAAACGATGGATTGAAAATCGGAGCGGGCGGTACGATCCGATTCTCTGGCGGTGATCGCTTTGACGTAGGCTTCTCCTGCGACCGTCTCGCTTAGCGGTGTCACCATCTCTAACCTCGCTTGGCGACAGCCGTGCGCCTCGAGATATAACAGATCATGCAGCACGCTTACCGAACTGACATCGATGGGATGAGGGCTGTCGCAATAGGCGGCCGTGGTGCTGCACCACGCCGCAGTTCCTGGCTTCCAGAGAGGATACATCGGCGTTGACCCCTTTTTTGTCATTTCCGGCTACCCTCATCACGCTGCTGTTGATCGGTTCTCGTGAGCCGTCGCCGCGCCGACGACTGGCCGAGTTCTACCTGCGTCGTGCTCGGCGAATCCCGCCGGCACTGCGCATCGTTTCGCCCGTGTATTGACGACCATGCTCGTATCGACCTACCGCACTGACATCGATGGTCTGCGTGCTGTCTCCGTGGCGGCGGTGGTTTTGTACCACGCCGCGATTCCGGGCTTCGGAGGTGGATATGTCGGCGTCGATGTGTTTTTCGTCATTTCCGGCTATCTCATTACGCTGCTGTTGATCGGCTCTCGAGAGCAGTCGCCGCGCCGACAACTAGCGGATTTCTATCTGCGGCGCGCGCGGCGCATATTGCCGGCGCTGTGCGTCGTTTCCCTGCTCGCAATCCCGGCCGCTCTTTTCGTTCTCCTTCCGTTGGACTTGCCGAGATTCGGCAAGTATCTAGCCGCGACACCTGTTTTTCTCAACAACTTAGCAGCGCGCAGCGAGGGCGGGTACTTCATCGCCGGCTTGTTTCCGCACATGGCTCTCAATCATTTCTGGTCGATCGCTGTAGAGGAGCAGTTCTACTTACTCTATCCGCTGCTGCTGCTCCTGATAGGGCGATACCTGCCCCGACATCGCTTGTCGACGCTTATCGGTTGCGCAGCTCTGTCTTTGGGTCTTTGCCTTTGGGCCGTTGAGCATAGGCCTGCAGTGAACTATTACCTGCCGCCAACGCGCGCCTGGGAGCTGCTGTTAGGAGCGATCGTAGCGTTGTGCGCTGCACGGGAATTGAAAAACCGGGCCTTGAAGGAACTGTTGGCGGCTGTGAGCCTCATCGTGCTGGCCTTGGCTTTTTCTTTGTACGATTCTTCAATGCGCTATCCTGGCGCCTATACCATCGCGCCCTGCCTTGCTACGGCCTGCTTGCTCGCCATTGGGCATTCGAGCACGACTGCCACCGGACGCCTTCTATCATTGCGGCCATTGGTGTTCACCGGGCTCATATCGTATTCGCTATACCTTTGGCACTTTCCGATCTTCGCGTTTTTCAAGTATTACTCAATCGAAGAACCCGATGCAGTTATCCGCTGGTCTTTGATTGGGGCGACCTATTTGCTCGCGGCGATCAGTTGGAAAGTCATCGAGCAACCGGTGCGCACGCGAGCATTCCTGAGGTCTAATCGCGCATTCGTGCTGGCCGCCGCGTCCATCAACGCGATTCTCTTGGGGTTCGGTCTCGTACTCTGGAACTCGCAGGGTTTCCCCGCACGATTTTCAGCAGAGATTCAGTCGGTTCTTGAGCTGAAGAATGCCTATCACCCTGCTACGACACGCTGCGTGAGCCAGCTTTTAGACAAGGTCCGTTCGGGAGAGCTGTGCAGATTCGGCCCTTCTACGGGGGATCTACCCAAAGTCGTCGTCTGGGGAGACAGTCATGCGCTCGCGCTGCTACCAGCCTACGAGAAATTGGCCTGGTCTCGGCAGGTCCAGCTCTTTGTCGCCGCTACATCTGCCTGTGCGCCGCTGCTGGAGGTCGTGAACGCGCTCCGGATATCTTCGCGCCAGACGAGCTGTTTGCGATTCAACGCGGCGGTCACGGAGGCTATCGCGCGACTCAGGCCGCAGTTGGTCATCCTGAATGCCTATTGGACGATCAACAACGACCTAGTACCGAGCGATAATCGGACGCTGCCAACCGGCGAATCGCCTTTTCGTTGGGGCCTGGACCACACACTACGAAATATCGCTGCCGACGGGCGTTCAGTATGCGTGGTCGCTGACGTTCCGACCTTAGACTATGTCGTTCCCTACGCCCTTGCCATGGCGCGCCGTCGTGGAATTCCAGAGGACTTCATCGGCATCAGCCGCGCAGCGGCGACACAGCAGGACGACTTGATCTACGGCGAGCTGCGCGCCTTGCAGGCGAGCGGCTCGATAACGACCGTCGATCCTAAAGATGCGCTGTGCCACACAGACGCCTGCGTGTTCCAGGCCGGCGGCGTTCCCTTCTATCGCGACGCCAATCATCTATCGGTTGCCGGCGCGGAGTTCGTTTCTCACGTCGTCGAGGGTTGCTTCGAGCGTCTGTAGCATCCGGACGTTCAGCGCGACATGGGTTGATTGTCGTTGTTCGAATTGAGGCGCCCGCGACATCCTCGCGACGGAGCTAGCGCGCTGCGCGGGCTGATCGAGCGCGGGAAAATTCCCGCACGCTAGGAGCTGCGACCGTCGGCCTCTGGGAGGGCGTTACAGCTTGACCTGGTAGTAGTCGAGGTACCAATCCACGAAGCTGCGCACGCCCTCTTCCACCGGCGTGCTGGGCCTATAACCCACCTCGCGAGCGAGATCTTCGACGTCCGCCCAGGTGTCCGGCACGTCGCCTGCCTGCATCGGCAGCAGCCTCTTCTCCGCCTTTCGCCCGAGGCACTCCTCGAGCACCTCGATGTACCGCATGAGCTCCACAGGCTGTTGGTTGCCGATGTTGTATAGCCTGTACGGCGCCCGGCTCGTGGCCGCATCCGGCCGATCGCTGCTCCAGTCAGGATTAGCCTGCGCGACGCGATCCGCCGCGCGCACGATGCCCTCGACGATGTCGCCTACGTAGGTGAAGTCGCGCCGATGATTGCCGTAGTTGAAAACGTCGATCGGCTCGCCGGCGAGGATGTTCTTGGTGAACAGAAACAGCGCCATGTCCGGCCTGCCGAACGGCCCGTAGACCGTGAAGAATCTCAAGCCCGTGACGGGCAGCCCATACAAGCTCGCATAGGTGTGCGCCATGAGCTCGTTGCCCTTCTTCGTGGCCGCGTACAACGACAGCGGATGATCCACGTTCTGATGCACCGAGAACGGCATGCTCGTGTTGGCGCCGTACACCGAGCTCGTCGAGGCATAAACGAGATGCTCGACATCATTGTGACGGCAACCCTCGAGCACGGTCATCGTGCCTTGCACGTTGCTGTGAATGTACGCGTAAGGGTCCTTCAGGCTGTAGCGAACTCCGGCCTGCGCGCCTAGGTGGACGACGCGCTGAAACTTCTGCGCGACGAACAGCTGCGCCATTCCGTCGCGGTCGCCCAAGTCGAGCTTCACGAACTCGAAGTTCGCATGTCGTTGCAGGATCGCGAGCCGCGCATGCTTCAACGAGACATCGTAGTACTCGTTCAGGTTGTCGAGGCCGACGACCAGATCGCCGCGCTCGAGCATTGCTTTCGCCGTGTGGAAACCAATGAAACCGGCGGCGCCCGTGACCAGAAACTTCAAGACTGTTCCTCGCGATGCCGTTAGAGGCGGCCGTCGGATTCGTTCTTAGGCAGTACGTGCTTGATGTCGTAGATTACAACGTTCGGACTGCCGAGGCGCCGGATTCCCTTCGGTCCGAGCTCGACGAATTCCCGATGCGCCACTGCAACGACGATGCCGTCGTAGCCGGGCTTCGGATCGGACGTCATCGTGATCCCATACTCGTGCTGCGCCTCTCGAGGATCCACCCACGGGTCGTATACCTCGACATTGCAGCCGAAGCTTTGCAGCTCCTTCACGACGTCGGCAACTTTCGTATTGCGAACGTCCGGGCAGTTTTCCTTGAACGTGAGCCCGAGCACCAATACCCGAGCGCCGGCGGGTTGGATGTTCCTCTTGATCATGAGCTTGATCATGCGGGACGCGACGTACTCGGCCATGCTGTCGTTCAACCGCCGGCCGGCCAAGATCATCTCGGGCCTATACCCGACCTCCTCGGCCTTGTGCGTGAGGTAGTACGGATCCACGCCGATGCAATGCCCACCGACCAAGCCCGGCTTGAATCGCAAGAAATTCCACTTCGTCGCTGCGGCCGCGAGGACTTCCTCCGTGTCTATCCCTAGGCGCTGGAAGATCAGCGCCAACTCGTTGATCAGCGCGATGTTCACGTCTCGTTGCGTGTTCTCGATCACCTTCGCGGCCTCGGCGACTTTCAAGCTCGACGCCTTGTGCGTGCCGGCTGTGACGATACTGGCGTAAAGCGAGTCGACGTAGTCCGCGATCTCGGGTGTAGAACCGGATGTCACCTTCAGAATCGTCGGCAGCCGATGCTCCTTGTCGCCCGGATTGATCCGCTCGGGGCTGTAGCCCGCAAAGAAGTCCTTGTTGAATTTCAGTCCGGACTTCTCCTCGAGAATCGGCACGCAGTATTCTTCCGTGCAGCCCGGATAGACCGTCGACTCGTAGATCACGACATCGCCGCGCTTCAGCACCGAGCCGACCGTTTCGCTCGCGCCTTTCAGCGGTGTGAGCACGGGCCGATTGTTCTTGCCGACCGGCGTCGGCACCGTGACGATATACGTGTTGCACTCTGCAAGCTTCGTCTTGTCCGTCGTGAACGTTAGGTTCTTCGCCTCCGCGAGCTCATCCGACGTGGTCTCCAGCGTCGAATCCCGGCCGCTTTTGAGCTCGGCAATGCGATCCGCTTTGATGTCGAAGCCGACGGTGGGATAGCGCTTGCCGAATTCCACGGCCAGCGGCAAGCCGACGTATCCCAAGCCGATGATGCCTATGCGGACATTCTCTAGTGATTTCAAAGGGTTCGTTCCTTGCCGTGGGCTCGCGGATGGCGCATTTTACACGCCATCGAGCGTCGCGCGCAGAGAGCCGTATCACAGCGCCTAGCGGGCCAAGACCAGCAGGCCAATACCTGTCACAACCAATACACGACCGCGACCAATCCGGTAGCCGTCATCGTGACCGTGTACGGGAGAGCCATCAACGTCATGCGCAGATACGAGAGCCGGATAAGCGGCGCAAGCGCGGACGTGAGCAGAAATAAAAAAGCCGCCTGACCGTTGGGCGTCGCAACGCTCGGGATATTCGTACCCGTGTTCACCGCCACTGCGAGCATGTCGAATTGCTCGCGATCGATCACGCCGCTTTCCAGCGCCGCAGCGATCTCGTTGATGTAGACGGTCGCGACGAAAACGTTGTCGCTGATGGCCGACAAGACGCCGTTGGCGACGTAGAACGACGCCGGCTGGGCATCGCGCGGCAACCGCAATACCCATTCCACGACGGGCTGAAACAGCGCCTGATCATGAATCACTGCGACAATGGCGAAGAACACCACGAGCAGCGCGGTGAACGGCAGCGCCTCGTGAAACGCATGGCCGATCCTGTGCTCTTCCGTCACGCCCGTGAATGCCGTCGCGAGCACGATAACGGTGAGCCCGATCAAGCCGACGCCGGCCAAATGAAACGCCAGTGCGGCCACGAGGAACACCGTGACGCAGGCTTGGGAGATCAGCACACTTCGATCGCGCGCGGTTCGATGCGCTGTCTCAGCCGCATCGAACTCCTCGAGCACGCCGCGCACGGCCAGCGGCAAGCGTGCGCCGTAACCGAACCAGCGCAACTGCTCGAGCAGCGCGCACGTCGCGAGTCCGACGGCAAGCACCGGCAGCGACACCGGTGCCGTACGCACGAAGAACTCGATGAACTGCCAGCCCGCTACAGTGCCGATCAGCAGGTTCTGCGGCTCGCCGACCAAGGTCGTGACGCCGCCGAGCGCAGTGCCGACCGCCGCATGCATCACGAGGGAGCGTAGGAACGCGCGAAACCTCGCGAGATCCTCACGGTGGTGCTCGTGCACGCCATCGTCGCGCGCCGCGTCGTGGTCGTCGTGATGAAAATGCTTGCCGGACGCGACCTTGTGATACACCCCGTAGAACCCCGTCGCAACCGTGATGACGACCGCGATAACCGTCAGCGCGTCCAGGAACGCCGACAGCAGCGCCGCGATCGCGCAAAACGCGAGCGCGAGCGGCATCTTCGAACGCACGTTGATCAGCAGTTTCGTGAAAGTGAACAGCAGCAGGTCCTTCAGAAAGAAGATGCCTGCGACCATGAAGATCAAAAGCAGCACCACTTCAATAGCGCCGATCGTCTCCGCGCGGACCGTCTGCGGCGACGTCATGCCAATCGCGACGGCTTCGAGCGCGAGCAATCCGCCGGGCTGCAGCGGATAGCAGCGCAGGGCCATCGCGAGCGTGAAAATGAACTCGAGGACCAGCGCCCAACCCGCGGCATAGGGGTCGAGCGCGAACAGCACCGGGTTCATCGCGAGAAACGCGATGATCGTGATTTTGTACCAGCGTGGCGCGCGCGCCGAGAAAACTGCCGGCGAACGCGCGAGCGAGCGAGACTTGGCTCACGCGGCTAGGCCGCGGGCCGGCTTGCAAGCAGCGCCTGTTCCGCAGCGTCGGCGAGAAGCCGCCATAGGGCGGGCCGCCCGGCCTGTGCGGCTATACCAGCGAGCATATCGTCGTGCGCGGCGAGCTCCTCCGGCGTCGCCAGGTGCACCTTGAGCACCAACTCCGCACGCTCGATGGGCACAAAGACGTAGCCGTTCGCGACCGCCGCCACCTCTTCGGCTTCGAGCAACAGGCTCACTTGGCCGCCTGTCATGGCCAGGTAGATTTCCGCAAGGATCTGCGCGTCGAGCAACGCGCCATGCAGCTCGCGCTTGGAGTTGTCTACGCTGTAGCGCTTTGCAAGGGCATCGAGCGTGTTACGTTGGCCCGGATGCAGGCGGCGTGCGAGCGCGAGTGTGTCGAGCACTTGGCAGCAGTCGCGGATTTGATGCGGGAGGTGCTCGATCCTTTTCAGCTCGTGGTTGATGAACTCGACGTCGAAATCCGCGTTGTGAATGATCAGCTCGGCACCGCGCACGAACTCCACGAACTCCGCGGCGACGTCGGCGAAGCGAGGCTGTCGCGCGAGAAAGTCGTCCTCGATGCCGTGCACCTGCAAGGCGCCTACGTCGACTGCACGTTCCGGATTGACGTAGCGATGGAAGCGGTTTTGGGTCGGGCGTCGGTTGATGAGCTCGACACAACCGATTTCGATGATGCGATGCCCGGCTTCGGGTGTCAGACCGGTGGTTTCCGTGTCGAGCACAACTTGGCGCATCGTCGGCCGATCAGCTCATCTTCTTGGGTAGCCTAGGGAATGCCGCTATCTTGCCAAAGGAGTCGTCAAAAGCAACCTTGACTTTGAGGCGATCATTGAGTCACGAGCCGCTCCGCGCGAGCGCGTGCATGAGCCCTTGGTTCGCGAGCTCGTCGGCTCGCTCGTTCTCGGGATGACCCGCGTGCCCGCGCACCCAATGCCACGCGACTTCGTGGCGCCGTGCGGCGCCCACGAGCTCGAGCCACAGATCCTGATTCTTGACGGGCTTGCGATCGGCGGTGCGCCAGCCGCGCGCTTGCCAATTCGGCAACCACTGCGTGATGCCGTTACGCACGTAGGTGGAATCCGTGAAGAGATCGACGCGGCACGGCACTTTTAGGGCCTCGAGCGCGCGGATCGCGGCCGTGAGCTCCATTCGATTGTTGGTCGTCGCCGGCTCTCCGCCATAGAGCTCTTTCACGCGGCCGGCCGAGCGCAGCAGCACTCCCCAACCGCCCGGACCGGGGTTGCCGCGGCAGGCCCCGTCCGTGAACGCTTCAACGGCTTTCATCAATACTCGCGGCGCTTGGGTCTCGATGCTCGCGGCAAGAGTGCGGTCACGCTCGCGGCGCGCGGCTCACCCACGATCACGCGGCGGCGACGCAAGTTCCGTGACTGAAGAACGCGTGGTCGGCTCGACGAGACTGCCAACGACACGCAAGCGTGCCCGCTTCCACGTTCGCACCGTCGTCAACGGCCGGACGCGTTTCTGCGCCCGCAGCAGATAGCCACCGCTCAAGAACGGCAACCACCGCTGCGCCCATTCTTCGCGGCGCAACGAGCTGCGCTGCTTGAGCTCTTCGAAAGGCAGCGTGTGGCAATAGCGGATCGCCGCGCCGACCTCGAAGCTCAATAGCTCGAGCCAGTCGCGGAGACGGCCTTCGCGCATCATGCGCTCGCGGCCTGCAGGATAGCCGTGCGGAGAAACCAAGTGCCTCAAGCCCCAGATGCCGCCCGGAGCGAAGGAGAGGACGATAAGCGTGCCGTCCGCGCGCAGCACGCGATCGACCTCGCGCAGCAACGCATGCGGGGAAGCGGTCTGCTCCAACGTATGCGGCAGCAATACGGCGTCGACGGAGTCGCTCGCGATCGCGAGCTGCTCGGGGTCGCATATGAGATCCGCCGGCTTGTGCGCGCGCCAATCCACGAGAGCTCGGCGCTGAGTCCGCGCATAGCGCAGGAACGTGTTGCGCGCGCCCCAGCTGCCGATCTGCAGGAACTGCTCGCCGAACACGCGCTCGAGCGCGTGGCGAATCAATCGCTGCTCGTTGGCGAGACAGCGCCGCCCCAGAGGCGTCGCGAGCCATTCGCCCGCGGCCGCCGGCCTCGTTGTGGCATCACGCGTCACCACTTTCCGATCCTGCCTGAGAACACGCATCACAATTCAACGCACCGCGTCGCCGATTCGGCGGTCACGCCCTTGCGCGCCCTTCGTCGATCAGTAGGATACGGCGTAGGCGTCGGCAATAACGATGGACGGTCTATGCCTAATAAAGACGACTCCTGCGGCCGCCGCCGCTTTATCGGCCCTTGTCTCATGCTGCTTTTGTCCCTTGCCGGTTGCCAATCGTTCCCGCAAAGGTCCGCCGACGCTCCTGCTCCTCCCAGCCCGATCGCGGTTGCGCCCACGCCCGAGCTGACGCCGGTCGCGGTTCCCTACATCCCGTTCCAGGCGCCGATCGTCGCTCCGGATGATCTCCTCGGCAGAATCCGCAAAGAGCTGAGGCTGCCGCCATCGGACGATCCCGCGGTGCAGCGCGAGGTCGCTTGGTATGCACGCAACCAACCGTACATCGAGCGAGTGTTTCAGCGCTCGGAGCGCTATCTGTTTCACATCGTCGAGGCCCTTCAGGCCCGGAACATGCCGACCGATCTCGCACTTCTGCCGGTCGTGGAAAGCGCGTTCGATCCGTTCGCCTATTCGCACGGCCGCGCGTCTGGCTTGTGGCAGATCATTCCAGGGACCGGCAAGCGATTGGGGCTGCGGCAAAACTGGTGGTTCGACGGCCGCCGGGACGTGCTCGAATCCACTCGAGCCGCTCTCGACTATCTGCAGCAACTGCAGGCGCGGTTCGGCGGCGACTGGCTGCTCGCCATCGCAGGTTACAACTCGGGCGAAGGCAACGTCGCGCGCGCCATCCGCCGCGCCCAAGCCGACGGCCGCGCCACCGATTTCTGGGGTATTCAGCGCTACCTACCCGCAGAGACTCGCACCTATGTGCCGCGGCTGCTCGCGATCCGGGAGCTAGTCGCTGACCCCGCGCAGCACGGTATCACGCTGCCGGTGCTCGCCAACGAGCCTTATTTCGTGGCCGTGGATACCGGCGGCCAAATCGACATGGCGCTGGCGGCCAAGCTCGCGGGTATCGACTCCGACAGCCTGTATGCGTTGAACGCGGGCGTGAACCGCTGGGCGACCGACCCGGACGGCCCGCATCGCTTGCTCCTGCCGGTGACGCACGCGGCTGCGTTCACGACGACGCTCGCCGCCCTCGGTGAGCGTGAGCGCGTGCAGTGGACCCGGCACCGCGTGAAGCAGGGCGAAACGATCGGCGGGCTCGCGGAAGCCTACCATACGACGGCCGCGGTTCTGCGCGAGGCCAACAAGCTTTCCGGCAACACGATTCGCGCCGGCGACTATCTGTTGATTCCGCACGCCACCGAGGCGCTCACGAGCTACTCGCAAAGCGCGGACGTGCGAGCCGAGCGACAACAGTCCGCGGAGCGCTCGGGCGTACGCGGCGCGCACGTCGTCCAATCCGGAGAATCGTTGTGGTCGATCTCTCGTCTCTACGGCGTCGACATCCGCGCACTCGCCAGGTGGAACTCGATGGCTCCGGGGGACGTCTTGAGCGTCGGGCGCAAGCTCACCGTGTGGACCCCACAGCCTACCGACACTCCCGCGGTAACTACGCTCGCTGCAGCGCCTACGATCGCCGCCGCGGCCGCACCCACTGCAGCAACGCAGCTTACCCTCACCACGGGCGTGAACGATCAGGTGCGTCAAGTCACTTACGTAGTTCGCCGTGGCGACTCGCTTTCCTCGATCGCACGCCGCTTTCGCGTCACCGTGCCGAAACTCATCGAATGGAACGACGTGTCGATTCAGCGATACCTGCAACCGGGCCAACGCCTCGTGATGTTCATCAACGTGCTCGAGCAGAGCGGCTGATGGGCTTTCTAGCCGGCAAGCGGGCCGTGATCGTAGGCCTCGCGAGCAACCGCTCGATTGCGTGGGGAATCGCCTCCGCGATGCGTCGCGAAGGCGCGACGCTTGCGTTCAGCTATCAGTCCGAGAAGCTCCAAGCGCGCGTCGAAAAGATGGCGGCGGAGCTTGGCAGCGACCTCACGTTGCCGCTCGACGTCGCCGAAGACGCGCAGATCGATGCATTCTTCGACGGTCTCGCGGCGCGGTGGGACGGCTTCGACATCCTCGTGCACTCGGTGGCGTTCGCGCCGGCCGACCAGCTCGAGGGGCGCTATCTCGACGCGGTGAGCCGCGAGGGCTTTCGCATAGCGCACGACATCTCGAGCTACAGCCTGGCGGCGCTTGCGAGAAAGTCGGAAGCATTGATGCGCGGGCGCGCGGGTGCGCTGCTCACTCTGAGCTACCTCGGCGCCGTGCGGGCGCTGCCGAGTTACAACGTTATGGGCGTCGCGAAAGCGAGCCTCGAAGCTAACGTGCGCTTCCTTGCGCTCGACCTCGGCCCAGTCGGGATACGCGTCAATGCGATCTCTGCGGGGCCGATCCGGACGCTCGCCGCGTCCGGTGTCAAAGGCATTCGGCAAATGATCGCACTCGTCGGGAATGCAGCGCCGCTCAAACGCAACGTGACGATCGAGGATGTCGGCAACGCAGCGGCGTTCTTGTGCTCGGATTTGGCCGCCGGCATCACCGGCCAGGTGGTCTACGTCGACGCAGGCTTCAACATCGTCGGTATGAGCTTCCCCGACGAAGGCGCCGACACTCGCCCGTCCGAGTGAGCGCCTAAGGCCGATCAGAACGTAGGCTCGAGAACTTCCTCAGGAATTCTTACCGTCGCGCGCTCCCGCAGATCGCCCGCGTAGCTCGCAAGCTCGGCCAGGGCAGCTTGGTCCGCAAGCTGTCGCTGCCGCTGATCCCGCTCCGCTTGGGCAACCGCGTCGGGCGCTCCGGGCTGCACGTTGGCGACCGCGAGCACGGCGTGATTGCCGTTGGCGAGGCTAACCGTTTCGTGGACGGTGGCTCCGGGCATCGGCTTCGGCAAACCGAATGCCGCGGCCAGGACTTCGGTCGGAATGTCGGCGTTGGTGCGCTCGACTGAAACCGGCGCGTGCCAGGTACCGCCGCGTGCGGTCGCAAGCGCCGCAGGGTCGCCGCCCGCTTCGAGCTCGCTCAAGAACGCCGTGGCCGCAGCGTCCGCGAGCTCTTGGGCTCGATTGCGTGTCAGCTCGTCCTTGATTTGATCGCGCACCACCTCGAGCGGCTGAACCGTCGACGGATGATGGGCGACGACACGCAGCACGAGCACGTGGTCCTCCGCTAGCTCGACGAGAGGGCTGTTTCTGCCGTTCTCCAGAATGTCCTCGTCGAACGCTGCCTGCACTACCGCAGCGCTGTTCACGAAAACCGCAGGATCGCCGCTGCGCGGAAAACCGTTCAACGTCTTGAGCGGCAGGTTCTGAGCGCTCGCCACGCTCGCGAGCTCGTCGTAAGCATCGAACGCGCTATCCGTCAATTGATTTGCACGCTCGTAGAACAGATCTGCTGCGCGCGTCGCTTGATACTCGCCGCGAAGCTCCTCGCGCACTGCTTCATAGGGCTGCAGCTCGCCCGCTCGGATCTCGTCCAAGCGAATGATGTGAAATCCGAACTCGCTCTGCACGGGCGCGCTCACTTCCCCAACCTGCATCGCGAACAACGCATCCTCGAACGGACCGACCAACATCCCTCGACCGATCCAGCCGAGCTCGCCACCTTGGGCCTTCGTGCCTACGTCGTCGGAAAGCTCGTTCGCAAGGGCGGCAAAGTCCTCGCCTCCGCGTAGTCTCTCGGCGACGCTTTCCGCCTTCGCGCGCGCGGCGTCGGCGTCGTCGCCGATATTGATCAGAATGTGGCGCGCGCGCCGTTCCTCTTCCGTCTGAAACCGCTCGCGCTCCTCGTCGTAAAAGGCGCGGAGTCCTTCCTCCGTGACCTCGATCGTCGCGGCGATGTCACTCTGCGCTAGCTCCACGTACTCGAGGTCCACCGTCTCGACGGTTTGATAGCTCTGTTGGTTGCTTTCGTAGTGCGCCGCGATGGCGGCGTCATCGATCTCGACCTGGGGCGAGAACGCATCCACTTCGAACAGCGCGTACCCGACTTCGCGGCGCTGGTTATAGAGCTCTATATAGCGACGAAACTCCGTCGGAGTCAGGAACGTCGAATCGGCAATCCCCGATTGCAAGTCGAGCACCTCGAGCTGCTCGCGCTGCAACGATTCGAAGGCTGTCGGCGTGAGGCCCTGATTTGCGAGTAGCCCTTGGTACACTTGGAATGAAAACTCGCCTTCGACTTGGAATGGGGCCGCGGCGCGAATGTACTCGGTGACGCGCTCGTTGGAAACGCGGTAACCGGCTTCGTCCACGCGTTGCTTCAACGCCGCATCGCGCACCATCCGCTCGAGGACGTTGCGGCGAAACTCGCGCCGCAGATCCTCGGTGAGCTCGATGCGATAAATCTGCTGATACCGGTTTTGCTCCGCTTGCAGCTCACGATCGAACTCTGCGAGCGGAATGTTCTCGCCATTGACCTTCGCGGCAAATGTCGTGGTGTTGAGGCTGAAGTCGATGCCCCAGAAAATGAAGGTAACCGCGAGCAGACCGAGAATGGTCCCGGCCACCCAAGGACCGAACGAGTCGCGTATTCGTTGCAGCATGACCCACCCGCCAAAAATGCAAGGACAGACTTACCTCCGCTCAATACGCGGGAAATAAATCTGTCCTTGATCTTACGTTATCTGGCGGAGTGGACGGGACTCGAACCCGCGACCCCCGGCGTGACAGGCCGGTATTCTAACCAGCTGAACTACCACTCCGGCTCTTTTCTGGTGGGTGCTGAGGGGATCGAACCCCCGACCTTCGCCTTGTAAGGGCGACGCTCTCCCAGCTGAGCTAAGCACCCTGGGACAGAGCCGGTCAGTTTACGGCATCCTTCAATGCCTTGCCAGCTTTGAACCCGGGCACGTTGCTCGCGGCAATTTGGATTGTCTCCCCGGTTCGTGGGTTGCGACCACTACGTGCAGCGCGATGTTTCACGCCGAACGTGCCGAATCCGACCACCGCAACCTGTTGCCCCTTTTTCAGAGCAGAAGTGATGCTGTTCACGACTGCGTCGACCGCACGTCCAGCATCGGCTTTGGAAAGGTTAGCTGCAGTTGCTACCGCGTCGACGAGTTCCGCTTTGTTCATTCCTATCCCTTGCGCAAAAAAAATATAGAACGTTGATCCCCAGACGCACGAGCGTCTACCCACGAATCTTCGTTTTGAAGTTGAGGCCGCGTCTTCAAAACACGCAACCTTATACCGCGCCAGATTTTCGCGTGTCAACTAAGCGCGGCGCGGTCAATGCGCGAGAGTCGCTTCGCTCGTCTCGCTCTCATCATCAGCAGTGTCTCTCTCTGGCGTCACCGTCACTTCAGTACGCGTCGGGCGCGGCATCTGTTGCAAGGCAAGCTCAAAGACTTCGTCGATCCATTTGACCGGAACAATATTCAACTTGTCCTTGATGTTCTTCGGGATTTCAGCCAAGTCCTTTTCATTGTCTGCTGGGATGAGAACTGTCTCGATGCCCCCTCTGTGTGCGGCGAGCAACTTTTCCTTCAATCCGCCGATCGGCAATATTTCGCCGCGCAACGTGATCTCACCCGTCATCGCAACGCTCGAGCGCGCCGGAATACGCGTGAGCGCAGAGACTAGCGCCGCGCACATTCCAATGCCCGCCGACGGACCGTCCTTCGGAGTTGCGCCTTCCGGCACGTGAATGTGCACGTCCGATTTGACGTGAAAACCTTCCTCCAATCCGAGGATCGCCGCACGGCTTCGCACGACGGTCATCGCGGCCTGAATCGACTCCTGCATCACCTCGCCGAGTTGGCCGGTATGGATCAGTTTGCCCTTTCCAGGAACGATCGCCGCTTCGATCGTCAGCAACTCGCCGCCGACCTCCGTCCACGCGAGCCCCGTCACCTGTCCGACCTGATCGTTTTCCTCAGCACGGCCGTAACGGAAGCGCCGCACGCCGAGGAATTTGGACAGGTTCCCATCATCGACGCGCACCGTCCCTTTGCGGGGCCGCAATAGCACTTGCTTCACGACCTTGCGGCAAATGTTCGCCGCTTCACGCTCGAGATTGCGCACACCGGCCTCACGCGTGTAGTGGCGGATGATGTCCAAAATCGCGGAGTCCGAGATCTTGAGCTCTTTCTCGGCGATGCCGTTATGGCGCATTTGCTTCGGAATCAGATAACGGCGCGCGATGTTGAGCTTCTCGTCCTCCGTGTAGCCGGGCAGCCGAATGACCTCCATGCGATCAAGCAGCGGCGGGGGTATGTTCAGGCTGTTCGCTGTGCAGACGAACATCACTTCCGACAGATCGAAATCCACCTCGAGGTAATGGTCGTTGAACGTGGAGTTTTGCTCCGGGTCGAGGACTTCGAGCAGCGCCGAAGAAGGATCGCCGCGGAAGTCCATCGACATCTTGTCGACTTCGTCCAGCAAGAACAGCGGATTGCGGACTTTCACCTTGCCGAGATTCTGGATGATCTTGCCGGGCATCGAGCCGATATAGGTTCGGCGATGACCGCGAATCTCGGCCTCGTCGCGCACGCCGCCGAGCGACATGCGGACGAACTTGCGGTTCGTGGCGCGTGCGATGCTCTGCCCGAGCGACGTCTTGCCAACGCCGGGTGGCCCCACCAAGCACAGGATCGGGCCCTTGAGCGCCTTCACGCGCTGTTGCACGGCGAGATACTCGAGGATGCGTTCCTTCACCTTCTCGAGCCCGTAGTGATCTTCCTCGAGCACACGTTCGGCATCGCTCAAGTTTTGATGGACTTTCGTGCGCTTCTTCCATGGCGCCTTGACGAGCCAATCGATGTAGTTGCGCACGACGGTCGCCTCGGCGGACATCGGCGACATGAGCTTGAGCTTGTTGAGCTCCGAGGCGGCCTTTTCCTTCGCCTCCTTCGGCATGCCCGCAGCCTTGATCCGCTGCTCGAGCTCCGCAAGCTCGTTCGGCGCGTCTTCCATCTCGCCGAGCTCTTTCTGAATAGCTTTCATCTGCTCATTCAGGTAGTACTCGCGTTGGCTCTTTTCCATCTGCTGCTTGACGCGGCCGCGAATCCGCTTCTCGATTCGCAGCATGTCGATCTCGCCGTCGATCAGACCCAAGACGTGCTCGAGCCGCGGCCGCATGTCGCCGATCTCGAGTACTTTCTGTTTCTCGGAAAGCTTGAGCGACATATGCGCCGCTACCGTATCGGCGAGCCTGCTCGGGCTATCGATGCCCGACAGCGAGGTCAAGATCTCGGGCGGGATCTTCTTGTTGAGCTTCACGTATTGCTCGAAGCGCGACACGACGGAACGTGTCAGCACATCCATCTCTCGGGGGTCGTAGTCGCCCCCCTCCGGCAGCTCCTCCGCGATCGCGGAGAAGCACTCTGCAACCTTCAAATCCTTGAGGCGCGCGCGTCGAACCCCTTCGACGAGCACCTTGACGGTGCCGTCGGGGAGCTTGAGCAGTTGCAGAATCGTCGCGACGGTGCCGATCTCGTAAACGTCTTTCTCGCTCGGCTCATCGATGTCGGCCTGCGTTTGCGCAACCAGCAGAATCTCTTTGCCCGCGGCCATCGCTTGGTCCAGTGCCACGACGGATCGCTCGCGCCCGACGAACAGCGGGATCACCATGTGCGGGTAAACCACGACGTCGCGCAGCGGCAATATGGGCAGGCGCTTCGGGGCGGTTGTCACGGAACCGGGGCTATCTGTCTGCATCGCGAGCTTCCCTTGGGCTTAGCCGTTCTTGGCCGCGAACGGCGACCGCGTGAAGGGTGAATTCCGAGCCGCTCTCAGCGGCGCTCGTCACCGACCGCCGCAGGCTCATCCGCCTCGTAGATGATGTACGGTTTGGTCTCGCCCGTGACGACTGCATCGTCGACGACGACTTTCGTGGCATTCGACATCGAAGGAAGGTCGTACATTGTGTCGAGAAGCACGTTCTCGAGAATCGTACGTAAACCGCGCGCACCGGTCTTGCGATGCATGGCCTTGCGGGCCACAGCTCGGAGCGCGTCCTCGCGGAATTCAAGCTCCACGCCCTCCATGTCGAACAACTTTTGATACTGCTTGGTCAAGGCATTCCTCGGTTCCGTGAGGATCTCGATCAGCGCTTCTTCGTCGAGCTCCTCGAGCGTCGCCACGACCGGCAAGCGGCCGACGAACTCCGGAATCAGGCCGTACTTGATCAAGTCCTCGGGCTCGACGTCCGCGAGCAGCTCCGTGAGGTGCTCCCCGCCGTCCGGGCTACGCACCTCGGCGACGAACCCGATGCCGCTCTTCTTCGAGCGGTTCAAGATGATCTTGTCGAGACCCGAGAACGCGCCGCCACAGACGAACAAGATATTAGAGGTGTCGACCTGCAAGAACTCCTGCTGCGGATGCTTGCGGCCACCCTGCGGAGGCACCGACGCGATCGTACCCTCGATGAGCTTGAGCAGCGCCTGCTGCACGCCTTCTCCGGACACGTCGCGCGTGATCGACGGATTATCGGACTTGCGCGAAATCTTGTCGATCTCATCGATGTAGACGATGCCGGTCTGCGCTTTCTCGACGTCGTACTCGCACTTCTGCAGCAGCTTCTGAATGATGTTCTCGACGTCCTCGCCGACGTAGCCTGCTTCAGTCAGCGTGGTAGCGTCGGCGATCGTGAACGGTACGTTCAACAGCCGCGCCAGGGTCTCTGCCAGCAGCGTTTTTCCGCAGCCCGTAGGACCGATCAGCAGAATGTTGCTCTTGGCGAGCTCGATATCCTGCTTGCTCTTGTCGCGCGCACGCGTCTCGAGCCGCTTGTAGTGGTTATAAACGGCCACCGCGAGAACCTTCTTCGCCGTTTGCTGGCCGATGACGTACTCGTCGAGGACCGCCTTGATCTCGTGCCGGCTTCGGTAGCTTGTCGCGACCGCGCTCCGCACGCTCGTCGAGCTCCTCGCGGATGATGTCGTTGCAGAGCTCGACGCACTCGTCGCAGATGAAGACGGACGGTCCGGCGATGAGCTTGCGAACCTCGTGCTGACTCTTGCCGCAAAACGAGCAGTATAAGAGCTTACCGTCGTCTCCTTTGCCGCGCGAATCATCACTCATGTGGTCGTTCCTCGAAGCCGCTCAAAACCGGCATTCTCGGCCTTATAGCATTTGTTCCAAACGTCTGCAAAGCTCAGTATCGCAGTTTCTACAAGCCCGAATTCACCACGGGCTCACGGGCGCTTTCAGCTTTTGGCCGGCGTCCCGAGTCGCTTTTCGAGGACGGTGTCGATTAGGCCATATTCCACGGCCGCTCCGCCGTCCATGAAGTTGTCCCGGTCGCTGTCACGCTCGATCCGCTCGACGGTCTGGCCGGTGTGCTTGGCTAGTATTTCGTTCAATCGGGCACGCAGTTTCAGGACCTCGCGGGCATGAATGTCGATGTCCGCGGCCTGCCCCTGAAAGCCGCCGCTCGGCTGATGAATCATGATCCTCGAGTGCGGCAAGCAATAACGCTTGCCCTTGGCGCCGCCGGCGAGCAACAGCGACCCCATGCTCGCCGCTTGACCGACGCAGATCGTGCTTACGTCGGGCTTGATGAATTGCATCGTGTCGTAGATCGAAAGGCCTGCCGTCACGATGCCGCCCGGAGAGTTGATATAAAGGTGTACGTCCTTATCGGGGTTTTCCGATTCGAGGAATAACAGCTGCGCAACTACCAGGTTGGCCACGTGATCGTCGATACCGCCGACGATGAAGACCACACGGTCCTTCAACAGCCGCGAGTAAATGTCGTAAGCCCTTTCCCCGCGCGCCGTCTGCTCGACGACCATCGGCACCAGGTTCAACCCCTTCACGCTCACTGTTTGCTCCTCACTTGAGAGCCCTACCGCCCCGCCCTTCTCTACGCGCCCATGAAGTCGCTGAAGCTCACGGCCTTTTCGCTAGTCTGCGCACGTGCAAGCACAAAATCGACGACCTGATCTTCCAGCACGCCCGCCTCGACCTGCGCCATCATGCCACGATTGCTCCGGTAGAACTGCGCGGCCTCGTCCGGTTTCTCGTACGGCGCCGCCAACTCCTTGATCCGCTGTTCGACCCGGCCCTGGTCGAGTTTGATCTTATGTTGCTTGAGCAGTTCCTGGATCAGCAGGCCGACCGTGACCCGCCGCTCGGCGAGCGCGACGAAGCGCTCGCGCGGCGGCGCTTGCTTCGGATCGGCGACGCCCATTTGCCGTAGCGCATCGGCCTGGAGGCTCGTGATCTCCTGCTCGACCAGCGCCCTTGGGATCGTGACGCGATTGGCTCGGATCAGTGCGTCGAAGATGCGTGTCTTGATGTCGGCTTTGATCCGTTCGTTGAGCTCCCGTTCCATGTTCGTGCGGACTTCGGTCTGCAGACCTGGAACCCCTCCCTCGGCGACGCCGAAGGCCGTTGCAAACGCATCGTCGAGAGCCGGCAACACCCGTTCCTCGACGCGATGCACGGTGATCGAAAACACCGCCGTCCTGCCCGCCAGACTGTCGACGGGGTAAGTCGAAGGGAATTGCACGCTCGCGCTCGTCGTGTCGGACGCTCGGAGCCCGACCAGTGCGGCATCGAAATCCTTGAGGACCTGCCCCGAGCCGACGACGATCGCGATCTCTTTGCCATCTCCGCCTTGGAACGGCTGGCCGTCGATCTTGCCGTCGAAATCGACGACGACGCGGTCTTCGGTTTGCAGCCGGCCGCTCGACAGCTTGCCACGTGCTGCGCTGCTCACGCAGCTTCACCAACATGGCCTCGACGTCGGCATCCGCGATCGAGACTGTCGGCTTCTCGATCGAAATGCCCTCGAGCGGAGCAAGCTCGATCTCGGGATACACCTCGAAGGTCGCGCGGTAGCTGAAGTGCTCGCTCGACGGGTCGGTCAACGGCTCGATCCGGGGTCCGCCCGCCGGGTTGAGCTTGTGCTCGGCGATCGCCCTCGAATAGCTGGACCGGATCACATCCGAAAGCACTTCGTCGCGTACTTGGCCGCCGTAGTACTGGCGCACGACGTTTTTCGGGATTTTGCCCGGCCGAAATCCCTTGAGCTTCGCTGTCTTGCCGACTTTCGCCAGGCGTGCCGCGACCTCGCGCTCGATCTCGGCCGTCGGCACGCGAACCGTCATGCGGCGCTCGAGCCCGCTCGCGGCCTCCAAAGAGACCTCAACCTTGTTCGAAATGACTGCGTTCATTTTTCGTTATTACTTCCATTGGTGCGAAAGGGGAGACTCGAACTCCCACGGGTTGCCCCACTGGATTCTAAGTCCAGCGCGTCTACCAATTCCGCCACTCTCGCGCGACTGCAAGATCACATTATAAACGTGCTGCGCGGCTAGCGAATCGGCAGGCCGAGCTGCCACGCCATGAACACGAGCTCGTCGACCGCCTCGCGAATGCGCGTCGCGAGCGGCTTGCCGACGCCGTGACCGGTCTCGCGGTCGACCCATAGCAGAATCGGATGCTCGCTCGGATCAGCCGACGTGGCGGCCTGCAAAGCGGCCGTCATCTTGCGCGCATGCAGCGGGTGCACGCGGCTGTCATTCTCGCCCGCAGTGAGCAACGTCGCAGGATACGCCGTGCCGCTCACGACATTTTGGTAGGGTGAATATGCCCGCAGGAAGTCGTACTGCGCGGGATCCTCCGCGCTGCCGTACTCGGGCACCCAGTAACGCGCCATCAAGAAGTGCTGATACCGCAGCATGTCGAGCAACGGCACGCCGACGATGGCCGCGGCGAACAGCTCCGGCCGCTGCGTAACCGCGACCCCGGTCAGGAGCCCGCCATTCGAGCGGCCGCTGATACCGAGCTGCTCCCGCCGCGTATAGCGCTGCGCGATCAGCCACTCGGCCGCAGCGTAAAAGTCGTCGAACACGGTCTGCTTCTTCTCGAGCATGCCCGCGCGATGCCAATCCGCTCCGAACTCCCCGCCACCGCGCAGATTGGCAATCGCATAGACGCCGCCCCGCGCGAGCCACGGCCGCCACGCGGCCAGAAAGCTCGGCGTCAACGAAATGTCGAACCCACCGTAGCCATAGAGAACCGTCGGGTTCTTGCCGTCGAGCTGCAGGTCTTCGCGGTGGACGAGGAACATCGGGATCTCGACGCCGTCGCTCGAGCGGTACCGAACCTGCTTGACGACCACCGGCGCACTGGCCGCAGCGGAACGCTGCTCCGGCTTGCGCCACAGAACGCTGCGGCCCGTGGCAAGATCGACTCGATAGATCGCGGCCGGCTCACTGAACGTCTCGAACCGCAGCCATGCGACCTCTCGCTCCGGATGCGTGAGGATCGCGGCACTGCCAATCCCGGGTAAGGTCACGGCAGCTTGCGCCCGGCCGCTACTATCGAACGTTTCGATCCTGCTGTACGCGTCCGCTAGATAATCTACGACGATGCGGCCGGGCGCGCGAGCGATGCCGACGATCACGGCGTCCGGCCGCGCGGCCAACACCTCGCGATACCGAGCCGGCTCCTCGGCTGCGAGATCGAACGCGAGCACGCGCTTGTTCGAGGCGCCGAACGTCGTCAGTGCGTAGAAGACGTCTTCGACGATGAAGCCGTCGGTGAGTGCATCCTCGCCGACCAGCAGGTCGCGTCGCTCGAGCGTGCCCGTCTTACGCCACTGCTCGAGGTCGTAGAACCAGACGTCGTTAGAATCGGTGCCGGTGTAGTAGACGACGATGAGCCAGTGGCCGTCATCGTCGACAACCGGATACGGTCCCCACGTCGTCGCGAGCGGACCTTCCGTGTACTGCTCGAACAGCACGGGATCCTCCGCGGCGTTCCTACCGAGGCGATGGATCAGGATCTGCCCGGAGTACGGGTTTTGCGCGTCGGACAACCGGCGCACGACGAACTGCTCGTTATCGTCGAGCCAGCTCACGGGGTCGACGCGGCCGGGAATCTCGTCGGCGAGCCAAGCCCCGGTCGCTGTGTCGAGCACGCGAGCCGTCGTGTTCTCGTCGCCCGCGTGGGAGGTGCCAAACGCGACATAGCGGCCGTCTCGGCTCGGCTGGTACCAATCGAGCGCGAGCAATCCGGTCGGGTCGAGCGCGTTGACGTCGATCAGGATACGAGGCTCCCCTGCTTCGCCGCGCTGGACGTACAGCACGGGTTGCGCGGCGGTGCCGCGCCGCAGCGTGTAGAACAGCCATTCGCCTGCGGCACGCGGGATGCCCCAGGCGTCGAGCGACAACAGCTCGCCGAGCTCCTCGGCGAGGGGCTCGCGGCCGTCTAGGGCGTCGAGTGTTGCACGCGTGTGCGCATTTTGGGCGTCCGTCCACGCGGACACCTCGGCGTCGAGCGCAGCGTCGGGCGCGTTGAGCTCGGGCGCGACGCTACCTTCGAGCCAGTGATACGCATCTTCGACGCGCTGCCCGTGCTCGACGTAGGCGAATTCGCGCCGTTCCGTATGAGGGGGAGCGGCGGAAACGATTGGGCTCGTAATCAACAGCAGCACGCAGGCGTATCGCACGCCCGCGATTATAACGCCCCCTGCCAGCAGCGGGCGCCGCTACTGGATCGTCTTGCTCGCCGCGTTCGACCGAGTGCTCTCGTTACCGCTCGCGTCGAAGGCCGTGGCTGCGAAAAAGTAGGTGCCGGCGACGAGATTCTCAACGAGGTATGAAGTGATGCCCGGATTGTTGATCGTGACAACGTTGGGCAAATTTGCTTGAGACGTGCCCCAATAGATCTTGAACCCGGCAAGATCCGTGAGCGCAGTACCGTCCGTGTTTTGCGTCGGGGGTGTCCAGCTCAGCGTGGCCGATCCGATCGCGACGGCTTGCACGGTAACGTTGAAGGCCGCGAGCGCGCTCGTCAGCGCTCCGTCCGAAACCGAGATCACGATTCCGGTCGTGGTTCCGACGTTTGCAGCACCCGGAGTTCCTTCCAAGCGACCCGTGGCGGCAGAGAACGTCGCCCATGCGGGCTTGTTGACGATGCTGAACGTGAGTACATCGCCGTTTGCGTCGACGGCGGTCGGCTGGAATGAGTACTGCGTGCCCTGCATGACCGCCGTCGCCGGCGTACCGGAGATCGTCGGAGCAACATTGGGAGCCGGACTCACGCTGATCGAAAACACAGGCAACGACGCCGATGCGAGACCGTCGCTTACGCTGATGCCAATGTTCGCAAACGAGCCGACGTTTGCGGCCCCAGGTGTGCCTGAAAGACGCCCCGTGGCCGTATTGAACGTCGCCCACGTCGGCCGGTTCGTGATGCTGAACGTCAACGCGTTGTTTTGGGCGTCGGTCGCCGACGGCTGGAATACGTATTGCGTGCCGACCATCGCGCTCGTTCCCGGCGTTCCCGAAATGGTCGGGGCAGTGTTCGCCGGCGCACCTACGGTGACCGCAAAAGCCGCCAGCGCCGCGGACGCCTGACCGTCGCTGACGCTGATCACGATGTTGGCGAACGACCCCACGTTAGCAGCGGCCGGCGTTCCTTGCAGACGACCGGTCGTGGTGCTGAAGGTGGCCCAGCTCGGCCGGTTCGTGATGCTGAACGTCAGCGCATTGTTGTCCGCATCGGTTGCGGTCGGCTGAAACGTGTATTGCGTGCCGACCATGGTGCTCGTCGCCGGCGTGCCGGAGATCACAGGCGCGGCGTTCGGCGGCGCGCTCACTGTGATCGTGAAAGCCGGCAGCGCGCTCGTCACTTGGCCGTCGCTGACGCTGATGCCGATGTTTGCAAATGCGCCGATATTCGCTGCCGTCGGGGTCCCTAGCAGGCGTCCGTTCGACGTGTTGAACGTGGCCCAGCTCGGACGGTTCGTGATACTGAACGTCAACGTGTTGTTGTCGGCATCCGTCGCAGTCGGCTGAAACGAGTATTGCGTGCCGACCGTGGCGGTCGTCGCCGGCGTTCCCGAAATCACCGGGGCTCCGTTCGCCGCGGCAACTGTGATCGCGAATGCCGGCAGTTGCACGGCGGCCTTGCCGTCGGTGACGCCGATGACGATGGTGCTGTACGTCCGCACGTGGTTGGCCCCGGGCGTCCCCTGCAGGAGTCCTGTCGACGCGTTGAACGTCGCCCATGTCGGCCGGTTCGCGATCGTGTACGTGATCGGATCGTTGTCGGCGTCGGTGGCCGTCGGCTGGAACGAGTACGCGACACCCTGCGTCGCCGTCGTCGCGGGGGTTCCCGAGATCTGCGGACGTGTATTGCTCGCTGCCGCGGTGACCGTAATCGAGAACGGCGGCAACATGGCACTCGCTTTGCCGTCGCTGACGCTGATGACGACGTTCGCGAACGTCCCGGCCGCGGGCGGTGTGCCGGTCAAAGCGCCGGTCGCCGTGTCGAAGCTCGCCCAGGGCGGTAGCCCGCCGATCCCGAACACGAGCGAATCGCCGTCGGGATCGTTCGCGGTGGGAACGAACGCGTACGCGCTCCCCGCTTCGACCGACGTCATCGGATCGCCGAGTATCTCGGGCGCGGTGTTCGCGGCGGCCAGCGCGACGGCGATGCTGAACGGTGCGAGCGCAACCGTCGTCGTGCCATCACTCACGGAGATCGCGATGTCGGCATACCGGCCCGAGCCAGCGGCCGGCGGCGTGCCTTGCAAGCGCCCATTGGTCGGTGTGAACGTCGCCCACGTCGGACGGTTGCGGATCGTGAACGACAGCGGATCGCCGTTCGGGTCGCTCGCGGTCGGCGTGAACGAATACATCGTGCCGGCGACAACGGACGTGGCCGGGCTGCCCGAGATGGTGGGAGCGGGATTGGCCGGCGCGTCACCGACGACCGTTAGGTCGAACGCCGGCAACAGCGTCTGGTTCGTACCGTCCGATACCCAAACCACGATGCCTCGGTACACGCCAACGTGGCTCGCCGTTGGAGTCCCCGAAACTTGCCCGTTGGAGGGATTGAAGCTCGCCCAGCCCGGCTTGCCGTCTATGCCGAACAACAGCGCATCACCGTCCGCATCGGTTGCGGTCGGCGCAAACATGTAGGGTGCATTTCTGGAGACGCTAGTACTGGGTGTTCCGGAGATGGTAGGAGCTCTGTTCGCTGTTGCCGCCGGATCCGCATCATCGTCAGAGCAAGCTAGCAGGAAAAAAACGAGGACAAACGAAACCCATCGAACGGCTTTGACAGCAATCAGCATTCTGAATCCCACCCAGAGCTCAACAGCCTCGCAAATCCAAGTTTCGTGCCACGGCGCTTCAGCCCGCGCCGGGCAACGCTTTCAGGGGGTCGGCGCCGAACAGCGACAGGTGCAATTGTTCGCTTTTGGCGACAGTGACGCAGCGCGTCCAGTGACTCTCCTGCAGGAGGACCGCACCGCACGGTCGGCGGAGGGAGACAAACCGCGACGGCCCTCACAGCACAACAGTTAAATCGCCGCGAAAGGCCGTTCTACGACGAAGGTTCGGCTGCGTTGTTTTACTTTAATCCGCGCGTCGCCGTTCGGCGACTCGCAACGTAATCCCCGTAGTCGCCGCACTCGATACGGGAACACAGAAGAGGGGATCGACGATAGCAGTACAACCATGCAACGCGTGCGCGCCGCACTCCGTGTCGATGGTCGACGGTTTCCACGACGCGTTGCACGCGGACGAAGCGCTGCTGCCCGCGAGCGCGCGACCCTTCGTATCGGTCCAGGGTTCGCAAGATTGCGACGCGCGAGCGCAGCCGATAGAGCTCGCCGCTCACCCAATCGTGACGGCATGTTGCGTCGATCAAGCCGGGGTAGTGGCCCAAATCGTAGAGTCGGCCGCGCGTCTGGGCTCTTCCCACGTAAGTCGCGACGCGCTCGAGCCAACGCGCCATCGGGATGTCGACAAACGGCCGCAACGTGCCATAAACGAACAGCAACGAATCGCGCTTTGTCTGCTGTGACGATATTATGCTCGTCGTTTTTCTCCTGCCCTCTAGTTAAGCAGCGGTCGGCGACAAGGACAATCTTCATGCTGTTGCGCTTAATCGCCCTTGGAGGCGTCGCACTGCTCGGCAACGCCGTCGAGGCGCGCGGGGTGAGCCCTTACCTGCCGCTGCAGATGTCCCCGGAGATTGAGCGGCAGATCGAACGGTTGCTGATGCTCGCCGATCAGCCGGTTCTGCAGCGACCGATCGCAGCGGCGACGGTGCTCGGTGCACTCCCGCGAGCCTGCGAACGAGATGTGGTGTTGTGCCAGCAGGTCGAGCGCTATTTGAGTGGGTACATGCGCACAGCGGGTATCCCGCACGCGAGCCTGACGGCTGCGGCGACCTCGAGCGACTCGATCGCTCTTGCGAACCGTCATGGGATGCGCTCCGACAGCGCCTATGAGGCTTCGGTATCCGCGTATTTTCAGCCGTCGGACTACGTGCTGCTGAGCGGCGGCGTGCTGGCGTACGAGGGCGAGACGACTCCGACGGGCACTCTGGTCAGCATGGGCTTCGAGTACGCACAGGTCGACTTGGGCTTCCGCGATCATTGGCTCTCGCCGTTCACCGATAGCTCGATGACGCTGTCCACTGAAGCGCCAACGATGCCGTCGGTCACGATCTCGAACTACACGCCACTCACTCGATGGCGCCTTCGCTATGAATTTTTCGTCGCCGAGATGAGCGAATCGAGCAACATCGCTTTTCAGGGCGGGTTCACGTCCGGGAACCCGCTGTTCGGCGGGATCCATGTTTCCATCGAGCCGTTCGACGGCTGGTCGTTCGGAGTCACGCGCCTGCTTCAGTTCGGCGGTGGCGAGCGCGATAGCTCGTTCAGCAGTTTCCTCGACGCGTTGATCAATCCGTCCGACTACGACAACACCGGCACGGACGCGGATTTCGGCAATCAAGTCGCCTCGTTCACGTCGCAGCTCTTGTTGCCGGGGCCCGTTCCGCTCGCGCTTTATTTCGAGTACGCCGGCGAAGACACCTCGACGTTGAGCAATCTGCGGCTTGGCAACAGCGCGCTGTCGGTCGGCCTGCACGTTCCCACGCTGGGCCAACAGTTCGATCTCACGGTCGAGCTTAGTGAATGGCAGAACGCCTGGTACGTGCACAGTATCTATCAGGATGGTTTGCGCCATGAGGGCAACGTCGTGGGCCACTGGGGCGCCGATCACAGGGCGCTCAACGATGCCGTCGGCGCGCGCAGCGTAATGGCGCGACTCGGCTGGCTGCCGCGCGTCGGCGGCATGATCGAAGCCACCTATCGCAGCATCGACAACGAAGACTACGGCGCCGTCGCCTATCAGCGGGGTTGGAAGTTCGAGGTCCGCTACAGCCGACCCTGGCAACGATTCCTGCTCGGCGGCGAAATCGACGTCGGCGAAGACGTGTTCGGCGACTCCTATTCGCGGATCAGCGCCTTCGCTCGGTTCTAGACGAGCGCACCAGCATGAAGACAGCAACCCCCATTCGCGTCGCGGCCGTCGCCTTCGGTGCGTGCTTCGCACTCAACTCGACTCATGCAGAGGTGTTCGTCGACATCGGCATCAACGCGTCTCGCGTAGAAGCGGACATTGCCGATCAAGCAGGCACGACGACAAGCAACTCGAGCGGCGTGCATGCGGGGGTCGGAATCAGGCGTGCGCTCAGCGGTGGAGGCGACATCGGGGCGCGGCTCGAAATCGACGACGTCGATTCCGATCTGCTGTTCGCGGTGCGCGCGCTCGACTACCGCTTCCATCCGTCGGAGCGGCTCGCGGTAGGGGCATTCTTCGGCGCCGCGCGCCTCGACCTCGCGACCCCGGCCTATGGCTACTACCTAGGCGGCGGCGTGCACTTCAAGGAGCTCCTTAAGAGTTGGGATCTCGGGCTCGAGCTGCGCTTCGGCGACAAGATCGCGCGCGACAACGTGCTGCCTTCCGATCCGCAAGGCGAAGGCGGTCGAGACGACAACTTCTACGATCTGTCAGGCGTCAGCCTTTACTTGAGCCGACGCTTCTAAAGTGCAGGATCGCGGCGACGGCCGCGCGCGCATGTCCATCCTGATCGACGCGTGCCACCGCATGCGCGCCCGCAGCCGCCAGGGCACGGCGGGCGTGGTCATCCCCGAGGAGCCGCACGGCCAGCTCGGCGAACCGATTGGGCTCTGGAGAGCTCAGACAGCCAGGGCTCGTACGGCGGCGGCAGACACTCGGCGGCGCCCACGCGTCGCGAGGTCAAGACCGGAATTCCGCAGGCGAGCGCTTCGAGGACCACCATGCCGAACTCCTCGAAGTGCGCCGGGTACAGAAACACGTCGAGTGCCGCGAACCACTGAAGCGGGCGCGCGCTCTTCCCGCGGTGTTGCAGCAGGCCGTCCGCGACGAGCGGGTGCCCGAGCGCCCATGCCGGCAGCCGTTTCGAGCCGACCACCAGAAAGCGAGCGTCGGGCCGGGCGCGGAGCAGCTCGACGGCGGCCGCGAGAAAGAGGTCTAGGCCGCGTTTCGCGAAATCCCCGGAAGTCACGAAGCCGATCAGCGGGGTCGCAGGCGCAAGCCGCAGCGCCCGCCGCGCGGCAGCGCGTAGTCGCAGCGCTTGGCCGCGGCCGAAGCGGTCCGACCGAAAGCCGGGGTAGATGACGCTGATCCGCTCGGCCGCGATGCCGAAGCGCTCGGTCAGCGCCGCTTTGACTAGCCGCGAATTCGCGATGACGGGCGTATCGACTTTGAGCTCGCGAAAGAACGCCGCTTCGGCGGCGATCTCAGGTGCCGCGTCCACGCCGTGCATGTGCCGAGCGACCTCACTCATTAAATTATGGACGCAAACGACGTTGGCGCTCGGGATCGCGAGACTGTGGTCCACCACGAAGACGTCGCGTTCGGCTTGTAGCGCCGCGATCTTCGCGACGGATAAGCGTCTTGCAGGCCAGCCCGTGCGCAGCCGAAACTTGAGGCCGCCGTGGTCACAGGCGAGCGTGACATCGACGCCCGCGGCCTTGAAGGCGCGCGCTTGCATGAGCATGAGCTGACCCGTGCCGCTCGCGATATCGATGCTGCGTCGATACATGAGCAGTTTCACGGCGTAGACCCGGCGAGCTCGGCGACCACGCTCATCACCTGCGCGACGTGCGCATCGAAGTCGAAGCGCCGTGCGACGTGCTCGCTCGCGGATCGGCTCAAGCGTTCGTATCGCTCGCGGCTGTCGAACAAGCGACGGACGGCTGCCGCGAGTGCGGTCGGATCGACCACGCGCGGCACGTGCAGCGCATCGGTCGCGGCGTCGTAGACTTCCGCGGGAAGCCCTTCGAGCGATCCACCGAGTTTCCGGTATTCGGCGAGCGGGAGCGTCGGCTGGACACACGAACCGCTGACGCCCTCCTCGACGGCTTCCGGCAAGCCATCGACCGCTGCGGCGATCACGGGGCAGCCATGCGCAGCCGCTTCGATCGCGACGAGGCCGAACGCTTCGGTCACGGGCGGATGCAGCAGGCAGTCAATGTTCGTATAGAACTGCCGCATGTCGGCCACCGTGCCGTGAAACGTGCAGCGCTCGGCGATGCCGAGCTTGCGGGCGAGCTCCGTAAGCCGCGGCAGCTCCGGTCCGGCGCCCGCCACCTGCAGCTTCACGTTCGCACCGGCTGCGCTGAGCGTCTGCAGCGCATGCAGCACGAGCGCCACCCCTTTCACGGGAACCAATCGCGCCGCCACTCCGAGCTGAATTACGTCGGTGGGATAACGCTTCTGGATCGTTGCATCGGGGCGTAGGCTCGGACGCAGCGCGTTCAGACAAACGCGGATGTCCCCTTGGTAACGCCATTTGAGCTCGAGAAAGCGCGCGGACGACCGCGAGTTGGCAATCGCAAGCGGGATGCGCCGCAGGTAGCGTGCACGGTCGCGCTCGTTGCCGGGGTCCCAAGCCGCACCGTGCTCCCAGTGTATGCATCGCGAAGCCCCGATCGCATCGAGGACGAAGCCGATTCGCGACGTCCGGTTCCACACCAAGACGACGCTCGTGCGCGCGTTGCGCAGTGCGCCGCGGCAATGCGCTGCGCGTAGCCACGCAGGGTATGACGGTATCTTGAAGGAACCGCGCCGTTTGGCGTCGATGCGGCTCGCGAGGGTCGCGCCAACCTGCTCCGCGATCAAAGGAGGCATCTCGCCCGCGGGATTCAGCCAGCCTTGCGACCACTCGGGATGGCTCACTCTCGCGCGCCGCACGAACGCAGCAAAATGCGCTTCGACGCCCGCGGCTTGCTCCAGGCTGACGAGGTGCATCAGCCCGGGCACACGCTGGTCCCGGCGGTGAGCTTTCGCGGTTTCATCGAAGTGGTGGGCCGTGAGGGAATCGAACCCCCAACCAACGGATTAAGAGTCCGCTGCTCTACCAATTGAGCTAACGGCCCGAGGCTGCATCGATCAAATGGCGAACGCATCCAAAAATGGGGTGGACGATGGGACTCGAACCCACGACGGCCGGAATCACAATCCGGGGCTCTACCAACTGAGCTACGTCCACCAGCGTGTCGTCATTGTAAGCGTAGCAGGTCATGGCGCGCCCGGCAGGATTCGAACCTGCAACCCTCGGCTTAGAAGGCCGATGCTCTATCCCTTGAGCTACGGGCGCTCTTTTTCGCTTGGGCGTCGAGATTTGTGGTCGGGGCAGCGCGATTTGCGCTGTCCCTGCCCTGCCCCAGCGCGTTCGCGTGAAGTAATCTGAGCGAGCCGCAACGGTGCGTCAACACCCAGCGGCTCTAACCACGTGAAAACCGCGATTTTTCGGTCGACTCAACACCAAGCGTCGGCCGAGGTCTCGGCGCCCATCAAAAGAAGCCCGTCAGCTCCTAGGGAATACGCCTTTCGCACGGCTCAGCGGTCGGGAACGCACTCTATGAGAAACGTGTATGCCCGCGCTGCATTCACCGTGTCCCAAGGCCGCTGTCCACGATTCTTCGCTAGAGTCACCTCAATCCAAGGCGATCTGGTGCAGCGTTCCGGCAGCGTAGTTGAGGACATAGAGCTCGCCATCCTGATCCTCGCCAAAAGAGGAGATGCTGATACCCGTGTTGGCCAGTATCGTGACGGCGGCTTCAGTGGCGGGCCCCGCGTCGGCGCCATTCGCGTAGAGGTTGCCGGTGATGAAATCTCCGAAGACGTAGGACCCGAACAGGTCAGGGACGTCGCTCCCGCGATACACGTAGCCGCCGGTAATGGAGTGGCCGCCGCCGTACTCGATGACGGGGTCGGTGAAGCCCGGCCCACTGCAGCTGGGCGCGGCGATGTTCGGGTTGCAGTGGGCGCCCTCTCGCTCGGGCCAGCCGTAATTGCGACCCGCCTCGACGATGTCCACTTCCTCCCAGGCGTTCTCACCCACGTCGCCAGCCCATAGCCGGCCCGAGCTCCGGTCGAAACTAAAGCGCCAGGGGTTGCGGAACCCATAGGCCCAGATCTCGGGGCAGTCCGCGCCGCCGAAACCCTGCGTGCAGAGCGGGTTGCCCGCATAGGGATTGGAGGGTGGGATGGCATAGGGCGTGCCGCCGTCCACGGCGATCCGCACGAAGGTGCCCAGTAGATTCGTGGTGTCCTGCGAATTGTAGTTCCCGCCGTCATCGCCGAAACCAGCGTAGAGGAAGCCGTCGGGACCAAACGCCAGGTTGCCGCCTTTGTGTATGTGGGTCGTCTGAGGGATGGAAAGCAGTATCTCCTCGCTGGTCGGATGCAGAGTCAGACCACCGTCGCTGCTCGTGAAACGCGAGATACGGGACATCGGCCCCGAGCCGATGTAAGACAGGAATACCTGGCGGTTGGTCGCGAAGCCGGGGTGGAAGGCCATGCCGAGGAGCCCTAACTCGCCACCGCTCACGACCCGATCGCTGATATCGATGAAAACGCCGGCCGTTGTGGTCGCGTCATTGTTGGTGAAGACGCGCACGATCCCGTCTTGCTCCACCACGAACCAGCGGCTGGAGTTGCCGGGCGCCTGGAGCAAGGCCACCGGCATCGCGAACACCAGGTTCGGGAAGACCCGCGTGACAACGATTTTGCGTTCGGGATTGGGAGTGCCACCGCTGCTGCTGCCGCCACCACTGCCGCTGCTGCTGCCGCCGCAGCTGATCAGTACGGCCGAGGCGAGAATCAATCCGAATCGGGCGAGGCCACGCAGGTTTACGGGCAGGACTTTGGACACGGATGAATTCATGGGTGCTCGCTCCGGTTTCACCCCGAGCCCACAACCGCAGGCCGGTTCTTAAGAGTCACTCTGAAATCAGTAGTTGGGAACGCGGCCGCGCCCACGCGCGTGGATTACACCTTGGTCACGGGCAACCTTCAGAAACCCACACTATGCGCTTTTCGCCGTTTCCGATACGTAGTACCGAGTTGGCGCAGCAACGCGCCAACCAACGGGCTGAGCGAGTGCGCCTTCGAACCTGCGCCGTGTGTGGCAAGCGCCTCAAGCGGCGCGAGCGAATTTATCGCGACGACCCGAGCCAGCGCTTAACGAGCCGATGCAGTCGGCGAGGATCATTTGTGCGCACGGCGCTGCGCGATGTCGTCGAGCATGCACATCGTGATCGAGTCGGCCAAGAGCCACGGCGCGTTCGCGAGCGCGTCACCCAGCTCACCGTCGACGCCGGCGACCAGCTCGTCAATCGCGTCGATCCGCTTCGCTTGAATCGGACGCCGACGGCAGCGTGTGGGCGCGCTTCGACTTGCACCCCGCGGCGCTGCTGTCACAGGCCGCAGGGACAGATGGTCGGGGCAGCAGGATTTGAACCTGCGACCCTCTGCTCCCAAAGCAGATGCGCTACCAGACTGCGCCATGCCCCGGCTGATTCTTCGCGGGGCATCTTATGCGGGCGTGTCTCGAAGCGTCAAACGACGCCGGCCTACACGCGGAAGTGCCTTGAGCGGCCGGGAAAGCTCATGCGAGAATCCGCGTCCCGCGTAACCTCGAGCAACTCAAAGTGACGGCAAGAATCCTCGACGGCAAAGCGGTCGCGGAGCAGATTCGCGACGAGCTCGCCATGCGCATCGCTCGTGTCCGCGAGCGGCTCGGGCGGCCGCCGGCGCTCTCGATCGTGCTCGTCGGCGACGACCCGGCGTCGCAAGTCTACGTCCGCAGCAAGCTCAAGACCGCTGAAGGTGAAGGGATGGGCGTCGAGCTCAAGCATCTGCCGGCCTCGACGAGCTTGAGCGACACGCTTGCTCTCGTCCGGCAGTTGAACGCCGACGCGAACGTCGACGGAATCCTCGTGCAATCGCCGCTGCCGAAGGCGATGGGCCCGAACGCCGAGCGCGAGGTCTTCGACACGATCGATCCCGCGAAGGACGTCGACGGCTTCAGTCCGCTGTCAGCCGGGCGCCTCCTGCAGAATCGCGACGGCTTCGCGCCGTGCACGCCCGCCGGAGTCATCGAGATCCTCACGCGTTCTGCAATCCCCATCGAAGGCGAGCACGCGGTAGTCATCGGCCGCTCCGATATCGTCGGCAAGCCGATGGCCGCGCTGCTGCTGCATCGGAACGCAACCGTCACGATCTGTCATTCGAAAACGCGCGACCTAGGGGCCGTCGCCCGCGAGGCCGATATTCTCGTCGCGGCGATCGGGCGTGCGGCGTTCGTGACTCCGGGATTCATAAAACCCGGCGCTGTCGTCATCGACGTCGGCATGAACACAGTGACCAAGCTCGAGGATGCGGAGCGGATCTTCGCGACACGCCCCGACCGTCTCGATGTGTTCAAGCGGCGCGGATCCGTGCTCGTGGGCGACGTACACCCCGACGCGGCCGACAAAGCCGGGGCAATCACGCCAGTTCCCGGCGGCGTCGGCCCCCTCACGATCGCGATGCTGATGGCGAACACGGTCAAGGCCGCTGAGCTGCGCAGCGGCTGATGATGCGGGCACGCTGACCGGGGTCAGGCGCCGAGCTATGATCGTTACCACCGTTGCCTGCGAGGGAAGGTCATGAGGCTCACGATCCTGCTGATCTCCTTACTGGCCGTGCCGCAACTCGCACGGACACAGGAAACCTTCCAAGTGGCGACCGACCCCCAAGTGCGCGTTTATACCAACCAAGGTGAGTTCGTGATCAAGCTCGACCGCGCGCGCGCACCGCTCACCGTCGAGGCGTTCCTGAAATACGTGTCGTCGGGTTTTTATTCGGGCACGGTGTTTCATCGCGTCGTCGCCGGTTTCATCGCGCAAGCCGGCGGCTACACGGCGGATCTCAATCCGAAGCCCACGACCGGCAGCGTCGTCAACGAGTCCGGCAACGGCTTGAGCAATTTGCGCGGAACAGTCGGCTTCGCGCGCGCCAACGAACCTCACTCCGGCACGAGCCAGTTCTATATCAACCTGGCCGACAACCTCGATCTCAACCCGCGGCCCACGCGTTGGGGCTATGCGGTTTTCGGCACGGTCGTCGAGGGCATGGAAGTCGTCGACGAGATCGGTCATAGCCCGACGGGCGCCGGCGGACCGTTCGATCGCAGCGTGCCCGTCGATCCGGTCACGATCGAGCGCATCGAGCTCTTGCACTAAGCGTCCGGCGCCATGACGGTCCTGTTCATCTCCGACCTGCATCTCGATGCGGGCCGACCGGAAACACTCGCAAGGTTCGACGAGTTCATCGAGCGCCGCGCGCTCGCCGCGCGTGAGGTCTACATCCTCGGCGACCTGTTCGAGGCGTGGATCGGCGACGATGACGATGATCGGCGCTTGCGCCCGGTCATAGCGGGACTTCAGCGCCTTACCGAGGCCGGCATCCCGGCGGCTCGTCATGCACGGCAACCGCGATTTCCTGATCGGCAAAGACTTCTGCGAGGCGACCGGTTGCCGGCTCCTTACAGAGTATGAGCGCGTCGACATGTACGGCGAAACGGTGCTGCTGACGCATGGCGACCTGCTCTGCACCGACGATACCCGCTACATGACGCTGCGGGCTACGCTGCGCGATCCGACCTGGCAGAGCGAGTTTCTCGCGAAGCCTCTGAGCGAGCGCCGCGTGATCGCGGCGGATCTGCGCAAGCTCAGTGCCACGGAGATCGCCGCAAAGGCCGAAGACATCATGGACGTGAACCAGGCGACGGTCGAAGAAACCATGCGGCGTTTCGGCGTGCGGTTCCTCCTGCATGGGCATACGCACCGGCCGGCCGTGCACCGCTTCACGCTGGACGGTCATGCCGCTATCCGCATCGTGCTCGGCGCCTGGTACGAGCAAGGCACCGTCGTCACGTGGGACGCGACTGGTTTTCGCCTAGAGCAGCTCTGAGACGAGCTCCTCGGCGGATTCATAGCGGCTCGCGGGATCGCTCGCAAACATTCGCTCGACTATCGGCTGCAACGCCGAGTGCGCCGCCGGCAGCTTCGGCCGCGGCGCATGCGCGTGCTTGTAGATCACGCCCATCGGCGTGCTGGCCGTGAATGGCCGCGCGCCGGTCAACATCTCGTAGAAAATGCACCCTAGGCTGTAGATGTCGGAACGCTGGTCCGTTGGCTCCGCGTGACCCTGCTCCGGACTCATATAATACGGCGTACCGAAGATCTGTCCCGTGCCGGTGATTGCCGCGGACAGACGCATCTGCTTGGCCAAGCCGAAGTCGATCAGCGCTAGGCTACCGTCCTCGCGAAACATGATGTTCGCGGGCTTCAGATCGCGGTGCAGGATGCCTGCGCCGTGAATTGCACCGAGCGCGCTCGCGATCTGCCGCGCGTAGTCGATGGCCACGTCCCGAGCGAGGGCCGTATTCAATCGCTCGGCCAGACTGCCCGCGTCCAAGTATTCCATCGCAAGGTACGCATGATCGTCTGCGACGCCCAGATCGAAAATCCGCACTACGTTGCGATGATCGACTCGCGCGATGACTTCGTACTCTTGCAGGAAGCGATCGAACAACGAGCCTCCTCCGGCGTCCGGGACATGGCGCAGCACTTTGAACGCGATGCGTTCACCCGTTACCTCGTCCTGCGCAAGATAGACGGACGACAAACCGCCCGAATACAGCTTCGACATGATTCGGTGGCGGGAGCCGTTGAGCGCCTTGTGGTTCACGAGCAAGGAGCCGGTCGGATCGAGCGCTTCGACTGCGAGCTCAGCGGCGATCGCGTCGATGAGCCGCTGATGCTTCACTTTGGTCCGTGGAAAGAAGTTCGCGGCGCCGGCCTTGAGCGCGTCGATTGCGAGAAACTCGTCGCTTTGGCGCGCGAACAGGATCACCGGCGGACAATTCGGGAGGTCACGCAGCCGGCGCAGGCACTGGAAGCCCTGCTCGCCGGGAAGCGGGTGTCCCAAGAAGACCACGTCTATCTCGTCTAGAGAAGCGAGATTCGGCAATACATTTTCTACGGTGGGCTGGTGCTCCTCGATCGACGCATCGGGCCACTCCACCTCTAGGTGGTAGCGAAGAACGCGACGGTAAGGCGCGTCGTCGTCGATGATCAAGAATCGCAAGAGGTCACAGCCCGCTGGCCGCTTGCATCGTGTCGTCGTCGAGCTCCTCGCGCCGCACGCGCGCGTCGCGCTTCGCTTTCTCCGAGTCCGCCCGCGTGAGCTCGAGCTCATCGAGGTAAGCGCGGCTCACGTCGCCCGTGACGTATTCGCCGGAGAAGCAGGACGTATCGAACGACTCGATGTCGGCATTCTCGTGGTGAACCGCGCGGACGAGGTCGTCGAGATCCTGGTAGATCAGCCAGTCCGCGCCGATCATCCTTTCGACCTGCTCGACGGTGCGACCGGCTGCGACGAGCTCCCCGGCCGCCGGCATGTCGATGCCGTACACGTTCGGGAATCGCACCGGCGGTGCCGCCGACGCGAAATAGACTTTCTTGGCTCCCGCCTCGCGCGCCATGTTGATAATTTGCTGTGAAGTCGTACCGCGAACGATCGAGTCATCGACGAGCAGCACGTTCTTGCCGCTGAACTCGAGCCCAATGGCATTGAGCTTGCGGCGTACGGAGGCCTCGCGCGTCGACTGCTCCGGCATGATGAACGTGCGGCCGATGTAGCGGTTCTTGATGAAGCCCTCGCGATACTTGAGCCCCAAGCCGAGCGCGACTTGCATCGCCGCGGTGCGCGACGTGTCGGGGATCGGAATGACGACGTCGATGTCGTGGTCCGGACGGATGCGTTTGATTTTTTCCGCGAGCTTTTCCCCCATTCGGAGGCGTGCCTTGTACACGGAAAGCTTGTCGATGATGGAGTCGGGCCGCGCGAAATACACAAACTCGAAGATGCAGGGCGAATAGCCCACGCGGATTTTCGGCTCTCGGCTCTGCAGGTAGCCGCGCTTGTCGATGAACACGGCCTCCCCCGGCAGGATGTCGCGCTCGAGCGTGAACCCGAGCGCGTCGAGAGCGACGCTTTCCGAGGCGACCATTCGTTCCACGCCCTTCGGTGTCTCGCGCATGCCTAGCACGAGAGGCCGAATGCCGTGCGGATCGCGAAACGCGACGAGCCCGTAGCCGATGATCATGGCGACGACGGCATAGCCCCCGGAGCAGCGGCGGTGAACGGCCGTGACGGCGTCCAGGATATCGGTGGCGCTCAATCCATTCGTCGCGTGGCGCCCAAGCTCGTGCGCGAACACGTTCAGCAAGATCTCCGAGTCCGAAGTCGTGTTCAGATGGCGGCGGTCGTGCTGCACGACGAGGCGTTTGAGCTCCTCGGCATTGACGAGGTTGCCGTTGTGCGCGAGGCAAATGCCGTACGGAGAGTTGACGTAGAACGGCTGGGCTTCGAAGTGGCTCGCGCTGCCGGCCGTCGGGTAACGGGCGTGTCCGAGGCCCATATTGCCGCGCAAGCGCAGCATGTGGCGTTCCAGGAAAACGTCCCGAACGAGACCGTTGCCCCGGCGCAGATGCAGCCGGCCACCTTCGGCCGTCATGATTCCCGCGGCATCCTGGCCTCTGTGTTGAAGCACGGTGAGCGCATCGTAGAGCCCCTGATTGACAGGCTCTTGTCCGACGATTCCGACGATTCCACACATGTGAGAATTACCTAAGGTAAGAAGCCCCAAGCGACATAATCACAGTCATATCGGCGGCGAACGAGCACCGAATTAGACCGGTTGGACCAGTTGTTGATCCCGCAGATACCGGTTGCCGAGCTCCGCGTAGTAGCGAATCCCGGCGGCGATGCGATCGCCGTAGACCTTGAGTCGCGCTTGCTGCCACCACGCATCTTGGTCCAATCCCGTGAATTCCAAGACGATCACGGCCAGCCCGAATAGCAACGCGCCGCGAGCCGCGCCGAAGAGCACGCCCAGCATGCGGTCCATCCCGGAGAGGCCGGTTGCGTAAATCAGCTTCCGAGCGAACCAGGACGCCGCCGCTCCGATAACCAAAACGAGCGCGAACACGATAGCGCGCGCAGCCCAGAGGCGCGCGTCGGCGCCGCCGGCCCAGTCGCCGAGATTGGGCTCTAGGATCCAGGCGAAACGCCACGCGAGCCAGATCGCCGCAAGCAGCGTGAGCAACGATAGTGCTTCCCGCGTGAAGCCGCGCCAAAATCCGACAGCCGCCGACGCGACACACAGGCCGATAACGATGTAGTCGACCGGCATCATCGGCGCGCCGTCAATCCGCGGCCACGACTTGAGCCGGAAAACCGTGGGCAGTCAGGGCCGACGCCGCGGCTTCGGCTCGCCCGCGCGACTCGTGCGGACCGACTCGAACTCGGTACAGGACGCGCCCCGCACGGTGTGTGGAGATGTCCGCGCGGTAGCCGAAGGTCGACACGCGTTGCGCGAGACGGCGCGCATTCTCCTCCTCGCTGAAGCTGCCGAGCTGCACGACCCAACCCGATTGGACGCTTGCGGGCGCCGTCGAAGGTGCGCTCGCAACGGCTGGAGCCTGCGGCGGTTCAGCCGCGCTCTCACTCTGCTCGATGTCGCGCTCGGGAGGCGCGTCGCTCACCGCCGGCGAAGTCTGCTCTGGAGCGCTGTCAACCGTTGCAGTGACCTGCGGCACGGGTTCCGCGGCTCGTGCGGTGGTGATCTCCGTCTCCGGCGCGGCGGCCGGGGGCTGGTGCTCCTCGTCGAGGCGAATGGTCTGGCTGCGCATCGGCACAGGTTGTTCGGGAACCGGTAATTGCAGCGCGGTCGATGGGCTCTCGCTCTGCTCGCTCTGGCCGTCCAACACCCAGGGGATCAGCCACACTCCAAGCGCGACGAGCACCGCCGCGCCAATGAGTCGTTCCTTCAAACCCTGGTCCATTTGGCGGGTCGACTACCCAATCGAGAGGGAGCGCAGTATAGCCCAAGCGCTGCGGTCGCGGCCCCCACCGTGTGAAACGAGCCGAACACGAGAACGCGGTCTCCGCCGTGCGCGGCCGCGCGCGCCGCGGCGCACGCGGCCGCGACGTCGGGCTCGGCGAATACGGCAGGTGCGCTGAGGCGTTCGAGCAACTCGGTCAAGATGTGCGCGGTCGCCCCGCGGTCTGCATTTGCCTGCGTCACGAACCAGTGATCGACGAGCCTGACGAGCGGCGAGAGCACGCCCGTTAGATCCTTGTCGTGCATCGCGGCGAACACCGCGAGCGTTCTGTCCGCCGCCGGCAGACGACCCAGCGAGCTCAAGAACACTGCGGTCGCGGCCGGGTTGTGTGCTACGTCGAACACCCACTCGACCGCATCGATGCGGTGGCGCTCGAGGCGCCCGCGCAAATACGCGTGCCTGATTCCGTCCGCGAGCGCATTCGGCGTCACGGGCAACTGCTCCATGAGACAATCGACGACCGTCGCGCATGCCGCTGCATTGGCGAACTGCTCGTCGCCGCCGAAGTAAGGCCGCGGCAGAAGCGGTGCCTCCGGCTCCGCCGCGCGGGGCCGCCACTCGTTGCCGCTGCGCACGTAGTCGAAATCGCGGCCAATCAAACGAGTCGCCGCGCCCGTCGCCGCTGCGTGCGCGAGCAGGCTCGCCGGCGGAGCGCGATCCGCGATCACAACGGGCGCCGCGCGCCGCATGATGCCCGCTTTCTCTCGACCGATCGCCTCGCGGTCGTCGCCGAGCCAAGCTTGATGATCGAGGTCGATACTCACGATCAGCGCGCAGTCCGTATCGACCGCGTTGACCGCATCCAGGCGTCCACCCATACCGACCTCCAGAATCGCAACGTCGGCTTTGCGTCGCGCGAAGTGGAGCAACGCCGCGATCGCGGAGGACTCGAAATAGGAGAGGGTCACGGCGCCGAGGGCGCGCTCGATGCTCCGGAAGTGCTCGATGAGCTCCTCGTCCGCCGCGTCCTCGCCGTTGAACCGGATGCGCTCGTTGAAGCGCCACAAGTGCGGCGATGTGAACGCACCGACGTCATAACCTGCGTGCCAATAGATGCTCTCGAGCATCGCCACGCACGATCCTTTCCCATTCGTGCCCGCGACAGTAACGATTTTGTAGGGCGGGTCGAGGAGCTCGAGTTTGCCCAGTACCTTGATCACTCGATCGAGGGATAGGTCGATCTTTTTCGGGTGCAGCGTCTCGAGCCACGCGAGCCAGTCTTCGAGTGTCGAATAACGCCGCGACGAGATGACCAAAGATGCCCCCGGCGTCAGGACGCCTCGGCGCGATCGATCAACTTCGCGAGCAATGCCGCGATCTGGTCGCGCGCCTGTCGCCGATCGAGAATCATGTCGATCGCGCCTTTCTCGAGCAGGAATTCGGCGCGTTGGAAGCCTTCCGGCAACGTCTCCCCGGTCGTTTGCTCGATCACGCGCGGCCCCGCGAAACAGATCAGCGCCCCGGGCTCGGCGGCATTGATGTCGCCGAGAAGCGCGACGCTCGCGGACACTCCGCCCGTGGTCGGGTCGGTCATCACGGATATGTAAGGCAGCTTCGCGGCCGCGAGCGACGCGAGTGCAGCGGCCGTCTTCGCCATCTGCAGCAACGAGTACAGCGCTTCCTGCATGCGCGCACCACCGCTCGCCGAGAAGCAAATCAGGGGCCGGCGGTGCTGCACGCAGTGGGCGACGCCGCGAACGAACCGCTCGCCGACGACCGAGCCCATCGAGCCGCCCATGAAGCGAAACTCGAACGCCGCGGCGACCACCGGAATCGTCTTCAGCATTCCTGCCATGACAACTAAAGCGTCGCTCTCGTCTGTTTCGCGCTGTGCTTGATTAAGGCGCTCGCGATAACGCTTGCTGTCTCGGAAGCGCAAAGGATCCTGCGGCTCGAGGTTGGCTCCGATCTCCTCACCGGAATTCGCATCGAGGAAGAGCTCGAGCCGCTCGCGTGCGCCGATCCGCAGGTGGTAATTGCACTTCGGACACACGTGCAGGTTGCGCTTGAGCTCGGCGCGATAGAGCTGGGCCGAGCAACCGGCGCACTTGAGCCAGAGGCCCTCGGGCACCGAATGCTTGCGCTTCTCGGTGCTGATGCGGGATGGCATCAGCTTGTCAAACCAGCTCATCGTGCCACGCGAAGTTCGAGGGAACGAATCATAGCCGAAGTCCGCCGCCGCATGATCACCACGCTGGACCCTCGTCCGGGATGATCGGCAAGCCATAGCGCTCCGGGTACGCAACCTCGACGAGGCTCAGGCCCTGCGGCGGCGCGGCAACGCCGGCGAGCGTGCGGTCGCGGCCGGCGAGCACCCTGCCCGCGGCCTCCGCTGGGACGCTGCCGCGGCCCACTTCGCTCAGCATGCCCACCAGATTGCGCACCATGTGCTGCAAGAACGCATTGGCGGTGAACTCCAATGCCACGAGGGCACCATCGCCACGCGTTTTTCGCCAGATTTGGACGCCGATGAGCGTCCGGACGGGCGAGCGTGCTTGGCAACCCGCCGCGCGGAATGCGGAAAAGTCGTGCTCTCCGAGCCAATGCAAGGAAGCCGCCGTCATGGCAGCGCAGTCGAGAGCTTCGCGTAGCCACCACACGCGATGTCGCGCGAGTGCGGGGCGCTGCGCTTGCTGGAGAATCAGGTAGCGATAACGCCGCCGGAGCGCACAAGCGCCGCGCATCGAAATCATCCGGCACCTCTCGTACCCAGCGCACGGCGACGTCGTGCGGCAGATTGGAGTTGATTCCGAGCAACCACTGCCGGGCATTGCGCTCCGCCGTTGTGTCGAAATGTGCAACTTGCTGCTGCGCGTGCACACCGGCGTCGGTGCGCCCTGCTCCGTGCACCGTCACGGTCTCGCCGGCGACGCTGCCGACGGCCCTCGCGAGCGTGACTTCGATGCTGCGTCCGCTTTGCTGTGCCTGCCAGCCGACGAACTCGGTGCCGTCGTATTCGAGTCCCAGCGCGATTCTCGGCATATCCTAAGCAGCAGCGGCGCATCCGCCCTTCTCGACGAGGAACGAGTGCGGCGCGTCTAACCGCCTGCGAGCCCGCCGCGGAAAGCTTGACTCCGCGGCAGTCGCTAGGCCGTGAGGACGTCGATCAGGCTCTGGGCCTCGCGTCGTTGGCCGGGGTCGCCCTCGTCGAGCACTTCCTCGAGAATGCTGCGCGCACCTTCCGGGTCGCCCATGTCGATGTAAGCGCGCGCGAGATCGAGCTTCGTGCCAACCTCGGTCATCGTCTGCGGATCGAGGGGGCTCACTTCCTCCGTGCCGGTAGGATCGTCGGATCCCATGAGCTCGCTGCCGACGTCCATATCGAGCGGCGTTTGGCCGTTGCCGCCGAACACGTCGCCTGCAAACGGAGAGCCACGCGGCTGCTCGACGGTATCAGACCCCTGCAACGCCGCCGACAAGTCATCGAGATTCAGGTCGAGTCCGTCGTCGTCTTTGCGCAGAGATCTCACGAGCGAGGTATCGCCCGACTGATCGAAGTCGAAGCGATCTTCGAGGACTGCGGTGCCCGTATGCGTGCCGGTCAGCGTGTCGTCGCCGAAACCGGGGGACAACAGCGTTGCATCCTGATCGCCGAGCACGGCGGTCTTACGCTGCTCGAACTCGTCGTCCTCGTCGCTGTGCAAAACCTGCGTAACACCGGTCGCCGACAACAGCTCGTCGTCTGCGGCCAGTGCGAGCTGCCGACGCGTGTCCGTGTCGCTCCCGGGGGCAGCGGGAAGGGCACCGAGATCACCGGGAGGCCGGCAAGGTCCTCGACGTCCAACCCCAAGTCGTCGAGGTCGATCTCCGCGGTGCGGTCGGACAAGTTCGCGGCAATCCCGCGCTGCTCGCCGGTCGGCGATTCGCGCGAGCGCCGGTAGGAGGTTTCGACCGTCGGCGTCTCCATCGTAGGCGCGTCGGGACCGGCGGCTTCTATGGTCGGTGTTTCGACCGTCGGCCCGTCCAGCGAGATTTCGGCGGTCGGGCTGTCAGCTCCCCAACCGCCGCCGGACTGCTCCGTCTCGACGGTCGGTGATTCTTGCGTCACCGCAAGACTGTCGAGGTCCGGCGTAGTCGCGCTACCCTCGTCCTGCTCCTGATCCTCGAAGAACAACGCGGCCTCGAGACCTGCGGCCGTGCGCTCGCCAATGTCGAGACCGTCCCGCTCCGGACCACGGCTGATTTGCGCGCCGCGTGCCGGCGCCTTGGCGGCGGGACGCTTGGGCCCCGACGACTCCAGTTGCAGCGACTTCGTGTTGCCGGAGCTCGACGAGAAGTCGACATCGACGCCGCCGACATCCCCTTCGTCGAAGGCAAGGTCGAGCGGCGAATCGCCGGCCTGCAGATCGACGTCGACGTGCCCCGCGGCGGCGGTCGCTCCCGCGAACAGCGCCTCGTCCGGGCAAATCTGCTTGCCCATGATCACGACCTTGTCCCAGTCGGCGTCCGGTTTTTCGCCAATCTCCTTGCGCAGACCTTTCGCGGCTTTCAGGAACGCGTCCTTGTTGCCCCAGACGAAAAACACTTCGAGCAGCTTGACCTTCAAATCCTGACGGTTCGGGGCCGCTTCCAGCGCTTTCGAAATCAGCTCCGCGGCCTGATCGTACAAGCCGTACGCCATGTGGAAGTCGGCTTCGGCAACCGGATCCGCTTGGTCGAGATTGATGACGGTGTTGCTAGACAGCGTTTCGTCCGCCGGAGGCGCCGCGGCGCGCGCGGTCCGCGCCGGCTGCGCCGCTTCCTCGAGACTTGGCTCGCGCGCGGCGCGGCCGCGACGGTTGCTCTTCGACGACGAAACTCTCGTCGGGCACCTTGCGGCGCATCCGCTCCGTCGCCTCACGAATCTCCTCGTCGTCGACCTCTGACTCGAGCGCTTCCCAGCGACCGGTAACGTCTTCGGGCTCTTCGCGCCGACGCCGAATGAACCACATGGCGCCGAGCAGCAAGGCGGCGACTCCGAGGCCAATCCACAGCAACGGCGTCATCACCCAATCGACGATCTGAGCGACCAGCGACGGTTCTTCTTCGGCGACGATCGTCCGAGCCTCGGGGGCCGGAGTCGCGGGCTGCGGCTCGTCTTCGGCGGCGGCACCTTCCGGTGATTGCGCTTCGTCCGAGAAGAGTTGCTCAGATTCGAGGTCGACACCCGGCGCGACCTCCGCCTCCGCAGGCGGTTGCTCCGGCTCGGCAGCCGGCTCGTTGGCCGCGTTGGCCTGGTTTTGCAGACTCTGTAGCTGCTCGTCACGGAGCTCGAGCAAGCGGCGATCTTCCGAGGCGGCCGCGACCGGGCCGGGGCCGCCATCTTCGGCGCCGGCGCCGGCGGCCGCCGGTCGATCAGCAGGCGCGGGAACCGGTTGTCGGGCCTGTGTGCTTTCGGGCGAGGGAGCGGCCGCCGGGGCGGCCGGCTGTTCCGGCTCCGTCGGCGGGACGAGTCTCAGCCGTGCCTGTTGCGTGGGCCTGCCTTGCCACTCGTCGATCTGCCTCTGCACCTCGGAGGTGGCCGCAGTGGTGCCGATCGACTGCAAATCGACGGCTTCGGGAATGCGCAACACGGCGCCGATTTGCAACAGGTTCATGTTGCCGGCGAACGCCTGCGGATTTGCTTGATAAACCGCGACCAGCATCTGATTCATGGTCACGCCTTGCGGACGGAAACGCTGGGCAATCGCCCAAAGCGTCTCGGCGCGTTGGACAGGACCGTACGTGCCACCGGGGCTTGCGGCGGGTGCGCGCGACACCGGCGGCGTGGTGCTCCCGCTCGATGACAGGCGCCGGCTGACGCGGCGGCTGACGCGCGGGCTGCGGTGGCGCTGCGGGGCGATCGATCGCTCCGCTCGCGGGCGAATCCGCGGGACGCGTCTGCGCGGGCTGCACGGCCTGAGGTACGGCGGGACCGGGCAGCAATACCGGCGGATCGAGCAGGACCGTGTACTCGCGCTGCGACCGGCCGCGCGGCCAGGTCATCTCGACGAGCATCGTCACGAACGGCTCGGTGATCGACTCCCGAGACGTGATCCGGACGACGTCGCGTCCGGCTTGGTCTTTGCCGATCCGAAATTCGAGGGCTAGAAAGGAAATCGGCGCGATCCAGTCCGCGGCTCTCATACGCCTCGCGCGTCGCGAGCACGACCTTGAGGTCACGCAGATCATCGGCGGTGGCGGACACGAGCAGGATCTCCGCCTGAAAGGGCTGATTGAGGGCGGATCGAAGCTCGATGTCACCTAGCCCGAGCGCCCACGCCCCGATGGGAGCCGCCAACAGCGGCATAGCGCCCCAACGTGCCAGTGCTCTCATGCAGTCTCCCTAAACTGGTTCGATTTTGGACTCCGCGCTCAAGGGGTTGCCTATTGAAACTCGAAATCCCTTGATGCGGACCGAACGATACCTTACATAAAGCGATTTACCAAAATCTCCGCGATTTGGACGCTGTTCGTGGCCGCCCCCTTGCGCAGGTTGTCGGCGACGACCCAGAGATTTATCCCGCGAGGATGTGATAGATCCTCCCGAATGCGTCCCACGTAAACCGCGTCCTTGTGAGCTGCATCGGTGGCCGCTGTCGGGTATGCGCCGAGCTCGCGGCCGTCTATCACAACCACTCCAGGCGCGGAATTTAACAATTTGCGGACCTCGGGTACTGTGATTTTCGTTCGAGTTTCGATATGGACTGCTTCCGAATGTCCGAAATACACCGGCACCCTGACGGCCGTCGGGTTTACCATAATAGCTGGGTCCTCCAATATCTTACGAGTCTCCCAGATCATCTTCATCTCTTCTTTCGTGTAGCCCGTGTCGAGAAATACGTCGATTTGCGGGACGGCGTTGAATGCCACCCACTTCTCGTTGCCTCGCACGACCGGATCGACACCGGCCAACACCTGCCGCGTGTGCTCGGTCAACCGCTCGAACGCCAGGCGTCCAGCGCCGGAGACCGCCTGATAGGTCGCGACGTTGATCCGTTCGATGCCGACCGCGTCGTAGATCGGCTTGAGCGCGACGACCATCTGAATCGTCGAACAGTTCGGGTTCGCGATGATGCCGCGATTCGTGTAGTCCGCGATGCGCTGCGGATTGACCTCCGGAACGACCAGCGGAATGTCGTTCTCGTAGCGAAACTGAGACGTGTTGTCGATCACGATTGCCCCCGCGGCCGCGGCGTGCGGGACGTAGTCGGCGGACACCGATCCGCCCGCGGAGAACAGCGCGAGCTGCACTTGCTCGAAATCGAACCCGTCGAGCGCTTGCACCGCGACCGTTTGGTCGCGAAATTTCAACGTGCGTCCGGCCGAGCGTTGGCTTGCGAGGGGGAACAGCTGGCCGACCGGAAACTTGCGCTCCTCGAGGACCTGGATCATCGCCTCGCCGACCAAACCCGTGGCGCCGACCACGGCAACGTCATAGCTAGAGGGCATGGTGGTCCTTCATTGACGGGTGCACGAAGGGTTGCGGATCGGAGTGGCCCCTAAGAGCCCGCTTTTACGCCGAGCACGGGCATCGCCGACTTGACGTCGGCGTTTTGCGCTCGATGCCGCAAGTAGTGGTCCATGAGCGTGAGCGCGAGCATCGCCTCGGCGATCGGCGTGGCACGCAAACCGACGCAGGGATCGTGACGGCCCGTCGTCACGATCTCGGTTGCGCGTCCCTGCTTGTCGACGGTGCTGCCTGGCACCTGGATGCTCGATGTGGGTTTTAGAGCAATGCTGACGACGATGTCTTGGCCGCTCGAGATTCCACCGAGCGTCCCACCGGAAGAGTTTTTCTTGAAGCCCTCGGGCGTGAGCTCGTCGCGATGCTCGCTGCCGCGTTGCCGCACAACGTTGAAGCCGTCGCCGAACTCGACGCCACGGACCGCGTTGATGCTCATCAATCCCTTCGCGATTTCCGCCTCGAGCTTGTCGAATACGGGTTCACCGAGCCCGACGGGAACTCCGGATGCAACCAGATTGATGCGCGCACCGATCGAGTCGCCCGAGCTGCGCAGCTCGTCCATGAACTTGTCTAACGCGTCGATTTTGCTCGGATCCGGACAAAAGAACGGATTGTCGTCGACATGCTCGAGATCCACCGGCGCCAACTTGAACGGTCCGATCTCGCCGAGATAGCCGCGAATCTTGAGATTCAGTTGGTGATCGAGATACTTGCGTGCGATCGCGCCGGCCGCGACGCGCATCACCGTCTCACGCGCCGACGCCCTGCCGCCGCCGCGGTAGTCGCGAATTCCGTACTTCTGCTGATACGTGTAGTCGGCGTGTCCCGGCCTGAAGCTGTCCTTGATCTTGGAATAGTCCGCGGAGCGCTGATCGACGTTCTCCACCAACAGTCCGATCGCCGTGCCGGTCGTCACGCCCTCGAAAACGCCGGAGAGAATCTTCACCTGATCCGGCTCGTTGCGTTGCGTCACGTGTCGAGAGCGGCCCGGACGACGGCGATCGAGATCCCGCTGAATGTCGGCCTCCGCTAGCGGTAGACCTGGTGGGCAGCCGTCCACGACGCAGCCCATCGCGAGGCCATGGCTCTCGCCGAACGTGGTCACGGTGAACAATCGGCCGTACGTGTCCCCTGCCATGCCCCGCTACCTTCCCACCATCTGACCCGCTCGTCTCATCTAATAATGCGCGTCTTGGGTCCGTGATGGAAATCCCGCAACTGCTCCGCACCCACCACAAACACGCCGTCGCCGCCGCGCTCGAACTCTAGCCAGATCACAGGCAATTCGGCGTACGCCTCGGTGAAGGCCTCCGCTTGCGCGCCCACTTCGACGAACAACACGCCGTCGGCCGTCAGGCGCTCGGCCGCGCCGCGCAAAATGCGCTGCGTAGGCGTGAGGCCCGTAGTACCGCCCGCAAGGCTGCCTCGCGGCTCATACCGGTATTCGGGCGGCAGATCGGCAACCTCGCGCTCGGGTACGTACGGTGGGTTCGAAAGGATAACGTGGTAGCGATCGTTTCCGCGTGGATACAAGTCCGCTTTCTGCAAGCTCACGCGGTCGCGCACACCGTGGAGCGCTACATTGTCGGCCGCGACCTCGAGCGCGCCCGACGATACATCGGTCGCGACGACCTGCACTCCGGGACAGTACAACGCCGTCGCGATCGCAAGACAGCCGCTTCCCGTGCCGATGTCGAGCACGAGATCCTTTGCCGCAAGGGTGCACCAGGGCTCGAAGCCCCGCTCGATGACTTCCGCGAGCGGCGAGCGCGGCACCAGCACGCGCTCGTCCACTTTGAAGCGCAACCCCGCAAACCATGCCTCACCTAGCAAATAGGCGAGCGGCTTCCGCTCGTCGACGCGCCGCTGCGCTACGCCAAGCACTCGCGGCAGTAGGGCCCGATCGGGGGGCGCGCTCCACGCCGCGTCGCGCCATTCCTGAACGTGGCGCACGAGCCAGAATGCTTCGTCGTTCGCGTTGTCGGTACCGTGACCGAACACGAGACCGTGCGCGGTGAAGAACGCGGCGAGCGCGGCGACCCACTCGTCGTTCGACGATGACTCACAGCAACTTTCGTTCGAGCTCGGAGTTACTCATCGGGCGCGCATCATACTCGGTGTGCGATAATTTGGGCGCGATGCTGTCGGGAATGCTCAGAGTCTTGGTCATCGGGTTGGTGCTGCTCGTCGCCGCGATGGTGTGGCTGCCGCGGCCGGGGCGAGTGGAGCCGACCGCAGTCGCGACGGTTCTGCCGCAGACGGTGCCGCTGCCGCAGATCGAGCTCATCGACAATCACGGCGATCGCTTCAACCTCGACCGCCTCCGCGGTCGATTCACGTTGCTGTTCTTCGGCTTCACGAATTGCCCCGACGTTTGCCCGCTGACCTTGAAGGTGCTCGCCGATACGCGCGCTGAAATCTTGCGGCGTACACCCGCCATCGACCCGATCGTGCTGTTCGTCAGCGTCGACCCAAACCGCGACACACCGCAGCGAATCGCAAGCTACCTGCAAAGCTTCGACGCCACCTTCATTGGCGCCACGGGCTCCGAAGAAGCACTCGCCCCGCTGCTCGAGACGCTCGGCGTCACAGTCGAGAAACACGCGCACGCAGGGGAGAGCTACAACATGGTGCACAACTCCACCGTATATATCATCGGACCGCGCGCGGAGTGGATAGCGTTGTCGAGCGCGCCGCACGATCCGGCGACGATTGCCGCGGACTACCTGAAAATACGCCGGGGCTACGCAGCGGCTCATCGCATCCCGCCGGCATGAGCTCGGCGCCGCGGGTGTGGCTGCAACACCTGCTTCCGAAGAATCTGCTCTCGCGAACGGTCTTTCGCATTGCACGCTCTCGCAAGACCTGGATCAAGGAGCCGCTGATCGCCTGGTTCGCTCGCACGTATGCCGTGGATCTCGCGGAGGCGGAGACGGCCGATCTGCGTGCCTACCCCACCCTGAATGCGTTCTTCACGCGGGCCCTCACGACGGGCGCCCGGCCGATCGTTGGCGACGAGCGCACGGTCGTAGCACCAGCCGACGGTACGTTGAGCGAATTCGGCACGGTTACGGATGGCCGCCTGTTGCAGGCGAAGGGCATGCACTATGGTCTTGCCGAGCTGCTCGGCGAAAGTGATGCCGCTGTCGCGCACCTAGCGCGCGGAGCCTATCTCACGGTGTACCTCGCGCCGCCGAATTATCACCGGGTGCACATGCCAATCGCGGGGTCGCTCACGCGCACGACGTATGTTCCGGGCGAGCGCTTCAGCGTGAGCCTGCTCGCGGCGAGCGCCATCAAGCGCCTCTTTTGCCGCAACGAGCGCGTGATCTGCTGGTTCGATACGCTCGCCGGCGAGATGGCGATCGTCTTGGTGGGCGCACTGAACGTGTCGAGCATCAGCACCGCGAGGCTCGGCGAAATACCGAGCGGCGCCGAGCGCCGCTGGCGCGAGGCGACGCCGGTGCCGTACGCGCGCGGCGCAGAGATCGGCCGTTTCAACCTGGGCTCGACCGTGATCGTCTTGTTCCCCGCCGGCGTTGTGCGCTGGCGCGAGGAGCTCGTTCCCACCGCGCGGCTCAGGATAGGCGAGCCGATCGGGCGCCTGGAGACGACGGCCGAGTCATGAGCTACGCCGCGGCAGGCACAACGAACGTGCTGCGTTTGCGCGCCGAGATCTTCGCGCGGATCCGCAGCTTCTTCGCGGCACGCGGTGTGCTCGAGGTCGACACACCGGCCCTCTCCTCGGCCGCCGCCCCCGACCTCGCATTGAGCAGCGTGACCGCGAGCGTGCGCAGCGTCGGTGTCGAGCCTCACTACCTGCACACGTCCCCCGAGTATGCGATGAAGCGTCTGCTCGTCGAGGGCAGCGGGGACATCTACCAAATCTGCCGAGTGTTTCGCGACGACGAGCTCGGCCGTTGGCATGAACCAGAGTTCATGCTGCTCGAATGGTATCGGCTGGGTTGGGACGAGCAGCGGTTGATGGCCGAGGTCGAGGAGCTCTTCGAGCACCTATTCGCGGCCGGGCCGCAAGCCCTCCGCGAACCGAGCGTCCGCATCACCTATGCGCAAGCGTTGCGCACCTACGTCGGCAGCGATCCGAGCGCGGCGACGGGCGAGCTCAGCGAGCGTTTGCGCGGGCTTGGCGTCGACGTCCCACGCGATCTCCCGCACGATGCTTTGCTCGATCTGGCCTTCAGCACGGCGGTGGCGCCGCGCTTCCCGCCGCACGGGCTCACCTTCGTGTATGACTTTCCGGCAAGCCAGGCGGCGCTTGCCCGGATCAAGCCGCAGACACCGCCGGTGGCTGCGCGCTTCGAGGTCTTCGCGGCCGGCATCGAGCTTGCCAACGGCTTTGCCGAGCTCACGGATGCGGCGGAGCAGCGCCGGCGATTCGACGCGCAGATCAGCGAGCGCGTCCGCCGGGGCCTTTCGACACCGCCCCTCGACGAGGATTTCCTGAGCGCGCTCGAGCGCGGGTTACCGGCCTGCGCAGGCGTCGCCGTCGGTTTGGATCGGCTGATCGCCGTGGCCCTCGGCTTCGATCGACTCGCGCCGGCGTTGAGCTTCGCGCACTTCCATCCGAACGCGTAGAGCCGCGCGTTACTGCTTGACGCGGGACATGTAGCCGCCGGTGCGCGTGTCGACTTTCACGACTTCGCCCTCTTCGACGAACAGCGGCACACGAACGACCGCGCCCGTCTCGAGCTTGGCCGGCTTCGTGCCGCCCTGCGCAGTATCACCGCGCACGCCCGGATCGGTCTCGACGATCTTGAGCTCGACGAAGTTTGGCGCCGCGACGTACAACGGCACGCCGTTCCACAACGTCACGATGCAGCTGTCCTGCTCTTTGAGCCACGGCTCGGCGTCGGCAACTGCCGCTTTTCCCGCAGCGAACTGCTCGAACGTGTCGGGCACCATGAAGTGCCAGAACTCGCCGTCGTTGTATAGATACTGCATGTCCGTGTCGACGACATCGGCAGCTTCAGCGGTATCGCCGGACTTGAAAGTGCGATCGATGACTCGGCCGGTCTTGAGATTGCGGACCTTCACTCGATTGAACGCTTGACCCTTGCCGGGCTTCACGTACTCGTTCTCGAGAATCACGTAGGGATCCTTGTCGAGCAGGATCTTCACCCCGCTGCGAAACTCATTGGTGCTGTAGACGGCCATGCAACTCTATTCTTTCTCGCCACCGACGGAACGCGGGATAATACGCCTAGTGGCACAGAACAGAGAAATTCGAAATCCGGTCGGGCACCGATTTCGACTACCATCGGAAGAGTATGTGGCCGACATCGGCGCCTGACCCCAATCATCCCTCCGTCGCGCAACTGCCGTCCTGGCAAACGGCAGTCCGCGACGCCGTGCGTGATCCTGCTGAGCTCGCGGAGCTACTCGAGCTGCCGCGCGACACGTTCGAGCCAGTCGACGTGCGTGATTTCCCGCTGCTCGTGCCGCGGTCGTTCGTCGCACGAATGCGCAGACGGGATCGTTACGATCCGCTGCTGCTCCAAGTGCTGCCGGTGCCGGCCGAGCAGGACAGCGTTCCCCAGTTTAGCGACGATCCGCTTTCCGAACGGGACATCGCGGCGCACGGCGTGCTCCGGAAGTACGCAAGACGGGCGCTGCTGATCGCGAGCAGCGCTTGTCCGGTGCACTGCCGCTATTGCTTTCGCCGCGCATTCCCGTACCAGGCTCAGCTCGCCGCCCGCGGCGACTGGGACGCCGCACTCGATGAGTTGGCCCGGCTCGACGACGTGCGCGAGGTGATCCTCTCCGGCGGCGACCCCTTGAGCCTGTCCAACCGGCGCCTCGGCCGGCTAATCGGCCGTCTCGAGGCAGCGGGCGTGGAGACGCTGCGCATCCACACGCGCTTCCCGATCGTAGTGCCGGAACGCGTGGATGCTGGGCTCAGCGCGCTGCTCGAGAGAACGGCGCTCAAGACGGCGGTCGTCGTGCATTGCAATCACGCCAACGAGCTCGATGCGGCCGTCGCGGCAGCGCTCGGAGCCCTTCGAGCTGCCGCCGGGTTCGTGCTCAACCAATCCGTGCTTTTGCGCCGAGTCAACGACGACGCCCATGTGCTCGCGAGCTTGAGCGAGCGGCTGTTCGCCTGCGGCGTGCTGCCTTATTACTTGCATATGCTCGATCCGGTCTCGGGCGCGGCACATTTCGACGTCTCCGAGGATCGCGGGCGCACGTTGATCGGCAGCTTGCGCGCACGTCTGCCGGGATATCTCGTGCCGCGTCTCGTGAGAGAAACACCCGGGGCTCTAGGTAAAACCGTGCTGGCATAAGATACCTCGTGCGCAATGTGACTCGCGTCCATCGGCCGGGGGATGCGGGTGCTAGAATCGTCGGCTCTCGTCACATGGATCAGTGCAGCGGATGGCCCAGGCACAAGTACCGTTGGTCGTACTGACCGCTCGCCAAGACGACGTCGAACTGATCAATCGCTCGCTGCGCGACCGCGGCCATCCTGTGCACTGCCACTGGGTCGAGACCATCGACGCCCTCGCCGACGCGCTCGAGAGCCACGACCCACAGATCTTGTGGTTCTTCGCCGATAGTCTCGCGGCGCCGATCCGCGACGTCGCCAAGATCAAGCGGCAGGCGGCTCGCACCGTGCCGCTCGTGGTCGTGGCGAGCGCCGCCGAGGAAACCGATATCGCCGATGCGATGTTGGCCGGGGCTTCCGATCTAGTGTCGCTAGGCCAGCCCGAACGGCTGCGCCACGTGGCCGAGCGCGAGCTGCGCGCCTTCAGGCTGGAACGCGCGCTGAACGAAACGCTGCATTCCGCGACCCAATACAAGCGTCAGCTCAAGTCATTCATGGCGGGATCGATCGACGCGATCGCTTACGTCCAAGAAGGAATCGTCGTCGAAGCGAACCAAGCGTGGGCGCACCTCCTCGGGCAACCCGACCCGGCAAGCGTGGTCGGTCCATTGATGGACTACTTCGACCGCGGCAGCAAAGTCGCCCTCAAGGGAGCGCTTGTCGCGTGCGCGAAGGGTCAGTGGAAGTCGGAAGCTCTGAAGGTCACGGCGCTGACCGCCGACGGCTCGACCCTGCCGCTCTCCCTGCTGTTAGAAGCGGCCTCGTTCGACGGAGAGCCCGCCGTCAAGCTCAGCGTGCCGCGGCAGCCTGCGCACTCCGAGCCAGAGGATCTCGTCGAGCGGGCCGTGCACAAGGATCCGATGACGGGCTTCTACCATCGCCGGCGCTTTCTCGAGGTTCTGACGGACCGCCTCGACGAGCCCGCGCGTGGCGGCGTGCGCGCAGTCGCTTACATCCGCCCCGACAAATTCGGCGATATCGAGGATCAGATCGGGCCGATCGCGAGCGAAGAAATTCTCGTGCAGATCGCCGAGCAGTTGCGCTCGCTAACCCAGCCAAACGATCTCTACGGCCGATTCGGCGGCCAAGTATTTGCCATGCTGCTCGAACGCGGAACGTTGCGCGACATCGAGGCATGGGCGAAAAACGCCTGCAAGCAGATTGCCGCAAAAATCTTCGAAGTGGCCCACAACACCCTGTCCGCCACTTGCACGATCGGCCTTGCCGAGGTGGGCCCGGGCAACGACGGCATGGAAGCTCTGATGGCCGAGGCGAAGCGCGCAAACCAGCGCGGCCGGGAGCTCGGCGGCAACCGAGTCATCCTCGAGGAAACCTCGGACGCAAGCACGCGTGTGCAGCGCTTCGACGAGATCTGGGTGCGGGAGATCAAGGCGGCCCTCATGGAAAACCGGTTCCGCCTCGCCCACCTCCCGATCGCGCGCCTCGACGGCGAGCAGCGGACCCTATTCGACACCGTCATCCGCATGATCGACGGCCAAGGCAACGAGGTGCCGGCAACGGATTTCATGCCCGCCGCCGGCCGCAACCGGCTACTGCGTTCGATCGACCGCTGGGTAATCGGCGCGAGCCTCTCGTTCTGCGCGAAGCACAAGCCCGACTCCGTATTCGTAAAGCTCTCGAGCGAGTCCGTCATCGACAAGACCTTGCTCGAGTGGCTCAGCAAAGCGGCGGAGAGCAGCGGCGTGCCGCCGACGCGTATGGTCTTTCAGGTGAGCGAGGAAGACGCAACCCAATATCTGATTCAGACGAAGACGCTTGCGGAACAGCTCAAGACGCTCGGCTATTCGTTTGCAATCGAGCATTTCGGCATAGGTCACGATTCGCTGCGCGTGCTTGCGCAAACGCCGATGCAATATCTGAAAATCGACGGCTCGCTGATGCAGAGCCTGGCGACGAACCAGCAACTCCAGGATCAGGTCCGTGCGTTCATAGCGACCGCCAAAAAGCGGAGCATTTCGACGATCGCGGAACGGGTCGAGGACGCGAACACGATGGCCGTGCTGTTCCAGATCGGCGCGGCCTACGTGCAGGGCCACTACCTCCACGAGCCCGAGGTCGTGCTCGAGGAACGCGCGTAGCGATGAGCGGTTCGGTTATTCGGCGCTAAGGCTTTCGATCTTGCGCCAGCCGCGCGGCAGGGCGGTACCGCGCCGGCCGCGGGGCGCGACGTAGTGCGTGAGGTCAGTGGCCTTCACCGTCATCTGCCGCGTTCCGGATCCCACCTTGAGCGCCTGCTCGTCTGCGAGCACGCAGACCGCGACCAACGTGACGTCGCTCTTTCCGGGCAACCCTAGAATCTTGTTGCCCTTGCCCTTCGCGAGCTGCGGCAGCTCTTCTAGCGGAAAGACCAACAAGCGGCCGTCGTTCGACACGGCCGCGAGCAACCGGCCGTTCGCCCCGACGGGCACCGCGGGGATCGCTGCGAAACCGTGCGGCACCCGCAGCGCCGCTTTGCCCGCCTTGTTGCGCGAGTACAGATCCTCGAGCTTGACGACGAAGCCGTAGCCCTTCGAGGACGCGAGCACCCAGCGATCCTCGGGAGCGCCGATGAGCACCGCCCTGAACGTCGAGCCGTCGGGCGGGTTGAAGTGCCCCGAGAGCGGCTCGCCCTGACCGCGCGCGGACGGCAGCGCGTGTGCGCCGACGCTGTACGCGCGCCCGGTGCTGTCGAGAAACACGGCGAGCTGGTTGCTCTTGCCCCGCGCGGCCGCGAGAAACGCGTCGCCGGAACGGTACGAGAGGCTCGAGACGTCTACGTCGTGACCTTTCGCCGCTCTGACCCAACCGCCCTCCGAAAGCACGACGGTGACGGGCTCGGCCGTCACGAGCTCGGACTCGTCGATCGCCTGCGCGGCTTCGCGTTCGATGATCACGGTGCGGCGCGGATCGCCGTAGCGGTCAGAGAGCTCGCCGAGCTCCGTCTTGATGAGCTTCGTGAGCCGCGCTTTGGATTTCAACGTTTGCTCGAGATCCGCCTGCTCGGCAGCAAGCTCCTTCTGCTCGCCCTTGATCTTCATCTCCTCGAGCTTCGCGAGGTGCCGCAGCTTGAGCTCGAGGATCGCCTCGGCTTGCGTGTCGGTCAATTTGAAGCGCTTCATCAACACCGGCTTCGGCTTCTCTTCCGTACGAATGATCTTGATGACCGCGTCGATGTTGAGATACGCGATTAGGAGCGCGTCGAGGATGTGCAGGCGTTGCGTGACGCGCTCGAGGCGGAACTGGAGGCGGCGCTTTACTGTCGTTGTGCGGAACTTCAGCCAGTCCTCGAGTAACGCCTTCAATCCCGTAAACGGTCGGTCGGCCGTCCAAGCCGATCACATTGATGTTGACGCGGATCGTGCGCTCCAAGTCCGTCGTCGCGAACAGGTGATTCATGAGCGCGTCGAGGTCTACTTTCGAGCGGGCGGTGAGCACGAGGCGCGTCGGATTCTCGTGGTCCGATTCGTCGCGCAGATCCTCCATCATCGGCAGCTTTTTCGCCGCCATTTGCCCGGCAATCTGCTCGAGCACCTTCGCACCCGAGGTCTGAAACGGCAACTCGTAGATCACCACCTCGCCGTCTTCGATCTGGTAGCGCGCGCGTAAGCGGAGCGTGCCTCCGCCCGTCTTGTAAATCTGCGTGAGATCGGAACGGCTCGAGACGAGCTCGCCGCCCGTCGGGAAATCCGGGCCCTTGATGCTGCGCATGAGCTCGGACAGCGTCGCGTCCGGATCGTCGAGCAGCCGAATCAGAGCCCCCGCCACCTCGCGCAAATTGTGCGGCGGCAGATCGGTGGACATCCCCACAGCGATGCCGCTGGTGCCGTTCAGGAGCAGATTGGGCAGCCGTGCCGGCAGCAGCGTGGGCTCCTCGAGCGTGCCGTCGAAATTGAGCTGCCAATCCACGGTGCCTTGCTCGAGCTCCGCGAGCAGCAGATTCGCATAAGGCGTGAGCCGCGCCTCCGTGTAGCGCATCGCCGCGAACGATTTCGGATCGTCCTGCGAGCCCCAATTGCCGTGGCCGTCGACGATCGGATAGCGGTAGCTGAAGGACTGGGCCATGTGGACCATGGCCTCGTAGCAGGCGGTGTCACCGTGAGGATGGAACTTGCCGATCACGTCGCCGACGGTGCGCGCGGCTTTCTTCGGCTTCGAGGCGGCCGATAGGCCGAGGTCGCTCATCGCATAGATGATCCGTCGCTGTACGGGTTTCAGGCCGTCGCCGATGTGCGGGAGCGCCCGATCGAGAATGACGTACATCGAGTAGTCGAGGTACGCCTTCTCCGTGAACACCGCGAGCGGCACCTGCTCGATCCCGTCGAAATTGAGCTCCTGCTCCCTCATCCCCTCACCTCACTGTGTTATGAGCTCGCGTTGTCGTAAGAGTGCCCATATACGACGCGCGGCGTCGCGACGAGGCGGGGCCGGCGGACGAAGATCGCAACACCCAACGCTGACGCGTCACACGGAGGCAAGGTTGCCTTTCGTCGGTCAGCCAGTCGCGGCGGTCGGAAGCGCGCTTTTTCGCGAGCAGCATGTCCATGACCTCCACCGCCTTGTCCTTGTCCTTGCCGTCGATCGTGAGCTGAACGAGCCGCCGCGTGTCGGGCGCCATCGTCGTCTCGCGCAGCTGCGTCGGGTTCATCTCACCCAGGCCCTTGAAGCGCGTCACCGTAACCTTGCCGGTCTTCTTCTCGGCTTCGATGCGATCGAGCAGAAGATCCCGCTCAGCATCGTCGAGAGCGTAAAAAACCTCTTTGCCGACGTCGACGCGGTAGAGCGGCGGCATCGCGACGAACACGCGCCCGGCGTCGACGAGCGGCCGAAAGTGCTTCAAGAACAGCGCGCACAGCAGCGTTGCGATGTGTAGGCCGTCCGAGTCGGCGTCCGCGAGGATGCAGATCTTGTGGTAGCGCAATCCATCGAGCTCTGCGGATCCCGGATCGACGCCCACCGCGATGCTGATGTTGTGCACTTCCTGCGAGGCCAACAGCTCCGCCGGATCCACCTCCCAGGTATTCAAGATTTTGCCCCGCAGCGGCATCACCGCCTGGATCTCGCGGTCCCGCGCTTGCTTCGCCGAGCCCCCCGCAGAATCGCCTTCCACTAGAAAAAGCTCGGTGAGCTCCGGCTCCTGCGACGTGCAATCCGCGAGCTTTCCTGGCAGCGCCGGACCCGCGACGATGCGCTTGCGAACGACTTTCTTCGCGGCCTTGAGCCTACCTTGCGCATTCTCGATCGCGAGAGCCGCGATCTGATCACCCGTTTCCGGATGCTGATTCAGCCAGAGCGCGAAACTGTCCTTGACGACGCCCGAAACGAAGCCGGCGCATTCGCGCGAGGCGAGCCGCTCCTTGGTTTGGCCGGAGAACTGCGGCTCCGTGAGCTTCACGGACAGCACGAAGCTCACTCCCTCCCAGACGTCCTCGGGAGCGAGCTTGATGCCGCGAGGCAAGAGATTGCGAAACTCGCAATATTCGCGCAGAGCTTCCGTAAGCCCCGAACGCAAGCCGTTGACGTGCGTGCCGCCCTGCGGCGTCGGGATCAGGTTCACGTAACTCTCGACCACCGCCTCTTCGCCGTCGCTGCGCCACACGGCGGCCCAGTCGACCGTTTCGCGCTTGCCCTGGAGGCTTCCGGAGAACGGCTGCTCAGGCAGCCATTCACCTTCCGCCAGTGACTCCTTCAGGTATTGCTCGAGACCGCCGGTGTACACCCAGCGCTCTTTTTCCTTCGGTTTTTCTACCTCGAGGGTAACCTCGAGCCCGGGGCATAGGACCGCTTTCGCGCGGAGCATGTGCTTCAATCGCGGCAGCGAGAATTGCGGGCTGTCGAAGTATTTCGGATCGGGCCAAAAGCGCAGGGTCGTCCCGGTGTTCGCTTTGCCGACCTTGCCCACCACGTCGAGCTTGCCGCGGCGCTTGCCGTCGACGAAGCTCATGTTGTATTCCTTGCCGTCGCGTCTGATCCAAACCTCGAGGTTCTTCGAAAGCGCATTCACGACGGACACTCCGACGCCGTGCAGACCGCCCGAGAACTGATAGTTCTTGTCGGAGAATTTGCCGCCCGCATGCAGCTTCGTCAGGATTAGCTCGACGCCGGGTATCTTCTCTTTCGGGTGGATGTCGACCGGCATCCCGCGGCCGTCGTCCGCAACCTGCAGCGATCCGTCTTGAAACAGAATCACGTCGATCTTCTTCGCGTGCCCGGCAATGCGCCTCGTCGACGCTGTTGTCGACGACCTCGTGCGCGAGGTGATTCGGCCGGCTCGTATCCGTGTACATGCCCGGACGACGGCGCACGGGCTCCAAGCCGCTTAAGACTTCAATGTCGGCAGCGCGATAGCTTTCGGTCATTCAGTCGCTCTCTCGCGCGCAAACGGCCGCAAAGTGTTCGCGCTGATGCGAGGCGGGGCGGATTGTAGCGCGTTGCGGCGCGGAAGATGAATCGCTATTCGCCGGAAGCTCAGGCGAAATCCGCCGCGAGCGAGTCGCGCAACGCGGCAGCCGCGACGAGCTCGTGCCGATACTGCGGATGATCGACGGCGAATCTTAATTCGGCACCGCGTTGCAGCGCTGTGCGCATCGGTTCTGTGAGCTCGAAGCGCAGGAAGTGGACGGCGGACGTCTTTTCTTCGCTCGTGCGCCCGAGATCCTCATCCGCGTGGGCGACGACGCGATCGAACTCGGCGACTTGCGCGGACACCGCCTGCTCGATGCCGCCGAGCCGGCGTAGCGCCTCTTTGCGCTCGTCCGCGTCGGCGTACTCGATCATCATGGTCGCCTTGAAGTTGGTGCCGTCTGGAATCAACGGGTTGTAAGCGCCGAGCTCGTCCTCGATCGCCTCGGACTCGAAGATCCGCTCGATCCGGAGCATCTCCTGGATCTGATATTGAATCGTCAGGCGATCCTCGAAGTACAAGGTGACGTTCGGACCGATCAGCGGCCTGACGGATGCGCTTGTGCTCGAGCACTCGGCGGCGAAAATCCGGCCGCCGCTTGTGGTATTCCTCCAGCGAGAACAGATCGGCGACCGTCAGCTTGTCCATGCCACGGCTTCCGTCAAATCCCGTAGGCTCGGCGCAGGAGCTGCAATGGATGCGTCGCCGTGACGCCTTCCGCGACCGATGCGATCTGCTCGGCGGCCAGCGGACAGTCGCTCGTGAAGTGCGCGCCAGCCGCGTTCTCGGCAGCCCTCGCAACAGGCCGAGCGATCTTGCGCGACGTCTGGTGATATTCCTTCTTCACCGCGTAGCTGCCGTCGTGTCCCGAGCAGCGCTCGATCGCCGTCACTTGCGTCCCGGGCACGAGCTCGAGCACGTCGCGGGTCTTGAGCCCGATGTTCTGGACCCGCAGGTGACAAGGCACCTGATAGCTGATCGTGCCCAGCGTCGTCGCAAAGGTCGTGTTCAGCTTGCCCTCGCGGTGGCGCAGCATCAGATACTCGAACGGATCGAAGAACGCCTCCGCGACGCGCAGCACGCGCTCGTCTTCGGGAAACAAGAGCGGCAGCTCCTGCTTGAACATCAGCACGCACGACGGCACGACGGCCGTGAGGTCCCAACCGTCGCGAGCGGACCGGTCGAGCTCGTCGATGTTCGCTTCCTTGAGACGCTCGATCGACTGCAGATCGCCGAGCTCGAGCTTCGGCATGCCGCAGCAGCGCTCGGCGGCGGCGAGCGCCGTAGCGATGCCGTTGTGCTCGAGCACGGCCACGAGATCCTCGACCAAGCCCGGCTGATTGCGATTGCCGTAGCACGTTGCGAACACCACGACGCGCCCCGCCGTGCCACCTGCCGGATTCGGCTCCGCCTCGCGGCCGATTCGATCCTTGAGCCGAGCGCGCGCGCTCTTCGCATGGTATTTCGGCAGCGGCGCGTCGCGGTGAACGCCAAGCGCGCCCTCGAGAAGCTTACGACCGAGCTTCGAGGAGTTCAGCGCGTTGACCGTCTCGGCCACGACCGGTATGCCGGCGAGCTTGCCGACCATGTCCGTCGCACTCAGGAATTTATCGCGCGCGCTCGCCTCACCGTCTTGGAAGCGCTTCACCTTCGCCCGCAGCATGAGGTGAGGGAAATCGACGTTCCACGGGTGCGGCGGAACGTACGGGCACTTCGTCATGTAGCACATGTCGCAGAGGTAGCAGTGCTCGACGACCTGCCAGTACGCCGTTCGGGGAACACCGTCGAGCTCCCCGCTCGGCGAATTGTCGACGGCGTCGAACAGCGTCGGGAACGCGTTGCACAGGCTGAAGCAGCGCCGGCAGCCGTGGCAGATGTCGAATACCCGCGAGAGCTCCGCGTGCAAGGGTTCTTCGTCCGTGAATTCGCGCGAGCGCCACTCGATCGCGTGGCGCGTCGGCGCATCGAGGCTGCCCTCGCCGCGAGGCGGCTTAGTGTCGGCCATGGGAGATCCGTGGCAAGGGCCGGACCGCCAGGGTCCGGCCGCTTGATCGAAATAATCAGTCTTCCAAAGCGTCCAAAGCTTTCTGGAATCGGTTCGCGTGCGAGCGCTCGGCCTTCGCGAGCGTCTCGAACCAATCGGCGATTTCCTCGAAACCCTCGCCCCGAGCCGCCTTGGCCATGCCGGGATACATGTCGGTGTACTCATGGGTTTCGCCAGCGATAGCAGCCTTCAGGTTCGAGTTCGTGGCGCCGATTGGCAGCCCGGTGGCAGGATCCCCAACGGCCTCGAGGTACTCGAGATGGCCGTGCGCATGCCCAGTCTCGCCTTCCGCCGTGGAGCGGAACACGGCCGCGACGTCGTTGTAGCCTTCGACGTCGGCCTTCTGGGCGAAATACAAATAACGACGATTGGCTTGCGACTCGCCGGCGAAGGCGTCCTTGAGATTCTGTTCGGTCTTGCTGCCCTTCAACTTCATACGTCCTCCTGTGGTCCCACGTCGCCACGAGCGCGTGCCTGTCAACGCCCACTTAGACTTGGTCTAATCGATGAGAAACCTAATCTATTCTCGCGATCCGAACGTGTCAACCGCGCGTTTGACCGACGTAAGGTCGCTGTGTACCGTGAGCCGCCAGAAGTCATCCTGCCCGAACATGCCGACTGAAGAACAAGGCCTCGGACATTTGGAGAAATCGCTCGAGGAGCTCGAAGCGCTCGTGGCGCGCCTCGAGGGCGGCGAGCTGTCGCTCGAGCAGGCGCTAGAGGAATTCGAGCGCGGCGTGAAGCTGACGCGGCAATGTCAAAGCGCGCTCAAAGATGCCGAGCAGAAAGTAGAGATCCTGCTCAAGCGGACCGAGCAAGCAACACCGGTCCCGTTCGCCCCCACGGACGACTCAGAGAACTGATGACGCTGGCGATTGCGGGGTCAGGCGCCGACTTGAGTAGCCGGCTGCGCGACGCCTTGCAAACGCTCGATCAAGGAGCGCAGAAATACCTTGTTGAAGCGCAGTTGGCAGGATGAGGAAGCCTGCTCGAGCAGCGTCGAGCTCACACGCACCAATGTCACGGCGCCCGTTGCGCTGATCGTCGCCGTTCGACGCGCGCCGCGCACGTAGCTCGTCTCCCCGAAGCAGTCGCCGTCGGAGAGCACGCCAATCTGGCGCCGGCCGGATTGCACGCTGACCGAGCCGGTGACGATGATGTAGAACCGATCGTCGAGCTCACCCTCGCGGATGATCTCGTCGCCGTCCTGGTACGTGCACCATTCGCTGGCGCGCAGCAGCTCCCAGATCTCGGAGTGCGAGAAATCGTGGAAGAACCTTAAGCGGCGCAATAGATCGAATTGCTCCTGCTGATCGATGCGGTCGTACTGGTTGCGCAAAGTCTGGTAGAGCCGTGTGAGCGCGCCCGCGAACTCGAGACCGTTGGGGTAGCGCTTGTCGGGCTCCTTCTGCAACGCCGTGACCACCACGGCTTCGAGCTCCTCGGGAATCTCGCTGCGTAGGGTGTGGATCGGCGGCGGCGTCGCGTAAACGATTTGATGGAGCAGCTTGGAGAGGCTGTTCGCGCGGAACGGCCTATAGCCGGTCAGAAGCTCATACATCACTGCACCGAGGGAATAGATGTCGGAGCGCGGCGTGATCTCGGCGGACTGCACCTGCTCGGGCGACATGTAGCTCGGGCTGCCCGCGATTCCTTCGATGCGCGAGACGTCGGAGTCCTTGATGAGCGCTATGCCGAAATCGATGACGCGCACGTCGTTGTCGAGCGTGAGCATGATGTTGCTCGGCTTCACGTCACGATGAATGACGCCGCGGCCATGCGCGTAATGCAGACCCTTGGCGCACTTGAACATGATCTCGACGACATCATCGACGCGTAGCAAATTGTCGGGGCGGCAGTACGCCGCGAGCGTGCGGGCGCCGTGCACGTGCTCCGTCACGACGTAATAGCTGCCGTTTTCTTCACCGGCGTCGTAGATGGGCAAAATATTCGGGTGCTGCAGCCGGCCCATCATCTGCTGCTCGTTGAAGAACATCTTGCGCGTCACGCGCGCCTTCTGTTCGTCTTCTTCGTTCTCGAAGTTGTAGAGCTTGATCGCGACGTCGCGGCCGTAATAAGGGTCGTGGGAGAGAAACACGCGTCCCGTGCTGCCCTGCCCGACTTCGTTGATGATGACGTATTTGCCGATGCGCTCCGGCACGTCGTGAGCGCCGCGCTTGCTCGCTACGACGGGGGCTTTGGCCTGTACCATGATTTACGTTGTCAGCAAAAAAATCTGGATCAGTCGAACGCAAACGGCCGCATAAACGGCCGCCATCAGGTCGTCAAGCATAATGCCCGCACCGCCCTTCAATCTGTGATCCACATCGCGGATCGGCCAGGGCTTGACGATGTCGAAAATCCTAAAGAATACAAAGGCTAACAACATCTCCAAAACACCGCTCGAGACGCTGAGCAGCGTCGTCGCGAGCATCCCCACGACCTCATCGAAGACGATGCTTGGATGATCGTGAACGCCGAGCCGGCGCGCGCTCGCTCCGCAGATCCAGATGCCCGCGAGCACGACGACCACCACGAGCATAATGCGTGCTTGCAGGGGCCAGGAGACCGTCGGCCAGGCGGCCGCGAGACCGACCAAACTGCCCGCCGTGCCGGGGGCACGCGGCACTAGCCCGGAGCCCGCGCCGAGAGCGAGGAAATGAATCGGGTCGAGCAGCAGGCGCGGGCTTAACTTCGCGGCCACGCTCAGAAGTGACGGTAGCCGCGCGCAGCCGGTGCGAACGGCTCGCCGTCGCGGCGGCACACGACATCCTGGCCTGGGACGAGCTGCCCGATACGCCGTGCGCGCGTGCCGCATGCTTCGAGCGCGGCTTCGATGCGCTCTGCGTTCGCGGGCGAGGCCGTGAAGCAGAGCTCGTAGTCGTCGCCGCCCGAAAGCGCATGCGAAAGCGCAACCTGCGGCGGGAACATCGCTATCAGCTCGGCCGACAGCGGCACCCGCTCGACGTCGATCACCGCGCCGCAACCACTGGCAACACAAATGTGCTGCAGGTCGGCGAGGAGCCCGTCGGAAATGTCGATCGCGGCGCTTGCGAGCGGCGCAAGCGCGAGACCTTCGCGCACGCGGGGCTGCGGTCGATAGAATCGCTCCTTCAATGCCGTCGCGACGGGACCTTGCGGCGCGTTCGGTTCGTTGAGAAGAGCGATGCCGGCCGCGCTATCGCCGAGCGTGCCGGTCACGTAGATGTCGTCGCCGAGATTCCCTCCGCTGCGCGTGAGTAGCTCCGGCCAACGCACGCGTCCGATCAGCTGCACCGTCGCGGTCAACGGCCCGCGCGTGAGATCGCCGCCCACGAGGCTCACGCCGAATGCGTCGGCGAGGTCGAAGAAGCCTCGAGCAAACCCGTCTAGCCAAGCCTCGTCGGACTTCGGCAGCGTCAACGCGAGCGTGCACCAACGCGGCTCAGCACCCATCGCGGCGAGGTCGCTCAGGTTCACCGCCATGACGCGATGGCCGAGCAGATTGAAGCCATGCCGTCAGGAAAATGCCTCCCCACGACGAGCGTGTCGACGGTAATCGCGGCGAGTCCGTCGATTCTGATTACGGCGGCGTCGTCGCCGACGCCGATCAGGACGTCTTGGTCCGCCGTCTTGCGCGTGAAGTAGCGCTCGATGATTTCGAACTCGCCGATCATCGCCGCGCGCCGGGAGGTGAGCTCCGCTCACCGAGCTCCTTGGCCGTCTTGTCCAGAACGGCGTTCACGAAGCGGAAGCTCTCGGGTGCACCGTAGCGTTTGGCGAGCTCCACGGCTTCGTTGATGATCACTTTCGTGGGTACGTCGCTGCGGTACTTGAGCTCCGCAATCGCCAACCACAGGATCGCCCGGCCGACGGCGTCGAGTTGCTCGATCGCGCGCACCGCGCAGCGCGCGATCTGGGCATCGAGCGCCGCCGAGTCTTCGAAAACCAGAGCCAACATATCGCGAAAGTAGTCGGCGTCGATGCGCTCGAATTCGGGCAGCTGCTCGAACTGCTCGAACAGCTCGTCCAGCGTGTGGCCGGCGAGCTGCCACTGATAAAGCGCTTTGATCGTGAGCTCGCGCGCTCGCTGCCGCGGTCGGTTCGAGCTGCGTCCTTCGGCCAAGCGCTACTGCTCCATCTGGCGCAGCAACGTCACCATCTGGATGGCTGCAAGCGCTGCGTCGGCTCCCTTGTTGCCGCCTTTCGTTCCGGCCCGCTCGATTGCTTGCTCGATCGTGTCGACCGTGAGCACGCCGAACCCGATCGGAATTTCATGCGCAAGGCTCACAGCGCCGATCCCGCGGCTCGCCTCACCCGCCACATAGTCGAAATGCGGCGTGGCGCCGCGGATCACGCAACCGAGCGCGATCAAGCCGTCGTGGCGCCGGCTTTGCGCCATTTTCTTCAGCGCAAGCGGAGTCTCGAACGCCCCGGGGACACGCGCGACTTCGATGTCGGCAGGCTCGACACCGTGCTTCGTCAAAGTCTCTACGGCGGCGGCGAGCAGCCGATCGACGATGAAGTCGTTGAAGCGCGACGCCACGATGCCGAAGCGCAACCCGCGGGCGCTGAACTCTCCTTCCAGCGCCTTGATGCGCTCATCCATTCCGCTCGTCCTTGGGCGATTCGCCCGAGACGTACTCGACAACCTCGAGACCGAATCCGGACAACGCGTGCATGTGCTTCGGCGCCGAAAGGACACGCATGCGCTTGACGCCGAGCGCGCGCAGAATCTGTGCGCCAATGCCGAACGTCCGCAGATCCATCGCGCGCTCGCGGCGCGCGCCTACCGCCGGCGCCGACTGGCCGAGCGCCCCTACGATCTTCATCAGATCGCGCGCGGACTCCTCGGGCCGGAGGATCACGATGACCCCGCTGCCGTGCTCGGCGATTAGCCGCATCGCATCGCGCAGCGGCCGATGTAGGCCCGGATCGAGCACCCCGACGACATCGCCCAAGGTTTCCTGGCGATGCACACGCACGAGCGTCGGCGACTTCCCATCGATCGTGCCGCGCACCAACGCGAGATGCACCGTGTGATTGACGTGATCCTCGAAGCACAGCATGCGGAACGCGCCGAACGTCGTCTCGACCTGCAGATCGGCGATCGCCTCCACCGATTCCTCGGTGGCAAGTCGATAGCGAATCAGATCCGCAATCGTGCCGATCTTGAGCTTGTGTCGCCGCGCGAACTTGACCAGATCATCGCGGCGCGCCATCGCGCCGTCGTCGTTCAGGATTTCGACGATCACGGCCGCGGGCTCGAGCCCCGCGAGCCGCGCAAGATCGCAGCCGGCCTCCGTGTGTCCTGCGCGGGTCAGCACGCCACCCGGCTGCGCCATCAACGGGAAGATATGGCCCGGCTGGCGCAAATCCTCCGGACGCGCGCGAGGCCCGACCGCAGCGAGCACGGTTCGGGCTCGATCGTGCGCCGAGATCCCGGTGGTGACGCCCTCGGCGGCCTCGATCGAGATCGTGAAGTTCGTGGTTTTGCGCAGATCGGTGTTGCTCACCATCAGCGGCAAGCGCAACTGCTCGCAGCGGTCGCGCGTGAGCGTGAGACAAATGAGGCCGCGGCCATAGCGCGCCATGAAGTTGATGTCTTCCGGCCGCACCTTGTTTGCGGCCATGATCAGATCGCCCTCGTTCTCGCGGTCCTCGTCGTCGAGTACGACGACCATTTGACCGTCGCGGACGGCAGCGACGATTTCCTCGACGCTGTCGAGGCCCGACCAGGCGCTGTCAGTCGTTGCTCGCGTAACCATGTTTCTGCAGGAACTCCAGCGTGATTCCCGATTTGACGGCGCCGTCCGACTGCTCGAGGCGCTCCAAATAACGGGCGATGATGTCCACCTCAATATTAACAGCGCTGCCTGATCGATACTCGGCAATGATCGTCGCCGCGCTCGTATGCGGAATGATGTTGACGTCGAAGCGCCGCTCGCGGACGCCGTTCACCGTAAGGCTCACACCATCCACGGCAATCGAGCCCTTGCGCGCGACGTAGCGCTCCAAGCCCGGAGGCAGCTCGATCGTGACGAGCGTCGAGCGCCCTTGCGGGGACAGCGCAATCACCTCGCCGACTCCGTCGACGTGGCCGGTAACCAGGTGCCCGTCGAGCGGATCGCCCATACGGACCGGGGTTTCTAGATTTACGCTCGCACCGGCGCTCAAGCGGCCGAACGTCGTGACTGCAAGCGTCTCGGCCGACACGTCGGCCGAGAAACGATCGTCGGCCCATGCGGTCACCGTGAGGCAAACGCCGTTGACCGCAATGCTGCCGCCGATCGAAAGGGGACCGATCGGCTGCGGCAGTAGACCGATCGTCAGCGTGCGGTCCGCCGCCGCATCGTTTACCTCGAGGATTCGGCCGACCCCTGTGACGATACCCGAGAACATCGACGCCTCCTTGAGCGACCGTCCGTCAGGCGCCCGCCACCCTACTGGGCCGGGCAACGATCCGCAAGTCGGCGCCGAATCGGCGTAAATCTTCGAAATCGAGCGTCCAGCTTTGCTCGAGCGATGTCAGCGGCGTGACGCCGAACATACCGTGCGCGCCTTCACCGAACAGCCGCGGCGCGACGTAGAGCACGAGCTCATCGATCAGGTCCGCTTCGAGCAGCGCGCCGTTGAGCTTCGGGCCGGCCTCGACCCAGACGTCGTTGATCTCGAGCGCCGCGAGACGCGCGAGCACCGCCGCAAGATCGCAATGCCGCGCGCCCGAAATGCGTTCCACGGACGCGCCGGCCGCCTCGAGCGCACGTTGAGCCGGCGTGGCTTCGCGCGTCGTGAAGATCAGCACCTTTCCCGGCAACGTCAACGTCTTGGCCGTCGGCGGCGTCGTGAGCGCGCCGTCAACGATCACGCGCAGCGGTTGGACGATGTCGATGCCCGGATCGTCGAGCCGCGCCGTCAACGCCGGATCGTCTTGGCGCACCGTGCCGCTGCCCGTCAAGACGGCTCCCGAGCGCGCCCGCCAACGATGCACGTCGTGCCGCGCCTCCGTGCCCGTAATCCAGCGGCTCGTCCCGTTCGCGAGCGCCGTGCGCCCGTCGAGGCTCGCCGCGATCTTGCTGCGCACCCAGGGCCGCGAGCGGCGCATGCGCGCGAAGAAGCCGCGGTTCAAATCGAGTGCTTGGGTTTCGAGTAGGCCTCCGTCGGCGCGAATGCCCGCGGCCTCGAGCTCGTGGCTACCGCCGCCCGCGAGCGGATTCGGATCGCGCACCGCGTACACAACGCGCGCAATACCGGCCTCGATCAGCGCCCTCGTGCACGGCCCCGTGCGCCCGTGATGGCGACACGGCTCCAGCGTCACGTACGCGGTCGCGCCGCGCGCGCGCGCTCCCGCGGCTGCCAGCGCCACTCGTTCCGCGTGTGGGCCTCCGGCGGGCGCCGTCCAGCCGATAGCAACAACGCGGTCTTCACGCACGAGCACGCAGCCGACGGCCGGATTCGGCTTGGTGACGTAGAGGCCTTTCTCTGCCAGTTGCAAAGCCTGCGCCATCCATTGGTGATCGAGCGCGGAAAAGCGCTCCGCGGCGGCGTCGCTCATTTCTTCGGCTCGTCGTCTTCCGGCAGCAGCGACATCTGTTCGCGGCTTGCGAGTGGGCTCGGACGAGCCTTGAGCCGCTCGATCTCGGCTTGAAATTCCGTGACGTCTTGAAAGCTGCGATAGACCGATGCGAAGCGCACGAACGCGACTTCGTCGAGGCGCCGCAACTCTTCCATGACGAGGTCGCCGACTAGACGGCTAGGCACCTCGCGCTCACCCAACGTCTGTAGATGGTGGGTGATGTGCTCGATGCTCCGCTCGATGTCCTCGCGCTGCACCGGCCGCTTCTGGAGCGCACTGAGAAACCCGTTGCGCAGCTTGTTTTGATCGAACGGCTCCCGGCGATCGTCGCGCTTTACGACGTAGGGCATCACGAGCTCGGGCGACTCGAATGTCGTAAAGCGCTCGCTGCAGGACAAGCATTCGCGGCGCCGACGCACTTGACGGCCTTCGCCCGCGAGCCGCGAATCGATGACCTTGGTATCCTCGAAATTGCAGAACGGACAGTGCACGTTCAGTACCTAGACACCGCCTCGCCGTAGACCGGGAACTGCGCGCACATCGCGAGCACTTGCGCGCGCACGCGATCGACCTCGGCTGCGCTGCCGCCGGCGTCGAGCAAGTCCGCGATGAAATTGCCGACCCTACGCATCTGAAGGTCCGCGAACCCTCGTGTCGTGACCGCCGCCGTGCCGATCCGCAAACCGCTCACACGCGCGTTACCGGTCGCGGCATCGCGCGGCACCCCGATTTGATTGACTGCGATGTGCGCTTGCTCGAGCGCCCGCTCCGCCTGCTGCGCGGTAATCGAGCGTCCCGTCAGATCCACGAGAAGCATGTGATTGTCCGTGCCGCCGGAAACGATCGAATAGCCACGTTCGGCGAGCACGCCCGCGAGCAGCCGCGCGTTCGCGACGACTTTACGTTGATAGTCCTTGAATTCCGGCTGTAGCGCTTCTTGAAACGCGACGGCCTTGGCGGCGATCACGTGCATCAGCGGCCCACCTTGCGTGCCGGGATAAACCGCTGCATCGACTCTGCGCGTAAGCTCGGAGGGCGCGCGGGCGAGGATCATGCCGCCCCGGGGCCCGCGCAGCGTTTTGTGCGTGGTCGTCGTCGTCACGTCTGCGATCGGCACGGGATTCGGCGACAGCTCAGCGGCGATCAAGCCGGCGACGTGGGCGATGTCGGCCAGGAACAACGCTCCGACCTCATCGGCGATCGCTCGGAACCGCTGCCAATCGAGCGTCCGCGAGTACGCCGAAAAGCCCGCGACCACGAGCTTCGGCCGATGCTTGCGTGCGAGTGCCGCAACCTCGTCGTAATCGACTTCGCCGCTCGCGGCATCCACGCCGTAGTACACGGCGTTGAACAACTGCCCCGACAGGTTTTCTGGCGCCCCATGCGTACGGTGCCCGCCGTGCGCAGACTGCATGCCGAGCAGCGTGTCGCCCGGTGCGAGCATGGCAGTGAACGCGGCGAGGTTGGCTTGCGAGCCCGAATAGGGCTGCACGTTCGCGTAGCCGGCGCCGAACAACCGCTGCGCGCGCTCGATGGCCAAGCTCTCCGCCGCGTCAGCATGCTCGCAGCCGCTGTAGAAGCGCCGGCCCGGATACCCGTCGGCGTACTTGTTCGTGAACATCGATCCCTGCGCGGCGAGCACGCGGGGGCTCACGTAGTTCTCCGACGCGATCAATTCGAGATACTGCTCCTGCCGGCGCCGCTCTCCGGCAAGCGCGTGCGCGAGCGGCTCGTCGAGATCCTCGATCGTGACGGCGCCGAACATGTCAGCTCGCGAGCTCCTCGACGACGCGTGTCCACGCGCGCGCAAGATTCGAGCGGTTGTACCCGCCGCCGCCCATCGCGAGCAGTCTTCCCTCCGAATACCGATCCGCGTGCCCGCGCAAACGGCGAGCCGCATGCGCGTGCGCCTCGGGAGAATAGCGAAGGTGGGTGATCGGATCGCCCGCGATCGAGTCGGCACCGCATTGCAGTAGGATCAACTCCGGGCGAGCCTCGTCGACATAGCGATCGACCTCCTCCCACGCGGCTACGAACGCTGCATCGTCCGCACCGGGCTGCATCGGTATGTTGAGCTTCGTGCCGAGCGCCGCACCGCGCCCCGTTTCGCTGCGGCTGCCCGTGCCGGGATAGAGAAATCGTCCGTCCTCGTGCAGATCCGCGAACGGCACGTCGGGATCCTGCTCGAAGCCGTAGAACACGCCGTCGCCATGATGGGCGTCGATGTCGACGTACGCGATCCGGCGCAAGCCATGGGCCCTGCGCGCGGCTTCGATTGCGATCGCGCAATCGTTGAACACGCAAAAACCCGCCGCGGTGTCGCGCGCGGCATGATGCAGTCCGCCGATCGGAATGAACGCGTGCCGGGACGGTCCAGTGACGATCGCGGCCAGCGCCACGAGCGTGCCGCCGACGACGCGCGCAGCGGCCTCATAGACGCCCGGGAACGCCGGCGTGTCGCCCGCATCGAGCAATCCGCCGCCGCGCGCCGAGAGCTCGATGACCCGGTCGACGTACTCCGCGTCGTGGAAATACTCGATCTCCGCCCGCGTCGCTAGCCGAGGCGGCAGCACGTTGAGATCGGCGAAGCAGGCAGAGCGCTGCATCTCACCCATGAACGCGCCGAGACGGTCGGTGCCGAACGGGTGATCGTTCGGAAAGCCATAGTCGGCAAGCTCGGGCGCGAAGATCAGAACAACTGGGCGTGGCATGAAATTTTACTCGCAGGAGCTACTCGAACAGGCTCCCAGGCTTGCGCGGGGCGGGGGTTCGCGGATAATTCGCCCCCCGCTACATCCCCGTTAGGCCCATGGCACAGTACATCTATACCACGAACCGGCTGGCGAAGGTCGTACCGCCGAAGCGCTTCATCCTTCGCGACATCAGCTTGAGCTTCTTTCCGGGTGCCAAGATCGGGGTGCTAGGACTGAACGGCGCCGGCAAGTCGACGCTGCTCAAGATCATGGCGGGCGTAGACAAGGAGTTCGACGGCGAGGCGCGACCGCAACCCGGAATCAAGATCGGTTTTCTGTCGCAGGAGCCCGAGCTCGATCCCGCGAAGACCGTGCGCGCGGCGGTCGAGGAAGGCGTTGTGGACGTGCTCGGCCTCGTCGAGCGTTTCAACAAGATCAGTGATCGTTTCGCCGAGCCGCTCGAAGACGACGAGATGAATCGGCTGCTCGAGGAGCAGGGGAAGCTGCAAGACGCGATCGAGAACGCGGGCGGCTGGGAGCTCGAGCGCAAGCTCGAAATTGCGGCCGACGCGCTGCGCCTACCGCCGTGGGATGCGCAAATCGGCCCGCTTTCGGGCGGCGAGAAACGCCGCGTCGCGCTGTGCCGCTTGTTGCTCTCGAACCCCGACATGCTGCTGCTCGACGAGCCGACGAACCATCTGGACGCGGAGTCGGTAGCCTGGCTCGAGCGCTTCTTGGGCGAGTATCCCGGCACCGTCATGGCCGTCACGCACGACCGGTATTTTCTCGACAACGTCGCTGGCTGGATATTGGAGCTCGACCGCGGCCATGGGATTCCGTGGCAAGGCAACTACAGCTCGTGGCTCGAGCAGAAGGAACAGCGCCTGAAGATCGAGGAGAAGCAAGAAGCGGCGCGCCAACGCACCATCAAGACGGAGCTCGAGTGGGTGCGCAGCAACCCGGGCGCACGGCGCGCGAAGGCGAAGGCGCGCATGGCGCGGTTCGAGGAGCTCACGTCGAAGGAATTTCAGGCGCGCAACGAGACGAACGAGATCTACATTCCCCCGGGCCCGCGGCTCGGCGAGCTCGTGATCGAGGTCGACAAGGTCAGCAAGACTTTCGGCGATCGCGTTCTGTTCGAGAACCTATCCTTCAGTCTGCCGGCTGGGGGCATCGTCGGCGTAATCGGTCCGAACGGCGCTGGCAAGACCACTTTGTTCCGCATGTTGTCGGGGCAGCACCAACCGGACCGCGGCAAGATTCGGCTGGGCGACACCGTGCAGATCGCGTACGTCGACCAAGGCCGCGACATCCTCGACGACGACAAGACGGTTTGGGAAGAGATCAGCGAGGGCCAAGACATTCTGCGCGTCGGCAGCTACGAGACGCCGTCGCGCGCCTACGTCGGCCGCTTCAACTTCCGCGGCACGGATCAACAGAAGAAGGTGGGGCTGCTCTCCGGCGGCGAGCGCAATCGCGTGCATCTCGCGAAGCTGCTTCGCTCCGGCGGCAATCTGCTGCTCCTCGACGAGCCCACCAACGATCTCGACGTCGAGACACTGCGCGCGCTCGAGGAGGCGCTACTGAGCTTCCCGGGCAGCGCGGTCGTGATCTCGCACGATCGCTGGTTTCTCGATCGCATCGCAACGCATATTCTCGCGTTCGAGGGCGATAGCGAGGTCGTTTACTTTCAGGGCAACTACGCGGACTACGCGGCGGATCTCAAGCGCCGGAAGGGCGAGGACGCCGACCAACCGCACCGGATCCGCTACAAGCGCCTCGCGTAGGCGGCCAGCGTCGCGGAAAGCACCTCTCGTGACAACGGAACGCGACTTGACGTTCTCGCTCGGCGGACGAACGCTACTGAACGTCCGCGCGGGCGCCGCTCGGGCGGAGGCGCCTGGCGCGCAGAGCGTAGAGCGCGAGGATGACGAGCAGGACGACGACGAGCGAGATGAGCTGAGCGCGCTCGATGGTTTCGTAGAAGAGCCAGGCGATCGCGAGGCACGCCGCAATCGGAACGACCGCGCCGCCGGGCATTTTGAACGGCTCGCCGTCCGTCCTCACGTCGCGGCGTCGCAGCACCCAAGCGGCGATGGCGCAGAGAAAATACAGAGACAGAGACGCGAGATTCGCGAAGATCGCGAGTTGCTCGAACGTACCGGAAAGAGCGATCGCCGCGACGAGAACGCCGTAGACGACGATTGCGATGTACGGGGTTCGATGCACCGGGTGCACGGAGGCGAGCTGGCGCGGCAAGAAGTGATCGCGGCTCATCGCGAAGAGACCGCGCGGCTCGGATAGAGCATTCGCGCTCAGATAGCCGAACATCGATATGGCTGCACCGACGATCATGACCGTGCGTCCGATCGGTCCCACGACCGCGGCCGCCGCGCTCGCGAGCGGTGTCGTCCTGTCGTTCGCAAGCTCGAGCCCGAGAATGCCGAGCGCGACGAACTGGATCGCGAGATAGAGCACGGTGGCAGCGCCGAGCGCGAAAAACACCGCAAGCGGAACCGTTCGCGCAGGGTTCTTGACCTCGCCGCTCGGGATCGTCGCGCCTTCTATGCCCGCAAACGCAAAGATCACGACGCCTGCGGTGCCGAGCACTGAGCCGATGTCCGGCGTCGAGCTCCACGCGAGGTTGGAGGGCGTGATGAAGAAGGCGCCGATCGCGACAAACGCGATCAATGGCAACAGTTTCGCGACCGTGATCGCTTCGATCACGCGCGCACCCGCCCTCACGCCGCGAACGTTGATCGTCACGAGGGTCGCGACAAGGGTGACGATCAGCGCGGGGGTCAGGAAGGAAGGTGCCTGCGGCGCTAACGCGAGCAACGATCGGGTCAACAGGCTCGAAACGGCCGCCGCGGCAGACATCCCGGTGGATAGAACCAGACAACCGGCGATGAATCCGAACAACGGCCCGAGCGCGGTCTCGACGTAGGCATACGATCCGCCGCTCGCCGCTACGCGGCTGCCGGCTTCCGCGTAGCACAGCACAACGAGCGCCATGACCGCCGCACACGCGAGATAGGCGAGCGGCGCGGCTGCGCCGAGTTGCAGCACCGCGAATGCAGGCAACGCGAAAATTCCGCTGCCGACCGTGTAATTGAAAACGTTCGCCGCGAGCTGACGAACACCGAGCTCCCGCGACAGCAGCGCGTCTGGATTCGCGACGCTGGCGGCCCCGAATGCGGACTTATTCATTCTTTACCCCTAGACAGCGCGGCAATCTCCCCGTCGACGGGACGCTCCTTGCGAGGTTCCGGTCGATGATATAACGATCGAGGCGCGAGCCTTCGCGATGAAGATGCGCCGTTGCTTCGCGGGCGAGGCTGCGCAGAAGGTCACGCCGATCGATGGCCGCAGCCGCTGCGAGATCGGAGGAGACGAGCGCGGCTCAGCCGGGCGGCGCTAGGCCGGCCGAGTACGAGATCTTTCCGCTCGCGTCGACGATTATCGCTTCGTACTTCCGGATAATTCTTGATCAGCTCGAGCCCCGCTTCGACGCCGAGCACGAAGATTGCGGTATCGAGCCCATCGGTCATCGTGCCGTCCGGACCGATCACAGTCACCGTCAAGATGCCTTCCGTCGGCTCCCCGGTCTGCGGGTTGATGATGTGATGGTAGCGGCGGCCGTTCTCCTCGAAGAACCGCTCGTAATCACCCGACGTGGAGATCGCCTCGTCGACGATCGGCAAACGCGTGACCACTTGATCCGCGAGCCGCGGATGGCGAATCCCGACGATCCACGGCTGCCCGCGCCTGTCGCCGATCACTCGCGTGTCGCCGCCCGCGTTGAGCAGCGCATGCTCGACGCCTTGACGGCGCAGGATCTCCGCGCCGTGCTCGACCGCATAGCCTTTCGCGATGCCGCCGAGATTGATGCGGACGCCGGGTACGGTGAAGCTTACCGTCTGCTTCTCACGATCGAGCACGACGTGCCGATAGTCGATCGCGGGCAGCCGCTCTGAGATCTGCGCGGCGTTCGGATGCTCGCGCGCGCGAAAGTCGTAGAGGTAGCCGACGCTCTCGTAGGTAATGTCGAACGCGCCGCCGCTTGCGGAAGATAGCTCGAGAGACCGCGCGATCAGCATGAAAAGCTCCGCGCCGACGCCGATCGGCCGTTCGGCCGCATGCGCGTTGACCATCGAGATCGAGCTCTCCGGCTTGTACGTGCTCATGTCGCGATCGATGCGCCGGTACTCGTCCATCACCTCCCGCACGAGGCCGCGGCCGCGTGCCTCGTCGTCGTCCCAGAGCTCCACCGATACCCGCGTTCCCATGAGGTCGATGGCGTCGCCGACCCAACCGGCGAATGCCGGCGAGCAGCTCAACGCGAGCAGCACGAGAGCGCAGCGCGCGCCGCATTGGCGCGGGCCCGGCGCGGGGCGTATCCTGCGCATCGTCCATTTCTGCCGAGGGAGATTGCCGATGGGAACTTGGATCACGCTTGGCATCCTTGTAGCGCTCGTCGTCTGGGCGATAGCCATTTACAACAATCTGGTGAACCTACGCAACCGAGTGACCAACGCTTTCTCGCAAATCGACGTGCAGCTCACGCGCCGCTACGACCTGATACCGAACCTCGTCGAGGCCGTGAAGGGCTACATGGGGCATGAGCGCAACACGCTCGAAGCGGTCATCAACGCGCGCAACGCCGCTCAAGCCGGATTGAAGAAAGCCGCGGCTGATCCGTCCGATGCGGAAGCGATCAGGGCACTTGCGGCGGCCGAGACGAATCTCGGCGGAATGCTCGGCCGCCTGTTCGCGCTCGCGGAAGCCTATCCCGATCTGAAAGCAAATCAGAACATGATGCAGTTCCAGGAAGAGCTGTCGTCTACCGAGAACAAGGTGGCGTTCTCGCGCCAAGCGTTCAACGACGCCGTGATGAACTACAACAACGCGTGCCAGAACTTCCCGGGCAGTCTGATCGCGAACAATTTGAGCTTCAAGACCGCCGAATTCCTCGAGATCGGGCAACCTGAAAAGCGCGACGTACCGAAGGTTTCGTTCGGCTAAGACCCGCGCTTTTTCCGCGCCGTGGACTTTTTCGCGCGACAAGAGCGATCGCGACGCACGAGCCGTCAACTGATCGCCGTCTTTCTGCTCGCGTTCCTGATCGTTTCGCTCGCGACCACCGCGGTGGTCGCGGCGAGCATTCGCATTTACATGCAGGACAACACGCCGATTCTCGGCACGCAATCCTTACGCGGCTGGGTAGAAGCGCACGGCTTGCTGTTGCTCGGAATCGCCGCCGGCACGCTCGGCGCCATGGCCTTAGCTTCCGGCTACCGCGCGGCTTCGCTTGCGCGCGGCGGCGGGCAGGTCGCACGCATGCTCGGCGCGACCGAAGTCAGCGGCGAGGAGACGGACCCGCTGCGCCGCCGCCTGCGCAACGTCGTCGAGGAAATGGCGCTCGCCTCCGGCCTGCCCGTTCCGGACGTCTTCGTGCTCGAGAAAGAGCCCGGGATCAATGCGTTCGCCGCCGGCTTGAGCCACGGCGATGCAGCGATCGCGGTAACGCGGGGTGCGCTCGAACGCCTCGATCGTGCCGAGCTTCAGGGCGTCGTGGCCCACGAGTTCAGCCACATCTTGAACGGCGACATGCGGATCAACCAGCAGCTGATCGGCTTGAGCTTCGGCATCCTCGTGCTGTCGCTCGCGGGACGATGGCTGCTGCGCAGCGCTCGCTACGGCCGCCGCGGCCGCAACAACGGCGGCATAGCGGCCGCTCTCGCCTTGGGCGCGGCATTGGCCGTGATCGGGTGGATCGGCGTGCTGCTCTCGCGGCTGATCAAGGCCGGCGTCTCGCGACAGCGCGAGCTGCTTGCGGACGCGTCCGCCGTGCAATTCACGCGCGAGCCGAGCGGGCTCGCCGGCGCGTTGAAGAAGATTGGCGGTTATACGGGCCGCTTGTCGTCCGTCGACGCCGAAGAGGTCGCGCACATGCTGTTCGAGCGCGGCGCGCGTGCGTTCAGCGGTTGGTTCGCGACTCATCCGCCGTTGCTCACGCGCATTCGCGCGCTCGACCCGGCCTTCGACCCCAAGGACTACCCGCCCGACACCGGGCCGCTGCCCTCGCCCTCCGCAACCGCCGCCGTCGAGCTGCAGCCGCTCGCCGAAGTGACGGGAGCGGAACCTAAGGCGATTCTCGAGCGCATGGGCCAAAGCGAATCAGCGAGTGTCGGCGGCGCCCTGCGAGCGTCGTTGCCAACGGAGCTCTATCAGGCGGCCCGCGCGCGCGAGTCAAGCTTCCTGCTGATCTTGGCGATGGCGCTCGCGCCGGACGGTGAGATTCGCCACCGCCAATTCGCGCTGCTCGAGAACCAGCTCGGGCCTGATCGCGCGTCGCTTTGCCGCCGCCTACACGCGGATTTTGCGAGCCTCGACGCGCAGTTGCGCCTACCGCTGCTCGAGCTCGCCCTGCCCGCGGTCAAGCAGCGTCCGCGAGAGCAGCTCGAGTATCTGTTCGATTTGATCGGGCGCCTCGCGGCCATCGACGCCGAGCAAACGTCTCTTCGACTACGTCTTGTTGCGTGTGCTTGCAGCCTACTTGCGAGGATTGCACGGCGCGCCCGTGCGTGGGCTCGACAGCGGTACCAAGATGTCGTCGCGCGCCGCGCTGAGCGCGGTGCTTTCCACGATCGCTGCTTACGGTCACACCTCGGCGGACGCCGCTCGCGCGGCGTATCGGGCGGGCTTCGCGCAGGTGAGCTCGCAGTATGAGCCCCCGGAGGTCGCGTTCGATCCGCCGGAGGCAGCCCGCGATCTCAAGAAGCTCGATGGCGCCCTCGAGCAGCTCGCCCGGTTGCGCCCTGATGACAAGCGTCGCGTCGTCAACGCGTTGCTCGCGACCATAGAGCATGACGGCAGGCTCGAAACCGACGAGATCGAGCTCTTCAGAGCGATCGCGGCCACGCTCGACTGCCCGGTGGCGCCCGCAGTTGCGTACTCAGCCACTGCTGGCGACGCGGCGCAGATTCGCTAAGATGCCCGGATCGGAGTCAATCGAGATCACTATGCGTGCTGCGAGTATCTCCCGCTTCGCCGTTTGCGTCCTGGCTGTAACGTTCGCTTGGTCCACGCAAAGCGCTGACCTGTCCGCCGACAATGAAAAGCTGGCTCGTGCCGGCGCAGTGCTGCACACCTTCACGACCATTGAGGAGGAAGGCATTCCGCTCGACTTGTTGCAACGCGCGCGCGGCATTGCCGTGATTCCGAGCGTGATTCGCGGCGGCTTTCTCATCGGCGGCCGCCGCGGCCGCGGCGTGCTCGCGGTGCGCGGGCCGAGCGGCGAATGGAGCAATCCCGCCTTCGTCACACTGACGGGCGGCAGCATCGGTGGCCAGTTCGGGGTCGAAAGCGCCGACGTCGTGCTGATCTTCGCCAATGACCGCTCGATCAACAACATCGCGAGCGGCAAGTTCACGTTGGGCGGTGATGCGACCGCGATTGCCGGTCCGCTCGGGCGCAGCTCAACGAAAGCCGTGACCGCGAAGTCGGAGGTTTACGTTTATATGCGCAGCCGGGGACTTTTCGCCGGAGCCACGTTCGAAGGTGCTCGGCTCGACGTCGATCAGCAGGGTAGCGCGGCTTTCTATGCCGCCGACGACCGGGCGCAGCCCCTCGGCGAAGTGAGCGCGAGCACACCCGAAAGCGCTCGGCACTTTCTCGATGTGCTCCACCGCGCCGCGGTTTCACCCGCCGTGCCGCCCGCCGCACCGTCGACGCAGCACCGCACCGAGCATGCTGCTCCGCCGGAGGAGGCCGTGACCTTTCCGCTAGATTGAGCGAAGAACGTTCGTCGCGAGGAATCTTAGTGCGGTACGGCGTCGCTGCCGTCGGCAGGACCGCGGAATGGCCGCGGGAGCGTAACGTCGTCCAGTGACAGCGTCGGCCGCGTGATCTCCAAATCGCTTGCGGGCGGCTCGACGGCCGCGAGCTCGAGATCCGGAATTTGCCCGTGTGCGTCGGCGTAGACGTCGAACGCGATGACGCGGTTATCCGGGCTCGTCATCGGCGCCGAAATCGGCGGCCCAAAAGCGCGCGAGTCATCGGCGGCTGCGAGGTTGCTCGACGACGCGGCACTTTGGAGCGTCTTCGGATCAACCCACCGCGCGTCGTATGCGGCCTCCGCGGCGGCTTGCGCCTCCGCGATCGCACGCTGCTCGGCTCGCTCCTCGCGCGCCGTGCGATCCCGAAGTGCAACCAGCTTGCGCTCTGACTGCTCCTCGAGCTCGTCGCTGCGCACACGCTCGACGGCTGCCGCGACCGCGGCCGCCGCGCGCCGAGCATTCGAGCACTCGACATCGTCGATCGTCGCGTCGCGGTCCCGATTGCAGCGGGCAAGAGCGCCATCCCTGGCGATTGCGTCGTCCATGAAATCTTCGAAACTGCGCGGCGAATACTGTTGCTCGCAGCCGGTGAGCATGATCGCGAGCACGACCACGCCTGCCGCAACGACTGCGAACGCACGCTGATTCCTGCCTCGAATTGCGCTGGGAGCTGCCACGGTTGTTTTGGTCTGCGACTGTTACGTTAAAACGTGCAGACGATAACGCGCGCGAGGCCGCGAGCCCCACCGGACAGTTCACAAAAATGGACAATAAAGTCGCGCTACGGCGACAACGCCACGATCACGCCATCTTCCATAACGCGCCGCTGCAGAATCTGCGGCCAATCTTTTGTCAACTCTGGCGCACCCACAGGGAGCGGCGCCGCCGGCGAATCGATCGAGAAGTCGCCGAACGCAAGTGCGCCGGCGAGTCGCCCGCCAAGCACGCGAATCCGATCTGGCGGGTCGCGAGCAGCGACGAGCGGCTCCAAATCCCCCGACAACAACCGGCTGTTGCTCACGTCGAGCCGACCGGGTGCGACGTGCAGGTCGTGCAACCAATGCTCCGTCGCGACGAACAGCCGCGCGGCGTCGACCCCGAATCCCAACCAGCGCACCGGCTGAACAAACGACGCAGCGTCGCCGCCCGCGCCGCTGCCCGAGTCGTAGAGCCGCACGGTGCCGCCGTCATCACCGACCGCGAGCCATCTATTGTCGGGCGAGAATGCGAGCGCCTTGGCGCGCACGCCGTCGAGCGCGACCTCGGCGAACGAGATGCCGTCCGCAGCGCGCCACAATCGCACCGACGTCGCCGTCGCGCTCGCGATCAAACCGCCGTCCTCGGAGAGCGCCACGGCGTCGATGCCCCCGCCCGACGGCCGCAGCACGATGCCGCTCGGTTGCAGAGAAGTCGCATCGAACGTCCGCACGGTCTCGTCGTCGGCGCCGCCGCTCACCACGAGTGAGCTGCGCGCATCGATTGCTATGGCGCCCACCGAGCCGCGATGCCCGAAATAGTCGAGCGGGCCGGGCGCAATCGGCGCGCTCGTGAGGTCTACGCGGCTTTGCGCGCGCACGAACCCGTTGCGGAATCCGAGCGCAACGAGCTCGCCGTCCCGATCGAGCGCGAGCGCGGACACCTCGGCGAGCTCGGCAACGCGCGAGTCGACGCTTTGCGCAACCTCTTCGATCAGCTGCCACAGTTGCACGTCGGAACCGGCAGCGGTGAGAAGCCGGCTGCCGTCGGGGGATAGTCGCGTGGTCGCCGGCGCGCTCGACGGTTCGATCGAGAGCACGTGCACGCCGCCCGTGCTGCTGTCCCACACGACGACGCGCGAAGCGGCAGCCGCGTACGCGACGCGAGTGCCTGCCGCGGCGACGCTCACCGTGGCCGGATCGACCGTGGTGCCGAGCACCTTCGCAGCCGCTGCGGGGGCGGCGACGAGGTCCCACTCACGCACGTCGCCGACCGCGTCCACCGTGAGCAGGGTCGCCGAATTCGCAAGCGGCAGGACCCTACGAATCTCCCGCGGATGCTCGAGCGACCGCGGCACGCCGCCCCGGCGTGGGTCGAGCACGCGCAACTCGTCGGTGTCGCCGAGAAGCGCAACGAAGCGCGCCTCGGGGCCCAAGAACCATGCGTTCACGCCGGCGACGCCCGCGACGCTCGTCAAAAGCTGGCCATCGGCCGCTCGCAATAGACTGAATAGGGGCGCTGCCTCCTCGACGCGCTCCGCGATCATGACGTATCCGCCATCCGGGGAGAGCGCCGGCGGCAGCACGAACTCATTTTGCGTCGCCAACCGTGCCACCGGTACGCCCTCGGCGACGTTCCACACGATCAACGCGCCGCCCGCGACGACGAGCAAACGGCTTGCGTCCGCATTGAGCTCCGCATAGGTCGCCGGCGCCGGCAGCTGCAAATCCGCTTGCAATCTGCCTGCGCGCAGATCCCACAGCGCGACGGTGCCGACGGAGCCTGCGCGTGTCGGGCGCACGATCGCAAACCGACCGTTCGCGCCGAGCTCGACCGTTACGTCTTCGGTGCGCAGCGGGTCCGCGATCGCGACGCCGCCCTCGGGAGCGTCTCGCGCGGGCTCTTCGTCCGCGAAGTGCAGTGCCCAAGCGAGCAACGTGCCGCTGTTGTCGGCGCGCTGGTCGACGATCGTGAGCCGCCACCTACCCTCGCGATCTTCATCCGCCAAGGCCGCAAGCGGTGACGCATCGGCCGCGATGAACGAATGTAGCGACCCGGACTCGGTCTGCGGAATGATCACGTTCGCTTGCGCGCCGCTCGGTGCCGCGAGCGTCACGAGCAACTCGCCAACGCTCGCATGCTGCACGTCGAGCACGAGCTCGAACTCCCCGGCCGATCCGGAGCTCGCGACGGGGATCTCGCGTAGCAGCGGACGGTATTCGAGCGCGCTGAACGCCCCCTCCTGCGTCACCGCCGGTTGCGCCCCCGCCTGCGGCTCCAGGTCGAGCACCTGCGCGCGCTGTGCGGTGTCGATTCCCACGAGGCGCCGCTCGACCCAGTCCACCGCGAACAGGGGCGGCGTCTGCCAACCGCCGAAGTTGCGCTCGAGCTGCCGATAGTCGGCGCCGATCAGCTCTGCGAGCGTAGCGCGCGCGGCTTCCGTCGGCAGCGCCTGCAGCGCGTAGAGCAGCGCGTCGCTGCGCCGCTCTGCGTGCCGGGCCAACAGCGACTGGCGCAACCAGAAGTCCGCTAGCAGCTGATCCGCGAGGGCGTCACGCCCGAGCACGGTGCGCAGCGCGCTTTCGACAGCAGCGATGTCGGCGAACGACACTGCGGCCGCGCCGCGGCGCTCGAGCGCTGCTGTGAACAGTTCGTCGGCTTGACTTGCGAAGCGGGGAAGGCGGCGCAGACTGCGATACGCCGACTCCACTTGGGAAAAATCCCCGGCTTGCGCCGTGAGAGCGCGCACGTACGGACGAGGCACGTACTCGTGATACCAATAGGCGCCGAGCCCGGCTGCGATCGCAACCACGAAAAGGGCGGCCGCGATTCGCCATCCCGCCGGCCGCGCCGCTTTCAACCAGCGCGCCCCGAACGCCTCCTTGAAGATGCGATTGCGATATTGGAGCCGCTCTTGATCGACGCGCACCAGGCCGGCGAGCAAAAGGCGCCGCTGCGCGATCGAATCTTCCCGCGCTCGCACCTTCGCACCATGCGCGAGCTTGCGTAGCACCTTCAGCGCTTGCCGGTTGGCCGCCGAACGGCCGTGCAGCAGCGTCGCGATGTGATTGAGCAGCAACTCGTCGTGCGCACCGGGCGGCAACAGCTGCTCCTTGACGACTCTTTCGACGTCCTCGAGCCGTTCGTCTTTGCGCGCTACGCCCCGAGCCACTTTTTGCGTTAGATACGGGTGGCCGTTCGTCCAGATGCAGATCCGGTCCATCAGCGCTTGCGTTTGCGCCTGCTCGCCGCCGAAACCGAGCGCGAGCTGATAGGTCTGCGCCGCATCGAAGTCGGGCAGCTCCACGGCCTGCCCGTCCGTGAACGGCGACTCCCCGGCTTCCGGACACAGCTCCGCCGGGGATGCCACACCAAGCACGACGAAGTTCAGGCGCGCATAATCCGACTCGCTCTCGCGTCGCGTGTAGCAAGCACGAATCGTCGTGAACAGCTCTTTGGAGAAAGTCAGATCGAGCGCTCGCTCGATCTCGTCAAAGAAGACCGTGACCGGAGCCGTGGTGTTCGTGAGCACGATCTCCCAAAAAAAATCGAGAAGCCGCTGCTCGCTGAGCGCGCGCTTTTCCTCCCACCAAGGCGCGAGATCCACTTTGAGTCGCAGCTCGTGCACAATTCGATGGGCGATGCTGTAGAGCCAGCGGTCCGAATCGGCGCTGTCGCCGCGGGCGTCGATCTGCGCGAGGTCGACCACTGCAGCGAGCTCATTTGCGCGACGGAGCGCTCTGACGGCGCGGCCCATCAGACTGGATTTACCGATGGCGCGGGGGCCGAGCACGAAGCAGAAACGTTGTGCTCGAATGCCGGTCTCGAGCACATGATCGGCGGTGCGTTCTACGTAGCAAGGGCGCTCGGGTTGCACCGGGCCACCGACGACGAAGAACTCACCAGCCTGAATGACCTTGGACACGGCGCAGGATTGTAGCAGGGGGCTTGCAGGCCCTAGAGCATGGCGACACCGCAGATCCTCAAAGCCGACAGCTTGGGCACGATCAGCCTCGTCGTCGAGGACGGCGTCGCAACCGTGGTGCGCGATGCATCAGCCGCCAGCGGTTGGGCACGCCGTATTGCTCGAATGCTCGCCGCTCGCGAGGCGGCCGCGCTGCGCGCGCTCGAGGGCGTGGAAGGCGTGCCGGTCCTCGTTCGCTCGCATGCCGGTGTCGTGCAGCGCAGCTACATCGCGGGCGAGGCGCTGCACGTCGCTCGGCCGCGCACGCGCGCCTACTTCGCGCAGGCGCTGAAGCTGTTGGTCGCGATTCACCGGCGCGGCGTCGTGCACAACGACCTTGCGAAAGAGGCGAATTGGCTTTGCACGCCCGGCGGCGGGCCGGCGATCGTGGACTTTCAGGTTGCAGTATCGGCGAAGCGGCGCGGCAAGCTGTTCCGCTGCCTCGCGCACGACGACCTCCGTCATCTCTTGAAGCACAAGCGGACCTACGTGCCGGAAGCGTTGACGGCTCGGCAACGGGCGCTCCTTCAGCATCCGTCCCTGCTTGCGCGCGCGTGGCGTGCCCTGGTGAAACCCCCGTACATTTGGATTACGCGCTATGGGCTCGGCTGGCCCGAGCGCCACGGTCCCGCGGAGCGCGAAATCTGACGCCAGAAATCGGGGTCGGGTACCGATTTCGGCTACGACGAGACAGTTTCCCCTGCCTTCAACCGAAATCGGTACCCGACCCCAATTTGAGCTGAGGGTGGTCGAGGTTATGATGGCCGCCCGTCGTCGGAGGCCCGTACGGTCATGGAGATCTGCCACGAGCACAACTTGCTGAAGCCGCTCGACGGGCCGAAACCCTACGGCATCCGCGTGCGACTTGCGGCCGGCGACGTCTTCTCGCGGTTGCTTGGGCTTGATTGGCAGCACCATCACTGGTTCAGCACTCGCGAGGAGCGCGACCGCGTTTTGGCAGACATGGCCAGCGAGCATCTGTATTCGCGGCGCGGCGACCGACCGACGGTGATCTTCGAGCCGGTCGAGCAGCCGATTGCCTCGGGCACGCGAGACTAGCCCCAAAATGGTTTTTGCTCATCAGGAGACTTCGAGTCGATGGCTGATGTAACTCCCGTTCCGCCGCTGCAAGGCAAAAAGATCACGATCGCCCGCGGCAAGCTCACCGTGCCGGATCAACCGATCATTCCATTCATCGAAGGGGACGGCACCGGCCGCGATATTTGGAGAGCAGCCGTGCGCGTGATGGACGCGGCCGTCGCAAAAGCCTATGCCGGTAAGCGCAAGATCCAGTGGATGGAGATCTACGCCGGCGAGAAGTCCTTCAACATGTCAGGGTCGTGGTTGCCCGACGCCACTGTGGACGCGTGCCGCGACTACCTGGTCTCGATCAAAGGCCCGTTGACGACCCCCGTCGGCGGGGGCATCCGTTCGCTGAACGTCGCGCTGCGGCAGCTACTCGATCTCTACGTATGCTTGCGGCCTGTGCGCTGGTTCAACGGCGTGCCGTCGCCGGTCAAGAAACCGCAGGACGTCGACATGGTGATCTTTCGCGAGAACACGGAGGACATCTACGCCGGCATCGAGTTCGAGGCAGCCACGGCCGACAACCGCAAATTTCTAGAAGCGTTCAAGCAGCTGTTCCCGAAGGAATTCGCGAAGATTCGGTTTCCGGACACGTCCGGCATCGGCGTCAAGCCCATCTCGCAGGAGGGCACGGACCGCCTCGTGCGCGCAGCGCTCGAATACGCGCTCGAAACCAAGCGCAAGAGCCTCACGATCGTGCACAAGGGCAACATCATGAAATACACGGAGGGTGCCTTCCGGAAGTGGTCGTACGAGCTTGCCGAGCGGGAATTCGGCGAGCGCGTGTACACCTGGCTGCAATGGGACAAGACGAAAGCCGCGAAGGGCGAGGACGCGGCGAACGCGGAACAAGCGACGGCTCTGAAGAACGGCAAGCTACTGGTGAAGGACGTGATCGCCGACATCGCGTTGCAGCAGGTGCTGACGAGGCCGCGCGAGTTCGACGTGATCGCGACGATGAACTTGAACGGCGACTATTTATCGGATGCTCTCGCCGCGCAGGTCGGCGGCATCGGCATCGCGCCGGGCGGCAACATCAACTATCTGACCGGTCACGCGGTTTTCGAGGCGACGCACGGCACGGCGCCCAAGTATGCCGACCTCGACAAAGTGAATCCCGGCTCGGTCCTGCTCTCCGGCGAGATGATGTTCCGCTACATGGGCTGGAAGGAAGCTGCGGACCTAATTTTGTCGGCGATGGACAAAACGATCAGCAAGAAGATCGTGACTTACGACTTCGCGAGGCTCATGGAAGGTGCCACCGAAGTGAAATGCTCGGAATTCGGCGACGCGCTGATCAAGAGCATGTGAGCTGGCTTAGGGTCGCTCAAGTGCCCTGCAGCACGTCACGCGCCCGGGAACGGCGCGCGTACTCGCGATAGTCGGCGACTTCCTGGGCCGCACGCGCGCGGTCCCATATCCCTAGGCGGCACAACCAATCCGCGGCGGCGGGCGCTGCCTGCAGGCCGAAGTCGGCGCGTAGCCCGATCATGCAGCGCCGCTGCAGGATGTCGAGCAGAGTCACCGCCCACTCGTTCCGGACGGCGTGCACCAGCTCTGCACCGAGCGCGCGGCTCCGCGGCAGCGCATCCGCCGTAATCTCTCGCTCGCGCGCGAGCGCCGCGACGTCGGCAGCGGCGGCGCCGTAGAGCCGCCACAGCCGTTCCGCATGGGCCGGTCCCAGCTCACCGCCGATTGCGGCGACCAACTGCTCGCGCTCGGAAGCATCGAGCGCGCCGGGCAACGGGCGATCGCGGGTAGGACTGGTCCGCGGCAAATTCGGAAAATGGACTTTGAGCGCATGCAGCGCGTCTTCCGCGAGCGCGCGATGAGTCGTGAGCTTGCCGCCGACGATCGAGTACAGTCCGCGCGTCCGGCGGTTCGGCTGGATCAAATGACGGCGAGTGATCGCGCCTTCGGCCGAGCGCGGCCGATGCGGCAGCGGCCGGATGCCGGTCTGCGTGTAGAGGACGCGCGGTCCGAGCGGCGCCGCTCCCGGAAACACGCGCTCCGTTTCCGCGACGAGGTATTGCCATTCGCGCTCGTCGATCGCCGCCGCGCTCGGATCGCCGTCGAAGCGCTCGTCGGTGGTGCCGATCAGGTAGAGGTCGTTCCACGGCAGAATGAAAAATGGCCGCGCGTCGCTGCCGGCCTCGACGTAGACGCCCGAGCGCGGCGCGCCGGGAAACGGCGCGACGACCAGATGGCTGCCCTTCGTGCCGCCGATCAAGCGGCGCCGCCCGATCTCACCGAGCACCTCGTCCACCCACGGCCCGGCCGCGTTCACGACGACGGGCGCGGCGGCGGATGCTCGCTCGCCGCTGCGCGCTTGCCATTCGCAGCCCGTCACTGTGCCGTGCTCGCTGGCGATCCGTGTGACCCGCGCGTACGTCACGAGCTTGGCGCCGTTCGCGACCGCGTCGCGGACGAGCTCGACGATCATGCGCTCGGGGTACGCGACTTGCGCATCGAAATAGCTCGCTCCCGCAACCAGGCCGTCGCGGCGCAATCCCGGCATGAGCTCGAGCAACTCTTCGCGCGACAACGAGCGGTGCGAGGGCAGCTCCTGCCGACCCGACAACCAGTCGTACAGCTGCAGACCGAGCCGAATCTGCCACGGTTTGCGGCGGCCGCCGCGGTACAGCGGAATGACGAGCTCGAGGGGCTGCACGAGATGCGGCGCGCAAGTGAGCAGGCGCTCGCGCTCAGCCAACGACTCGTACACGAGCTTGAGCTCGAGGTGCTCGAGATAGCGCAACCCTCCGTGGATGAGCCGCGACGACGCGCTGCTCGTGCCGCTGCCGATGTCGCCGCGATCGAGCAGCAAAGGCTTGAGACCGCACAACGCCGCCTCGCGCGCAATCGCGGCGCCGTTGATGCCGGCGCCGATCACGATCAAGTCGAATCGGTGCTGTTCCGCCTGCATGCGGGCGGCTCTAGGGTCGGATCTGACCGTTGCCTCGCACGAGGTATTTGTAGCTCGTGAGCTCGGTCGGCCCCGACCGGTCCGCGCGCATGGACTTTGCCGGTCGCGATGCCGATCTCCGCGCCCATGCCGAACTCGCCGCCGTCGGCAAACTGCGTCGAAGTGTTGTGCATGAGAATCGCGCTGTCGAGCTCGCTCAAGAAACGCTGCGCGGCTGCGGCGTCCTCGGTGATGATGGCCTCGGTGTGAGCCGAGCCGTAACGCCGAATGTGCGCGAGCGCCTCGTCGAGCCCGGCGACGACGCGCACGGCGACGATCGCATCCAGGAATTCCTTGCCCCAATCGCCGTCGGTCGCGGCGACGACGCGGGGATCGCAGTCTTGCGTCGCCGTATCGCCGCGGACCTCGCAGCCCGCCTCGAGCAGATCAATGACGAGCGGACGCAGATGCGTTGCAGCGCACGCGCGGTCCACGAGCACCGTTTCCGTCGCGCCGCAGATACCGGTGCGGCGCATCTTCGCATTGAGCGTGACGCGCCGGGCCATCGTAAGATCGGCCGCCGCGTGCACGTAGGTGTGGCAAATGCCTTCGAGATGGCTCATGACCGGTACGCGCGCATCTTGTTGAACGCGCGCGATTAGGTCCTTGCCGCCACGCGGCACGATCACGTCGACATACTGCGTCATGTCGCGCAGCAAGATACCGACGGCTTCGCGATCCTGAGTCGGCACGACTTGTATCGCAGCCTCGGGCATTGCGTGTTTTGCAAGCCCGCGCAACAGGCACTGATGAATCGCGCGATTCGAGCGGACGCTTTCCGAGCCGCCGCGCAGAATCACTGCGTTTCCGCTTTTCAGACACAACGCGGCCGCGTCTGCGGTGACGTTCGGCCGGCTCTCGTAGATGATGCCGATCACGCCGAGCGGCACGCGCACGCGCTCGATCGTGAGCCCATTCGGGCGCCGCCATTGCGCGATCACCTCGCCGATCGGATCCGGCAGACTCCGCGATCGCGGCCACGCCCGCAGCCGTGGCGTCGATGCGCTTCGGGTCGAGCGCAAGCCGATCGATGAGCGCAGCGGATAGACCGCGGCTCTTGGCGTCCGCAACGTCCTCGGCATTGGCGCGCAGGATCGCGGCGCTCGCGTCGCGGATTTCCGCGGCCGCAGAGAGCAGCACGGCCTGCTTCGTGCTTGCGGGAGTGCGCGCGAGCACTAGGGCGGCGGCGCGTGCCATGCGCCCGACCTCGAGCATTTGCTCAGGTAGGCTTGGCGCAACGTTGCGTTTTGCGGTGCTCATGGTAGCGCTCTGGTAGCCATCAATGCGTGGTGACGAGGACGAGGTCGTCGCGATGGATGATCTCATCCCGGCCGCGATATCCCAAGACGTCGGCGATACCCTGCGATTGGCAGCCGGCGATGGCCCGCGCCTCGTCGGCCGAATACGCAATCAGGCCGCGCGCGACCTCGTTGCCGTCGAGCCCTAGCACCCGCACGGCGTCGCCGCGCTCGAATTGCCCCTCGACGCTCGTCACGCCGGCCGGCAATAGGCTGCGCCCCGACACCAGGGCGCGCTCGGCGCCAGCGTCCACGCGCACGTCGCCTTTCGGCTTCAACGTGCCGGCAATCCATTGCTTGCGGGCCGCGCCCGGCGTCGCGGTCGGGAGAAACCAGGTTGCCCGGCCGCCGGCAACGAGCGCGCTAATCGGGCGCTTGATGCGACCGCTCGCAATGCACATTCGACAACCCGCGCCGATCGCGATGCGCGCGGCATCGAGCTTCGTGCGCATGCCGCCCGAGCCGTGGCTCGAGCCGGGGCCGCCGGCCATGTCCCAGAATTCGCGCTTGAGCTCGGTCACCTCGTCGATGTAGCGCGCATTGCCGTCCACACGCGGATCCGCGGTGTACAGCCCGTCGACGTCGGACAAGAGCACGAGGCACTCGGCGCTCACCATCTGCGCGACGCGCGCCGCGAGCCGATCGTTGTCGCCGTAGCGCAGCTCCTGCGTCGCCACGGTGTCGTTCTCGTTCACGACGGGCACGGCGCCGTAGTTCAGCAACGTCAGCAGCGTCTTGCTCGCATTCAAGTATCGGCGCCGGCTTTCACTGTCGTCCAACGTCAAAAGCACCTGCGCCGCCGTCAATCCGAAGCCGCCGAGGATCTCTTGATAAGCGTGCGCGAGCAGAATCTGGCCGGCGGCCGCCGCGGCCTGGTTGTCCTCGAGCCGCGCACGCCGCGGATCCAATCCAAGCTCTCGCGTGCCGAGCGCAACGGCGCCCGAGGACACGATCACGACCTCCTTACCTGCCTTCGTGAGCTCCGCGACATCGGCGCAGACTCCTGTGAGCCAGTCGCGGTCGAGCGCACCGGTTTGCTGATCGACGAACAGGGCCGAACCGATCTTGACGACGATTCGGCGCGCGTTCGCGAGGCGCTCCGCGTAGCTTCCGGAGGATGATTTGTTCACGGTCGTCTCACCGCGCGAACTCGAGCTGCTCGAGCTCAAGCGGATCGAGCCGCCGCCGCTGCGCCGCGCGCGACGGCCATCGCTCCGCTGCGGACGACCATCAACACGTCCGTGACGGCGGCGACGCGCTTCAGGAATCTGTCGATCTCTTGACTGCCGCCGACGATCTCGACCGTGTAATGGCCTTGATGATCGTTCAACACACGCGCATCGAACTGAGAGAGCACGGCCGCGAGCTTCTCGCCCGCGCCGTTGACGACGTGCAACTTGAACAACGCGAGCTCGCGCTCGATGTGATCCGAGCTCGTCATGTCGGCGATCTCCACGACGTCGATCAGCTTGCCTAGCTGTTTGCTGATCTGATCGATGACCGCATCGGGTCCGCTCGTCACGAGCGTGAGCCGCGACACTGTTTCATCGGCCGTTGGCGCAACGTTGAGGCTCTCGATGTTGTAGCCGCGCGACGAGAACAGATTAGCGACGCGCGCGAGGGCGCCCGCTTCGTTCTGCAGCAAGATCGAGATTATGTGACGCATGACCGAGTTACGAGTGCTCGAGATCCTGAGCCGAGCAATGTTGGCGTAGAACCACAGCTATTGCAATGCACAAACTTTTCGTCAACACTCCCGAGGCTTCAGCAGCGCACGGCGCAGCCGTGGACCTCGAGCACTGCATGGACACGCAAATCCAGCCGAAACTAGCTCGCACGCACCCGCTCGCAGGCTCTGCGATGAGCGGCGCCGACATCATCATGCAGGTGTTGGCGGACGAAGGTGTCGCCACGATTTTCGGCTACAGCGGCGGCGCGATCTTGCCAACCTACGACGCCGTGTTCCGCTACAACAAGGCGCACACGCGCGACGGCGTGGAGCCGATGCCATTGATCGTGCCCGCAAACGAGCAGGGGGCGGGTTTCATGGCCGCGGGCTACGCGCGCGCGAGCGGCCGCGTCGGCGTGGTCATGGTCACATCCGGACCGGGCGCTACGAATTGCGTGACGCCCGTGCGCGACTGCATGGCGGACTCGATTCCAATCGTCGTCATCTGCGGTCAAGTTGCGACGGGCTCGATCGGCAGCGACGCATTCCAAGAAGCTCCCGTGACGGCCATCATGGGCTCCGTCGCAAAGCACGTGTTTCTCGTCACGGACCCGTACCGCCTGGAAGCCACCGTGCGCACGGCGTTCGAGATCGCGCGCACCGGCAGACCGGGACCCGTGGTCATCGACGTGCCCAAGGACGTGCAGAACTGGCAAGGTGTGTTCCAAGGCGAAAGTCACTTGCCGATCCCCGGATACAGGCAACGGCTCGCGGACGTCGAAACAAATACGCTGTCGGATGCGCGTTGCGCGGAATTCTTCGCGATGCTCTCGGAGAGCAAGCGCCCGCTGATTTACGCCGGCGGCGGCGTCATCAACGGCAATGCTGCACCCGCGCTGCGCTCGTTCGCGGCGACTTTCAAGATCCCCGTGGCTACCACGCTGATGGGCTTGGGCGGATTCGATTCGACACACCCGCTGTCTTTGCACATGCTCGGCATGCACGGCACCGCAAGCGCCAACTACGCCGTCGATGATTGCGATTTGTTGATCGCGCTCGGTGCGCGCTTCGACGATCGAGTTGCGGCCGTGCCGGACAAGTTCGCGCGCAAGGCAAAACGCGTCTTGCACTTCGACATCGATCCCTCCGAGATTCACAAGGTCAAGAAGGCCGATTGGCACCACGTCGGACTGCTTGGCGACGCGCTCGAAACGCTCGTGGCACACGGGCGCCGCACCGCGTTCACGACTGATTACGGCGCGTGGCATGCCGAGATCGCAGAGCTCAAGTCCACCTATCGCGCTCAACTACGATCGCGACAGCAAGCTGATCCAGCCGCAGTACGTGATGGAGACGATGAATCGCATCACGCAGGGCGAAGCCATCATCTCGACCGGCGTCGGCCAACATCAGATGTGGGCCGCGCAGTACTGCGACTTTCGCGAGCCCCGCCTGTGGATGACCTCCGGCAGCATGGGCACGATGGGCTTCGGCCTGCCGGCCGCGATCGGCGCACAGATAGCGCGGCCCGACAAGCTCGTCATCGACGTCGACGGCGATGCGAGCATCCGCATGAATTTGGGCGAGCTCGAGACCGTGACGACGTACGGCCTGCCGATCAAGATCGTCGTGCTGAACAACTTCGGCGACGGCATGGTCATGCAATGGCAGCGGCTGTTCTTCAAGGGCAGGCTATCGGCGAGCGACAAGTCGCTGCGCAAGAAAGACTTCGTCAAGACGGCACAAGCCGACGGCTTCGGCTATGCGAAACGGCTCGACGATAAGCAAGCCGTGCCGAAGGTGCTAGAGGAATTCTTGAGCTACCGCGGGGCCGCGTTCCTCGAGGTGCTCATCGACCCCGAGGCCGGCGTGTATCCGATGGTGGGCCCGGGTCTTTCCTACTTCGAAATGATCACCGGCGACTTCATCCCGAATCGCTACAAGGACCACAAGCCCGCCGAGCCGGATGAGTCCGAGATGTTCTGAGCTCTCGCCGCGTCAAGCCCCGGCGACCACGTCGTGCACGGCGCGCAGCAGCGTCTCCATGTCCTGCGCTTCCATCACGAGCGGCGGCATAAGATAGACGACGTCGCCGAACGGCCGCACCCACACTCCGCGCTCGACGAAGCCGTTCCTAAGCCGCGCCGCGTCGGGCTGTGCGAGCTGCACGACACCGATCGCGCCTTTGACGCGCACGTCGCGAACACCCGGCAAGCCGCGGCAAGGCTCTAGCCCCTCGCGCATCTGCCGCTCGAGCGCAGCGGCTTGCTCGAGGCGCGGCTCGGTTTCGAAAAGATCCAGCGACGCGTTCGCGGCGGCGCAGCCGAGCGGGTTGCCCGCGTACGTGGGCCCGTGCATCAGCGCATCGCGATCATCGTCCGACCAAAAGGCGCGATAGACGTGGCGCCGCGCAACCGTCGCGGCGAGCGGCAACGTGCCGCCGGTCAACGCCTTCGACAACGTGATGATGTCGGGCACGACGCCTGCCTGCTCGCAAGCGAACAGCGTGCCGGTGCGGCCGAAGCCCGTGGCGATTTCGTCGAAGATCACTAGCAGATCATGGCGGCGCGCGACCTCGACGAGCCGCGCGAGCATTTCGGGCGCGTGAAATTTCATGCCGCCTGCGGCCTGCACCAACGGTTCGACGATCAGCGCGGCGAGCTCGTTGGCTCGGCCGACCACGGTGCGTTCGAAGCGAGCGAGCTGCTCTTCGCTCGCAGGCAGCGGCACGACCACCTGCTCGGCGAGCACGCTGCCAAAGAGCGTGTGCATGCCACCTTCCGGATCGCACACCGACATCGCAGCGAACGTGTCGCCGTGGTACGCGTGCTCGAAGCTCAAGAACCGCGTGCGGCGAAATTCGCGCTGATTGAACCAGTACTGCAGCGCCATTTTCATCGCAACCTCGACCGCGACCGACCCGGACTCGCAGAAAAAAACGTGCTCAAGGTCTCCGGGGAGCGCCGCCGCGAGGCGCCGCGCAAGATCTTCGGCAGGCGCGTGAACGAGCCCGCCCAGCATGACGTGCGGCATCTGCGCAAGCTGCGCGCTGACGGCGCCGCGAATATGCGGGTGGTTGTAGCCGTGGCACGCGGTCCACCAGGACGCAGTGCCGTCGATCAAGCTGCGTCCGTCGGCGAGAAACAACCGTACGCCATCGGTGCGCGCGACGCTGAGCGGCGCAGGCGCGGTCTTCATCTGACTGTATGGCAGCCACACATGCGGTGAGCTCATGGTCGTATACTGGCTCATCTGCGCCACAAACTCATCGTCGTCATGCGAAAGATCAACTCCTTCAAAGCCTACGATGTCCGCGGCAAAGTCCCCGAGGAGCTCGACGAGGACATCGCCTATCGTATAGGCCGTGCGTACGCGGCCTTCGTCGAAGCGCGCACCGTCGCGGTCGGCCGCGATATCCGCGCCTCGAGCCCCGTATTGACTACTGCGTTGATCAGCGGCCTCGTGGATTCCGGCGTAGACGTCATCGACATCGGCGTCGGCGGCACCGAGCTCGTGTACTTCGCTACGTGGAGCCTAAAGCTCGACGGCGGCGTCATGGTCACCGCGAGCCACAACCCGCCGAACTACAACGGGATGAAGCTCGTACGCGTGGGCTCGCGCCCGATCAGCGCCGACACCGGCCTGCTGGACATCCGAGCCGCCGCCGAGCGCGGCGAGTTTCCGCGCGCAACGCGCCGCGGCACGGTGCGGGAGCAGGACATCAAGCCCGACTACATTGCTCACCTCCTCTCCTACGTCGATCCGGAGAAGCTCCGGCCGCTGACGATCGTCGTAAACGCCGGCAACGGCGGTGCGGGCCCCATCGTCGATCTCCTCGAGCCCCACTTGCCGTTTCGATTCATCAAGCTATTCCACGACCCGGACGGCTCCTTCCCGAACGGCGTGCCGAACCCGATGGTGGAAGCGAACCGCAGCGTGACTACGACCAAGTTGCTCGCGGTAGGGGCCGACCTCGGCATCGCTTGGGACGGCGACTACGATCGCTGCTTCTTCTTTGACGAGACCGGCCAATTCATCGAGGGTTATTACATCGTCGGATTGCTCGCCGAGACGTTCCTCAAGAAGTTCGCGCGGCAAAAGATCGTGCATGACCCGCGTTTGACCTGGAATACGTTGGACATCGTAAAGGCGGCAGGCGGCGTCGCCGTAAAGAGCAAGTCGGGTCACGCGTTCATCAAGCAGACGATGCGTGAAGCGGATGCCGTCTATGGCGGGGAGATGAGCGCGCATCACTATTTCCGTGATTTCTCGTATGCGGACAGCGGCATGATTCCGTGGCTGCTGATCACGGAGATCATGAGCACCCGCAACGCGTCACTCGGCGAGCTCGTCAGCGAGCGCATGGCGCTGTTTCCCGCGAGCGGCGAAATCAACCGCAAGGTTGCGGACGCGCCCGCGCTCCTGGTCAAGGTTCAGGGCGTCTACGCGGATCGGGCGCTCGATATCGACCATACCGACGGGTTGAGCATGGAATTTGCGAATTGGCGCTTCAACCTGCGCGCCTCGAACACGGAGCCGCTTCTACGTCTCAATGTCGAGAGCCGCGGCGACACCGCGCTCATGCAGCGCCGCACGGCGGAGCTCCTCGATCTGCTCGGAGGCGAGCCCGGCTGAGAATAGCGTGGCAAGCGCACGGAACCGATGAGCGCCCCGCCACGCAACCCGCTGATCGACGGGCTGACCGATCCCAAGGCGTATCCGGACGGTGTCACGCAGGTTCGGCTCGCCGAAACGCACATCTCCTGGGTGTTCTTGACCGGCCGTTACGCCTACAAGGTCAAGAAACCGATCAAGCTGCCCTTCTTGGATTTCAGCACGCTCGAGCGGCGGCGGTACTTCTGCGAACAGGAGCTAAAGCTCAATCGGCGCCTCGCCAAGGAGCTCTATCTCGCCGTGGTCCCGATCGGCGGAACGCCCGAGCGGCCCAAGGTGGAAGCCGAGCCGGCGATCGAATTCGCAGTCAAAATGCGGCAATTCCCGGACGACGCTCTGCTCGACACGCGAGTGCGCGCCAATGCGCTGCCGGTAAGCGGGTTGCGCGAATTTGCTGCGCACCTCGCGCGTTTTCACGCCCAGCTTCCGTCGTTGACCGACGAGCCGGACCCCGAGCAAACGCTGCGAGCCGTGGCCGACAATCTCGCGGAGCTGCGTGAGCTCACGCGCGGCTCACCATTCGCGGCCCACGTCGCCGCGGTGCAGGCCTGGACGGACGAAGAGTGCGCTCGGATTGCGCCAACCGTATCAACGAGGCTCGCGAGCACCGCACGCAAGGAATGCCACGGCGACCTGCATCTGCAGAACCTACTGCTGCTCGACGGCAAGATCGTCGCGTTCGACGCCCTGGAATTCGATCGTGAGCTGCGCGAGATCGACGTGGTGAGTGAGGCGAGCTTCCCGACGATGGACCTGCTCGCGCACCACCGTCCCGACCTCGCATACGCTTTCATCGCCCAATATCTCGAAACGGGCGGCGACTATGCCGGTATCGAAGTGCTCCGTTTCTATCTCGCCTACCGCGCGATGATTCGAGCAAAGGTGGTCGCGATCAAAGCGCGCCAGACGCAGTCGCAACAGGCCGAAACGCACGCGCTCGAACCGTACTTCGAGATCGCGCGTGAGCTCGTCGCGCCGCGCCGGCCGCTCCTTCTGATCACACACGGGCTTTCCGGCAGCGGCAAGACCCACATCACGGGCGAGCTCATCGCACGCCTGCCCGCATTGCGCGTGCGCTCGGACCTCGAGCGCAAGCGGCAGGCGGGCCTCGCCGCCGACGCCGCTTCCGGATCGAGCGTGGGCGGCGGGCTCTACACCGCCGACGCGAGCACGGCGACTTACGAGCGGCTCCGCGGAAATCGCGACGACGGCGATACGCAATCACTTCGACATGATCGTCGACGCGACCTTCTTGCGCCGGGCCGAGCGTGACGCTTTTGCCGGGGTCGCGGCGGCGCACGGGGCCCGTTTCGCGATTCTCGACTGCGTCGCTGCGATCGGTACGCTGCGGCAGCGCATTGCTGCGCGGGCGGCGGCCGGCGGCGACGCGTCGGAGGCCACGCACGCCGTGCTCGACCGGCAATTGCTGACCCAGGAGCCGCTCGCAGCGGAGGAACAAGGGGCGGTGGTAACGGTCGATACGGACAGTGCGCTCGACTTCGGTGCACTGAGCGCACGCCTGAAGGCCCGCGCTTGAAAGCGGTGGTCTCATCCCCCAGATACGGCGGTCCAATCCATGACCGGACAAGACATGCAAGACGAAGCCAAGGAACCGCAAGCGGTCGAAGGAGCACACTCTCCGAAGCTGCCGGAGGACGTGCTGCTCATAGTCCCCGTCAGAAACCTCGTCATGTTCCCGGGCGCCGTAACCCAAGTCGCGCTCGGCCGCGACATCTCAATGACGGCGGTCCAAGAGGCCGTTCAGCACGGGCACAAGCTCGGGATCATCCTGCAGCGCGATCCAAGCGTCGATGAGCCTACGCCCGACGATCTGTACAAGATCGGCACCACCGTCAGCATCGTGCGCTATCTCAAAGCGCCGAACGGCATGCATCACCTGATTTGCCAAGGCGAGCAGCGCTTTCGCGTGTTCGACTACTTGACGGGCTTGCCGTTTCTCGCTGCCCGCTTTGATCTCATTACTGAAGCCGCCCCCACGAACGATCCGGCGGTCGAAGCGCGCGCCGCTCACTTGAGGCAAAAGGCCGTCGAGGCCATCGAGCTCCTGCCGCAAGTGCCGCCCGAGCTTGGGCAGGCGCTGCAGAACATCGAGTCGCCGAGCGCGCTCGCGGACATGGTCGCAGGCTTGATCGACATCAAGCCCGCCGAGAAGCAAGTGATCTTGGAAACGCTCCGGGTGCGCGATCGCCTGGACCGCGTCATTGAATACCTCACGCACCGCGTGGAGGTGCTGAAGCTCTCCAAGGAGATCGGCGAGCAGACCCAAGGCAAGATCGACGAGCGGCAGCGCGAGTTCATACTCCGCGAGCAATTGAAGACCATCAAGAAGGAGCTCGGCGAGGACCAAGCCCAGGACGATGTCGAGGAGCTGCGCGCGGCGATCGAGAAGGCCCACATGCCGGCAGAAGTCGAGCAGCAGGCGAAGAAGGAGCTCAAGCGTCTCGAGGGCATGCCGGAAGCCTCCACCGAGCACTCGATGGTGCGGACGTATCTCGACTGGCTGGTCGCACTGCCGTGGTCGACGACCGACGACGAGAGCATCGACATCGCGAAAGCCCGCGAGATCCTCGACGAGGATCACTACGGGCTCGTGAAGATCAAGCGCCGGATTCTCGAGTATCTCGCCGTGCGCAAGCTGAACGCCGACGGGCGCAGCCCGATCCTGTGCTTCGTGGGCCCGCCCGGCGTCGGCAAGACGTCGCTCGGCCAGAGCATCGCGCGCGCGCTCGGGCTCAAGTTCGTGCGCTCGAGCTTGGGCGGTGTCCACGACGAGGCCGAGATTCGCGGCCATCGGCGCACCTACATCGGCTCGCTGCCGGGCAACATCATCCAAGGCTTGCGGAAGGCCGGGAGGCGCAACGCCGTCTTCATGCTCGACGAGATGGACAAGCTCGGCGTCGGGTTCCACGGGGACCCGTCGTCGGCGCTGCTCGAGGTGCTCGATCCCGAGCAAAACTCCACGTTCCGCGACCACTACCTCGACGTTCCGTTCGATCTCTCGAAGGTGCTGTTCATCGGCACCGCTAACGTTCTCGAGAACATTCCGGGGCCCTTACGCGATCGTATGGAGGTCATCGAGCTGCCGGGCTATACGCAGGACGAGAAGCTCGCGATCGCAACGCGCTACCTCGTGCAGCGGCAGCTGAAAGCCAACGGCTTGCAGGAATCGCAGGTCTCGATCACCGAAGCGGCGCTGGCCGGAGTGATCGACGGCTACACGCGCGAAGCGGGCGTCCGGAATCTCGAGCGCGAGATCGGCGCGTTGCTGCGGCACGCCGCGATGCGCATCGCGGAGGGCACGGCGGAGAAAGTGACGATCGACGTCGACGACTTGCACGCGATCCTCGGCGCGCGGCACTTCGAGAACGAGGTGAAGCTGCGCACGAGCGTGCCGGGCGTCGCGACGGGACTCGCTTGGACTCCGGTCGGCGGCGATATCCTGTTCATCGAAGCGACGCTCGTGCCCGGCAAGGGCAAGCTGATCCTCACGGGGCAACTCGGCGACGTGATGAAGGAGAGTGCCCAGGCCGCCGTCAGTCTGGCGAAGATGCGCCTCGACAAGCTCGGCGTCGCGCGTACCGTCCTCGAGGAGAACGACCTGCACATCCACATCCCGGCGGGCGCCATTCCGAAGGACGGGCCAAGCGCGGGTGTCGCGATGTTCCTCGCGGTCGCGTCGCTCCTGTCGGGCAAGACGGTGCGCCACGATATCGCTATGACAGGCGAGATCAGCCTGCGCGGGCTCGTGTTGCCGATCGGCGGAGTGAAGGAGAAGACGCTCGCGGCGCTGCGGGCGGGCATCAGCACGGTCATGCTGCCCGCGCGGAACAAGAAGGATCTGGAAGAAATTCCGGAGCCTGCCCGCAAGCAGCTCAACTTCGTATGGCTCGACGACATCGACGACGCGCTGAACGCCGCTCTCGAGCAAAAGGGCGGCGGCAAGAAAGCCGCGGCCGCCTGACGACCGCCGGATGGCGGGAGTGCCGCAATTGCAGGAGCAAATTGCGGCCGTCGACCGATTGGAAACGGCTGATCGCTCGGCGAGAATGCCGGCATGCCCCTCGCCGTCCCGTTAAGCATTGAACGATGAGCTTGGATCCGGGCGCGCTGCGGCGGCGTTGGACGACGTCGCCCGCGGCAAGCTCGAGGCCCTCGAACGCCGTATGTTGCGCCGGCGCCTGGTCACTACGGAGCGCAGCGCCAACGCGCACGCGCGCCAGAGCGACGGGCCGCTAGTCTCGTTCTCGTGCAACGACTATCTCGGGCTCGCGCATCATCCGGCCGTCGTGTCGGCGAGCGTCGCTGCAACCCGTCGATACGGCGCGGGCGCGGGCGCCTCGCGGCTCATCACCGGCAATCATCCGTTGTATGCCGAGCTCGAGCGGCAGCTCGCGGCGCTCAAAGGCAGCGAGGACGCAGTCGTCTTCGGCAGCGGCTATCTCACGAACATCGGCGTGATTCCGGCGCTCGTCGGCGGCGCCGATCTCATCCTCATAGACGAGCTCAGCCACTCGTGCTTGCTCGCGGGCGCCGAGCTCAGTCGCAGCCGAACGTTGCCGTTCCGGCACAACGATGTGGGACACGCCGCCGCGCTGCTCGACGCGGAACGAGGCAACCATCGGCACTGCCTGATCGTGACCGACGGCGTCTTCAGCATGGACGGGGATCTCGCGCCGCCCCTGCCGTTTTCGACATGGGACCCCTCCCGTGATAATTGGCAATCATACCACGGGGGAGGGGCCACTGAACAAAGCCTCGCGTAGCGGGCCGCGCCACCGGCCACGAACGCAGTCGCTTGCGCTGCCGGCCCTCAGCCGAAGGCGCTGTCCTTCTCGATGAAGCGGATGGTGCCGGCCTTGGCCTGGGCCTGGATCGCCTTGGTGATCTCGATCTGCGCCGATTCGCCCTCCTTGCGGGTGACGTCGGTGAGCGCGGCCAGCTCCTCGACGTAGCGCTCGGACGAGCCGGCGCGGCAGGTTCTCCAGGACGAAGGCGACCGTGGCGCTGACTGCGCCTCGCCGAGCTTCAGCGCCTTCAGGAGCACCTCCTCGGCCACGTCGCGCAGCACGCCGGCGACGTCGCGGCCGTGCAGGCGCACGGCGATGTCGTCGAAGGTGAACATCGTGCGCTGCACGTCCTGGGCGAGCGACGGCTCCTGCGCCTCGAGGTAGCTCAGGAAGCCCTCGCGCACCTCGGTCGAGATGTTGTTCATCAGGCCCGGCGATCAGGTCCGCCGGGCGGCGCTTGGAGAGGTTGCGCTGCAGGACCGAGAGGAAGTCGCGCTCGATCGCGCCCTGGATCGACGCGGCGATCGGCGGGTCGAGCGTGGGCACCCGCGACAGGCGCAGCACGACCGCCTGGGCGAAGCCGCGCTCGAGCCGCTCGAGCACGCTCGCCGCCACCTCGGCGCGGAGCTCGCTCAGGACCACGGCGGCGGTCTGCGGATGCTCGGCCTGCAGGAAGTTCGCGAGCGTCGCCGCCGGCGTGTCGTTCAGCCGCTCCCAGACCGAGCGGACCTCGCTGCGCCGCCGGCCGTCGATCAGCCGCTGCACCTCGTCCTCGTCGTCGAGGACGGCGGCGAGGAGTTTTCGCGCGGCCTTGGAGCCGCCCGAGATCTCCGGGCCGGTGGTCAGCAGCTCGAGGAACTCCACGATCACCGCGTCGAGCACCTCCTGGCTGATCTTGCCCAGGCCGCCGATCGCGCGGGCGAAGCGCTCCATGTCGGGCTCGGCGAGATCGCGCAGGAAGCCCGCCGCCTGCTCCGGGCCGATGGCGGTCAGGATCATCGCCGCCTTCTCGATCGGCGTCGGCACCTGGTCGGCGCGGAGCGCCGGCAGCCGCGGCTTCTCCGGCTTCGGCTTGGCGGGGACGAGCGCGGTGTCGGTCATGGGCTGTAGCTCCGGACGAGCGCGCCGGCGAGCAGGCTCCAGCCGTCGGCGATGACGAAGAAGGCGAGCTTGAAGGGCAGCGAGACGACCGCCGGCGGCACCATCATCATGCCCATGGACATGAGGACGGCGGCGATCACGAGGTCGATGACGAGGAAGGGCAGGAAGATCAGGAAGCCGACCTCGAAGCCGCGGCTGGATCTCGCTGAGGAGGAACGCCGGCACCAGGAGCGAGAGCGGCGTGCCGGCGGCGGCGGGTTCCGGCTCGCGGCGCGGGGCGCGCCTCGCGCAGCATCTCGACCGTACCGGGATCGACGCGGCCCTCCATGAAGCTGCGGAACGGCGCCATCACCGGCGCGAAGGCCTGCTCGGGCTGCAGCTCGCCCGCGACCATCGGCTCGATGCCGTCGCGCCAGGCCTGGGTGAAGACCGGCTCCATGACGAAGTAGGTCAGAAACAGCGCGAGGCTCACGATCATCATGTTGGGCGGCGCCTGCTGCACGCCGATCGCCTGGCGCAGGATCGAGAGCACCGTCACCATGAACGGAAAGCAGGTGACCATGATCGCGAGGCCCGGCGCGAGGCTGAGCAGCGTGATCAGCAGGAAGAGCTGGACGGTGCGCAGGCTGAACGACTGGCCGTCGCCGAGGTTGATCGAGATGTCCTGCGCCAGCGCCGGGTGCGCGAGCAGGACGAGCGCCAGCCCCGCAACACCGAGCGCGCGGACCGGAGTCGAAAGTCATCGCCGTTCAGTCAGTTACGTATAGCCGCGTGTATGCCTTCACAGCTCATGCGAGAAGTCGGCCACTTCCGTCAGGCGGACGCCGAGCCGGCCGCAAGTCGTCGCCGATCTCCTGCAGCTCGCCGCGCGCGATCAGCCGGTCGCCGATGTAGAGCTCGACCGGGTCGTCGATGGTCGAGTCGAGCGTCAGCACCGAGTCGCGGCGCAGCTCGACCAGCTCGCTGACCAGCGGCCGGGCCTTGCCGACCGAGATCGTCACCTCGATCGGCACCCCGAGAAACGCCCCGGCCCGCGCCTGGGGGCGGCGCGCGTCCGGCGCGGCTCGCCGCGCGGCCTCCGCGGCGCCGTTCTCATCCGGATTGTCTGCTGTCATCGTCCTCGCCCTTGATGCCGTTGCCAGATGCGACGCGATGCAGGCGCGGATCTGCGCGATGCAGGCGTCGAGATCGATATGGTCGTAGCCCTGGTCCCAGAAGATCTGCGCCTCGCGCGGGAGGAGCTCCGGCGCCTCCTCGATCGTCGGCGTCGTGGCCGAGATGGCCAGGAGCTTGCCGATCCGCCCGGCGATCTCCGGCGCGCAGCGCAGCCGCGGCCGCGCCGCGGGCGCCTGCACCAACGCCCGCTCGACCACCGCCACGATCTCGGCGCCGAGCCCCGCCTCGGCGAGCGCGGGGGAGATGGCGGAGGCCAGCGCCTCGATCGTCGGCGCGAGGCTGGCCGCCACGTGCCGCCGCGCCGCCTCGTTGGTCAGGCGCGCGTCGTGGATCGCCTCGACCAGCTCGCTCGTCAGCCGCCCCTGCTCCTCGAGGAAGCCGTCGGTGGCCGCCGCCTGCCCGGCGAGGTAGCCGTCGTGGTAGGCCTCCTCGCGCGCGGCCTCGACGCGGCGCTCGGCGGGTCGATCCTGGCCGCGGCGGGCCCGGCGCCGGCAGGAACGTCTCCAGGCGATAGGCGCTCATGATCCGGCGGGCTCCTTGCGGGTGTCGGGGAATTCGATCCAGCTGCGCAGCACCGCGGCGCAGTCCTCGCCGCGGCTGGAGATGACGTCGCGCAGCCGCTCGATCTTGTTGACCGTCTGCGCCGGCAGGTCGAGCAGGCTGTCGCTGCCGATCTGCGCCGGCGCGCTGGCGCGCGCCTCGGCGCCGAGCTCGCGCGGGCCGGTCAGCTCGGCCAGCTCAGCACCGGCCGCGCGGCGGTCATCGGCCGGAGCACGAAGACGATCAGCGCGAGCACGATGGCGCCGAGGACGCCGAGCTGCGCCAGCCGCGCCGCCCAGTCGAGGAAGCCCGACCCGGCGCTCTCCGCCAGCGTGCCCTGCTCCGGCGGCGGGGTGAACTGCAGCGACTCGATCGTCACCGTGTCGCCGCGCGCCTCGTCGAAGCCGATCGCCGAGCGCACGAGCTGGCGCAGGGTCTCCATCTCCTCCACCGGCCGCGGCGCCCAGACCTCCTTGCCGTCGGCCCCGGTCTCGACGATGCCGTCGACCATGACCGCGACGCTGATCTTGCGCACCTGGCCCGGCAGGATCACCCGCTCGCGCCGCGTCTCGGAGACCTCGAAGTTCTGCCGCTCCTTGCTCTGGTTCGCCGAGCGCTGGCTGTCGTTCCCGTCGCCGCCCACGTCGCCGTCGGGCAGGTTGCTGGCCACGGTGACGCCCGGGGCGCTGCCGAGGCGGTCTCCGAGCTCGCCTCCACCTCCGAGCTGATCGCGACCCGGCTCTCCGGGTCGATGGTGCGCTCGGTGATGGTCTGGCTGTCCATGTCGGCGTCGACGTTGACCTCGACGATGGCGCGGCCCGGGCCGACCCGCGCCTCGAGCAGCCGCTGGATATTGGCCCGCATCGCCTCGGCGCGGGCGTTCGGGCTCGCCGCTCCGCCCGTCACCGGGTCCTCCTTGCCGGCCAGCACCACGCCCTGGGCGGCGTCGATCACCGCCACCGCCTCCGGGTGATGCCCGCCACGGCGGAGGAGACGAGATAGCGGATCGCCTCGGCCTGGCCGCGCTCCAGCGTGCCGCGCGCCATGGTGACGGTCACCGAGGCCGAGCCCGCGGGCGTGCGCGAGAAGGGCTGCGACACCGGGTTGGCCAGGTGCACCCGCGCCGAGCGCACGTCCGGCGAGCCGGTGATGGTGCGGGCGAGCTCGCCCTCCTTGGCGCGCCAGTAGGCGGCGTCGAACATCTGGCTGGTGGTGCCGAAGCCGGAGAGGCCGTCGAGGATCTCGTAGCCGGCCGGGCCGCCCGCCGGCAGGCCCTTGGCGGCGAGCTGCATGCGGATGCGGTCGCGCGCGGCGGTGTCGACCATGATCGCGGCGCCGTCGACCTCGAAGGCCACGCCCTCGGCCTCGAGCTCGGCCACCACCTCGCCCGCCGCGGTGGCGTCGAGGCCGGAATAGAGCATGGCCATGGAGGGCTCGGTCGCGACCCGGCTGATCCCGAAGATCGCCGCCGCGATCGCGAGACGCTCAGACCCGCGATCAGCCGGCGGCGCGCGTCCAGTCCGTTCCAGAGCTCCGTGAGCCGTGCCACCGCGTATCCGCATCCTGCGCTCGACCTGTCGCGGCGATACTCGTCGGGGCATGCTTAAGAAATGGTTAGGGATGCTCGGTTTACCTGTGACCGAAACACGAACCTTAAGCATCGGGGCTCCCATGGCCGACGCCGCTGAAATCGTCGACGACGCCGCGCCTGCGAAGCCCCGGCGGAAGCTCGGGCTGATCCTCGGCGTCGTCGGCGCGCTGGCGCTGGGCGGGGGCGGATTCTATGCGGTCTATGCCGGCTACCTCGACCGGCCAGCCTCCTCGGCGGTGGCGGGGGCGGTCACGGCGGGGGCGGCGGCCACGGAACGGCGGAAAGGCGCGCCGAGCGTGCTGGGCGACGTGGCCTTCGTGCCCATGGAGCCGATCATGGTCTCGCTGCCGCCGGGGGCCTCGGCGCGTCACCTGCGCTTCGCCGGCCAGCTCGAGGTGGCGCCGGAGCACGCCGCCGAGGTCGCCGGGCTGATGCCGCGCGTGCTCGACGTCCTGAACACCTACCTCCGCGCCGTCGAGGTGCGCGACCTCGAGGAGCCGCGCGCTCGCCCGCCTGCGCGCGCAGATGCTGCGGCGCATCCAGGTGGTGACCGGCGAGGGCCGGGTGCGCGACCTGCTCATCACCGAATTCGTGCTGAACTAGGGAACGCCCGCATGGACCTCCTGATGAACGGCCTCCTGATGGCGGCGACGCTCTTCGCCGGCGGCTACTGCTGGGTGCTGGCGCGAAGGGTGCGCGAGCTGAAGTCGCTCGACTCGGGCCTCGGCGGCTCGATCGTGACCCTGACCCGGCAGGTCGAGCTCGCCCGCACCACCCTCGAGGAGGCGCGCACCGCGTCGCGCGACACACGCCAGGACCTGGCGCAGCTCGTCGCCAAGGCCGACGGGGCCGCGGGGCAGCTCCGACTGCTCATCGCCGCGGCCCCGGTCCCACCCCCGGCGGCGGGCCGCCCCCGCCGAGCCGGCCGCCGTCACGCCCGCGCCGGCGCCGGAGCCCGCTCCGGCTCGCGCCATCCGGCCGGTGCCGCAGCCCGAGCCCCCGACGCCGCCCCGCGCTCGCACCTGCGGAGGTCCCCAAGCCGCGGGCGCTCGCCCCGATCGAGAACCCGCTGCGCGCGCAAGGAAGCCGGGCCGAGCCGGCCGCAGCGAGGAGACATCCTCGAGGCGCTGACGCGCACTTGCCGGAGGCGCTGACCATGGCCGCGCCGGCCGCCGTGCTCGAGCGGCGTCGGGCTGATCGTCTGCTGCTTCTTCGCCTCGGCGGCGCTCCGGCTGACCGACACGGTGGGCGCTGGCCGAGGGCATCGGCGAGGCGGCGCAGGCCGGCGAGGCGCCGGCGGGCCGCAGGCCGACAGCGACGCGCTCCTCGCGGCGATTCGCCAGCGCGAGGCGCAGCTCGACGCCGAGGAGAAGCGCCTCGCCGACCGCAGGCAGACCCTGGGCGTCGCCGAGGCCAAGCTCGCCGAGCAGCTCGCCGCCTTCGAGAAGGCGCAGAAGAACCTGGACAAGACGCTCGCGCTCGCCGACGAGGCCGCCGAGCGCGACCTCGCGCGGATGACCACGGTCTACGAGAAATGAAGCCCGCCGACGCGGCGCAGGTTTCGAGACGGATGGACGTGGGCTTCGCCGCCGGTCTTCTCGGCGCGCATGCGCCTACATGGCGGCCGCGGGTGCTGACCGGCATGAAGCCCCGAGAGCGCCTATGCCGTCACCCTCACCATCGCCAGCCGCAA
>CAVUTF010000033.1:0-156894 GCA_963744305.1 uncultured Gammaproteobacteria bacterium
CGGCTCGAGCATGCCGAGCTCGCGCAAGTCGGTCACCCCAGCCGTCCCCGATCCGTGCGGTTATCACGTCGGCGAGCGCCGGGTTCGCCATCCGCAGCCAACGGCGCGGCGTTACGCCGTTGGTCTTGTTGTTGAAGCGCTCTGGGAACATTCCGGCATGTCTTTGACCGTCGTCGTCCGCAGCAGCTCCGTGTGAATGGCTGCGACGCCGTTCGTGCTGTGCGAGCCGACGATCGCTAAATTCGCCATGCGGACCTTGCGCTCGCCGTCCTCCTCGAGCAGGCTCATGCGCTGCACGCGCGCCTCGTCTGACGGGTACCGCCGTCGTATGTCGTCGAGAAAACGGCGGTTGATCTCGAGAATGATCTCGAGATGGCGCGGCAGGAGCAGCTCGAACCATCGCAGCGGCCATTTCTCCAATGCCTCGGGCAGCAGCGTGTGGTTCGTGTAGGCGAGCGTGCGGCAGGTGAGGTCCCAGGCTTGCTCCCATCCGAGCTCCGCCTGATCGAGCAGGATCCGCATCAGCTCGGCGACTGCGAGTGAGGGATGCGTGTCGTTCATTTGGATCGCGACTTTCTCCGGGAGCAGGCTCCAGTCGCTGTTGCTGCGCCGAAAACGCCGGACGAGATCGGCGAGCGTCGCGGCGACGAGAAAGTACTCCTGCACGAAACGCAGTCCCTGGCCCATGCTCGTGGAATCGTCAGGGTACAGAACGCGCGTCACCGATTCGGCCGTGAGCTCTCGGCGACCGCGCCTACGAAGTCGCCGCTGCTGAATTCGTGAAAGTTGAAGTAGTGCGGGGCACTGGCGCTGCAGAGCCGCAGCGTGTTGATGGTCTTGCCGCCGTAGCCCACGACGGGGCGGTCGAACGGGATGCCGAGCAGCTTGGTCGGCTGGCCCGGAATCGCGCGCAAGGCGCCGCCCTGCACGTCGAAGGAGCAGTTGAATGGGATTTCCACCTGCTCGTTGGCCGCGGCACCTCCCACGGATCCGGGCGGCGCAGCCAGTTGTCCGCTTCTTCGTGTTGCCAACCGTCGCGAATGGATTGCTTGAAGATGCCGTATTCATAGCGCAGTCCATAGCCCATGGCGGGCAGCTGCAGCGTCGCCATCGAGTCGAGGAAGCAGGCTGCGAGCCGCCCGAGCCCGCCGTTGCCGAGACCGGCATCGGGCTCCTCTTCGACAATGCGAGCCAATCGAGATCCTTGAGCTGCGCCGCCTGCTCGACGATCGGATCCAGCAGCAGGTTCGTGACGTTGTTTGCCAGCGACCGGCCGATCAGAAACAAGCGATAGATAGTAGACGCGCTTCGGATTGGCGCGGTCGTACGTTTTCTCCGTTTGCACCCAACGCTGCGCCAGAACGTCTCGCACCGAGCGCGCGACCGCCTCGAAACGCTCGCGCGCACCGGCGGCCGCCAGATCGATGATATCGTCGAACACGAGATGGCGTTCATACAACGCGTTGTCGGTGCCCGCGAACTTGATGGGGCCGTAACCGTAACGCCTCAGGAGCTGCGCGATCGTGTCGGGTGCTGCTGCGCTTATCGCCGTACTCATTACGAACCCTTCCCTGCTGAATGAGGCCACTTCCACTGATCGAGCTCGGGCACGTCGACACCGTGCTCGTACGCGTAACGCTGGAGGCGATCTGCTTGTTGCGCAGTTCCTCCTTCGCGTGCGCTCCGGCCACCTGCAAGGCGGGCACGCGGTCGATGACGTCGATGGCCAAGCTGAAGCGGTCGATCTCGTTCTGGATGGCCAAATCGAGCGGTGTGTTGATGTTGCCCTTCTCTTTGTAACCGCGTACGTGCAGGTTGCGATGGTTCGTGCGCCGGTAAGCGAGACGGTGGATCAGCCACGGGTAGCCATGGAAGTTGAAGACGATCGGCTTATCGACGGTGAACAGGCTGTCGAAATCCCGGTCGGAGAGGCCGTGCGGATGCTCGGTCGCCGGCAGGAGCTTGTGGAGTTCCACCACGTTGATGAAACGCACTTTGAGCTCGGGGAAATACTCGCGCAGCAGTGCCACGGCGGCCAACGCTTCTTTGGTCGGGATATCGCCGGCGCTCGCCATGACGACGTCCGGTTCCGTTCCCTCGTCATTGCTCACACGGCGCCAAATGCCGATGCCCTTGGCGCAGTGAGTGATGGCCTCGTCCATGGTCATATACTGCAAGTGCTTTTGCTTGTCGCACACGATCACATTGATGAGGTTCGTGCTACGCAAGCAGTGATTGGCCACACTTAACAGAGTGTTCGCGTCGGGCGGGAGATAGATCCGGCACACGTTCGGGCTCTTGTTCAATACAACGTCCAGGAAACCGGGGTCCTGATGCGTGAAACCGTTGTGATCCTGCCTCCAGACGGTCGATGTGATGAGCAAATTGAGCGAAGGGACCGGCGCGCGCCAGGGCAAGCTCCGCGCAATGTCGAGCCACTTCGCGTGCTGGTTGAACATCGAATCGATGACGTGGGCGAACGCTTCATACGTTGAAAAGAAGCCGTGCCGGCCGCTCAGCACATAGCCTTCGAGCCAGCCCTGGAGCGTGTGCTCGGACAGCATCTCGAGCACGCGGCCGTCCACCGCGAGCTCGCCGCCGTCGGCGTCCTCCGGTAGGTAGTCGGCCAACCAGAGCTTCTTGCTGACCTCGTAGATCGCGTCGAGACGATTCGAGCTGTTCTCGTCGGGCGAAAGGACGCGAAAGTTCTGCATGTTCAAGCGCATGGTGTCGCGCAGATAGCGGCCCAAGGGGCCGCGTGTTGTCGGCCGTCATCTCGGCCGGCTTGTCCACAGTGACTGCATAGTCGCGGAAGTCCGGCAAGCGCAGCGGCTTGCGAAGCAGCCCGCCGTTGGCGTGCGGATTAGCGCCCATGCGACGCCTCCCCTTCGGCGCGAGCGCTTTGAGCTCGGGGAGGAGTCGCCCTTCGGCGTCGAAGAGCTCGTCGGGCTTGTAGCTGCGCAACCAATTCTCGAGCAGCTTCAGGTGCTCGGGATTGTCGTGAATGCCCGCCAGCGGCACCTGATGGGAACGCCAGAAGCCTTCGACTTTGTGCTCGCCTACGACCGCGGGCCCAGTCCAGCCCTTTGGGCTGCGCAGCACGATCATCGGCCAGCGCGGCCGGGTGCCTTACCGGTCTCGCGGGCTGTCTGTTGCAGCCTGCGGATCTCGAGCACGCAATGCTCGAGCGTGCCCGCCATGTCCCGATGCATGCGATCGGCGTCGGAGCCCTCGACGAAATAGGGTGTCCAGCCGTAGCCTTTGAACAGGCTCTCGAGCTCTTCGTGGGAGATTCGCGCGAGCAGCGTCGGATTATTGATCTTGTAGCCGTTGAGATGGAGGATCGGCAGCACTGCGCCGTCGCGGATCGGGTTAAGGAACTTGTTCGAATGCCACGACGTGGCCAATGGGCCCGTCTCGGCCTCGCCGTCGCCGACCACGACCGCGACAAGTAGATCCGGATTGTCGAACGCGGCCCCGAACGCGTGCGAAATGCAGTAGCCGAGCTCGCCGCCCTCGTGGATCGAACCCGGCGTCTCGGGCGTGCAGTGGCTGCCGATGCCGCCCGGGAACGAGAACTCGCGGAAGAACTCGAGCATCCCGGCCTCGTCCTCGGCCTTGTTCGGGTAGATTTCCGAGTACGCCCCCTCGAGATAGACGGGCGCGAGCACGCCCGGAGCGCCGTGACCGGGGCCGGCCATGAAGATTGCGTCGAGGTCGTATTTCTTGATCAGCCGATTCAGGTGAATGTAAGCAAAGCTCAGGCCCGGGCTCGCGCCCCAGTGGCCGAGCAGGCGGCGCTTGACGTGCTCCGCCTTCAACGGCTCACGCAGTAGCGGGTTGGCGCGCAGGTAAATCATCCCCACTGCAAGGTAATTGGAAGCGCGCCAATAGGCGTGGATCTTCTGGAGCTCTTCGCTGCTGAGCGGCTCCTCGGCCGTCGGTCGTGCTTCCCTAGTCTTGAGTTGTTTTGCCATTTCGCATCCCTTCGCCGTGTCGCGGCACGTTCAGTGTTGTGCAGGAACGGAACAAGCCGACGGGCTCCGAAGGAGCACTTGCCTGGACGGCGATCGTCGACGATGAATGTTTTTGACACATGCCCGATTCTATGAACATCGGGCTTTGGGCTTACGGGCGGGGCATCGAGTGCAAGAAAAGTGTCACAAAGGGGATGCGCGCGGGCAGCAACGCACTCGGAGGCTGCGCCCGCGTTGCGCTAGCCGATTGCGCGCGCTTCGACCAGCGCGACGCTGCGGCGATGCACTGCATAGATCGGCGCGGTGTGCGGCTCTTGCCGCTCTGGCTCGACGATGTCGCGCGGTGGCGGCGGTGTCGAGCGCGACATCCGCACGCGCGCGCTCAGCGAAAGGCGATGTCGCCGTGTTTGCGCACGGGCATGTTCTGCGGGTCTTTGCGGCTCGCTGGCTCGGGCTTCCGGCCACGGCCGGATGCCACTTCTTGCTCGAGACCGCGACGCTCAACGTTTTCAGCTACTACCGCGGCATCCCGGCCGTAAAACGCTGGAACGCTGCGCTCGTCACGTAGAGTTGGTGCGCCGCCGCCTCGCGGCATCCGAGTATCGTCTACCTTACGCGGACTCGGTGTTCGGGAAGTACCGCGGATCGCGTAGCGTCAGCCAATGTCGGCCAGCCGCTCCTTCGAAACCCTGATCGCTGCGTCGCTGAACGATGTCTCGTGGCGCACGACGATTGCTTCGAACGCCAGGTCTTCCAACCCGAGCTCGCGCAACGTGACCCGGCCCGCCGCTTCCGGAGGACGACTCACGGCCCTCTGGACGGCTTCGATGATTCCGTAGCGCTTGATTGCTTGCCACGTCGCGGTGGCGCGCGTCTTTTTGCCGTTCTTGCGCGTCAGCAGCGCTTCATAGGCGTAAACCGCGGCGAAGCCTTCCGCTTCCACTGACGATCCCGTCTCGTGCGTCGACGCTTGCAGGTCGATCGATTTGCGTTGCGCCTCGAGAGCCAGATCGGGGCGGTTTCGAGCCGCTGCGTTCTGAGCGAAGATCTCGCATTCAGCCGACGTTCGTAATCTTTCCACTCGATAATCCATTGTGTTACCTCGCGCGCGATCAATGACCAACCACGGCCGCGAGCGCTTTGTAGACAGACAGGAGCCGTCCGTCGAAGTCCGCGAAGTTCAGCCCATTGATCGCCCCTTGGGCGCCGGCGGCCGTCTGCATCTCGACGAATGCGCCGCGACGGCTAGCGCCGCCGCCCGCATCTCGATCGAGCTTCACCGAGACTACGGTCCCGAACCTGCCGAATTTCCCTGCAAGCACATCTTCCGTCGCCGACAACGGCAGATTGCTCACGTAAAGCGTCGTGCTCACGTGTGTTCCTTATGTTGGGGGAGCGCCAGCGAATCTGGCTCGCGCCAGTCTATAGGAAACCCGCCCGGAACGCCGCGTTATCGCGTGAACTGTGACACAGGCACGCACAGCACCGGTCGCCGGTGACTGCCCGCGCGTCATAATCAAGTCGCACGCGGCGCGAGCGCTACTTGCGGCGCGATACCGTAGCGAGGCTGAGTATCGGCAGATACTCGAATCCGTTGCCGCGAGACCAACGCAGCAGCGCGTCGAGGCGCCAGTATTCCTGCTTATGCGGCAGCACCGGCAACGCCGTTAGGCCGAGCTGCTCTGCCCGGTTGCGGCAATCGCCGACGCTGCGCATTCCAAGCTGCTCCGGCGTCACCACCATCTGCCGGCTTTGCCACTCGGCTGCGGGCTGTACGGAATCCGTCATCTGTGCGACAGGTTTGGGAACGGAGGTCCCAGTCTATGCTTCGGCGGCGATGCGCGTGCTTATATCGCACTTGGGCTGCGGGTTTGAGGCATAGTCGCTTTAGGGGTGGGCAAGGAATCCGGTGGCCACTCCGATGGTTGCGCTAGAGGGGACGGACGTTGTCCTCCGGCTGGCGATCGACCATTTTGCCGTAAGGATCGAGGGACTCGACCCGGTTGCGCGCGCACGCGCACGACGATGCGCTGGGTTCCGGCACGGCGTCGAGGGCGCGCACGCCGCCTTCGAGTACGGTTTTACGAGTTGGTTTCGATTGACGAGGATGCTGCCCATGCGTACATCGGCCGTCACTCGATCGGCCCTCGCTCGTCGGTCGCCGGCGCCGGCGCCGTTATGGCACTGGTGTCGGGATCGCTCACCGTGGCGCAAATCGCCGAAGGCCCCACCGTGAATCCCCGCGCGGTGTGGTCTAGCCCACCGGAAACGTTCACGTCGCGTGTCGTTGCGAACGGCTTCGAGGATCCGTGGGAAGTAACGTGGGGCCCCGATGGCTTCCTCTGGATCACGGAACGCGTCGGCAAGCGAGTCGTGCGCGTCAATCCGGCCGACGGTAGTCGCAAGGTCGCGGTCAGCATCGACGAGGTGTACCAAACGCTGCCGCAGGATGGATTGCTCGGCCTCGCCCTGCATCCGGAGCTGCTGCGCGGCAGCAACTATGTTTACGTGATGTACACCTACGATGCGGACTCGAGTCCGGCTGCAGAGCGGCGCGCGAAAATCCGACGCTACACCTACGACGCGGCCTCACAGCAGCTCGGCGAACCGGTCGACCTTCTGACGGACCTTCCTCACGGTCCCGATCACGGCGCTAGCCGTATCGTGTTCGGACCGGACGGCAAGCTCTATGCGAGCAGAGGCGATCACGGCTCGAACTTCCTCGCCTACTACTGCGTTCCGATCCGCGCGCAGGAGCTGCCGACGGCCGCGGACATCCAGGCGCGTAACTGGAGGGGCTACGAGGGGAAGATCCTGCGCGTCGATCTGGATGGCTCCATACCGGACGACAACCCAGTGTTGAACGGCGTGCGCAGTCACGTGTTCAGCTACGGTCACCGGAACCCTCAGGGCCTGGCCTTCGGACCGGACGGGCACCTCTATGAATCCGAGCACGGGCAGGACACGGATGACGAGGTGAACCGCATCGAGGCGGGACGCAACTACGGGTGGCCGCTCATTGCCGGTAACAAAGACGACCAGTACTACACCTATGCGAATTGGTCGGCGTCGGCGCCGACGCCGTGTGCGAGCCTCGAATACGGCCCCGAAGTGCCAAGCACCGTGCCGCGAACGAAGGAATCCGACGTGAGCCTCCCCGACTTCACGCCGCCACTCAAGACCTTTTTCACCGTGCCGAGCACGTACGATCCGCGCACGCTCGGCAACGCGACGGCCGCGCTAGCGGGCCTCGAGGTCTATGCGTCACCGACGATCCCGGGTTGGAGCCCATCGATTCTCGTCGCCGGGATGACCAGCGGCGTCATCTACCGCATGTCCCTGAGCGCGAGCTCTGCTCCGCCGCTCACTTACTTCAAGGCACAAGATCGCTACCGCGATCTCGCAATTGCGCCGGACGGTCGGCGGATCTACGCCGTCACGGACGCTCACGGTCGAACCTTGACCGCATCCAGTGAGATGACGGCGTCCCTTGCCCACCCGGGCGCGCTGCTCGAGTTCACATACACCGGAATGCGTTAGCCGCAGTCTGCCAGCCGACCCACGGAACGAAGCTGTAGTTTTCCGTCGAACCTTAACGCCTAAACAGCCCCGCCCGAACTCCAGTCACCTGGCGTAGACAGTTGGCGTATTCTAGCGTTAGAATTCATTTGTTCTAGTACTAGAATATGAGCTCAAAAGACCTTACCGACAGCGAATTGCTGGTCCTCGGCCTAGTCGCTGAAATGCCCCGCCATGGCTATGAGCTCGAGCAAGTCATCGAGCAGCGCGGGATGCGGGAATGGACCCAGATTGGGTTTTCCTCAATCTACTTCGTGCTCGGCCAGCTGGAAAAGAAAGGTCTGGTTAAGGCGGAAACGCCGGCTACTGCAAAGGCCAAGAAAAGCTACCGAATGACGAGAGCGGGCAAGAAGACAGTAGTAAAGCAGACACTTACTGCGCTCAAAACCATCCGCTCCACATCCTCTTCCCTCTTAATGGGAATGATGCACTGGTCGGTACTAACGCGAGATCAGGCCTTGGATGCTTTGCAGACACGCAAAGACGCCATGGCGAAAGAATCGGAAAGGCTCGAAAACATTCGCTTTGAGCAACAACCTCTGCCCGACTACGTTGACGCCATGTTCGACTTCTCTATCAGCCAGCTAAACGCTGAGGCCGAATGGATTGCCAAAACATTGGATTACATGCGAACCAAACCTTGGAATGCCTGAAACTCACTTAGCGGAGATACACAAGTGAATGTAGAAGGATTTCACAAACGCTTAAGAGAACTGTATTTACCGCCGGAAAAGCAATTTACCTTAGTCGATGTTCCTGAAATCAGGTTCGCTGTTGTCGATGGCAAGGGTAATCCAGAAAGCGGCGAATGTGCTGAGGCTGCGAAATGGCTCTATTCCGTGGTTCACGTAATCAAACCGCTAGTGAAAAAACGCATGGGCAAGAACTTCGTCGAGCCACCGCTGGAAGTTCTATGTTGGGCTGACAAAAGGAAAGACTTCATCGAAGGCAATAAGGACAAATGGAAGTGGCGCGTAATGATAGTTTTTATCGATTGGATAACCCAAGAGCAATTTGAAGAAGCCGTCGCCAAAGTCGAACATAAACGCGGCCCCGCACCCAAAACATTGCGACTCGAAAATCTGCATGAAGGAAAAAGCGTGCAAATCATGCACGTCGGTGACTACAACGAGATCCGCGCAGTCTGCGAAAAACTCTACGACGAATATCTACCGGAAAAACATCTAACGCCCAACGGCCACTACCACGAGATTTACCTAAACGACCCCAAACGAACGGCACCGGAAAAACGGAAAACGGTGATTCGACAGCCCGTAAAAAGTTTTCCACCGAGATAGACCGCTAAAGATGCGCTCGCCGGGCTGGATGTTCGGTTAGTGCGGCTAGTGGCCCTCGCTGCCTCGCCCGGGCCCGGCTGCGCAGGTGGCATCGAAAACGTGACGCGGATCGACACAAGCGATCCGCTCATTTCGTATCCTGGTGCACGCGTTCCACCTATAAGCCGGCGTTTGTCGGCATCGAAGCAAAGGATCGCCTTACTTCGCGGCCATCCAGGCGTGCGCGCGCGAAATCCAGGATTGCGGCGTATGATTCGCCGCGGCATCGAAACGCCGCGTTGAGCATGGCCGACGAATCGACCGACTGGAATTCTCTGACGACCTTGGAGGACTGGGCCGGTGTGCTGCAAGCATTGCTGGTGGCCGGCGAGGCGAGCATCCGCAGCGGTGATCCCATCGAACGGGGAGCAGCACAGAAACGACTGATCGAGTTCGTGCTCGAGTCACCGAACTCGATTGCCATCGAGCTCGACGAGCTCGCCCGGGGCGCGATCGACGCGATTCTGCTCCCGGGAAAGGAGCAAGCGCTGGCGCAGCTCGCCCAACACATGCGCGAGATCGCCAAGCACCTGTCTAAGTAGGCGGCCCGACCGTTCCGTAATCCACAGGATCTGTGGACAACACTGTGCAGAAGTGCTTAGTCAGTACCGACAGCGGCAGGCGGCACGTCGCAGAGATCAGATTGGTCAAAAAAGCATCAAAAACGAGCGGCGTTCCGAATCAAGAGGTTGTGGGGATTTACGAGGCTGTCGCTCATCTATTTGGCACAACAGTCGAGTTTGTGACAGTCGTGCGACGTTAATTTCCCGGATGTGGACATTGTTTTGCTTTGAGTGACCCGTGACCGCGACACGGCGTGACCTGCGCCCTCCGTTTCCGACCTCCGACTCGACGAAAAGCCGCCAAACTGAGGGCAATGTCCAGCCGATCGAAAACGAACGAGGGACGTCAGACATCAGGGAACGGACACTGCGGCTGACGGCCGCGGCATGAGGCTGCTAGGGCTCGCGCTCAAGCTCCGTGGCCGAATCAGAGCCGGAACAGATACTCCTGCATGCCGTTGCGCAGAAGGCGTGCGCGCTCCACGGAATAGCGCGGCATGCACTGGCCCAGGTCCTCCGGCGTGTATCGCGGCGCTTTACGCATCGCCTGCGGCGCCGCGACGTTCATGAGCTGGCTGTCGTCGACCGACACCCAACAGCCAGGCCGCACTGGCATCTGCGGAGCGGAATAGAACATCAGGCAGTGCACGAGCATGCCGTGCCGGCCGCGATTCGCAATGGACTCCATCAAGCCCGCGATCGCCGGCCGATTGAGATAGTTCAGCACATCCCAGCACAGCACGAGATCCGTAGGCTCGCGGCGACGCAGCGGGAGCAACGCCTCTACGCGCTCGCGCATTGCCTTCGGATTGGGCTCCGTGGCGTTCAACGCGTCGACGCCGTCCGCGAGGTCCGCGATGTCGAGCCGGCAGCGAAAACGGCCGAACAGCGCGATCGTCTCCGTTCGCGCAGTACCGAGGTCGAGCACGACGACGCGGCCGACGTTCTCCAGCCCCTCGATCACGGAATGAAATAGCGGCGCGTTCAGCGCATCGTTGCCGGGTGCCGGCGGCGGGCTCGCCGTGCCCCCGCCGCGATCAGCACGCGGCGGAGGGCGCTACGCGACTGGCGCGCTCGCCTATCACCCGCTTTTGGCCGTCGCGACGCCGGCAGTTTCCGGCTTCGGGTTGTCGCCCGGCTTCATCGCGGGACGGGACGCTGGCGCAGCGTTCGGGCCCTTCGGCGCCGCTCCCCGTCCGGCGCCGAGAGCACCTTGCACGGCTTGCGGATCCATTTCGATCGAGCCTTTGAACTTCGCGCCGTCCTCGAGACTCACGCGCGGCGACGTGATGTTGCCGCGGACTTGCGCATTCTTGCGAATGTTGACGCGCTCCGAGCCGTAGAGGTCGCCTTCCATGAAACCGTCGACGTATATCGAGTGGGCATAAACGTCAGCGCGGATCTTGCCCTGCGGGCCGATCGTCAGGCTGTTGTTCTTGAGCTGGACGGTGCCGTTGACCTCGCCTTCGATCAGCAGGTCTTCCTCTCCGCGCAGATCGCCGTCGATGTGAATCGACGGGCCGATGACCGCGGCGTCTCGCGGGGCATCTGTTCGCTTCGGCGCGGCGCCGGAATCGGCTCTAACACTGTTCCCGGTGTCGGCGCGTTGCGGCGTCGTGTCCGGTCCCTTTTCCGACCCCTTCTTGTTGATCTCGAACATTAATTGGTGCTCCCTGACTTCCTTGATTGATTCAACCTGTTGGGCTTGGTAGCTTCCGGGTTTCGTGAAGTCCGCAAGCTATCCCGCCTATCTATCACAAGGTGCGTTGCGAGGACAATCTGTCGTTGCGATTCGACACGAAAAAACCTTCCGCAAATATACGACGCGCGAGGCCATGAGAAGCGTTAAAGTCGTCACACGGCTGTCAAGCGCTTAAAATCGTCACACGGCTGTCACCCGCCCGTCGTAGTTTCCAATTTCTTGAACAACGCGTGCTATATCAAGGAGTAGAGAGCATGAGCACCATGGAACCGTCCTCCAAGCCACGAGCCCGTCGCTCCCGCAAGGACGAGACCACATCCGCGAAATCCGGCAAACCCTCCTCCTCGGTGATGATTTCCGCCGAGCAGCGCCGGTCGATGATCGCCGAGCAGGCTTATCTTCGGGCAGAACGGCGCGGCTTCGAGTCCGGTGATCCGATTGCCGACTGGCTCGAGAGCGAGAAGGAGGTCGACGCGCTGTTAGGGCGCAACGCCGACTGACTGCTGCGGTTTCCCCGCGGACTAGGGCCGGCTTGAGCTTGCGGACTGCCGGAAGCGGTCCTGCAGCGGGCACGTGCGCGCTCGCGGCGTGAGCCAAGACGCCCCAAGCGACTGATAAGGCTGAGATAAGCGAGCGAAGCTGTACGGGCGCGACCTTTTCGAAAGCGCTCACTCACGAACGGAATGCGCGCGCGGGTTCTTTTGCAGCAACAACCTTTCCCGGCGTACAGTCGAATTGCCCCGCCTAGGCACGCGGGCAGCTCGAGCTCGCAACATTGATCGACGTCGGCACGAAGCCTCGCCGCCCAGCTATCGGCCGCTCGCACGGCAAACCGAGCGGCTGCGCCGGCACGGCGGTTATGTTAACGGCTGCGATCGTGAGCGGCTGCGGCGGTAGCGGCGGCGGAGACGCTTCGCCTGCGCCAAGCTCGAATAGCGCACCGACTATCCCTTGGACGCTGGGAATCTTTCGGCCGGCCTCGACCTTTGCCGCGCAATGCGCCACGCCGCGCACCGGCAACGACCCCGCGACCGGAATGCCGTACGCGGACGTGCAAGGAACGGTGCTCTCGCAGAACCATTGGCTGCGGTCGTGGAGCGACGAGCTGTACCTTTGGTATTCCGAAATCGTCGACCAGGATCCGGGCACGTTAGCTACGGCGGATTACTTCAATGTGCTCCGCACGTTCGCCACGACGCCGTCGGGAGCGAGCAAGGATCGATTTCATTTCACTTACCCTACGCCCGAATGGCGGGCGCTCTCGCAATCGGGCGTGGCGGCGGGCTACGGCGCCGAGTGGATCATCTTGTCTGCGCAACCGCCGCGGCAAGTCGTCGTTGCTTATACGCAGCCGAGCTCCCCGGCCGCGGCCGCGAATCTGACGCGCGGCGCCAGGGTGCTCACGGTCGATGGCGTCAATATCGACGCGACGAGCTCCGTGCAAGTAACCACGCTCAACAACGGCTTGTTTCCCCGCGAGAGCGGACAAGATCACGAGTTCGTGATCCAGGACCCCGGCAGCCCCACGCCTCGCACCGTCACCATGCGATCCGCAAACGTTACGCTGATGCCCGTGCAGGACGTGCGCACCTTGTCGACGCCGACAGGGCCTGTTGGATATCTGTCATTCACCGATCACGTCGCGACCGCAGAAGCTGCGTTGATCGATGCGATCCGCAAGCTGCGCGCGGACGGAGTGACCGACCTCGTGCTCGATCTGCGCTACAACGGCGGCGGCTTCCTCGACATCGCGAGCGAGCTCGCGTACATGATCGCAGGGCCGGCGCAGACCGCGGGGCTCACGTTCGAGGCAATTCAATTCAGCGACAAGCATCCGTCGACGAATCCGATTACGCGCGCTCCGCTGACGCCCGTGCCGTTTCACTCCGCGCCCGCGGCTTCTCCGCACTGCCCGGGCAACCATTGCCGACCCTCGACCTGCCGCGCGTGTTCGTTCTGACCGGAGCGGGCACGTGCTCCGCGAGCGAATCGATCATCAACGGCTTGCGCGGCATCAACGTGCAAGTGATCCAAGTGGGATCGGCGACCTGCGGCAAACCCTACGGGTTCTATCCTGCGGACAATTGCGGGACGACCTACTTCTCGATTCAGTTCAGGGGTGTGAACGCTTTGGGCTTCGGCGATTATTCCGACGGTTTCGCGCCGAGCAACAGCGGCGGCGCCCTCACCACACCCGTGCCGGGCTGCTCGGTCGCAGACGATTTCGCGCGCCCGCTCGGCGATCCGCTCGAAGGACGGCTCGCTGCTGCGCTCGGTTATCGCTCGGGCCAAGGCTGCCCCGCTCCCTCCGGCGTTACGTTGCCGCACCTCTCCAAGCCTGGGTTGGGGGCCGCCTCCGACGCCGATGGAGTGATGGTGAAATCCCCTTGGCGCATGAATAGGACGTTGACGGGACCATGAGCATCCCGCGCGTGGGCGTCGCAATTGCAACGCTGCTCTCGTCGTTCGCCTGCACGACGATCGCCGCCGAGCAGCCCGCGGTGCTCATCGACCCGAGCGAGGCAGATCGTGCGGAGCTCGTGCGCGTACTGCGCGGAGCATTGAACGGCGCGCCGCTCGTACTAGCCGACGATGCGCTCACGCGCGAAAGCTTGCTGACGGTGGAAGCGCAGCCCCGCGGCGCGCTGGACAGCCCACCGTTGACGGGCAGGGTGCTAACGATGCCGGAGCAGTTTCGACTCGTGCTCGACGGCGACCGCTGTGTGCTCGTGCGCCGCTCAGACGGCGCGCGGTTCCCGCTCGGCATAGCGCGGTGCGCGCCGACTCCTTCCGTCGGCGACCACTAGTTAGCAAACAGCTGCAGCAGCCCCAGGATGGCGGCCCAGGTTGCAGCCGATGCAACCGTGATCGCGATCACAGCGATGAACAGACCGACGATCACGACCAAGCCGTCGCGCTCCGAAACCCCGATGGCGATGATTGCGGCCGCGGCCCCGGGCGGCATGTTCCCGAGGAAAGGGATCGGCAGAATCAGCAGCACGCCGAGCACCAGCACGACCAGGCCGATGAACCGCTTGCCGATCGGCTCCGTGACGATCGCGATGCGCGGCCGGCAGATCCGCTCGAGCCGCTGCAGATGAGGCAGAGCGCGGTCGACGACGCGCCTCAGATCCGCCCGTGCGATGCTCTTCTCCGCGATCCTGCGCGGCAACCACAAACGCCGGCGGCCTATGATGAGGTTCAGCGCGATCAGAACGAGCGCGAAGCCGCAGACGGTGGGTATTCCGGGCGGCATCGGCAGACAACACGGCAGCGCAAATATGAGCAGCGTGAAACCGAACGCGCGATGCCGCAAACCGAGCAAGATCTCGCGAAACGTGACCCGCTCGCCTTCCGCGGACGCGAGCTGGCGCAGCACCTCGGACGTCCTCGCCGGCAGCGGCCCGCGCGGACGCAGCCGTCGCATCCTAGAGCGGACGTCGAGCTCCTGTTCACTCATTGGAAACGCAAATCCTTGCTACCGAGCCAAAGCCCGCATCCCCTATTCTATCGTCACGATGCTACGCTTGAGTAACGACGAGGTCTCGGCGAATAGCTCGCGCGATTCAACTACTTCGCATGCGCGAGCACCACGAACAGCTTGAGCAGCATGCGCACCCGAGCGCGACAACCGATCGCCGTCGCGAAACCGGCCGAACACTAGCCGGCGTTGAGGCGGGAGCTCACGGTGGCATCGCCTCGTGCTCCGGTCCGAACGACGCGTGGAGGTTCTCCGGCGCGAAAAGCTCGGTCATGAGCGCCGTCGCGATCAGCACGCCCGCAATCACGGCCCACTCCGCTTTCACGACGCGCGAAAAGGACACCAGCGCGCCGAGGCGCCCGGCAACGATCGCGGGCCCGTAGCGCCGGTTGTTGAGGGCCGCGAGGACTAGCAATACCGCAAACGCCGCGGTTTTCCCAAGAATCATGGCCCCGTAGCCAGTCGCAAGCTCACTTAAGGTGCGCACGAAGAACAACGCCAGCGCGGCGCCGCAGATCAGGATTAGGGGGACGAAACGGATCGCGATTCTCGAAAATCGCGTGACAACCGCACCTGTGGTCGCGATCGGCTCTCGGCTTGCCACGAGCGCCAGCGGCCACAACGCGCCAAACCAAAACGCGGCAACAGCGACATGGACGAGCAAGAGCGGCGCGAGCACGATGCGCCACTCGTGCAGCGTCGTATGCCCCGTGAGGGCGAACGAGCCGAGCGTCAGAATCGCTCCGAGCAAGCCCCCCGCGAGCTTCAGCCGCGTTTCTTCGTCGAGGCTCAGGAGCAAGAGCCCCAACCCCACCGCGCGTACGACGTGCGCGGTTCCGATGCTCGATTGCGCGAGCAACGGCTCGAGCGACGGATCGAAAGTCGCGGCGAAGCTGCCCGCCATGCGCGCGGGTAACAGCACGTAATGGAGCACGGATGCCAGCAGCGCCGCGAGCGTTGCCGCGCGCGCGAGCGTGCGGATCGGCGGCAACGAGCCAGTTAGACGCTTGGCGAACAACCAGAGGAACAGCGCTGCGCCCGCAGCCTCGAAGATCGCGACCACGGCCAGCGCACGCAAGCCGAGGACGACGACATCGGTGGCGAGCACGCCGTCGCGTCAGTGCGCGGGCGCCGCAGCGGCCACTCGAAACGGAATCTCGCCTGAAACGATGTGCGTGTCCGCGCCGACCGCACGCCATGTGATCACGTAGTCGCCCGGCGGCAGCTGCTCGCGCACCGCGATCACGAATCGCGCTTGCGTTTCGACGGAGAGCTCGGCGAGCGCGACATGCGCACCGGCGCTGTTTGCCAAACTCACGGCAGTGAGACGCACGGCGCCCGAGAACTCGAGCACGATCTCGCTGGCGGGTTTCTCGAGCACCGCCTGCGCGCCCGGGACGCTGCTCTTCAGGCCCGTGTGCGCGAGCGCAGCGAAGCAAGCGAGCAACAAGCCGCAGAGAAGAATGACGCGCAACATAACCCTGTCCTTGTCGATGTTTCGTACCCGCGACCCGTGGCGATCGACGAGCGGCACGCGCGGCACTGCGCATTCTACGCGACTGCCCGCGCGCGCGGCACGTTTTGAGCGCGCGCCGCTCTCGTTACTGCCGATGTTGCGTCCCTTTGGTTTGCAGGTAGCGGCACGTGACGAGTACCTTCGCAGCGTCCGCGTGACGCGCCTGCGCGCCGAGCGCCGCACTCAGGCCCACGCCAAGCTCGAGGGCGGCAGCCACGTTTTCCCACCGTGCCATCTCGTGAAACAGCCAAACTTTCGCCGCGAGCGCATCGGACTCGCCGCGCGCGTACTCCTCGACGTACGCGAGCGCGCCGACCGTGTTGCCAGCGGCGGCGATGCCGTACGCGTGACCGAGCGCGTGCCGGCGCGCGCTCAAGAGCCGCTGATAGTCGGCTTCCTGCCGCGCTTCCGGTGAGCGTGGTGCGTAGACGCCCAGCGCGGTGCGCCGCTCATAGACAAGCGAGCCGAGCAGAAAGGCGACCAAGAGCCACGCGTAGACGGCCAAAAAGAGCGGGATGAATTCTCGCTGTCTATTGGCGAGCACGCCGAGCGCGACCGCACCCGCCGTCGCGACTAGCACCACCACGTAGTCAAGGCCCATGCGCAGCACCGCGTCTGCGACGGCGCCGGGATTGAGCGCATGCGCGGCGTTGCGCGTAACCGCAAGCAGCGCAGCAGCGGCCGGTAGGAACGCCGCGAGCAGGGCCGCGCACAAATAGACGAGCGCCGGCTCGGCGAGTCGTGCGAGCGCCCACAACGCCGCGCCGAGCGCCAGCACGAGCACGAGGAACAACGAACCGATCTGCGCTCTTCCGCCCGCTATAGTGTCGAGGGACAGCACGGCCCAGCCGGCGTTGCCGACCGCCCTGTGCTCGACGATTTCGAGCAAGTAGTTGGCCGACATCCAAACCGCGAACGCCGCGAGTAGATAGGCCAGCGGCAGGCCGCCAGCCAAGCCGAACGCAGCGACCCAAAGCATGAACGCGACTGCCGCGGCATAAAGCACGGGTGCCACGCCGACGGCGCCGTTTAGGATGCGTATCCAGCGAACGTCACGCATCGCGAACCGCTTCGCAGCCTCGCGGCCCGACGTGCCCTTCAGGTGATCGACGCGCGATAGATGCTGTCGATCGAGGAATCGAGCGCTGCGTTGAATTCCTTGTCGGATTGCTGGGCCGTGAGCCCTTCGGCGAGCGCACGCGAGAAACTCGCCGTCATGCCGTTGTTGCGAGCCAGCTTCTTGTTGGCCTCGTCACGCGAGTAGCCACCGGACAGCGCCACGACGCGCAACACGTTCGGATGCTTGATCAGATCGGCGTACAAGTTGTCCTTATTCGGAATCGTGAGCTTCAGCATGACGCGCTGATCGGGCTTGAGTCCTTTCAGCTCCTTGGTGATCGCGGCCTTGAGCAATTCCTCGGCCTGCTCCTTGTTTGGCGCCTTGATGTCGACTTCCGGTTCGATGATCGGCACGAGGCCGGCCGCGAGAATCTGCTTGGCGATGTCGAATTGCTGCTTGACGATCGCGTCGATGCCGGCTTGGTTCGCCTGCTTGATCACCGAGCGCATCTTCGTGCCGAACACGTTCTTCGACTTCGCCCGCTTCAACAATGCGTCCAGCCCGCCAATCGGCTTCATGAGCTGCACGCCGTCCTTCTCCTCCGCGAGGCCCTTGTCGATCTTGAGGAACGGCACGACTTTCTTGACGTCCCACAGATAGGTCGGCGTGGGCTTCCCGTCGATGTCCCGATCCATCGTGTTCTCGAACAGGATCGCGCCGATCAAGCGCTTGCCGTTGAAAGCCGGGCTCGTGACGATTCGCGATCGCATCTTGTGGACGACGGCGTACATTTCTTCATCGTTCGACCACGCATCCTCGTTCACGCCGTAGAGCTTCAGTGCTTTCGGCGTGCTGCCGCCGCTCTGGTCGAGCGCGGCGATGAAGCCTTTGTCGTTCCTGATTTTCTGCAGCTGCTGGTCGAACATGGTCAAAGTGGCTCCTTCCCCGAAAAAGATGCCGTCGAAAACGGCGTTGGTGTTGGGTGCCTATTCTAGCGCAGGATCTCCGACGGGCTGCTAAAAGCTGAGTCGAATCGCGGTGCCCTCTCCGGGCGCCGACCGCACCCCAATGTCGCCGCGGTGCGAGCGCATGATCTGTCGCACGAGGGAAAGACCGACGCCCGTCCCGTTTCTTTTCGTCGTGAAGAACGGCACGAAGATGTTGTCGCGGACGTGCGCGTCCATACCGTGACCGTTGTCTTCGACCGCGATGACCGCGCGCCCCACCGGGTCGAGCTCGGCAATCATCCGAATGTGCGGCTGCGCAACTTCCGCAACCGCGTCGATCGCGTTGCGGACCAGATTGATCATGACCTGCTCGAGCAAATCCGGATCGGCGTTGATTTGCAAGTGTGGCGGCGTGATCGACAGCGCGAGCACGATCTTGCGATGCTCGCATTCGGGACGCATGAGCTGCGCGACGCGGTCGAATAGCTCCTTTCCGGGCACCGCCCGCAGCACGGGTTTCGGTAGGCGCGTCAAGCGGCGGTAGCTTTCGATGAAGTGCACTAGACCCGCGCTGCGCTTCGCGATTGTCTCGACCGCGTCCTGGGCATCGCCGATCGCGGCCGCGTGATCCGGCCGTTCGCGCGCGTCCGCCAGGAGCTCGGCTGCCGTCGCGGCCAACGATGATATCGGCGTAGCCGAGTTCATGATCTCGTGCGTGAGCACTCGAATCAGGTTCTGCCACGCCTCGAGCTCGCGCGCTTCGAGCTCGCCGCGGATATCCTGCAGCGACACGATCTTGAAACTGCGGCCGCCGATTTTGAGCTCGGTCGCGAGCACGTTGAGTTGCAGCACGCCGTTGTCGCGCACCACTTTGATCAGCTCGGGCCGTCCCGGTGCGAGCGCGAGCACGCGTTCCACGAAACTGCTGCCGAATCGCCCGAAGTCCTGCAGCCGCGCCGGCGGCCCCGCGCCGAAGAGCCGCCGCGCCGCGTGGTTAAACAGATCCACCTTGCCCGTTTCGTCGAGGGCCAGCACGGCCACGGGGACGTGCTGCACGAGCGTATCGAGATAGCTCGCCTGCTCCTCTTTGGCAGTACGGGCCGCGCGCAATCTCTTCAGGATTTCCTCGAAAGCCGAGCCGAGCTCCTTGAAGGAGCCGCTGGCGGCGTCGACGGCGAAGGTCTGCGAGAAGTCGTCATGCCGGATCGTGAGCATGAAGCGAGCGAGCTCGCGGTTGGTGTGGCGGACGTACCGCAGCAGTCCCGTCGTCTGCATCGTGAGCACGACGGCCAGCAGCAGAATCGTGGCGTAGTATTCGGTGGTCGTCACGAGATAGGCGATCGCGCAGCACACGAGCAGAATCCCGCCGACCTGCGCGACGACGCTGAGCTCGAAGCGCCTATAAGCCCATACTTCTCCATGCGTCGATACAGAGACGCCCGTGTGAGCCCGAGCTCGTCGGCCGCGCGGCTCACGTTGCCGCCGTGTTTCTCGAGCGCGGCATGGATGACCGCATGCTCCACCGTCTCGAGGTTCAAGTCGTCGAGCTGCAGCGAGTTCGGCGGCGTCGCGTCCGGCGAGAGCAGGAAATCCTTCGCGTCGAACATCGGCCGTCGCTCATGATCAGCGCACGCTCGACGGCATGACGCAGCTCGCGAACGTTGCCGGGCCACGCATATGCCTCGAGTCTTTTCAGGCCGCCGCGCGACAGCCTCTTGGGCCGTAGATTGTATTTTCGCGCGTAGACGTCGACGAAGTGCTCGAACAGCGGTGCGATATCCTCGCTGCGTTCGCGCAACGGTGGCACGCGAATCTCGACGGTGTTGATTCGATACAGCAAATCTTCGCGAAACTCGCGTGCGCGGCACATTTCGACGAGGGACTTGTTCGTCGCGCAGACCAGCCGCACGTCCACGGGCACGGCGCGATCGCTTCCGAGCGGAGTCACCGCACGTTGCTCGAGCGCGCTCAAGAGCTTGCCTTGCAGAAGCACCGGTAGGTTGCCTATCTCGTCGAGAAACAGCGTGCCGCCGGACGCCGTCTGGAAGCGTCCTGCGCGATCCTCGCGGGCATCGGTGAACGCGCCTTTTCGATGGCCGAACAACTCGCTCTCGAACAGCGACTGGCTCACTGCGCCAAGATCGACGGGCATGAAGAGCTCCGCCGGCCGTTTCGATTGCTGATGCAGCAGGCGCGCGATCAGTTCTTTGCCGACGCCGCTCTCGCCGAGCAACAAGACATTCGCTTCGGTCGGCGCCGCGCGGCGCACGAGCTCGAACACATTGCGCATCGCTGCCGCGTTGCCGATTACGGGCTGCGCGGCGCCGACCGCGGCGTCGACCAACGCTCGCTCTCTCGTGCGCAGGCGCGACACCTCGTCGCGAGAATCGCGCAGCCTCAGCGCTGCCGTCACCGTCGCTACGAGCTTTTCGTTCTGCCAGGGCTTCAGGACGAAGTCGGTAGCACCCGCCTTGATCGCTTGCACTGCCGTTGACACATCACCGTACGCAGTCATGAGCACCACGACCATGCCGGGATCGATCGCGATGATTCTCTCGAGCCACTCTAGCCCTTCGGCACCGCTGTCGGCGCCGCGCGCAAAATTCATGTCCAGGAGCACGACGTCGACACCGCTTCGCAGCAGCTCCGGTAACCGCGTCGGGTCTGACTCCGTCTGCACGACTGCGAAGTGCCGTTTCAACAGTAGCCGCGCCGCAGTGAGAACGCCGCTGTCGTCATCGACCACCAGGATGCGAGCCGCGCGGTTGTTCATCGATTGGCGCTCCATCGGACGATGGCAGTGTACGTGAGCGAGGGCCGCCGGGTGTCCGCCAGCGCACAGGCACTGTTCACTCGCGGACGGTCTCAGTTAGTCCGTATGTAGTTAACTAATTGTTTTTACGAGAGTTGACCGATTGGTCTGCTTCTTGCTCAAGAAGGTGCGAGAGCTCGCCCGGTGCACCGCAGCGGAAGGGCGAAGGGAACGAGGCAACGACCAACTCGAGTTACCGATGGAGAAGGCAATGTTGACCAAGATTGTAACGAGAACCATCTGGACGCTGTTCGTCGCGACGGTCCTGCTCGGCTACACCGGCTCGGTGCTCCAGCTCGCCGGCATCCGCGTTTGACGCACGCACGCAATAGAGAATCGCCGATGGCAGCCGTTCGACCCATCGAGACATTCCATCGTCCGCCCGATGGATCGGGAATGGATCGCAGGATCGCGAAGGCGCGGCCGAGTCTCCTCAAGCTTGCGACGGCGACGCTCGCCGCGGTCGCGGCCGCGGGCGTGGGCTATGAGATCGTTCGAGCGAGCGGTACCAGAACGTTCGCGGTCGCGAGCGACAAGCTCACGATCTCAACTGCGGCCGCGGGCACGTTCGAGGACTTCATCCCGGTCCGCGGCAATGTCACGCCGTTCAACACCGTTTACTTGGACGCGATCGAGGGTGGCCGTGTCGAGCGCATTCTCGTCGAGGAAGGCACATTGCTTACGGCCGGCGAGCCCATACTCGAGCTCAGCAATACGGCTCTCCAGCTCGACGTCATCTCGCGAGAAGCTGAAGTCGCGGAGCAGATCAACAATCTACGCAACACGCGCCTTGCCATGGAGCAGAATCGCTTGGCGCTCAAGAGCACGCTCGTGGAAATCGACTACCAGATCACGCGCTTGACGCGCTTGACCGAGCGCCGCAAGGCGCTTGCAGACTCCGGCTTGATTTCGCGTGCCGACTACGAGGAGGCCGCCGACGAGCTCGAGTACTATCGCCATCGACGCGAAGTCACCGTCGAGAGCCAAGAGCAGGATGAACGGATGCGCCTAGCGCAGATCGCTGCGCTCGAAGCCGGCATCGAGCAGCTGCAGCGCAATTTGGCGATCGCGAGAGGCAATCTCGACAGCCTCGTGATCAGAGCGCCGATCGCGGGCCAGCTGCACTTCCCTCGATGCCGAGATCGGCGCCGCGATGAGGCCCGCCGAGAGGCTCGGCCAGATCGACGACGTCGACGACTACAAGATCAAGGCCCGTGTCGATGAATTCTATGTAACGCGGCTCGCGAGAGAGCAAGCCGCCGAGCTCACGTTCGCGAATCAGACGTACGCCCTCACCGTGTCCAAGGTCTATCCGCAGGTAACGGACGGCCAGTTCGAAATCGACCTCGAGTTCCTCGGTGCGCCGCCGGATACCCTGCGCCGCGGCCAAACACTGCAGATGCGCCTCGCGCTCGGCGATTCGTCGCGAGCACTGCTCGTGCGGCGCGGCGCCTTCTTCGACGACACGGGAGGCAACTGGGCGTTCGTGCTCGATTCGAGCGGCGAATTCGCCGAGAAGCGCCCGATACGCCTCGGCCGACGTAATCCCGAGCACTTTGAGGTGCTCGAAGGCCTGCACGAGGGGGACCGCATCATCACGTCCGAGTACGCTGCGTTTGCTGCGATGGATCGGATCGAGTTGATGAACTGAAAAGCCGGAGTTATCTCATGCTCAAGCTCGAGAACCTTTCGAAGGTCTTCCGCGCGACCGAGGTCGAGACCGCGGCGCTCAACGACGTCGATCTCACGGTCGCTCCTGGCGAGTTCACGGCGATCATGGGTCCGTCGGGCTGCGGCAAGTCGACCTTGCTCAACATCATCGGCATGCTCGACAACCCGAGCGGCGGCAAGTACATCTTCATGGGCGAGGAGGTGTCAAGCTATCCGGAGCGCAAGCTCGCGCAGCTGCGCAAGCGGCAACATCGGCTTCATCTTCCAGAGCTTCAACCTGATCGACGAGCTTACGGTGTCCGCGAACGTCGAGCTGCCCCTGCTGTATCAACGCGTGCCGGCCGGCCGAGCGCAACGCAGCGCGTCGACGCCGTGCTCGAGAAGGTCGGTATCCGCGCGCGGCGCGAGCACTTGCCGCAGCAACTCTCGGGCGGCCAGCAGCAGCGCGTCGCCGTCGCCCGCGCGCTGGTCGCGGCTCCGAAGCTGATCCTCGCCGACGAGCCGACGGGCAACCTCGACACGGCGAACGGCGAGGAAGTCATGAACATGCTCGTGCGCCTCAACGAGGAAGGCACCACTGTGCTCATGGTCACGCACTCGCGCAGCCACGCCGAGTACGGCCGGCGAATCGTCAATATGCTCGACGGGCGCGTGCTGACCGAAAAGGTCGGACAAGTGCGCCGGGAGGCCGCACATGCTTAGTAGCTATTTCTCGATTGCGCTGCGGCATCTCGTCACGCAAAGGCTGTACTCTGCGATCAACGTAGTCGGCCTCGCGGTCGGGCTCGCCACGTATCTGCTCATCACGCTCTACCTGACGCATGAGCTTTCGTTCGACGCGCAGTTCTCGAACGCCGATCGAATCTATCGAATCTCGCGCGACTATTTCGCCCGCGGCGGCGCGCGGGCGCGCGTGCCCGCCTCCAACAACGCGCCCGTAGCGCCGGCGCTGCTCGAGGACTTTCCGGAGATCGAGCAAGCCGCACGCGTCTTCGGTGGCGGCCGGGCGCTCTTCGCGCGCAGCGACACGGCCGCGTATGAGCAGCGTTTCCTGTGGGCCGACAATTCGCTTTTCGACATCTTCGACTTCGGCTGGATCGCCGGCGACGCTGCGACGGCGCTCGTCGAGCCGGCGTCGATCGTCCTGACGGAACGATTGGCCGCGAAGTACTTCGGCGGCGAGGATCCGCTCGGGCAAACGCTGCTCCTCAACAACATGACGACATTCAAGGTAACGGGCGTAATTCGCGACCTGCCGGACAACACGCACCTCTCCTTCAACGCGCTCGGCTCGCTGAGCACCCTGCCGGCGCTGTTCGGACCCGCGACGCTCGAGCAGTGGGACAACTTAACGGACTTCCATACGTATGTGCGTCTGCGCGAGGGCGCTGACGTGGAGCAAATCCGCGGCCGAATCCCGGACTTCATGAACAGCCGAATCGCATCGGATGCGAGCTCGTGGTCGGGAATGACGATCATGAACGTGCGCGACATTCATCTTCGATCGACGCGCGACGAGGAGTGGAAGGCCTCGGGCAGCCTCGCGACGGTCTATGGGTTTGGCGCCATCGCGCTGCTGATCCTGTCGATCGCGTGCATCAACTTCATGAATCTGTCCACCGCGCGCTCGGCGACGCGCGCGAAAGAGGTCGGCCTTCGTAAGAGCCTCGGCGCCACGCGCGCGCAGTTGATTGCGCAGTTTCTGGCCGAATCCATCGCCACCACGGCGGTTGCTATGCTGATCGCGCTCGTCATGGTCGAGTTGGTCCTGCCGACATTCAACGCCCTTCTGCAGACGGACCTGCATCTCGAGTATTTCGGCGACGGCGGTGTTGCGGCCGAGTTGCTCGCGCTGACGTTGATCGTCGGCGTCGTCGCGGGCAGCTATCCGGCCTTTTATCTCTCTGCTTTCGACGCGGCTCGCGTTCTGAAAGGGGACGTTGCCGGCGGACGGCGCGGAGCGACGTTCCGCAGCACACTCGTGGTCGTGCAGTTCTCGATCGCCATCGCGCTCGTCATCGGCACGGCAGTCGTCTTCGAGCAAATGCGCTTCACTCGCAATCTCGACTTGGGATTCAACAAGGACCAGATCGTCGTGCTAGCCGAAGCCATCGGGGAAGGACTCGGAAGGCAATGGCCGACACTGAAACAGCGCCTGCTCGAGCATTCCGGCATCGTCGCCGTCACCGCGTCGCACTACACACCCTTCTCATTCGACGACAATACCCTCGCAGTCCGAAAACAGGGATCCTCGTCGTTCAACCGGATCCAATACATGGTCGTGGACTACGATTTCTTCGAGACCTATGAAATCGGCATCGTGGCTGGACGCAGCTTTTCGCGCGACTTTCCTCGCGACGCGTTCGCGATGCCCTCCCCGAACAAACCCGTGTCGCAGAGCGGCTTCGTCGTCAACGAGTCCGCTGCCCGTCTCCTCGGCTGGTCACCGGGCGCGGCAGCGGGCGAGCTCGTCGAGCTCGGTGCGGACGAGCAATTCAGTCTGTCCCTGCCCGGCACCGTGGTCGGCGTGGCTCGCGATGCTCACTTCGAATCCATTCACGTTCCGGTGAGGCCAATCCTGTTCCTGCTCATTCCCGAGCCGATACCGGGCTTCAATCGAATCGACACTGCTTCAGTCCGCGTGGCAGCCACTCAGACGGCCGATGCGCTCGAGCATATCGACGCGGTCTGGCGCGAATTTCTGCCCGCTCATCCCATCAGCCGGCGCTTCCTCGATGTCGATCACGCGGCTCTGTATCAGGCAGAGCAGCGGCAGGAACAGATTTTCTTCGCCTTCTCGGCGCTCGCGATCCTCGTCGCATGCCTGGGGCTTCTCGGGCTAGCTTCTTACTCGACCGAGCGCCGCACGAAGGAGATCGGCGTGCGCAAAGTGATGGGCGGCACGATTTGGGACATCGTCACGCTCTTCACGGCAGACTTTGGCAAGCTCGTGCTCGCGGCGAATCTCGTTGCCTGGCCTGCAGCGTACCTCTTGATGCAGCGCTGGCTCACGAACTTTGCGTATCGGATCGACTTGAGCCCCCTCACGTTTGCCGGGAGCGCCGTCCTCGCTCTCATCATCGCGGGCGTCACGGTCGGCGTCGTTGCGGCACGCGCGGCCGGCGCAAAACCGATCCACTCGCTGCGCTACGAATAGGCCACGGATCAGTTGCAACGCAAGAAGCGGTTCCGTGAGCCCCCAAAATGGGCTTCCGACGCGCGCGCACAACTTTTTTCATAATTCGACGGCGGCAACGATCCTGCGGACTGCGAAGATTGCTGCACTGCCGCGCTATTGCATCGCGGCCGGCGTTTGGCGTACATGATTAGCCACTCATCGTAGTCAGCGGGGACATAAGGAACATGCTTTCGCTATTCCAAAAACGAAAGACTTCGAGCCACCCTGTATTGACTCTGCCGTCCGACTGCACGCCGACCGAAGCGTTGGACAGCTTGGCCGCGAAGCGCGAGGCGCAGCTCGCTTGGATGCGGCAGAAAGGCATGCAGTATCTCGGCGATCCGAAGGAGCTCAACAAGCGGCCGCAGAAGCCGCAACCCGGGCCGGCCTCGCGCCTCACACCGGTTGCGAACCCGACCGCGGAATAGACCCCGCCTGCTCCTGGCAAAGCGATTTCGAGCGCGCAGCTTAGTCGACGGCGAGCCGTTCACTGCAGGGTCCCTGCAGCCACGCGGTCGCCGCATCGATGACTGCTTGGCCCCCTCGGTTCCCGCCCGCGACGGCGTGATCGGGCTCGATTGCACCGCGGATCACGCGACCGGCTCGATCGCTCGTGGCCGCCACCGTGAGCACGATGGCAGCCCCATCGGCTAGCGGAAATGTGCGATTGCCGGTGGAAAGCCCGCGCGTCGGCGCGCCGAACGTGAGGGCGCCGTCGCGTGCTCGCAGCGCCATCGCGAGCACCTCGCCCGAGCTTGCCGTCTCGAAGCCAATGAGCACTGCCGTCCGCGGCGACTCCTGCGCGAGACGATGCGGCGCGCCACTCACGCGCAGCTGCACGTAGTCGCCGAACCCGGCCTTGCCGTCGCGATACCAGAACGGTACCCGCCTGCCGTCCGGATAGACGGAAGCGCCGGCCTCGCCGTCGCCTAGCAGCGGTCCGACGCCGGCCAACATCGGCCATAGATTGCCGCCGCCGTTATCGCGCAAGTCGAGAATCCATCCGCAAGAGGCAGCGGGCTCGTTCTCTCGGATGAGGTCTTGCACTCGATCGGCGAACGCCACCTGCTGCAGCGGCGTGCCACCCGCGAATCCCGGCACCGAAAGATACGCAACGCCGCCCTCGAGCGCGGCACCGCGGGGTTCGATCGCGCTGCGACCCGTCCGGGCATTCGCCACCGGCGCGATGCTCAACGCAGCGGCCGCCTGGGGCGTAACGAGATAGCTGTGATAGTCGCCGAGATTGCGCAGCGCGTAGCGCAACGCGAGGTGGGCATCGGTCGTGGTCAGCGCGCCCCGCGCCTGATCGAGCGTCGCAGCCCGAAAACCGCTCCATTCGATCGCGTTCGTGTTCAGCGAATGCTCCTCCATGAGATCGAGCGCCGCCGCGACATAGCGCCGCACCGCCGCAGACGGCGGTGGGAACGTCCGCGCGTCGAGCATCTCGAGCCCAAGATCGTCGAACCAAGCCGTTCCGACGCTGCGCAGCAGAGCGCCGAACGAAATCTCCTCGGCGTCCGCAGGCAGTGGCGCTTGGATCGTCAAGAGGCGCCAGCCCGGCTGGGCGGCGGACGGCGCTTCCTCCGCGCCACGGCTGTCGACGGCGAGAAAGCCGCGCGGCCCGTCGATGCGCAACCACAGTGCCGCATCGCCAGACGCAACGTCTTCGCTACGCACATAACCGCTGAGCCGCACGCGCATCACGGCGCTCGGCGCCATCGCTCCAGGCGGCAGCGCCATCCGCTGGGTGACGCGCGCAATGCCGCCGTCGGCGAGCCGCGCAAGTTGCAGGCTGCGCGTGCCTTCGTGTGCAACCGCTGAGTCCACCGCCACCCGCAACGTGACGCTGTCGTCGGTCCGGGACAGATTCCAGCCTTGTGGCAGCGACGTGCCGTGCTCGACGACCTCGAAGCTCAGGTTGTGCTGCGCGTTCGCGGACGCGAACGCGGCCATGGCAAGCAGCAACGCCGCGGGAGCCCTGACGCGAGCACCCCGCTGCCCGCCCATCGTCACCGCGTAATGAGCTCGAGCGTCTTGACCTTGCCCTCCTCGAGCGTGAGCACTGCGGGAAACTGTCCAGCGCCGCGATCGTAAGTCCACCGCTCTATCTCGGTAGTTCCGACGATACCCGAGGATCCGTTGGCGCGGCGCACGCGGATTGGCACGGACTCGACGTCGATGGACTTCGGCTCACCGCACTTCGCCTTGACCTCCTCGGCGATCATCCCCCGCTGCAACGAGCCCGCCCTTGCAGCGGATGACGTCCTCCTCCGCGCGAAGCGCGCCGCAAGAAACCAGCAGCGCGAGGCACATGCACGTCGCTCTCATCGTCATGACCCCTTCACCTTCACCGGCGGCGGCCTCCGTTTCGAACTGAACCCGAGAAACCTCGGTGCCAGTCTATGTCGGCGTGCCGTTCGCTGAAAGCCTCAACTGTCGCCCGATGCCGACGGTTATGCCAGCGCGGAAAGTTCGCTTACTCTTTAGTTAGAAAGAGCTCAACGAAGCTCGCATAAGGGGTCTGGGGCATGGCATGGATCGAGCCGCAGTCGATTTCTTCGATGGACTCGGAGAAGCGCCACGAGAGCGCCGTTGTTTCTTGGTTTGTTACTTCGCGACCTTGGATTTTCCGTCACGCTGACGATGTGGTCCGCCACTTTCACGGCCTCGGTCGATTTGGCGAGCGTTGGCACGCTCGCTTGGCCGAGTTGGCCCGGCTATACGCACAAATCCAATCTGATTTCGAGCATCCCGACGCTACGCACGCACCAGGTCTGCGACAGCGCTAGCTAGGCCGAGCGCAGCACGGGCGCGCTCGGCTCGCGCTCTGTGGTGCCGTGGAGCTTCACGAGCTCGTGGAATAGGTCACCTTCGTCCAGTACCGCGAGGCGCTCGGGGTGCGAAAGCCATTGCATGGCCTCCTCGAGCGTGCGTGCCTCCGCGAGCTTCGCGCGCGCGCTGAGCAGCGCCATGTCGGGCTTGCCGCGCGGCGCTTGCGGTCGCGGGAGCACGCTCGCGAAGTGCCTGTGCCGCAGCTGCTCGTCGACGAGCAGGCGTTCGATGGTGGCAGTCCCGATGCTCGCATGGAGCTCCCGCTCGTACTCGTCGCGCCTGTGCAGCACGCGCGGCGTGACGACTTCTTCGGGAATCGTGAGGAAGCCCAGCACGCCGGTAACCTTCGCGAGCAGCACGCTCGCGCTTGCCGCCGATAGGGGCAACGCGAGCGAGAGACCGATCAGCGAAGGAGCCATCCAGGCGAGCAGCCCCGGGGACACTACGCCCAAGCCCGCCGAGACCGCGAGACCGATCAGCATGTGCACCCAGTGCCGGCGCCACAGCGTGCTCCACGGCAACGTCGTGCGCTTACGAGCCTGCACCGCCCACCCGGAATCGTGACCCCTCAGGATCTCCCAGACCTGCTTCGTCTGGATCATCATCGAGATCGGCGCGTACAACGCCGACAACGCCGTCTCCAGCGGCACGCCGAGAAGCAAGCGCACGACGCCCACGGTGCGAAGCAATTCGCGGTTGATGAGAGCGCGCAGCAGACCAAGTAGCTTCGGCACGAGCAACGTGCCCATCGCGAACACGAACAGCGTGATCATGCGTTCCGTGTCGAACCGCGGCCAGCGCGGAAACAGCGACAACTCGTCCGTGAAGTACTCGAACTGGATCGTCGCAACCTGTGCGGTAACGGCGAGACCGACGACGATCAACGCAAGCCAGAGCGGCGACGCGAGATAGCTCATGACGCCGATCCACATGTGCATGCGGTTCGGCCATGCGAGGCCGGCGCCGCCGACGACCGCGAGATGCTGCAAATTCCCCTGCGCCCATCGCCGATCGCGCGCCGCGACGTCGAGCAACGACGGCGGGCTCTCCTCCCACGATCCGCCGAGCGTCGGCAGCATCCGCACCGACCAACCCGCGCGGCGAATCAGCGCGGCTTCCACGAAGTCGTGCGACAGGATCAGCCCGCCGAACGGCTTGCGCCCCGGCAGATGAGGCAATCCCGCCGCCGCGGCAAACGCGCGCGTCCGGATGATCGCGTTGTGCCCCCAATAGTTGCCGTCGTCGCCCTGCCACGCTGCGACGCCGCGCGCTACGACCGGTCCGTAGACGACGCCGGCGAACTGCTGTAGCCGCGCGTACAGCGTGTGACCACCCGTGAGGCGCGGCACGGTCTGCAAGATGCCGAGCTTCGGATCAGCGGCCATCTCGGCGGCCATCGTGAGCAGCGTCTCCGGTGCGAGAACGCTGTCCGCATCGAGCACGATCATGAAGTCGTAGCGGCCGCCCCAGCGCGTAACGAAGTCTTGAAGATTGCCGGCCTTGCGGTTGACGTTGTCGGTGCGCCGGCGATACCACACGCGCATCTGCTCGCCGAGCGAATCGCGCAAAATTTGGAAAGCCGCGGTCTCCTTGATCCAGATGTCGGGGTTCGTCGTGTCGGACAACACGAACACCTCGAACCCTTCGGCCGAGCCGCGATCGACCAAGGTCGTCGCCATCGCGTGCACCGCCGCAAAGCAGCGCGCGGGGTCCTCGTTATAGATCGGCATCACGAGCGCCGTGCGCTTGTCGATCTGCGCGTCGGCCTTCGACCTGCGGCGCACGCCGCCGAACAGCACGCCCGCAATCGCGGCCGATGCGGAGAGCGCGATCCACGCGAACGTCACTGTGAAAAGCACGACCATGAGCGCCTGGAGGACGGTCATCGTGCCGCCGATCGACACGACGGCCACCATCTCTCGCGCCGCGTACACGGTAAGCGCCAGTGCGCCGCCGAACGTCAGCAGCCGCGCAAGCCAGGTTTTGAGGGACGTCCAGCCCCGCTTGACCTTGACGTAGCGCCGCAGGTCCTGCTCGGGCATCTCGAGCACGGCGAACGGCGGAACGGCTGCGTACCTCTGCGTTAACGTTTCCATCGATATAGCCAGGTTTCACTCCACGGCTTTTCGTTGGACATCAGCAGCACCCGCAGTTCCGCGAGGTCGTCGCCCTCGGGCTCGAGGTCGAAGGCGACGCGGTAAGTGCCCTCCGGCGTCACGGCTCGCCCGCGAGGGTTGATGATGCTGCCGTTGGAGGTCGTCACATTAATGTCGAGGTCGTCGGGCACGGGGCCGTCGCCGCGAAAATCGATGATGAAGTCGCGGCGTTCGGCGTTCAGCGACTTGCCGGTGCGGGTACCCACCACGCGCGCGAGCGAGGAGTCGAGCGGCTCGTGGAGCCAGCGCAGTCGATAGGCGAGATCCGTGCGCGTACCGGCCTTGAGGGGCTCGCGAGGCTGCCAGTACACGACGATGTTGTCGTGAATCTCGCGAGCGGTGGGTATTTCCACGAGCTCCACGTGGCCGTCACCCCAATCGCCGCGCGGCTCGACCCACAGAGACGGGCGCAGGTCGTAGCGAGTCTCGTAGTCCTCGTAGTCGCTGATGTCCCGCTTGCGCTGCACCAATCCGAAGCCGCGCGGATTGCGATCCACGAACGCGGAAATCTGCAGCGTGCGTGGGTTCGCCAGCGGCCGCCAGATACGCTCACCAGAGCCGTTGACGATTTCGAGCCCGTCGGAGTCGTGCACCGCATCGCGGAAATCGTCGAAGCGCCCCGGCGTGGAGCTGTCGAACAGGAACATAGAGGTGAGAGGCGCGACGCCGAACGCGTCGATGTCGACGCGCGGGAATAGTGTCGCCTCGACGTCCATGTCAGTCTCCTCGCCCGGGCGCACCGTAAACGAATACGCACCGACGACCGAGCGGCTTTCGAGCAAAGCGTGGAAAACGAGGACCTCGGCATTCTCCGGAGGCCGCTCTATCCAAAACTCCGTGAATACCGGGAACTCCTCGCCCTCGGGCCGCCCCGTCCGCAGGGCGAGACCGCGAGCGGAGAGACCATAGAGCTGCTTGCGTGCGACGGCGCGGAAGTAGCTCGCGCCCTGAAACACGAGAAACTCGTCCATCACTGCGGGCGAGTTGATCGGCGCGCGCACGCGGAAACCGGAATAGCCCATGTCCGGGTCGAGCTCGATTCGCGGTGCTTCGGGGCCGTATTCAAAAGTCTTGTTCGTAAAAAACACGCGACGCGCTTGACCGCCCACGACGAGATTGATATCGACCGGAGTCTCGTAGATGAAGCCGGGGTGAAACAGGTCGATCGTGAACGTGCGGTTCTGGCGGGCCCATATCGATGCACCACTTTGGAACCGAATCGCGCGGTACTGATCGTAGGTGAGCCGTTCTTTGCCGGGGGGCAGCGTCGGCTCGACGAACTTCTGTTTGGACAGCTCGTCGGCGTGAGCGATGAGAATGTCGCGGTTGAATGGCACCGCCGGCCGCTCCTGGGCCAGCGACTCCGGCGGCGGAAACAGCAACGCCAACATTACGAGCGGAAGCGCGAGCCGAGCGGCGATCATTGACTGGGACCTGCGACGAATACCAAAAAAGAAGCAGGAATCGTACCAACAAGAAAAACAGTGATCGGCATCAAACAGTGATCGGCATCGTTCACCGCGGGGGTCGACTTCGCTAGAGTCAAGAGTCGGGACGTGGCGTTTGGGGGACGGGGACATGGGGCGACGCATGGATTGGCTTGCGCTCTTGCTAGGGCTGATTGCTCTTGGCTCGAATCAGGCGCATGCCGACAGCTTCACCACTTATGTCGAGTCGGCCGGCGCGACCCTGAAACCGCGCAGCAACGCGGGACTGACGGTCGAGCACGACGGACTGCGACTCAAGGCCGACGTTGCGCTGCAAGCCCCAAACAAGCGAACGCAAATCGTTCCGAACGTGAGCTCCGCGTTCGCGATCGGTAAGAATCTCGATATCGAGACCCGCGTGGATCTCGCCGAGTTCAACACCCGAAAAGACGCTACGTTCGACACACGTTTGCACTTTCGATCCTTAGGCCCGTTCTTCGACGAGCTTGAGGGAAGAATCTTGCGTTCGCCCGACGGGCTTTCTCGGCATCTTCTGCGCCTCGGATTCTACCAAATCCTCGGCGATGCAGGCGCGGTGACTCCGCTAACCCTGACGGGCCGGGCGATCTATGAAACGAGCCAGCGGCGCGCGACACTGATGTCGGCGGGCAGCGACAGTCGGCGTTATGGTGTGGAGACGCTTGTCAAAGGTCTCACGCCCGCCTTCGTTCCGGGAGCCGGAACGCTGAGCCTCAAGCTCGAGAGGACGACCGGCAATCGGCCCGAGAGCCTGAGCACGTTCGCCTACAATCAAGCGTGGACAATGGCTAATCTCACGAAGCTCGGATTCAACTTGAAGTTTCTGCGCACGACCTACAGCCCGGCGGCCGACTTCGAGCCCTCGATCGACTTCACCTGGCGCGCTGAGTTTTAGGTTTCTCGCGGCTCGCTGACTCGGCGCCGGGTACCGTCGCCGCCAGGTAGTCGAGTGCAGCGGCGAGCCCGCCGTTTTGATGGGGGATCGAGGCCAAGCGCAACCCCATCTCGACGCCCGCGAGCGTGCCCGCGAGCATCAGATCGTTGAAGTACCCGAGGTGCCCGATTCGAAACACTTTCTTCGCCAGTTTCCCCAACCCGGTGCCGAGCGACATGTCGAACGCCTCGAGAATGCACCGGCGGACCTCATCGGCATCGTGGCCAGCGGGCACGACCACGGCCGTCAACGAGCCGCTGTATTCCTGAGGATCCGCGCACAGCACCTCGAGTCCCCAGCCCTCCACCGCACGGCGCGTTGCTTCCCCGTGGCGCGCGTGCCGCGCGAAAACGTTCTCGAGCCCTTCCTCCTCGAGCATACGCAGCGCTTCGCGCAGCCCGTAGAGCAAATTCGTTGCAGGCGTGTACGGAAAGTAGCCGTCCTTGTTCGCGGCGAGGATCGGCTGCCAATCCCAATAAGATTTCGGCAGACGCGCGTGCTGCGCGGCGGCGAGCGCCTTCGCCGACACGGCGTTGAAGGCCAGGCCGGGCGGCAACATCAAACCCTTCTGCGAGCCCGCCACCGTCACGTCGACGCCCCACTCGTCCATGCGGTAGTCGATCGAGGCGAGCGACGAGATAGTGTCGACCAAAAGCAATGCGGGGTGCCGCGCGCGATCGATCGCGGCGCGTATCGCGCCGATGCGGCTGACGACGCCGGTCGAAGTTTCGTTGTGCACGACGCACACGGCTTTCAGCGCGTGCCGCGAGTCCTCGCGTAACCGCGCCTCGATCGCTTGCGGATCGGCGCCGTGGCGCCAATCCGTGGGAATGAGCTCGGGTTGTAAACCGAGGCGCACCGCCATCTCGCGCCACAAGCTCGCAAAGTGGCCGGTCTCGCTCATGAGCACGGCGTCGCCGGGGGATAGCGTGTTCACGAGCGCCCCTTCCCACGCGCCGGTGCCCGACGACGGATAGATGATCACCGGTTGCTGCGTCTTGAAGACTCCGCGAATCTCGCGGAGCAGCTCGCGCCCGAGCGCGCCGAATTCGGGCCCCCGGTGATCGATCGTCGGCTGCGCGATCGCCCGCAACACTCTGTCAGGGACGTTGGTCGGTCCGGGAATCTGCAGAAAGTGCCGACCGCTTGCGTAGCTCATGGATCATCCGACATGGGGTAGGTCCCCGCCGCCGCATACAATACACCGCAATGAGCCGCACGACTCAGAACAACAACGGCAGCTCACTGCAAGCGCGTCTCAAGCAAGAGCTCGAAGGCGAAGTGCTCTTCGACGCGTTTTCGCGCGGCCGTTACTCGACCGATGCCTCGATTTACCAGATCGAGCCGCTCGGCGTCGTCGTACCGCGGCACGAACGCGATGCGCTGACCGCGCTTGCGATTGCCGCGGACGCGAACGTAGCGATCTTGCCGCGCGGCGCGGGAACCTCGCAGTGCGGTCAGGCCGTCGGCGCAGCCCTCGTAATCGATCACAGCAAGCACTTGAACAAGCTGCTCGAGCTCGACGTGACCGGGCGCACGGCCTGGGTCGAGCCGGGAATCGTGCTCGATCACTTGAATGCGCAGCTCAAGCGCCATGGCCTCTGGTATCCGGTCGACGTGTCGACGTCCGCTCAAGCGACGATCGGCGGCATGGCCGCGAACAACAGTTGCGGTGCGCGCTCGATGCGCTACGGCAACATGGTGCACAACGTCCTCGCGGTTGACGCTTGGCTCACGAGCGGCCGCACCGCGGTGTTCGGCGACGTTCCGGCGGAGACCGAGGCGCCGCCGGACCGAAACGAACTCGACATCGCTGCCACGGTGCGCGCGTTGTTCAAGCGCGAGCGGGAGGAGATAGAGGCTCGCGTGCCGAAAGTGCAGCGCCGTGTCGCCGGGTACAACCTCGACATGGTCTCGACCGGTCCGTTCAACATGGCGCACGTGCTCGTCGGCTCGGAGGGCACGCTCGGCTACTTTCGGCGCGTCAAGCTCAAGCTTGCGCCGCTGCCCGCGCACAAAGTGCTCGGCGTCGTGCACTTTCCGACGTTCTACAAAGCCATGGATCTCACTCGGCACATCGTCAAGCTCGGACCCGCCGCCGTCGAGCTCGTCGATCGAACGATGATCGAGCTGTCGCGCGAAATCGCGGCCTTCCGCGGCACAGTCGAGAAAGCCGTTCGGGGCGCGCCCGACGCGATCCTGCTCGTGGAATTCGCCGGTGAGGACCTTGCCACGGAGGCCGCGAAGCTTGCGCAATTGAACGAGCTCATGGGCGATCTGGGTCTGCCCGACAGCGTCGTCGCGATCCAGGACCCCGAGCTCCAAAAAGCCGTGTGGGAAGTCCGCAAGGCGGGGCTAAACATCATGATGTCGATGAAGGGCGACGGCAAACCCGTGTCGTTCATCGAGGACTGCGCGGTGCCTCTCGAGCATCTCGCGGAGTACACGGACCGGCTTACGCGCGTGTTCGAGAAGCACGGCACTCGCGGCACTTTTTATGCCCACGCAGCCGTCGGGCTGCTTGCACGTGCGGCCCGTGCTCAACATGCGCACCGCCGATGGGGCGCACAAGATGCGCGCGATCGCCGAGGAGGCGTGCGCGATGGTGAAGGAGTACAAGGGCTCGTACTCCGGCGAGCACGGCGATGGGCTCGTGCGCTCCGAGTGGATCGAGCCGCTCTATGGCCCGCGTCTCGTGCGCGCGTTCGCGGAGCTCAAACGAGCGTTCGATCCGAAAGGCCTCATGAATCCGGGCAAAATCGTGGCCGCGCCGCGAATGGACGACCGGCAGCTCTTCCGTTTCAAGCCCGGATACGTCACGGAGCCGATCGCCGCAGGGCTCGATTGGTCCGATCACGAAGTCGGTGCGGAGAATCGCGGCCGTGGCTTCGCCGCCGCGGTCGAAATGTGCAACAACAACGGCCACTGCCGAAAATTCGATGCGGGCACGATGTGTCCGTCGTACCGCGTGACGCTCGACGAACGGCACGTGACTCGCGGCCGAGCGAACTCGCTGCGGCTCGCGCTGTCGGGCCAGCTCGGCCGCGACGCCCTGACGTCGCCCGCAATGTTCGAGACGTTGGACTTGTGCGTGTCGTGCAAGGGCTGCAGGCGCGAATGTCCGACCGGGGTCGACATGGCGAGCATGAAGGTCGAATTCCTTCATCAATATCACCGCAGCCGGCGGCGCTCGGCGCGCGACACACTCGTCGCGCACCTGCCGCGCTACGCGCCGTGGCTCGCGCGCTTGGCGCCGCTCGCCAACTTGCGCGACCGCGTGCCGGGGCTGGCGAGACTGTCGGAGAAGCTGCTGCGCTTGTCTGCGAGGCGGACATTGCCCGTGTGGCGGCGCGACTATTTTCGCGGGCAGTCCGAGGTGCCGGCGGGCGGCGACGGCGCCTGAAATCGTGCTCCTCGCCGACACCTTCAACACGTATTTCGAGCCCGAGAATCTGCGCGCAGCAGTGCAAGTGCTCGCGGCGGGTGGCTACCGCATCGAGGTGGCTGCGGCACCGACCGGCCGCCCACTGTGTTGCGGGCGCACGTATCTTGCGGCGGGCATGATCGATGAGGCGCGCGCCGAAGCTCGGCGCACGCGCGATGCGTTGGCGCCGCACGTGGCACGCGGGCGCGCGATCGTCGGTCTCGAGCCCGCTTGCCTGTTCGGCCTGCGCGACGAGTACTTGCGCCTGCTGCCCGGCGCCGACAGCGCGGCGCTGGCGCGCGCGGCCGTTACGTTCGAGGAGTTTCTCGCGCGCGAGCAGCGAGCGGGAACCCTGAACCTCGAGCTCCGGCCGCCGGCGCAGGTTGCCCGTGCGCTCGTCCATGGACACTGCCACCAAAAAGCGTTCGACGCGATGCCGGCCGTGACGGCCGCGCTCGAGCTCGTGCCCGGCCTGCGCGTCGAGACGATCGCTGCGAGCTGCTGCGGAATGGCGGGCGCGTTCGGCTACGGGTCAGAGCACATCGATGTGTCGTTCAAGATGGCGGAAGGTGCGCTGTTGCCGGCCGTGCGCGCGGCAGGCGTCGATACCGTGATCGTCGCCGACGGTACGAGCTGCCGCCACCAGATCCGCGACGGCGCGCGGCGCGACGCCGTCCATGTCGCCCGCGTCCTAGCCGCCGCCTTGGGGTCGGGTACTAATTTCCCTCTGCCGCTGAGGTCCTTCGACGGCGGCGGCGGAAATTAGTACCCGACCCCGATTTTGCGCACGGTGTCGCCGACGCGGATGGCGCCGCCGACGACAACGGCAGCATTGATGCCGCGCAGCTGCAACTCTTTGCCGACGGCAGAACCGACGAAGCGCACCGCGTCGATACCGTAGCGCGCGCGGAACTGGCGGCAGCCCGTATGCGGCTCGGGACTCGCCTCTATCACCGCAGAACCGATCGCAAGACGAGTGCCCGCCGGTAGATTGGCGAGCGACAAATCGAGATCGACGTAGAGTTGGTCGCCGGCGAGCGCCCAAAACCGTCGATCCTGCGCGAGCAGCGCGATGACCCGCGCGTTCATCACCGTAAGCTGATCGTTCCGGCCGGCCGGCGCGCCGGCGCTCCAGCGGTCGCCGATCAATCCCCAACCGCTCGTCGAGCTCGCCGGCGACGACTACCTCGCGCTCGCCCGAGCGCGGCCGGCGCACGATCATCTGGAGGACACCTGCGTCCAGCGGCGAGCGCCGAATCTCAGCGAGACCCGCTTCGAGCTCGTCGAGCGAAAGATGTCGTTGCTGCCCCGCGTCCATGTCAGACGCCGACATCGAGCGACCAAGGCTCCTCGAAAGCTTCGGCGACGAGGCTCGCGAAGGCCGGCCACTCCCAAACGGAGTCCGCGTACGCTTGTGCGAGCGCCCCGACCTTCACGCCGTACGTTCTGAATCGGCTTACGACCGGCGCGAACATCGCATCCGCCGCGCACCAGGAGCCGAACAAGTAGTCGCCCTCCGCTCCGTAGAGCTGGCGGCAGGACGTCCAGATCGCCTCGATCCGCTCGATGTCCGCGCGCGCTTGCGCGGTGATCGGCACCGTGCGCTTCGCGCGGATGTCCATCGGCAGCCTTATGCGCAGCTCCGCAAAACCCGAGTGCATCTCGGCGCTGACGCTGCGCGCGTGAGCGCGTGCGTCCGGCTCGGTCGGCCATAGGCCTGGTGCGGGGATTCTTTCATGCAAAACTTCCCCGATTGCGAGCGAATCCCAGATCACGAGCCCATCGTAGTGCAGCACCGGCACGCGGCGGCTCGGGCTCACGCGCTCGACCAGCGCACGGCCCTCGTCGGTGTCGAGCGGAATGACGATTTCCTCGCAGTCGATGCCGCTTTGCCGGACGACGCAACGATCCGCGAATCGACCATGAAGAGTAGTTGCGGTTACCGACGTACAGGATGCGCGTCATGGAGGCGAGCCTACGCGACCTCGTTGAGAAAGTCCGCCGCCTCCAAGCGCGGCGCTTAAGGAATCTGCATTGTCTTGGAGTTGAGGGTTGGGCATATTGTGCTCGAGGCTTCGGTTCGGGAGGGGAACCTTGGATTCGACTGGCAGCACGTGGCAGCCCGCGGCCTTCGGCCCGCAGGCGTGCAGGACGGCAGCCCTTGCAGCCGTATTGCTCCTGATGTCCGCCGCAAGCCTCGCGCAACCGCTTTCGGCCATCCCCCGCGCCGCGAATGGCAAACCGGATCTGAACGGTGTTTGGCAGGCGCTGAACAGCGCTCACTGGAACCTCGAGGATCACGCCGCATCGCAAGGGCCGGCAGCGGTGCTCGGGGCTGCGAACTCGGTCGCACCCGGCGTCGGCTTTATCGACGGCGGCACGATTCCCTACCTTCCGGACGCCAAAGAGCAGCGCGACGAGAATTTCGCAAATCGGCTGACAGCCGATCCCGAGGTGAAATGCTTCTTCCCGGGCGTGCCGCGCGCGACCTACTTGCCGCACCCGTTTCACATCGTGCAAACGGACCGCGAGATCCTGATGGCCTACCAGTACGCCGGCGCCACACGCACGATCTTCATGCAGGATCACACCGAGGCACCGATCGATTCCTGGATGGGCTGGTCGAACGGACGTTGGGATGGGGACACCCTCGTCGTCGACGTCACGGGGCAAAACGGCCAGACGTGGCTCGACCGCGCAGGCAACTTCGCGAGCGCCGGCGTGCACGTCGTCGAGCGCTATACGCCGCAAGGCCCGAATCATCTATGGTATGAAGTCACGATCGAGGATCCGACCGTGTTTTCGCGTCCCTGGAAGATAGGCATGCCGCTCTATCGGCGCGTCGAGCCGAATGCGCGACTGCTCGAGTACAAATGCGTCGAGTTCGCCGAAGGGGTGATGTATGACCACTTACGCAAACGTTGAGCCGAGGACCGCCGCTATGTGCACACACCGCCGCAAAATCGATTACATCGCAGCCGGTGTGACGCTCGCGCTCGCCGCGCTTTGCGTCGCGCAGACCGCGCTCGCGGCAGAAAAGGATTGGGTAGTGCCGCGCACGAGCGACGGCCAGCCGGAGCTGCAAGGCTACTGGACGAATACCACAGTGATTCCGCTCGAACGCCCGGTCGAACTGGGCGACAAGGCGTTCTACACGCCGGAGGAAGCGGCGGCCGTCATGAAGGAACGGCTCGCGGTGGAAGAGACGGAGGCCGGCACGGCCGCGGATGTCCACTATCAGCTCACGGATTTCGCGCTCGATGCGAGCCAAAATACGGTGGCGACGAATCTACGGACGTCACTCGTCGTCGATCCGCCGAATGGCCGCATACCGGCCGTGCTGCCGGCCGCCGCCGCGCGCGCGAAGGAGCGCGCGGACTACCAGCGCGCACACGCGTTCGACAGCGCGAAGGACCGGCCGCTCGGCGAGCGCTGCATCCTTTGGGGCCATCAGGTGCCGCCGATCATTCCCGTGGGCTACAACAGCAACGTACGAATCTTGCAGACGCCGGGCTACGTGGTAATTCAAACCGAGATGCTGCAGGACCCGCGAATCGTGCCGCTCACCGATCGTCCAGAGTTGTCGGCGAACGTGGGCCAATGGCTCGGCGACTCGCACGGCCGCTGGGAGGGCAACGCGCTGGTCGTCGAGACAACGAGCTTCAGCGGCATGACGGGCGCACGGGGCGGCGTGCCGAATCTGCGGTTGAGCAGGGACGCGCGAGTGACAGAGCGCTTCGAGCGGACGGGGCCTGAAACAATTACCTACCAGTTCACGGTCGACGACCCGAGCACTTATGAACGGCCTTGGTCGGGCGAGTATCCGATGACGGCGGTCGAGGGCCCGTTCTACGAATACGCGTGCCACGAGGGCAATTACGGGATCGCCAACATCTTGAGCGGCGCGCGCGCGGACGAGCGCGAGGCTGCGGCGGCGAAGGGCGCCGCGGAGCCTGCCCGATGAGCGAGCGCTGGACGGCGATCATGCTGGCGCTATTTGCCGGCGCTGTGGCGAGTGAAAGCTTCGCCCATCACGCGTTCGCGGCGGAATTCGACGTCGACAAGCCGATCGACCTGCGCGGCACCGTCACCAAGGTGGAGTTGATCAACCCTCATTCGTGGATCCACATCGACGTGAAGGACGCGAGCGGCACGACTGTCTCTTGGATGGTCGAGGGCGGCAGCCCGAACTCGCTGCTGAAAAAAGGTGTCACGAAGAATACGATCCCGCTCGGAGCGGAGCTGGTGATCGGTGGCTACCAGGCGCGCGACGGCTCGAACAAGGCGGTCGCGCGAGACATCACCTTCGCCGACGGCCGGCCGCTATTCTTCGGCTCCACACCCGCAGCCGCCAATCCGCAGTAACTGCTGTGGATTCTGCCGGCGCGCACGCCGCGCGCCGTTAGATGCTGCCTCAGTTCCAGGTGGGCAGGAACGCGTAGCGCTCCGCGTACTCGAGCATCTGCGCGCTGAAGTCCTCCGGATACTCGATCCGCACGTCGACGATCTCGCCGCCGTGCCTCGACGGGCACGAGCCGCGGCGCCGATGAATCCCGCGTACGGCGGGATGTCGAGGCGCGCGTAGCGCTCGAGCACTTCGGCGTGCAGCGCCGGGTCGACTTTCACCGCGTAGAGTCTCGACGAGCGCGCGGATCGCCTCGAAGTCGCCGGTCGACTTGATCCGTTGCAGCTCGCGCAGAAGCTCGCCGAACAGCGTGCGCAGCTTGTCGTAGTCGCGCACCACGAAATACGTCTTGCCGTCGCGCGTCGCGCCGCTCGATCACGTTGTCGGGCTTGCCCTTCTCGTAGGCCCACGCCGCGATCAACTGGCGATTGCGCATGTGGTCCTCTTCGATGTCGTTGCCGAGCTCGATGCGATTGAGCTGCTGCATGAGACCGTTGCGGATGAACCGATCGTATTCGACACGGCCCGCCTCCGTGGACGGCAACAACCCGAGCTCGACGAGCTTGGGATCGAGCATGTAGTAGAGCGCGACCAGGTCCGCGCGCGCTTCCTCGAGCGTGGAGCCGTAGTTCTTCAGCGTCTCGTGACGCGCGCCGACGCCGGGCTCGAGCTGGCCCGACGCGTGGCCGATGACCTCGTGCATGTCGATGTGCAGCGCGTCGACGATCTCGCCGTAGCGCTCGCCGCGCTCGATCTCCGCCGCGTCCCAGGCGAACTCACGCTCGGCGCCGCCCGCGCACCGCGTCGTAGGCCGCCACGATGTTCCCGAGGCTCACGGACTTGCTGCCGTGCTGCGCGCGGATCCAGTCGGAGTTCGGCAGGTTGATGCCGATCGGCGTCGTGGGCGCCGCGTCGCCCGACTCGACGACCACCGTGATCACTTTGCCGGTGATACCGCGTGACGTCCGCCTTCTTGTGCCGGTCGAGGATCGGCGAATGATCCTCGAACCATTGCGCCTCGCGCGCGATCGCGTCGATCCGCCGCGTCGCTTCGGCATCGCGGAACGACACCACCGACTCGAACGCTCCGCGCAAGCCGAGCGGATCGTGGTACACCTCGATGAAGCCGTTGACCACGTCGACGAGCGAGTCGGTGTCCGCGACCCAAGCGACGTTGTACTCGTCCCAGTCCGCAAGATCGCCGCTGCGGTAGTAGCGCAATCAGCTTCTCGAGCGCGTCGCGCTGCGCATCGTTCTCGGCGACGGCGACTGCGCTGCTCGAGCCAGTACACGATCCGCTCGATGCGCTTCCGTATACAGCCCGCCGACCTTCCACACTTCCTCGACGATGCGCCCGTCGCGTTTGACGAGCCGGGAGTTGAGCCCATGAGAAACCGGTGTCGGATCGCTCGCGTCCACGCGCGCGGCGTAGAACTCGCTCACTTCGCGCTGCGTCACGCCGCTGTAGAAATTGACGGCAGAGCTCGCGAGCACGTCGTCGCCGCGCCTTGCTCACGAGCTTCGCATCCACCGCCGGATCGAAGATCACGGGCGTGAGCTCCGCGATGCAGCGCGTCGAGCGATTGCCCGGCGCGCACCGGGAAGGTTCCGCGGCGTAGCCTCGACGAACCGCTCGAAGGCCTCCGCCGTGAACCCGGGCTCGAATTTGTCGTTCGCGTAGTGATGGTGGATGCCGTTCGAGAGCCAGATCCGTTTCAGATACGTCTGCAGCGCCTGGAACTCGGCGTCGCCGCGGTCGCCCGGATAGTGCTTCACGATCTCCTCGAGCGTCCGCTTGATCGCGAGGTTGTACCGGTACTTCTGGTCGTACATGATCTCGTGGCCCGACAGCGCCGCTTCGTAGAGGTAATAGAGGAGCCGCTTCGTCCTCGAGTCGAGCGCCTCGAAGCCCGGCACGCGATAGCGCAGGATCCGCGCATCCGCGAAGCGCTCCGCCTCGACGCGAAACTGGCTCGCTGGCCGCACCGGGCGCGAGCGCCGGCTGCTCCGCCCGCGTTTGACGCTGCTCCCGCGTGGCCGCTTGCTCATCGCCGGTACACCCAGCCAATATGACGGCCACGCAAAGACAAAATCTTGAATCGCGGAGTGCATGGGGGATCCGTATGCGATCGACATTGCGAACGTCTACTGATGATGCCACACGGTTGCTTCGACGGCTCGGCGCGGGGGTGATCGCGGCCACCGCGCTGTTCTGCGCCGCGACGTCGGCGCAGGCGCAGGATCAATGCCACGCGCGCGGCGGGCGAAGCGTGCGCGCGGATCGCGGACAGCCTCGAGCGGCTGACGTGCTACGACCGCGAGTTTCGACCCGCGGCTGCCGTCGAGGCGATCGGCGCGCCTGCCTCGACCGCAGCTACGGCGCCGGGCGCAGCATCGGCTCCGGCCGCGTCAGCCCCTGCGGCGCCGGCGGCCGCCGCGCCGGTCGTCGTCGCGCCGACCGCTAGCGCTCCTCCGACTGCCGCCGTAGCCGCGAGTCCGCCGCCGCGCGGCCGCCGCGCCCGTCGGCACGCGCTGCCGACGCCTGCTCCGATTCCGATAGTCGTCGTCGTCGATCCGCGAGGTTCGCGGCGGCGACAGCCGGTTCACCACCGAGGACGGCCAGGTCTGGATCCAGACGGACGGCCGCCGCAATCGTTTACCCCGAACTTCCGTTTCCCGCGGAGATCAAGCCCGGCGCAATGGGCAGCGTCTTCCTGGTACCTGCGAACGGCCGCGGCGTCAGAGTCCGTCGCGGCGAGTAGCGTCGAGAGCCGCTCAACGGTCCAGATGCGCGTCGAGTAGCTTGTTCTCGCGCAGGTCGCGGTAATAGCTATCCGGATCGCAAGCTCGCTCTGCTCGCCGATGGCGACGTCGTCGCCGCGCGCCGAGCCCCGCTTTCGCACGAGCGGCTGCGTGTAGTACGGATCGTAGATCGTCATCGTACGGTCCATCGCGAGCCGGTCGTCGCTGAAGTCGTAGCGCTCGACGAGCCGCGTGCCTTCGCCGGACATCGGCAAGCCCGAGCCGTCGAGCCAACCCGGCAAGAGATGCGTCGTCTCGATCACGAGCTCATCGCCTTCCCAACGGCCTACCGAAAAGCCGAGCGAGAGGCTGGCGTGATCCGCCGGCGCCTTTCGGCCGTCCATCCAGATGCGTCGCGGCGTGTTGTGCTCGACGTGAATGATCACGTAGTGCGTGCCGGCGTCGACGATCTCCATGTTGTACGGCGCGCCGAATAGCCGCGGCAAGCCGAGCGCGAGGCAGCGCAGCGCCGGGTCCTGCCAATGGTCCGTAGACGTCGAAGAGCGCGTCGGCCTTCCGCCGTGAACGGCGTCGGCTTCGGCTCGAGGTCGTCGACGGTCAAGCGAAACTTGTAGCGGTTGTTCCACGGCCCCGTGATGTCGACGGGATAGTCGTTGCGCGCTTGACCGTAGCCGTATTGCTTGTTCGGACGGCCGTCACGTCGTTCGGATCGGGTGCGTTGCGTCATCGCGTCCGGTCATGAGCCGCGGCCGTCGGCCGAACGAGGCCGCGGAGGAAGAGCTTCTTGGCGCCGTTGCGGCCAAGCTGGCCCGACGCCGTGACCTCGTCGCCGACCTTGAGCGTCGTCGGCGTCCAGCCGACCCTTGCAGCGCCGTGACGCTCGTCGCCTGCAGCTCCCATTCCTCAGTGGTGCCATCGGCCATGGCCGCGGCGATCCGGAAGCGCACGTGCGGATTGTTGAACCAGACCTGCGTGACCCGGCCTTTGAGCTCGCCTGACTTCGTCGCGTCGAACTCCGCGGCGAACGAGTGGTGCGCGCGCGCCGGCGCACGCGATCGACAGCAGCGCGCCGACCAGCAACCCACAGACGCCTCATACCCTCCCTCCTTCACAAAACTGCAGCCGATAAAGAATACGCGCGCCTGGGAATCGTGCCGTCCGTCTTGCATTCTCGGCCGCCGCATGGATAGTAGATCGCTTACCGCTTCTCAAGCGCGCGAGGTCCAACGAAGGGGGACATCAAATGAGAACGATCGAGCGATTGCTGGGCGCCGCGCCCGGCCTGGCCCTGGCGATCGACGGTGTGCGGAACGGTCGCGCATGCACAAGCGCCCGCGATCGACCGCGACGACATCGGCGGCGTGGTCACGAGCGCGAGCGGCCCCGAGGCCGGCGTTTGGGTGATCGCGGAGACCGAGGACTTCGACACGCGTTTCGCGAAGATCGTCGTCACCGACGATCGCGGCCGCTACGTCGTGCCCGGATTTGCCGCCCGCCAACTATCAACTCTGGGTGCGCGGTTACGGCCTTGCGGACTCGGCGAAAGTCGCCGGCTCCCCCGGGGCTACGTGAACCTCACCGCAACGGTCGCGCCGAGCGACGCCGTCGCGGCGCAGGTATACCCGGCAGCGTATTGGTACTCGATGATGAAGGTGCCGCAACCCAGCGAGGTCGCGAGCCTGCCGGGCGGCGTCAATCAATACTCGGCGTCGATCAAGAACCTCTCGTGCATCGGCTGTCATCAGATCGGCCAGCTCGCGACGCGCACGGTCCCGCACCAGTTCGGCCATTTCGCGAGCGGTCAGGAAGCGTGGGTGCGGCGCATCCAATCCGGCCAGGCGGGCCAGCAGATGCTCGCGTCGGCGCAGAACCAGCTCGGCGGCGTGCCGCCGAAGTATTTCGGCGATTGGACCGACCGGATCGCGGCCGGCGAGCTGCCGCATGCGAAGCCCGACCGCCCGAAAGGTGTCGAGCGCAACATCGTCGCGACCGTGCGCGACTGGTCGACCGACAAGGCCTACATGCACGACTTGAGCGGCACGGATCGGCGCAATCCGACCGTCAACGCCTACGGGCGGCTGTACGGCGCACCGGAGCTCTCCACGGACGAGTTCCCGATCCTCGACCCGAAGACGAACACCGCGACGTTCCATCGCGCGCCGGTGCAGGATCCGGGAACGCCGACCACGAAGAGCACGCCGCCGCTGCAACCGTCGCGCGTATTGGGGCACGCGAGGCGATTTGGGACAGCAAGGCGAACGCCCACAATCCGATGCTCGATGAGCACGGCCGCGTTTGGTACACGGCCGTCGTGCGCGCGCCGGACAATGCTCCGGCGTACTGCCGCGAAGGCTCGGATCATCCATCGGCGAAGCATTCCCGTTGCCGCGCTCGGGCCGGCAGCTGTCGCTCTACGATCCGAAGACGCAAGAAGTACACGTTCATCGATACGTGCTACTCGACGCACCACCTGCAATTCGCGGAAGACGCGAACGACACGCTGTGGACCAGCGGCGGCGGTCCGGTCGTCGGCTGGCTCGAACACGCAAGATGTTCGACGAGACCGGCGATGCGGCGCGCTCGCAAGGCTGGACCGCGCTGATTCTCGACACGAACGGCAACGGCAAGCGCGACGCGTACACGGAGCCCGATCAACCCGCCGATCCCGCGAAGGACAGCGCGTGAACTCGGGTTTCTACGCCGTCATGCCGAATCCCGCCGACGGCTCCGTTTGGGGCTCGACGATCGGCTTCCCCGGCGCCGTCGTGCGCCTGAGCCCGGGCGCGCATCCGCCCGAGACGGCGATCGCCGAAGTCTTCAACGTGCCGAGCCCAGGCTTCGGCGCGCGCGGCGCGGACATCGATCGCAACGGCGTCGTGTGGGTCTCCATGGGCAGCGGCCACTTGGGCGCGTTCGACCGCCGCAAGTGCAAGGGCCCGCTGAACGGCCCGAAAGCGACCGGCGATCACTGCCCCGAGGGCTGGAGCTTCCACCGCTATCCGGGTCCCGGTTTTGTCGGCCTGCCCGAGCAGAGCGTCGAGTCGAGCTATTACAGCTGGGTCGATCAGCACAACACGTCGGGCCTCGGCGCGAACACGCCGATGTCGACCGCGAATCTCTTCGACGGCGTGCACGCGCTCGTCAACGGTACGAGATCGTGACGCTGCGGATCCCGTATCCGCTCGGCTTCTACACGAAGGGCTTCGAAGGCCGCATCGACGACCCGAACGCGGGCTGGAAGGGCCGCGGCCTATGGGTGCCGAGCGGCGATCGCACGCCGTGGCTCAAGGAAGGCGGCAAGGGCACGAAGCCGCTCGTCGTGCACTTCCAGGTGCGCCCGGATCCGCTCGCGAAGTAGCGCGGGGTCAGGCTCGGGGTCAGGCTCGGTGCCTGACCCCGCATGTCATCAAGCACGATCGTTCTTAAGACGCGCTTCCGCGGAAACGTGGGAGCGCGTCGCTGTTTCTAGAGACCGGCGGGCCCGCGGATGTGCTCGACGTCCTGGTTGTTCTCGTTGCAGATGTATTCCATCAGCTCCCAACCCGGACGCAGCGTAGCCGCGAACTTCACCGTGAACGGCTTGGCATACGCTCCGGGGTCGGTGACCGTCGTGACGATCTCGAGCGTGCCTTCGTCGGTGCGCGTGTAGCGCTCCAGCGTGCGCAGCTGCTCGTGTGCGGATGGCCGACGAAGTCGAACCAAAACAGGTCGTTGAAGCCGACCGTCTCGATCACGAGCGTGTCGCCTTCCCAGTGGCCGACCGAGTGTCCGTACCACGTCGCCTCGAGATCTTCGGGGTGGTCGCGGCCGTCCATGAATATCTGGCGGTAACTGTGGATATTGCCTTCGAACAAGAAGAACAGATGCGTGGCTTTGCCGAACGCGGGCGCCTGGACGATCCGCCACGGGTACGGCGCAACACGCGGCACCCCGGTCGGTAGGCAACGCGCTTCAGGATCGTCGGCCGCCATTCGCGATTTCATCAACGCGGCCGCTGCAGGCAATAGCGTGATCTCCTCGCCCGGCATCAGACCGGCCGATATGTCGCCGATCGGACCGTTCGTGACCCAGACGCCCGAGAGATCGGGCGTGCCGTCCGGCAGCTTCGGTGCCGCACCTTGAGGACGCGCCTCGATGGCCGCGGCGTTCAGCGCACCGCCGCCGCCGGCGGGCGCAGTCACGCCCGTGTTGGCGTTTTGCGCGAGCACCGGCAACCACGCTCCCAATAGCGTCGCACCGGCGATCCAGCGACCCGAGTTCCCGCCCAGCATCGCGCTAGTTTCCTCGTGCGAATACGCGCTGGCCGTCGGCCAACGTCACGCTCGCAGCGTTCGCCATGTTGGCTCCGCTGCGCGCCAGCGATCCCTCGATGGTTACCTGGTCGCCTTCCTTCAGCGACGTGCTCGACCAACCCGCGCGCTTCAAGTAGTTCGGACTCGCGAGCTCGAGGTTCCAATTCGTGACGCTGCCGTCGCTCGCCTTCACGTCGATGTAGACGCGGGCGTGCGGATTCATCCACTCGACTTTGGTAACGACGCCCGTCAGCGTGATGGGCTTGTTCGCGTCGTACTGCGCTGCGAACGAGTGATGCGCCGACAGCGGCGCCGCAGCGCAGAGCAGCGCGCCGGCAAGGACCACAAACCCAACGAACCTCATTGCAGCCTCCTATTGAGCCGCGGCCTGGACGAGATGCGCAATGATCGATCCGACCAAGACCGCGGCCACGAGCCTTGCCCCTACCAGTTTCATACCACGCGGCAGCGTCATCGAACAGACTCTATCGACCGCCCCGACGACTGTCGAGGGTCGCCGGCGACTGTTGGTACACTCCGTTGAATGGCCTTTTCGCCGACGACCTGCCGTGCACGATAGACCGAGCTTGGTCCTTGGCTGGCGCGAGTGGTTGAGCTTGCCCGAGCTCGGGCTGTCGAGAATCAAGGCGAAGGTCGATACGGGCGCGCGCACGTCCTCGCTGCACGCATTCGAGCTCGAGCTGTTTCGCAAGAACGGCGCCGATTGGGTTCGTTTCCGAATTCATCCGAAGCAATACCGGCGCGACGTGGAAATCACTTGCGAGGCGCCGATCAAGGACCAGCGCGCGGTGACCGACTCAGGCGGCCACGAGGAGCTGCGCTATGTCATCCAAACCCCGGTGCGCATAGCCGAGCAGAGCTGGCCGATCGAGATCACGCTCGCGAGCCGCGACGACATGCGGTTTCGAATGCTGCTCGGCCGCACCGCGATTCGCGGCCGCGCAACCGTCGATCCGGACCACTCCTTTCTGACGCGCCGCAAGCGGGTTTGAGGCTCGTCCGCCGGGACGTGCCGAGTTAAGCCCCTGTTCAGGTAGGGGGGGCTAAGCTCGCACCTGCGATGAGGGAAATTGCGTCCGCGACAGCAGTTGGAGGCAGCATGATTAGGGCAAATACCATCGATTTGGGCCGTTGGGTTACGGTCGCATTCACCGTGCTCATGCTCGCCGCTGCAGTCGTGTTGCTGCAGCCCGCCCGCGCGCAAGACGTCGCCGGGAATGCCGCGCCGCTCTCCGCCGAAAGGCTCGACGAGCTCGTTGGGCCGGTCGCGCTCTACCCTGACGATCTGCTCGCGATCGTGCTGCCGGCGTCGACGTTCCCGCTGCAAATCGTGCAGGCCGCTCGCCTGCTCGAGGATCGCAAGCGCGACAGCAGCCTTGAGCCGGATGACGACTGGGATGACTCGGTCGTCGCGCTGCTGAATTACCCCGAAATCGTCAAGCTCCTGAACGACGATCTCGATTGGACTTGGGCGCTCGGTGAGGCGGTGTTGAGCCAACGCGCCGACGTGCTCGATGCGATTCAAGACTTTCGCGATCGCGCTTACGCCGCCGGTAACTTACGCACGGACGAGCGGCAAGTCGTGACGAGAGAGGAAGACGTAATCGAGATCGCCCCGGCGGACCCCGAAGTCATTTACGTGCCGTACTACGAGCCGCAGCGCGTCGTCGTCTATCAATCCGCGCCCGTGTATCACTACTACCCGTGGGCGTATCCGGTGTATTGCTATCCGTATCCGTACGGATATTCGTTCAGCACGGGATTCTTCTGGGGAGTGACGACGGCCTTCGCCATCGGCTGGCATAGCCACTATGTGCATGCGTACCCGTTCCACCATTACGGGCACCCGTACTACGGTCACTATTACCACAACCCGTACTACGTGAGGAACGGCGTCAACCACAACGTCAGCATCAGTCGCGAAGGCTATGTTTGGGAGCCCGGCTCCAGGAGCTCGGGGCGGCCGTTTGCGCGCACCGCTGAAGGCAGAGTCGTTGACGGCAATCGTTCCCCCGCTGCGCGCGACGCCTACGGCTACCGCGGGAGGACCGGTGCTACACCCGACAGCCGGACGTTCATGCGGCCGGAAACGAATCGCGGACAGGGTCAGGCCCAAGCTTCTCGCGAGACGCGGTCGAACGGCGCGCGCATCGAGCAAAATCCGAACATCGTGGCGCGCAGCGGCCGCGCGAGCAGCGACGCCGCGATCGGGCGTGTCTCGCCGGGCGTCGCGGCGCCGATCGCGAGTCCGCAGAGTGAGCTGCTGCGCCAGTATCGTCAGCCACGGGCTCAGCAGAACGGTCAAGCTGAGCCGCAGCGTGCGCAGCCCGCAACGCCGCAGTATCGCGTCGGCCGCGGCATGGCGCAGGCCGAAGCGAGTACCCGCGGTTACGAGCGCGCGAGTCCGAATCCGGTCGAGCAGCGCCGCTCGGCGCCGAGCGTGAGCCGCAACAGTGCCCCGCCACGCTCTTTCGGCGGCATCGCAAGCACAGCGCCGAGCTATCGCGGCCAGAGCGCTGCGGGCGTCTCGCGCGGCCAGAGCGCCGCGGGCGTCTCGCGCGGCCAGAGCGCCGCGGGCGTTTCGCGCGGCCAGGGTCAAGCCCATCCTCAGTCCTCGGGCGGCGGCAGCCGCGGCGGTGGTTCCTACCGGCAGTCCATGCGCTGAGGTCTCGGCCAACGGTGTCCGCAGCACGAGCACGATTGTGGCGCTCGTGCAACGACCCGTCTGACTTTCTTGCCCGATCGGTTGTTTGAGACCTACAATCCGCCCTCTCCCGGGGGCGACGCTGCAAATTGCGCTGCAGATAGCGAACACAAACGCGGCCCGGGGACCACTCAAACGGGGGACCATCATGAAACGCGAATCGTCCGTGACGGCCACGTCAGTAACCGAGAGCGCTCCGCGCTTGTCGCACCTGGCTTTGGCTTTGTCCGCAACTCTGACCGGCGCCGTGCTGTGCGCCGACGTCGCATCCGCTCAAGCACTCGAGGAAATCCTCGTAACCGCCCGCTTTCGCGAGGAAAACCTTCAGCAGACGCCGCTCGCGATCAGCGCCATCAGCGCCGAGACCTTGGCTGCAAACGGCGCGACGAGCGTCATCGACGTTTCCGACTGGGCGCCGAACGTCGTGATCGACCAGCTCGGCTCGGGCTGGGGTCCCACGCTCGCCGCGACTGTTCGCGGCCTAGGCTACGGCGACTTCAAGGCGACGTCCGAGCCGACCATGACGATCTACGTCGACGATGTCGTGCTCGGCCGTCCAACCGGCGCAATCCTCGATCTCCTCGACCTCGAGCGCGTCGAAGTGCTGCGCGGTCCCCAGGGCACGCTGTTCGGCAAGAACGCGATCGGCGGTGTGATGCGCCTGATCTCGCGAAAGCCCGGCGAGGGCAACCAAGGCGGCGAGGTCGAGGTCACGGTCGGCGACTATGACCGCTTGGATGTGCGCGGTTCGTTCGAGACGACACTCATCGAGGAAAAGATGTTCGCGCGCGTCTCGTTCGTATCGAAGCAGCGCGACGGCTGGCAAGACAACGTCGATTTCGCCTGCCAGATGATCGCCAACGGCACACCGCAGCTCGCCGGTTACAACGACGGCATCGTCGGTTGGAACGACCCCGACGGCCCGAACGGAACCCCCGCCGGTCCGGGCGGCGTGCCTCCCGCCGCAAACATCGTCGGGACGCCGATCATGGGCGTCGTCGGCAGCACTGCGGACAACAACTTCGCGATTCCGTCACGCACGTCGGCTCGCGGCACCGATGAAGGCTGCGTCGTCGACACGCTCGGCGAGGAGAACGTCCAGGCCGCCCGCGGGGTGCTGCGTTTCATCGGCAGCGACGCCTTCGAGGTCAACTTCGCGGTCGACGTGACGAATCAAGAGTCCGAAAGCCCCTACGATTTGCTCACGGCGGCGAGCCCCACTACCCCGCTCGCAATCCTGTACAACAACCAGGTCGCGATGGCGAACTGGGGCGTACCTTGGGATCAGCGTTTCCTGCCGCCGAGCGAAGAGCGTCAACTACGCAGGGTTCAACGATCTGTCGAACATCGACCAGGGTATCGAGACGCCGAACATCAACGACGTTCGGCATTGGGGCGCGAGCACGACGTTCGACTGGAACCTCGAGAATATCGGCGTGAAGTTGATCCTTGCGCACCGCGAGTTCGATGCGCAATGGGGACGGGACTCGGACGCTTCGCCGATGCCGATCAACCATACGCTCGACACCTTCAGAGACGATCAGGACACGGCCGAGCTGCGCGTCAGCGGGCAGCTGTTCAACGACAAGATGGAGTGGACCGCGGGCTACTTCTACTTCAATGCGGACGACCTCAACTCGAACATCTCGGTCCTGTACCCGTGTCTGACCCCAACGGCTTGTATCGATCGCGTCGACACGCAGACCACCGAGAACACCGGCGTCTTCGTCAGCACGGTTACGCAGCTCACGGATAAGCTGTCGTTGACCGTAGGCCTGCGCAACAGCGACGACAGAAAGGAGATCCTGCAGGAGCGTTTCAATCGCGCCGGCGTGTATTGCTGCGGATTCGAGACCACCACGTTGGTCGTAGCGGAGTCTTCGGAAACCGACCCGATGGTGAGCGTGTCGTACGACGTCAACGACAGCATCATGGTGTACGCGACGTATCAGGAAGGCTTCCGCGGCGGCGGCACGACGGCCCGGCCCACTGCGACGACGCGCGTCCCGTTCGGCCCGGAGACGCTCGACAACTTCGAGATCGGCATGAAGTCCGACCTGCTGGACGACCGGCTGCGCCTCAACGTGAGCGTGTTCGACATGGACTATCAGGACATGCAAATCGGTACCGCGGGTCAGGATCAAAACGGCTCTCCCGCCTGGACCACGGGCAACGACGGCGAAGCGACCATCAGAGGCGTCGAAGTCGAGCTCCAGTCCACGATCGGCGAGCACTGGCTGGTCGATGCGACGATCGGCAATACCGACTTCCAGTACACGCGCGTGCCGACACTGGCCGATTGCTTGGCGAAGGGCTTCCCGCAAGCGTCCTGCACCGGTCTCATCGTCATCGATAGCTCGCCCGGACGTACACCGGAGTACAAGGTCTCGCTGAACTTCGGTTACACGACGAACCTCGACAGCGGCAGCCAGATCGGGATCCGGGCCGGCTTCAGCTACCAGGACGATGTGTACTTCGGCGCCAACAACGCCCCGCTGACGCTTGGGCCCGCGTACACGCTTGCCAACGCACGTATTACGTGGCTGTCACCGAATGGTGACTGGGAAGCGGCGCTGTTCGGCACGAACATCACGGACGAGCGCGCAGTCCAGAGCAAGCTGGACTTCTTGACCTTGTTCGGCACCGTGCAGACGACCTACGTTCGTCCCGAAGAGTGGGCGCTCGCGATCAAGAAGCGCTTCTAGCCCGCGACATCGCTTGTTTGTTTGATGGCGCCAACCGGCAACGGTTGGCGCCTTTCTTTTCCCGTCAGCCGTACGCGCCGACATGCAGGGCGATGAGGGCACTCGTCTCCACGATCAGCGCGTAGGCCTCCTCGATCGGATCGAAAATTTGCCGGTGCTCCGTCGCGTACCCGGACGGTGCCGTGCCGACATACGTGTCGCGTTCCGCATAGACCTCGGTGTCGTCGGCCGCCTCCATCGCCGGAAAAATCCGTCGCAGCGTCTCGACGGTGTCGGGGATCTCCAGATGCAGGAGCTGCTCGATCAAGGCCCCGAGAGAAATCTCCAGTCTCGAGCTGAATTGCGGAATTTCCATCGCTTTGATGTACACGAATTGGATCACCGCAAGCCGCAACGTATGCAAACGCGTGAGAGCATCGGCCGACGACCAAGCACCGCTCGCGTGACGCTGCTCGAGCACGTCGTCGAGCTGAGCGGCATCCTGGCGCAGCGTGCGGACGAAGCTCGCCATTGCGTCGTGATCGAACGTGCCTTCGAGCACGCGTGAGACGCGGCGCAACGTCTTGTTCCAGTCGCGGTCGAGCGATTGATTGGCGCGATCGAGCCAGTATCCCGGGCTCATCAACTGCACATAGGCTTCAAACATCGTGATGTCCGATCGCTCACGCGCGGTCAGTGCGAGCGACAACAGGCGCTGCAAGCGCTCCGAGCGTTCGAGCACCGCCAGGAACGCTTCCGGCGAGGCCTGGGTCGCCTGGCCGAGGCCGGCGCAGCTGTTCACGAAATACGCGAGCTGCTGGACGATCGCGTTGTTCGGAATCGCGCGCAACTGCGCAATATCCGTGATCGCGTTCGCCGCGCGGCCGCCGCTCTGACGCTGCATCGCGCGCGACCCGGTCGGGTACAAGAGGCTGCGGCCAATCGCGTTGATGAGCTCGAGGTAGCCGCCATGCTTCGTCAGTCGTTCCTGATAGTCCTTGAGCGTAAGGAAGAAATCGAGGCCCCAACCGCTGCGCTTGTACAAGGCGTCATCGTCGTCGCGATAGGCTGTGAGGCGCGCCGCGAGAAGCTCGGTGACCACAGCGAGGGCCGTGCGCTCCGACGCGAACCAGAGGTACCCTTCCCCGCCCTGAAAGCTCACCTCGTGCTTATGCGGGACAGCGAGCTGGTCGAGGTGTCTGCGCACCTCGCGCGAGTGCGTATACAGAAATCGATCCGCGAGACTGCGCGGGTGCGCACCTCGGCCAATCGACTCCCCGTGCGTATCGAAGAGCAGCAGCTGGATATCCTGCAAGCCACGCGCGTTCCAGAGGCGAATCAAGCGCAACTTGAACCGTTCGATCGCAAGCGCCGCAGCAGGCTGACCGATATAGCGTCCCGAATCGGAGAATCCGAGTTGGATGCAGAAACGTCCCTGCGCACGAATGTACGAAAGGAAATGCGGGTTATCGACGAGCTCGCTGATCACTCGATCCCCGTGATGGAGCCCGTCGGCTGTTTCGAAGAGCGGCGAGATCTCGACGAGCGCTTCCACCCCGAACAGGCGCGCGTAGTACAGCGCCGCGAGCAGGGTGAACGGCGTATCGGACTCTGCTATCAGGAGGCGAATCGGCGTTCGCCCGTCGAAATGCTTTTGAAACTGTGCGGCCAGCATGAAGACGCGCTTCGCCGTCGTCTGCTCGCGCGCGACCGTCCCGTAGTGCACGTTGACCGCGCTCACGGTGTCGAGGAGCCGCGACACCTCCGCGAGGTAGTGACGGCGCGAGCCGCTGCGGCCCGGTGCGCTCTTCATCGAGATTTCCGGACGAATCGCGTTGTGGAGCTGCACCGAGTTCAGGCGGAAATGCACGCGCGCGAGCCCGAGGCCGCTCGACCGCCACTCGGAGCGAAACACGATGAGGTCCTTGCAAAGCTCGGCGGAGGCGACGCTGTCGATTGCCTCCGCGAGCGCGCGGTCGATCGTGCCGATGGCCTCCTGCTTCAGCGCGCGCTTTTCGAGCGCAAGCCGATTCAGCGAGCCTAAGCGCGTCGTGAGCTCCGACTCCCGACCGAGCGCCTCGAGGCCGATACGGAAGCAGTCAGTGAACACGTCGAGGCTGCGGCCAATCGCGTCGAGCCCCGCCGCGGCCTCGGTCGTCGAGTCGCGATGACGAGCGCGCAACTCGCCCAAGCTTGCTGCGAGCTCATCGAGACCGGAAAGCGCGAGCTGATAGCGGCAGCTCAAGCTCTTGCTCCAGCCGATGTCGGTGCGTCCGTCGAGGTCGAATCCGACCCACGTCGCGACGGTGATGAGGGACGGGTCGACGCGGCGATAGTCTTGGGGGTAGAGGCGCGCGGCGACTTCGATCGCGACTCGCAGGACGCGCCGCGCTGCCTTGCGCAAGTTGCGGATGGCCGCCGTCGAGGAGTCGAGCTCTTCCTGTAGCGTAGGCGCCGCGGCGCGATGCACGGTGAAGGAGGGAGTGCCGGACAGACTCACGCCGTTCGGTCGCGCGCCCGCACCGACGGTAAGCATTTGCAGCACCGCCTCGGTCGCCGGCGCGGATAGCGAGAACGTGGGATGGGCGGTCAGCACGATCCCTGCGAGCTCGCGGCCGAGCTGCTCTTGAAAGCGTTCGAAGCTCACTAGGTGCGCCGTCGGCATGCGCGAGCGCCAAGAACAGCGCCTCGAGGCGGGCCTCGTTGTCCGCTTCCTCGAGAGACGTGAGCTGCCGCAGCATGCCGTCGACGCGGGCCTGCAGCGCCGGCATGCTCGCATCGGCAATCTGCTTGCGCACGTCTGCGAGGCTCGAGCGCCCATGCAGGAGCTCGAACGCGACGCTCCACGCCTTGTCGAGGTGATTGTCCCGAGGTGCGAGCATCGCGCAGGGTCCCCCGCCCGTATCTCTGCCGCGATGCAGCTTCTATGCCAGCGAGTCAGAGGTACGTTGCCGGCGTTATCGAAGGCGTTCTTGCCCCGTGTTGGGGCCCTGTGATCTGCGGCTGCCTAGAACGGGTGCGCGCTGCACGCGTAGGGATAGTAGAATTCGCGCGAGTCAAACAGTCCGCGCACTGCCGTGCCGCCAACATTCCGAGGACGCCCTTCATGCACTCCACCGCGCGGATTGCCGCGGGCGCACTGCTCGCGCTCGCATTCGTGACCGAGGCTCGCGGCCAAGGCACGAGCGACGCGACACCGTTCACGATCGACGTTCCGGACCGCGTGCTCGCGGACTTGCGCGACCGGCTCGAGCGCACGCGTTGGCCGGATCAGCTGCCGGGCACGGGCTGGGACTACGGCGCAGATACCGCGTATCTACGCGAGCTCGCCGACTATTGGCAAAACGACTTCGATTGGCGCGCGCAGGAGGCGAAGCTCAACCGCTTCGCGCACTTCCGCGCGGGCGTAGACGGCGAGCGTATCCACTTCATCCACGAGCGCAGCGCCGATCCGAATGCGATTCCGCTGCTGCTCCTGCACGGCTGGCCGAGCTCTTTCGTCCAGATGCTCGACATCATTCCGCTGCTCACGGATCCCGCGGCGCACGGTTTGGAGGACGCTCCGAGTTTTCATGTCGTCGCGGCGTCGTTGCCGGGTTTCGGCTTCTCCGATCCCCCGCAGCGAACGCGCGTCGGTTTCGCGACGAGTGCCGCGGTGCTAGCCAAGCTCATGACCGAGGTGCTCGGGTACCAGCGCTACGGTGTCCGCGGCAGCGATCTCGGCGGCGTGATCGTCCAGCAAATCGCGCTGAACCATCCCGAGCAAGTGATCGGCGTGCATCTCACTGGCATCATCGGCGCCGCCGGCGGGCAGCCGCCGTTCACGCCGGCGGAAGCTGCGTTCGTCGATGCGACCCGCGCGGTCGAGCCGGAGCTCGCCTACGCGCGCTTGCAGATGTCCAAGCCGCAGACACTCGCGCACGCGCTGACCGACTCGCCGGTGGGGCTTGCGGCGTGGATCGTCGAAAAGTTTCGCGCGTGGGGCGATACGAACGGCGACGTCGAAAGCCGCTTCGACAAAGATGATCTCCTCACGAATTTGACGATCTATTGGGCGACCGGGACCGCCGCTTCGTCGGTCCGGATGTACTACGAGTTCGTGCGCGAGCCGCTCAAAGTCGGCCGCGTCGAGACACCGGTCGGCATGCTCATGAGCCACAAGGATCTGTTTCCGGCTGCCCCGCGCGAATGGGGCGAGCGGCTGTTCAATGTCGTGCGCTGGACCGACACGCAGGTCGGCGGCCACTTCCTCGAGTGGGAGGAGCCCGAGCTCGTCGCGCGCGAGCTGCAAGCGTTTTTCGCTGAGCTCGAATGAAGCCGTGTTGGGGGTCAGGCACGGGGTCAGGCACCGTGCCTGACCCCAGCGTCGCTCAGCCGCCGTCGAGGCCTAGCTCGGCCTCGATCAGCGCCCTCGCTTCCGGCGTGAGCTCGATTGCGGCGAAGGTCGTGCCGTTGGGCGCGCCGGCCGCGATCCACCACTCGATGATCTGCGTTTGTCGGGGCGTCAGCGGCGTCTTGCCTTCCGCCGGCATGAACTCGTCGCTATCGGGATCCTCCGTGATGCGCCGATAGAGCTCGCTCAGCTCCAGGTTGCCCGGCACGATCACGCGGCCGCTCTCGCCGCCGCGCATCACGCCCTCGAAGCTCATCAGAACGAGCCCGCTCTCCTGCTTGTCCTCGTTGTGGCAGCTTTCGCAGCGCGAGTTGAATATCGGGCCCACGACGTCCGCGAATGGGTCGGCTTCCTCGAGCGACGTGATCTGCCGCCGCGCCTGCAGGCCCGCGAGCGCGCGCAGCGGCTGCGGCGCGTACTCGACGAGAAACGTCGAGCCGTGAGTAAGATTCCCGCCGAAGTGGCCGGTGATGAACGCGAGAAACAGCAAGAGGATCGACGCCGGAAAGAACACCGGCTTGTAGCTCGCGGCGTAGTGGCTCGCGCGCAGCACTGCGACCACGGTTGCGACGAGCGCAAGCGCCGTGCCGAAGTTGCGGTGCTGATAGGCCGACGAGCCGACGAAATCGCCCTCCGCGAAGTGCATATAGCCGAGCGTCACGGTGACGAGCGCGGTCACGGCAGTCGCGCCCCAGAGGAACGGCAACGCCGCCTCGAGATGTCGGTACTTCTCCTTGCGCGCAAGCCACTCCATCACGAACAGCACGCAGATGATGCCGAGCGGCAGATGCAGGACCAAAACGTGAAAGCGGCCGAGGAAATAGATGAAGTCCATGCGGCGGACACCCGTCTTCCGTCTTATTCGTGGGTCCCTACGATAATGAGCGACCGGCGCAAGTTCCAGGCTTGACACGCGGCCCGTTGAGCTCGGCGATCCAAAGTTTCGTCAAGGATCGACGCGGGTCATCTGCGCGCATTACACCGTAAGCAAGCCCACGAGATACTCCCGCAAGCGTGCCGCTTCGGTCACGAAGCAGCGATGGCCGACGTAGCCATCGGGCCGAATCAGGAACAGCCGATCCTCGAGCGCGGTGCCGTAGTTGCTTGCGAGGCCGGGCGACGGCGGCACCACGTGTGTTTCGAGCACGCCGCCGAATCGCCGGCGCAGCGCCTCGACCGCCGCGTCCGTCCCGGGCGTCGGCTTCGCAGCCGCCGGGAGCACGAGCAACGTGAACCGCGTGTGGCGCGTGAGCCCGAACAGCGTCGTGCCATCGCTCAAGCTCGCATCGGGCGCACGGTCGCCGATCGCGGGACCCGCGCTCGCGGCGAGTCCCTCTTGTTTCGGCACGTAGTCGCGGTATGTATAGGACAAGCCGGAGCAGCGCCCGACCACCGCTTCCAGAAACGCGCGATCGCGCATCTTTTGCGCCCGCTCCGCGATGTCCTTGCCGTGGCCCATGAAGATCTCGTGCAGCGACGACGCGGCCCAGATCACCTGCTCCGCAATCGGCCTGCGCTCCGTGACGTAGGTGTCGAGGAGCTCCGGTTTCGCGTGGCCCTTGAGAACGAGCGCGAGCTTCCAGCCCAGGTTGTACGAGTCCTGCATACAGCAATTCATGCCCTGACCGCCCGTCGTCGAGTGGACGTGCGCGGAATCGCCGGCGAGAAAGACATTCCCCGCGCGATAGTCATGCGCGAGCCTTACCCAGCTTTGCCATTTCGAGTGCCACACGATGTCGCCGAGCGTCACACCGTCGAAGTGCTTGTCGATCAATCGCATGAATCCAGCTTCCGGCTTGATGCTCGGATCCGCCGCCTCCCCGCGGTCGCTCAAGAGCATGCGGTAGAAGCCGCCGGGCAGCGCTGCGACCATGATGAAATGGTCGGTGCCCGCGCAGTAGTGGATGAATTCGTCGTCATCGGGGAAGCCGTTCAGGAACGCATCCAGGTTTTGCAGCACCGTGCCTTTGTAGCCGGCCTCGTCCTGCTCGAAACCGAGCCAGCCGCGCACGCGCGAGTTGATGCCGTCGCAGGCCACGAGATACCGGCACCGCACGATCTCCTGCTCGTCGTTGCGGTCTAGATGCACGAGCGTCGCAGTGACGCCTTCGTCGTCCTGCTCGATGCCGACGCACTGCGCGCTCCACTCGATCGTGCGGCCGAACTCCTCGCGCGCGTAGTCGCGAATTCGATTCTCGGTGTCGCTTTGACCGTGCACGAGCAGGTACGGATAGCTGCCCGGAAGCGTCGTGAAGTCGATGCCCGGGCGCACCTCGCTGCGCCGCCCGTTCGCGTCGACGAAGTGCAGCACGTAGCCTTTGTTGTGGATGCCGCGGTCTAGGAAGCGCTCGACGAGCCGCCGGTCGATCCGCTCGAGGATCTCGAGCGTGCGCGCATGCACCGTGATTGCGCGCGACGTCTTGCCGGCCGCCGGCAGGCGATCGACCGTGCGAGCGTCGACGCCGAACCGCGCGAGCTCGAGCGTCAGCATCGAGCCTGCGGCGCCGCCGCCGATGACGAGAACAGGTATTTCGCTGTATTTCATGCTTCTCTACCTTTTGCCTCGGACGCCGCGTAGCCGGCGCGGCGTCGCCAGAAAAAGCAGCAGAGCACGACCGCCACCGAGAGCGCGCTCGCGCTGAGCTGCGTGCGCTCGGCGTCGCGGAACAACATCGACGCGAGCACGAGCAGGATACCAGCCACCGCGGCGTAGCTCAGCCAAGGAAAAAACCACATCTTGATCACGAGCCGTCCGGGCGATTCGCGCTCCAAAGCGCGCCGCCGTCGGATTTGCGCGAGGGCGATGAGCAAATAGATGACGAGCATGATCGCGCCCGATGCATTCACTAGAAACGTAAACAGCTGCTGCGGCGAGACCACCGATGCGATCACGGCGAGGTAACCGAACACGCTGCCGATCAGGATCGCGCGCGTGGGCACGCCGCGAGAGTCGAGCGCAACCATCGAGCGCGGCGCATTGCCGTTCGCGGCGAGGCCAAACAACATTCGCGACGTGATATAGAGTCCCGAATTCAGGCACGACAACACGGCCACGAGCACGATCAGATTCATGATCGTCGCCGCCGCCGGAATCTGCATGCGCTCGAGCGCCGCGGCGAACGGCGACGTGCCGGGGGCGATCTCGTTCCACGGCACGATGGCGAGAATGCAGAACACCGAGCCCACGTAGAACAGCAAGATCCGTAGGATCAGCGACGTCGTCATCGTTGCGATCGCACGCGACGGCTCGGAGGACTCCGCGGCCACGACGGTCACGATCTCTGCGCCGGTCAGCGAAAAGACGATCCCCGTGACGCCCGCGAACACGGCCCACCCGCCGAACGGCGCAAAGCCGCCGTGCGCGACGAGATTGCCGAGCGTGGCTCCCGTGGGCGACGTGAAGCCAAGGGCGTAGCTGCCAGCCACCAAAATGAACACCACGATCGCCGCCACTTTGATCGACGCGAACCAAAACTCGAACTCGCCGTAGGAACGCGTCGACAGCAGATTGGTCGCTGTGAGGAGCAGCATCAGCACGAGTCCGATTTGCCAAACGGGCAGCGCAATCCATGACTGCAGGATCGCGGCGCCGGCGATCGCCTCGATTCCGACCACGACGACCCAGAAATACCAGTAAAGCCAGCCGCATATGAAGCCCGCCCAGGAGCCGAGCCCCGCGTGCGCATGGTCCGCGAACGACGCGGCATGAGGGTTCGCGGCGGCCATCTCGGCGAGCATGCGCATCACGAGGAACATCAGGCTGCCGGCCAACGCGTAGCTCAGGAGCACTGCAGGCCCAACCGTGCTGATGTTCGCGCTGCTGCCGACGAAGAGCCCGGCGCCGATGATGCCGCCGATCGAGATCAGCGCGACGTGCCGCGAACGTAGCGAGCGCTTCAGCGTGGGCGCTACAGACTCAATGCCACCCATTCGGGCTCCCGATCGCGGCCGCCGACGGCAACGACGATGTACTGCTTGCCCTCGTGCAGGTACGTCATCGGAGCGCCGGTCGTGCCGGCCGGCAGTTCGATCTCCGCGAGCACGGCGCCCGTCGCCTTGTCGTAGGCCCGGAACCACGGCTCGCCGTAATTCGGGGCCGTGTCGAACGGCATGTCGGGCGGCACGCGCGCGGCACCCACCATCTCGTCGGAGCCTTCCCCAACGAACAGCAACGTCTTCGTGAGCAGCGGTGCCGAGTGGCCCTGGTTGCCGAGGTTGCCGAGATTCAGGTGCTTGATCGCCGGATTGTCGCGCGGCCCGTCGCCGTTCGCGACTTGCCAAAGAATCTCACCTTCGTCCATGTCGATTGCGCTGATGCGGCCGTACGGCGGCTTGAACAGCGGCAGCCCGCGCGGCCCGCCGATCCACAAGCGCGTGCCTTTGACGTAGCGCAGGTTCGTCACCGCCGGGTCCCCTGGCTCGATGTCCGCCACGAACGGCGAAGTGGCCGACGGCACATACAGGACATGCGTCTCCGGATCGAATGCCCCGCCGGTCCAATTCGCGCCGCCGACCGAGCCCGGGAGCTGGATCGTGCCCAGGTTGCCGCCGGGCCGATCGTCGCGAACGGACGGCGGCGTGAACAACGGTCCCGTCGTGTAGCGCTTGATGATCGCGAGCGCTTCCGTGCGCAGCTCCGGCGTGAAGTCGATGAGGTTTTCCTCGGTCGCGCCTTGCCGATCGAACGCGGGCGGCTTGGTCGGGAACGGCTGGGTCGCCGCCGTGCGCTCGCCGGGTGTTTTGGACTCCGGCACGGGACGATCGACGATCGGCCACACGGGCTCGCCGGTCACGCGGTCGAAGACGTAAGCAAACGACTGCTTCGTGAGCAGCACGACCGCTTTGATCGGACGGCGGTCCACGACAATATCGATCAGGATCGGCGCAGCCGGCGGATCGTAGTCCCAAAGATCGTGGCGCACGGTTTGGTAATGCCAGACGCGCTTGCCCGTCGCGGCGTCGACGCAGACGATGCTCTGGCTGAACAGGTTGTCGCCGAGCCGGTGGCCGCCGTACATGTCGTTGGTCGATGACGTGATCGGCATGTAGACGTACCCGAGCTCCGCATCGGCGCTGAACAGCGACCAGACCGGCGCATGGCCCGTGTACCGCCAGGAATCGTTCTCCCACGTCTCGACGCCGAGCTCCCCGGCCTGCGGAATCACGTGGAACGTCCAGCGCAGCTTGCCGGTGCGCACGTCGTACGCGCGCACGTCCGAGCGAGTCGCCTCTTTGGTTGCGAATGTGTCGCCCGGAGACATGCCGAGAACGACGGTGTCGCCAATTACGAGGGGCGCGCCGGTCCACGTGTAGCTCATATCCGAGCCCATTCCTTCGGACAGGTACACGCGGCCGCCGTTGCCAAAATTGGCATACGGTTTGCCGGTCTTCGCGTTCAACGCGAGCAGATACTCGCTGTGCTGGACGAGGATTCGCTCGTCCGTGCCGTCGGTCCAGTACGCGAGCCCGCGCGTGGAGGCCCCCCGGTAGCCGCTCGGCCCCTGCTCGAGCGCCGGCTCGACCCAGATCGTTTTGCCCGTGCCGGGATCGAACGCTTCGACGAAGCCGACGCCGTTCGTGCCGAAAAGGACGCCGTCGATCATCAGCGGCGTCGAACGGAAGTTGCGAGCCGCTCGAAGCTGCGGCACTGCCTGCAGGATCGACGCGTCGATCGCGGGACGCCGCCAGACGATTCGCAACCCCCGGACGTTGCTCTTGTCGATTTGGTCGAGCGGCGAGTATTTCGTCGCGGCGTTGTCGCCGCTATATGCCCGCCACTGGCCATCGCCGGCGCTCTCTTGCGCCGTTGCCACGACGCCCACCAACGCAATCACGGCCGACGCAATGCAGCCGCTTGCGATCCGTCCCGCCATCCCCGCCCCCCGTCAAATAATCATCGTTATCGTGCCGGCAGTATACCGGCGCCAATCGACTTATATACTCCGCGGCCGCGCACAACGTGAGCCGCTTGCGCCGCGCCGCGAACGCGCCGAAGCTTACAAACCATGCCGACGGCCTACGACTTCTCCGCGCTCGACATCGACGGACGCGTGCGCGCCCTTCGCGAGCTCGAAGGCCAAACCCTGTTGATCGTCAACGTCGCGTCGCAATGCGGTTTCACGCCGCAGTACGCGGGGCTCGAGGCGCTATGGCGCAAGTATCGCGGCCGAGGTTTCGCCGTGCTCGGGTTCCCGTGCAATCAGTTCGGGCGGCAGGAGCCCGGCGATGCCGCGGAGATCAAGGAATTCTGTAAGGTCCAGTACGACGTCACGTTTCCGCTGTTCGCGAAGATAGAGGTGAATGGCGGCGGCGCGCACGCGCTGTATCGATGGCTCAAGAGTGCGCAACCCGGCGTGCTCGGCACGGAGGCGATCAAGTGGAACTTCACGAAGTTCCTCGTCGATTCCCGCGGTAACGTCGTCAAGCGCTTTGCGCCGTCGGATACCGCGGAGAAAATCGAGCCGGCGGTCGAGGAGTTGTTGCGCCCCTCGCCGAGCCCGTAGAGCCGAAATTTGAAAGCAAGCCGCGGAGTGTAGGCTGCAAGCCGCGCGGCTAAGGTGACTCCATCGTAAAATGCGCTGGAGAGAATCCCATGAACAGTGTCAGAAAACCGGCCGCTCACTCCGTGGCCACGAGCCAGAACGACCCGCGTTGGGCGGCCGTGATGTCGAGGGACGCGGGTGCAGACGGCACCTTCTTCTTCTGCGTGAGGACCACCGGCGTGTACTGCCGCCCGTCGTGCCCGGCGCGCACACCGAAACGCGAGAACGTGGAGTTTCATGCGACCCGCGAGGCCGCGGCGCGGGCCGGCTTTCGCCCCTGCAAACGCTGCAAGCCCGATCAGCCGCCGCTCGCACAGCGCCGTGCCGCGACGATCGCGGCCGCGTGCCGGCGCATCGAGGAGACGGAGCGATCGCCGAGTCTCGATTCCCTCGCGCGCGAGGCCGGCATGAGCCCCTACCATTTCCATCGCACTTTCAAGGCGGTGACCGGGCTCACGCCTCGCGCCTACGCCGCGGCCCGACGCGGGGCGCGCGTGCGCGAGACGATGTTGCACGCCGGCTCGGTCACGAGCGCGATCTACGACGCCGGGTTCAATTCCGGCGGACGGTTCTACGACCGCGCCGACAGCATGCTCGGCATGACCCCGACCGCCTTTCGCGCCGGCGGTGCGAGCATGGACATTCGCTTTGCGATCGGCGAGTGCTCGCTTGGCTCAATTCTCGTCGCGGCGAGCCCGAAGGGCATTTGCGCTATCACGCTCGGCGACGATCCCGAGACGCTCGCACGCGAGCTGCAGGATCGTTTTCCGCGCGCCAATCTGATCGGCGGCGACGCCCAGTTCGAGCAGTGGATCGCCACGGTCGTGGGCTTCGTCGAGAATCCGGCAGTCGGTCTCGATCTGCCGCTCGACGTTCGCGGCACGGCGTTTCAGCAGCGCGTGTGGCAAGCCCTCACGAAAATCCCGCCCGGCTCGACGGTGACCTACACTGAGGTCGCCGAACATATCGGCGCGCCGACGTCGCAGCGTGCGGTCGCTCGCGCGTGTGCCGCCAATCCGATCGCGCTCGCGATCCCCTGTCATCGCGTCGTGCGCCACGACGGTGGATTGTCGGGCTACCGCTGGGGCGTCGAACGCAAGCGCGCGCTCATCGAGCGTGAAGCGCGCAGATGAGCGCGTTGGCCGCAAACGTCGCAATCCGTCCCGCGAACGATCTCGCCGCCCGCGTGAGCGCGCTCGACTGGCGCACGCTCACGGCGAGCCTCGAAGCTCGCGGCTACGCGCATGTCCAAGGGCTCCTCGCCGGCGAGGAATGTCGACAGCTCGCCGAGCTCTACGACGACGAACGGCACTTTCGCAAGCGCGTAGTGATGGCGCGTCATGGTTTCGGCCGCGGCGAGTACCAATACTTCACGTATCCGCTGCCGCCATCGGTGGCAGAGCTGCGCGCCACGTTCTATCCGCGCCTCGCGCCCGTCGCGAATCGCTGGAGTGAGCAGCTGCGCGCCGCAACGCGCTACCCCGAAAGGCATGCGGAGTTCCTCGCACGCTGTCACGCGGCCGGGCAGACGCAGCCCACGCCGCTCCTGCTTCACTATGGCGCCGACGACTACAACTGTCTGCATCAGGATTTGTATGGAGAGCACGTTTTTCCCCTGCAGGCGACGTTGCTCTTGTCGCAGCCTGGCAAAGATTTCCGCGGCGGCGAATTCGTGCTCACGGAACAGCGCCCGCGGATGCAGTCGCGGGCCCAGGTCGTGCCGCTCGCGCTCGGCGATGCGGTAATCTTCGCCGTTCGGCATCGTCCCGTGCACGGAGCGCGCGGTTTCTATCGCGTCAGCGTGCGCCACGGAATCAGCCATGTAGCAAGCGGACGCCGTCGCACCTTGGGCATCATTTTTCATGACGCGGCGTGAGCGGAAGACACACCATTGACGCTGAGCCTTTTCGCCGACTCACCTGCTAGCCCGCCGCGTGCGGAGCCGCTTGCGCCGGGCGCAACCGTGCTGCGCGGCTTCGCGGCGCCGCATTCGGACGCGTTACTGCGCGCGGTTCGCGGCGTCATCGCTCAAGCACCGCTGCGCCGCATGGTCACGCCGAGCGGTCACACGATGTCGGTGGCGATGACGAATTGCGGCGCGGCAGGCTGGGTGACCGATCGCACGGGCTATCGCTACACGGCCGTCGATCCGGAAACGGACCGCGCGTGGCCTCCGATGCCTCTCGCCTTTGCGGAGCTCGCCGAAACCGCGGCGGCCGCGGCGGGGTTCCCTGCTTTCGCGCCCGATGCCTGCTTGATCAATTGCTACGAGCCGGAAGCTCGCCTGTCGCTGCACCAGGACAAGGACGAGAGCGACTTCACGGCACCGATCGTATCCGTTTCTCTCGGACTGCCGGCCGTGTTTCTGTTCGGCGGGATGCGCCGGACGGAGCGGCCCCAGCGCGTCCCGCTCGCGCACGGCGACGTCGTGGTCTGGGGCGGGCCGGCGCGGCTGCGCCACCACGGCGTGCTGCCGCTCGCAGACGGCGAGCATTCGCTGACCGGGCGGCAGCGCATCAACCTCACCTTGCGCAAGGCGTTCTGACTATGGATCTTGCGACGCTGCAACTCACGACGGCACGACTGATCCTGCGCCCGCCGCGCGGCGAAGACTTCGAGCCGTGGGCGCAGGTGATAGGCGACGCCGAGACCGCGCGCTTCATCGGCGGCCAGCAGCCGCGGAACACCGCGTGGCGCAGCGCGATGGCGGTCGCCGGCGCGTGGTATCTGCAAGGCTTCGCGATGTTCTCGGTGCTCGAGCGACGATCCGGCCTCTGGATCGGTCGCGTCGGACCGTGGATGCCGGACGGGTGGCCCGGAACCGAGGTCGGCTGGGTGATCGCGCGTGATTGCTGGGGCAAGGGCTACGCGACCGAGGCCGCGAGCGCGGCCATCGACTGGGCTTTCCAGCACCTCGGTTGGAACGAGGTAATCCACGTGATCGATGACGAGAACCTCGCCTCGCAGCGCGTCGCGATCAAGCTTGGCTCGCAGAATCGCGGACCGGGCCGCCTACCGCCACCCTACGACGGCCATAGGGTCGACATCTGGGGCCAGACGAAACAACAGTGGCAGTCTAGAGCGACGCCGGGAAACGCCTGAAAACTTTGCGCACGTTGCCCTCGAAGATCTTGTGGCGATCGGCAGCGGATAGCTTCTCGTTGCCGTCGATGTAGCGCTTCGTGTCGTCGAAGTAATGACCGGTTTCCGGGTCGATGCCGCGCACTGCGCCGACCATCTCCGAAGCGAACAGGATGTTGTCTATCGGAATGACGTCGAGCAAGAGGTCGATGCCGGGTTGATGATAGACACACGTGTCGAAGTACACGTTGTTCAGCACGGATTCGGCGAGAGGCGGCCGTTTCAACATGTCGGCGAGCCCGCGGAAGCGGCCCCAGTGATAGGGCACCGCGCCGCCGCCGTGCGGAATGATGAGCTTCAGCTCCGGAAAATCCTTGAAGATGTCGGACGTCATCATCTGCATGAACGCGACGGTGTCTGCGGCAAGGTAATACGAGCCCGTGGTCTGAAAATACGGCGTGTTGCACGCCTCACTCACATGAATCATCGCGGGCACGCCGAGCTCGCACATCTTCTCGTACAGCGGATACCAGTGCCGATCGCTCAAGCTCGGTCCGTTGAAAAAACCGCCGCTCGTGTCGGGGTTCAGGTTGCACCCCACAAAACCGAGCTCTTCGACACAGCGTGACAGCTCGCGCACGGACGAGGCGATCGGCGCGCCGGGCGACTGCGGTAGCTGCGCGACACCGACGAAGTTCTTCGGATACAGCTTCGTGAGCCGATAGATCAGATCGTTACAATGCTCGGTCCACGCCTTGCTCGTGGACTCGTTGCCGATGTGATGACCCATCCAGCTCGCGCGGGGCGAGAAGATCGTGACGTCCGTGCCGCGTTCGCGCTGCAGCTTCAGCTGCGCGTTCTCCACGCTTTCGCGCAGCTGATCGTCCGTGATGCTCAAGGTTCCTTTCGTCGCTTGATGTTGTGGATTCTTCTTAAGCTCCGCCTTTTGCTTGTCGCGATACTCGCCGAGCTCTTTAGGGCCGGTGGTGTAATGTCCGTGGCAATCGATGATCATCGGTAACTACTCAACCAAGTCTTCGACCACAAGACGGTAGTGTAAACACGCCAAGCGCGCGCCGTCTCGCCTTCGCGCTTGATAGGCTTCGAGCTCGCGACTAGCTCAAGGAAACCGACGTGCTGGAGGTCAGCTGCAGCCGCGGCGGCGGCGCGCAGTTCGTGAGCCGCGCTTTTGCACCAAGGCGCCCGTCGGTGTCGATCTTTCCGCGGAAAACGTCGCGCTCGCACGCTCGCGGACACGACATTCGCACCGCCTGCGCCGCCCCGGCGGCCCAGCCGCCTAGCGACGCAGCGCTATGCTCTTCCGCTGAGCCGTTCGAGCACTGCATCCGCCGCGGCGCCCGACGGGACGTCGATGCCGAAGGTCGACGAAAGCACGTCGCGCAGCTCCGCGCCCGATCGCAAATCCCGCTCCTCCGTGCTGCCGTCGGCGCGTCGCGTCGTGAAGCGATTGTCGAGCAGCGCGTAACGAACGCCGGCGCCCGGCCGGCCGACCATGAGGCACGCGATGAACGGCGACGTCGGGTGCGTCGAGACGAACCAGTTCAGCACTTCGATGTCGATTTGCCGCTGCTGCTGCAGGTCGAAGCGGTAGAGCGTCTTGCGAGCATCCCGCAGCTCCGCTTCGACCGCGAACTCGGCTCCGTACTGCACGATGCGGAACGTCTCATGCGGCGTCGTTTGCGCCACACCGGGCTCCAAGCGCAGCGGCGCAGTCATCGTGAGTCCGCCGAACCCGACGTCCGCGATATAGGGACCTTCGCCGAGCTGCACGAACAGCAGCATGTGCGTACGCGCGCGCGTACCGTCGTCGCCGCGATCCCACACCACGCGCGCTACGAGCGTGGCCGCGTCGAAATTCAGCGCCCGAAGCACGTGAGCGAACAGCAAGTTCTGCTCGAAACAGTACCCGCCCCTGCGCTGCTCGATCAGCTTGCGTTGCAATGTAGGCAGATCGAGCTCGATGGAACGGCCGAGCAACGAGTCCAGGTTCTCGAACGGAATCGCAAGCGCATGTTGCAAATGCAGCGCGCGCAGCGTGTCGAGCGTCGGCTCGCGTGATCCGGTGTAGCCGATTCGACGGAAGTAGGCGTCGAGGTCCAACATAGAGTGTCTGCGAGGATGCCCAACCGACGGGTGCGCCGCAACGGCCATGTATAATCGCGGCTCATGAATATCTGCTCGCGCGGGCTCATCTTGCTTGCCGTTCTCGCGATCACATCCACCGCCCTCGCCCACCATTCGGTCGCGCTTTACGACACCGATCATCTGACGACGCTGAAAGGCGTCGTGACGCGCATCGAATGGACGAGCCCGCACGTTTTCGTTTACTTCACGGCGACCGAGGCGGACGGCAAGACCGCCGAGTGGTCGATGGAGCTCGATCCGCCGGTGCTGCTGCGCCGCTACGGTTGGTCGAAGGAAACCGTCGCTGTCGGTGACGAGATCAGCTGCACCGGTGCACCCGCGAAATCGGGAGCCAAGGCGATGCGCGGTGCAATCGTCGAGCTTCAGGACGGCACGCAGCTGCGCGTGTGGTCGCGCGTCTGACCCGCGGCGCATGCGTGTTTTTTATCTCGTCCTGCTTCGGAAGTACCTCGTACAAGCCATTGTTATTTCAGCGATGATGATCGGCGTCGGAAACGCTCAGGCGCCGCCTCCCGCGGGCTTTCCCGGCACCGCGCCGCAAGGGCCGGCCGCAACCATCGTGCGCTTCGAAGCCTCCGCGCGGTCGATCGAGCCGGGGGAGTCGGTGACGTTGCGTTGGGAAGCGCTGAACACGTATTCGGTCACGATCGAGCCCGAGCTCGGCGCGGTCGCGACGCGCGGCAGCCGCGCGTTGTCGCCGCGCGCAACCACGACGTACACGCTCACGGTCACCGGCACCGGCGGCACGAAGAGCGCGGCCGTTACCGTCACCGTCGCGGGCACCACAGCCATCGATGCGCCCGCGAACGTTGCCGCCGAGCTCCCTGTGCCGCGCCTACCGAACGGCCAACCGGATCTTTCCGGTGTGTATCTCGGCGGCCGCGACATTCGCATGGCAAGCACGATTGCGCTCAAACCAGGCGCGGAAAGCTTTCGCGTGCCGCAGCGCGACGACGATCTCGGTCAGGGCGCGCAGTGCCTGCCGCCCGGCGTGCCCGGCGCGACGATGTCGCCGTTTCCGCTGCAGATCGTGCACAAGAGCGATCTACTCGTGATTCTGTACGAGGCCTACAACATCTTTCGGATCATCCCGATCGGCCGCGACCATCCCGAGGATCTCGACCCAACCTGGCTCGGCAACTCGGTTGCGCATTGGGATGGCGACACGCTCGTTGTCGACGTGGTCGGCTTCAATGACAAGACTTTGATTGCGGGGCATCGCCACACCGAAGATCTGCACGTCGTCGAGCGTTACCGCCGTGCGTCGCACGGCGCGATCGAGTACGAAGCGACCGTCGAGGATCCGAACGTGTTCGCGACGCCGATCAGATACTCCGGCGAGCTGATCCTGCATCCCGAATGGGAGATCGGCGAGTACATCTGCGCCGAGAACGCCAAGGACTACGCCGAGCTCTTCGAATAGACGGACCTAGCGGCACGGCCCCCGCGATCGTGTGATCTTCAACTAGCGGACCGCGCAGTTGAACGGCATGACTCGGTCGCCGGGCACCCATGAGCGCTTCTGCTCGACCGGCTCGGTCAGCGAATCCGGAGCCGTGATCGTCAGCGAGTAGTGAAGGCGGCTGCCGTCCGCGCTCGGCGTGAAACGCTCGAGCAGTCGCGCGCCGGCGCCGAGCGGCACGCCGCGATTATTGATGTACTGTGCGTCGTTTATGCGACTCGTATCGATGACGAGCGTCGGTCCTTCCCAGCGGCCCGTCGAATAACCGAGCGCCGTTTCCGGTTCGGCTGCCGCGTTCGCGTCACTGCGCATGTGGATCGTTCGAACGGTGTCGTACTCCTCGATGCGCAGCAGAATCGTGTCGCCCCGGTCGACGAGCTCGATCGGAAACGGTTGGTTCATGATGTCAGGCATGCCCTTCGGCGTGCACCCGGGCGCCGTCGACTGCTCGACCGGATTGAATGCCGCAACGGCCGCCTGCGCCGCCGGCGTCAACGGCAGCGGCACTCTCGAAAGAGACTGCGGCGATGCATCCGGATCATCGGGCCTGACGGAAGAACCGAAAACAGATGCCCACACGCGAAATATCGTGGCAGCGACCCGCGACGACCCGCGTCTCCCGTACCGGAGCGACCTGCCACGTAACCGTGCGCTGTATTTGCCCAGCGCGGCTTCGATCGCCACAGCACGAATTCCTGTCCGTCGGCCGACAGCATGTTCGTGCCGTACATCCGCACGCCCGAGCGCTTCGATGGCCAGCCGGCGACCTTCACGCGGCTGCCCACAGTCGAAAACCTCGAGCGGCATCTGCAAGCGGCGCAGATAGTTGAGACCGGACGTTTCGATCTCCCACGTGACGAGGCTGCCGTCGGGACCCGCGGATTTCACTTCGATGTGAGCATGTGGGTTCTGCCATACGACATTCAGAAGCTGCCCCTCGACTTCGATCGTCTGCGCGCTATCAAACTCCGTGTACGAGTGATGCGCGGCCGCGCTCATAGATGCCGCGAAGCAGATCGAACAAGCGATGGCTACGGTTCGTCGATGTCGTGTTTGCAAGGAACCTCCAACTAATGCGCGATCCCAGTCGCCAGCGACGCCGGCGGCGGACTGCGGCGGCGCTAATATACTGTAGTCATGACGCAAGCCGAATATCCGTTACTGCCCGTCGTGCCGCACAGAGCTGACAACAGCCGAACATGGCGGGCTGCCGCGGCTCGCGTGCCCCGCCTGCGATTTCGTGCACTGGCGCAACCCGGTGCCGGTCGTCGCTTCGATCGTGGAACGCGCCGGCCGCGTCGTGCTCGTTCGCAGCCACGGCCGCCCGGAAACCTGGTACGGCCTCGTCGCCGGCTTTCTCGAGTCCGGCGAGACGCCCGAGGCGGCGGCGCTGCGCGAAGTGGCCGAGGAGATCGGCATCGAAGCGCGTCTCGAGCGGTTCATCGGCATCTATCCGTTCGAGCGTCTGAATCAAATCATCTTCGCGTACCACGTGCTCGGCGGCGACGGGCCCATTCGCCTCGCCCAAGACGAGCTCGTCGACTACAAGGAAGTGCCGATCGAGAAGCTGAAGCCGTGGCCGCAGGGTACCGGGCCGGCGCTGCGCGATTGGCTCGTCGCGCGCGGCTACCGTCCGGAGATCGCGCCGTTCGGCACGCCGCACGAGTAGCGCGCAGACCGGCAGCGCCAACTCGATCCGGCTCGGGCGCTTATCTATTGCGTCCTTTTTCTCGGTGAACGTGAACTCGCCGAACTGCGAGGCGCCGTCCTCGGTTTGCACGATCGCGTTGTTCGGATTCTCGCTGCAGTGCCAGTAGCCGATGCGCAGATAGCCGTCCGGGATTCGGCACCTGCTCGTAGGTCTGCATCACGTACCAAGGCTCCGTCAGCGTCTGCGGATCGTAGACCCAAACGTCGGCGGTGACCGTGTCGGCGTCGATCTTGCGCCAAGCCTCGACGGTCTCGAGCTGCTCGGAGTACTGCGGATCGTTGCGGTGGAAGATACCGGCCGTGACCTGGCTCGTGTGAATTACGAGCGTGTGGCCCGACCAAAAACCGATCGAGTCGCCGTAGTAGAGCGGATAAGCGTCGGCAGCCGACGGATGATCGCGGCCGTCGGTATAGATGCGGCGCAAGTTGTTCGTGGTCTCGGAGAACAACCAGGTCTGTGCGGGCGTCACGATGAACTCGCGCAAGAAAGGGATCGCGAGCCAGCGCGGGTAACCGGGCGGGCTGCAGTCGCTGATCGGGTCGTATTCGATGTCCTGCGCGGAGAGCTCGCGGCGGCGTTGCAGCTCCGCGAGCGGGCCGGGCTGCAATTTCGCGGTCGTGAGCTCGGTGAACTCCTGCTCCGGATCGAAGAACGGCCGGCCGGTGCGCACCCACAAACCGGTCCAATCCGGCATGTCGTCGAGCGACAGCGGCGTTCCGCCGTTCGCGCGCATCTTGAGCGCCTGATAGAGCTCCGATGCGCTCGCATGCTGCAGCCCGAGCGCCACCTTCTCCTCGCGCGAGCCCGGCACGAGCTCGGTGCCCGCGCTCGCGGTAGCGGCAGCCGGCGGGGCGGAGTCGGCACCCTGCTCTTGGGTGCACGCAGCGAGAGCGACGACCGCAAGCGGTGCAACCATTCGAACGGCGCGGCGGACGTTCATAGGAGCTCCTCTATTCATCGTCGTCCTGTGTCGTGAACGTGAAATCGCTGAATTGCGAGGAACCGTCCTCGGTGCGAATCACCTCGTTGTTCTGGTTCTCGCCGCAGTGCCAGTACCGAATCCGCAGGTTCTCCTCGTCGGAGAGCTTCGTGTAGGTCTGCTTCGCGTACCAGGGCTCGACCAACGCCGGCGGATCGTACACCCACACGTGCACGGTGATATTGCGGTCGTCCGTCTTCTCCCAGATCTCGACCGTCTCGACTTGTTCCGTGTACTCGGGCTGCGTCCGTTGGTATTGGCCGCTCGTGAGCTGATTCGTGTGAATGACGAGCCTCTGTCCGTCCCAGAAACCGATCGAATCGCCGTTATAGAGAGGATAGCGATCCGCTTCGGGCGTATGCCCGCGGCCGTCCGTGTAAATGCGGCGGATGTCGTTCGCCATCTCGTTGATGAGCCACGTCTCCTTCGGCGTCGGGATGAAGTCGCGCAGGAAAGGCTCGGTGAGCCAGCGCGGATGGCCCGGCGGCGCACAATCGGACAGCGCATCGAACTCGATGTCCCTCGCGATACGGTCGAGCTTGTCGGTCAAGCGTTTCTGAAACTCCGGCGTGAGCTTCGCGGTCGGCAGCCGATTCGTGCCTTGGTCGGGATCGAAATTGAAGATCACGCCGCCGCGCGTATAGACGCCGCTCCAATCGGGCATCGTCGCCGGCGCGCGGCCGCCGTTTTCCGCCTGTCCCTCGAATGCTTTATAGAGGTCCCATGCCGTGCGATGCTTCCGGCCGAGCTCGATCAGTTGCTCCTTTGCCGCGGGAAGCGCAATCGCGGCGAGCGCAGTCGTCGGCAAGGCGCACACGAGGGCCAACAGGAGCTTCCAATAAGTGCTGCGATGCGTGCTGCGATGAAACGTGCCCGTGGTCATGGCTCTCCCCCAGTCCGGACCTTGGGACAAGCTAAACCTTAAGGACTCGCGCATGCAACCGGTTCTGCTCGGCATCGCCGCCTATCTCGTCGTGCAATTTGCGATCGGCATCGCCGTATCCCGCCGGATGGCGACGGAAAACGACTACTTGCTTGCAGGCCGTCGCCTCGGGCTCGGCCTCGCCGCGTTTTCGATCTATGCCACGTGGTTCGGAGCGGAGACCATCGTCGGCGCGGCCGGCTCCATTTATTCCGACGGCTTGTCGGGCGGCTCCGCGGACCCTTTCGGCTACGGGCTTTGCCTGATCGTGCTCGGCGCCGTGATCGCGGTTCCCCTGTGGCGGCGCCAGTACACGACGTTCGGCGACCTGTTTCGCGATCGCTACTCGGCCGGCGTCGAGCGGCTTGCGATCCTGCTGATGATTCCGACCTCGGTGCTCTGGGCCGCTGCGCAAGTCAGGGCGTTCGGTCAAGTCGTGAGCGCCTCATCCGAGCTCGAAGTATCGATTGCAATCACGGCCGCGGCCGTCTTCGTCGTGATCTATACCGTGGTCGGCGGGCTGCTCGCCGACGTGGTGGCCGACTTCGTGCAAGGTATTGCGGTCGATCATCGGCCTCGCGGTGCTGCTGATCGTCGTGAGTGCGGCTAACGGCGGCGTGGCGGGGATCGGAGCGATGATCGAGCCCGAGCGATTGGCATTGTTCTCGCTCGCGGATCGCAACCTGCTCGAGCTCATCGAAGCGTGGGCCGTGCCGGTGTTCGGTTCGCTGCTCGCGGTCGAGATGCTGTCGCGAATACAAGGTTGCCGTTCCGCGGAAGTGGCGCGCAATGCGACGTTCCTCGGCGCCGCGCCTGTATCTGGGCGTCGGTCTGATTCCGGTCGCGCTCGGACTCGCGGGGCCGACGCTCGTGCCGAATCTCGAGGAGCCCGAGCAGGTCGTTCCGCTGCTCGCGCAGCAGTACTTGTCGACGTTCGGATACGTGTTGTTCGCGGGCGCGCTGATCTCCGCGATTCTCTCGACCGTCGACAGCTGTCTCCTCGCAGCCGCATCGCTCGCGTCGCACAACATGGTCGTCCCTTTGAACCCCAGCTCGACGAAGCGAAGAAAGTGTGGTGTGCGCGAGTCGGGGTCATAGGGTTCGGCGTGCTCGCTTACGTCGATCGCGCTTTACGCCGGCGGAATCTACGAGCTCGTCGCGACGGCGTCGGCTTTCGGCAGCGCCGGCATCTTCGTCGTCGGGCATATTCGGTCTCTTCATCAATTTCGGCGGCGCGCGCAGCGCGTACGCGGCGCTCGTCGCCGGCATGGTCGTCTGGGTGGCCGGTGAGTACGTGCTCGAGTGGTCGACGCCGTATGTCATCTCGCTCGGCAGCGCGCTCGTCGCATATGTCGGCGCAGCGTTGCTCGCGCGGACCGACGCCTTGCCGCCGCCGGTGCCGTGGCACCGCGCCGGCAACTATGAGCTAATATGCGCCGACGATAAGAAACGGAAGGGGGTTGCCATGTATCGAGCCGCAGGTCTCGCTGCCATCGTCGGCGTGTTGTCGCTCTCCACGGCGCACGCGCAACCGCCTGCGCCTCCGGCCGTGCCGCCTGCTACGACGATCACCGACCTCTCCCCCGTGACCGATGCGATGCTCGCGAACCCGGATCCGGCCGATTGGCCGATGTGGCGCCGCACGCTCGACAACTGGGGGTATAGCCCGCTCGACAGATCGACCGCCGCAACGTCGGTCAGCTGCGGCTGGTTTGGACGCGGCCGCTGACCAGGGCGATCAGGAAGGCACGCCGCTCGTCCACGACGGCATGATGTATTTCCCGAATCCGATCGACATCACGCAGGCCTTCGATGCCGCGACGGGCGACTTCATTTGGGAGTACCGCCGCAAGCGTGCCGGAGGACGTCGGCGAGTACTTCCCTGCTCCGGGACGAACCGCAATCTCGCGATCTACGACAACCTGATTCTCGACAACGGCGCGGACGGCTACGCTTACGCGCTCGACGCGCGCACCGGCGAGCTCGTTTGGGAGACGTTCATCCTCGATTACCGCAAGGGCGCGAAGAACAGCTCCGGCCCGATCGTCGCGAACGGCAAAGTCATCTCGGGGCGCAGCTGCGAGCCCGAAGGCGGTCCCGAAGCCTGCGTGATCACGGCGTTCGATGCGAAGACGGGCAAAGAGCTGTGGCGCACGCGCACGATTCCGAAGCCCGGCGAGCCCGGCGACGAAACCTGGGGCAACGTCCCGTACGAGAAGCGCTGGCACGTCGGCATGTGGATGGTGCCGAGCTACGATCCGGAGCTGAACCGCATCTACGTGGGCACGTCCGTCACGGCGCCGGCGCCCAAGTTCATGCTCGGCGGCAACGACGAGCAGTACCTCTACCACAACTCCACGCTCGCGCTCGACGCCGACACCGGCGAGATCGTCTGGTACTTCCAGCACGTCGTCGATCACTGGGATCTCGATCATCCGTTCGAGCGGCTGCTCGTCGAAACGGCGCTCGCGCCCGATCCGGAGGCGGTGCAATGGATCAACCCGCGCGTGCGGCCCGGCGAGCAGCGCAAGGTGATCACCGGCATGCCGGGCAAGACGGGCATCGTCTATACGCTCGATCGCGAGACCGGCGAGTTCCTCTGGGCGCGCGAGACCACGATGCAGAACGTGATCTCCGACATCAACGTCGAGTCGGGCGCAGCCACCGTAAACCCCGACAAGCTGTTCACTGCGCGCAGGCCAGGAGAAGCTGATTTGCCCGAGCACGTCCGGCGGCAAGAACTATCCGGCCGGCACCTACAGCCCGCTGACGCGGCTCATGTACTACCCGCTGCAGAACACCTGCATGATGACGACGTCGGCGGCGGAAAAGCAGAGCGCCGAAGAGCTCTACGCGATTCGCACCGCGTGCAGATTGCGCCGGGCGCCGAGAACGTCGGCACGATCCAGGCGATCTCCGTCGAGACCGGCAAAACGGCTGGAAACGCGAGCAACGCGCGGGGCACCTTGTCGCTGATATCGACGGGCGGCGGGCTCATCTTCGGCGGCGACGTGAACGGCAGATTCCGGGCCTACGACCAGCACACCGGCGAGGTGCTTTGGGAAGTGAATCTCGGCGCCGCGGTGAACGGCTATCCCGCTGACCTTCGCGGTCGACGGCAAGCAGTACGTCGCCGTCAGCACGGGCGGCTCGGGCCTCGCGTTCGGCTCGCGCGCTTGTCGCCGGAGCTGCGTCCGGGCACCGGCAACCAGCTCTTCGTCTTCGCGTTGCCGTAGAAGACCGCTAGAGCTAAACCGCGCCCGGCGGCGGACGCGACCATATGGAAACTCGAGAAAAACAGCATCGGAGCGCGCAGCCGCCTCGGAGGGAATCCTCACGACAGTTTGGCTCGATGATCGGGCTAGCGTTCGGTCCAAGCGTGATCGCAGTCCTCACGATCAGCGGGCTACATCCCGCCGATCGAGCAGGAGTTCGGCTGGTCGCGCGTCCAGGTGTCGCTCGCGTTCTCGATCGTTGCCTATCTGATCGTTATGATGTCGCCGGTGCAGGGATTCCTCGTGGACCGCTTCGGCCCGCGCCGCGTCGTGCTCACGTCCATCCCGCTGTTGCGGCGAGCCTCGCGGCGCTGTATTTCGCGCCGGCAAACCTTACCGTGTATTACCTGCTTTGGGCGCTCGTGCCGATCGCCGGTCTGGGCTTATGGCCGCTCGGCTACCTGCAAGCAGTGACTCCGTGGTTCGACCGTAAGCTCGGGCTCGTCGCTCGGCTGCGCGAACGCCGGAATCGGCCTCGGCAGCACGCTTCTGCCGGTGCTCGTGATCGGCCCGATCATTGCGGCCTATAGCTGGCGCCACGCGCTGCTGACGATCGCCGCGTTGGTGCTGTTCGTGAGTTGGCCGATCGTGGCCTTTGCGTCCGGGAGCCTCGGGCGGCGACGCCGCGGCGCTCAAGCAGCGCGCCGCCTCGAAAGCGTTCGGCGTGCCCTTCCAGCAGGCGATGCGCGAGCCGACCTTCGTGATGCTCAACATCGCGTTCTTCATGCTGGGCCTCACGGCAACGAGCTTGGTTAGCCAACAGGTGCCGCTCTTGCGCGAGGCAGGCTGGACGCCGGCGGAGACGACGCAGCTCCAAACATTGTTCGGCTTCGGTTTGCTGTTTGCGCGCGTCGCCGTCGGCTTCATCATCGATCACATTTTCGCGCCGCGCGTGATGATGGCCGTGTCGATCGGCGGCGCTATCGCGTGCATCCTCTATGCGGTCTATCCGGACGCGGCCTACGTGAGCGCGCTCTTGATCGGGTTCCTGCTCGGCGCCGAATTCGACGTGCTCGCTTTCCTGATCAAGCGCTACTACGGCAACGTCGCGTACGGTCGGATCTACGGCGTGATCTTCGGCGTGTTCTATTTGGGCTCCGGTCTCGGGATCACTGGCCTCGCGTGGATTCGCCAATCATCCGCCGATCAAAACTACGACAACGGGCTCTACGTCGCCGCCGTCATCCTCGTGGGTTCCGCGATATTGATGGCGTTCGCGCCGCAGTATCGCTACAAGCCGGGAGCCGAAACGCCGGGAACCGCAACCGCATCCGCTCCCGCGCCACAGCACGTTTAGCAACTTTCGGAGACCTGAAGATGATGCCGATTTCCGGCAAGACCACTGCGCTCGCGGCAATGCTCGGTGCGCTCGTTTGCGCGACGGCCAACGCGCAGGACCGCACGCTGCGCCCCGTCACCGACGCGATGCTGCGAGAATCCGGATCCCGCCGATTGGCTGATGTGGCGGCGCACGCAGAATCATTGGGCCTATAGCCCGCTGGAGCAGATCGACCGGCGCAATGTCGCGCAGCTGCGCTTGGTTTGGACTCGGCCTCTCGCTCAAGGCGTGCAGGAAGGGACGCCGCTCGTTCACGACGGCGTGATGTTTTTCCCGAGCCCGAACGACATCACGCAGGCGCTCGATGCCGCAACCGGCGATCTGATCTGGGAATACAAGCGGCCGGTGCAAAGCGATAACAGCGACTACATACCGTTTCCGTCGATCAACCGGAATCTCGCGATCTACGGCAACTTCATTCTCGATAACGGCGCGGACAATTACGCGTACGCGCTCGATGCCCGCACGGGTGCTCTCGCGTGGGAAACGCAGATCCTGGATTACCGGCGCGGCGCGCAGCACAGCTCGGGCCCGATCGTCGCCGACGGCAAAGTGATTTCCGGGCGCAGTTGCGAGCCCGAAGGCGGACCCGAGGCGTGCGTGATCACGGCGTTCGACGCGACCACCGGCAAGGAAGTGTGGCGCACCCGCACGATACCGCGACCGGACGAGCCAGGCGGCGACTCGTGGGGCGACATTCCATACGAGGAACGGCGGCACGTCGGGGCTATGGATGGTGCCGAGCTACGATCCGGAGCTTCGGCAAATCTACGTCGGCACGTCGGTGACCTCTCCGGCGCCGAAGTTCATGCTCGCGGGCAACGACAAGGAATACCTCTACCACAACTCGACACTTGCGCTGAATGTCGACACCGGCAAAGTCGTCTGGTACCTGCAGCACAACGTCGATCATTGGGATCTCGATCATCCGTTCGAGCGGATGCTGATCGATACCGCGACGACACCGGACCCCTCCGCCGTGCAGTGGATCAACCCGCGCGTGCGTCCCGGTGAGATTCGCAAGGTCGTCACGGGCATTCCCGGCAAGACGGGGCTGGTCTACACCCTCGATCGCGCGACCGGGCAATTCCTCTGGGCCCGCTCGACGGTCGAGCAAAACGTGATCGCGTCGGTGAACGTCGAGTCCGGGCGCGGCAACGTGAATCCCGAGAAACTGTTCACGGGCGTCGGCCAATCGATGCTCGTGTGCCCGAGCTTGGGCGGCGGCAAGAACTATCATTCCGGCGCCTACAGCCCGCTGACCGGCGTCATGTTCTTCCCGCTGCAGAACACATGCATGCAGTCGGAATCCACGGCCGCGCGGCCGAGCCTCGATGAGCTCTATGCGATCCGCAACAAGGACCAGATCACGCCGGGCACGCAGAACGTCGGCACGATCGAGGCGATCTCGGTCGAGACGGGGCGGACGGTTTGGAAACGCGAGCAGCGAGCCGGACAAACGTCGTTGATGGCCACCGCAAGCGGACTTTTGTTCGGCGGCGATACGTAACGGCCGGTTTCGTGCGTTCGACCAACGAACCGGCGAGATTCTCTGGGAAGTGAATTTAGGCTCGCACGTGACGGGATTTCCCGCGACGTTCGCCGTGAACGGGAAACAGTACGTTGCGATCAGCACCGGCGGCACGCCGAACACGTTCGGTCTCTCGATGCTGACGCCGGAGCTCAAGGCGGGCACGGCGAACAATCTCTACGTGTTCGCTCTGCCCTAGCGACTCGCGGTCGAATCTCGACACGCACGTTGCTCGACAAAAGTTAAGACATTGCTAGACGCATTCGTCTGCGTGCGCCTTGATCCGCCGCAAGCCTTCGTGCGAATTTTCGCGCGAATGCGTCTAGGAGATCCGATGCTCGCCAGATTCTGTTTCGCGATTGCCCTCGCCACGGGCGCGGCATCGGCCCAAGAGCTGCCGCGCACGGCGGACGGCAAGCCCGACCTGCAGGGCATCTGGCAGGTCCACAACCGGGCCTCGTACGACCTCGAGATCACGTCGCGCGGCACGTCATGCCCGCGGGCCGAGCGTCGTCGACGGCGACGAGATTCCGTATCAGCCGTGGGCGCGCCGAGCAGCAGCGCGAGAATTTCGCGAACCGCGCGACGGCCGATCCGCTCGCGCAGTGCTACCTGCCCGGCGTGCCGCGCATCATGTACATGGAGTATCCGTTTCAGATCTTCCAAACGGCCGAGCACGTCGCGATCACGTTCGAGTGGTCGCAGGTATATCCGGCTCATCTACGCGAACGGCACAGCCGACGCTGCACGAAGGCATCGAGTCGTGGATGGGCAACTCGCGCGGCCGCTGGGAAGGCGACGTGCTCGTCGTCGAGGTGACGGATCACAACGACCGACCTGGTTCGATGCGGCCGGCAACTTCCACAGCGACGAGCTGCGCGTCACGGAGCGCTACACGATGCGCGACGCGAACACGATCGACTACGAGGTCACGATCGAGGACCCGAAAGTGTTCACGCGGCCGTGGACGATCCGCATGGCGCTGCACCGCCAAACGGACTGCCGCGGATCTTCGAGTACCAATGCCAGGCGGAGCTCGAGGAGGCGAACGGCGCGTTCGAGCGCGACGAGCGGACGTGGTATCCGGCGCCGGCGCCGGCCGACAACGCGCCGTTCGATCGCGCGCGCCGGCGCGAACGCTGCCGCGCACTCGCGACGCCGCGCGACATCCCGCGGCTCGCCGACGGCAAGCCCGATCTCAACGGCTGGTATCAGAGTCGATGCCGGCGGCGCGCAACTACGGTCTCGAAGGCAGCCCGCAGATATTTCTGACGCCCGAGAGCCGCGGCATCGTCGTCGATCCGACCGACGGCAAGCTGCCGTATCAAACGTGGGCGCGCGCCGAGCGCGTCGATCGCGACGCTGCCGCACCGCGGCTACGACGATCCGACGGCGCACTGCTTCGTCGCGGGCATCCCGCGCTCGCATTACGTGCCGCGCCCGTGCACATCCTGCAACCGCCGGGCTGCGTCGTCGTGCTGTTCGAGCGCATGTCGTGGCGGCACATTGCGCTCGACGGCCGCGCCGCATCTGCCGGATCACTGCGCCTTTGGCAGGGCGACTCGATCGGCCGCTGGGAAGGCGACACGCTCGTCGTCGAGACGAAGAACTTCAACGGCAAAGCGTGGCTCAACGAGGTCGGCGACGTCTTCAGCCACGCCGCAGACCGTCGTCGAGACGCTTCACGCCCGTCGAGCGCGGACACAAGTGATCTATCGCGCGACGGTCAGCGACCCGATCGCCTACACTCGGCCGTGGACGATCGAGGTGCCGATGAACCGGCAAGCCGACGAGCTGCTCGAGGTCGCGTGCCACGAGGACAACAACGATCTCGAGCACTTGAAGCACGTGCGCGACGAATTCCGCGCGCAGCAAGGCAGGAGAATTGACGCCATGACTCGAATAGTCTCGGCATACGCCGCGCGGTCGCCGTCGCTCGCGGCTCTCGCGGGCAACGGCGCCGCGGCGCATCACTCGTTCTCGGCCGAGTTCGATCCCGAGCAGGCCCGTGAAGCTCACGGGCAAGGTCACCGAGATGCAAGTTGTCGAATCCGCACGCGTGGATCTACATCGACGTGGCAGGCGACGGACGGCAAGGTCGTCAACTGGGCGCTCGAGATGAGCGGCGCCAACGGCTTGATCCGCCGCGGCTGGCGCCGCGAGGACCTCCCGGCCGGGCACAGTGCTGTCAGTCGAAGGCTGGCAGGCGCGCAACGGCAGCGCCGACGGCCAACATCTCGACGGTCACGTTCGAGGACGGCCGCACGTCTGTTCGCCGGCTCGTCGAATCCCGCTGCCCGGCAGCAATAGGTCGCGCGATCGACGTCAGCGGACGTTACGTCTTGCGATGAATCGAGAGGTCGTCCGGATTGATCAGATCCGGGACGGTCCAGCCATCGAGGTCGTACTCGGCCATGCACTGCTCGGCGAAGCCCTTGAACTTCGCCGCGTTGCCGCTGCCGATCGCGTTGAACAGGCAGTACCGACGAATCTCCTCCGTGCTCCCGCTGTAGTTGATCTCGTAAAGCTCGTGCCGCGCGCCGAACTCCGTGCCGATGCAGTCCCAGAGTAGCTTCATGAGCTTGATCCGCTGCTCGGCCGTGTAGCCGTTGGATCCTCTCATGTAGCGGTCGATGTACGGGCGAATCTCCGGATTGGCGAAGTCCCTGGAGTGCGAGTTCAAGTAGATGAGTCCCGAGGCAACCGTCTGCTCGATCAAGTACTTGATCTTCGTATAGGCGATCGTCGCAAGCACGTGGTACGCGCTGCCGGCATCCGTGTTCGGTAACAGGTATGGGCCCTTCCACGGCTGGGGATTCCCGCACCATCGCCTCGGTCAGCGCCCAGAACATGTTCCGCCACGCGAGCACCTCGCCCACGTTCGCCTGCACGCCGCGGTAGTCCTTCGTCCCCGCCGCCTCCACAGCCTTGAGCAGAAGGCCCGCGATGAAATCGAGCTTCACGGCGAGCCGCGTGCAGCCGTGCACCACGAACCGAGGGAGGAATCCGGTTCGGGGGAAGAAGTTGTTCGCTTTCTCCACGTCCCCGTAGACGAACACGTTCTCCCAGGGCACGAACACGTTGTCCATGATGAACACCGCGTCGTTCTCATCGAGACGGCTCGAGAGCGGCTGATCGAACGGGCTCGACATCACTGCCGATGTCATCTCGTAGGACGTGCGGCAAAGGAATTTGATGCCTTGCGCGTTGGTCGGGAGCATGAAGACCAGAGCGAACTTCTTGTCTTGCAGCGGAATGAGTCCGTGGTGAGCAATGAACGTGAAGTTCGTGAGCACCGAACCCGTCGCGACCACTTTCGCGCCAGAGACGATGAGCCCGCCGTCCGTCTCCTTCTCCACGTGCACGCAGACGTCCGCGATTTGATCTGGCGGCTTGTCCCGGTCCACGGGCGGATGAATGATCGCGTGGTTCACGAACGGCACGCGCTCCTGGCAGAAGGTGTACCAGCGTTTCGCGTTGTCCTGATATGGCTCGTAGAACTCCGCATTGCCGCCCAACGTGCCCAAGAACGCTGCCTTGTAGTCGGGAGCCCGGCCCATCCAGCCGTAAGTGATCCTTTGCCATTCGGCAATCGCATCGCGCCCGGCAATCGATTCCTCCAGGTTCTTCGGCGCCTTGAAGAATGCGTGCGTCATGCCGTTGCCGTCGGTGTCCGTGGGCAGCAGCAGCTTCTTTGAACGCTCCTTATCGTGAAGAGCGTCGAACAGCCGCGCTGTCATCCGCGCGGTGTTGCGAAACGCGGGATGCGTAGTCACGTCATCTACGCGGTCGCCGTAGATGTACACCTCGCGCCCGTCGCGCAGCGACTCCAGGTACTCGGCGCCGTTTTGCGGACGGTCGCATCGGATGGAACCGGTACTTTCCGCGGTTACCGCGGTTTTTCGTTTTGCAGCCATGCTCAACTCCTAGTTTGTCACGCGTGCCGCGCTCGCATCCGCGGGCGCTGAGCTCAAGCTTCGGTAGACGGCGTCGACGAATTGCTCGGTGGTCCAAAAACCGTTGTCGGCGCCGTAGCGTCCATCGTAGTCGCGCGTGGGCTTCGCGGCCTGCACCTGCCGCAGGCTCATGCCCATCTCGATCATCGCGGCGACGCGGTCGCGAATGATCGTGACCATATCACGATACTCGACGACGTCGGCTTCGTCCGCCAATCGCCCGTGGCCCGGGATCACCATTGTCCCGCCTTCTTGTTTCTCCGCAGGCACGGTGAGCGCAATGATCGCGTTGAGCGCCGCGACGACGCCGTCGATGCCGCCGCCGTCCTCGGCGCGAATCACGGGGTACAACGTCGTCGAGAACACGTCGCCCGCGCTGATCACGTCGGAACGCCGGAAGAACACGATGCTGTCGCCATCGGTGTGCGCCGCGGGCAGATGTTGGATCTGCACGGCTTCACCGTTGAAGAATAGATCTTTCTGCGGCACGAAGAACGTGTCGGTCGGCCACGCTTCGAACGGCGGCGGCGCCTTCTGCCCCGACATCCTCACGAGCACGTTCTCGTGCGCGATGACTGTCGCGCCGATTCCGGCGTCAGCGATTGCGCCGGAGACGTTGCCGCCCGCGATCGTGCTGCCGGCGCGCGCGATCTGCTCGTTGCCGCCCACGTGGTCGGAGTGCCAGTGCGTGTTGATCACGTAGCGGATAGGCGCGGAGGAGATCTGCGCGATCGCGCCCAGCAACGCCTCCGACGCCGTGGCGAGCTTCGTGTCGACGACGAGCACGCCATCCTCGCCGACTTGCACAGTCGTGTTGCCGCCGGCACCGACGAGCATGTAGATGTTGTCGCGCACCGGCCAGACTGCGGGCGCGGGCGACGCGAGACGGGCGTCCTGCTGTGCACGAGCCGCCGTGAGGGCGAGCGCCGAGGCGAGCGCTGCGACGATCACCGCGCGGGCGAACGTCACGACGCGCGGCATGGTTGCGGGTTCCAGCGCGCTTCGTCGGGCTCGCGCCTGAAGTGTGAGCTCGTGACGAAGCGCGTGTTCAAGTATTTCGGATCCTCGACGATCGCCGTGACCATGAGCCACTCGTCGCCGTTGGGCGCGCGGAAGCGATCGAAATACTCCGTGAGCACGGCGTCCTCGCTGTACGGAACACCGTTGCGGCGCAGCCAGCCCGGCAGGAGATTCGTCGTGATCACCTTGAGATACCCGCCAGGCCGCTGCTGCCCGCCGCCCGCGCCGGCGAGCCCGGGCCCGCCGGGCGGAGGCAACGGCCGCACCCATTCTGCGGCTGAGTGCCCCTGCAGCGATCGCGCACCGGGAGCGCCACTGCCGTCGAAGGTAAACCGCCGAGTCTGTCGCCCCGCGTCCGTCTCGATCACGAGCGCGTCGTCCCCATCCCAAGCGATTCGCAAGCGGGTCGGCATACGCATGAGCGCTGCCGCCCCGTACGCCTCGCACCCGCCATCCTGCGAAGGCTCCCACAGATCCGCGATGCGACGGCCTTCGTCGTTCAGCGGCACGCTCGCGTAGTCGCCGTGCGGCGGCGTCACCATGCGCCAGCGCCAATCCTCGTTGACGATCGCGACCCACTGGCCGGTAAAGTCGAGCGCCGCGGACTCGCGGGGCGTTTGCGGCGGCGCGGAAGATGCGGGCGGCTGTGCATGCACACCGATGGCGCCGGGAAGCAGAACGGCGGCAGCGGCAAGCGCGCGAGGCCAGCTCATCGCAAGCGCTCCGCGTATTCCGGCAGTGCGGTCTGCGCGCCACCGCGCGCCGCCTCGACCGGCAACCGGTGCTCGGCGGCGAAGTCGTCGATGAACGGGTTTTGCCCCGGTAAGTAGTGCGGCACATCACCGGGCGCGCGCAGCACCTCGACGACGGACTCGCACGGATACGGCGTCATCGTTCCGTTCGGCGAGAACAGGAACTCGTTCGTTTTCACGAGCGGCTCGGTTAGGTAGACAGGATCCTCTACGATCATCACATGCGTGAGCACGTCTCCGTAGCGGTGGAACCGATCCGTCATCGTCGCGCGATCGCTGAGCGGCAAGCCGTTGCGGCGCATCCAACCCGCCTTGAGATGAGTCGTCTTCACGACGAGCACGTCGCCTTCCCAGCTGCCCGTCGAGAATCCCTGCCAGGTGTGCGGCGCATACTCCGGCGGATGCTGCCGGCCGTCCATCCAAATCTCCCGATGCTGCTCCTGCCACGCGATGTGCGTGTGGATCGTGAGGAGCTGCTGCGTGTCCTCGTCGCGGTCTTCCCAGATACGCAGCACGCCGACGCCTCTGAATCCGTAGGTGGACGGGTGTGGTTTGCATTGATGCTCGGGCATCGACAGGAGCGACGCATCCCAGCTCTCGGCGCGCAGGCGCGCAGCGTCGTTGATCGGCAAACCGAGATAGTCGCCGATCGCGGGCCCCGGAATGCGCTCGTCAACGTCCTCGTGGAATAACGGGTTCCAGTAGCCGACGAGATTGAGCTGCGCCGATACCGGGAGCGCATGGACGCATGCGAGCGCAGCACTCAGCCACGCAAAGCGTGCGCGATTCCAACCTGGCATGCGATTTGGCTCCCCCTTACACGCCGCAGCGCGTAGTGTTGTCACGCTTCGCCGCACTTCACTAATACTTTCTTTGCAACGCATATGCAATCCGGGCATCGCTGTCGAGAATGCGCTGCTACCAAAACTCGGGCGGCTCGACTTCCTCGATGCGACTCATGAAATCGATCTGCGCATAACGACCCGCAAAGTACAAGAGCGGTCGCCGATCTGCGGCCTCCAAGTGCGTGATGCGGCCGATGAACAGCGTGTGATCGCCGCACTCGGGAGTGGCGATGACCTCGGCCGTTAGGCCCGCCACGGCGCCGTCGAGCAGCGGCGTCCCGGCGCGGTAGACGAACTCGGCTCGAGCCACTTCGCGCCCACGGCCTGCGAACTGCGTCGACAGGTGCTGCTGCCACTGACTGAGGAATGACACCCCGTAGCGCCGCGTTTCCTGCAACCGCGCATGCATCCGTGCGCGCACGTTGATCGACACGACGCACAGCATCGGCTCGAGCGAACCGGCCATGAACGCGTTCGCAGTCATGCCGTACACCTCGTTGCCGATGCTAGTGGTAATCACGGTGACGCCCGTGGGGAAACGGCTCATGACCTGCCGGAATAGGTCCGAAGATGCGTGCGGAACGGCTGTCGTCTGCGTGTTCATCGAGTTGCTCTTGACGATCGTGGTGTGGCTGTTGTGTCACAAACGTAAGGGCGCCGCCAATACTTTTTCCTATCAGGCTATGCGCGCGGCGCATGACGACGCATTGACGGAAGCCCTCGAGATCAGTCTTTGCCGACTCTCCGGAAAAGGCGCTTGACCTCGGAGATCACGTAATCGCGCGCCGGCGACGGATAGTCCATTTGCCGCTGCGTCAGGTGGATCGGAAAGACAATCTCGTCGTCGAGCGGGAGCGCAAACATCTCGCCTGCTGCTACTTCGCGCTCGACGACGACGAGCGGCAAGATCGTAACGAGGTCGGACTCGAGGATCAGTTTCCGTATCACCGGCGACAGCGGCTGCACTTCGAACAGCGGCTCCGGGGGCGCAACGCCGTGACGCAAGAAGTAGTTGTCGTAGGTGATGCGCGGCACCGTGCCGGTAGCGGGCAGTATCCACCGGGCCGCGACGAGATCGCTGACGCTGACATCCGCGCGGCGCGTAAGCGGATGGTCGGCGCGAATGACTACGACGGCGGAGAACTGCGTCAGCAGTTGCGTGCTGATGCCGACGACCCGCCCCTCGATCGGCGGCGGTCCGATGAAGAACGCTAGCTTGCCGGACATCAACCTCGGCGCGAACGATTCGAAGTCGCCGACGCTGATCGTCAGGCGCATGCCTGGCCGGTCGCGCAGCACTTGCTCGATCAGAGGTGCCGCGATGAGCGTCTCCGTGAGCCAGCTCATCCCGAAATAGATGCGCTCGGTGTGGCTGCGGTCCCGGGAATCGCGCAATTCCTGCTCGGCTAGCACCAGGTTCGCGTCGATGATGCGAGCATACTTCAACAACCGAGCGCCGACGGCCGTCAGCTCGGCGCCGCGCGGACCGCGCTCAACGAGCTTGACGCCGAGCTCCTCTTCGACGGCACGGATGCTGCGCGACAACGCTGGCTGGGTCATCGCGAGAGAATTCGCCGCCGAGCGAATGCTACCCTTATCGGCCACCTCGATGAGCTGCCGCAAATGCTTCACGTCGAGATGCCGCAGCAGGTTGCGCGCGTCGTCCAAAGTAGCTCCGAAGTCCCTACGGCGAGGAAGTATACTCAGCTGAGACGACCGGAAAGAGTCATGAGTCGCCAAGGCATCGGCAACGGGGAGTTCACGACCGTCTTCGGCTCGCTCGACCGCTATTCACCGGGCGAGATCGAGGTCATCGATGATGACCCGAAAAACTACGCGCGCTCGAACGTGTTCGCCGTCGCCGCGGCTTCCGCGCCATACGAGAAGGTCGTTGTCGGCAAGAGCCTCCAATACGTAATCGAAACGCTGCGCGCGGAAGGCAGCTCGGATTGGTTCGCGGCGCCCCACGACGAGTTCGCGCTGATCATGGACGGCGTCGTGGAAATCGACCTCGTCAAGCTCGACGCGCCGGAGCGGATCCTCGAGCGGGGCAGCGAGGGTTCGGTCAGGGTCCCAGGCGAGCCATCGGGTACACGCATGGGGCTCCTCGTGCTCCGGCGCGGACATCAAGCACTGCTTCCGCAGGGCGCCGCGTACCGCTTTCGCGCTCGCCCCGGCGTCGTCGGCGTCATCGTCCTGCAGACTTTGCTCGGAAAACACTCGGTGCAAAAGTGGTCCAAGATCTGCGCCACCTGACTGCAACGGAAACCTCCGGGGCACGCAACGCGGCCGGTTATCTCACGTTCACGCTCGGCGGGTTCCTATTCTCTCGTGACGAGTATTTCGTGAACATCGAATGGCCGGCTGGCGGTCGGCGGATTTCCCATACGCTTTCCGCCGATGTGTTCCTGCGCGCGCTGATGCGCGACGTCGCGTGGGATTTTTTCTACGGTGCCGTCAATTTCGACGACGTGTTCGGCACTCAGAACCATTACGGCGAAGTCGAGCTGTACGCGGGCCGGTATGTGCCTGCGTACAAGGAGCGAGGGGACGACTACGCCGAGCGTTTCGACAGCGCCGCCGCGATGCGGGTTTGCCGGGCGATTCTTCACGACTGGACCAATTTCGGTTACGACCCGTTCGCTGCACCCAGGGAAACTGGCCTTGCGTGGAGCGGCAGAAAGGCCGGCCACAACACGGCCGCGGTCGGACGCACGCACGATCCATGCAAACGGATGCCGGGGCTGCCGGGCGACATACCGCTGCGTTCCGATCACAACGGTTACCCGGTGAACCGGGCTTTCCTCGATGTTCCTCAAGAGGAGCCGGAGGTGCACGCGGAGCCCGGCTTCGAACGCGAGGTGCATGCGTTCAACTTGTTTGCCTATCTGTCGAGGTCCGACGTCACCTGGAATCCGTCTGCTGTCTCGGTGTGCGGTGACAGTCAGTTCTGCGCGACTACCGAGGAGCATGGGATGCCGGTAAAGCACGCAAACGATCGCGTCGAGTGGTTCTTGCAGCTCAGCGATCAGCTCGAGTGGCGCATCGAGGACCGCGAAACGGGATCGCCCCGCGCGAAGATCGTGATGCGCCCCGGCGACGTCGCGGCAATGCCGGCCGATATTCGCCACCAGGGATTCGCACGCAAACGAGCGATGCTGATCGTTTGGGAGAACGCCGATCCGAAGCTGCCGTCGCTGTTTGCGAGCGGCGCGCTCCCGCCGTCGCCTGCAGGCGAGCTTCGTTAGACGCCTTTCAAGACTTGCGCGATCGCCGTCGTCGTTTGCGCGGGTGCCATGATGTGAGCGCCGGCGACGCCCGGAATCTCGCGTAGTCCCGCGATCAGCTCGGCGCAGATTCTGCGGCCCTCAGTCGCGGCGTCGCTCGCCCCGTCCAAGCGTGCGATCACCGCGTCGGGCACATGCACGCCGAATAGATTCTCGTTCATCCAGCGCGCCGATTTGCCCGAGCGGATCGGGCCCACGCCGATGATCACTCCGAGCTTCTCCGTAATGCCCTCATTGCGCAGGCGCTCCATGTACGCCCGCGCAATTCCCAAGTCGAAACAGAACTGAGTTTGGATGAAGCCGGCGCCGGCGTCGGCTTTGCTCAGCAGGGGTCCGGGCTTCCAGCTCGCATCCGGCACGCGCGGGACGTCTGCGCCGCCGATGAAGAACTTCGGTGCCGGCTCTATCTTGCGCGCCGACGGCAACGTGCCGTTGCGCGTCATGTCGCGCGCGAGAATCATGAGCTCCGGCGTGCCGAGATCGAAGACGGGCTTTGCATCGGGTTGATCGCCGCCCTTCGGGTCGTCGCCTTTCAAGATCAGCAGGTTCTGCACCCCGTGCGCTGCCGCGCCGAGCAGGTCGCCCGCGAGCGCGATCCGATTCCGGTCGCGGCAAGTTACCTGCAAGATCGGCTCGAAACCCTTCGCGGCGAGCAGCGCGGCCGCCGCGAAGCTGCTCATCGTCGTTCTGCCAGACGCCGCGTCCGTCACGTTGATCGCATCGACGCCGTCGCGCAGCTCGGCGGCCTCCGCGAGCAGCTTCTCGCTGCTCGCAGACAGCGGCGGAACGATCTCCGCGGTGATCACGAAACGGCGGCTGCGGATTTTGTTTTCGAGATTCGACATGCGGCGCACTTCCGGTCGCGGGCTTCCTTGCGACTATGCATCAAAGCCGCACGCCGGCATAGTTCTCGACGAATGCCGCTTGCGCTCCCGTCGAAGTCGCAAGATGGTCGAGCTCCGCGAGCTGCATTCTACGGTCGAACGAAGTTTGCTTGGGAAACTTGTGCAGCACTCCCGTGAGCCATGCCGAGAACCGCTCTGCGCGCCACACGTTTCGCAAGCGCTGCGGGGAATAGTTCTTCAGCGGACCCTCGTCGCCGTTCCGATAGAACGCCGTCAAAGCTTCGGCCAAGCAGTAAACATCGCGAATGGCGAGATTCAGACCTTTCGCGCCGGTCGGCGGAACGATGTGGGCGGCGTCGCCCGCAAGAAATAGGCGCTCGTAATGCATCGGCTCGGCGACGAAGCTGCGCAACGGCGCAACTAATTTTTCGATGGAGGGGGCGATTTGCACCCGCCTCGCGAGATCCTCGGGAAGCCGGGCGCGCAGCTCATCCCAGAAACGCGCGTCGCCCCACTCGGCGAGGTCCTCGTCCGGCGCGCATTGCACATAGCACCGGGTGCGCGTCTTCGATCGCATGCTGCAGAGCGCGAAGCCGCGCTCGTCGCTCGAGTAAACGAGCTCGTCGGACACCGGCGGCGTGTCGGCCAGTACGCCGAGCCAGCCGAACGGATAGACCCGTTCGTGATTCTTGAGCACGCTCGTGGGAATTGCTTGGCGACTCACCCCGTGGAAGCCGTCGCAACCCGCGATGAAGTCGCACTCGATGCGGCACGGCCGTTCAGCGTGCTGCAGAGTGAGCTCGGCCGTGCGGCCACTGAGCCGTTCAATCGTCACGTCCTCGGCTCCGTAGAGCAATTCGCCGCCGAGCGCATCGCGCGCATCCGCGAGATCCCGAGTCAGCTCCGTCTGACCGTAAACCGTCATGCTCGCGCCGTGCGGACGAAAATCGATCTTGTAGCGCTCACCCGCCGCGCAGATTTCGACACACTCGTGCACGAGCCCGTCGCGGTCCATGCGTGTGCCGACTCCCGCGCGCCTTAGGACCTCCGCGGTGGCCTGCTCGAGCACGCCCGCCCGAACTCGTTCGAGCACGTACGAGCGGCTTCGCCGCTCCACAACTACGCTGGCGATGCCCTGCAGGTGCAGCAAATGCGACAGCAGCAGGCCGGATGGGCCCGCCCCGATGATGCCGACTTGAGTCTTCGTGGCGACGGCCATCGGTTGCTACGGCAGCGCGTAGGCCACGAGTGCTTGTGCATCGTCGGCGTAGGGGCCGTCGATCGCAGTAGCGCCGGCCGCGACGATCGCGACGTATTGCTTGCCGTCGGCCGCCCGGTACGTGATTGGCACGGCATGGGCGCTCATCGCAAGCTCCGCCGTCCACAGCTCTTCGCCCGTCCGGGAGTCGAACGCGCGGAACCGTTTGTCGTTGGTCGCGCCGATGAAGAGGAGCCCTCCGGCGGTCGTGATCGGGCCGCCCAAGTTCAATCGGCCCGTGCGTTGCTTGTCCGCGGGCAACTGCTCGGTGATTCCGAGGGGGACCTGCCATGCGACGTCTCCCGTCGCCGCATTGACGGCCGTGAGTCGGCCCCATGGCGGCTTCTGACACGGCCACGCGAGCTCGCCTCCCGAAAGCTCGTTGCCGCCCGAGTCGGCGGAAGCGTCGTTCCCCCAGAAGCGCGCGAGCGGACCGCCTACAGCGCTACTGCGCCGAAACTCCGGTGTCCGCGAGCGGGCCACTTCGTCCGCGGCGTTCGTGGGGGCCTGCTCGATCCACCCGATGCTGCCATCGTCCGTGGTATTCACGAACACGTAGCCCAAGCGCGGATCCGACGCCGTCCCTCCCCAATTCGCGCCGCCGATCGAGCCTGGGAACACGAGCGTCGTGCGTGCGCGCGCATCGGGCGCGCGATAGCGATAGGGCGTGAACGGACCGCGGTTGTCCAATCCGCCGCTGCGGTCGCGCAGCTGGCGACAGAACTGCGCATGCTCCGCGGTCGTGTCCTCCGCGCTAACGATGTCTTCGGCTTTGTAGGCCACGCGCGCGAGCGGCGGCGGCTTGACCGGAATTGGTTGCGTCGGCGCCGTTTGCTCGCCCGGGACGTCGCTTTTCGGCATCGGCAGCTCCTCGATGCCGAACAGCGGCGCACCGGTTACGCGATTCAATAGATACAGATATCCCGCCTTGCCGGGCTGCGCGAGTATCGGCACGGTTTCGCCGGCCGCGATGACGTCGAGCAATCCTGGCGGCGCCGGCAGATCGTAGTCCCAGATATCGTGATGCACCGTCTGGTAGTGCCATTTGCGCCGGCCGCTGCGAACGTCGAGAGCGACGATCGAATTGGCGAAGAGATTGTCGCCGGGACGATCGCCGCCGTAGAAGTCATCGGGCCCCGCGCTCTCGAACGCCGCATAGAGGATGCCCCGATCGACGTCGATGGTGAACGAGAACGGCCAATGCAGCAGATTCGGTTGATCGCGCCACGCATCGCTCTGCCACGTCTCATGGCCAACCTCGCCCGGTTGCGGAACGGAATTGAATACCCATACCTCGGTGCCGGTGCGCGCGTTGAAGGCCCGTACGCTGCCGGGCGCGCTGTTCGAGCCGACGATCAGCAAGTCTTCGAAACGCGTCGGCCCGGAATTGAAAACGACGGGCATCTCGATCTCACCATCGCGGCCGAACTCGAGAACTCTGACGCCGGTGGCAGCGTCGAGTGCGATCAAGCGGCGCCCCGAGGTGAAAAACAGGCGCGCTGGTGCGTCCGCGTGCCCCGGCCAGTACGCCACCGATCGTCGCGACGGCACACCGCGATCGAGCGTGTAGCGCCAAAGCTCCTGTCCGGTGTGCGCGTGCAGCGCGACGACGCGGTCGGCTGCGGCGACATACAGCACTCCGTCGATCGCAAGGGGTGTGAACTCCGACCCGCCGGACCAGCTGCCCGTGGTCTCGTTGCGGCCGAGCGGATACGACCAGACCTGTTTCAGATCGGCGACGTTCTCCGTATGAATTGCTCGCAGCGGCGAGTACCGAGTCCCCGCGAGATCGTGGTTGTAGGTCGGCCAATCAGCCGCGGACGTCGCTTCGGCCGTCGGCGCCGGGAAACTTGGGGTCGCTACAGTCGTCGGCGCGTTCGCCTGAGGATCGCAGCCCGCCAGAACCACCGCGAGCATGAGCGCCGCTCGGTAGCCGCTGCGCCTTGCCTGACGACTTTCGCCACGCGGTTGCGGACAGCGTTTGCTTATGACAAGCATTGAAATCTTGAGCCGCGCGCGCAAAGGCCGAAGTTTAGGGCAGCCTCGAGCGGGGTGCTAGAATCCGGCACCGATCTTGCCACCACCGGGAGACGACAATGCAGCAAGCACAGACCGTTCCGAGCTACACACCGGTTGCCGCTCTCGGCACCGATGCGCGCTCGACGTTCATTTGGCGCACCTACGGCCATGTGGCGCTCGCGATTCTAGGCTTCGGAGCGATCGAAACTTATCTCTTCGACAGCGGTCTCGCGCAGCCATTGGCCACCGCAATGCTCGGCTTCAATTGGCTGCTGATCCTGGGCGCATTCATGGTCATCGGTTGGCTTGCCACGCATGTCGCGCATCGCGTCGACTCGAAGCCGCTGCAGTATCTTGCGCTTGCCGGATTCGTGATCGCCCAGGCGATCATCTTCGTGCCGCTGCTGGCACTTGCGATGTCCATGCAGCCCGGCATGATCGAAAGCGCAGCCGGCGTTACGCTCCTCGGCGCGGGCGGTCTCACCGTCGTCGCGTTCGTGACGCGCAAGGATTTTTCGTTCTTGCGGGGCGTGCTCGTGTGGGGCGGTATCCTCGCCCTGATCGCGATCGTCGCGAGCGTACTGTTTGGATTCGAGATGGGCACGTGGTTCTCGGTCGCCATGGTCGGCTTTGCCGGCGCGGCCGTCCTGTACGACACCTCGAACGTGCTGCATCACTATTCGGAAGATCGCTACGTCGCCGCGGCCTTGGAGCTGTTTGCCTCCATCGCGTTGATGTTCTGGTATGTCCTGCGCTTGTTCATGTCGCGCGACTGACGATTGGCTCGTTCCGCTTTCCGCACGGCGTGCCACACGGCACGCCGTGCGCGTTTTGGATGACCGCCATGGATGGCGGGCATGCCGCAACTCCGGGAGCAAATTGCGGCTGCCTTCATTCGAGGCCCATGCAGTTCGCGTAGTACGTCACGGTGGCCGGCCAGTCGCTGAACACTGCGCGCGCGCCCACCTGCTTGGCCAGAACGTCGAGCACGGTGTAGACGTCGCCGTCGTTGTCGATCGCTGCAGCCACCGATCGGTAGTAATACGTCGGCGGCGGCCCCTTCGCGCGCACTAGCGACCCCGAACGCTCGAGCGTCCACGCAATGATGTCGAGGCCGGCGGCGCGGGCGGCGAGCGCGTAATCCGAAGCCACGATCCTGCCGGCGCTGTCTAGCTCGAGCAGCGCCCAGATCGGCGGCGCAATGATGCGGACACCGCGGCGCGCGAGCTCGGGCATTTGGCGCACAGCGTCGTCGACTCCGCCGTCGCGGTCCACGCGATCATCGAGATAGAGTGCCTGCTGACCGTAAGCCGGCTCTTTCGCGAGCCAGTAGAGGATGTCGTCGAGATTGAACGACTGCGCGAACACGTCTCGCGGATGTACCCGGGCCCGCTTGTATTCCTCGATCAACTGCTGCGCGTAGTGCTCCTGCGTGAACTCGCCGCCGTATGGCATCGCCACCTGCGCGGCTTTGAGCTCGGGTGCGAATTTGACGCCGAGCCGCCGGAAAAGCTCGATGCTTTGCGCGTGCGAAAGCAGCGTGCCGAGCGATACTCGATCGGCCTGTGCCGCGGAGCCGGCGCTCATGTATTGCGCGACGGTGGTCGCGGTTGCGTCGAAAGCATCCCTCTTGCCGTGCAGCGTGAGGAACTCGGCAAGCGTGAGGTCACTCGTGCAGCACTGCGCGGCGGCCGGAGTGCCGCTCGCGGGATTCGCCGGTGTGAACGGCAGCGTGCATTTCGCCGCAAGCTCGGGCACAGCGAGGATGTCGGTTGTCGTGTGCAGGTCGCACTGCGAATGTCGGCAGACGAGCTGTCGGTCGCTCGTGAAGGTCACATCGCACTCGAGAACGCCTGCTCCCATTCGCGCAGCCGCTTCGTAGGACTCGCGCGTGTGCTCGGGGTATTTGAGCGGTGCACCGCGGTGGCCGATCGAGAAAGACGTGGCCTCGGGCGCGGCGGCCGGCGCATTGCTGAAGCGCATGCTTCAACGGCCCCTCGTCCATGTCCTCGACGAGCATGAGCGGTCGCGAGCCAAGCTCCACGACCTCGTTCGCCGGAACGGCGCTTGCGAGCAGCATGCACGTCGCAAACAGGCTGAAGCGCGTCACCGGACTGGACTCCTATCGGCCCTCGTCGTGAGCCACGAGCGAGAGACTATGAGCGGATCATTGCAGTTCGTCGACGCCGCGCCCGTTCAGGCTCCAGTCAGCCCTTGGCCCGCATACTTTGCACGAGGTGGCGGCCGCCAGGCGTCCACCGATACAATGCCGTCATCCCCTCGACGAAACGGACAAAACCAATGAACAGGATCAAGTACGCGAAACCCCTAGCCGCCGCCGTGGGCATGGCCCTTTGCGTGAGCGCGTTTGGCGCCGACTGGAACGTCGTCCCCGAGACGAGCTCCGTGGGGTTCATCGGCGCCCAGCAGGGCACACGCTTCAACGGCCGCTTCCAAACGTTCACCGCGCAGATCGCCTTCGATCCGGGCAACCCAACCGCCGGCAGCATCGTCGGCACGGTGAAGGTGGAGTCGGTGAACACACGCGATCACGATCGCGACGCGGCGCTCCTCGACAAGGACTGGTTCAACGCGAAGGAGTTTCCGGAAGCGCGGTTCGAGTCGCAGACCATCACGCGCGCTGACGACGGCTCGTTTCAGGCCGCGGGCCAGCTGACCTTGAAGGGCCAATCCAAGCCGGCGACGATGAAGTTCACGTTCAGCCCGTCGGAAACCTCAGCGGGCCAGCCCGGTGCCGCACAATTTGCGGGATCGATGGTCGTGAACCGGTTCGACTTCAACGTGGGCGAAGGCTGGAACGACACGAGCTGGGTGGGACAGGACGTCACGGTCGAGGTTAAGCTAGATTTGAAGCGGTGACGGCCATGGACGGCCGGCATGCCGCAATTGCAGGAGCGAATTGCGGCGAGATCTACTTCTAGTCGCAACTTCTTAACGCACAAAGAAAAAGGGCGGTCCAGGTGACCGCCCTTTGTTTTGCCTCTTTCGCGTTCGTCAATTCGCCATCGCGATCGTAATACCCTGCTTCGCCATGAGCTCGCGCAGCAGTTTTTCCGTCTCGGGCATCGGCCGCGGCGGCTGACCTTCATTGGCCGCAATGCCTTGCGCCCACGTGATCACGGAGCGGCCCTTGGCGTCCTTCACGTCGAGCTTCGCGCCATGGTCGACGAGGTACTGCACTACGTTGTTCGTGCCTTTGAAGACCGCGCCGATCAACGGTGTGATGCCTTCTGTCGTTGCAGCATTCACATCCATCTTGAGCTCCTCGACCAGCAGATCGAGGGCCGCGAAGATCTCTTCATCGGAGCGGATATGCCCCTGGCCTAACGGCCAGCCGGCGCCCGCGAGCAACAGCAGCGCCGTCTCGTTTTTCTCGGTGACGACCGTCGGATCGGCGCCGCGCTCGAGCAGCAGGCGCATGACCTCGATGTCGCCGTTCCAGGCCGCGCGCAGGAACGGCGTCCCCCCCTTCAAATCGGTCCAACGCATGTCGAACGAGCCCCGGTGACCGACCTTGCCGGCGATCTTCACGCTGAGGTCCGCGCCGGAATCTACGAGCTGCTCGATCATCGCGAGGTGCCGCTCTTGCGGAAGCACTGGAGCCGGCCCTTGAGACCATTGCACGTTGCGCAGATCGATCACTGTGTACAAGGGACTTCTTCCGTTGCTGTCCGCGATGCTGGGATTCGCGCCGTGTTCGAGCAACAGCGATGCAACGTCGTAGTGACCGTTGACGACCGCGATCAGGAGCGGGCTCGTATTGTCGGCGCCCGTTTGATTGACGTCCGCCCCTCCATCGATGAGCGCACGCGCGGCGTCGAGCTTCCCTTCGCGCGATGCAAACAACAGCGCGGTCATGCCTCCCGCGGGGCGGCGCTCGGGCTTGGCCGAGGCGGCCGAGCTGAAGGACAGGTCGGCGCCGCGCTCGATCAGCAACTTGATGACCTCCGTGTGGCCCTCGGCGGCGGCCCACATGACGGCCGATTGCCCGCGGAACTGGCGCGCATTGACGTCCGCGCCCCGATCGAGCAATACGGCGACGGCGGCCGCATTGCCGGTGTACGCCGTCAGCATCAACACGGTTTCGCCCTCGGTGGTCAGCACCGCGTTCGGGTCCTCACCCGCATTCAACAGCGTGGCGATCAGCTCCGCATTGCCGTTGATGGCCGCGAGGTAAATCGGCCGAGCGCCGGTGCGATTCGCCGTGCGAAAGTCCGCGCCGGCGGCGAGTAGCAACTTCGTCATCTCGAGGTCGTTGCGATGCACCGCCCAGTGCAAGGCTGTCATACCGTCAGGGCTGGGTGGCGTTGACGTCGACGGTCTCGCGCAGCAGCAGCCGGACCGTCTTGAGATCGCCGTTCATCGCGGCATCGACAATGGCGGGATCGGCATGGGCGGAAAGGGTACCGGCCAGCGACAAAACTATTGCAGTGCAGCAATGGATCAGGGTTCGTAAGTGCATGAGTGCATTGCCTCCCCCGGCCGGAAAATGGAGAATCAGATCTGGACATGGTCTTATCACAAGTGGCGCCGGAGTGACAATACGCGACACCTTGAGAATTCTCCCGAACACGCTAGCAATATGGTGTTATAAGCTCGTGAACGGTATCGAGTTTATCGACGGCGAAATCTCGTGGTGGTTTGTTTGCAACGGGGAGCGCGCGTGAGTAGACGCTGCATCGTAGCTTGTCTCGCCATGACCGGAGGCGCGACCGCATTCGCCCAATCGGCAGAACCGACCGTCTCGCTCGAAAGCCTTACATCTCAGCAGCGCTTCCTGCAACAAAACTGCATCGAATGCCATAACAGCACCGATCAATCGGCTGCCGCACTGTTCGCCGGTTTGTTCTTCGACAAGGTCGACGTGATGCACGTCGAGCACGACCCGGAGACTTGGGAAAAGGTCGTCCACAAGCTCAGCACGGGCATGATGCCGCCCGCGGCAAAACCGCGGCCCGCCGCGCAGGAGCAGGCGCGCTTTCTGACTTATCTAGAAACTGAGCTCGGCGAGTTCGCCGCACGCAACCCGAATCCGGGCCGCCCCGCGCTGCATCGCGTGAACCGCACCGAATACGCGAACTCGATTCGCGATTTGCTTGATCTCGACATCGATGCCACGGCGTTGCTGCCCGCCGATGACTCGAGCTTCGGCTTCGACAACATCGCAGGATCCTTGGGCGTCTCACCGGTGCTATTGGAACGCTACGTCGCGGCGGCCGGCAAAATCAGCAGGCTCGCGATCGGCGATACCGGGATGGCGGATCGCCAAGAAAAGTACGTGCTTCCGGGTGACCTCACACAGAACGAGCACATCGAGGGGCTACCGTTCGGCACGCGCGGCGGCGCTCTGATCGAGCATCACTTCCCGGTCGATGCCGAGTACGTGATCAGCGCGGATCTCGTCGAGCGCGGCGGACGGATGTTCGGCTCGAACAACAACAAATCCGAGCAGCTCGAGGTGACGCTCGACGGCAAGCAAATCGCTCTGCAGAGCCTCGCCGAGTACGAGGTCGAAGACGGCGTCCAAGTACGTATGTTCGTGACGGCCGGGCCGCACACGATCGGCGCGGCGTTCCTGAAGAAAAACCACGCGCCAGTCGAGGACATCAATCAACCGTTCGAGTTCAGCTTGTTCGAGCCTGCGATCGATCCAGACCCCGATTGGACTTTCGTACCGCATCTTGGGAGCGTCGCGATCACCGGCCCGTTCAACACTGTCGGCATCAGCGACACGCCGAGTCGCGCGAAGATCTTCGTTTGCCGTCCGGCGGATGCTAGCGAAGAGGAGGCGTGCGCCCGGCAGATCATCTCGACGCTCGCCACGCGCGCGTATCGGCAGCCGGTCGGCACCGAGCAGGTGTCGACGCTGATGGAGTTCTATGCGCAGGGCCGCAAAAACGGCGATTTCGAATCGGGCGTCGAGCTCGCATTGAGACGCATTCTTTCGAGCCCCGAGTTCGTATTCCGCTTCGAGCGGGAGACCGAGCGCGCCGCGCCCGGTGAGCCGTACCGCATCAACGATCTCGAGCTCGCGTCGCGGCTGTCGTTTTTCATCTGGAGCAGCATTCCGGACGACGAGCTGCTCGACGTGGCTGCGCAGAACAAGCTCCACGAGCCGAGCGTGCTCCGCAGGCAAGTGCGCCGCATGCTCGCCGATCCGCGCTCTGATCAGCTGATCGAGAACTTCGCCGGACAATGGCTGTACCTGCGCAACCTCGAGGTGAAGGGTGGCGCGGTAGAAGAATTCCCGGATTTCGACGACAACCTGCGCCAGGCTTTTCGAACGGAAACCGAGCTGCTGTTCGCGAGCATCGTTCGCGAGGATCGCAACGTCGTCGATCTCTTGACGGCCGACTATACGTTCGTCAACGAACGCCTCGCCAAGCATTACGATATCCCCGGCGTCTACGGCAGCCACTTCCGCAAGGTGACGCTCGAGAACGACGCGCGCCGCGGTCTGCTCGGTCAGGGCAGCATTCTGATGGTCACTTCGTATCCGAATCGCACGTCGCCGGTCCAGCGCGGTGTGTGGGTGCTCGAGAACGTCGTCGGCGCGGCGGTGCCGATTCCTCCGCCGAATGTGCCTGACCTCGAGGAAACGGCGAAACACGAAAGTAATCCGAAAACCTTACGCGCCCAGATGGTGCTTCATACGGAGAAACCGTTCTGCGCGGGCTGCCACAAGATCATGGATCCCGTCGGCTTCGCGCTGGAGAACTTCGACGCCGTCGGCAAGTGGCGCACCGAGGAGCACGGCGAACCGATCATCGCGACCGGGAAGCTCGTCGACGGCACGGAGATCGACGGCGCGAGCGATCTGCGCACGGCGCTGCTCAGATATTCGGACCGGTTCGTGCAGACCGTCACGGAAAAGCTGATGACGTATGCGCTCGGCCGCGGCCTCGAGTACTACGATATGCCGGCCGTGCGACAGATCGCGCGAGCGGGCGCGAAGGATGAGTACAAGTTTTCGTCGATCGTGATCGGCATTGTCGAGAGTCCGCAATTTCAAATGCGGGCGCGCGAAAGCGCGCCTGAGGCCACCGAGATCGTAGCCGGCCGATAGCGGCGGCAGATGACCCAATTTGAGGGAGAGGAACCGATGTTCATTACAAAGCGACACATTCCCCGCCGAACGTTCTTGCGAGGCATGGGCGCGACCGTGGCGCTGCCGCTCCTGGACGCAATGGTGCCGGCGATGGCCGCCGCTCCATCGGGTGTCAGCCGCTATAGCTTCCTGCACGTGCCGCATGGCGCGAGCCCCGGCTACTGGACGCCGACCGCGGCCGGAAAGCAATGGGAGCTGTCGCCGATCCTGAGCCCGCTCACGCAGTTCAAGGATCAGATCACCATTATCAGCAACACCGATCACGCGATGGCCGGCTCGCTCTCTCCCGACGAGAGCGCAGGCGACCACTCGCGAACGGCTGCCGTGTATTTGACCGCCGCCCATCCGAAGCGCACCGAGGGCCAGGACATCTACGCCGGCATTTCGATCGATCAGGTGCTTGCGAGCAAGATCGGGCAAGAGAATCCCCTACCCTCGCTCGAAATGTGCATCGAGGACGTCGGCTCGCTCGGCGTCTGCGGCGTCGGCTACAGCTGCGCCTACACGAACTCGATCTCATGGTCGTCACCGACGACGCCGTTGCCGATGGAACGCAATCCTCAGGTGGTCTTCGAACGGCTGTTCGGGGATGGCAGCACCCCCGAGGAGCGCGCGGCGCGCAAGCGCGAGGATCGCAGCATTCTGGATTCCGTGCTCGCCGACGTTGGGCGACTGAAGCACGGCCTCGGCCCAAGCGACCTAGCCCGCTTCGACCAGTATCTCGAGGACATCCGCGAGATCGAGCGGCGCATCGCGATTGCGGAGCACACGGCGGCGGTGGAGGCGGAGCGGCCGGAGACCGCCGAGATGCCGTTCGATCAGCACGTCAAGCTGATGCTCGACCTGCAGGTGCTCGCGTTCAAAGCGGACATCACTCGCGTCGCGACGATGATGTTCTCGCGCGACCTATCCGCGAAGGTGTATCCGGAGAGCGGCGTGCCGGACGCCTACCATGCGCTGTCGCACCACCAGGACGATGCGACTCGCATGGCGCGTTACGCGAAGATCAACGCCTACCACGTCGCCGTCGTCGGGTATTTCCTCGACAAGCTGCGTGCCGTGCAGGAAGGCGACGCAACGCTGCTCGACAACTCTGTCGTGATGTACGGCAGCCCGATGGGCAACTCGAACGCGCACGACCACATTGCGCTGCCGGTGCTCATTGCGGGCGGCGGCGCGGGCCGATACGAGGGCAACCGGCACATCGTCACGGCGCCGCATACGCCGCTTGCGAATTTCTTCATGACGTTAGCCGAGAAGGAAGGCATTCATCTGCCGAGCTTCGGCGACAGCACGGAGTTGATGGAGGTCTGAGGCCGCTCCACTCGCGAATCCGCTCGAACAACGGCACCCCTCGCGGGTGCCGTTTCTTTTTAGAGGCGGATTCCCGGGGCCGGAAACTCTCTGCAAAAAACCGCAATCTCCGCGCGGATCTTCTGCAGCGCGCCAGCGTCGTCGGCAACGCCTAAAGCGCGATCGATCCATTCGGCGATTCGCACCATCTCGGCCTCTTTCATCCCCCGCGATGTGACTGAAGGAGTACCGATGCGCAAACCGCTCGGGTCGAACGGCTTGCGCGGATCGAACGGGATCGTGTTGTAGTTGCATTCGATGCCCGCTTCGTGCAAGGCCTTAGCGGCGGGTTTGCCGGTAATCCCGCGCGGCGTGACGTCGATCAGTATTAGATGATTGTCCGTGCCGCCGGAGATCAACCGCAGGCCGCGGTCGTTCAGAGCCGTAGCGAGCGCCTTCGCGTTCGCCACGATTTGATGAGAGTAGCGACGGAAGTCTGCTGTCGCAGCCTCCTTCAGGGCGACGGCGATCGCGGCCGTGGTGTGGTTGTGCGGGCCACCCTGCAGTCCGGGAAACACCGCGCGGTCCAGCTCCTTGCTGTGCGTTCCGTCCGACAGGATCATGCCGCCGCGCGGTCCGCGCAACGTCTTGTGAGTGGTGGTCGTGATGATCTTCGCGTGCGGAAACGGATGCGGATGTGCGCCGGCGACGACCAAGCCTGCGATATGGGCGATGTCCGCGACCAGCGTCGCGCCGACGGCGGCGGCAATCTGCGCAAAGCCCGCAAAGTCCCACGTCCTCGGGTACGCGGTGCCGCCGCAAAAGATCACCTTCGGACGCGATTCGCGCGCGAGGGTCTCGACGCGATCGAGGTCCACGCGATGAGTCTCGGGATCGACGTCGTACTGCACGGCGTTGTAGTGGATGCCCGAGAAATTCACGTTCCAGCCGTGGGTCAGGTGACCGCCAAACGGCAAGCCCAATCCCATCACGGTTTCTCCCGGCTTCACGAGCGCGAGATAAACGGCCTGATTCGCCGGCGAGCCCGAGTACGGTTGCACGTTCGCATGCCGCGCACCGAAGAGAGCTTTCGCGCGATCGATCGCGAGCTGCTCCACCTGATCGATGTAGTCCTGGCCCTCGTAGTAGCGGCGACCCGGATAACCTTCGGAATACTTGTTGTTCAATATCGAGCCCGTCGCGTCCATCACGGCTTGAGAGGCGTAGTTCTCCGACGGAATGAGCCGGACGAACTCATCTTGGCGACGAGTCTCTAGAGCGATGAGCTCGTAGATCTCGGGATCAGTAGCGCGCAGCGCGGACATTTCAGGCATTCGTGCTTCCTCGAGCGTGGCAGGCGACGGGTCAGGGTGGTCGCGGGGGGCGATAGTCTACAGGAACGCAACCGGGTTCCGCGTGTTGCGGCCTTGCACTTTCGCCCGACGGTATCCGCCCGCCGAGCCGATCCGCCTTCATCAAAGTTTCACAGTATTCACGCAAGGTTACGGCACTCTCCGAAGGTGCATCAGAGCGAATGCCGGCGTCGACCGATCTGACCATCATCGTTCCGACCCGCAACGAAGCGTCCAACATCGGCGCTTTTCTCGCGTCGATTCCAGCGGACCTGCCGCTGATCATCGTGGACAAGAGCAGCGACGAAACGCGCGCCATCGTGCGGCGCGCGAGATCCAAGAATACGACGGTGCTCGACTGTGAAGGCTCTCTCACCGAGGCGCGGCAACTCGGCGGGCTCCGCGCGGCGACGCGCTGGTTGCTGTTCACGGATGCCGACATCGTGTTCGCGGACGACTATTTCCCGCGATTGCGCGAATTGCTAGCAGCGTCGGAGGGCACGCGGCTTCTCTACGGACCCAAGCTCTCGCGCGACGCGTATCGGCTGTACTACGTGAGCTTTGCTGCGGGCCAATGGCTGTCGCAGCTGCTTCGGATGCCGGCCGCGAGCGGCTCGAATATGCTCGTCGCGGCGGAAGCCTTCGCGGCCGTTGGCGGATTCGACACGCGGCTCCCTTGCAACGAAGACTCGGAGCTCGCGTGGCGCATCGCGCGCAACGGCTATCGCTGCGGCTTCGAGCGCACGCTCGTCGTGTACGCCACGGACCATCGCCGGCTGCGGCGCGGGCGGCTGCTCAAGGCAGTCCACACGCTCCTGCGGTGCTCGCTGCTGTACTTCAATCTGGTTCCGCAGCGTTGGCGAAGCCACGATTGGGGCTACTGGTCGGAGACGCAGTCGTAGCTTTCGCGCCGTAGCGCCCCATTCGCGATGCGCGGGCTGACTCCATGGCGCCTGATAAACTGCGTGCCGATGCCAGCGTTTGCCTCGTTCCCGTGGTCGCGCATCGTGCGCCTCTTGGTCCTCATGGCCTCGCCGGCCGCCACGCTGCTTGCGGCCGTGCCCCCCGTCCCGGTGCCGCCGGAGAACCCGCTGACCGAGGAAAAACGCGTGCTCGGCAAGATACTGTTTTGGGACGAGCAGCTGTCGAGCGACGACACCATCGCCTGCGGAACGTGTCACCGACCCGCTTTCGGCGGCGCCGATCCCCGCTCCGGTCGTCACACGGGCGTGGACAAGGGCACGATCGACGACGTGCACGGCTCGCCAGGGATCGTGAGCCTGGATCGCGCCGGCCACCCGACGTCGCACGCGATCTTCGCCGATCAACCGCAAGTCACTCCGCGCCTAGCGCCGTCGAACTTCGGGGCCCTGTGGGCCGAGCAGCTTTCCTGGGACGGCCGCGCCGGCACCCGCTTCCTGGACCCGTTGAGCGGAGCCACGCTGATCGCGCGCGGCGGCGCGCTCGAGAATCAGGCACTTTCCGCATTGATCAACGACACGGAGATGGCGCAACTCGGGCGCTTGTGGCCCGAGGTGATCGCGAAGCTCGAGCGCAGCCCGCCGCTAGCGCTCGCTAGCGATCTGCCCGTCGACGTCGCAGAAGCGCTCGCTGCGCGCCCGCGCTATCCGGACCTGTTCGCGGCCGCATTCGGCGATCCGGCGATAACGCCGGGACGCCTCGCTTTCGCGCTCGCAACCTACCAGCGCACGCTCGTGAGCGATCAGACGCCGTGGGACCGCTATGAAGCCGGCGACGCGAAAGCGCTCGACGAGCGCGCTCTGTACGGCTGGCGCAAGCTGCAGGCCTTTCATTGCACGAGCTGCCACACGCCGCCGCTCTTTACGAACAACGATTTTGCGCATATCGGTCTGCGCCGCGCCGATTTCGATCGGGGCCGCGAGCTCGTGACCGGCGACCCCGAGGACGCGGGCGAGATGAAAGTGCCGACGCTACGCAATGTCGGCCTCCGTGTCCGGTTCATGCACACCGGCGAGTTCACGAACCTCGGTGCAGCGATCGGCTTTTACGTCACGGCGCCCGCGATGCCGGAGCGCGACGCAATCCCGGGCGCGGGCCTCTACACATTCAATATGAGTGGAATCGACGAAAGTGACATTCGGGAATTTCTGCAAACGGCGCTGACCGATCCGCGCGTGCGCGATGAAACATTCCCGTTCGATCGTCCGAGGTTGCGCAGCGAGGCCATTACGAGATGATCACGAGTGCGCATCCGAGCGCCCCGGGTTGTGCTGCGCAGCAATTTCGTTATGATGAGCGCTTCCCCAGCAGAACAACGACCAGCGATGAGCGAAGAGCAAGAAGGCGAACAGCCCATTCCCTCCCCGCCACCGAGCGAGGAACCCGAAGCGGAAACGCTCACCGATTGGTTCGATCGCATGGACCGCGAGGCGTTTCGCCGCGCACTCGCGCAGCGCGACCTGCGCATCGTATCGACTACGATTCGCGTTCAGCGCTGAAGCACGTTTCCATATAGCCGCAGCAAGCGGCGCGCCATCTCCACCGACGACCACTGCGTCTCGACGTAGCGGCGCGCATCGCGCGCGAGCGACGTCTGCAGCTCGGGTGAGCGCAACACCCGCACGACCGCTGCGGCAAAGGCGCCGACTTCCTCCTCGACGATGATGGCCCCCTGCGCATGCTCGAGGACCTCCTTCGTGCCCAGAACCGCCGTCGATACGACCGGAACACCGAGCGCGAGCGCCTCGAGGAGCACCAGGCCCTGAGTCTCGGTGCGAGAGGCGAACACGAACACGTTCGCGGCGCGATAGCAATCGAGCAGGGCGCCGCGTCTATCGAGATAGCCCACGAACAGCACGTGATCCACGAGCCCCGCGGCGCGCACCGAGCGCTCGAGGCGTCGCAGCGCGGGGCCCTCCCCCGCGATCACGAGTAGGACATCGGGAACCGTCTCGCGTACTTGGGCGAGCACGCGCAACACGAAGTCGATGTTCTTCTCGTGGGCAACGCGGCCCACGAGCAGCATCATCGGCCGGCCGGGATCGATCGAGAACTTCGAGCGAAACAGTGGACCATCGCCCGCCGTGAACTCGTCGAGGTTCAACCCGGTGGGTATGACTTCGACGGGCGCGGCCACGCCGTAGCCGCGCAAGACCGACGCGAGCTGCGCCGAGGGCGCAATCACGGCATCGACCGCGTCGCATTGCCGGCGCGAGACGGCGCGCGCGAAGGATTGCAGTGCCCAGCGCGGGAGCACTGGCAGGTAGTGGTGCAGGTATTCCTCGAAGAAGGTGTGGTAGGTCTCGACAACCGGCAGCGCGAGCTCACGCGCGGCGCGCAAACCGGTGCGATGCGCGACGAACGGCGTCTGCACGTGCACGAGCTCGACCTGCCCGCGCAGCTTGCGGCAGGCCGCGAGCGCCGCACCGCCGACCATCATGCGATCTTCGGGGTCGAAGACGAGGTAGCGCGACGGCTGACGCAGCACGCGTTCATCGTCGTGCCATTCTTCCGGATAGCTCGGCGCAATGAGCCAGGTGTCGCAACCCAATGCGGCGAGGTCTCTGCGAAACGTTTGAATTGACGTCGAGACGCCGTTGACGCGCGGGAAATAGACATCGGATATCCACAGAGCGCGCAACAGCTTTCCTCGCCGAAACGACGGTGCGCATCCTCGCAGCAAGATGTTAAGGCCATGTGACAGCGAGTTTACGGGCTCAAGAAATACCTGCTACTGCAATATGTTGGCCAAAGAACTGCAAACAAACTTTAAAGAGCGCCCGCTAAGCTCTGTAAGCATTCGAAGAGGAGAATCGGAGAATGAGCGGCGTCGCGACGTTTCGAGCGGTCTTCTTGTCGGATGTCCACCTCGGCTCCCGGGCATCCCGCGTCGGGCTGCTGCTGGACTTTCTGCGCGAGCTCAACTGCGAGCACCTGTATCTCGTCGGCGACGTCATCGATCTAGAGAGTCTGCGGCGCAGCTTCTTTTGGCCGACGAATCACACGGACGTCCTCAAGTTGTTGTTGAAAAAGAGCCGCGATGGGATGCGAATCACCTATATCCCGGGCAACCACGACAGCGACTTCCGGGCGCTCGTCGGCGTACGGTTCGGCAATATCGAGATCGCGAGGCAGTGCGTGCACACGACGCGCGCGGGAAAACGCCTGTTGGTATTGCACGGCGATGAGTTCGACGCCGTCATCAAGTGCGCGCCGCTTGCAGTCTTGATCGGGGCGGCCGCCTATCGCAGCTTGCTGGCCTTGAACCGGCTCGTGCACTGGTTCCACGAGCTCCTCGGCCGGCCTTATTGGTCGCTCGCGCAGCACGTCAAAGGTCGCCTCGGCAACGCGAGGCGCTACATTACGGAGTTTCAGCGCGCCTCACTGCTGGCGGCGAAGGAAGCGCACGTCGACGGCGTCGTGTGCGGCCACATTCACCGCGCCGATCTGGCCGTCTGCGACGGTTTGCTCTACTGCAACGACGGCGACTGGGTCGAAAGTTGCACCGCGTTGGCCGAAGACCAACGCGGCGCGCTATCGTTGATCACCTGGCGCGAAAGGTTGCCGGCCGTCAACACGCTCGAGATCCCCGTGCGCGACGCGGCCTAACGGCGTCGACGGCCCAGCAAATCCTGATACCATCCGCGCTTCCGTCGCTTCGAAAGCGGTTTCGCATGGCCCGTGCTGGAAACACCGGTATTCGCCGGATCGTCAACGCGACCTTCTTCTCTCTCGCCGGCCTGCGAACCGCGTGGAAAAACGAAGCAGCGTTTCGGCAAGAATGCTTACTGTGCATCGTGCTCGTGCCGTCCGCTTTCTGGCTCGGCCAAAACGCCGTGGAGCGCTCGCTTCTGATCGGAGCGTGTTTGCTCGTCTTGATCGTCGAGCTCCTCAACACCGCCGTGGAGTTCGTCGTCGATCGCGTCGGCATGGATCATCATCTGTTGTCGGGCCAAGCGAAAGACTTGGGCTCCGCGGCCGTGTTCGTGAGCCTGCTGCTGACGGCGATCGTCTGGGGATTCGTCGCTTGGGAGCGATTCGCTCCGGCAGTAGGCGGTTAGAGCCACTGCTGCCCGAGCGCGAGACTCGCCATTCCTAGCACACCGCCGAGCACCGCACCGGCGGCCACGTCGGTCGGATAGTGCAGGCCCAAGACAACTCGCGAGAGCGCTATCAGGAACGCCGCGCTTGCGGACAACGCGGTCCACTCGGGGAAATAACTGGCGATCAGCAACGTGAAGGAGATCGCGTGCAGTGTGTGCCCCGATGGGAAGCTATAGCGGTCGAGGGGCGCCGAAACGCAGCGGATCGCGGAGTGGGTAATGTAGGGGCGCTCGCGCACGGCGCGCGTCTTGATGAGCTTGTACACGAGGATCCCCACCGCGCCGGTGACGGTCATGTGTGCCGCCGCCCGCCAGCCGTCGGCGCCGTACAACCAGGGCAGACTCGCGATCAGCGCGTACCAGAGCCAGCCGTCGCCGAGCCAGCTCACGGCACGGAAGAGTTGCCTTACGGTCGCCGAGCTGCTCGACCGATTCAGGTACCGGCAGAAACGCAGCTCAACGCGGTCAAACCGCTCGAATGCCAACGTCATCCGTCGCGCCATGGCGCATCCTCCATGCGTCCCTGACGCGAGCAGCATCAACCGCCAAGTTGTCGTCTAAATGGCGTTTTCGTGAATTTTTTCTTTCAATTACGATAAGTTAAATCAGTTTTTGTAACAACAATATAAAGAACGGGTGTTAACAATGCGTCGGCTAGCCGAAAACGGGTGGCTCGACAATGAAAGTTGCACTCGTCACCGATGCGTGGCGTCCGCAGATCAACGGCGTCGTCACGACACTGACACGTACCGTGGAATCGCTCGCTGCGGCGGGTCATACGGTGAGGGTCCTGTCGCCGGACGAGCATCGGACGGTGCCCTGCCCGACTTATCCCGAGATTCGGCTCGCGATCCTGCCGCGGCGGCGGCTTGCGCGCCGCCTTGCGGAATTCGCGCCCGACGCGATTCACATTGCGACGGAAGGGCCGCTCGGGATGGCCGCGAGCGGCTGGTGCAAGGCTCACGACCTCGCCTTCACGACCTCCTACCACACGCAATTTCCACAATACGTGCGCAAGCGCGCGCCGATCCCGGAAAGCTGGTCGTATGCCCTTCTGCGCCGCCATCACGGGCGCGCGCGGCGCACGCTCGTTGCAACGGAGCACCTGCGCCGCGAGCTCATCGCTCACGGCTTCGCGAACGTCGTCCTTTGGTCGCGAGGCGTGGATACCGGCGTGTTCAAGCCCTGCGGCCGCGAGCATCTGCCGGGACCTCGCCCGATCTGGCTCTATGCGGGCCGCGTCGCAGTCGAGAAGAACCTCGACGCTTTTCTGGCGCTGGACTTACCCGGCAGCAAGGTCGTCGTCGGCGACGGACCGGATCGCGCCGCGCTCGAGGAGCGCTATCGCGAGGCGCGCTTCGTCGGCTACAAATTCGGTGCGGATCTCGCCCGGCACCTCTCGTCAGCCGACGTGTTCGTGTTCCCGAGCCGCACGGACACGTTCGGTCTCGTGATGCTCGAAGCGATCGCGTGCGGTACGCCGGTCGCCGCTTATCCGGTCACGGGGCCGATCGACGTGATCGCCGCCGGCCTGAGCGGAGTCCTCGACGAGGACCTCCGCCAGGCGGCGCTTCGAGCGCTAAAGCTCGATCGCGCGAGCTGCGCGCTTACGGCGCTCGAGCGCACGTGGCCGCGAGCCACCCAGCAGTTCCTGTCGCACCTCGTATGCGCGCGAACCGGCGAACGCCTCCTCTAGCGCGCTCTATCCAGCGACGCTGCAATTCGGCGATGATAGCGGCTCGTTGCAGGCGGCCGAGCCCCGGAGAGCATGATGATCTTCGAGTCCGTCGTCACGATGACGATCTTCGATGTTCTCGTCATCGCGATGGCGCTGCTAATGTTCAAGTACGCCTCCCCCGACGGTTTCTTCCAACGGTGGTCGCGCGGCCGCGTGATCATCGCACTGGGCGTGCTCACCCTTAGTCTGTTTTACGCCGCCGATCTGCTCGTCATGCACGTTGGTCCCGTGCTTGTCGGCGAGATGCGCGCGATGCAGATCATGAGCACCATGCACCTCGAGGTGCTGTGGCTCGTGACGCTGCTGTCCGTAACCCTCATCGTCATCGGCATGCAATCGACCAATCGCGCGCGAGCGAGAGACGAGCAGCGTCTGAGCTTGATGACCGAGGCGCTGCCGTTGGCCGTCGCCTACATCGACGTCGAGGAGCGCTACCGGTTCGCGAATTCCCGCTACGCGAAGCTCCACGGCAAGACCGTCCGCGACATTGTCGGCGCCAAAGTGGAGGACATCCTGCGGCCGAACGTGCTGGAAGCGTTCCGCGAGCACAAACGGAGTGCGTTGCGCGCCGAAAACCCGGCGTACGAGCACCATACCAGGCTCGAGCTGGGCGGTGAGATCCGCGATCTGCACATCGATTTGGTGCCGGACGTCAGCCGGAAAGCAGGCGTCTCGGGCCTTTTTCTGCTCGTGCGCGACGTTACCGCCACTGCGCAGCTCGAACGCGAGGTCGTGCGCGCCGCCGAAGCGGAGCGTCTCAGCGTTGCGCGCGATTTGCACGACGGCCTCGGTCAATCGCTGACCGGAATCTCTCTCGCTCTGGTGGCGCTCGCGCGCAAGCTCGAGCAGGAAGACTCCAAGGAGGTGCTGTTCGTCATGAATCTCGTCGGCATGACGCAAAACACCATCGAGCAGACCCGGCAATTCACTCAGTTGCTCGCGCCGACGATGCACGGCGGATTGTTCGGGGCTCTGCGTGCGCTCGCGCTCGAAGTGAGCGCGCTTTACGACGTCGATTGCTACACAGTGTGCCCGCGCGACGAGCTCCCGATCAGCCCGTCGGTCGCGTTGCACTTGTACCGAATTGCTCAAGAAAGCGTGAGCAACGCTACGCGCCATGGCAGAGCCGGAACCATCCGCATCGACTGCCAAACCAACGAGCACACGCTGGTGCTCGAGATTAACGACGACGGTCGCGGCATCCCTGCGTCGCAGGAACGCCGCGACGGCATCGGTCTCAACAGCATGCACTACCGCGCGCGCATGATCGGCGGCTCGCTGCGCGTCGCACCCGGCAGAGATGGGGGGACGGAGGTCGCGTGCCATGTGCCGCTCGTGTCTCTCGGCCCTGCTGACGCCGTCCTACGGTCAGTAGAACCCGTCGATACTGCAGAGGTCGACGCTCGCGCCTTTCGTACCGCGTTCGAGGCGACCAACGCCGGTGCAGCGGGTGCCGCGCAACGCTCTCAAACGGTGCGATAGACCCCAAGGTCGCGGCCTCAACCGCAGGAACGGCCGACGTTTTCGGTTTGGCACGCTGCTTGCTTGATGGTCCTCGGGCAGGGTCGGCCGCCATCCTTACAAAATCGCGCCCCCCTTCGATTTCGCCGGAGTGCGGCCGCTTCTGCCCACTAACTCTCCTCCTACTTCAGCGGCTGGCCGCGCAGATCCTCGGCACGCTCGATTGGCGTCACCAAGACCGCCGCTGGAAAACGACCGTGAGGTTGTTCGCCGGCATCTCGACCGTCTCTTGCAGAGCGAAACCCGAGCCGCTCGCGAGCCGCTCCACGTCATCGAGGTCGCGGATTCCCCACTCGGGATTGCGCGAGCGCAGGCTCGCGTCGAACGCTTCGTTGCTCGGCGCGGTATGCCCACCGCGCCGATAGGGCCCATAGAGGACGAGCGGCGCGCCGGCCTGCAGCAAACGCCCTGCTTCGGCGAACAACGCCAGCGCGGCCGCCCACGGGGCGATGTGGATCATATTGATGCAGACGATCGCGTCGGCGCGCGCAAGCGGCCACGGCTTTTCCAGCACGTCGAGCGCCAGCGGTGGCCGCACATTGGCTAGAGCCGCATCGGCGATACGCGCCTCGATCGCCGCTCGCAAGCGCGCGTCGGGGTCCGATGGTTGCCAGCTCAATTTCGGCAAGGACTGCGCAAAGTGCACGACGTGCTGGCCCGTGCCGCTCGCGACCTCGAGCACGGTGCCCGTCGCGGGCAATACGCGCTGCAGCACCTCGAGAATCGGCTGCTTGTTGCGCTCGGCCGCCGGGCTTGCGAGCGCATCGCCAAAGAGCGTCTCGCCGTAGCGCTCGCTCGCTCCTCGATCGGAATCTTGCATACGATTGCTTCGTTCAGGGGAGAATCCGCAATGAATACAGCAAGACGATCCATCCTCCAAGCGGTGCTTGCCGTCCGCGGTGCGTTCCTCGCGTGCTGTATGACCTTCGTCGCTGCGGCAGCCTTGGCACTGGCCGTCGCATACGCTACCGTTGCGACTCGGTCTTTTCAGAACGGCCCGGGGCGAACTCCCATTCGCGCGCTACGCTACGGATAGCTGAAGCCTCCGGTGTCGTCCCATCTCGGAGGCAGAATGAAGGCGAGTGACTTCTCGGTCGCGTTGAGAATCCGACACCCGAGCATCGATCCGGCGGAAATCAGCCGTCAGATCGGCTTCGATCCGCAACACTCATGGAAGGCAGGAGAGCCGCGCCGGCCGGTCGCCGGAGAGGTCACCGCAGGCGCCTATCGCGAAACCTATTGGGTAGGACTACTGCCGATCCGCGAGTTGCCGCTGCCGGCTAACATTCAGCCGCAAACGACGATCTTCTTCACGCTATTGCGGATGCGCCGCGCCGAGGCCTTTTGGCGGCGCATTGCCGACGAAGGCGGCACGATCGAATGCCTCGTCGAAGTGCACGGCGGGGAGGATTTTCGCATCGACCTCTCGCAGGCGCTGCTCGCCCTGCTCGTGCAGCTCCGAATCACGCTGTCCGTCGAAACCCACACCGTGATGCGCGCGGCAGCCTAGGCGCTCAAGGCTGCGTCGACTGCTCGTTCGCCGCGGCTTCCGCCGCGCGCGCCCCGCTCAGAATATTGCGCATCGCGAGCTTGCCTTCGTGGCAAGCGTAGTCGTAGTCCGCTGCGTGTAATCGACCGTCAGATGAAGCCGATTGCGCGGCCCATGAACGCCACGCCGAACCACAGCGACACCGACACGACTGCAACCACCTTCGCGAGGCCCGATTGCGACCGCCCCGCGTCGCCCAATGCGATCGGCTGGCGCACGGCGAACGTGAAGATGATCGCCGCGAGCAGAAAAGACATCTTCCACCAGTACGCCACGTTGTAGTAGTACTTCGACGCCGCTAGCGACGCGAACAGCAAAAAGCCCGTCGCGAGAATCAGGATGAGACTGCCGATGAGCCAAGGCCGCGCCGCAAGCGCGACGTCCGCGACGGGCTGGCGGCGGAAGCCAACTCCAAGCGTCCGCAAATCGACGACGAGCACCGCGCCGCCGATCACGGCGAGCGCAACCAGATGCACCGACTCGATCAGCGCAAAGGCGTAGAGCGAATTGTTGATTGCAACGGCGAATCCCGTCGCTTCGATCCACTCGAATGCCGACAATAGCGACATGGCAGCTCCTAGACTAGACGATCGGCTCGAACCAGTTGTACGCGATCAGACGACCGCAGAACACGATTAAGATCCACAGAGTAACGGACACGACTCCGATGATGTGGGCGCTGCCAGGCAACGGCTTCGTGTCCCAATTGACTAGGCGCTTGCCGATGCCATAGTGAAACGCAAGCGCGTTTAGGCCGGCCAGCACCAACGCAACGAGCTTGATCCGAAAGAAAATGTTGCCCCAGAACCGCACGGGCTCCGAGACGAACAACAGCACCCCGCTGATCGTCATCACGATGAAGCCGACGAGAATGATCGGCGCGAGCCGATCCCACGTCTCGGACACCGAAGCGCTGCGTACACCGATGTTGAACAAACGCAACTCCCAGAACAGCAGCAGCCCTAGGAAGATACACAGGCCGATCACGTGCACGCCGTCGACGATCGCCCACATGTAGACGGACTCGCGAAGGTCGGTGCTGAAACGCGTGGCTTCTACCCACGTGATGAAACTCAACCAAGACGACACTGATCGATTCCTCTTCAGAAGGGCGGTCAAGGCCGCGGACTTCGGGAGACCGCGGGATGAGCTGTATTTTAGGATGCGCCTTATTAAACAGTCCGCGCGCCGCGGTCAAGTCAACACTTCTAAAGGAAGGCGTCGCGCGCAGCGTCCTTCTGTTTGACAGGCGCCGCGTGTTCAAATAGAAGGGCAGCACCAGCTTGGGGGCAACCTAGAATGCGAAAAATGGCGTGGCGCTTGGCGGCGCCCGTGGCGCCTGGGAGGGCGCACGGCCGGCGGCCGAATTCTCCCCGCCCTGCGTTCAGGGTGGTCCTCCGGGAGGCCCGGGCGCGCCGAACGCGCCGCCGACGGCCGAGGACTTCGACAATCTGCCGGCCACCCTGGCGTGGACGGGCGCTGATCGCCGGCTCGGCGACACGGACGCGGCCGAAACGGGCGCGGCCAAGCTCACGTTCTTCGACTCAGCGTATAAACAACAAATGCAGGGCGGGACTCATCCATGAAACCGATGCGAGATCAGTTTTCCGGCCAGATGAAGGTCGTTGTGGGCACCGCGATCGCGGCCGGCCTTGCCGTGATCGCGCTCGTCGCGATAAAGATGCCGACGAGCGAAGCGCAATCGGCGACTCAACCCGCTCGAATCGGCGGCCATCCGAACTTGAACGGCGTCTGGCAGGCGATCAACACGGCTTACTGGAATCTCGAGGATCACTCGGCCGAAGGGTTGTCCAACTTCTGGCAACTGGGTGCGATCGCCGCGATCCCCGCCGGGCAGAGCGTGATCGAGGGCGGCACGATTCCGTACCTGCCGGCCGCGCTCGCAAAGCGCGACGAAAACCGCGCCGGCTGGCCCAAGAGCGATCCCGAGGCCAAGTGCTACATGCCCGGGATTCCGCGCGCGACCTACATGCCGTTTCCGTTCCGCATCGTTCAAGGCGACCGCGACATCTTGTTCGTCTACGAGTTTGCGAGCGCGAACCGCATTGTTCATATGTCAAATCACCAGGAGCCGCCCGTAGACAGCTGGATGGGCTGGTCGAACGGGCGCTGGGAAGGTGACACACTGGTCATCGAGGTCACCGGCAACAACGACCAAACTTGGTTCGATCGCGCGGGCAACCATCATTCGGTAGCGCTCAAAGTAACCGAGCGCTACACGCTGATGGGCGACAATCACCTGCAATACGAGGCGACCATCGAGGATCCGGACACCTTCTCGCGGCCCTGGAAAATCTCGATGCCGCTCTACAAGCGCCTGGAGCCGAACGTGCAGCTGCTCGAGTTCAAATGCGTGGAGTTCTCCGAAGAGCTACTCTATGGCGACTTGACCAAGAAATCCGAATAAACTATTCGCGACAGGATTGGAGAGATTGTGATGCGTACCAAACAGTTGAGCGTTGTCGCCGGTGCCCTGCTGCTGTGCGTTCCCACGTTGCCCGTGCTTGCACATCACGCGTTCGCGGCAGAGTTCGACGCGAATCGTCCGGTCAAGCTCGAAGGCGTCGTCACGAAGATGGAGTGGATCAACCCGCACTCGTGGATTCATATCGACGTGAAGGGCGATGACGGCTCGGTGCAAAAGTGGATGATCGAAGGTGGCGCTCCGAACGCTCTGCTGCGCCGCGGCTGGAATCGCGACTCGCTGAAAGCCGGCACTCAGATCTCGGTACAGGGCTTTCAGGCAAAAGACGGATCGATGCGCGCGAACGGCCGCGACATCACGTTCGCTGATGGCAGCAAGCTCTTCGTCGGCTCCTCCGGCACCGGCGCACCGGACGAGCGCCCGGGGCAATAACGGGCACCCAAATCGAATCGGGGTCAGGCACCGTGCCTGACCCCGATCTTGTCTAAGGGGCTGGCTCGATGCGCAGCAGCGCGCCGTCGTCCTCGTCGGTGATCACGTACAGCAGCCCGTCGGGGCCTTGGCGCACGTCGCGAATGCGTTGGTGCAGATCCGATAGCAGGCGCTCGCGGCGCAGGTCCTCGAGCATGTCGCTGAGCACGACGCGCTCGAGACCGCCGGTGCGCGGAATCTCGCCGATGCGCGCACTGCCGACGAACAGATTACCCTTCCACGCGGGGAAGCGATCGCCCGTGTAGACCGCGAGTCCGGTCGGCGCGATCGACGGCAGCCAGAGAATCTGCGGCTGCTCGATGCCCTCGCCCACGGGACTCACCGTGTAACGCGGTCCGTTGTAATTGCGTCCGAAGCTGTACTTCGGCCAACCGTAGTTGCGCCCCGGCAGTATCAGATTGACCTCGTCGCCGCCGTTCGGCCCGTGCTCGGCCGCGAGCACGGCGCCCGACGGGTGCACGGTCAAGCCGAGCTGGTCGCGATGGCCGATCGAGAACACTTGCGGCTTCGCGGCCGCATGGCTCGCGAACGGGTTGTCGTCCGGAGCCGAGCCGTCGTCGCGCAAGCGCAAGACCTTGCCGTAAACGCTGGCCGGATCCTGCGCGGCTTCGCCGAACGGCGCGCCGGTCGTGACGTACATTATTCGATCCGGACCGAACGCAAGCCGCGAGCCGCTCCCTCCGTTCGCAATATCTGCGACGTAGAGATCCTTCACGTCCGTGAGCGCCTTGCCGTCGAACACGCCGCGCGCGACCGCGAGCGCGGTCTGGCGTTGCGCGGGCGGCAGCGCCGCCTGGTCACCCGGCCCGGGCTTGTTGTACGTGAAATAGACGAAGCGGTTCTGCGCGAATTGCGGATGCACGACCACGTCGAAAAGGCCGACATTGCGCACAGGTCCGGGCGCGGGTGCGCCGCTGATCGGCTCCGGATCGAGTGCCGGCACAGCGTCGTTCGCGGCGTTATGGACCAGGCGTAGGCGCGCTCCGCGCTCGCTGATCAGCGCATCGCCGTTCGGCAAGAACGCCAGAGAGAACGGATGCGGCAAACCGCGCGCGACGATGCTCACGCGGATTCCGTGCTGCTCGGCGGTATCGAATACGTATGGCTCGTTCCGCAGCACGACCGGCGCCACGCCCAAGTCGGGCTGCTGCTGCGCAAACACAGCGGCGCCGGTCGCCGCCAACACGACTGCGGCGCAAGCGGCCGCTTTCACTGCGCGCACGCTGCGCGCGCGATTCCAATATGACATGTGATATTTACCTCTTCGTTATTCCCAGCCGGTCTGCGACAGATGGTCCGCACGGAACCCCATCGCCTCGATCTCGTGGAGCTTACCGCCGCTCACCTTATAGATATGTGCCGCCGGTAGGTCGAAGGCATCGAAAGGCAGGTCGAGCTTCGGAAGCTCGGGAACGCCCTTGATCACGACGAACTTCTGCGCCATCGAATGCCGGAAATGCGACAGGCCGAACACGAGACCCGTCTCCACGTCCGCGATCTCCACCCGGCGATTGTCGATCGTGTCGATGTACGCCATCGAGCCCGTGTCGAGCTGCGCGGCGCAGCCCATGGCGCCCATCGTGCCGAGACCGGGCGTCGCGGGTGGCGGATTGCCAGTGGTCTGCATGCCGTTCTCGCGGCGCACGCAGTCGTCGGCGAACGGCGCGAGGCGGCCGTTGTTGTCGTCGAGCGCGTCATAGTAAGACGCGCCTATCTTGAGCATCTCCTCGCGCGTGTTGCGTTGCGCTGCCGGCACCGCCGCCGCGAACGCGGCCCTCGGCGTTTGCAGATTCGGCAGGTTGCGTTCCCCTAAGCCGCGCGCGATCAAATGCTCGGCTTCGGTGATCTTGCCGTCCTGCACCTTCAGGCGAAGCGCGAGCTCGACCGGCTTGCCGGCCTCCTGCAGCACACCGAGGAAGCCGACCTGCTGGGAGACCGGGTCCGGCACGTAGATTTTGAACGTCGTGGGAACAGCCGACGCCGTCTTCCAAAGACCTTCGCCGACTTTCGTCGCCGTCACGTTCTCGACGAGCTTTGCGTTCGCCGCAATCGGTACGCGGGCGGGATCGTGCGCGACGAGCGCGGCGAGATAGGAATCCACGAGCCCGCTCAGGCACGCTCGGTCGCAGCTCGCCGTGCGTTGCTGCGCCCACGACGCTGCCGCGGCGCCCACGAGCACCACCGCACTCGCGCGCCACGAGGTCGTTACTCTCATTGTTGCGAGCCCTCTCGCGCCCGCCTGCTTGCCCCTGTCTCTGCGAAGTAGTTGGTGATCCCGTCCGGATCGTCGAGCCAGATCGTGCGCAGCGAGCCCGCGGAACCCGACAACGGATTGTCGATCGTCACGCCCTCGGACTCGGCGAGCGCGGCGACGACATCGACGTTCGACACGACGTATTGAATTCCGCCGCTGCCGGTATCCGCCGGCAGCGCCCCGAAGCTGCGCAGGTTGATCGTGGTGGTACCGTGCCGGAACGGATATTTCGTCGTCCCGAACAACGCGTCGGGCGCCGGCGGCAGCTCTTCCAGGCCGACGAAGTCGCGATAGAACGCGCGGCTGCGCGCAAGGTCAGAAACGGTCACACCGACCTCGATCTGCGCAAGGACGTCGGCCGAGGCGCCAGGTACGACGACGAGCTCGACGGGCTGGCCATCGGGATCGTTCACGAGCGCGACCTTGCGCTTCGAGTCGGCCACGGAACGAAACGCCGGCTCGGAAAGCCCGTGCGCGCGGAAACGCTCGGAGAGCGCCGCTTCGTCGGCGAAGAACAAGGTGACCAAACGCACGCCCGTTGCGTCGCGGACGCCGCCCGGTTGGTAAGTGCGATCGGCGACGCGCCCCGTGAGCTTGAGCTCGGACCCTCCGGCCTGAAAGCGCGCGACGCCGCCGGTGCCGTCGGGCCGCACGTTCAGCGTTTGGAGCTGCTTCAAGCCGAGCACGTCGCCGTAGAACTCGAACATCTTCTCGCGATCGACAGTGTGGCGCCGGAACACGTTCATGGACGGCTGCCAGAGCGTGGCCCCGACCGGCGACGCCGAATCGCCGGACGCCGTGATCGCGGCAACCAGCAATGCAGCTGCCAAGAAGATTCGATGAAATCGATGCTTGATGTTCGACATTTCCGCCCCCTGCACCTATCAGCAATAACGTCTCATTGAGCCACGCTCGCGAGCGCAGCTTGCGCGCACTCGTTTGCAACCGTGAGATACCGACGCACGGAGTCCGCGCCGACGACATACGGGTGCGCGTCTCCGGACTTGCGCGCCGCGAGCTTCGGCAGCTTGACCTTCGTGCCATCGTAGTCGGTGTGATTCGACAGCAGCACGTCCGCGCCGGCCGCCGCCGCAATGTCGCGCATGCGCGCGGCAGACGCGGCATAGGCCTTGAAGCGCTCGGGCTCGGGGCCGAAGTTGAACAATGTGCCGCCCCACAGCGCGCCTACGTGCGCGCGCCCGCCGTCGCGCAACGGGATCAGCGTCGACACGGTGCCGTTCGTGTGCCCCGGCGTGAGGTACATCGTGAGCGTCGTGTCGCCGAGCGTGAGCTTCTGGCCGTCGGTGATTTCCATGTCGCGGCGCGGCTTCCAGGGCGGATTGTCGCGCTCGAGCATGTCCCAGTCCGCAGCACTCATCAGGAGCCGTGCGCCGAAGCGTTCCTGCAGAAGCTTCGCACCGCCGGCGTGGTCGAGATGGCCGTGGCTGATCAGGACGTACTCGATGTCGGCCGGATCCATGCCGAGCTTGCGCAAGCCATCGACGACCTCGTCCTCGACCGAATAGTCGAAGAGCGGATCGATGACGATGATGCCTGCGCTCGTGCGGACCGCCCAGGCCGTGAACTCCGTCATGCCGACGAAATAGAAGTTGTCGAACACTTTCGCGGGCTCCGCGTGCCACGACTCGCGCGGCGGCGTCGGCGGAGGCGGCCGACGCGGATCGGCGGCCGCCACGGCGGCGGCCGCAGCCGGGCCGGGGCAGAGCCGGTCGACCATCGCGGCGTGCTCGCCCGCCGGCGGCGCGAGCGGCCGCGATGTGCCGTTCGACGGCCGGGTTCGGCGATTGAGCGAAGACGGCGCCAGCGAGACGTCACCGCGACGAAGCCGAAGACGAACGCTTTCATCTATGCAACTCCCCCGCGCCAACCCGCCTCATGGCAGTGCGAACACGAAGATTTCCGCAGCGCCGGCATCCGATGGCAACTCGGGCGTGACGCGCCGCGTTGCCATCGCGACGAGCGAGGCGCCCGTCGTGACCGCGACGTATTGCTTGCCGTCGACTGCGAACGTGACGGGGAAACCGCTGACCGGCGTCGCCCAAATTCGTCTCCCAAAGCACGGCGCCGGTCGTGTCATCGAATGCCTTGAAATTGCCCGCCGCGTCGCCGCCGAACACGAGGCCGCCGCCCGTGGCCGCGAGCGACATCATTCCGCTGCGCTGCTCGTGCTTCCACCGCGTGGCGCCGGTTTCGGCGGAGACAGCCCACACGCTGCCGACCTTGTCCGTGCCGGGCGCGATGAGGGGCTCGCTCTGGAATCCGTAGACGAGCTTCGGGTCGCGCTCGCCGGTTTGCACCGTGGCTTTCATGCACATGTTCTGCATCGGCATGTACATCGCGTTGGTGCGCGGGCTGTACGCGCCCGCCGGCCAGTTCTTACCGCCGTTGGTGCCGGGACACACCGTGAGCTCGTGACCCGCGTGTGTGAACAGCAGGTTCGGGATTCACGGTGACCTTGCCAGTCGCGCCGTCGATGCTGCTCACGACATTCTGCGTCACGGTTGGCCGTGCCCAGAGAAACTCGCCGGTCTCCCGATCGAGCGTGTAGACGATCCCGGTCTTGCCGGGAACGCCCGTGATCACCTTGCGGCGCTCGCCGCGGCGCACGCGCGGGTTGATCCACGCAACCTCGTCGGCGTCGGGTGCGACCGCAGTGTCGACGAGCAGCCGCTCGAACGGGTGATCGAGGTCCCAATGATCGTTGAGATGCTGGTAGTACCAGACGATGCGGCCCGTGTCGGCGTCGAGCGCGAGCGTCGAGTTGTGATAAAGGTGCTGCTTGTCGTTGCCGCCCAGGATGAACTTCGGGGCCGGGATCGTTACCGACGTGCCGATGTAGATGCGATCGAGCCCGGGATCGTAGCTCGGCACCATCCATGTGCCGACATGCCAGCGCTGCTCCATCGGCACGTTGCCCCAGCTCTCATCGCCGGGCTCGCCCGGCCGCGGAATCGTACGCGTGCGCCAGAGCTCCTTGCCGGTGGCCGCATCATGCGCCGTGATCACGCACGACTCGTGAGTGGCGGCCGGCTGACACTGGCGCCCCGTGATCACCTTGCCGTTTGCGACGATTGGTCCCGAGCTCGCGCGCGCGGGCAGCGTCGCCTCGAGCACGGGCGTCTCCCACACGAGCTTGCCGGTGCGCGCATCGAGCGCGTACATCTGGTTGTCCGAGCTCGCATCGATCAGGGTCGTTCCCCAGATCGCGATATTGCGGTTCGTGCCTCCCTGGACGCCCTCCGGAAGCGTGCGCTTGTACTCCCACAGGAGCTCGCCTGACTTCGCGTCGAACGCCTGGATGTAGTCGCCGCGGTTCGGCACGTACATCACGCCGTCGTAGACGAGCGGCGTGGACTCCTGGATGCCCTCGCCCATCGCATGCGTCCACACGCGCGTGAGACCGCCCGACGTTGCGCTTGTTGATTTGATCGAGCGGACTGTAGCCCCAACCGTCGAGCGTGCGCCGCCACATCAGCCAATTCGCTGGATCGGGCTTCTGCAGCATCGCATCCGTGACCGGGACGAAAGAACGCTCGTCATCTGCGCTCGCAGGCATCGCAGCCGCCAACACCAACGCTGCCGGCAGTACTCGTAACAGATCAGAGCTCATTTATTCCCCCAAGGACGGTGTCAGGCACCGTTTTGTTGCTTTCGGTGATCAGTCCCAGAACTTCCACCACGGCTTCGCCGGAGGCGCCGGCACGTCCGGCGCGTCGGCCGTCGCTGACGCTTCTTGGCCGGCGCGCGAGTAGTCGACGAACGTGAGCTCGGTGCACTTGTCCGGCGCGTATGGCAAGTCGGCCACGCCGATCGTGTCGGAGCCCGTGTACTGTCCGACGATGTTCACGGGATCCTCCGCGGTGTAGCTGCGCGTGATCTGCATCGTCTCCGGGTTCAGGGAGAACCGCTCGACGACGCGCAGTTGAGCGCTGTTCATGATCGGCGGCGACAAGACACCGGGCGCGAACCCGACCGTGTCGACGATCAACACGTCGTTTTCCCAGCGGCCGATCGAGTGCCCCGCGCGGCTCGGCGCGACGTTGGCCGGGTGCTCCGTCATGTCCATGTGGATCGTCCGCGTGAAACCGAGCTGGCCGTACTGCAACGTGATCGTGTCGCCGCCCTGCGTGATTCGGTTCACCGGGCCGTCGAAGGTCCAGTCGAACAGGATGCTCGTGGTCTCGCAGCGCATCCGGGGGTTCTCGGTGGTGTACGTGTCGAACGCGTCGGCTGCCGCCTTGCCGGCCTCCGTGTACTGCACATCGCGCGTGCGGTACTGGCGCGCGTTTGCTTCGGTCTCTTCGCCCGGTCGAAAACTCTCGGCTTCGCTGAGCGGCACGAGCGCGCCGCCGCGCCCGCGCGGATCCGTCATGACGAGCTGCTCGGGCGCCCAGTCGCCCGAAATGTTCGGCTCGCCGCTCGGCAGGCGCGCCGGCCGCGCTATCGGCTGCACCGGCGCCGGAGCTTTCGCGAGCTGGCCGTAGCGATCGGCGCTCGTGCCGTCGGCGAACACGATCGTGGAGAGATAGCACGAATTCGGGTCATCGCGATCGGGCGCGCCCGTGATCGTGACCTCCTCGCCGTTCTTGAACAGCTCGGGCGACCAGCCCGAGCGGCGCAGCACGGTGGCCGCTCGCATCTCGCAGCGCCAGTTCGCCGTCTGCCCGTCTTCTTTGGTGACGGTGAGATACAGCCAGGAATGCGGATTCACGAAGTCGACGCCGGTGACCGTGCCTTTGATCGCGACTTCGCCGTTGCGGTCGAAGTTGCCGAAGCCGTGATGCGCCAATGCCGCGCTAGCGAGCAATGCAACCGCCGCAGAAACGCTGACAGCTCGAATCATCGCCCGCTCCCTTGGCAGATTGGCCGCGTTCCATAGTAACAAACAACCCGCGGGCCAACCTGCGCTTTCGCCGCTCGAGCGGAGGCGTGTTGGGCACCTGATATCATGCGGCGCCATGGCGATGTGTCGCGGTCCGGAGGGCAGGAAGTGGTGAGAGAGAGCATTTGCTTGGGCGTTCTGTTGGCGCCGGTGGCAGAGCTTTTGCCATCACAGCGTCGCGTCCTGGTTCGATTCGAGCCAGGTGACGGAGCTTGAAGGCGAGCTCACCGAGCTCAAGTGGCAGAACCCGCACATCGTGTTCACTCTGAAGGTCACGGGCGAGGATGGACGCGAAACGCTCTGGGATATGGAGTCGCTGTCATTGAGCGGCGTGACCCGGACGGGTCTTACACCCGACCTGCTCGTCGTCGGCCAAACCTTGAAGGTGGCCGGCAATCCGTCGCGACGAAACCTCAACAACGTGTTCGTGCGCAACATTCTGCTGCCGAGCGGCCAAGAGATCGTGCTCGGCCAGCAAGCGCGCTGGACGGCCGACTCGTCGCTGCGCGGCAGTGAAGTCCTACGAGAGCGCGACGGCGACACATCGGCGCCCGCGCAAGGCATCTTCCGCGTCTGGAGCACGGGCTCCGGCACGTCGATGATCTTTCCGGAGAACATCACACCGAACTTCGACTTCAGCGTCTATCCCCTGACGCCCGCTGCAAAAAAAGTCCTCGACGAGTTCGATACATTTGAGGACGATCCGACGCGCAACTGCGCCCCGAAAGGCATGCCGTTGCTCATGGAGCAGCCGTACCCGATGCAATTCGCGCGCGAGGGGGACGACATCGTGCTGCGGCTCGAGGAATACGACTCCCGCCGTGTGATTCACATGGACGCTGAGTCCGCGTCGGCGGCCGCTCGAGCGCCCGCTTCGCTCCTGGGCTACTCCGTCGGACGCTGGGAGGGCCGAGCGCTCGTCGTGACGACGACGCGCGTCAATTTCGGCCACTTCGACAGCGTCGGAATCCCGTTGAGCGAGGCCGCCGAGATTCGTCGAGCGGTTCACGCCGAGCGAGGACGGCGCCCGCCTCGACTACGCGCTGACCGTGACCGATGCCGCCACATTCACGCGTCCCGTCGAGACGTCCAAGCACTGGATCTGGCTGCCCGGGATACGGTCGGCCGCTACGCCTGCTCTCGCGCAATAGCCGCGCCGCCGCGTCAGGCGGCGAGCATGCCGCTCAGCTTCGCGAGCATGTCGGCCTCGGCGGGGCGACCGGTGATCTGGCACGGACGCGAGCGCAGCAAGTCGTCCGCCACGGCCGCGCACCGGGACTCTCCGCGAGCACGCGGTTGAGGGTCGGTGTTTCCTCGAGCTTCAAAGCGTCGCCGAACACTTGTTGCGCGATGCTGAGCTCCTCCCAAAGAAAACAATCCGCGAGCATCACCGGCCGTTCACTCGTGCTCGCGTGCCAGCCCACTCATCGAGCGTGCGCTCGAGCGAGACCAAGTGAAGACGCAACCTCTCTAGGGTGCGCTTGAGCATCGCGGCGACTTCCACTCCGGGTACGCGACGTCCGCCCAGATCACCATGCCGATCGGAACCATCACATCGATATAAGACTCGACGCGAGCATCTCGTGCCGAACGCTGTCTTCGTCGGACAGCCGCGCTCGGTCGCCGAGCTGTTCGTGCAGAAACGCTTGAATGACGAGCATTTCGGCGATCAGCCGCTCGTTCCAGCGTAGCACCGGCAGCTTGTGAAACGGTCCGCAGACCTGCGGTCGGGACTATTGCGAGTCGCTCACTGAAGGTGCCCGAGAGCGGCACCCGGTGATCCTCGAAGGCGACGTCGCCGACAGCAGGTAATAGCGCAGATACTGCGCACGGCCGCGCGCGTCGAAATACGTCAATCGGATTCGGGGCTTGGGCGGCATGCGGCGCAGTATATCGAGAATGCTTATGACGGTGTGCTCGCCTGTTGCAGTCGCACGGCGATTCCTGTCAGATAAACGGCGTCGCAACCCCTAAGGGAATCCGGTATGTCCCATTCGACCGTCCGCGCTTCGGCGCTCGGTATCGCAGCGTGCGGCGTCGTGCTGGCTAGCGCGCCGGCGCAACTCGCCGCCCAAGAGGTTTACAACTCCCAGCTCCACCCGTTCAAGGTCGTCACGGTCGCGGAAGGATCCGGAATCCGTGGAGCATGGCCTGGCTGCCGAACGGCGACATGCTCGTGACCGAGCGACCGGGGCGCCTGCGGATCGTGCGCGGGCAGGCTACTGCCACCCGTGGCCGGGGTGCCCGCGGTTCGCGCGCGGCCAAGGCGGACTGCAGGACGTCGTGGTGCATCCGAATTTCGCGACGAACAAGCTCGTCTATCTCAGCTTCGCAAAGCCGAACGCCGACGGCTCGCAAGGCACGACCGCGGTCGTGCGCGGCGAAGCTCGAGAACGATCGCTGGAACGACGTCAAGGAGATCTTCGAGGCCCAGGCGTACAGCGCCGCGCCGGGCCACTACGGTGCACGCATGGTGTTCGACGGCAAAGGGCATCTGTTCCTGTCGTCCGGCGACAAGATGCGGAATGATGCCGCCGCAGGGCGATCGGTGCGGTGCACGAAGCTCGAAGGCCACCCGTCCAACGATGACCACAGGGCTCGATCCTGCGCTTGAACGAGGACGGTAGCGTCCGAAAGGACAACCCGTTCGCCGGCCGGGCCGACGCTATGCCGGAGCTCTGGACGATCGGAATCGCAATCCTCAAGGATTCGCCTAAACCCGGAGACCGGCGACCTGTGGGAAACGGAGCATGGCCCGCAAGGCGGCGACGAGCTGAACTTGATCCGTCGGGGCGTGAACTATGGCTGGCCGGTCATCGCCTACGGCGTGAATTACCGCTCGGCACCGAGATCGGCCCGCGAGCGCCAGGGCATGGAGCAGCCGGCGGCGTTCTGGGTACCGTCGATCGCGCCCTCGGGTCTCATGTTCTATACCGGCGACAAGTTCCCGGAATGGAAGGGCAACGTGTTCGCCGGCGGCCTGTCGGCCGGCTATCAGCAGCTCTCGCGGCTCACGCTCGAGGGCACGCGCGTGACGAACCGCGAGCCGCTCCTACAAGGCAAGATGCGCATCCGCGACGTGCGCCAAGGTCCGGACGGCTACATCTACATCGCGACCGACAACACCCTCGGCAACCCAACGCCGATCGTGCGCCTCGAGCCTGCCGGCTGAACGGCTACGAACCTCGAGCAAGGCTCGGGCAACGCGAGAAGCCTTCCTCGTGCGCGCGTGACGCCGCACGTGAGGCACTGATAGCCTTCTGCCTGACCAAAGTAAAAATATCGTCTGAATATGCCTGGCGAGCTCTTGTTCGGGCGTCCCGCTGCGCACAATCCGACGCGGAGGCGAGAAGAAATGCGCAGCAAGCTGTTCGTCCCCGGTTCGCGCGCCGAGCTGTTTGCGAAGGCGCTAGCCAGCGACGCGGATGCGATCTCCTTTGACGTGGAGGATTCGGTCCCGGAAGACAGCAAAGCGAGCGCCCGCGAACAGGTTGCAGAGTTCCTTCGCTCGGACACGGTGCGGGAAGCTGCCAAGCTGATCATCGTGCGCATCAACGCGCTGGAGTCGCCCCAATTCGAGCAAGATTTGCTGGCATTCGCATGCCAGGAGGTCCAACTCTTGAATTTGCCGAAAGCCCAATGCGCGGCCGACGTGCAGGCGGCAGCAACGTCCCTTCGAGCGCACCGAGCACCGCAACGGCGTCAAACAACCGATCCGCCTGCTGGTCAACATCGAAACCTCGCGCGCCGTCCGACTGGCTGCCGAAATCGCTGGCGCGCATCCGCGTGTGGCTGGCCTGCAGCTGGGGCTGGCCGACATGTTCGAGGCGTTGCACATCGACCGGCATGACCCGAGCAATGTCCATGCCGCGATGCTCGCCGTTCGGATGGCGGCCGGCGAGTGTGAAGTTCGCGTACGACAGCGCATCTCCCAATGTCTTTGACGAGGACGGGTTCCGCCGCGAGGCCGAGCAGGCGAAACGGTTAGGCTATGTCGGAAAGAGCTGCGTGCATCCCACGCAGGTTGCATGGGCCAACGAGGGATTCCGGATCGACGAGCTAAGTCTCGCTACCGCGCGGCGCATCGTAGCTGCGGCGAAGGGTGCGGCGGAACTCAGGCGGGGGCGCTTACCTTCTCGATGGAAGAATGATCGACCTGCCGGTCCTCAAGCGCGCCCAGGCCATCCTGGCCGAAGCGAGCGACGGCAGCCATCGCTCCTGATGGCTACGATGCTGCTAGCGACGAGTAGCGCCCTTAGCCGTCCTCGCAATAGCGCTGTGTACCGGTGCCCCCGGCTCGGCGGGCGCGGAGAGCATCTCTTCGGTCAGCGCCGTACGATTGCCTCCGCTTCCTGACGATGCGCCCCCTAGTCGGCTGTCACCGTCGACGGCCGACCAGTAGTGGTCCAGTCGGCGAGCGCATGGATTCTGGACGACGAGCGGAGAAGCTGGAGGAAATCGGCCTGGCTTCCGCCTGGCCCGGATGGCGTCATCAGCGGCGTAGTGAGCGATGGCCGGCAAGCCTTCCTGCTGATGCGCGGCGAGCAGAATAGCGACGTCGCCCGCGTGGCGCGCTTGAGCTAGGGGGCGAGCTACCGGCACTCCGCGCCCTGCCACCGCTGCCCGTCGCACTCTCACATGCGCGCGGGGCGCCGGGCGGGGCGGCTTTTTGTTGCCGGTATCGACGCCACGGGAACGCCACGGCTGCTGCAACTCTTCCCGTCCTCTGACAAGGGGCAATGGATCGAGCATCGTGGCTGGCCTGACGGAGGCACACCGACCTCGATCGTGGCGCGAGTTCCGCGGTCCATCTCACCGTCGAGGATCCGGGCAACCGAGCAAATCGCATGCTGAGCTGGTCCGTAGAAGCGGGCTGGCAGAAACAAGACGACGTGCCGGGATCGATAGTGATGGGGTCGGGCCGCGCCATCGGCCAGGCGCACATGCTCTACCTCGTCGCGATGGCGAGGCGGCTCACCGCCTGATGAGCTATCACACGATCTCGGACGCGTGGGCGGCACTACCCTACGAACGCGGCGCAAGCATTCTGGCCGCCGGGCCTTGGGAGGACGGAATCCTCACCGTGCAGGCCGAGGACGGCGGCATGGGCGTCGAAGCCGCGCAGCTCGTTTCGGGCCAGCGGCTGCTGCATTGGCAGGACTGGACCATCGTCCTCGTTTACCTCGCGGGGATGCTATCAGTCGGCGTCTATTTCTATCTGCGCTCCAAGCGAGGCTCCACGGCGGATTTCTTCGTCGGCAGTCGCGCCATCCCGTTCTGGGCAGCGGGCGTCAGTATCTACGCGACCAACACCAGCTCGATCAGCTACCTGGCGATCCCCGCCAAGGCTTTCGAGACCGACTGGCAATACATGATGAACAAGATCGTCACGGTGGTGGGGCTGATGTTCGTCGCGGTCTGGGTCGTCCCCCTCCTGAGACGCCTGAATCTCGTGTCGGTATTCAATTACTCGAGATGCGCTTCCATCCGGCGATCCGCATGCTGGCCAGCGCGCTGTGCATGCTCATGCACGTGGCGGCCGGATGAGCGTCGTGCTGTTCCTGCCGGCATTGGCGATCGCCACCATCACCGGCATCGACGTCGTCTGGAGCGTGCTCCTGATGGGCGTGTGCACCATCGTCTATACGACGATGGGCGGTATGCGGGCGGTGGTCTGGACGGACTTCGCCCAGATCATCGTCCTGATGGGCGGCGCCCTGTTCGCTATGGGGTACGTCTTCCACTCGTTGGGTGGCGCCACCGTGTACGGACGGCGATGACGTACGAGAAGACGAAGCTGGTCGACTGGAGCTTCGACCTGACCGAACCCACTGTCTGGGGCTTCCTGTTCCTGATCCTCTTCGACGTCGTGCTGACGTTTCCGAAGGATCAGGTGCTGATGCAGCGCGCGCTGGCGACCACGTCCGATCGCAACGCGGGCCGGTCGATCTGGATATTCGCGGCGATCATGCTTCCCGGCGGCATCATCTTCTACGGCATCGGCACGCTACTGTTCACTATTACAAGGAGCACCCCGAGCGACTGGATCCGCTGCTGCCCATCGACGCGACGTTTCCGCTTTTCATTGCAGCGGAGCTGCCGACGGGCTGACCGGGCTGATCATCGCGGGCATCTTCGCAGCGGCCATGGGGACGCTTTCGAGTACCATCAACAGCGTGGCCACGCTGCTCTCGGTCGACTTCTACGAAGGCTCGCGAGCAACCCGACGCAGAAAAAAAGCGTGCGCTTCGCCGAGATGGATGAGCGTTCTGATCGGTCTGATCGGTATCGGGCTTGCGCTGCTGCTCTCGACCTTCGACATTCACTCGCTGCTCGACCTGTCGATCGAAATGGCTGGCCTGCTGGGCGGCGGTTTCGCCGGCGCGTACACGCTCGGAATGTTCACGAAGCGGGCCAACTCGGCGGGAGTCGCGATCGGCGTCGCGAGCGCCATGGTCGTGACGCTGGTCGCGTGGTCGATGGACCTCGTACACCCATACTTCTATCTGGGCATTTCGATCTGCGGTGTGCATCGTGGTCGGCTATCTCGCGAGCTTGCTGTTCCCGCGCCGAGGCTCGCTGCAGGCTGCCGTCTGCGCTGCGCGGGCCTCAACCGGAGCGGTCATCGGCAAAAAAAGCGAGCGCTGATGCCGGCGATGCGGCAATCTGAAACTCAGTTCCTGAAAACGTTCGTGACCGTAGTCGATCGCGGCTCCATGGCGGCCGCGGCAAGCGTGCTGAACATCACCTCGGCGGCCGTGGCCCAACAGATCCACACCCTGGAGCGGGAAATCGGTGCGCCCCTCATCGTCCGGGTCGGCCGAACAGTGCGCGTGACCGAGCAGGGGACGCGGTACCTGCAGCGCGTGCGCGGCCTGATACGCGATTTCGCCGATCTGCGCAGCATCGCCAGCGAGAGCGAAATCTCGGGCGAGCTGCGGCTCGGGGCCTGCCCGACGGCGCTGGCGGGGCTGGTGCCGGACATCCTGGCGCGCACCGTCGGCAAGTTTCCGCAGATCAACGTCTACATCCGGCCGGGTTACTCGGCCGAGCTTTACAGCGCGGTCGACAGCGGCGACCTGGACGCGGCCTTCGTGCTGCAGGCGCCGTTCGAGCTGCCGAAGACCTGCGATTGGCTGCTGCTGCGCGAGGAGCCGCTGATCGTGCTCGCGCCGCTGGCATGGCCGAACCGCGATCCTCACGAACTCTTGGCCAACGAACCCCTCATCCGCTATGACCGCAATCAATGGGGCGGTCGCCAGGCGGATGAATACCTGCGCAAGGCGGCATCACGCCGCATGAGCGCTTCGAGGTCAACGCACTGAACGCGATCGCGGTAATGGTCGATCGGGGTTTGGGGGTGTCGCTCGTGCCCGACTGGGCGCGGCCCTGGCCGGAAGGGTTGCAGCTCGCGCGTTTGCCCCTTCCCGAATCGGTGTACAGGCGCATCGGCGTGATCTGGTCGCGCGCGAGCGTGCGGCTGCGGCTGGTCACGGTTCTCCTTCAGGATGCGCGGTCGACGATAGCGAGGTGGTGCGCTCGGATAACACAACAAAAACTAGAGTCTGAACATACCGGCGCCGGTTCTATCTCGGTTGGCCGGGTTCATAGAATGGATGTGCAACGGTGTGCATGGTGCATCAAGGGGAGGCAACATGGCCCAATCACTGTCCGCAGCCATCACCGGCGTGCCGCCTCGGTAGTCGCCGGCGCGAGCGCGTACGCACAGCAAACCAACCAGTCGGCGCAGGACCGCAGGACGACGTGTCGACTCGAGGAAGTCATCGTCACCGGCACGCGCAGGGCGAAAGCGGTGGACAAGATTCCGGTGCGATCACCGTCGTCATCCGAGGAGGAGATAGCGCACAGCCTTGCGCTGACCGAGGACGCGACCGCCGTGCTGGCCCGTTCCGTGCCCGGCTATTCGGAATCGTCGCAGGCCATGAGCAACCCTCGGGGAGACGCTGCGGGGTCGCGTCCCGCTGCGTCTGTTCGACGGCGTTCCGCAGAGTTCGCCGCTGCGCGACGGGAGTCGCAACGGCACGTTCACGGACATGGACCATCGCGCGCATCGAAGTGATCAACGGCCCTTCTGCCGCGGAAGGCATCGGCGCCGCGGGCGGCATCATCAACTACATCTCCAAGGTGCCACCAAGGACGGCACTGAGATCAGTAACGGCGCAAGATCCTCGCAGTTCGAGGACGACAGCGAGGGCTGGAAGCTGGGCGTCACCGTCGCTTACAAGAGCGACGACTTGGACCTGTTTCGGCGGGCGCCGATCGATCGCGGCATCACCTCCGACAGCAACGGCCGCCGCATCGGCTTGAACACCAGTGGCTCGGTCGCGGACTCCGAGACCCAGAACCTGTTTTTCAAGGGCGGCCCAACTTCGGCGCCGACGACCAGCAGCGCCTGCAGGGCTCCGTAAGCCACTACCAGCTGGAGAGCAAAGGCAACTACACTGGGTGAAGGCGGCCGCGCACTGGCATCCCGACACGGCGGAGTCCGGACCGCCAATCCGGCACGGGCGGTATTTCGGCTCGCCGGCACGAGTTCAACGAGTTCGAGCAGTACGTCGTGAGGTATGTGCACGACGACCTGTTGGCGGCAGCTTCGCGGACGTCTACTTCGCCGAGCAGGCCATGCGGTACCGGCCGGAGAACGGCGCGGACCGGCAGGATCCGCTGATCGCGCCGCTAGGCACTCTGGTCGACCAGTCGGAGATCGCCTCCGAGAAACAGGGCGTGCGTACTTCCTGGACCGGCCGAATTGTTCGGCGTCGAAGGTCTGGAGCTGAAGGTCGGCGTGGACATGTCGAGGACAAACGCAGCAGAGCCTGGCGCTGACCGACCGATCTGGGTGCCGCCGATGGACTACGGGAGCGTGGCGCCCTGTCTGCAATTGCGTACGACATCGGGCCGGTGACGCTCAGCGGCGGCTTGCGTCGCGAGGACGGCGAGCTTTCCGTCGACAGCTACACCACGACCTACTTCCGCAACCGCGCCTTCGTTCAGGGCGGCGCGCTCGAGTACAAGGAGGACCTGCTCAACGCAGGCGTGGTCTGGCGTATCGCGGCGACTGGTCGGCGTTCGCATCGTACAGCGAAGGCTTCACCTTGCCGAACATCGGCATCCCGCTGCGAAACATCAACGTGCCGGGCCAGTCGGTGGAGGGCATCCTGGACCTGCAGGCGATCGTCTTCGACAACCGCGAGATCGGCTTTAACTGGCGCGGCGCCGGGCGGGCGTGAGCGCTTCGAACTACAAATCGACGTCCGACCTCGGCGCATCGTTGAGCGTCGACCCGATCACGCTGCGATTTCGTCCTCAACCGCGCTCCGGTGGATATCGACGGCACGGAGCTCGACCGTGGAGTACCGGCTGTCGGACGCCTGGAGGTTCACTCTGCTCATGCCCACGTGGAGGGCTGGACGACGCCCGCGAATAACCCGAACGGACCGCTGAGCGTCGAGATGGGCGTCGTCAACATCAGCCCGGACAAAGTGAGCGGAGCAGTGCAGTGGAATTCCTCCCGCAATGGAGCACCACTCTGGGCTTTCTCGCGACGGTCAGTCGCGACATCAACGAAGGCACCAGCGCCCAGGAGCACGCCCACGGCTACACCTTGTACGACTACACGGTGAACTACGAGTTGGAGGAGCCGGTGCGTTCTCGATCGGCATCGAGAACCTGACCGACAAGTTCTGTTTTCTTTCTGTCTCCCCCGCAGATCGACTTCTTCCGCAACTACTTCGCCGGTCGTGGCCGCACGGTCTCCTCGGCTACAGGTACGACTTCTGAGACGCGGGATACAGTGGTACCTTAATCTTGCGTGCCCATGAATCAGCCTCGCGATGTGGTGCTGGTCGCAGGATCGGCCAATGTCGATTTCGTCGTACGTGCCCCGCATGTGCCGGCGCCCGGAGAAACCGTGCTCGGCCGCGAGTTCGCGACGTTCCCGGGCGGCAAGGGCGCCAACCAGGCGGTGGCCTGCGCGCGCGCCGGCGGCGCGCCGACGCGGATGCTCGTGGCCATGGGCGAAGACCCGTTCGCCGGGCAGCTCGAGGAGTCGCTGCGCGAAGCGGGCGTGCGGCTACACGTGGTCCGGTGTCGCAGCGAGCAGCCGACCGGCGTAGCCTTCATCTGTCTGGCCGACGACGCGCAGAACGCGATCACCGTCGCGCCCGGCGCAATGCGGCGCTGCGCGGCCGACATGCCCGCGCTCGATGGCGTCGGCCATCTGCTGCTGCAGTTGGAGACGCCGCTCGACAGCCGTCGCCGCCTCGCCCGCGCCGCGCGTGCGCGGGTGTGAAAGGGTGATGCTCAATGCGGCGCCGGCGCAGGCGTTGCCCGACGAGCTGCTCGCGGCGGTCGACGTATTGATCGTCAACGAGGGTGAGCTGACCAAGATCGCCGGCGCGACCGGCACGCACCGGCCGAAGCGCTCGCAGCGCTGAAGGTGCCACTGCGCCGTCGTGACCCTGGGTTCGCGCGGCGGCTGTGCCCGCGAGCACGGGAAATTTGTTCTGCAGCCCGCGTTCAAGGTCGATCCGGTCGATACCACTGCCGCCGGCGACACCTTCTGCGGCACGCTGGCCGCCGCGTTGTGCGCGCGACCACGCTCCGCAGGCCTGCGCAGGCCAGCGCGGCGGCGGCGCTTGCGACTGACGCGATCGGGCGCGCAATCCGAGTATCCCGACACGTGCCGAGGTGGAGGCCTGCTGCGCTCCGACCGACGGCCGGCAAGGCGATCAGAGGATCCTCGCGGCGTACTGCGGCTGCTCTCGCTGACGACCTCGCCGTCGCTTCCGCCGACCAGTCCTCCTCGATCATGACCTCGCGCAAGGACAACTCCACGACCCGCCGCCCGGGCGCCGCTCTGCGCTGCGCGCCGACGACCGAGTACAAGTTCTCGCACGTCACCACCCAGCCGCTACCTGCCAACGCCGGGCAAGGCGCCGGGCTGGCCGTTCGCCGAGATCGGCCACTGGAAGATCGACGCCAATGCCAGCGCCGACGACTGGATCGCGCGAACTGCGCGACTGGCGCCGCGAGCACCTGTGCGCATCGGCTACGACGACGCCAACTACCGTCGCCCGGAACTGCAGTGGGCACAGCGCAATTTCGTGCACGCGCAGATGATGGTCGAGGACCGCTACTTCTACGATCCGGTCGCCGGCCGCTACACGGTGGACCGCTACCTCGACGACCTCGAGGCGCGCTTCGGCGGCATCGACAGCGTGCTGATCTGGTACGTCTATCCGAACATCGGCATCGACGACCGCAACCAGACCGATCTCGCCACGACCTGCCGGGCGGCATCGAGGGCTTGAGCGGCGCGGTGGACGATTTCCATCGCCGCGGCGTGAAGGTGTTCCTGCCGACCATGCCCTGGGACAACGGCACGCGCGACCGCGCACAAGCCGACTGGGAGGCGATGGCGCGAACTGGTGGTCGCGGTCGGCGCCGACGGCATCAACGGCGACACCTACAACGGCGTGCCGCGCGCGTTCTTCGACGCCTGCGACGCGGCGCGGCCGGCCGGTGGTGCTGCAGCCGGAGTCCACGATCAGCGCCGAGGAACACCTGATCTGGAACGTGCAGAGCTGGGGCAAGAAGGCGCCGAACGAGACCGTGATCCGCCGGTGGCCAAGTTCAAGTGGCTGGAACCGCGCCACATGATCAACTACGAGAACCGCTGGGGCCGCGACCGCAACAACGACCTGCAGTACATCTTCTTCAACGGCATCGGCTACAACGCGTGGGAGAACATCTGGGGCATCTGGAACCAGCTCACCGCCGCGCGACGCCGAGACGCTGCGCCGCATCGCGACCATCGAGCGCCATTCGCGCCGCTGATGGTCAGCATGGACTGGCGGCCCTACGAGCGACGCTGCAAGCGCGGCGTGTTCGCCAGCCGCTTCCCGGGCGAAGGGCTGCACGCTTGTGGACCGTGGTGAACCGCAACGAGTACGACGTCGACGGCGAGCAGATCGCGTGCCGCACGTGCGACGGCGCGGCGCTACTTCGACGCCTGGAACGGCGTCGAACTGCAGCCGCGCTTCGACACGACGGCGACGCGGCGTTGCTCGCTGCGCGCTGGAGGCGCGCGGGTTCGGCGCGGTGCTGGCGCTGGACGCCGGCGCGGTCGAGGACCAGCTCGAGCCTTCCTCGACGCGCGATGCATGAGCTGCGCGCGGCGACGCCGTTGCAATCGCTGTCGAACGAGTGGAACTCGCTGCCGCAACAGCTGGTCGAGATCGCCCCGACGGCAGCGGTCGCGACGCGCCCGACGGCATGGTCGCGATCCCCGCGGGCGAGTTCGATTTCGTGGTCGGCGGCGTCGAGATCGAGGGCCAGACCTGGGACGGCGTCGATGTCCAGTATCCGTGGGAGAGACAGCGCGCGCCGCAGCCATCGCCGCCGCATGGAGATCGACGCCTTCCACATCGACCGCCTCCGGTGACCAACGCGCAGTTCAAGCGCTTCCTCGATGCAAGCGGCTACGCGCCGCGCGGATGCGCACAATTTCCTGCGCCACTGGCACGACGGCGCGCCGCCGCGCGGGCTGGGACAACAAGCCGGTGACCTGGGTGTCGCATCGAGGACGCGCGCGCCTACGCCGCATGGGCCGGCAAGCGCCTGCCGCACGAATGGGAGTGGCAGTACGCCGCGCAGGGCACGCGACGGCCGCGCTCTATCCGTGGGGCGACGCGTGGACGCCGACGCGGTGCCCGCGCCGCCGCGGCCGCGACCTGCTGCCGCCGGCCGACGTCGACGCGCATCCGCAGGGCGCCAGTCCGTTCGGCGTGCATGGACCTGGTCGGCAATGTCTGGCAGTGGACCGACGAATACCTCGACGAGCACACGCGCGCCGCGGTGCTGCGCGGCGGCAGCGCCTATCAGCCGCAGACCTCGCACTGGTATTTCCCGCAGGCCTACCGGCTCGACCAGCACGGCAAGTACCTGCTGATGGCGCCGTGCAAGGACCGCTCGGGCTGCATCGGCTTCCGCTGCGTGGTGGACGCGGCGTGATGCGCTGACGAGCGATGCGATGCGCATTGCGCCGCATCGCCGTCGCAGGGCATATGAATGGCGCTGCTGGGCGAGGCGCTGCCGCGAACCTGCGCGGCCGCCTTTCGCATTTCATCGTCGACGAGACCAGCCCGGCCATCGCGCTGTTCGGCCCGGCACAGCGCGCGCGAACAATCGCGAAGGCGACTGGTACGGCGAGCATGCGGGCAAGTGGCTGTACGCGGCCGCGGGCCGCGGCGCGCACGCGCGATGCGGCGCTGGCGCGAACGTGCGCGCGTCGCCGATTACCTGGTCGCGGTGCAGGAAGAGGACGGCTATCTCGGCACCTATGCGCCCGAGCGCCGCTTCATGCGCGAGCAGCCGCCCAGGCCCTGCACCTGGGACGGCGCGCCGGGCGAGCGCACCTGGGACATCTGGACCCACAGCTATCTGATCCTGGGCATGCTGGAGGTGCATCGCTATTTCCGGAGACCGCGCTACCTCGATGCTGCGCGCAGAATCGGCGACCTGTGCCTGCGCACGCTGACGGATGGCGGCATCGACATCACGAACTCGGCAACCATTTCGGCATGTCGGCCACCGTGCTGATGGATCCGGCGGTCGAGCTGTACTTCGTCACGGGCGAGCCGCGCTACCTCGACCTGGCGCAGCGCGTGCTGGAGCAGGCCGAGCGCAACCCGCGGCTGGCGCTGCTGCCGCAGGCGCTGGCCGGCGTCGATGCTGCGGAAATCGCCACCGGCAAGGCCTACCAGCTGTGCTGGAACATGGTGGGGCTGGCCAAGCTGCACCGCGCCACCGGCGACCCGACTATCTCGAGGCGGTCGAGCAACGTCTGGCGCAACATCCGCGCCCACCATCTGACGCTGGGCGGCGGGCCATGGGGCGGCGTGGCGCACCGTTCGCGCGAGGTGTTCAACCGGCCGGCGTGTTCAGCCCCAACGGCTATGTCGAGACCTGCTCGACGTTGGCGTGGATACAGCTGAACCGCGAGCTGCTCGGCCATCACCGGTGAGGCGAGTAGCCGAGGAGATCGAGCGTACGGCCTACAACGACCTGCTCGGCGCGCAGGCGCCGGACGGCGAGAACTGGTGCTATTACTCTACCCGAACGGCAAGCGCGTGTACACGACGTACTGGCGCTGCTGCAAGTCCAGCGGCGCGATGGCGATCGAGGAGCTGCCGGCGTCGCCTACGCGTCGGCGGCGACGGCGGCATCGCGTCAACCTGTTCGGCCGCGGCGAGCCGGCTGCGACCGCCGGGCGCCGGCAAGGTGCATCGAGCAGCTCACGCGCTATCCCTTCGACGGCGACGATCGCGCTGCGCGTCGCGCCCAGCGCAGCGCGCTTCGCGGTGCGTGTGCGCATTCCCGCGTGGGCCAAGGGCGCACGCTGCGCGTCAATGGCGTGCCGTTGCGACGGCGCCACGCCGGCGCATACGCGCGCGTCGAGCGCGATGGCGCCCGGCGACGAGGTCGCGCTGCGAGTTGCCGATGCCGCGCGCGCGCACCGCAGGCCGCACCGAACACGCAGGAATCGCTCGCGCCGGACGGCGCCCGGTGCGCCAGCAGGTGATGCACTACGATTATCGGCGATCACGCGCGGTCCGCTGGTGTATGCGACCGGTCTGGTCGACGGTTACAAGACCGAGAGACGTTGCGTCTCTCCGGCGGCCGGACACGGCTGCAGGCACGAGGCCGACGGAAGGGCCGCGCATCCACCTGCGCCGCCGGGCGCCCGCCATTGCGTACGATCCTTACTATCGCGCCGGCGGCCGCGCCGCGGCGCTTGGCGCTGACCTGGATGTCGCTGCGCGGCGGAGCCGCGGCCGCGAGCCTTGCGCAAGAATTCGTGCGCCAGAACTATGGCATGCTGTTCCGCCGGCCGCCGCACACTGCCAGCGTTGCCAGAGGAAGGCGAACGACCTTGCATACTTCCGCTTCGCTCGCCGCGCGCCGGCGCCGCCGGTCCGTTGAGCGGCGTGCGCGTGCTCGACCTTAGCGCCTACATCGCAGGTCCGTACGGTGCACGCTGCTGGCCGACCAGGGCGCCGACGTCCTCAAGATCGAGCCGCCCGATGGCGACAACCTGCGGCAGTACCCGTCGACACTGCCGGCCGAGAGCCGCGCCTTCCTCGGCGTCAACCGCAGCAAGCGAGGCGTCGTGCTCGACCTCAAGAAACCCTCCGGTCTAGGCCGTGCTGTTCAGCTGGTTCGCGAGGCCGACGTGCTGGTGCACAACTTCGTACCGAGGGTGCCGAAGCGCCTCGGCATCGATTACGAACAACTCAAAGCTCATCAATCCGCGCCTGATCTATTGCGCGGTCACCGGCTATGGCGAAACCGGCCCGATGAAGGACAAGGCCGGCTACGACCAGGTGCTGCAGACCATGACCGGCATGTGCGCGCTGCAGGGCAAACCCGGCGGTCCGCCCGAAATGGTCTATGGCTCGGTGGTCGATTACTACGCCGCGGCGCTTGGTCGCCGCCGGCGTGTCGACAGCGCTGTACGAGCGCGAGCCAGCGGACTCGGGCAGTTCGTCGGGGTGTCGCTGCTGCCAGCGCCCTGACCATGCAGTCGGCGCGCATGATCTGGGCCGAAGGTGAATCGCTCGACATCGGCGCGACATGCGCTCGGGCGGCGTCACCGGCCTCCATCCGACTCGCGACGGCTACATCTACATCTCCGCCAACACGCCGCAGTTCTGGAAGGCGCTGTGCGAACGACCGGACTGAGGCGCTCGCCGACGACCGCGCTACGACACTGTACGAAAGCGCGCCGGCTCGCTGCCGAGATCGTCCCGAAACTGCATGCGGCGCTGGCCTCGCGCAGCGCGCTGGAGTGGGAAGAAATGTTCGGCGACGAGGTGCCGTGCGCGGCGGCGCGCCGGATCGAAGACATGTTCGATCATCCGCAAGTATCGCCGAAGACATGTGCGAACATAGAACATCCGCTCTCTCGGGCGAATACCGCGGCGTCGCGCGCGATCGAGTTCGGACGCACCCGGAGCCGGCGCCGTTCGCCGCGCCGACGCTGGGGCAGGACTCCGACGAAACCATCGCCGCTGCCGGCGGCGGCACCGCGAAAGAGTAGCCTTCAATCGGTCTCGCCCTGCTCAACGCCGAGCAGGCGCGCCGGGTTGCGCTTCGTCATCAGGTCGATCTCGGCCTGAGTGAAACCCGCCGCGAGCAGACGCGTGACGAATGACATGAGGCCGTCCGTGTGCACGGGATTGCCGACCTGACCTAGGTCCGTGCTCAACACGACGTTCGCGGGTCCGACCTCCCGGATTTGCGCCGCGAACTCGTCGAAGGACAAGCTCGCGGACGGCAACGCGAGCCCCACGGGGTACTCTAGGAACGCGCCTTGGCGCGCGGCCTCCTTCTGCACGTCGAGCGGCATCTTCACCTGCGTCCCCGACGGATGGGTGACGACTATCCGCTCGATGCCCGCCGCCTTGGCAGCGCGGATCACGAGCAACGATTCCGCGGGGCTCGAGTGCCCGGTCGCAAGTGCTAGGTTGCGCGCCTTGATCACCGCGAGAACCGCATTGAGCTCCGGCAGCAGCGCGCCGTCGCGCGCGATTGGCACGTGGTTCGGATTCGGTGCAACGGTCAAATGCATGTGCTCGGAGTCGAACGTCGGCAGCCACACCATGCGGCCGTGACCGCCGGTCATGAGCGCCATCCGCTCGACGGCGACGGGATTCAAACCCCCGACGGCGCGATTGAGCGCGATGCCGCCATACGCCTCCACGCCGGAGACTTCTTGCGCCACGAGAAACGCGAGCGACGCCGTCTCCGTGTAGTGATTCTTGAATAGAAGCGCGCGCATCCCATGACGCTGGGCCATCCGCGCAGTCTCCAAAGCGGTGATCGACCGCGCGACGCTGTCGGGCGCCGCGTGCACATGGACGTCGATCATCCCTTGAAGCTGCGCGTGCCGCGCTCGACGCGAATCCGCATGCAAGCGCAGCCAGAAACGCCAACCGGCGCGATCCGCAGCCGATCTTGATCAAACCTTGCGCATGCATCATGGACATTTCCTCGCTCGGAGACGTACCACGTTAGTCGTCTTGGTCGGCGCCCACAACGTTTTGGCGGCGACTCGTACGGCGAGGAAGCGCAGCGCGGTAGGCCATAAGTCCCGAGCGCAAACCGGCCGGCGAGTGCACACTATCCGTGGCGAACGGACAACGGCGATGCGCAGCGAGATCGAGCAGCAACAAAGTCTCGAAGCAACCCTCCGCGAGGTGATGCACCTCTTGGAGCGCCAGGCTTTAGTGAAGCAAGTCGTTGCACGCTCCGACACCCGCAAGCCGGAGCTCGCACAGTCGCTCGTCGCCAGACAGCACGCCGTGGAGCTCGAGAAGAAGCTGAACCGCATGCATCCGGCCGACGCGGCGTTCGTGCTCGAAAGCTTGAACCAGGAGCAACGCGTCGCCGCGTGGCACCTGATTCGCCGCGACCGCCGCGGGTCGATCCTGCTCGAGCTCGCGGGCCCGGTGCGCACGTCGCTCGTCACGCTGCTCGACGAGCACGAGCTCGTCACGCTCGGCCGGCAGATGGACGCCGACGACTTCGCGGATCTCGTGCAGGACCTGCCGCCCGAGCACGTCGAGCAGGTCCTGGCGCAGCTCGGCACCGAGCAGAGCGCCGAAGTGCAATCCGTGCTGTCGTTCCCGGAGGACAGCGTCGGCTCGCTGATGCACCTCGACGTCGTGACCGTCCGCGACGACGTCACGCTAGAGGACGCAATCTCGTCGCTGCGCCGACGGCGAAATCTGCCGCAGCAATTCACGTCACTCGTCGTCGTGGATCGCAACAACACGCTGCGCGGCGTGTTGCCTCTCGACCGGCTCGTCGCTCGCGAGAGCACGCAACAAGTCAGCGACGTCATGGTCAAGGAGCCGACGTACTTCTTGACGACGGATCCGGTCGACGATGCAGCGGTAGGCGTTCGAGCGCTACGACCTGCTATCGGCGCCCGTCGTGAACCTGCATCGGCAAGTGGTCGGCTCGCTCACCGTCGACGACGTGCTCGATCACGTGACGCAGGATACGTTCAAGCAGTCGCTCTCCCAGGTCGGCCTGAGCGAGGACGAGGACCTGTTCGCGCCGATCTGGCAAAGCGGCCGCAAACGCTGGGCTTGGCTCGGGGCTGAACCTGCTCACCGCGTTCATCGCCTCGCGCGTGGTCGGTGCGTTCGAGGGCTCGATCGCCCAGCTCGCGGCGCTCGCGGCGTTGATGCCGATCGTCGCGTCCATCGGCGGCAACACCGGCAATCAGACCGTCGCGCTCGTGATTCGCGCGCTCGCGCTTTCGCAGCTCAACCGCGGCAACTTGCGCTTTCTGCTGCGCAAGGAGCTTGCCATCGGCGTGATGAACGGCGTGCTGCTCGGGTTGCTCATGGGCTTCGCGACCCTGCTGCTCTACGGATCGTGGCCGCTCGCGGGCGTGATGGTCGCGGCGATGCTGCTCAACATGCTTCTCGCGTCGGTCGTCGGCGTGTTCTGTCCGCTGATCCTCGAGCGCATGGGACGCGACCCGGTCATGGGCAGCAGCATCCTGCTGACCGCAACGACCGACAGCATGGGCTTCCTTATTTTTCTGGGCCTCGCTTCGGCGTTGCTGCTGTAGCGGCCGCAATCCGCACGTCGCCGCGGACCGTGACGGATGAGCTGCGCGAGATCGGTCGTGTCCGTGCTCGAGGCTGAAGACCGTTGAGGGCGCGCACGCTGCGATGACGGACGCCGCCATTCGCAAGCGCAGGCGCCGTGCCGGCGAGGACGCCGCCCCTTCCGCTCCGGCCCAATCGTGGATGAAAAGTCGAATGCGCCCCGCGACATTCTCCGCGTCATCCCAGACCAAGAGGTGCCCCGCGCGCTCAATGATCTCTAGACGCGCGCGCGAGATGCGGTCAGCGAGGATTCGCCCGTTCGCGACCGGGACCAAGGGGTCGTCGTCACCGAGGATGACGAGTGTTTCGTGCGGAATTTCGGCGAGAAAGTGCAAGCTGGACCATCCCGCGGCACCGAGCACTTGCATCCCGTAACCGTACGGCGATGGCGGCGCTTGCTGCCTCCACGGCGCATGGCGGGCCTGCGCCGCCTCGTCGCGCGCAGTGGCGCCCCCATACAACGTCGCCGCAACACGGGCGAAGTAGGCGCGCGAGTAGAACCGCAGCGGTGTCGCTAGCGCGGCAAGCGCGTGGATCGACCCTGGGACCGCGCCTATTCCGCAGGTAGTGGCCGCGAGCACGAGGCGCCGAATCCGGTCGGAGTGCTTGTAAGCAAATTGCTGGGCGACTGCGCCGCCATAGGAAAACCCCACGACATCCGCCCACGGGACGCGACAGTGGTCGAGCACGGCAGCTGCAAGGTCGGCGAGCGAGGCAATCGAGACCGGGAAAAACGGCGTGCTCGAGCCCCCGGTGCCTGGCATGTCGAACCGAATGATTCGGCGCTCTCGGAACTGCTCCACGAACGGCGCCCACATGTCGGCATTGCAACCCAGACCGCTGATCAAGAGCAGTGGATCGCCCACGCCCGTCTCGATTACGCGGACGCGGTGACCCCGCCAAGGCAGCAGGTCATCGCCCACTCTTCTCCCCCCAAATCTCCGGAGCGAAGCTCGACGCCATCGCCCGGCAAACGCTCAGGGCAAAATACGTGTGCTTCAGTAGATGCCGGTGAGTACGAATGTCATTTCTAGTTAATATTCTAATGGCATCCTACACCGTTCTCGGCCGGTGCAAGGCTTCAAAGTAGGTGATCCAGTCCACGATTGGCGGGACAGGCGAATCCCGCGATTGTCGGTGCGCGGGCAGTCGGTTATGGTAAGCGTTTCCCCGACTCAGTCTCTAGTTCATCTGCCGTCGACGCATTGCGGCAGAAAAGAACGAGCGTTGAATCCGACGGACGCGGTTTGACGTGCATTGAAGTAATTCTGGCCAGCTTGGCCCACCAGCGGAGTACCACGGGATGGTAGGTGAAAGTTTTCAGCGGAACGAAAACGGTGGCGGCGGCTTGTCGGCCTCAGGAAGCAAAAGCGCGGATCGAGATCGCTTCATCGATGATCCGCCGCCAACGACGCCATTCGACGTCGTGGACGAAGGCGGGCTGCTGCGGCTGCGCCACTACCGCGGCGAAGATCGATCATCGCAACCGCCCCCGGTGCTCCTCGTGTACTCGCTGCTCAAGCGACCCTACATCCTCGATCTACTGCCCGACCGGAGCATGGTCCGGAGCTTTTTGCGCCAAGGGTTTTCCGTCTACGTCACCGACTGGCTCCCGCCGCGCCCGGAGGACGCCGAGTGTGGCTTGCACAGCTACGTCAACAGAGATCTCGCACGTGCCGTCGAATGTGTGCGCCGGCGCGAGCACGTCGACCGGGTCTCGCTCATAGGATGCTGCCTCGGCGCGCTCCTGGCTGCGATCTACGCGGCCCTGTACCCGCAGAACGTTCAGCACTTGGTGCCGTTCGCGTTGCCCTTCGAGTCCCGTCCGCTGCTCGCCCCGGGAGCCGCGGAGTACCTCGCGCGCATGTACGGCAACGTGCCGGCATGGTGGCTCAGCGTAACGCTGAACGCCCGCGTTTCAAATCCGCACCAGCTGCCCGCGTATCTCGCAGAGGAGCTCGGCGAAGCGGAGCTCGCTGAGCCTGTCAGCGGCGCGGAGCCGGAGATTCAGAGCATGCTCGAGCGGTGGTTCGGCAGCGATGTGCCGATTGCCGGACGTCTGTTCTGCGAAGTCATGCAGGACGTAAACGCCGACGCGCAATTCGCGCAGGGCCGTCTGCGGGTCGGCAACAGGCGCGTGGCCCTCGAGAATATCCGTTGCCCGGTGCTCAACATCAGCGCCGAACGCGATCGGCTCGTGCCGCCGCAAGAGAGCGCTTCCTTCATCGAGCACGTAGGCACCAGCGAGGCGAGCAATCTGGTATTTCCGAGCGGGCACCTCGGACTCATGGTCAGTCGCGCCGCGCACGACGAGACTATGGCCGCATGTCGCCGAATGCCTTCGCGACCCGGCTGTTCGACCGCGTGTGCGTCGAGAAATCGCCGCCGCGTCCCGCGCTCGACGGCACAAGAGTGCATCGCGCTCCGGAGAGACGGGAATTCGCGTATAGGGTCGCTCGCTGTGCGGAGCGCCGCGCGATCGCGCGATCGCCTGCTGATGCTTTGCCCCACCGTGATGCTTGACTCCTCATGCACGTGCGTTGCATACTACGCATGCCCTTTCAGTTCATCCCCTTTTGCAAGGAGCACAATCATGTCGAACTATCTCAGGCTCGCCAATGAAACTACCGACCAATACATGGCCACGCTTGCCGAAGGTCAAGAGAACTTCCTGAAGTCACTCACGGCGTTTTCGGCGTGGGTGCCCGCTTCTGCGACCGCGCCGCCCGCCGCGTTCTCGGGTCTGCCGACAGCGCAAGAAGTGACCGAGGCCAACTTCACCTTTGCGCAGAAGCTACTCAAGCAGCAGCAGGACTTCGCGCAGAAGTGGATCGCGACTGCCACCGAGCTTGTGACGCCGACGGCTACATCGGCGAAGAGCCCGGCTTCGAAGAGCAAGTAAGCGTTTCATCCGAACAGGCGGTGGCCGCCCTGCGGCCACCGCGCCGCCTCGCCTGCTCTCTTGCAGCAGCACGAATTGCACGCTTACGCCCTCCCATCAGAAACTCCACAACGACGATGAAATGCGTCTTGCAGTAGAATTGCGCGCGAAAACATCGACTGGTAGATAGGCTCTGTCGTTCGGTTTCGGGGAACCTCTTGAGCAGCGACGAAGCGCAATCGCGCAAACCCTTCGGCCCGTGGAAACCACCGAAAGATCAGTCCCGAAAGCTCGACGACAGATCCGTGTCTCGGCGCGAGCTGCTTGATGTCCGGCGCGCAAGGCTCGCGGCCGGCGCGTGATCGGCTATGTCCGTCTGCGAGGGCTCAGCAACTCCCGCGGCGCCCCTCGTGGACACGCGATCCTGCTCAAAGGCGGCTGCGTGCTGTCGCTCGACCCGCAAGTCGGCGACTTCGAGCGGGCGGACGTCTTCATCGACGGCGCGCGGATCGCAGCGGTCGGCCCCGATCTCACGGCCGACGCGGAAGTCATCGATGCCTCGGGCATGATCGTGATGCCGGGATTCGTCGACACGCACCGCCACATGTGGCAGGGCGCGCTGCGCAACATTCTGCCGAACGGGCTCCTGAGCGACTACGGTCGCGACATCACAGGCTCCGCGCGCTCGGTGTTCCGCCCCGAGGACGCGCACGTGGGCGATCTCGTGAGCGCGCTAGGCGCGATCAACGCGGGCGTCACCACCGTGCTCGACTGGTCGCACATCGGCAATAGCCCCGAGCACAGCGACGCGGCCATCGCGGGCTTGCGCGAATCCGGTATCCGTGCGGTCTACGCATTCGGCGCCGGCGCCGGCGGCGCCAGCAATCGCTTTCCGGACGACATCCGGCGGCTGCGCAGGCAGCATTTCTCATCGGATGATCAGCTGTTGACGCTCGCGATGGCGGCGGGCGGGAATCCGCGCGATTGGGCGATCGCGCGCGACGTCGGCGCGTTCATCTCGGTGCACGTCGTGGGCTCGCTCGGCGTGCCGCGCCGAAGCGATGGGCGACGACGTCACCTACATCCATTGCACCAACCTGCCGCCCGAAGCGTGGCGACTGATCGCCGACACGGGCGGGCACGTGTCGATCGCGGGACCGATCGAGATGCAGATGAGCCACGGCGTTCCGCCGTTCCAACAGGCCCTCGATCACGGCATCCGGCCGAGCTTGAGCGTGGACGTCGAGACACAGATGCCAGGTGAGCTGTTCACGCAGATGCGCTCCGCGTTCGCGCTGCAGCGCATGTTGGCGCTGGAAAAGCAGCGCCTGGGCCAACGCCCGTGCCCGCGCTGCTCACGGTGCGCGAGGTGATCGAGCTCGCGACGATTCACGGCGCTCGAGGCCAATCAGCTGGACCGCAAGATCGGCACGCTGACGCCAGGCAAGGAGGCCGACATCATCTTGCTGCGCGCGAACACGATCAACGTGCTGCCGCTCAACAACGTCTACGGCGCGATCGTGCTCGCGATGGACACGAGCAACGTCGACTCCGTATTCATCGCCGGGAAGGCGCGCAAGCTCGCCGGCCAGCTCGTCGACGTGGATCTTCAGCGGATCGCGCGAATGGCCGAGCAGTCGCGCGACTACATCGTCGCGCGCGTCGGGCTGGCCGCGGACGCTGTTCGGCGGCTATCTGCCCGGTCACTGAGGCGCACGGGTCTGACGCGTTGCGAGCCATGACCTGCCGTACGCGCTCCTCGAGCTGCCGATCTTCCGTCGCGAGCGACAATTGCGCGAGCGCGCGTGCATCCGGGCCCCGCCACCGCAAGTCCTCGAGCGACTCGGCGAGCGGCACGTCGGTGCGCAGCGTCGCGAGCCGGCGGAAGAGCAACGCCTCGTCGCGATGCTCGCGCGCAGGCTCTCCGCGAGCGCCGCCGCGCCGCGAACCTTCACCGACCATCGCTGCGGCGTCGTCGGGATATCCTCGAGCCGGCCGTAGACCGCGAGCACGGCGGACGCGGACGTCTCGCCCCAGCGCGGAACGCCGGGGTAGCCGTCAGCGCTGTCGCCGACGAGCGCGAGCCAGTCCGGAATCGAGCTAGGCGCGACGCCGAACCGCTCGATCACGCCGGCCTCGTCGCGCAGCTTCTTGCGCAGCCGATCCAAGCAAACGACGCGCGTGCCGCGCACGCATTGCGCGAGGTCCTTGTCGGGCGAGCAGATGACGATCTGCTCGACTCCCGGCGCGTCGGCGAACTTCGCGGCCGCGGCGCGCGAGGGCGTCGTCGGTCTCGAACTCGATCATCGGCCACGTGACCAGGCCCAGCGCGCGCGTCGCGTCCTCGGCGGGCCCGAATTGCGCCCACAGATCGGGATCGATGCCTTCGCTCGTCTTGTAGCCCGGATAGAGGTCGTTGCGGAACGACTCGATCACGTGATCGAACGCGATCGCGACATGCGTGACGCCGGGCTCGCCGAGCAGCGACAAGCATCGAGCGCAGCAGCGCCGCGCACGGCGCCGACTTCGCGGCCGTCCGCGGTCTTGCTCGAGGGCGCGCCGTAGAACGCGCGAAACAGCTCGAATGTGCCGTCGATCAGATGAATCTTCACGTGCTAGTCTTAGGGCGAACCTTCCGGGGGATCATAACAATGAGAACACTGTTCGCCGCGCTTGCGTGCTGCGTCGCTACGGTAGGCCTCGGTCAAACACGCGAACCCGCGCCCGCCTTTGCCGGCCAGACCGAGGCTCCGCCGCCCGCTCGCGAGTCGCGGTACAAAGTAAGCGTCATCACCGATGCTCTCACGGGACCCTGGGCTCTCGCATTTCTACCCGACGGCAACTTCTTGGTGTCGGAACGCCGCGGCAACCTGCGTACCGTAACACCGGACGGCAAAGTGTCGGAGCCGATCGCCGGCGTGCCGCCCGTGAAAGTGGTCGCCGCGCAGAGCTTTCACGAAGTCGTGCTCGATCCGAATTTCGCGCAAAACCGCTACGTCTACTTCACCTACTTCGCGCCGCCGAAGGGCGAAGCCGCACGTGAGTGGCCGATCGAGCACTACTACAACGAGGTCTGGAACAAGACGCTCGCCGAACGACGCGTTCTGGATCTCGGCGAGGAAACCGTCGCTCGCGCGCGCCTCTCGGCCGACAATCGGCGGCTCGAGAATTTCGAGGTGCTTATCCAGGATCACGTCGAGCGGCGGATCGTCTTCGCGCGCGACGGCACGATGTACGTGACGGGCGCCGACGCGTTTCGTCTCTACGACTCCGATCTCGACGGCGTCGACCACGACTTCACCGCCGAGCCCGACGTGCGCCGCAACTTCACAGGCCGCGTGATCCGCATCAATTCAGACGGCACGATCCCTAAAGACAATCCATGGCTCGGCCGCGCGACCGTGGCGCGCGCCACGTTCGCCCACGGCTTCAAGGATCCCGAAGGCGCGGCGCTGCACCCGGAAACCGGCGAGCTCTGGCTCGTCGACCACGGCCCGCAAGGCGGCGACGAGATCAACATCGTGCGCGCCGGCAAGGATTACGGGTGGCCCGACGTATCGTACGGTGTGCAATACGACGCGCGCCAAGCCGACGGCCGCAAAAACGTCGCCGTCGGCAACGGCAAGAGCTCGATGCCGGGCGTCGAGGAGCCGATCTACTTCTGGGTGCCCTCGATCGCGCCGTCGGGCATGGCGTTCTACACGGGCGATCTGTTCCCCGACTGGAAAGGCAATCTATTCGTCGGCGCGATGGCGGGCCGGCATCTCGTGCGGCTCGTGCTGGACGGCGAGCGCGTCGTCGCCGAGGAGAAGCTGCTCGAGGAGCTCGATCTGCGCATCCGCGAAGTCCGGCAAGGGCCCGACGGCGCGCTGTATGTGTTCGGCACCGATTCACTGCTGCGAATAACGCCGTGACAACTCGATTCGCAATTGTCGCGGCACTGCTCGCGATGGCGGCCGTCCCTCCGATCTCTGCTCAGCAAACAGGCGGCGGACGAGTCGGCACGGGAGCTCTCGGCCGCTACCATGCCCCGGCCGAGCAGGTGGTTGCTATTCGCGCTGGGCGGCTTTTCGACTCCGTGAGCGGCAGCATGCTCACGCAGCAGGTGATTCTCGTTCGCGGCGAGCGCATCGCCGAGATCGGCGCGAACGTGCGCATTCCTCGTGAAGCGCGCGTCATCGACTTGAGCGGGGCCACCGTGCTGCCCGGCATGATCGACGCGCACGTGCACGTGAACACCGGCGGCAACGAGGGCGGCCGCACGGCGGCCGAGCGCGCCTATATCGCGCTCGCAAGCGCACAGACCGATTTGCTCGCGGGCTTCACGACGATCGCCGACATGGACTCGCGCGGCGGGTACAACACCGTGGAGCTGCGCAACGCCATCAACGCAGGCATGGTGCTCGGCCCGCGTATGCAGGTCGTCGGCCAGTCACTCAACATCCGCGCGAGCAACGCCTACCCGGACTCGGACGCGGGCCGCTTCTCTTCGGAGTTCACCGAGGGCAAGAACGTCAATTCGCCGTGGCTTGGGCGCGCCGCGGTGCGCGAGGCGAAGCTGCATGGCGTCGACTGGGTCAAGATCTACACGACGCAGGATTTCGTGGGTCCGATGCATTTGTTCACTCCCGACGGCAGCCTCATCACGAGTCCCTCGCTCACGTTCGAGGAAGTCGAGGCGATCACCGACGAAGCGCATCGGCTCGGCCTCAAAGTCGCCTGCCACACCTACGGCGGCGAGGGGATGGTGAGCTGCTTGAACGCCGGTGTCGACGCGCCGAACCATCTGCTGCAGCTCGACGACGCCGGTGTGCGTGTGATGCTGGAGAAAAAGCTGCCGTTCGTCTGCACGCTCGACGACCTCATCTATCAAGAGCCCGAGGATCTCGAAGGCAGCGGCGGCAAGCTGACGCGGCTGTCGCTCGCGGAAGCTGCGTTCAAGCGCGCGTTGGCCGCCGGCGTGCCGATCGTCTTCGGCAGCGGCGCAACTTCGGACATCATCCCGCACGGGATTCAAGCCGATCAATTCAAGTACTACGTCTCGTGGGGGATGACGCCGGCGCAGGCGCTGCAGACGGCATTCCTGAATGCCGCAACGATGCTCAACTATCACTGGGAAACGCAAATCGGCAGCATCGAGGCCGGCAAGCTCGCGGACATCATCGCCGTCGCCGGCGATCCGCTTCGCGATATCACGGAGATGGAGCGCGTGCGGTTCGTCATGATAGGTGGTCTCGTCGCGCGCGATGAATTGAGTGAAGGCTCAAGTGGCAACGGCGCCGACTGAGCGCTGCTCTCGAGAGGCTGCTCATGAAGAAACGCCCGATCGGAGAATCCAACATCGCCATCACGCCGCTGATGCTCGGCGGCAACGTGTTCGGCTGGACGGCGGATGAGCAGACGTCCTTCGCGATCCTCGACGCGTTCGTCGAGCAAGGCGGCAACGCCATCGACACCGCGGATGCCTACTCTGCGTGGGGCCCGGGCCACGAGGGCGGCGAGAGCGAGACCGTGATCGGCAAATGGCTGAAGCGGCGCGGCCGGCGCGACGACGTCGTCATCGGAACGAAGGTCGGCGCGTGGGCGAAACGGCCCGGACTTCGACGCCAGAACATCCTCGATGCCTGCGAGGGCTCGTTGCGGCGGCTCGGAGTCGAGACCATCGATCTTTATTGGCTGCACAAGGACGACGACGCGACGCCGGCCGCCGAATATCGTTGCAGCGCTCGACGAGCTCGTGACAGCCGGCAAGATACGCGCGCCTGGCGCGTCGAACTTCAAGGTTGGGCGCTTCGCGGAAGGCCTGGCCGAAAGCGCGCGGTCGGGCAAGGCTCGGTTCGTCGCGCAGCAACCCGAATACAATCTGCTCGCCCGCGCGATCGAGTCCGACCTGATGCCGCTCTGCGTGCGCGAGGGCGTCTCGCTCGTGCCGTATTTCGGGCTCGCGAGCGGCTTTCTGACGGGCAAATATCGCAGCGCCGCCGACAAAGGCAAAAGCGCGCGCGGCGCGCGCATGGACAAGTATCTGGAGGGCAAGGGACCCGCGGTGCTCGCCGCGCTCGATGCGGTCGCCGCGCGTCGCGGCGCGACCTGTGCCCAGGTTGCGCTCGCGTGGATCATGACGAAGCCCGCCATCGCTGCGCCGATCGCGAGCGCGACGTCCGTTGCGCAGCTCAACGAGATCATGGGTGCGCTGCGGCTTTCGCTGAGCGAAGCGGATGTGGCGGAATTGGACAAAGCGAGCGCCTGAGCGCGGACCTTTGTGACCTCGATCGAATGACGGCGACAACAGCATTTCCTCTCGAAGGCGGTTGCGACTGCCGCGAGGTGCGCTACCGCATGGCGACGCGCCCCCTGTTCGTTCACTGCTGCCATTGCCGCTGGTGTCAACGCGAAAGTGGAGCGTCGTTCGCCCTCAACGCGATGATCGAGGCGGACCGCGTCTCCGTGCTCGCCGCCGAGCCCGAGCTAATCGATACGCCGTCCGCGAGCGGCCGCGGGCAGAAGATCGCGCGTTGCCCAAAATGTCGTGTCGCGGTTTGGAGCAACTATGCCGGCGCCGGCCCGTTGCTCAAGTTCGTTCGCGTCGGCACACTCGACGAGCCGGACCACTTGCCGCCCGACATCCATATCTTCACGTCGTCAAAGCAGCCGTGGGTCATCATTCCTGCCGGTGTGCCCGCGGTGCCCGAATACTACGATCGCGACGAGCATTGGCCGGCCGAGAGCCTTGCTCGCTGGGTTGCGATCCGGCCGCAAATCGATGCCTACCGCGCGACTCTTCGGCGGGGACGAACCTAACGCTTGTGCCGTCATTCAGGAGAGAGGAAATGAACAGAAAAATACTCGTGGTCGTGCTCGCCGCGCTTGGCGCAATCGGCGTCCCACCGGTGTCGGCCCAACTGGTCGCCGCGAAGGAAGGCCCGATCGTCTACGGTCATCATCACGTGGCCGCTTCGAACATCGAGGAGCAGGTCAAGTTCTTCGCCGGCACGCTCGGCGGAACGGCAATGAAGTTCGGGCAGAACAACGCCGACATCGTCAAGTTTCCGGGCGTGTTCATCTTCTTCCGCGCACAGGCGCCGACGGGCGGCACCAAGGGCACGACCGCGGATCACATCGGATTCTCGGTTCCGAACCTTCGGGCGACGATCGACAAGGTAAAAAGCAGCGGCTACCGCGTCGTCACGCGAAGCGAGGTGGCCGCAACGCAGCAGGTCGTGGACGACATCGCGCCGATCAACGCGAACGTCGTCGATCGCGTTCGTGCTGGGTCCGGACGACGTGAAGGTGGAGCTGCTCGAGAACAAGCAGCAGACCGTTCCCGTGATGCTGCACCACGTTCACTTCTTCGGTCAGCAGAACGCCGAGATGCGGGAGTGGTACGTGGATGTGTTCGGCGCGAAGCCGCGGGAAGCGCCGAATTTTCTCGTAGCGGATCTGCCAGGCGTCGCACTCAACTTCACGGCGTCGCCGACGCCGACCGTCGCCACGCAGGGTCGCGCGGTCGATCACGTCGGTTTCGAGGTGCAGGGCCTAGCGGCCTTCTGCAAGCGCCTCGAGGAGATGGGGATCAAGCTCGACGTGCCCTATCGGGAGATCCCGGCGGCGAAGCTCGCGATCGCGTTCATCACCGACCCGTGGGGCACGTACATCGAGCTCACCGAAGGACTCGACGAGCTGTGAGCGAAACGCTAGCGCTCGATCAGTCGGCGCCTATGTAGCGGCGCGCGGTCTCGAGATCGCATCGATTCGGCAGGAGCTCGAGATGCGGCGTGTAGCGCCATTGGCGCGTGTCCCGAAACGGCTCCGCTAGATATTCGGGATCCTCGAGCACATAGTCGATCGTGATCGTCGTCCCGCCGTCCGTGAGCGCGTAGCGCTCGACGATGTGCTTCTGCGCGCCGGACGGGATGCCGCTGCCGTTGCCGAAGCCGTGATCCTCGAACAGCGTGGTGTCAACGACCAGCACGTCGCCGTCCCAGCGCCCGATCGAGTGCCCCTGATTCGTGCGCGGCCCGTTTTCCGGATGACCGCGGCCGTCCATGTAGACGGTGCGCTCGATCTCCCAGTACTCCTCGCGCAAGGTGATCGTGTCGCCGTTGACAACGATCTCGTGTAGATACGGCGTGGTCAAGCTGTCCGGCACCGGCGGCGGCACGCAGTCGGCGAACGGATCGTTCGCAACGTCGAATGCGGCGGCCGCGGTTTGCCCTTGTGCGTTCAGCGGCATGTGAGTCGCGGCGCGCGTTCGATCGTAGGGGCCGCCTATGATCGACCAGATGCCCTCGAGGCTAGTGGCTCGGGCCTGCGCGACCGCTGGTTGATCGGGGCCTTGGCCTTGCAGGATCAAAGTCGTGCCGTCCGCCTTCGTGACTGACGCGGCAAACAGACGCTTGATGTCAGGGTTCTTGTCCGGGTTGCCGCGCACCGTAACGAGATCCCCCGGCTGCAGCGTGGTCGCGGTCCAGCCGCGGCGCATCAACCCCGGCGTCGAGCTCGTTTCGATTTCCCACTCGGCTTGCTTGCCGCTCTCGTCGTCGGCTCGAACCCAGAAATAGACGTGCGGGTTCTTCCAATCGACACGCGTCACCGCGCCGTGAAACGCGATCGTGGTGGCGGCGAAATTGACTCGGTGATGGTGCGCGACGACGGCCGCCGGCAATAGCACGGCGCTCGACAACGCTGCGAGGGCAGCGAGTTTTCGGACCCGTGTCATGAAGTGCCTCCCCGGAAAGCCGCGTTAACCTGCGTTCCCCGAGGAATGGTACTCTCGTCCCTTACGCAAGTCCGCCCTCGCTCGGGCGTCCGCGCGCGATCGGCGTCAGTTTCCACGGCTCGTGCGACTAACGCACTTCAGCTTCCTTCGGCACCGGTACTCGTTCCTTCAATTCCTCGAACCAATTGAGCACGATGTCGATGCGCGTGACGGGCTCCGGCTCACGTGAGGCGGGCTTGGTGACGAACACGAACCGCTGCCCATCCGGGGAGATGTCGTGAATCCGAACGGGACCACCGACCCCGAACGGCCCTTCGAACAGGAGGCGAGGCGGGCTCTGCGTGAAGGGAGGTTCCGTTGCCACATCGACGACCATCACCTTGACGGTATCGCCGTCGACATCGAGGTAGAACAGCTCGTTACCCTCGCGCGACCAGAACGGCGCCATACCGCGACCGGCTGAAATCCGTCTCAACGGAACACCCTCCGGGTACGGCCGCACGAATACCGCGGGAGCGCCCATCTCGTCCGATGCGTAGGCAATCCATTTGCCGTCCGGAGAAAACTCCGGGTAACGCTCCTGCGCGCTCGTCTGCAGAAAGGCAACCGGCTGGCTCTTCCCATCCATGCGAAGCATCCATATGTCGTTGTCGTCGTCACGATCGACGAATGCGAGGACGTCGTCGATCGACCAGGACGATGGCTGTGGGTTCATTCCCGGCGCTACTCGCTGTGGCGCGTCGCTGCCGTCCGCCGCCATGGAGAACAATCCGCCGCCCTCGCCGACGCGAAAGAAGGCGATCCGCCTACCGTCCGGGCTCCAAACCGCTTCAGCGTTGTGCCCCGTCCTCGTCAGGGCCCAAGGGTTTTCAGCGCAATGTCGTAGACCCAAATTTGGAGGTCTCCAAAGCCCCCGACCGAGTAGGTCAGCCGCGTCCCGTCGGGCGAGAATCGCGGGAAAAGGTGCTCAGCGGGAGTCGGCGGCAGCCCCGGCAGCGGCTCGGTTACGCCGTTCCGGTCGACGAATACCAACGAGTTCGACGCTCTTGGATAAGTACCGCCCGGCACGTACGCGAGTGACCCCGTGTCCGAAATGCTGAACTGCGCGCCGCCCGCGTTCATGCTGCCGCTGGCGCCGCCTTCGCCGTGCATCACGCTCTCGACCACCACGACCGGAGCGCCGGTGACTTGCAGTCGAACCGGATCGAAAGCTACTGCGAGCAATGCACCGTTGCGCGCGAAGACGATGTGACCGGAAGACACGTACCGTGGATGACTTCCTCCTTCGACGATGACTTTACTTTCGCCGCCGTTCAACGGCTGGACGACGATGTCCCATCCGCTCGGTACGGCGCCGTTCGCGGCGTTGAAAAGGATGGCCCGCCTCCCCGGCAGCATCTGAGCATAGCCCTTCGAGTAGCCGAGAGCCCCGGCAGTATGTGAGCCCTCGATCCAGGTGGACGACCTGTCCGCCGTTCGCCGGCAGCTCGTAAATGCCGCCCGCCGCGGTGACGAGGATCGTGTCATCTTCGGTCCAGCTCGGTGTCAAGCTCCCTTCGTTGAGCTCTGGACCGGAAAAGACGATTGTTCGAACGTCACCGCCACCGACGGACACTCGCTTCAGCTCGTAGTCCACGAGAAAGCCGACCGATTGACTATCCGGAGAGAAGAACGGTCGGGCTGCGCCCTCCGTGCCGAGGATCGGCGTGGCTTGCTGTTGATCCATCGGACGTCGATACAACCGCGTGGCCTCGCCATCCCAAGCAGCGTAGACGAGGTGCCGACCATCCGGCGAGAGGGCGAAAGACGGGCGGCTCGGACGTTGCAGCGCGAAGTCCGCGTTTTCCAGGTTCAACCCCCCCGACAGGCGCGTGCCCGGCGCCAAGCTCATCTGCAAGCGGACCACGTCCGCTACGGTAGAGCTTTCTATCGCGGC
>CAVUTF010000034.1:0-84577 GCA_963744305.1 uncultured Gammaproteobacteria bacterium
CTCCAAGAGACGCGCCAGCGCGGCTCGTTCGGCGCGTCGCGCACCGCTGCGTCGAGCGTGAGGTCGGCGACCGCTATCAACTGGCCCTGCCGATACAGCAGCGGCAAGCGGCCGCGCATCCACGGTACGATGCGCGCCTCGTGCAGCCAGCGCTTGAGCGCAACGCTCCGCGCCCCCGGCAGCGGCGCAAAACGCTCGCCGCCCGCGCGAAAGCGCAGCTCGAGTCCCTCGTCGAGCCACGACTGGGGAAGCCCCTCATCAGCGCTCGGCACGAAGCCGAGATCTCCTTCGGGGCCCGACCAGGGTGCCGTTCGGGCGACACGGCCGCGAAAGTCCGGGCCGGAGGGCAGGGCCAGCGGTTTCAGTAGGTAGAGACAGCCGCGATAGAACCGGCCTTCCCCGCCAGGCCAGCGAATGTGCGTACGCGCATCCGCGGCGCTGCTTAGCACGGCGGCGCGCAGCTCCTCGACCTTTTGCGCGCTCGGGATCGATAGTCCCGCGGTCCGCACGAGATGGCGCAGCAGATTCCGCTGCCGACTCGGCGAAAGATCGATGAGCTCCTCGCGCGCGATGCGATCCTCGGCCGCGAGCGTGCGCGCGTCCTGCAGCGCCATCATCTCAAGAATCTCTTCGGCGTCGGCCATCTGCTCCGCGAGCCGCTGCGCCATCCGCGGCGCGGCGGGCCATCGCTCCGCGAGCGCCGGGACGACACGCAACCGCAAGTAGTTGCGATCGTGCTCCAGGCTCTCGTTCGCGGGATCGTCGACCCAGGCGAGCCCCCAAAGGCGAGCTTGCTCGCGCAGCTCGCGCTTGGCGAAGCCGAGGAGCGGCCTCCCGAGATAGCCGCGCCCGAACGGCGCGAGCTCCACGATGCCGCGCAGGCCCCGGGTTCCGGCACCGCGCAGCATCCGCAACAGCACGGTCTCGAGCTGATCGTCGCCATGGTGCGCGGTGAGCAGGACTTCGCCTACGCCAAGCATCTTTTCGAGCGCGCGATACCGCTCGGCGCGCGCGGCAGCTTCGAGCCCGAGTCCCGAGTCGCGCGGCACCACGATGCGCGTGCTCGCGTAAGGGATGCGGAAGGCCGCCGCGGCGCTTCGACAGCCCGCTTCCCAAGCTTGCGATGCCGTGCTCAAACCGTGATCGACGTGCAGCGCGCGCAAGGGTTGGGACAGGCCGAGCCGGGCGAGCGCCGTGAGAAGCAGCGTCGAATCGAGGCCGCCGCTGAAGGCTACGGCAAAGCCCGCTGCACCCGCGCCGTGCCATACATCGAGCTTGGCCGCGAGCGTGTCGAGGAAGGTCTCCTCGCGCACAACACCTCAGTTCTCTTTGTAGACGCCGTAGCCTGCCAGCCGACGGCGGCGCTGCGCGAGCAGCGCCTCGAGCGGCATCGACTTCAGCGCCGCGAGCGTTTGTGCGAGCGCGTGCTGCACGGCTTCGGCCGTCGCCTGGCTGTCGCGGTGCGCTCCACCGAGCGGCTCGGCGATCACCTCGTCCACGAGCTGCAGCCGAAGGAGCCGCTCCGCCGTAATGCCCATCGCCTCTGCAGCAGCCTCAGCCTTGTCCGCGCTCTTCCACAGAATGCTCGCGCAGCCTTCGGGCGAGATCACCGAGTAAATACTGTATTGGAGCATCAGTACGCGATCTGCGACACCGATCGCGAGTGCGCCGCCGGATCCGCCTTCGCCGATCACGACGCTCACGATCGGCACCTGCAAGCCCGACATGACGAACAGATTCCTCGCGATCGCTTCGCTCTGGCCCCGCTCCTCGGCGCCGACGCCGGCATACGCACCCGGCGTATCGATCATGGTAATCAACGGCAGCTCGAACTTTTCCGCGAGGCGCATGAGCCGCAGCGCTTTGCGGTATCCTTCCGGCCGCGCCATGCCGTAGTTGCGCCAAATACGCTCCTTCGTGTCACGGCCTTTTTGGTGGCCGATGATGACCACGGCTTCGCCTTGCAAGCGCGCCAGCCCGCCGACCAAAGAGTGATCGTCCGCATACATTCTGTCGCCGTGCAGCTCTTGAAAATCAGTGAAGCATTTCTCGATGTAATCGAGCGAGTAGGGCCGCTGCGGATGACGTGCGAGCTGCGCAATCTGCCACGCCGTCAAGTTGGAGAAGATGTTGCGAGTCAGCGATTCGCTTTTGTCTTTCAACCGCTCGATCTCTTCGCTGATGTTGAGCTCGGAGTCGTCCCCGACAAACTTCAATGCGTCGATCCGCGCTTCGAGCTCTGCGATCGGCTGTTCGAAATCCAGGAACTTCAGATCCATAGACACTCGAGCACCAGCGGGAGCCGACACCTTACCCGGAACGCCGAGAACGTTACAAGTAGCGTGGAAACGCCGTGCCGCTCACCGAAAATCGGGGTCGGGTACTGATTTCGGCCACCGCCCAAATCAGTTTCTACGTCGGCGGTCGAAATCAGTACCCGACCCCGATTTTCGTGCGCAGGGCCGTCAAAGGAAGTGCTTTGGGTAATGAATCGAGAAACGTTCTTCGCCGAGCAGCCTGCTCAAGCTATCGCGCAACTCCCGTGTGGGGCGCACCGACCATTCCTCGCCGAGCGTGAGCTCGGCCTGCGCCTCGCCCGTGTGATATTGCACGCAGACCTCGCACTTGCCGCGCGTGAACGGCTTCAGCGCAATCTTGAGGTCGCGTACCAGCTCCGCTCCCGGGCTACTTTCGGGCCACTGAATCGTTAGCCGCCGCGCGTGCTCTTCGATCGCATCATCCATCGATCGCAGCCGCCGTGCGGTGACGCGCCAACCGTTGAGGAAATCGTCATATCGAACCTGCCCCTCGGCGACTAGCGCCGCGTGCTTCGTCACGAGGTGCTTGGTCTGCGCATAGACTTCGTCGAACAGCGTCACCTCGACGCGATCGCTGTTGTCGTCGAGCACGATCGACACTCGATTGCCGCGACGGCGCACGTCCATGACGATCCCGGCCACCATGACCTCCTTGCGCAACTGATAGTGGCCGGGCTCGTTCGGGAGACCGCCCAGCAGACGCGCGATCGGCGCGCCATTCATCTTTTCCCAATGTCTTGCGAAATCCTCGAACGGGTGACCCGTGAGGTACAGCCCGAGGCTTTCGCGCTCGCCCTCCAAGCGCTCGCGCTTGGTCCATTCGCGCGCGGGAACGAGCTCATACGCCAAATCCTCATCCTGCTCTGCGCCGCCGAACAAAGCGGCTTGCCCCGCTGCGCGCGCGTGCGCCGAACGCTCCGCGAGTTGCAGCGCATCCGGCACTGCCGCGAACAGCGTCGCCCGGTTGCCTCCGAGCGCGTCGAGTGCGCCGGAACGCACGAGCGCTTCGAGCACGCGGCGATTCATTTTCTGCTGATCCACGCGCCGACACAGGTCGAGCAGATCGCGGAACGGGCCATGCGCAGTACGTTCTGCGACAAGCGCGTCGACGACGCTCCTGCCGACGCCTTTCAGCGCTCCAAGACCGTAGCTGATACGTTTCTCGCCGGCGACGGTGAACTCGAATACCGACGCGTTAACATCGGGCGGCTCGAGCGCGATGCCCATTCGCTTGCATTCGTCCTTCAGCACCACCAAACGATCCGTGTCGTCGAGATCGGCCGTCAGCACCGCCGCCATGTAGCTTTCGGGATATTGCGTCTTGAGCCATGCGGTTTGATAAGCGATTAGCGCGTACGCGGCCGCGTGCGACTTGTTGAAGCCGTAGCCCGCGAACGTCTCCATGAGGTCGAAGATGTGATTCGCGCGCGCCGGCTCCACGCCGCGCTTCGTTGCACCCGCAAGGAACACCGCGCGCTGCTCCGCCATCTCTTCCGGCTTCTTCTTGCCCATCGCGCGCCGCAGCACGTCGGCGCCGCCGAGCGAATAGCCGGCGAGAATCCGCGCGACCTGCATCACTTGCTCTTGATACAGCATTACCCCGTATGTCGGCTTCAGGGTCGCTTCCAGGCTCGGATGCAGATAGTCGAGCGCCGCGCCATCGCGGCGATGCTTACGATTGATGAATTCTTCGGCCATCTGCATCGGACCGGGGCGAAACAGCGCAACGACGGCGGTCAAGTCGTCGAAGGAATCCGGCTGGAGGCGTTTGATCAGGTCGCGCATGCCGAGCGATTCGAACTGGAACACGGCGGTCGTTTTGCACTGCCGCAGCAGCTCGTAGGTTGGTGGATCGTCGATCGGGATCGAATCGATATCGATCGCGGCCTCGCCACGCGCAGCTCGGTCGCGATTGATAGCCGCGACGGCCTTGTCGATGATCGTTAGCGTCTTCAAACCCAGGAAGTCGAACTTGATCAAGCCGATCGCCGCGAGATCGTCCTTGTCGAGCTGCGTGAGCAGCCCACCGCTCGCGTCCGCGTAGAGCGGCATGAATTCCGTCAGCGGCGCCGGCGCGATGACTACGCCGCCCGCGTGCGTGCCGGCGTTGCGCGCGAGGCCCTCGAGACGCTGCGCGAGGTCGAACAGCGTGCGCACCTCGTCCTCCGAGTCATACAGAGCGCGCAGCTCGTCGTCGTCGGCCTTCGCCTTCGCGAGAGTGATGCCGAGCTCGAACGGAATTAGCTTCGCTATCCGATCGACGTAGCCGTAAGGCATGCCGAGGACGCGACCGACGTCCCTCACGACTGCGCGCGCCGCCATCGTGCCGAAAGTTGCGATCTGCGAGACGCGGTCGCGCCCGTAGCGCTTGCTCACGTAGTCGATCACGCGATCGCGGCCTTCGATGCAGAAGTCGATGTCGAAGTCCGGCAGATCGACGCGCTCGGGGTTCAGGAATCGCTCGAATAGCAGCTCGTGCGCGATCGGGTCGAGGTTCGTGATACCGAGCGAGTAAGCGACGAGCGAGCCGACGCCGGAGCCGCGGCCGGGTCCGACCGGGATCGCGTTGTCTTTCGCCCAGGCGATGAAATCGGCGACGATCAGGAAATAGCCTTCGTAGCCCATGCTGCAGATCGTTTCGATCTCGCGGGCGAGCCGCCCTCGATAGACGTCCCGGGCGGCGTCCGTCTTCGGCTGCAGCTTCGCAAGGCGCTTGCTCAACCCGGCCTGCGCGCGCTCGATCAGATGCGCTCGGACGCTCTGCCCTTCTTCCAGGGGGAAATCGGGTAGATAGACGCGGCCGAGCTCCAAGTTGAGATTGCAGCGCTTGGCGATTTCGACACCGTTCGCGATCGCCTCGGGCAGGTCCGCGAAGATCTGCTCCATCTCGCGGGTCGACTTTAGGTACTGCTGCTCGGTGTAGTTGCGTGGCCGGCTTGGGTCGGCGAGCGCGAGGCCCTGGCCAATGCACACGCGCGTTTCGTGCGCCTCGAACTCGTCGCGAGCGAGGAAGCATACGTCGTTGGTCGCGACGACGCCGACATCCTGCGCTGCGGCCAAACGAACCGCGCGCTCGATGTACTCGGCTTCGCCGGGTCTGCCCACGCGCTGCAGCTCGACATAGAAACGGTCGGGCAGCAGCGTGCGCCAATAGTCGAGGACCTCCGGCGCGCGTTGCCGCCCGAGGGCCAGCGCCTTGCCGAGCTCGCTCGCTTGGCCGCCCGACAACCCGATCAGGCCCTCGAGCGCTTGCGGGCTCAGCCACTCTTTCAACACGACCGCGCGGCCGAGCGTCTGACCTACCTTGTGGCCCTGCGTCAGCAACGCGCTCAAGCGCTTGAAACCCCTTCCGTTTTGGCACAGCAGCGTCAGCCGAGTCGGCTCGCGGTCCTCGAGCGACTCGGCGATCGAGACGTCGGCGCCGATGATCGGCTTGATGCCGCGTTGCACCGCAGCGCGAAAGAACTTGACCATCGCCGACACGTTGCCGAGATCGGTGATCGCGCAGGCCGGCATCTCGAGGCGCTCGAGCTCGTCGATGAGGGAATCGACGCGAACGACGCTGTCGACGAGCGAGTACTCCGTGTGGACGCGCAGGTGGACGAAACCGGTCATGCGCCGGCAATTGCGGCGCGATGCGCCGCGAACGCAGGATATTCAGTGAGCCCGATCACTAGGAGGTTCCCCGCACCAGCTCGAGCACCCCTTGCGCGGCTTGTGCGTCGGCGTCGCGGCGCAGCCGTAGATGGATGCCGGTGAAGACATCATACCAGCCGGCGTGCAGCGGCCGGCCGTCGAGAATCTCGAGCACGGCGGGACCAAGAACGTCGGCGCGCACTTCGCCTTGCACGAATTCCGGCACGACTGCGTCGCCCGCCAGCAGGTTCGGCAGAGAGAAGTGCTTGAGCTTGGCGACGCCGAGCCTGCGGACGAGCCAATACGTCAGCGGCGCGATGCGATGCGCGACCACCATCGGGCGCTTCAGCAGCAGTGCTTCGAGGCTCGCAGTGCCCGATGCCGTGAGCACGGCGTCGGCCGCGGCAAGGACGTCGCGGGCGCGGCCCGTGATCAAGTGCGCTGGGCGCTCGAGCTCGAGCTTCGCAACTGTCGCGCGATAGAGCGCGCCGATCGGCTCGCTCGCGAGCGCGACCGCGATCTCGATGTCGGCTCGCGAGCGCTGCAAGAACGCCGCCGTGGCCGTGAACGGCAGCGCAAGACGCGCTACCTCGCTGCGCCGGCTGCCCGGCAGCACAGCGACGAGGGGCTTGGCAGGATCGAGTCCCAGCTCGACCTTCGCTTTGCCCCGATCTACCGCTAGCGGGATCGCGTCGGCGAGCGGGTGGCCGATGAACTTGGCCCGCACGCCGTGCGCCGCGTAGAAATCGGTTTCGAAGGGCAGCACGCAAAGCACGAGGTCCACGGCCGCGCGAATCCGCTTCACGCGCGACTGCCGCCATGCCCACACCTGCGGGCTCACGTATTGCACGCTCGCGATGCCACCGGCCTTGAGCGCGCGCGCCGCGGGTAAATTGAAGTCCGGCGAATCGATGCCGACGAAGACGTCCGCGCCGGAGGCCTTGATGCGCGCGATCAGGTCCGCCCGCATCTTGAGCAGCCGCGGCAGATGCGGCAGGACCTCGGCGAATCCCATCACCGACAGCTCCTCCGCGCGATACCACGGGACGCATCCGGCGGCGATCATCCGCGGCCCTGCCACGCCGAAGAACTCTGCGGAAGGCTCACGCGCTCGCAACGCCTCGATGAGACCCGCGCCGAGCATGTCCCCCGACGCCTCGCCCGCGACGAGCGCGACGCGCAACGGACGCCTGGCGTCAGCCATATCTACCTAGCGGGCAAGGCCGCGGGTGCTCGCGCGGAGCGAGGCTACGAACGGTGCGAGCTCCGGCTGCTCGGCAACGCGCTGGTCGAGGACTGCGAGCGCCTCGTCGAGCTTGAGCCCTTCGCGAAACACCGTGCGGTAGGCCGCACGCAGATTGCGCAGCTGCGCCGCGGAAAAGCCGCGGCGTTTCAAGCCTTCGGTGTTCAGACCGCGCGGCTCCACGGGCCGACCCGACACGATCAGATAGGCGGCGACGTCCATCGTGACGTAGCTGAACATGCTCGTCAGCGCATGCGCGCCGATCCGGCAGAATTGATGCACGGCCGTGAACCCGCCGAGAATCACGTAATCGCCAATGTGCACGTGGCCCGCGATCGAGGCGTTGTTGGCGAAGATCGTGTTGCTGCCGACCACGCAATCGTGGGCGATGTGCGAATACGCCATGATCCAGTTGTCGTCGCCGATCCTCGTGATCCCTTCATCCTGGACAGTGCCGCGATTGATCGTGCAGTACTCGCGAATCGTGTTGCGATCGCCGATCACGAGTCGCGTCGGTTCACCCCTGTATTTCTTGTCCTGCGGATCGTCGCCGATCGAAGCGAATTGATAAATATGGTTTTGCGCTCCGATCGTTGTGGAGCCTTTGATCACGACGTGCGACTCGATGCGGCTGCCGCTCCCGATCGACACGTCGGCGCCGATGACGGCATAAGGTCCAACGTACACGTCGTCGGCAATGCGAGCGCTGCTCGCGACTACGGCTCGCTGATCGATCAAGACTTCGGGCCGTCCGCCATCAGGAACTCGGCCTCGGCGACGAGCTTGCCGTCGACCTCGGCGCGCGCCTCGTAGCGCCAGAGATTGCGCCGGCGCTGCACGAGGTCGACCTTGAGCACAAGCTGATCTCCGGGACGCACGGGCTGCTTGAAACGGGCGTTGTCGATGCCGACGAGATACAAGATCCAAAAGCCGTCGTCCTCGCTCACGCTTTCCCAAGCGAGCACCCCACCGGCTTGCGCCAAGGCCTCCAGCACGAGCACGCCGGGCATCACGGGATGCCCTGGGAAATGACCGACGAAGTAGGCTTCGTTCGCCGTCACGTTTTTCACTGCGACGATCGATTTGCCGGGCGTAACCGAGAGCACGCGGTCGACCATGAGAAACGGATAGCGGTGCGGCAGGCGCTCTAGGATCGCCTTGATGTCGAGCGGCATTTCGTCACTCATCGTCAGGTGATTTCTTGTTGCTGTGGCGGCTCTTCAGCCGCCGCTCGACCGCCCGTAGTCGATCCGCGAGGGCATCCAAGCTCTTGAAGCGCGCGGCGTTCCGACGCCACAGCGCGGCCTCCTCGGCCGGCAGGCTGCCGGAATACGTACCCGGCACGGTAACGGATCTCGTGACCACGCTACGGAAGGTGAACAGCACGTCGTCGCAGATGGTGAGTTGATTGATCATGACCACTCCGCCGCCGATCATACAGCGCTTGCCGACCTTGGTGCTGCCCGCGACGCCGGACATCGCGGCCATGATCGTGTGCTCGCCGAGACGCACGTTGTGCGCGATCTGGACGAGATTGTCGAGCTTGACGCCGTCCTCGATCACCGTATCGTCGATCGTGCCGCGGTCGATCGTCGTGTTCGCGCCGATTTCCACGTCGTTGCCGATCGCGACACTGCCGAGCTGCGGCACCTTCACCCATGCGCCGCGGTTGGGAGCAAAGCCGAAGCCGTCGGCGCCGATCACAGCCCCGGGATGCACGATGCAACGCTCGCCGATCCGCACGCCGTCGAGCACCGTGACTCGGGCCGAGAGCCGCGAGCCCGCGCCGATCGTGACATCGGCGCCGAGCACGGAGCCCGGACCGATGACAACCGACTCGCCGAGGCTGCACCCTAAGCCGATCGTGACGTGGGAAGCGATCTGCGCCGACTTCGGCACGTGAACGCCGGACGCGACGACGGCGGTTGCGTCGACGCCCGGGACCGTGACGCCTGGCGGGTGCAGCACCGCGGCGATCCGCGCGAACGTGAGGTACGGCTCCTTCGTGAGGAGACACGAAACCTTCGACTCCGCGCGGTAGCGCGGGTCGAGTATCACTGCAGCGGCGCGTGTGTGCGACAGCTGCTCTCGGTACAGCGGATTCGCGAGAAAAGCGATCGCATCGCCGCCGGCGCCGGACAGCGTGCCGACGCGCGTGACGACACGATCGGCGTCGCCGTGAAGCTCACAACCGAACAGGTCCGCGAGCTCGCGCAGGGTCGCGGACATTACTGTTAGGCGCCGAGCATTCCCAATCGATCGCGCGACGCGCGATGGCTCACTGCCCGCCGGCGCTCTTTTGGATCGCCGCGAGGACGGCGGCAGTGATATCGACCTTGGTGCTGAAATACAGCACGTCGGCGACGACGAGGTCATACTGCTGGGCGCGCGCGTACGCCTGAACTTGCTGAAGCAGCTCGCGCTGCAACTTCCCGAGCTCTTCGTTGCGGCGAATGTTCAGATCCTCGAGATACTCGTTCTCGGTGCGCTGCAGCTCGCGCTGGCCATCCCGGATCTGCCGCTCGAGATTCAAGCGCTCTGCCTCGCCCATGACGGGTGCATCGCGCTGAAAGGTTTCCTGCTGGGTCTGCAGCCGCTGGCGCATCGCGAGAATCTCGCCTTGCCTCGTTTGAAACTCTTTCTGCAATGCGTCGTTAACGGCTTTCGATTGCGGCGCTTGCTCGATGAGCTGGGCGACGTTGACCACACCGATCTTCAAGTTGTTTTGCGCGTGCAGCGCGTTCGTCGAGAGCAGGCTCAACGACAACAATGTCGCGGTTAGACTCGACTTGATCATGAATTCAAGTTCCTCAACTTTTAGAAGGCGTTGCCGATGGAAAACTGAAACCGTTCCACTTCGTCGCCATAGAACCGGTCGGTCTCGTCGTCCTCGTTCAAAGGGACGGCATAGCTAAACCTCAGCAATCCCAGTGGCGCTAGCCATTCGACGCCGAGTCCAACGGATTTCTTCAACTTATCATAATCGAAATCGTAGTCGATAGGATCACCGAGCTTGTCGTAGAAATTGACGCCGCCGGTCGAGAACACGTTGCCGACATCGTAGAACAGCGCGATTCGTGTCGACCCGGCAATCTTCGCGGGCGTCGGGATGATCAGCTCGAACTGATTGACGAAGAGCAAATTGCCGCCGTACGGATTGCGCAGCGAATCGAGCGGGCCGAGATAGCTCTCCTTGAAACCGCGCACCGAGCCGGGCCCGCCGGCGTAACGGTTGCGAAACGGCGGCAGCGCGGTCGTTTCGCCAAAGGCGTCGCCGTACGACAACTCGCTGTTGATCTTGAATCGCCAACGGCCCGGCATCCGCATGTATTTCGTAAAGTCGAGTCCCGCTACGAAATACTCGACTTCGCTGCCAGGCACCGACGGCGTTGAAATTCACGCCGAGCCGCGTACCGACGTCCGGAAACAGCACGCGGTTGCGCGTGTCGAACGACCACCCGAGCACGAGCTCCAAGCTCTGCACCGTCGTGCCGAATACATTGGCGGCGTTACAGGCGGCCGCCAGCAGACCGGACTCGTCAGTAACGTCGAACTCCTGGGCGCCCAGCACACAGAACGGATCGCCGTTGGACCGCACCCATTCGACGGCCTGCTGGGAGCTGTACAAGCTCGTGAGAAGCTCGGAATCCTGATAAGCGAGACCGAACCGCAGTGCCTGGTACTCCGTGATCTCATACCCCCAGTTGATGCCGGCCGATAGCATCGTCGTGGAGAAGTCGGACGTCACGGACGTGAACTGCGTGATGTCCTGATACGTCAGGGAGATCGTTCGCGCGAGGCCGTCGATGTTGCGATACAGGTCCGTGAAATTGACGTCGTAGACCTTCTGATACTCGCCGCCGCGCAGCTCCATCGCGACGCGGTTGCCGGTGCCCATGAAATTCGAGTGGATGAAATTGCCGCCGAGCGTCACGCCGTAAGTCTCGGAGAATCCCAGGCTGCCGCCGAACTGACCCGGCAGACCTTCCTCGATCGTGAAATCGACGTCGACGAGGTCCGCGCTGCCGGCCACCGGAGTCGTTTCGTGCTCGACGGATTCGATATACGGCAACCGCTGCAGCCGCACTTGCGAGCGCTCCACGAGATCGTTCGACAGATAAGCGCCTTCCATCTGCCGCATCTCGCGCCGCAACACCTCGTCGTTCATGTTGTCGGCGCCGTTGAAGTTGATGCGCCGCACGTAGACTCGATTCTGCGGATCGACGAAGAACGTGATGGCCGCCTCTTTCGTCTCTTTGTTGAGCTCCGGCACAGCGCGTATCGTGGCGAACGCGTAGCCGTCTTGTCCTAACCGCAAGCTCATGAACTGCTCGTGTGGACGCGAGCAGGCTCTGCGAGAAGATCTGGCCGGGCTGGGCCAAGATCAGCGCTTTGAGATCGTCCTCGGGCACCACCATCTCTCCGGCGAGCTTCACGTCCGAGATCGTGTAGCGATCGCCCTCCTCGATACTGATCGTGACGAAGATATCGCGCTTGTCTGGCGAGATCGCCACTTGCACATCGTCCAAGCGGAAGTCGGCGAACCCTCGATCCATGTAGTACGACCGCAGTTTCTCGAGGTCGCCCTCGAGCGCTTCTTTCGAGTAGCGATCGTTCTGCCGGATGAACGACAGCATGTTGCCCGTAGAAAGCTCGAAACCGGCGATGATCTCGTCGTCCGGAAACTGCGTATTGCCGACGATGTTGACTTGCCGGATCTTTGCGCGATCGCCTTCCTCAATCTGGATCGAGACGCGGACGCGATTGTCGTCGAGGGACTCGACGGTCGGAGTGATCTTTGCGCCGTACTTGCCGCGGCCGTAGTACTCCGCCGTCAACGATTGCGTGACCTCCTCGAGGATGGATTGATCGAAAGTCTTGCCCTGAGCGAGCCCGATCTCGGTGAGCGACTTCGTCAGGTCCTCATCCTTGATGTCCTTGTTGCCGTCGAACGTGAATTCCAGGATGGTCGGGCGCTCGAGCACCGCGATCACGAGAGTGTCGCCGTCGCGGCGCAGCTCGACATCTTGGAAAAATCCGGCTTGGTACAACGCGCGAATGGACTCGCGGGCGCGCTGCTCGTCGACCATGTCGCCGATGTTGATCGGCAGATAGTTGTAGACGGTGCCTTCGGAGATGCGCTGCGCGCCCTCCACCGAGAAGTTGCGCACGACGAATGGATCCCACGCGTGACTCGCGGCGCTCGCGGCACAGCCGCCGAGCAACAGCGCGAACCTCGCTACCCCCACGGTCTTCATCAGCTGAATATTCTGGAGAGGTCGTTGTAGAACACGAAGCTCATGAGCACGATCAGGAACAGGACGCCGACTTGATGGCCGAGCATCAGTGCCCTCTCGGACAACGGCGATCCTTTGAGCCATTCGGCGATTTGGTAGGCGATCTGACCGCCGTCGAGCAGAGGAATCGGGAGCAGATTCAGGATTCCGAGGCTGATGCTGACGACGGCCAAGAAGCTCAAGAAGGCGCTGAAGCCCGCCTGGGCGCTGTCGCCCGCAAAGGTAGCAATCGTGATCGGGCCCGAAATGTTCTTGACGGACACGTCGCCGACGATCATACGCACGAGCATCCGCACGGTGAGCGCGCTCACCTCCCACGTTTTGTCGATGGCGCGCGGCAGCGACTCGAGCACGCCGTAACGCTGCTCCGCGCGCAGGCTCTCGATCACCTCCGGGGCGAACGCGACCGGCCGCGACGCGCCGATCCGTCCCACCGTCTCGCCGTTGTCTTCGACCTGCCCGACCGTTACAGGCACGGACAAGCGTTCGCCGCCGCGCTCGACCGTGAGCTCGATCGTCTCGCCGGGCCGCTTTCTGACGAACTCCACGAGCTGTTCCCAACCCGTGAGCTTCGTGCCGTTCGCCTCGAGCACCCGATCGCCCACCTTGAGGCCCGCACGCTCTGCGGCCAAGCCCGGACTAAGATCTGCGATCACGGCCGGCATTACGGGACCGGGCTGAAATCCCAAACCGCTGAACAGCGCGCTCGGCGCCGTGAGCTCGGCTTCGCGGCCCGTCACATCGAGCTCGACGCTTTTCGTCGCGCCGCTCGACGATCGCACGACGAGGTCGATGCGCGCGTCGGAAAGAAGCTCGTCCAGAATCGCGAGCGTCGCATGCTCCCAGGTTTCGGTCTCGCGGCCGCCTACGGATCGAATCTCATCGTCGGCACGCAAGCCGGCGCTTTCCGCAATCGAGCCTTCGGTCACGGCGCCGATGATCGGCTTGATGCCCGGCACACCGGTCGCGAACATGATCCAGTACGCGACGATCGCGAACAGGAAGTTGAAACCGGGTCCTGCGAGCAGCACCGCGATCCGCTGCGGAACTGGCCGCGATTGAACGCGCGATGGCTATCGGCGGTCGGAACCGGCCCCTCGCGCTCGTCGAGCATCTTCACGTAGCCGCCGAGCGGAATCGCCGAGAGCCAATATTCGATTCGGTCGGGATCGGATCCTCGCCAGCGCAACAGCGGCCGGCCAAACCCGATCGAGTAGCGCAGAACCTTGAAGCCGAGGCGGCGTGCGACCCAGTAGTGGCCGAACTCGTGAACCGCCACGAGCACGCCGATCGCGACGATAAAGGCCAATACCCGAATGAGGATGTCTTCTACTTGCACGTGTCTTGCTCTACCTCACGAACGCGCGGTTCCTTCGCACTACGGCGACATTCTAACTGTTCGACGCGACCCCACCCAGAACGGGCTCCCTTTGGCTACACAGACCATCCCTTCGCGGCTCTAGTTCCGGCCTAGCCGAGCACCCCGGCGACCTTCAGACCCAGGGCAAAGATCGGGACGGCGGCCGTGAGGCTATCGATGCGGTCCATGACCCCGCCGTGGCCCGGTAGCAGCGTCCCGCTGTCCTTTAGGCCCACGTTTCGCTTAAACATGCTGACGGTCAGATCTCCGACCACCGAGACCAAGGCGGTCGCGATACCGACCGCGATCAACGGCACGGGCGGGAGCCCGATCAGCACTGCCGCGAGCCCACGCGACCAGCGGCGGCCGCCGCAACCCCGCCGGTCACGCCCTCCCAGGTCTTGCCGGGGCTCACCTTCGGCGCGAGCTTCACGCGCCCGAGCCACCGGCCGATGCCGTACGCCCCGATGTCCGCGGCCCAGACGATCAGCGAGCACGGTCATCGCGAGCGCGCGCCCCATCGGCTCCAAGCCATGCAAGACAATGAGCGTCAGCCATGACGGCACCAAGACGATGAGCCCGATCGCCGCGACGCTGCCCGGTTCGAAGCTCCGCGGGTAGGTCAGGACCGCGACAAGCGCGATCAACCACCAAAGCGCGGCGACCGCCACGGCGACCGCAACCCCGTCGGGCTCCGGGAAGAACGACGCGAGCACCATGCAACCGAGCACGACGGCGACGTAGGCGGCTCGCAGCGCCGGCCCTAGCGTTGCGAGACTCGCCCATTCCCAAGCGCCTGCAAGCCAAAGCGCGCCGAATACGATGGCGGCGCCGGGGTTCGGCAGAAAAAAGACCGTAATTGTGATCACGCCGCCGAGGATCGCGCCTGTGATGAACCGTGTCGCTAGCAACCCACGGCCTCGATCTGCTCTCCGGTGCGGCCGAAGCGGCGTTGGCGGCGCGCATAGAACTCGAACGCATTGCGCAGCTCCGCCGCCGTGAAATCCGGCCAAAGCACGTCGGAGAAGAAGACCTCGGCGTACGCGATATCCCACAGAAGGAAGTTGCTGATCCGCTTTTCGCCGCCGGTTCTGATCAGCAAATCGACGCTCGGACACCCCGCAGTGGTCAACGCGGCTGCGAATTTGGCCTCATCTATTTCTTTGGGGTCGAGTCTGCCCTCGACGGCCTCCAGCGCGAGCTTGCGAGCGGCTTGCGCCAAGTCCCAACGACCGCCGTATGCGACCGCGACCACGAGATCCATGCGCGTATTGTCCGCGCGTCGTGACCTCCGCGGCCTCCGTCGCGGCGCGCAAGCGCGGGTTCAGGGCTTGCAGATCGCCGATGAAGCTCAAGCGAATCCGATTCGCGTCCAGCTCGGCGACCTCGCGCTCGAGCGCATCGACGAACAGCGACATCAAGCCCCGCACTTCCTCCACGGGCCGCCGCCAGTTCTCGCTCGAGAACGCGAACAGCGTGAGCATTTGCACGCCCGCTTCTGCGCAACACTCGACGGTGGCCCGCACCGGCTTGATGCCGGCCTGGTGGCCCGCTTGGCGAGGCAGCGCGCGGCGGCGCGCCCAGCGGCCATTGCCGTCCATGATGACGGCGACGTGCCGGGGCGTGATGCTTTCGGTTTTGGGATTGGCCGGATTGGCGACCATCATCGAGGATTTCCGGTTCGATCAGAATTCCATGATCTCGGCTTCCTTATCTTTCAGAAGCGCGTCGATCTGGGATACATGGCGATCGGTGAGCTTCTGGATTTCTTCTTTCGCTCGGCGATCGTCGTCTTCGGTGATCATTTTTTCCTTCAACAAGTCCTTGAGGTCGTTCAGGGCGTCGTGGCGCACCGCGCGGACGGCGACGCGGCCGCTTTCCGCCGACGCGCGCACCACGCGCACGAGCTCCCGCCGGCGCTCCTCGGTCATCGGCGGCAACGGCACGCGAATCACGGTGCCCGCGGAAACGGGCGTCAGGCCCAATCCCGAATTGATGATCGCTTTCTCGACGACGGCGACCATCTGTTTCTCCCACGGAGTCACGACCAACGTGCGGGCATCCTCGACCGTGAGGTTCGCAGTCTGCTTGATCGCGACCTTGGAGCCGTAATAGTCGACCATCACGTGCTCGAGAAGGCCGGTGTGCGCACGGCCCGTGCGCAGGCGCTTCAACTCTTCCTTGAGCGCATCCACGGCGCGGTGCATGCGTTGCTCCGCCTCTTTTTTCACGTCGTTGATCATTGGTGGAAACCGCTCATCGGTGCACGATGTTTACACGCCCGTGCCCGTGCGCGACAAGTGATTCGCAACGGAAGTCCCGAGCACTTCACCTTTCACGATGCGGACGAGGTCGCCCGCGTTGTTCAGATTGAACACCACTAGCGGCAGGTTGTTCTCACGGCACATCACGATCGCCGTATCATCCATGACGCGCAGTTTCTCCGCGAGCACTTGGTCGAACGACAACGCGCCGTAGCGGACAGCGCTAGGATCTTTCAGCGGGTCGGCGGAATACACGCCGTCGACTTTCGTGGCCTTGATCAGCACGTCGGCGCCGATCTCGATCGCGCGCAGGCTCGCGGCGGTGTCGGTCGTGAAAAACGGATTGCCCGTGCCGGCCGCGAAGATCGTGACGCGGCCTTTTTCGAGGTGCCGTACCGCTCGGCGGCGGATGTAGTCCTCGCAAACCTGGTGTATCTGCAACGCCGACAACACGCGCGCGACGGCGCCTTGCCGCTCCAAAGCATCTTGCAGCGCGAGCGCGTTGATGACCGTGGCGAGCATGCCCATGTGATCGGCCGTGATCCGGTCCATGCCGGCTTCCGCTAGACCGGCGCCGCGGAAGATGTTGCCGCCGCCGATCACGAGGCCTACTTGCACGCCGAGCGCGACGACTTCCGTGATCTCGACGGCGACTCGACGGATGACGGCAGGGTCGATTCCGTATTTTTGGCCGCCGAGCAGCGCTTCGCCGCTCAACTTGAGCAGGATCCGCCGATAAGCGGGCGCGCTTTGCGCCATGAACCCCTCGCTGTCCTACGCCGCGTGGTGAGCGGCACCCGCAAACCCGACTAGGTTAGCGGCTCTGGGAAGCCTGCGCCATGACCTCCTGGACGAAGTCGGACGCTTTCTTTTCGATGCCCTCACCCACTTCGTAGCGCAAGAAACCTTTGACTTTCGCCTTGCCTGCAGCGAGAAGGTCGCGCACGCGTTTGTCCGGATCCTTCACGAACGGCTGGCCCGTCAGAGTGATCTCCTCGAGATGCTTCCTGAGACGGCCTTCGACCATCTTGGCGACGATCTCGGGCGGCTTACCTTCTCTGGGCCGCCTGGGCGCTCAAGATCTCCCGTTCCTTCGCGAGCACGTCTTGCGGAACGTGCTCCGGGCCGACGTAGCGCGGCGACGTGGCCGCGACTTGCATAGCCAAGTCGCGAGCGAGCTCGGCGTTGCCGCCTTCGAGCTCGAGCAGCACGCCGATGCGGCCCATGTGCACGTAGGGGCCGACGGCGCCCTTCGTCTCGACCATCTGGAAGCGCCGCACGGCAATGTTCTCGCCGACTTTCGTTACGAGCGCTAGGCGTGCTTCCTCCAAGGTTTGCCCGTCGACCTTCGCTTGCATGAGCTCCGCTACGCTTGCGGGCTTACGGCTCAGCGCCACGTTCGCGACGACGTCCACGAATCGGCGGAAGTTCTCGTCCTTGGCAACGAAGTCGGTCTCGGAATTCACCTCGACGATCGCGTGCCGGCCCGCGGTCTGGTCGCTCTTGATCGCGATCTGTCCCTCGGCGGCCACACGGGAAGCCTTCTTGTCCGCCTTGGCCTGGCCTTGCTTGCGCAGCAATTCGGCTGCAAGGTCGACGTTGCCGCTGGTCTCCACGAGCGCACGCTTGCAATCCATCATGCCTGCGCCGGTGCGCTCCCGCAGTTCCTTGACCATGTCCGGCGTGATGTCCATTCTCGGTCCCTCGCTGTTATGTTCCTGGTCGCCTACTCGCTTGCTTCCTGTTCCGCAGAATCCGCCGGAGCTTCTTCCTCGGCGGGCTCGGCACTCTCCTCGAGTGGTTTCGGCTTGCCCTTCGATCGCACTTTGGTCACGCGTGCGCGCTTTTTCGTGCCGGTCTTCTTGGCGCGCGCCGCCTCGACCTTCGGCCGGCCCTCTTCATCGAGCTCGACGAACTCGTCGTCGCCGGTGGGCACTTCAGGTATCGAGGACTTGCCGTCGAGGACAGCGTCCGCGATGCCCTGCGCGTAGAGCTGAATCGCGCGCATGGCATCGTCGTTGCCGGGGATCGGATAGTCGACGCCGTCCGGTGAGCAATTCGTGTCGACCACAGCGACGACCGGGATGGCGAGCTTGCTCGCTTCCCGAACCGCAATCTCCTCGTGGCCGACGTCGATGATGAATACGGCATCCGGCAAGGCGTCCATCTGCTTGATGCCGCCGAGCGCACGTTCGAGCTTTTCGCGCTCGCGGTTCAGACCGCAGCATCTCCTTCTTCGTGAACTCCGTGCTCGAGCCTGCGGCCGTGATCTCCTCGAGGTCCCGGAGCCGCTTGATCGACTGGCGGATCGTCTTGAAATTCGTGAGCATGCCGCCGAGCCAACGTTGGCTCACGTGCGGCATTCCGCAGCGCTGCGCCTCGACGGCGATCGCCTCGCGTGCCGCGCGTTTGGACCCTACGAAGAGTAGGGTTCCGCCGTCGGCAACGAGCTTGCGAACGAATTCCGCCGCTTCCTTATACAAGGGCAGCGTACTTTCGAGATTGATGATATGGATCTTGTTGCGCTCGCCGAAAATGTACTGCGACATCTTCGGATTCCAGAAGCGGGTCTGATGTCCGAAATGGACACCTGCTTCCAGCATCCGGCGCATGGAAACGTCGGCCATGGAAAACTCCTTTTGGGGTTAATCCTCCACGCGCCCCGCCGGCGACCCTTCGCAGGGCACCCGCGCCAGCGGTTGACGACGCGTGTGTGTAATTAAGTCAACGTCGATTGCCTCTCGGGCGCGCGCTTTATACCATAGCCGGCTTGCAGCAACAATGTCGATCCGCGCTTGCGCCGCAGAGCTTCCTTAGCGCCCCCTCCTCGGGCGCGCGAGCGGATCATCCCCGGCATGGCCATCACGATAAAAACGCCTGAAGAGCAGGACAAGATGCGCGTCGCCGGCCGGCTCGCAGCGGATGTCTCGGACATGATCGGGGGCAGGTCCAGCCCGGAATTTCCACGGACGAGCTCGACCGGATCTGCCACGACTATATCGTGCACGAGCTCGACGCGATCCCGGCGCCCGCTGAACTACCGGGGCTTTCCGAAGTCGATCTGCACGTCGGTGAATCACGTCGTATGCCACGGCATTCCGAGCGAGCGCGTGCTCAAGAACGGCGACATCGTCAACATCGACGTGACCGTGATCAAGGACGGCTACCACGGCGACACGAGCCGGATGTTCTTCGTCGGCGAGCCCTCGATCATCGCCGAGCGGCTCGCCCGCGTCGTGCTTCGACGGCATGTGGCGCGGCATCCGCGCGATCCAGCCGGGCGCGCGGCTCGGCGACATCGGCTATGCGGTGCAGAGCTACGTCGAGGAGCAGCGCTTTTCCGTCGTGCGCGAGTACTGCGGCCACGGCATCGGCCGCGATGTTTCACGAGGATCCGCAGGTTCTGCACTACGGCAAGCCGCGGCACCGGCGTCGAGCTCGTGCCCGGCATGACCATCACGGTCGAGCCGATGGTCAACGCGGGCAAACGCGACGTGAAGCTGCTCGCCGACGGCTGGACCGTCGTGACGAAGGATCACTCGCTGTCGGCGCAGTGGGAGCACACCGTGCTTGATCACGGCAACCGGCTACGAGGTACTGACGCTCGGGGCCATGGATCGAGAGGCCGGTAGTGGCAACGCATCTCGATGAGGTGAAGTCCGTCGCAGGCCGCACGGGGCAGATCGACCGCCCGGCCCTCGAGCGCGCGCTCGCGGCCGACGGCCGAGCCGTCGCCGTGTTTCGCGATGCGCTGCGCAACGCGAGCGACAACCTGAGCGAGAGGTTCCGCCGCAACGAGCCGATCGAGGGGCTCGTGCGCGAGCGCGCCGTCATCGTCGACAGCATCATTCTCGCTAGCTGGCCGGCATTTCGCTGCGCGAGCTTCGCGAGCAGGCGGACCTGGTCGCTGTCGGCGGCTACGGCCGCGGCGAGCTGCATCCGCAATCCGACATCGACTTGCTGCGTGCTGCTCGATGAACGCGACGAGCAACGAAGCGACGAGGCGATCGGCCGGTTCCTCACGTTTCTGTGGGACATCGGGCTCGAAGTCGGCCATAGCGTGCGCACGCTCGACGACTGCGAGGCGCAAGCGCGCAGCGACGTCACGGTCGCTGACGACGCTGATGGAGACGCGGCTGCTGAACGGGCCCGGCCGGCTGTTCGAAGAGCTGCCGAAGAGGATCGGCAGGACGCGCATGTGGAGCAGCGCGCGAGTTCTTTCGCGCGAAGCTCGATGAGCAGGCCGCGCGGCATCACCGTTATCACGATACTGCGTACAACCTCGAGCCCAACGTGAAGGGCAGCCCGGGCGGCTTGCGCGACATTCAGATGATCTCGTGGCTCGCGCGCCGGCACTTCGGTGCCACGCGTCTGGAAGATCTCGTCGAGCCACAAGTTCCTGACGGCCGGACAGCTGCGCATCCTGATCGCGGGCCAGGCGTTCCTCTGGCGCATTCGATTCGGCCTGCACCTCCTCACGGGCCGGCGCGAGGATCGGCTGCTGTTCGACCATCAAGTGAAGCTCGCCCAGATGCTCGGCTACGAGGACGCGAGCTTCACGCTCGCGGTCGAGCAGCTCATGCAGCGCTACTACCGAACCGTCATGGAGGTCAGCCGGCTCAACGAGATGCTGCTGCAGTTGTTCGAGGAGGCGATCCTCCTCGACAAGACGAATCGCCGGTCCTGTTGAGCCCGCGCTTCCAGAGCCGCAACGGCTATCTCGAGGTGAGCGACGAGCAGGTGTTCGCGCGCGAGCCGTCGGCGCTGCTCGAGATGTTCCTGCTGCTCGAGCAGAACTTGAACTTGCGCGGCGTCAACGCCCGCACGATCGCGCTCGTCAAGCAGAACCTCTGGTTGATCGACGAGGAGTTCCGCCAAAACCCGCGCCATCACCGACTGTTCCTCGACATCCTGCGCGCACCGCAAGGCGTCACTCGCACTCTGAAGCGTATGAACACCTACGGCGTGCTCGGGCTATACATCCCGGCGTTCGGACGAGTCGTCGGACGCATGCAGTACGACCTGTTCCATGCGTATACGGTCGACGCGCATACCCTGTTCGTGGTCGAGAATCTGCGGCGGTTCGCGTTGCCGCGTTTCGACGATGAGTTCCCAGCGTGCAGCGCGGTCATGCAGACGGCTAGAGAAGCCGGAAGTCGCATATCTCGCCGGGCTTTTCACGACATCGCCAAAGGCCGCGGCGGCGACCATTCGGAGCTAGGCGCGGTGGACGCCGAAGCGTTTTGCCTAGAGCACGGGATGAGCCGCTACGATGCGCGGCTCGTCGCGTGGCTCGTGCAGAATCACTTGTTGCTGTCCCTGACCGCGCAAAAGAAGGACCTGAACGATCCGCGCGTCGTCAACGAGTTCGCGCGCACCGTCGGAGATCAAACCCACCTCGACTATCTCTACGTGTTGACCGTGGCGGACGTCCGCGGCACGAATCCGAAAATCTGGAACTCGTGGAAGGACACGTTGTTCTGGGAGCTCTATCAGTCTACGCGGCGTGCACTGCGCCGCGGCGTGCTGAACCCGATCGACAAGGAGGAGCTGATCCGCGGCCGGCAAGCCCAGGCGGAGCAAGCGCTCCTGCAAGCCGGATTGCCCCGGGAGCGTTGGCAGCGGATCTGGTCGAGCTTCACGGAGGAGTACTTCCTGCGGCATCGGCCCGAGGAGATCGCTTGGCACACGCGGCTTCTTGCCGAGGAGGCGAATCTGAGCTCGACCATCGTGGACGTCAACGAGCTGATCTCCAAGGGGTTGACCTCGATCATGGTGTATTCGCCCGAGGAGACACGCTCGTTCGTGCGCTCGACGGCCATCCTGGACGAGCTCGGGCTCACGATCGTCGACGCCCGCATCGTGCCGCTCGCTGAAATGGTGAGTCTCGACACGTACTGCGTGCTCGAAAGCGACGGCAGCCCGATCTTGGACAAGCGCAGACTCGACGAGATACACCATCGCTTGCTCAAGGCCCTGACGAGCACCAGCGACCAGGCACTCAAGGTCACGCGCCGCGCGCCGCGGCAAGTGCGGATGTTCTCGACACCGGTGCAGATAACGATCTCGCGCGATCCGCTGAACCAGCGAACCGTGATCGAGCTCGTCGCGGGCGATCGGCCCGGCCTGCTGTTTCAGGTCGCGAAAGTGTTCGAGCACGAAGGCGTCGCGCTGCAGAACGCGAAGATCGCCACCGTCGGCGAGCGCGCCGAGGACGTATTCTTCATCACGACGGCCGACAACCAGCCGCTCGACGAGGCGTTTTCGGAGCGCCTCGGCAAAGCGCTGCGCGAAGGTCTGACCGACGCGAACGCGCAGTGACGCGACCTCGCGAGGAACGATCATGGCCGAGCTCAGTGAAGTGATTGAACGGGCATGGGAGCGCCGCCAGGAGCTCGCACCCGGCCGCGTAGATCGCGAAATCTCCGACGCCGTCGAGGAAAGCATCGCGGGTCTCGACGCGGGTACGTTGCGCGTCGCGGAGAAGCGCGGCGGCGAGTGGATCGTCAACGCGTGGCTCAAGAAAGCCGTCTTGCTCTACTTCCGCACGAGCGAGAACCGCGTCGCCGCCGACGGCGTCACGAAGTATCTTCGACAAAGTGCCGGCGAAGTACGCGAGCTATGACGCCGAGCGGTTTCGCAGCTCCGGAACGCGCGTGGTGCCCGATGCGGTGGTCCGGCGCGGCGCGTACGTGGCGGCCGACGTCGTGCTGATGCCGTCGTTCGTCAATATCGGCGCCTACATCGATCAGGGCACGATGATCGATACGTGGGCGACGGTCGGAAGCTGCGCGCAGATCGGCAAGAACGTGCATTTGTCGGGCGGTGCAGGCATCGGCGGTGTGCTCGAGCCCCTGCAGGCGGCGCCCACGATCATCGAGGATAACTGCTTCATCGGCGCTCGCTCCGAGGTCGTCGAGGGCGTGATCGTGGAGCGCGGCTGCGTGCTCGCGATGGGCGTGTACATCAGCCAGAGCACGCGCATCTACGATCGCGAGACCGGCGAGATCCTCTACGGCCGGATTCCGGCGGGCTCGGTCGTCGTCTCGGGCAACTTGCCCTCGAACGACGGCAAGTACAGCCTCTATTGCGCCGTCATCGTCAAAAAGGTTGACGAGAAGACCCGCGCCAAAACCAGCCTCAACGATCTCCTGCGCCCGTGAATCGGGGTCGGGTACGGGGTCAATTTCCGCTCGGTACCCGGCCTGACCCCGATCGATCGCTGGCGGCCGGCACCGTCCGCGTGACGCGCAACCCGCAAGGTCAGCCGAAGCGGCCGGTGATGTAGTCTTCGGTGAGCTTGTGGCGGGGGTTCGTGAAGATCTCGTCGGTGTCGCCGACCTCGATCAGCTTGCCCAAGTGAAAATACGCCGTGCGCTGCGAGACGCGAGCCGCCTGCTGCATCGAGTGCGTGACGATCGCGATCGCGTAGTTCTGCTTGAGCTCGTCGATCAAGTCTTCGATTCGAGCGGTCGCGATCGGATCCAGCGCTGAGCACGGCTCGTCCATGAGAATCACCTCGGGGCTCACGGCAATCGTGCGCGCGATGCAGAGGCGCTGCTGCTGGCCGCCGGATAGCCCCGTCCCGGGTTCCTCGAGCCGGTCTTTGACCTCCTGCCACAACCCCGCGCGCTCCAGGCTCGTTTGCACGATCTCGTCGAGCTGTGCGCGGTCGCGCGCGAGACCGTGAATGCGCGCGCCGTACGCAACGTTGTCGTAGACGGACTTCGGGAACGGATTCGGCTTCTGAAAAACCATGCCGACGCGCGCGCGCAGCATCACGACGTCCATGTGCTTGCCGTAGATGTCCTCGCCGTCGAGCGTGATCTCGCCCGTGATGCGGGCCGACTCGATCGTGTCGTTCATCCGGTTCAAGCAGCGGATGAACGTCGACTTGCCGCAGCCCGAAGGACCGATCAGCGCGATCACCTCGTTTAGACCGATATCGAGATTGACCTTTTGAATCGCGTGATTGTCGGCGTAGAAGACGTCGACCTTGCGTGCGCGCATCACGGGCTTGGCCGCCGTGTAGTCGCCGACAGTACGGTAACCCTCGTCCGGTGCCTCGACGGTCGTCGGTGCGAGCTTAGCAGACGCCTCCGTTTCGACCTCTGACGCGGCCTCGGACACGGTTGTTCTACTCTTTGGTTCTGCGGCGAGACCCACAGTCTACTCCAACGGCCTTTGCGATGTATTGCGCTCCATCGTTCCACGAAACGCATTCCTAATAGCGGCGCTCGAAACGTTTCCGTAGCAGAATCGCGGTGGCATTCATCACCAACAAGAAGACGAGCAGCACGAGAATCGCCGCTGAAGTGCGCTCGACGAACGCGCGCTCGGGGCTGTCGGCCCACAAGAAAAACTTGAACGGGCAAAGCCGTGGCCGGATCCAAAGGACTTTCCGGAATATCGACGATGAACGCGACCATGCCGATCATGAGCAAGCGGCGCCGACTCGCCGAGCGCCCGCGCCATGCCGATGATCGTGCCGGTCAGCATGCCCGGCATCGCGAGCGGCAGCACGTGATGCAAGACCATTTGCATTTTCGACGCGCCGAGACCGAGCGCAGCCTCGCGAATCGACGGCGGCACCGCCGTCAACGCCGCGCGCGACGCGATGATGATCACTGGCAACGTCATCAGGCTCAACACGAGACCGCCGACGAGCGGCGCCGAGCGCGGCAAGCCGAAAGCGTTGATGAACAGCGCGAGCCCCAGCAAGCCGAACACGATCGACGGCACGGCGGCGAGATTGTTGATGTTGACTTCGATGAGATCCGTCCAGCGATTGCGCGGCGCGAACTCCTCGAGATAAATCGCGGTGGCGACACCGAGCGGGAACGACAGCGCAAGCGTCACGAGCAGCATGAAGAACGAGCCGACGGTTGCGCTCCATATGCCGGCGAGCTCGGGATCGCTCGAGGCGCCGGCCGTGAAGAAGTATCGATTGAACTTCAAGGCCACGCGATCCTGCATCTCGAGCCGCCCGAGCCACTCGAGCTGCTGGTCGCTTATCCGCCGCTCGCTTTCGCTGACGGTACGATCGACCTGCCCTTTGACGATCACGTCGATGTCGTCATCCGCGAGCAACCAGAACGTTTGCGTCGATCCCACCAATGCCGGGTCGGCAACGACGCGCTCGCGCACCTCGAGACCCGCGCCGGGGCTCAGCATCCCATACAACGCGCGCAGTTCACTGCGCGACTGCACCTCGGGGAACACTTTGCCGAGCGCATCGCGTACGAGCCGTTGATAGTCCGCTGCCGCGAGCACTTCCGGGTCGCGTGAGCGGTCGGGATCGATCGCGTCTTCTGTGAGCTCCACTTCGAGCAGGAATCTTGTTTGGCGCAGTGCGGTGTAGCCGTTGCCGATCAGCGTGGAGAAAAAGAACGCCAGAAACGCGAGACCGATCAACAACGCGCCCAACCCAAGCGCTCGAAACAGCCATTCCGTGCGATAACGGCGGCGAATCCCCCCGGCGACCGCCTGTTTCACCGAGCTCGTCCCCGGATTATTCATATTGCTCGCGGTAGCGCCGCACGACGTGAAGCGCGATGACGTTCAGCGCCGAGGTGACCAGGAACAAAACCAAGCCGAGCGCAAACGCCACGAGCGTCCTCGGGCTTTCGAATTCCTGGTCGCCGACCAGAACGGTGACGATTTGCACTGTGACGGTCGTCACCGCTTCGAAGGGGTTGGCCGTTAGATTTGCCGCGAGACCCGCGGCCATCACGACGATCATCGTCTCGCCGATCGCTCTCGACACGGCGAGCAGAATGGCGCCGACGATACCGGGCAACGCCGCGGGCAGCACCACTTGGCGGATCGTCTCGGAGCGCGTCGCACCAAGCGCCAACGCACCATCGCGCAAGGCTTGGGGAACGGCCGTGATCACATCGTCCGACAACGACGAGACGAACGGGATGATCATGATCCCCATGACGAGACCGGCGCCGAGCGCGCTTTCCGACGCGACGTCGAGTCCCACGGTCTCGCCGACTTGACGCAAGATTGGCCCGACAGTCAACGCGGCAAAATAGCCGTAGACGACCGTGGGGATGCCGGCCAACACCTCCAGCAGAGGCTTCGCATACGCGCGAAACCGCGCATTCGCGTATTCCGCAAGGTAGATCGCGGACATCAAGCCAACCGGCACCGCGACGAACATCGCGATACCGGAGATCAACAGCGTCCCGGTGAACAACGGCACCGCGCCGAACGCCCCTGAGGAACCGACCTGATCGGCGCGAATAGCTGTCTGCGGGCTCCAGGTGAGGCCGAACAGAAAATCGAGCGGCGATACCTGCTGGAAAAAGCGCAGCGCTTCGAGCAACACCGACAAGAAAATCCCGAGCGTCGTCAAGATCGCGACCATCGAGGCCGCGATCAGCAAGTACTCGATGCTCTTCTCGACTCGATTGCGCGCCCGAAACTCTGGCTTCACCTGGCGAAACGCCCAACCGAGCGTAACGCAGGCGAGCACTAGCACGGCAGCGGTCAACAGTGATCGGCTCGTTGCGCGCAAGTCCGCGTAGTGCTCGGCAGCGGCGATGATTCCCGCGTCCGGGTCGCTCGAGACGATGTTGCCCTCGACGAGATTGCGTATGTCGTTGTAGATGAGACCGAGCTCCTCGTCGGGCAGCGAGCTGACGTCGGGGGGCAGCGCCTGGAGCACGGCGCCGCGCAACAACACGGGCTCCGCGATCTGCCAAACCGCGAGCAACACGATCGCGGGCAGCACGCACCACAGTGCGACGTAGCCCCCGTGATACCCGGGCAGCGAATGAAACATGCGCGGCGGCGCACTCACCGCGGCGGCAATGGCGCGCCGGCGGCCGAGGTAATAGGCGAGGAGCGCGAGTCCCGCGATTGCGATCAGAAGCGTGGAGGAGGACACCGCGCCTTCTGTCCCAGCTAGTGAGTCTCCGCCAACTGCAAGCTCTCGAGCGCGCGCACCTGCGCCAGCACGGTGCGCCGCTCCGCGTCCGGCAGCGGCACGAGCCCCCTGTCGGCGAGATAGCCGAAGTCGCCCCATGCCGAGTCGCTCGTGAACTCGGTCAGATACTCGCGGATCCCGGGGATCACACCGATGTGCGCCTTCTTCACATAGAAATACAGCGGCCGCGCAATCGGGTAAGTAGCGTCGGCGATGCTATCGAACTCGGGCTTTACACCGTTGACCTGCAAGCCTTGCACCTTGTCCGAATTCTGCTCGAGGAAGCTGTATCCGAAAATGCCGAGGGCGAGGGGATTCGACGCGAGCTTCTGCACGATCAAGTTGTCGTTTTCGCCCGCCTCGACGTAGCGGCCGTCTTCGCGAATCGTGTGGCAGGCTGCGCGATATTCGTCGCCCTCGAGCGCCGCCAGTCCCGGAAATGTCTTGCAGCCAGGCTCCATCGCGAGCTCGAGGAACGCATCCCGAGTCCCGGACGTCGGCGGCGGACCGAGCACCTCGATGTCGATCGCTGGCAAATTCTTGTTCAAGTCGGACCAGCGGCGGTACGGATTGGGAACGGTGCCGGCGCCGCCGGACGGATTCGGCACATTCTTCGCGAGCGCCAGGAAGATATCGCGCAGGGTCAAGTCGAAAGCGGTCGCGGACTTGGAATTCGCGAGCACGATGCCGTCGTAGCCGATCTTCACTTCGACGATTTCGGTCACGCCATTCTGGTTACACGCTTGAACCTCCGACGCCAGGATGCGGCGCGATGAGTTCGCGATGTCCGGGTGCTCGACGCCGATGCCGTTGCAAAAGAGCTTGATACCGCCGCCGCTCCCGGTGGGCTCGATCTTCGGCGTGTTGAACTTGCCGGCGCGGCCGAACCGCTCGGCGACAGCCGTCGCGAACGGATACACCGTCGAGGAGCCGACGATGCTGATGTAGTCGCGGACTTCTTGAGCGTTTGCGAGAGCGCCGAAAAGGGCGAAAGAAGCAGCCGCAAGGGTTGCGGCGCGCTTCAAGAAAAGGCCGCCGTGGAGAGAGCGGGTACACTGATTCCCCATGAGTCCTCCTGTCTTATTGGCCGCAGCTTTGTCTCGGCGCTGCGAGTTACCATACCGTCCTGCGAAGCCTAGCCAGCCAATGTTAAGGAATTATTGCAGAGCGCCGCGCTGCGGCCACGGAGCGACCCCTCGCCCGCGCGCCAAATCCCTTGACCGAACAATCACTTAAAGACGACGTAAGCCTCCCATGAAGCTGCTCGACCTAACCCGCGAGCTCTTGCGCCGCGCCTCGGTCACGCCACACGACGCAGGCTGTCAGGAGCTGATCGCGACCCACCTTGCGCCGTCCGGTTTCGCGGCCGAGCACATGCGGTTCGGCGAGGTCCACAACGCCTGGATCAGGCGCGGGGCGGGGGACACCCGCACTGGTTTTCGCGGGGCATACCGACGTCGTCCCAACGGGTCCGCGGGAGCAGTGGGAGGCAGACCCGTTCGAGGGCACGCTGCGGGACGGAGAATTGATCGCCCGGGGCGCCGCCGACATGAAGGGCAGCCTCGCCGCGATGGTCAAGGCCTGCGAGCGCTTCGCGGCCACGTACCCGAACTGCCCAGGCTCGCTCGCGCTCTTGATCACGAGCGACGAGGAAGGCCTCGCGGACGACGGAACGCTGAAAGTCATGCAAACGCTCGCCCAGCGCGGCGAGATGTTTCGCTATTGCGTCGTCGGCGAGCCATCGAGCTCGGAGAGACTCGGTGACACGGTTCGCGTGGGACGGCGCGGGAGCCTATCGGGGATCATGACCGTGCGCGGCGTGCAAGGTCACGTGGCGTATCCGCTGCAGGGCGCGAACCCCATTCACGCGCTCGCGAAGTTCGTTGCGGCGATCACGCGCGAGCCGATCGATCACGGCAACGAGTTTTTCCCGCCGACGACCTTTCAGATGGTGAACGTGCACAGTGATGCCGGCGCGCCGAACGTGGTGCCGGGCGAGCTGCAATGCAGGTTCAATCTGCGCTACTCGAACGCGTGGACGCATGCCACGCTTGCGGCTCGCGTCGAGGCACTACTCGACGAGCTCAAGATCGATTACCAGATCCGTTGGCGCGTAGCCGGCGAGCCGTTCTTGACACGCGCCGGCGAGCTTACGGCCGCGGTCAGCCGCGCGATCAACGAAGAAACCGGCGAAAGCCCTACCCTTTCGACGAGCGGTGGAACTTCGGATGGCCGGTTCATCGCCCCGTACGGCGTCGACGTCGTCGAGGTGGGCCCGATCAACAAGACGATTCATCAGGTCAACGAGCGCGTCCTCGTTGCGGATCTCGAGCGCCTGGAGCGCATCTACTTTCGGATCGCCGAGATCTTGCTCGTCGGCGGCAGTGAAGGGGTCGGGTACCGATTTCCGCCGCGACGATAGAGCGTTCGGGCGAGCGAGCGGAAATTGGTACCCGACCCCGATTTCCTAGCGGACGGGCTTCCAGTTGGCTGCGACGCTGAGCGCGCCGAGCAGCACGAACCAGATCAGCACCCAGGCCGGCATGCTCAAGCCCATGAACGCCCAATTCACTTCCGCGCATTCGCCCGAGCCGGTGAATACCATCTTCAGCGCGTCGAGCATCGGGAAGGCATCGAACATGTAGGCAAGGCCGGGGCCGCACGCGGGAACCTGTTCCGGCGGCAGATTCTGCAACCGCACGTGCCAAATCGAGATCGCGGAACCGATCGCCGCGGCCAAGACTGCGAGCGCCGCGTAGACACGGGCACCGGAGCCGCGCGGTGCATGAATCGCCGCGACCGCGAGCACGATGCCGACCGCGATCAATGCAATACGCTGAAAGATGCAGAGCGGGCACGCCTCGAGACCGAGCACGTGTTGCGCGTAGAGCGCATAAGCCATGAGACCGGCGACCGCGACGACTCCCGCGCCGTTTGCTAAACGGCGTTGCGAGCGCGTAGCGATCAAGATCGGCTCTCTTGACGGCGCGTACCCTGCTCGACCTCCGCTTCGATGTTCTTCACGCCCGTGTAGCGCACGTCTTTGCCGTGCACCATGAAGATCACGTACTCGCAAATATTCTTGGCGTGATCGCCGATGCGCTCGAGCGCACGCGCAGTCCAGGTCGAATCCATGATGCGCGAGATCGTGCGCGGGTCTTCCATCATGAAGGTAATGCCCTGCCGATAGATGGATTCATACTCCTCGTCGACGACGTCGTCGGCCTTGACGACCTCGAGCGCACCTTTCGTATCCAAGCGCGCGAACGCGTTGAGCGCCCCGTGCACCATTTGCTTCACGTGCCGCGCGAGATTTCTGAGCTCCCGGTAGTTGGTGGATGGGCGCTCGACGCTAGCGAGGCGCGCCGCAAGCACACCCACCTTCTCGGCCTCGTCGCCGATCCGCTCGAGATCGGTGATCGTCTTGATCACCGCGATCACGAGCCGCAGGTCGCCCGCGGTCGGGGCGCGGGTCGCGAGGATTCGGCTGCACTCTTCGCTAATGCTCACCTCCATGCGATTGACCTTGATGTCGTCCTCGGCCACTTGCAGCCCGAGCTGGCTGTCGGCATCCGAGAGAGCTTTGATCGCGCGATCGAGCTGCTCCTCGACGAGCCCGCCCATCGTCAGCACCGAGTTGCGGACGTGCTCGAGATCCTCGTTGAAGCGCCGCGAGATGTGATGCCCGAGATCTTCGACTTCCATTCGCCGACTCCTTCAGAGACCGCGCGATTATAGTACGGCTTGTGCCGCTCCACCGCGGAACACCACGCGTGAAGCGGGAAACTTGCAACTGAACGTGCTGCCGTGCCCTTCGCGGCTCGTGATCGATAACACACCGTTATGGCGCTGCAACGCATGATTCACAATCGCAAGGCCGAGGCCGGTGCCCCCACTCGCCCGCGACCGGCCCGCATCGACGCGATAGAAGCGCTCCGTGATACGTGGAATCTGCTCCTCCGCGATGCCGATACCTGTGTCGATCACTTCGAACATTGCGCCGTCGTCGTCGCCCCGCCAGACGATCTCCACCTTGCCCGCCGGAGTGAAGCGCACGGCGTTGTGTACGAGGTTGTAAAAAATCGAATGCAGCTCCGATTCGTTGCCGAGCACAGCAGCGTCGGTCGCGAGCGTCAATAGGACTTCCGGCCGAGAGGCGGCCGATTGAAACTCCTTCGCAATCAGCCTCAGCATGCTGGCAACGTCGACGAAATCCTGATCGGCCTTCGTCTCCGCGGACTCGAGGCGCGTGAGCTCGATCAGGTCGCGGAGGATCCGCGTCATCCGCTCGGCCTGACGTTGCATCTCGGCGATCGGGGCTTTCCAGCTCGCCGGCAGCTCGGCGTCATCGGCCAACGTGTCGAGGTACCCACTGATCACGGTTAGCGGCGAGCGCAGCTCGTGGGAAGCGTTCGCCACGAAATCGCGGCGCGTACGCTCGAGCTTCATCTCGTGAGTAATGTCGCGCGCGATCGCAAGCCGCTGGTCCTTGCCGTACGGGATGATCTGCACGTGGAGCCAGCCCGATTCGTGCAGCGGCGAGGGGACGGTGATGCCGTCGCCCGTAGGGTTCGCGAGGTACTCGACGAAATCGGGGTGGCGCAGCAGGTTGTCGATGCGATGGCCAATGTCGGTCGCAGGATCCAGCCCAAGCAGGCGCGTGGCAGCAGGGTTGAACCACAGAATCTCCTGGTCGGCGTCGAGAATGATCCCGCCGTCTTGCAGGGCGCCGGTGCTTTCCCGCACCTCGCGCAGTAGCTTGTGGTACTTGCGCTTCCGATTGCGCGCTTTGGCTCGAATCTTGTCGATGCGTCCGAAAATCTCCGCCCACAACCCGCGAGTCTCGAACAGCGGAACGCGCGTGCCGCCGTTCAAAACATCGTCGAGCAGATAGACGTTGCGCAAGGTGTGCGCGATGTACAGCGCCAGAGCGCCGACGAGCCACCAGCTGACGCCGCCGAACCACCAACCGAGAAGCAGCGCGGCCGCGAGCCACGCAGCCAGGAGTCCCAATTGCGATATCCATCGGTTCGGCAATGTCACGCCTGAGCGGGCGAGAACCGGTAGCCCGCGCCCCGGACCGTGCGGATCAGTCTATCGTATCCGTGCGGTGTGAGAGCCTTGCGGAGCCGCCGGATGTGCACGTCTACCGTGCGCTCCTCGACATAGACATTGCCGCCCCACACTCGATCGAGCAGCTGCGCGCGGCTGTAGACGCGATCGGGATGATTCATGAAGAACTCGAGCAAGCGGTACTCGGTCGGCCCGAGCGGGATTTCCGCCGCATCGACCGTGACTTGGTGGCTCGCGGCATCGAGCTTGAGCTTGCCGACGTTCACGACTTCACCCTCGGCGACGGTCGAGCGCCGCAGCGCCGCCCGGATCCGCGCGACGAGCTCGCGCGCAGAAAACGGCTTCACGATGTAGTCGTCGGCGCCGCCGTCGAGCCCGGCGACTCGATCGTCCTCCTCGACGCGCGCCGTCAGCATGATCACGGGGATCTCACGCGTGTGCGGGTCGCGCTTGAGCTGTCGAGTCAGCTCGAGGCCGCTGATGTCCGGCAGCATCCAGTCCATCAGAACCAGATCCGGATGGCCGTCGGCGATCGCGGCTCGTGCCTCGCGGCCATCGGCGGCGGGACGCACCAGATAGCCGGCCCTGCTCAAATTGAATGCCAGCATCTCGCGAATGGCGTGCTCATCCTCGACCACGAGGATCTTTTTCTGCGTCATCGTCAGCCCGTTTGAGTCAATCTCAGTGCGGACCATTAAAGTCGAGCATTATTACAGTTTGGTTAATGCCCGCGCCGCCAGGCGCTTTCCTCGCGCAGATACACGGGCAACGCGCCCTCGACGCCCGACGCTCGGCCGGCCGCAAGGTCCGCCGCCGCCTGGGGGAGGAGGTCTTGGGCTTGCGGCAAGAGGTCCAGCGACCAGCCGCTGCGCCGCCGCAAGAAGGCCCGCAAACGCCTCCGGGTAGGCTGCGAATCCGTCGCCGAGCGCCGTCCAACCTTCGAGCGTGGGCGCCGCGACGGCATCGGGTGCGCTCAGCGCTTCGGATCGGCGCGGCTGCGCGACGCCGCCGACGATCGCAAACTCGCCCACGTACACTTCACCCATCCGCGCATCGACGCAGGTCAGCGCATGCTCCACACCCTGCACCCGCCATGCGCCTTGGGCGAGTGCGGCGAGGCTAGACACGGGCAGCAAGGCAACGCCCGTCGACAGCGCGAAACCCTGCGCCGCGGCCGCGGCGATCCTCAAGCCCGTGAACGAGCCCGGTCCCCTGCCGAATGCCACGCCATCGAGATCTTGGAGCTTTACGCCGCTTTCGCCGAGGACTTCCGCAATGAGCTCCAACAATTTCTCGGTTTGCTCGCGCGGCGTCGCGATCGACCGTGTCACGATCGCGCCGTCGACCGCCACCGCGAGGGATCCCACCGAGCTCGAGGTCTCGATGCCGAGCAGCTTCATGTGCGCAACCCGGCCTCGAGCTGCGCCTTCGGCGAGCCGTCGAGCGTCGCCGCGAACTCGAGCGCATCCGCAAGCTCATCGAGCAACGGCATCGCGGGCAAGCTCGCGAGGAACACGCGTCCATAGGGTCGGGTGCGCAGGCGCGGGTCGCCGACGACGATCAAACCGCGGTCCGCGAAGTCGCGGATCAGCCGGCCGACACCCTGCTTGAGCGCGAGCACGGCGTGCGGCAGCTGGAACTCCGTGAACGCATCACCGCCGGCGCGGCGGATGGCTTCGATGCGCGCCGCAATCAACGGGTCGCTCGGCACGGCGAACGGCAGCTTGTCGAGCATCACGAGACGCAGCGCCGGCCCGCGCACGTCGACGCCCTGCCAGAAGCTGCCTGTCCCGAGCAAGATCGCGTTACCGGCGAGACGAAACTGCTCGAGCAGCTCACTGCGCGCGCCGCGACCCTGAACGAGCACCTGGCCAGGCGCCGCGCGTCCTTCGATCCAGGCTGCCGCGCGATTGAGTGCGCGGTAGCTCGTGAACAGCAGAAACACGCCGCCCCCGATGACTTCGACGAGCGGCCAGACGGCGCGCATGAGGGTCTCGACGTAGCTCTCGTCGTTCGGGTCCGGTAGGCCCTGCGGCACGTACAACCGCGCGTTGCGCTCGTAGTCGAACGGGCTCGGCAGCACGGCCGTCTCTGCGTGCCCGATGCCGATGCGCTGCAGGAAGTGCGTAAAGTCGTCGGCGACCGCGAGCGTCGCCGAGGTGAGGACCCATGCGCCTCCTTGCGCCTCGATCCGCGACGCGAGCGCGGCGCCGATGTCGAGCGGAGTCCAATGCGCCGTGACCGCGTCGCTCGTCACTTCGAACCAGCGCAGGCCGCTTTCAGGATCGGCTGCAATGATCGAACGGAGCCGAGCCGCGCTGTCGCGGCAGCGCGCGGAGCAGTTGTTCAACCCGGGGCTCAAGTCCTCGCAGCTTTGCAGCCGCTCGCCCAGCGCGTCGAGCGTCTGCCGGCAATCCGGCAGCGCGTCGCGCAGCGCCGGCGGCGACGTTGTCCACGGCACGCGACCGCGCTCGGCGTCCGTGGCCGCGCGGCGCAACTGCGCAGCCTCGCGCAGAACCTGCTCCGCATTCTCGGCTAGGTCCTGCGCTAGCTCGCTATCGACGCCGGCCAGCCGCGCTTCGGCCGCAACGTCGCGCGCAAGCAGCTCGAGCTCGCGCGTACCGGCGGCGACGCCGAAAAACTGCTGCGCGATCTCCGGCAACTGATGCGCCTCGTCGACGATTACGCTTTCTGCGCCCGGCAAGAGGTCGCCGAAGCCGGCCTCCTTCAGCGCCAAATCGGCGAGCAGGAGATGGTGATTCACGATCACGACTTGCGCGCGCTGCGCCTGGCGGCGCGCTTCGAGCACGAAGCACTGATCGAAGAAAGAGCAACGGCTGCCGAGACAGTTGTCCACGGTCGACGTGATCGCGCCGCGGAGCGCGGGATCTGTGTCGAGGTCTGTGAGCTCCGTGAGATCGCCGCTGGCGCTGACCCGTCCCCAGTCGGACAAGGCCTGGAGCGTCCTCTGGGTAGCGGCGTCGCGTAAACCGTCGCGGCGAGCCATGTCGAGGCGGTGCCAGCATAGATAGTTGTTGCGGCCTTTGAGCAAAGCGACCTCGACGGGGCGGCCGATGACGGCGCCGAGCATCGGCAGATCGCGCGCGAACAGCTGATCCTGCAGCGTGCGGGTGCCGGTGGAGATGATCGCGCGGCGTCCCGACAGGAGCACGGGCAGAAGATACGCAAAGGTCTTGCCGATGCCGGTGCCGGCCTCGATCACAGCGTGCCGCCCCGTTTCGAGAGCCGCCTCTACGAGCTCCGCCATTCGCTGCTGCGCTTCCCGATAGGTAAAGCCCGGCAGGCGCGTGGCTAGCGCGCCCTCAGGTGCAAATATGTCGGCCAGCGTCGGCATCGTGAGGCGGCACTATAGCCCGACGGAGCCTCGCGAGCGGCGGACGAAACGGACGAGAGAGGCGGGATTGAAAATGCGCAACGCGTCTCGGCCGCTCAGCGCACGATGGCCCCAAAGCGCGCGAAGCCTTTCGCACCGCTCTCGAGAGGGGCCTGCAGAACCCAGCGTATGTGGGTGTAGTCCGCTGCCTTCGCGATGCGGGGCGAACCGTCCGCGGCAACGACCGAGAGCTCGGCGGGCAGCCCATACGTTCGGCCGCCATCGACGGAATACAAAACCTGGCAACCCGGCCCGAACGCCGTATCCTCGATGTAGCGCAGCTCGCCCGGAATCGGGCTCGTGATTCGCACGTTCTCCACGGCTTCGGGCTGCAGGTTGGTAAAGGTCACCGTGTATACGACCTCATCCCCGGGTAATGGCGTCGCGACCGGAATCAGGTCGGTGATCCCCTCGCCTTCCGCGCCGGAAACGGCCATGACCTTCTCGACGCTGGTCGCGAGCTCGATGCTGCTGGGTGTGGACCTTGCGCCTGCCGCGTCTTCGCCGACCTGGCCCGCCGCCGGCCCGGTCGCCAGCAACGCGATGAGCGTGAGGCAAGTGCAACCGATCCGTGTTCGTGGCATGCGAGGTCCCTTTCCTGCCGCGATCGTAACCGCAATTCGGGCGCCGCGCTTCGCACCTACGGCTGCCTAGGGGAACGGCGGCGGCACGATGGAGTGCGATCTCCTAAAAACATAATGCAGTGAAGCGATTGCACGCCACCGCGCGGTTCGGGCGGCTTGCCGCGCTCGGTCGGCCCAGCCCTCGACCGCTCACTTCGCGGCGGCGCCAGGCTATAATTTGCGCCTTCATAATCACTAAGTTGCCAAAAAAAACCATGACGACGCGACTGCAGAGCCTCACCGACTGGGTCAACGAAGTAGCCGCTCTCACCCAACCCGACAAGGTCTACTGGTGCGACGGCAGCGAGCGCGAGTATCGAACGCTCGTTGACCAAATGCTCGGCGACGGCACTCTGATCGCGCTCAACCAAGAGCACTACCCCGGCTGCTACCTGCATCGCTCCGATCCCGACGACGTGGCAAGAGTCGAGCACCTGACCTACGTGTGCACACGCAACAAGGTGGACGCGGGCCCCAACAACAACTGGCTGGACCCCGTCGAGGCGAAAGCGAACATGCAGTCGTGCTTCAGCGGCGCGATGCGCGGCAGAACGATGTACGTGATCCCCTATTGCATGGGTCCGATCGACTCCCCGTACGCACGCTGCGGCGTGGAGATCACGGACAGCCCCTATGTCGTCGTCAACATGTACTTGATGACGCGGATCGGCAAGCCTGCGCTCGAGCGCATCGAGCGCGATCAGAAATTCGTCAAAGGCTTGCACTCGATCGGCGAGCTCGATCCGGCGCGCCGCTACATCATGCATTTCCCCGAGGAGCTCACGATCATGAGCTACGGCTCGGGCTACGGCGGCAACGCGCTCCTAGGCAAGAAATGTCACGCGCTGCGCATTGCGAGCTATCAAGCGCGCACCGAGGGCTGGCTCGCCGAGCACATGCTGATCGTGGGCGTGCAAAGCCCGGAAGGGCAAACGCACTATCTCGCGTGCGCCTTCCCGTCCGCATGCGGCAAAACGAATCTCGCAATGCTGATTCCGCCCGCGAGCCAGAAAGGCTGGAAGGTCTGGACGCTCGGCGACGACATCGCGTGGATGCATCTGGATGATGAAGGGCAGCTGCGCGCGATCAACCCGGAGGCGGGCTACTTCGGCGTCGTCCCAGGCACGAACCCGCATACGAATCGCAACGCCTACGACATGATCGGCCGCGACACGATCTTCACGAACGTAGCGCTCACCGCGGAGAACGATCCGTGGTGGGAGGAAAAGGGTAAAGGCCAGCCCGTGATCGACTGGATCGGGCGGCAGTACCAACCCGGCAACGGCCCCGCCGCGCATCCGAATTCCCGATTCACCGTGGCGGCGAAGCAGAATCCGAGCTATTCGAAGCTCGCGGAGGCGCCGCTCGGCGTGCCGATCTCGGCCCTCGTGTTCGGCGGCCGGCGCCGCGAGCTTGCGCCACTGGTCTACCAGGCCAAGAGCTGGGCGCACGGCGTGCTCGTCGGAGCATCCGTCGCCTCCGAGACCACCGCAGCGGCGACGGGCCAGGTCGGCGTGGTGCGGCGCGACCCGATGGCGATGAAGCCGTTCTGCGGCTACAACTACGGCGACTATTGGGCGCACTGGCTGAGCTTCGATGAGCGCTCGAGCAAGCTCCCGAAGATCTTCCACGTCAATTGGTTCCGCCGCGACGAGAAGGGCAAGTTCCTCTGGCCCGGGTTCGGTGAGAACCTGCGCGTGCTGCGCTGGATCATCGACCGCTGCGAGGGGCGGGTCGGCGCCGTGGAGCTCCCGATCGGCTACTTGCCGCGCCCTGGCGATATCGATCTCAAAGGAATCGACGTGTCGGACGACACGCTCGGTCAGTTGCTCGCCGTGGATCCGGAGCAGTGGCGCGCAGAGATGGAGCAGATCGGCGAATATCTAGCCGGGTTCGGCGACCGGCTGCCTGCGCAACTCTCCGCCGAGCACCGCAAGGTCGTGCGCGCGCTCGGCTGAGCGCGAGCGAAGAAGCGGTCACTCCTCGACGACGTAATGGACGGCCAACGCCGTCCCGGGTTGCGCGACGCGCCCGAGCCCGATCACCCCTTCGCCCGTGAGCTGCGTGCTGTCGCGGCGCACGAAGATTTCCTCGCCGGCGTTCGTCTGCACGAACGTGCCGTTGGTGCTCTCGTCGACGAGCGTGAACTTGTCGCGGCTCGCCTCGACGCGCGCGTGCACGCGCGAGATCAGGTTGCCCTTCACGACCACGTCGTTGTCCTCGGCGCGCCCGAGCGTCGCGCTCTTGCGGCCCTCGCCGACGGTCACCTCGCGCCCTTGATAACGCAGGCTCAAGCGCTTCGGCCGCTCGCTTTTTGCGCGTCCCATCGCCACCGTCGGCAGCATGCTCGTGGCCTCTTCCGGCTGCCAGAGCACCTCGAACAGCACGACCTCGTCGGCCTTGCCGCGCACCGTCGCTATGTCGATCTGACGCGCGGCGGTTTGCCACTCGGGGGATAACCGCTCGACGGTGGAGAGTGTAGTGATGATCTGCTTCGCCTTCGCTTGGCTCGTCATGCGGTTTGCCGTGTGCACGGCGGAGCCAAAGATGTCGCGTTGCTCTTGCACCACCGGCCCGAAGTGGCACCCGATGCGGATCGCGACGTGACCGTTGGCGTGATCAAGACTCGCGTCGGCGCAGATGCGTTCCTGCATGCGCTTCGCGGCATTCATCGCGTCGTCCGCGGAAGGGAACGTGCACATCACCTCGTCGCCCATGGTTTTGATGACGCTGCCGCGGCTTGCTTCGGTGGCCTCGCGCATGATGTCGAGACAGCGGCCGACCATTTCCCGGGCCTTCGTGTCGCCGAGCTGTTCGTAAAGTTGCGTGCTGCCCACCACGTCGGCGAACAGAATCGCAACCTCGACATCCTTCCCCATGGCTTCCTTCTTGAGTGCGCGGTCCGGAGCCGAGGCGATTATACGCCAACGCCCTAGCGGAAAGCGGTGACTAGCGCACGCAAATACCTGACGCCTCTTCGTTATTTCTCGGCGACGAGATAAGCGATCCAGGCAAAGTCGGCTTCGCCCGTCGCGTGCTCGGTGAACTCGCCGTTGCCTTCGCCGTCCTCGGCCGTGCCTTCCCAGTAGACGCGAACTTTGGCGAAGCCGGCCTCGGTCAAAATCTCCCTCAACTCCGGCAATGTCCAGAGCCTCCAGTCGTAAGTGAATGCCCGTTTGATTTTCGAGCCGTCAGGGAACTTGAAGTGGATGTGGCAGACGATGCGGCTCGTGACCGGCTCGAACTCCGCTTGGTCCCAAATGTACGTGAAGCCGTCGAGCTTCGTCTTCTCTTTCTGTAGATCGGACGCGTCCGGCCCGCCGAATGCGTCGAGAAAAAACAGCCCATCACGATTCAGCGCGTTGCGCACGCTCGCGAAATACTTACGCATCTCGTCGCGCGTTTTGAAACAGTAATAGCTGAAGTTGAACGCGGCGACGAGATCGACGGGCTCCGTGATGACCGTGCGCACATCGTCGTTCAAGAGCTTGACCCGCGCTCGCGCCTTCTCCGGGAGGCGAGCGACTCGATTGCGCCGCCCCCAGTCGAGCACGGTGGCATCGATGTCCACGCCGACGGCGTGCCGCACGGGACTCGTTCGCACCCACTCGCACGAAGCGCTCGCAGTGCCGCAGAAGTCCTCGCGGAAGCTCACCGGATTGCGCCCGCGCAGCTCGTGGAACGTGGCTTGGAGGAACTCCACCTCGACGTCGACGGCCTGCACGGATTCTTCGTACAGCTCATAGATGTCGGCGCGCTCCGCTAGGGTGCCGGAAATCTTCTTCTTCGCGCTCGCTGTCACGATGGGTTACCTCGAGAGTGTAATGGGATACAGGGGACGGTCATTCTAACGAGATCACGCGGCTCTCTGCACGACGGCACTTCGGCCATCCATGGCCGTCACGTTCAGCCGAGCGCTAGGCGCGTGCCCGCGAAGGTGTGCTGCATGCGCCGCGGTTCACCATGACCGCTGGCGACGCGGCGCAGCGCGACGAGCCCTGGTCCGCCGTCCGGAAGTTGCCCGAGCTCGCGGCGCCAGCGCCGCCCGCCCGGCAAGCCAGCGAAAAGGCCCAACAGATGCCGCGTCATCGCACGCAGCGGCGTGCCCACCTCAAGCTCGACAGCAACGTAATCGAAAAATGCCTCGAGCACGCCCGCGCGCGTGGGTGCGCTTTCGGCGCCGAACATGGCGCTGTCGAGCTCGGCTACGCGCCACGGATCCGTGTAGGCGACGCGGCCGAGCATCACCCCGTCGACCTCGTCGAGCTGCGCCAGCGCGACGTCGACGGCCGTGAGACCGCCGTTGATGATCACGTCTACGCCCTCGAAATCCGCCTTCAAGCGATAGACGCGGGCGTAGTCCAGCGGCGGGATCTCGCGGTTTTCTTTCGGGCTCAGGCCGCTGAGCCAGGCCTTCCGAGCATGCACCGCGATCGTTCGGCAGCCGGCCGCGACGAGCGTGGCAACGAAAGAGTGCAGAAACTCGTAACTATCCTCGTGATCGACGCCGATGCGCGTCTTGACCGTGACGGGAAGCGAAACGGCGTCGCGCATTGCGGCAACGCAGCGCGCCACGCGCTCGGGCTCACGCATCAACGCGACGCCGAAACAGCCGGCCTGCACGCGGCTGCTCGGGCAGCCGACGTTCAGATTGATCTCGTCGTAGCCGGCGGCTTCACCGAGCTTTGCCGCGGCCGCAAGCTCTGCCGGCTCGGCGCCGCCGAGCTGCAATGCCACCGGATGCTCGTCGGCATGAAAAGCGAGCAGTCGTGCCCGGTCGCCGTGCAGCAGGGCCCGCGCCGTGAGCATTTCCGTGTACAGGCGCGCGTGCGGCGCGATGAGACGCATGAGATACCGAAAGTGCCGGTCCGTGCGTTCCATCATCGGCGCGATGCAAAGGCGATGCGGTGAGGTCATGCGCGAATGATAAACGAAGAGGGGTCAGGTACTGGTGTCAGGCCACCGATCCAATCAGCTCCTACGTCGGCGGTGTCAGAAATCGGTGCCTGACACCGTGCCTGACCCCGCCTTAGCGCCCGCCTTAGCCGACCTAAGCGCTGATGCGGCGGTTCGAATGGATCGGCAGCTCCGCCACGGATTGCGGCACGGCGATGAAGAAGCCCTGCGCGAACGAGACGCCTATCTCCGCGAGGCGCGTCAGGACCTCGTGGCTCTCCACGCGCTCGGCGATCGTCTCTATGCGGAACGCTTTCGCCATCCGCGCGATCGCCTCTACGACGCTCTCGTCGGCGGCGTCGCGCGTCACGTTGTGAATGAATTGACCGTCGATCTTCACGTAGTCGACCGGCAGGTTCTTGAGATAAGTCAGCGACGATAGCCCGGTGCCGAAGTCGTCGAGCGAGAACCGGCAACCGCGCGCTTTGAGCGCGCGCATGAAACTCACCACCTGACCCAGGCTTGCGATCGCGGCCGTCTCCGTGATCTCGAAGCACAGAGCGCCCGACGGAATGTTCGCGGCGGTCAGCTCGTCGAGCACGAAGTCCAGAAATCGCGCGTCGTTGAGCGTCGTTCCGGAGAGATTGATCGCAAGCGTATAGGGGGCGCCTTCGCCGCGATAGACGAGCGTCTCGAGCGTCTGCGTGAGAACCCATCGATCGAGGCTCGGCATCAGGTTGTAGCGCTCGGCTGCGGGTATGAAAGCCGTCGGCACCACGAGCTCGCCGCGCTCGTCGCGCATCCGCAGCAGGAGCTCGTAGTGCGGCCATACGTCGCGCCGCGGGCCGATCGGCACGATCGGCTGATAGAACAGCTCGAAACGCTCTTCCTCGAGCGCGCGATTGATGCGGGCCACCCACTGCATTTCCTGATGGCGCTCCGCGGCGTCGCCTTCCTCGTAGACGTGAATCCGATTGCGGCCGAGGTCCTTGGCCACGTAGCAGGCCACGTCCGCGGCGCTCATGAGGCTGCCCACCGTCGCGCCCGGCTCCATGGGCACGATGCCGATGCTGACGCCTATCGTGAGCGCGCTGTCGCGCCACGCGAACCGAAACGCCCCCAGCACTTCGCGCAGATCTTCGGCCACGTCGACGGCGGTCTCGGTCGAGCAATCGGCGAGCAACACGGCGAACTCATCCCCGCCCAAGCGCGCGAGGACGTCGCCGCGCGGAATCTTCGCCTGCAAGATGTCGCTGAGCTGGCGCAGCAGCAAGTCGCCGGCGCCGTGGCCGCAGGTGTCGTTGACGACCTTGAACTGGTCGAGATCCATGTACAGGAGCGCGTAGCGCCTCGCGGGATCCTTGTGCACGATTTTCAGCGCCGCGGAGAGCCGTTCCTCGAACTCGCGCCGGTTGATCAGACCGGTCAACGAATCGTGGCTCGCGAAGTACGCGAGCTTGCGGTGCAGTTGCCTCTCCTGGCTCACGTCGTGAAACACCATGACGGCGCCCACGACGTTGCCGCTGCGGTCCTGGATCGGCGCGGCCGAATCCTGAATGGCCACGACCTCCCCGTTACGCCCCGTCAGGACAACGTTGTCGGCAAGCTCCACGACGCGGCTTTCCTGCAGGCAGCGCAGGACCGGGTTCTCGACGATCTCGCCGGTGGTCTCGTTGGTGAGCTTGATGATGTCCTCGATCGGCTTGCCTTGCGCTTCGCGGCGCTCCCAGCCCGTGAGCTGCTCGGCCACGGGATTCAAGTAATCGACCAAGCCGCTCGAATCCGTGGTGACGACCGCATCGCCGATCGACTGCAGCGTCACCTGCGCCCGCTCCTTCTCGTTGAATAGCGCGCGTTCGGCGGCCTTGCGCTGCGTGATGTCCGTGATGGTGCCTTCGTAGTACAGCGCGCGGCCGTCCGCGTCGAGCACCACCCGCGAGTTCTCGACGGCGATGATGGGGCGGCCGTTGCGCTTCTTGAGCTGATACTCGAAGTTGCGCACTCGGCCGTAGCTCGCAAGCTCGCTCATCAACCGCTCGCGCTCTTTCGGCTCTGCGAACAGGTCTGCCATGTTGCGCGCGGACAGCTCCTTCGCGTCCTCGTAACCGAGCATCCGCACGAGCGCCGGGTTCACGGACAAGACCTCGCCCTTCGGCGTCGCCTGAAAGACGCCGTCGACCACGTTGTCGAACAACGCGCGAAAACGCGCCTCGCTGTCGCTGACGGCGGTTTCGTCCTGCTTGCGGCGGATCGCGATCCCCGCAAGCTGCGTGAGCCGTGTAACGAGATCGAGCTCTTCCGTCTTCGGGCTCCGCGCGGCGTAGAAATACATGGCGAGGGTGCCGTGGATCCGGTCACCGGAGGTGACGATCGGTGTCGAGCAGCAGGCGCGCACGCCGTGGGCGAACAGCGCGGGTTTGAGGTCGGTGCACAGGGGGTCGTCGACGACGTCGCGCACGACGACTTGGCGGCCGAGCGACGCGGCCGCACCGCACGGTCCCGAGCTCGTGCCGAGCGGAATCTGCGCGAGCACGTCGGCGGCCCCGCTCGGCAGCCCGCTCGCCGCGGCCAAGCGCAAACGATCGTTGCCCTCGACGAGCATCAGCGCGGCGGCCGTATCCGGATGCAGCTGCTCCACGAGCCGGACGACGGCTTGCAAAGTACGCTCGAGCGGCGCATTCGCCGCTATGAGCTCGAGGACGCGCCGCTCGCCGTAAGCCAACGTGTCTGCATGGCGCCGCGCGGCAATGTCGATGATGCTCGCGCGTATGAGCCTGTGCTTGGACGACGGCAGCAGAATGAACCGCACCTCGCATGGAATCTCGTGACCCTCGGAGTCGCAGTGCAGCCACTCGAACACGGGGCGCCCGCCCTTGAGCGCGCGGTCGATATAGCCGCGCTGCACGCCGAACGACTGCAGGCCGTCGGACTGATACTTCGGCGAGATCGCCGCGGGACCTATTTGCAGCAGAGCTTCACGCGACAACTTGAATAGCTTTGCAGCGTTTTCATTGGCATCGACGAAACGGTTTTGATCGACGTCGAGCACGACGATTGCCTCCGGGGCGTTCTCGACGAGCGCGCGGTAGCGCGCTTCGCTTTCGCGCAGCGCCTGCTCGTCTTGCCGCTTTTCGGTGACGTCGCGTATCCCTAAGACGAAGAAATGCTCATCGCCGAGCACGGTCTTGCTGACCGTCACCTCGGCCGTGAACGGCCGGCCGTCGTGCCGCTTCGCTTCGAGCAACTCGGGCAACGCTTCGACGAAGGTATCGTCGATGCGTTCGGCAAGGGCTTCGAGCGTGGGAGCGCCGTGCGCGAGCGCGGGGACGAATGCCGCGATTTCGCGGCCGAGCATTTCGAGCGGCGTGGCCGCGAACACGCGAGCCGCGGCCGGGTTTACGCTGTGCACGTTCCCGCCGGGATCGACCGTGAGGATCGGGTCCTTCACGTTATCGAGCAGCGTGTGCAGGGAAGTGGTCGCCGCGGTCGGGCTCGAGGCGCCCGCTTCGGCGTCGCAGTCGTCGAAAATACGCTGTAAGCCGTCGCGCGGTTCGGGCCCGGCGAGCGCTTCCGCGATTCTCCGCTTCAAGCGATCCATCGCCATCCTGGGTCCGTCATCCCGACCTCGAAAAGCGAGGCGTTGAACACAGGACTATATGAAGCGGCGGGGACTTACCGCCGTGACTCAACTCTCGATTAGGGGAATTGGGGTCGGGTACTAATTTCGACCACCGACGTGAAACTGCTTCATTGCTGCCAAAATGGTACGACCCGACGCATCGAGTTGCGCGCCCCAATAGCGGGACTCTTGGGCGGGCAAGGAGATGATCCTCGCGCCGTCCTGGTCGGTTTTCACGGACGGCGCGCCGGGATTTTCAGACTTTGCGCCGACTCGGATCGGGATCAGCAAGCTGCGCGCTTGTTGCTCGCCGTCGAGAAAGCCCGTGACGGTAACGTTCAAGTGGCCCGGCGCGTCCTCGAGCGGCGTGACGACCGCAATCCAGACGCTCTCTGCGGAACCCGCGGTCACCCGCGAGACCGAGCTCACGAACAGCGGCGCATCGGCCGAGAGCTCGAGCGCAAGCTCGGCGATGCCGCGGCCGGGACGGGCCGTGATCCGTACCTGAAACTGTTGCGCGACCTGCGGCTCGCCGAGAACCTCGTATTCCACGGCGATCGGCGCCATCGGCTTGCCAATCGAGGCGCGGCCGTCGAGCGTCAACTCTGCGTGTGCGGCCACAGGGCCCTCATCGTGCGGCGCTGCGAGCGCTGCGGCCGAGCACAGGCACGCCGCACCGAGATACGCGATAGCCGCGCGGCTAACCTTCGTCGACTTCGGGTTTCTCATAAGCGCGTGACCTCCACGTCGAAGCAGGTACGGCCAATTGGCGGATACGTTGCGTCGTCGTGCGAATTCGTGTTCGTCCATTCGTAGACCTCGAGCACGTAGTCGCCTTGCGTCAGCGGCACGGATGCCAGTCTCGGTGCACAGTGCCGGCGCCAACGGCGTGCACTCCGCCGCGGGCGCGCCGTCGAGCTCCGCTTTCGGGGCGGCGCCGCGATGCAGGACCATGTCGGGATCCGATGACTCGCCGCTCGGCATGGCGGTTGTGCGCGCGGTGATCGAATGCGTTCCCGCGGCACCGACGTTGAAGCGCAGGAATCGCCGCGAGCCGAGCTTGTTCGTGGAATCCGTGAGATCGCTGCTGAAGTTGTCGATGCTGCAGACATTCACCGCGCCGCCGCCGACCGTGAGAACGCTATACACCGACTGCAGATCCGCGCTCTCGGGATTGCCGTAGTGGGTCTCCGTCGTGCCGTACGCGTCCGCAATCGTGTCGATACCTTGGGTGTTGATCAACGCGTCGATCAGCGGCACCTCGGCCGGCCGGTCGCTCTTCAACGCGGTGATGAAAGGGAAAATGCTCGTCAGCGCGACCGAGCTTCGCTGCTGATTGGCGAGCACGCTGTAGAGCGGCGCAAAGCCGAGCGCCACACCGTCCGGCATCACGTCGATCGTGCTGTTATCGAACAGGTCGAACAGGATTTCCTGAACCGACTCCTCGCTGTACCAGCCCGGACGTTGGTTGATGCTGCCGGGACGAAACGGGCCCTCGACGTCGAAACCGAAACCTTGCGACTGCTGCGGCCCCGAGACGTCGCGATAGACGCTCTGCCCCGTCACCATCGCCGACAGCGCGTTGCCCCAACCTTCGCCGAACGCCACTCGCGGGTCGAGCTGGTCGCCGCGCGTGTGCGGCCCGCCGATGCTGTCGGAGCGGGAGAACACGCTTTCGAAGTAGTGGCCCCATTCGTGCACGATCACGTGCCGGTCGTATTCCTCCGTGTCGGCGTTCTCGGCGCCGAGGAGAAAAATCCCCAACCCTTCGGCGAAGAAGCTCGTGCCGATTTCGCCGGTGGCGGGATTCGGTGAGCCGTCGGCGCCCAAGTTCGGACGGTTGTTGGGGCTCCAGTGCAACACGAGCGGCGGAAAGGCCGTAGCGGCGTTCGCGGTCAACACGAACTGCGCCGCGTCATACACCGTATCGAGGATCGCGAACGGCGCCGCGGATCGCGCGGCCGTATAGCCCGAGCCGCCCCAACCGGAAGCCGCGTGCAGATTGCGCGTGCTGTTGGCTGTGCCGGTGCTCGCCGCCGTGCCGTCGAGCACGTACTGCGCGTCGCCGTTGGTATTGTCCGCGACGCGAAAATCCCAGCTCGGAGAGCCCGTGCGAATCATTTGCGCGCGGACGCGGACCGCGACGTTCGTGTTTTGGGCGACGCTGAACGAATACGCCCCCGCCGCGTCCGTCGTCGTGCTCGCGAGCACGCTTGCGCCCTGCACGAGCTCCACGGTCACGCCGCGGGCCGGGCTCGCGCGCGTGTTCGCGTAGTCGAGACCGATGCCGGCGACGGCCGGCACGAGATCGAACGTGACCGTGCCGCTCAAGGTCACGTTGACGCCGGGAGGGTTCTGTTGCGGTGGAGGCGCTGTCGCCGCTGCGGCGCCGCCGTCGCCGCCTCCGCCGCCGCAGCCGGCGAGCGCGAGAGACAGCACGATGTGGATCGCGAGCCACGGATGCGACCGAACCGTCAACGCGAAGCCGCTGTGCTTGTAACGATCCGCCAACACCCAGGAAGCCCCCACGAGACGCATAACTCCGCTCGGATCGTACCCCGCTCCTGCGGGCCCCAACAGCTGTCTGCGTCACGCGACGCTGAGCGTTCGAGTCTTCCGAGCGGACCTAGTTCACGACTTTTGCGAGTCGACACTTTGGAGCGGCAGGCGCGGCTGCGGGAGCCGTCGCCAAAGTGCGACCGGTTTCCCAGTCGCCGCGATGAGACCTGCTACACTCCCTGGGTTTGATTATGTCACTTGTTTCAAACACATGAGCCGCAAGACGATTCTCGTGACCGGTGGGGCCGGCTACATCGGCTCGCACGTGGTGAGACAACTCGGCGAAGCCGGGGAACGAATCGTGGTGCTCGACGATCTCACCACGGGCTTTCGCCAGGCTGTGCTGTTCGGCGAGCTCATCGTCGGCAATACGGGCGACCCGAAATGTCTCCAGTCGCTGTTCCAGCGCTTCGAGATCGACACAGTCATGCATTTCGCCGCTCACACGGTGGTGCCGGAGTCGGTTGCCGATCCGCTCAAGTACTACCGCAACAACACGTGCGCGAGCCGCACGCTGCTCGAGCACTCGCTCAAGGCCGGCGTGCGGCACGTCGTGTTCTCCTCGACCGCGGCCGTCTACGGCATCCCGAGCGACGGCCTGGCGTCGGAGGACACGCCCACGGCCCCGATCAACCCGTACGGGCTCTCGAAGCTCATGACCGAATGGATGCTGCGCGATATCGCGGCGGTGAATCCGCTGCGCTACGTCGCGCTGCGCTACTTCAACGTCGCGGGCTCCGATCCGCAGGGGCGCATCGGCCAGGCGACGCCGCGAGCGACGTTGCTGACCAAGGTCGCTTGCGAGGCCGCCGTCGGCAAGCGCGATCACGTCGCGATCTTCGGCACGGACTACGCGACGCCGGACGGGACCGGAGTTCGTGACTACATCCACGTCGAGGATCTCGCGGACGCGCACTTGAAGGCGCTCGACTACTTGCGCCGCGGCGGCGAATCCACGACATTGAATTGCGGTTACGGACGCGGCTACAGCGTCCGCGAGCTCATCACGATGGTGGAAACGATTGCCGGCCGCGCCATCGACAAGCGCGAAGCCCCGCGACGAGCCGGGGACCCGCCGAGCTTGGTCGCACGCGCGTCCAGAATCCGCGAGACGCTCGGGTGGGTGCCGCAGCATGACGACCTCGCCGACATCGTCGGCACGTCCCTCGCCTGGGAGCGCAAGCTCGCCGCCGGACACTGGAGCTCGTAGCGCGATGGGGTCGGCTGCATGAAGATCAGACGGCCGCGGACTCTGCTCGGGCTGGTGCTCCTCGGCCTTGCCTTCGTGACCCTGCCGCTCCTGATCGCGGTGGGCGACGCGATGCTCAAGCTCGGCCAGCTCGCCGAGCAAAGCGAAACCGTGCTGTCCGACAGCGCCACCGCCACGCAGGAAAATCAACGGCTCGCGAGCTTGCTCTCCGACATGGAGCGCAACGCCTTGCAATATCTCGTGCTCCGGAATGCGGACCTTTTGACGCTCTACGACGGCGATCAAGGGGCGCTCGAGCAGAGCTTGAAAGTGCTCTCGGCGCTGCCCCAAGACGCGGGCATTTCGGCGCAGCTCAATCGGCTAGCGACGATGTCGAAGAACTTGAAGCAGACGATGCGCAACGGTGCGGCGGACGGCACGCGCGACATCGTCGTGAACGCCTTCCGCGTGATGAACAACTCGGCTCGCGACATCGCGACAGGCATGCGGCTGCTGATCAACGACCGCTTGAACGAGCTGCGGGAGAGCACGAACTCGGCGCAGCAGTCGCTGGCGTGGAAATCGGCGGCGTTGATTCCGGGCACTTTCGTCCTCGTGCTGTTGTTCGTGCTGCTCGTCGGCCGGCCGATGCGGCAAGTCGACCGCGCGATCCGCGAGCTCGGGCGAGGGGGATTTCAGCCGCCCGATCGCCGTACGAGGCCCGGCGGACATCGAGACGCTCGGGCGCCAGCTCGAGTGGCTGCGCAATCGCTTGAAGGAATCGACCGACGAGAAGAACAAGTTCCTGCGGCACATGTCGCACGAGCTCAAGACACCGCTCGCGAACATTCGCGAGGGCACCGAGCTCCTGCTCGACGGCTCCGTGGGTCCGCTCGATCACCAGCAGCAGGAAGTGACCGGCATCCTGCGCGACAACGGCGTCAAGCTGCAAAAGCTGATCGAGAATCTTCTAACGTTCAGCGCATGGCAGACGCAAACGGCGCAGCTCGACATCGCCGAGTTCGAGCTGAAGCCGTTGGTATTCGGCGTGCTCGCCCAGCATCGGCTCGTGATCTCGAACAAGAAGATCAAGCTGCAGCTCAAGGTGAGCGCGATCAACGTGCGCGCCGACGAAGGCAAGCTCAAGCTCGTTCTCGAGAACCTGCTGTCGAACGCAATCAAATTCACTCCGAGCGGCGGCACAATCCACGTCGGCGCGCAGATGGAGAGCAACGAGCTCGTCATCGACGTGGCGGATGACGGCCCTGGCGTGGATCGCGAGGACGGCGAGCGGATCTTCGAAGCGTTCTATCAGGGGCGAAGGCTCCAGGGCGGGCCGGTCGGCGGCACAGGAATCGGCCTGTCGGTGGTCGCCGAGTGCGTGCTGGCGCACGGCGGCGACGTGAAGCTCATGAACGTGGGCGGACCCGGCGCGCATTTCCGCGTGCGGCTGCCGCTGCGCAGAGCCACCGACAAGCCCGTATTGGCGGTGGTGAATGGCTAGCCGAGTCGTCGTCACACTGCTGCTCGGCGTGGGTCTGAGCGGCTGCGCGGGCGGCAGCCTGTTCGGCGGCTCGGCGGCGCCGACGTCCACCGCCGCCGCACACCCGGCGGCGCCGCGGCACCTGTGCTCGCCGGCGACGACGTTGGGTGTCTATCTGCAAACGATGCGCGATCTCGTCGAAGGCGATCCGGTGGTGCAGGCCGACACGTTCATGAACGCCGCGGAGGCTGCGAGATTCGAGCCGACCACGACGAATCGGTTGAACTATGCGCTCGCGCTCGCGACTCCGGGACATCCGTCGAGCAATCCGATGAAGCGCGCAACGGCTCCTGAGCGAGCTGCTCGCGGCCGCCAATTCATTGCTGCCGGAAGAGCGAATTCTTGCGCTAGTTCACTTGAAAGAAGTAGAGCAAAGGTTGATCCTGGACGCCCAGGCGCAACGCCTGCAGCAGGAAGCGGTGACCGCGACAACGCGAGAGAGCACTCAGAGTGCACAGCGCGTTGCGGGTTTGATCGAAGAGAATCGGCGGCTACAGGCCGAGCTCGACGACGCCCGAGAGAAGTTGGACGCGATCACGAACATTGAGCGTTCCATTAGGGAAAGGGAAAACGGTGCAAATCCACAATAGAGTTACGACGTCAGAGCTACCCCGCGGAAGGATCCTGTTGGTCGACGACGACCCGGGATTGCTGAGACTGCTCAGTATTCGCTTGCGCGCAGAGCGTTACGACGTCGAGGCGGTCGAGAGCGCCGCCGAGGCGCTCGCCGCTTTGGCGCGGTTCCGGCCGGATCTCGTGATCAGCGATCTGCGCATGGAGAACATGGATGGAATCGCCTTATTAAAGGAGATCCAGCGACAGCGGCCCGGCCTGTGCGTGCTGCTCCTGACGGCGCACGGCACGATCCCGGACGCCGTGGAGGCCACGCAGAGCGGCGCATTCGGCTTCTTGACGAAGCCGGTCGACAAGCAGCAGCTCCTCGACTACGTCGAGAAAGCGCGATGAAGGTTTCGGGCCTCCCGAAGCACGAGGACGAGTGGAGCGCGGAGATCATCACCCGCAGCCCCGCGATGGAGGGCTGCCTCCAGCAGGCGCGGATGGTCGCGAGCACCGACACGCGCGTGCTGATCACGGGCGAATCGGGCACCGGCAAGGAGCTCATGGCGCGCGCGATCCACCGCGCGAGCGCGCGCAAAGAGCGCGCGTTCGTCGCGATCAACTGCAGCGCGATGGCCGAGAATCTGCTCGAGTCGGAGCTCTTCGGTCACGAGAAAGGCGCGTTCACGGGCGCACACCGCACCCACAAGGGCCTGTTCCAGGCCGCGCACGGCGGCACGCTGTTGCTCGACGAGATCGGCGACATGCCGATGCGCCTGCAGGTGAAGCTCCTGCGCGTGCTGCAGGAGGAGCAGGTCCGCCCCGTCGGCAGCACCGACGCGGTTGCGGTGAACACGCGCGTGATCTCCGCGACGCACCAGGATTTGAAGGACCTCATGGTCAAGGGCACGTTCCGCGAGGACCTCTACTACCGGCTCAACGTCGTGAACATTCAGCTTCCGGCGCTGCGCGAGCGCCGGGAGGACGTGCCGCTCTTGACGGAGCACTTCCTCGTGCAGATCTCGGCGGAAGCCGGCCAAGAGCGCAAGGTCTACGCGCCGGAGGCCGTCGAGCTTCTCGTCGCGAGCCATTGGCCCGGCAACATACGCCAGCTCTACAACGTCGTGCGGCAGAACGTCGCCTTGAGCCCCACGCGCGTCATCTCCACGGAGCAGGTGCGCAGCGCGCTCGGCGAGCAAGCAAACTCGCTGCCGTCGTTCTCCGAGGCGCGCGACGAGTTCACGCGCAATTACCTATCGCAGCTCTTGCAGATCACGGGCGGCAACGTGAGCCAGGCCGCGCGCTTGGCGAAGCGAAACCGCACGGACTTCTACAAGCTGCTCGGGCGGCATCAGCTCAATCCGGAGCAGTTCAAGGACGGGCGCTAGCGGGCCTCTCACGAGCCGCAGATTCACGTCGCTGTCATGAATGGCCGCGATGATCCGAGTATTCTCACAGCGTATCCGTCCGGCTCGTGCAAGCAATGCTGAAGCCATCTTTTCACGCCTCAAGCACATGGACCGCGTCGCAACACATGACCGAATCGTTTCCGCAACTGCAGTCGCAAAAGAGAAACGAGCGCAGCGGGCGCAACCTATCGGCGTTGGCTCGAAAATTGCTTCTTGCGAGCGGAACCTTTGTAGACCACTCCGCAACGATGTTCAAACAACTAATAAGGCAGTCGGTCGAGAGAGGTCTGCGTGTTCGAGGGTATGAGCTCAAGGAGTTAGGGTCGCCCGTGCGCGGTTACGCTGCGTGCTTGCAGTACGCAAAAACGCGTGGGCTGGATCCGAAGACTGTGCTCGACGTTGGTGTCGGGCGGGGTACGCCGTGGCTCTATGATGCGTTCCCGGACTCCAAGCTGGTGTTGTTCGAGCCGCTCAGTGTATTCGATTCTGACATAGAGCAGTTGGTACGGCATTACGGCGCGGACGCGCACAAGGTGGCCCTGGCGCGGGAAGCGGGGCGGGCGAGTTCAACCTAAACACGGTCTGGCCCACGAGCTCCTCTCTGCTCCGCATGGAAAGAGGTTCGCGAAGTATGCGGCGAACGTTCAGACCGAGCATCGGTTCGAGCAACAGACGGTTTCCCTTGAGACGCTCGACCACCTCAACAAATACGAACCACCGTTCGTTCTCAAGTTGGACGTGGAAGGGGGCGAGATTGGCGTCCTTGAAGGCGGCCGAAGGACACTCGAGAACACGGACCTGTTGATCACAGAGATGGCGGTCATGCGGCGCCACAGCGGCGCGCCGGGATTCGCTCGAATGATCCAATTTCTAGACGAATGCGGTTTTGAGCTGTTCGACATTCCTACTCTCGCTCAAGCGAAATGCGGCGGCCAACTTCTTTATCTCGATGCTGCGTTCGTTCCAAGAAACAGCGGTTGTGGCCAGGATAGCAACGACAACAGAGTGGCTCGTTACCGGTCCCAAATCAGAAAGAATTCGCGTTTTGAGAAAGAACGCGGCTCTACAGGTTCTCTTAAGGCGTAAACGTTCCCGTTAGCGGAGCGCAGCAGCGCGCACGGCTATGGCGGCGACGGCGCTCCGCGCACCTTCGAGGATTGCTGCTCAACCGCCGGCGCCGCCGGCTTGCTCGTCGCGGCGTTGCTTCGTGGGGTCCGCGGCCGCCTGCCTGCGGCTCGCCGTTGTCGGTACGGATGCCGTACTTGGACATCACGTCGTAGAGCGTCGGCCGCGTGATGCCTAAGAGCTCCGCGGTGCGCGAGATGTTGCCGCCGCTGCGTGCGAGCGCTTGCCGGATCGCGTGTGTCTCGGCGTTCTGCCGGACGACGCGCAGATTCAAGCTCGGCGGAGAGACCGCGACCGCGAGCCCCAGATCCTCCGCCGTCACGAACTTGCTTTCGGCCATGATCACGCCGGCCTTGATCTTGTTCTCCATCTCGCGAACGTTGCCGGGCCATGCGTAGGTCTCGATCGCGTCGTGCGCGTCGTCCGAGAAACCTTTGATGGCTCGTGCCTGCTGCTTCGAGAACTTGTTCAGCAGGTACTGCGCCGAACAGGATTCGGCCACCCTCGCGCTCGCGGACGGGCGGAATCTCGATCGTGATCTCGCTGATCCGGTAGTACAAATCGTCGCGGAACGCATTCGTCGCAATCGCCTGGCGCAGATTCTTGTTCGTCGCACACACCACGCGCACGTCGACCGGGATCTCTGCGCGTCCGCCGACGCGCTCGACGACGCGCTCTTGCAGGAAGCGCAGCAGCTTGGCCTGCAGCGACAGCGGCATGTCGCCGACCTCATCCAGGAACAGCGTGCCGCCGTCGGCGACCTCGATCTTGCCCGGCGTCTGCTTGACCGCGCCGGTGAATGCGCCTTTCTCGTACCCGAAGAGCTCGGCTTCGAGCAGGTTTTCCGGAATCGCGGCGCAGTTGATCGCGACGAACGGCTCGCCTGCGCGCGGCGCTCAGCGAGTGGATCGCGCGCGCGAGCAGCTCTTGCCCGGTGCCGCTTTCGCCCTGGAGCAGCGTCGTCGCGTTCGTCGGCGCGACCTTCTCGACGTGCGGCAGACCTGAGCATCGCATCGCTCGCGGCGATCACGCCGTCGAGCGGCGAAGTGCCGAGCGCCTCGAGCAGCCTGCGGTTCTCGTCCTCGAGCCCGTGAATCCGGTAGGCGCGCTGCACGATCAGCTGCAGCGTGTCGACGTCGACTGGTTTCTGATAGAAATCGTAGGCGCCGAGCCCGACCGCTTTGACCGCGTTGCTCTGGTCGCCGTGCCCCGTGACGACCACCACTTTCGTGTACGGAGCAAGGCTCAGGATCTCGCGGAGCGTGGCGAAGCCCTCCTTGACGCCGCCGTCGTCCGGCGGCAGCCCGAGGTCCTGGAGCACGACCGCCGGCTCGTGGCGACGCAGCTCGCTGATCGCCGACTCGCGATCGTGGCGGCTATTACTTCGTAATCCTCGAAGCACCAGCGCAGCTGGCTCTGGATGCCGGGATCGTCCTCGACAATCAGGAGTTTACGGGTAGCCTCAGTCACGCGCCGGATGCTGCCACAAGTCGTCGCGAAACGAAAATGCTCTCGTCACAGAAAACGTTCGGGCAGTTACTCCCCTCGAGCGCGCGCAACTAGCCGAAAAAGCTCGAGATATTGTGAACCACGTACTCGCGCTGCTCCGCCGAGAGCTCGGGATAGATCGGCAACGCCAACACCTCGGCAGCTGCCTCGTGGGCGTTCGGAAAGTCGCCCGGCTCATGGCCAAGATACGCAAAGCAGCGCTGCTCGTGCAGCGACAGCGGATAGTAGATTTCCGTGCCGACGCCTTGCGCCTCGAGATGCTTGCGCAACGCATCGCGCCGCGGCACTCGAATCACGTACTGATTGTAGATGTGCCGGTCGCCGGGAATCGCGGAAGGGCGTCTTGACCGCACCACCCAGATTCGCGGCAGCGAACAGCGCGTCGTAATGCGCCGCATTGTCTTGCCGCGCCTGCGTCCAAGCGTCGAGATGCTGGAGCTTGATCAACAGCACGGCGGCTTGCAGCTCATCGAGGCGGAAGTTGCCGCCGATCACCGCATGAAAGTACTTCGGCTCGCCGCCGTGCACGCGGAGAATCCGCAGGCGCTCCGCGAGAGCGCTGTCGTTCGTCACGCACATGCCGGCGTCGCCGAACGCACCCAGGTTCTTCGTGGGAAAGAACGACAGGCACCCGACATCGCCGATGCTGCACGCGCGCCGGCCGTCGGCAAGCGCCGCGCCGATCGCTTGCGCCGCGTCCTCCACGACGGCCAATCGATGCCGCCGCGCGATAGCCATGAACGCGTCCATGTCCGCCATCTGCCCGTACAGATGCACCGGCAGCAGCGCCTTCACGGCGCCGCCCGTGCGGCGGTTCACGAGGCGATCGCCCGATCGATCGCAGTGATTCGCGATCGTCGCCTCGACCGCGTCGGGCGAGAGGTTGAACGTCTGCGGATCGATGTCGCAGAACAGCGGCCGCGCACCCAAGCGCGCGATCACGCCGGCGGTCGCGAAAAACGTGAAGGGGCTCGTGATGACCTCGTCGCCCGGAGCCGATGTCGAGGGCCATCAACGCAACGAGCAACGCGTCGGTGCCGGACGCCAAACCGATGCCGTGCTCGACATGCGAATACGCCGCGACTTGCCGTTCGAGCTCGGCGACGCGGGGACCTAGGATGAACCTTTGCGAATCGCAGACCTCGCGGATCGCGGTCTCGATCGCGGCGCGCAGCGGCGCGTACTGACCCTTGAGATCGAGCAGCGGCACTTGCATCTTCACGCGTTCCAAGCCTTTTCGTCGCGACGCCACGTGCCTGCGAGCACGAACGCCTCGCGAACGTTCGGTGAGATGAGAGAGGGCTGCGCTGCCAAAGCAAGCGCTAAGGAAACCGCCGCCGACAGACGGGACTACCCATGGCTTCCATCAGCTCTCAAGCCTGACAGCGCGCCCTCAAGACCAACCGGTGGGATGCCCTGACGTTCTTGTGGCAAGCAGGATAACCGGCCCGGCGGCGGCCGCCAAGTGGCGGGTAAAATAGCTAGGGTATTTCTCGGGTTAGGAGGGATTTCGGAGGGTCGACCGCAGGGCCGGACCGACCTCTAGCGCTAGCGGCCGCGCGGCGCACGACTAGCGCGCAAGCCGCCCGCAGCGCTAGCGCAGGTTGAAGGTCACCCGCAGCCGCAGCCGCCGCTCGTAGGTTTGGCCATCGCGCGTGAACGGCTCATAGCGGTACTGCTCGACCGCCGCGGTCGCGGCCCGCTCGAAGCGGCCGCTGGGCTCCGCGGCGATGGCGACGACGTCGCGCACGTTGCCGCGGCGATCGACGACGTAGTCGAGCTCGACCCAGCCTTGGATGTCCCGATTCAGCGCGTCCTCCGGATAGGTGGGCGGCGCATAGCTTGCGAGCGTGAGCTCGCTCGCGGGCGCCGGGGTCGCGAGATATTCCTCTTGCAGCTCCCCGGTTGCGATCTCTCTCGCCAGCGACTCGGCGGTCTCGACGTCCCGGCCGGTGCGCTCGAGCCCTGCCACCCAAGACTTCGCGCCGGCCCAATCGAGGACCGCAATTGCGTCGCGCGCGTTCGTGGCGAGCGCACCGGTGAGCCCGTTCCAGAGTGCCGGAAGCTCGTCGAGCTCGGCGCCTTCGCTCTGCAAAGTCGAAAGGTAATCGAACGCGCTGTCGCCTTCCGGTGTGACGAGCGCCCCGCTCTCGAGTCGAGCCGCGGCAGTGGCTGCGAGCTCCTCGTGCCGGCTCCCGTTCGAGCGCGGCCCGTCGCGACGCGATTCCCGACTCGATCGTCGCGAGCGCCGCGGCATCGCCGCCGAAGCGGCGTGCTTCCGTGGCGAGCGCCGTGGCCCGCTCGAGATCGCCAGCGTTGAGTGCCGCGGTCGCCGTCGTCACGAGCGCCGCACCGAGCTCCGCGCGCGCCGTAGCGACTCGCCGGTCCCCTGGATCGAGCTGCGCCGCGCGCTCGAGATAGGCCCGCGCGCTGTCGCCCACGGGTTCGACGAGCTGGCCGCGATCGAGGCGCGCGTTGGCGATCGTGAGCAGGCTGTCGAGCTCCGTCGGCTGCGCCTGCGCCGCGGTGGCGGCGGCAATTGCCGCGCGTATCGGCTGCTGCACCGTGGCTGCGGCCTGCTGCTCGGTCGCGACCGTCGTAGCCTCTTCGGCCGCTGCGGCGCGCACGCGCTCGAGCTGCGCCTCGAGGAACGCGAGCCGGCCGCTACCCGGGTCGGCACGCCGCACGTTGGCGAGCGCCGCCGCGGCCGTCTCGGGCGAATTGTCGAGCAATGCACGCTCGGCTTGGGCAAACAGAGCCTCGAGAACGAGAACCATCTGGTCGCGGGCTCCCGCGTGCGTGGGCTCGGCCGCGAGAATCGTGAGGTAGTAGTCGAGCGCGTTGTCGCCCGGCGGATCGGCGATCCGGCCCTCGTTGAACGCGGTCTCGGCGCGGGTCAACAGATCGCCGAAGCGATTCTCGCTGAGCCCTGCCGGGGCAACGGCCGCGACGGACGGCGGCGCCCCTTCCACGGTTTCGGTCGGCGGCGCGCTTCCCGCGACCGGCGCGACCGCCGACGGCCGCCACCACTGCGTAAGCCCCGCGACCACGACGGCGCCGAGCACCAACACCACGAGCGCTGTCGCGAGAACCCAGGCGGGCACGCGCCCGCCGACCTTGGGCGCCGCTGCCACGAGCCGATGCAAGCCGGTGCGCGTCACGACCGGCTCGATCGGCGGATGCTCGCGCAACTGGATGCAGCGGCTGACCGCCGACTCGAGCAGCAAGCGCGTGATGCCGAGCGCTGGCGGCTTGATCAGCAGGCGATGAATCTTACGATCCGAAAGAAAGCCGATGAGCTCTTGCGCGTCGCTGCGATCCGCCGCGACCAGCGTGACCAAGTGCCCCGCGTATTGTGCGAGATCGCCGATGCGCTTATCGCGCTGCTTGCCGAGCAGCGCTACGTCGACCAGCGCGATGCCGCAGCGTTCGGATTCGATCGCTTCGATCAGCGCCGGCCAAGCATCCACCGTAAACACGGGATACTGCTCGCCGCCGGCGCGCTGCACGGTTGCGCACAGCTCCGCATCGGTGGACAGCACGTACACGTTCGCGCCGCCGGCCGACAACAGCTCCTTGAGCGGTGTCGGGGGAGCGTGTCGTCGAGGCCCACGCGGTACTCGACGATGTCATGAACCTTGGAAGCTTCCGCGGCCACCGGCGGCGCGTTCGGCGCGGCCGTGGCCGTTCGATCTGGGATTTTGGCGGCCATCTCGCTCTCGTATTGCTGAATCGTTGCCGCCGCCGGTCTCAAGTGACCCTAGCGACTAGGTGGTTACGTGTGAGAGCTGCGTAACCTTGTGTTCGACGGCGACTGAACGAAGTGCACGCGCATCTTCGCATAGTTTCGAGCGCGACATAACCTGTCGTTTTAGGAGCTGGGCTTTGGCTACCGGAGGTGCTTTTGGAGGTCCATCGTGACCTCGGCGAAGCGGCCGACTCGGCTGGTCGGGGGCGGCGGTCCGGCCGGCGGCGCCTGGCGGCCGCCGGCTGGGGGACCGGCTTGGGTCAAGGTCTCGCGGTCCGAGCCGATATCGGCAAGGCGATCGCCAATTCGTAAGAGGACGTCTTATGTCAACTACTGCTCCGGCGGTGGCTCCGAATCCCGCGTTAGCGGCACGGCTGCTGCCACCGAAACCAACGGCGAAATCTGCGGCGCTCTATTCAGCCTTCACCGCGATTCGTCGCTCGTTCGGCTACCGTCTGCGAGAAAGCCACGCGCCGAGAACGAGCGCACCGACGCCGAACAATAGGATGCTGCTAGGTTCCGGCACCGGTACGGGTGTGTAGGTGCCATATGTCGTCACGAAGGGGGTCTCGCCGTCAAAGTAACTGAAAAAGAGGTGGGGCGTTGTATAGGTGCCGATCGGAAAACCCCCGACCGTTAACCCCCATGTGACGCTTCCGAGACCGGCAACAAAGCCGTCAATCTCGAAGTTGTAGATACCCGCAGTGATTTGCGCGTCGCGGTATAGGTGTACCCGAATCCAGCGATCCACAATCGGGTGGGAGGTCTGTCGAACCATCTAGTTCCCACGTGCCGCCAACTGCCCAAGCGTGTGTCCCTACCTGGTGACGCCACTCAGGCTAGCGCTGCCGCGGAAGGAATTGTTGCTTTCTTCGGCCTGTATTCAGCGATATCGTCAAATTTTTGACGCCTTATCTGGATCCACCGATGCTCATGCGTATCGGTGGCCTGCGCCTGCCCGCAGCCCGAGCGGTCACGGAGTGCGGCGACATCGCTAGTCAACGGCTGGGTACCGCGTCGCCGGCGCGGCCCGAGTCGATATAGGCGAGCGCCCGCGCGATTCTCTTTAGCGTACGCTCGCGGCCGACGAGAACGAGCGTCGTGCCGATGCCGGGCGACGCGCTCTGTCCCGTGAGCGCAACGCGCAGCGGCTGCGCGACCTTGCCGAGCTTGACGTCGAGCTTCGCTGCGACGGCCTCGACGGCGCCCTGCGTCGTGTTCTCGCGACCAGTCGTCGAGTGCGGCGAAGGCGTCGCGCAACGCTTCCAGGATCGGTCGCGCGGCCGGCTGCAAGTGCGTCTTCGCCGCGGTCGCGTCGAAGTCCTCGTACTCCTCGTAGTAGCAACGGGCGCGCTCGGCCATCTCGACCAGCGTCTGGCTGCGCTCCCGAAGGGCTTCCACCGCGAGCTCGAGCGGCGGGCCGTTCTCGGGTCGAGCCCCTGGCGCTCGAGCTGCTGCGCGAGCAACGCCGCGAGTCGGGAGCTCGGCGTCCTCAAGATGTGCTGCTGATTCACCCACAAGAGCTTCTTCGGATCGAAGTTCGCCGCGGAGCGGCTCACCTTGCCGAGATCGAATAGCCCGATCATCTCGTCGAGACGTGAAAATCTCCTGGTCGCCGTGCGACCAACCGAGTCGCAGCAGGTAATTGAGCAGCGCCTCGGGCAAGAAGCCCATCTCGCGGTACTCGAGAACGTTGACGGCGCCGTGCCGCTTGGAGAGCTTCGCGCCGTCCTGCCCGTTGATCATCGGCAGATGTCCATACGCGGGCGGCGCGACGCCGAGCGCGTGAAATAGATTGATTTGCCGCGGCGTGTTGTTCACGTGATCGTCGCCGCGTATCGCGTGCGTGATGCTCATGTCCGCGTCATCGACGACGACGCGTGAAGTTGTAGGTCGGCGTACCGTCGGAACGCAGGATGATCAGGTCGTCGAGCTCCGCGTTGTCGAAAACGATCCGACCCTTGACCAAGTCGTCGAGAACCACCTCGCCCGACAGCGGGTTCTTGAAGCGCACGACGGGTGTGACATCGGCACGCCGTCGCGAACCGTCGCGGCAGCGGCCGTCGTAACGTGGCTTGCGCCCCGCGGCCTGTGCGGCGGCTCGCATCGCGTCGAGCTCCTCGCGCGTGCAGTAGCAGTGATAGGCCTTGCCCGAGTCGAGCAGCTGAGCGGCGACTTCGCGATAGCGATCGAAGCGGTGGGTTTGATAGATCGGCCCCTCGTCCGCGTCGAGCCCGACCCACGCCAAGCCCTCGAGAATCGCGTCGACGGCGGCTTGCGTCGAGCGCTCGCGGTCGGTGTCCTCGATGCGCAGGATGAAGCGGCCGCCGTGGTGGCGCGCGAACAGCCACGCATAGAGCGCGGTGCGGACGCTGCCGATGTGCAGGAACCCGGTTGGGCTCGGGGCAAAGCGTGAGCGGACGGTCATCGTGGCGGAAAAGTCTGACGGCGCGGCGAGGCGAAGACAATCGCACCACCGTGGGATTTCGCGACGCCCGCATGCGCCGGCAGCGCGCGAGGTCTTATGTCTCGACTTGCTATGTGACGTGGCAACTTTTCAGCGTATATTGTTGGAGTACCGGGAAAACTTCCCGTAAGCCGCCACGGGGAAGAACATCGGGAACAACAAGAATAAGAATGTAGCAGTCGTGGCCCAGGGTCGCTTCGCAAACCGGTCTCAACGATCACACGTGGCGCTGGCGTGCAGCCGCATGCGCGGCGCTGCTACTGGGCGCGACAGATATCGCGGCACAGGTGTCCACCGAGTGCAGGCAGAACTTCGATGGCCAGAGCCTACGCTGGATCGTCCCGTACCCCGTCGGCGGCGGTTACGAGATGTACTCGCGCATGCTCGCGCCGTTTCTAGAGGATGCCCTCGGCGCGTCGGTGCTCGTGGAGAGCATGCCGAGCGCCGGCGGCACGGCAGGGGCGCGAGCCATCATGCATGCCCATCCCGACGGGCGAACGATCGGTATCGTCAACCTCTCGGGGTTGCTAGTGGGAGCGCAAACTGGCCTGCGCGACGTTCCCGATCCGATGCGCGATTTCACGATACTCGGGCGTATTACGGAGTCACGCCAGATCTGGGCGACGAGCGCGACTCCGGATTCCGCAGCATGGACGAGGTGATCGCTGCAAGCGAGCGGAGGCCTTTGATATTCGGCTCGCGACTTCGGTACGGGCGGCTTCCTGAATATCGTCGCAACGTCGGAGCTGCTCGGCGTGAACGTCGACATCGTCGCGGGATACGGCGGCACGGCCGACGCCGTCTCGCTGCGATTCGTGGCGAGGTGGATTTGATCGCGAACAATTTCGAGTCGTTGCTGCAATGGGTCGAGAGCGGCGATCTGCGTCCGATCTTGCAGATCAGCGACGAGCGAATGTCGCCTCATAAGGCGCTCGACGGAGTGCCGACGCTCGGCGGCGAGATGGGTTGGGCTGCGCGGCGCGCCGCTCGGCTGGCCGACCCGCCGACGGCGCACGAGCCGATGCAGCCGCGCTCGCGGTATTGCTTGCGGGGGCGCGACTCGTCGTCGCTCCGCGAGGACTCGACGAATCGCTTGCAGCTTGCTTGCAGCAGGCGCTCACACTAACACTCAGCCATCCGCGTCTCAGCAATCTCGCGGCCAACGCCGGGCTCATGCTAAGGCCAGCCGGGGCGGACGAAGCACGCGCGGCAACGTTGGCCGCGGCGCAGGCGGCCAGCGCTTCGGCGCGACGCTGCGCGAAGCGAGGTGCGGTTCAGCGAATGACACCCGCTGCTTCAGCAGTCGCGAGCACGCGCAAAGGAGTTGCTGCGAGCAAAGCCTCGGAGACGATTCGCTAATGGGGCCGGTGCTGAACGCCGCCTGGGAAGGCCTGCTCTTAACGATCTCGTGGCCGAATATCCTCTATCCGGTCGCCGGAACGTTGCTCGCAATGATCGTTGCAACGATTCCCGGGTTGAGCGGGGTCACGCTCATGGCGCTCGTGTTGCCGTTCACTCTCGGCTGGGATCCGCTGCCGACGATGTTGTTGTTCGGAGCTCTCGTCGGGGGCGCCACGTTCATGGGTTCCGTGACGGCGATTCTCGTCAACATACCGGGCGAGAGCGCCAATGCCGTCACGACGTTGGACGGGTACCCAATGAGCCAGCAGGGACAAGCCGAGACGGCGCTGGGCTGCTCTGCTGCGGCGTCGGCGCTCGGCTCGACGTTCGGCATTCTCGTGCTGCTCGCTCTGATTCCGTTCATGCGTCAGATCGTGCTGGTGTTCGGGCCGCTGGAAATGATGATGCTCGCGCTCTGGGGCCTGACGACTGCGGCCGCGTTCGCGCAAGGCTCGATGGTCAAGGGGCTTGCGCTCGCCGGTCTAGGGTTTGCGGCCGGGTTCGTGGGCATGGATCCGCGCACGGCGGAGTTACGTTACACATTCGGCACGAGCTATCTGCAGGACGGCATCGCGCTCGTTCCGATATTTTTGGGTTTGTTTGCCGTTACCGAAATGATCGACCTCGCGGTTTCAGGTAAGCGCACGATTTCCGGCGCCAGCTATGTGCGCGAGCTCAACGGCAGCATCAAGGCCGGTGTTTCGGCGGTCTTCAAGCACTTCGGATTGTTTCTCCGCAGCTCTTTTATCGGCACGGTCATCGGGTTCATTCCCGGCGTCGGCGGCACTGTGGCCGGCTTCATCGCTTACGGCCACGCCGTGCAGACAGCCGGAGACGACAGGCACCGCTTCGGCAAGGGCGACATCCGCGGCGTGCTCGCGCCGGAGGCGGCCATCGACGCCAAGGACGGCGGCGCACTCGTACCGACGCTCGCATTCGGCGTGCCCGGCGGCGCGGGCACCGCAATGCTGCTGACGGTCATGGCGCTGCACGGAATTGCACCCGGGTTAGACCTGATCAGTAATCAGCTCACGCTCGTCTTCGTGCTCGTTTGGTCGCTGTTTCTGTCGAACTGGCTCACTTCGATACTGGGTATCGCGGCCGTGGCGCCGCTGACGCGGCTGACGGTGTTCCCCGCGCAGGTTCTCGTGCCGGTGATCCTCAGCATCGTCGCCATGGCGGCGTACGTCTATCGCGGGCTTATCGGCGACGTCATCTTGGCCTTCGGCGTCGGTGCCGCCGGCTATTACTTGAAGAAGCACGGGTGGTCGCGGATGCCGTTCGTCATAGCGCTCGTGCTCGGTCCGCTGTTCGAGCGGCATCTGATGATCTATCTGCAGCTCGCCGAGCTCGGTCGAATCTCGCTGTGGTCGAGGCCGATTGCGCTCGTGATTCTGGCACTGACGTTATCGAGCCTCGCGGTCCCGCTACTACGTCGATTGCGCCGGAGCAAGGAGATCGAACGGCATGCGATTTAGCCAAGGAACCGTGGTCGCGTCCGCGCTGTTGCTCGTAGCGACGGTCTTCGCGGTGATGACCTTCAGCCTGAGCCCGGTTGCGCGTTGGGTGCCTGCGATCGTGATACTGCCGACACTCACGCTTCTGCTTTTCGCTCTGGTGCTCGAGCTTGTGTCAGAGCGTTCACTGCCCGGCGGTGGAGCGACTGGTAGGGATGCAACGGCTGAATCAAGGGCAGCCCATGAGCACGCAACGGTCACCTCAGTGCTGCTGCTTCCTGCGCTGGTCTACGCCTTCGGCCTCCCTGCCGCGGTGTTCGCATTCACATACGCCTACCTTCAGCGTCGCGTGGGCGCGGGAGCCGCACACTCGCTGCTGGCAGCGGGGGCCGTCGCCGTGTTCGTGTACGGCCTCGGCCGCGTCGTGCTCGGCGATCGCGTGCTGCAAGGCTGGTTATGGATGCAACTCGGGCTGCAGCCATGAAGCCCTCGACGGAGCGCTTCACGGGCCGCGCTGACAACTATGTCCGTTATCGGCCGAGCTACTCTCCGCAGCTCGTCGACTTTCTGCGTGCGAACTGCGGCCTGTCGAGCACGTCAACGGTCGCCGACATCGGATCCGGTACCGGCACCTTGAGCAGAATTTTGCTCGATCAGGGCTGCGTGGTGTACGGGATCGAGCCGAATGCGGAAATGCGCGCAAGCGCTGAGCGACTGCTCGCAGAGTGCGACCGGTTCCACACCGTCGACGCAACGGCCGAAGCGACGACCTTGCCCGACAAGAGCGTCGACCTCGTCACGTCGGGACGAACCTTGCAATGGGTCGATCTCGAGCCGTCCCTCGACGAAATGCGCCGGATCTTGCGACCGCACGGCTGGGCGATCGCGCTCTGGAACAAGAGACAGGTCGAGACTGACCCCGTGGCAGCCGGCTATGAGCAGATCCTGTGGACCTACGGCACCGATTACGCGACGTTGCATGCGCGCCGGGAGGCGGCGAAGAGCTACTTGCGAGCGGCCGGTTTCAAGCATGCGTCACTGGAGTATCGCAAGACATTCGATAGACGGGAGCTTCGCGGGCAAATCCTGTCGCTGTCGGTAGCACCGGACGAAGGCGACTCGCTGCGGGAGCCTATGCTGGCCGCAGTAGACGAGCTGTTCGAGAGACTCCAGAGCAACGGTGTCGTCGTGTTCAATTATCTGACGAGCGTCTATTACGGGCAGCCGCGACTTCATGGAGCGTTCTCGAAGAACGGAGTAGAGCAATGAGCTCGCTGCAAAGTGGGGTTGGAGGAGCTCCGCGCGTCCGACCAAGCTTCGTACCATCGCCACGCAGGTCCAGTGAATCCATTCCACGCGCTCGATCGCGAATGGGTCGAACACTCGATTCCGGATCGGTTTCGCCTGCAGGTCGCGCGCCATCCAAAACGCACTGCCCTGAAGACCAGCACCGAAGAACTGACCTATCGCGCGCTGGACGAGCTTTCCAACCGCATCGGCAACGCGATTCTTCAGTATGTCGATGAGCGGGAGCAAGCTGCCGGCCTGCTATTCCAGCACGACGCGCTCGTACCGGCGGCCATTCTCGGCGCCCTCAAAGCCGGCAAGTTCTACGTCTCGCTCGATGCGGCCTATCCGAGAGACAGGAACGAGTTTCTGCTCGCGGATACAGAAGCTCGCGTAATCGTGACTGACAATGCGAACTTGGCTTTGGCCGAATCGCTGGCTCGGTCGCAGACCGACCAGCGTATTCACGTCATCAATATCGATGCGCTGGATGCCCGCGCCGACGATCGTGACCCACACGTCGAGTCGGGACCTGACAGGTTGGTGTACCTCACGTACACCTCGGGCTCGACGGGCAAGCCGAAGGGCGTGGTGCACACGCATCGCAGCGTCCTGCACAAAGTATTGCGGTACACGAACGGTGGACACCTCAATGCCGACGACCGCATAGCGTTGCTGTTCAAGTACACGTTCGGCGCCGCGATGAGCGACTTGTATTCGGCGCTGTTGAACGGCGCCGCGCTCTGTCCCTTCGACGTCACGCAAGAATCGCCCGCGAAACTCCTCGAATGGCTCGTGCGCGAGAGGATCACGTTCTTCCATACCGTCCCGACATTCTTCCGACACTTCACGTCTATCAGAGCGAGCGAAACACGTTTCCCGACTTGCGGCTAATCCGCCTTGCGGGCGAGACGATTTACGGTCACGACGTGGAGCGTTTCCAGCGGTGTTTTGGGGGCGAAGCTCTACTGCAAGTGGGAATGGGGTCGACCGAGACAGGCACGATACTGGCCAGCTATTTCGACGCGGGAAGCCCGTGCCCGACGGGCGTCGTTCCGCCGGGCTATCCGACGCAGGACATGCACATCACGTTGCTCGACGATGAAGGCCGATGCCGTGGCGGAGGGCGAGATCGGCGAATTCGCGGTTCGGAGCCGCTACTTGTTCTCCGGCTATTGGCGCCGGCCGGAGCTCACGGCACAAGTTCTGTTGCCGGATCCGGACGGCGGCCCGGAGCCGACCTATTTGATGCGCGACCTTGGCTACCGGCTCCCGGACGGTCGCATTGCGCATGCAGGCCGCAAGGACGCCCAGGTAAAAATACGCGGCCATCGCGTAGAGATCGGCGAAGTCGAGCTTGCGTTGCTCCAAGCGCCGGGAGTCAAAGAGGCGGCCGTCACGGTGCAGACCGCCGGTGACGGCGAGAAGCGTTTGATCGGCCATGTCGTGAGGCAGCCGACTCGACGCTGCCTGATAGCTCACTGCGCGCGTCCCTTAAGGAAAAGGTGCCCGTTTACATGATGCCGGCGGCGTTCGTCGCGCATGACGCTCTGCCGCTGACGAGCAGCGGCAAGGTCGATCGAGTGAAGCTCGCGGACACCCCGTTGCCGCCCGTGGATCGGAGCTTCGTCGCGCCAAGGGATCACTTGGAGACTCAACTCGTGGACATTTGGCAGGAGGTTCTCGAGACCGAGGGCTTCGGAATTCGGGATGAGTTCTTCGAGCTCGGCGGCGACTCGCTGCGCGCCGTGCAGATGGCGCTGCGAATCCAGGAGGCGTTCGGGCGAGAAATCGATCTCGGCAACCTGGCCAAGGAGCTCACGATCGAAAAGCTCGCCGATGTCCTGGAAGCCGAGGAACACGAGAACCTACAACGTCCGATACTCGAGATCCAACGCGGCGGTAACCGACCACCAATATTCTTCTGTCACGGCGACTTCATCAGCGGCGGCTTGTTCTGTCGAAATCTCGCGCGTCACATCGGACCCGATCAGCCGTTCTACGCAATACCGCCGCACGGCTTGAACGGCGGCGCCTCTGCCTACAAGCATCGAAGCGATGGCAGCCGACCGCGTGAACGCCCTGCTGAGACGTATTGCCGGAAGGGCCGTTCGTGCTCGGCGGGTTCTGTTGGGGAGGTCTCCTCGCACTCGAGATTGCGCGTCAGCTGCAAGCGCGGGGCCTGGCCGTTGCCGCTGTCTTGGCGATCGACAGCGATCCGAAGCACCTCGACTTGCGGCCCATCCGGCGATTGATCCGCGTCGCCGCTCGCGTCCTGCGGGTCGATGATGAGACTGAGCAGCGCTGGTTCCGAAAGATCGTTTGGACCGGCGAGGCCTTGAAGCAGCGGGAAGGAATCTCCGCGCGGCTTCGGTTCGCGGCAGAAAAGATGCGGAATCAGTTCTCGCGTCGGCCGGAGGAACGCGCGGAAAATCAGGCACGTGCGGCACAGGACTCGCCAGTCAGCGCGCTAGACCGGCATGACCGGTGGTCCACATTCCATCAGATCCACCAGGATTACGTCGCCGAGCCGTACAGCGGCAGGGTCGTGCTGTTCCGCTCGAGCCGGCTGCAGGAGCGTCACCCGAACGACGCTTTGGCGGGATGGCGGCACATCTCTCCCCGCGCGGAAACCCGCGAGATCGCCGGCGGCCACTGGACTTGTGTCACGACCCACGTCGCCGATGTAGCCAAGAAGATGGCTGCTTGTCTCTAACGCATTCAGGTGTGGCGCCTTGCGAACCACTTCGTCCCACTGCTACGATCTGGCTTTCCGGTCCGCGCGGGGAACCCCACAGCCGCCATAGCGTCCAGTGTGCAGCGAAGAAAATCATGGTGCCGATCGAGACCTGCGCGGCGAATTTGGCTATAAGCGACCCAATAGACTCGGGCTCCCCCCACGAGATGCCAATCGCGAGCACGGGTGCCGCCATCGCGACGCTCGCGAGAGTCGTGCGCCAGATCGGACTGAAGACCGTCACCGTCGGCAGACGCAACAGGCGCGCAGCAAAGGCGAAAGAAATGACCACGTTGAATGCTCCGGCCGCGGTCACCATGTAAGCCGCGCCCAAGAGCCCGCCGAAGTACGCACCGCCGACGATGAGCGGTACACCGATCACTGTTGTGATCGCAATCGTCCGACTGACCAGCTCGGGCCGCCCGAGCGCGACGTACAGCGGCGAAATGTTCGATGAGCACGCACGCAGGCAACCGAGAAATGCCAAGACCTGGATCAGCGGAATCGTGTCGACCCAGCGCGGACCAAGCAGAATCGGTACGAGCGACTCGGCCGTCAATGCCAAACCCGCGGCGACGGGTATTACGAATAAGAGTGTCAGCGCGAAGCCGTCGAAAAAAACCGAGCGCAGGGCTTCGGTGTCCCTGGCCAGTTGTGCATAACCTGGCAGCAAGGCACGCCGAATCGGCAGGACCAGCAACTCCGACGGCATAGCCGAGATTTCGAATGCGACCGTGTAAACGCCGAGCGAGCTTGCGCCGAAGAACTTGCTGATGAAGAAGCTGTCGGCGCGCCGATACAGCGCATGCAGCAGGTTGGATAGCAGCAGCCAGCGCGAGAAGCGCAGACCTCGCGCCAGCGATGAAGCTCAGCGACGGCCGATAGGACTGCATGACGAAGCTCAAGATCGTTCCCGCAAGGCGCCCGTCAAAATGCCAGCGACTAGCGCGGCATACGTACCCAACATGAACGCAAGCGTTACCGTCACGATGAAAGCGCAGAGTTTTTGCGCGACCGTGAACACGAGGTCGAGTCCAAAGCGGAAATCCTTCTGAAAATCGACGATGCCGACATTGGCGGCTCCTCCAACCAGCGCAACCGCCGCAAGTGAATAAATGATCGACTCTATGCGCGGCTCCTCGAAAAAAGCTGCGGCCGGACGGCCAGCAGGCACATCACAGCAGCGACTGCGACTCCGCGGATGAGCGCCAGCGTCCATACCGTGTCGTAGTAGTCTCGGCCCGCCTGGCGCTCAACCAACAACATCGTGTTGAAGTTGAATTCGCTCAGAGTCTCGACGATCTGATAAAGGACCATTGCCATCGCAATCAGCCCAAAATCCTCGGGCATCAACAGACGTGCGAGCACGGCCGTGCTCACGAGACCGATTGCGCGGATCAGCAGGCGCGTGGAGATCGTCCACGCGGATGCGGACACGATGCGGCGCCCGACTCCAGCGGTATCGCTATCCATCGGAGCGGCAGTGTACAGCCAGCTCAGCAGCAAACCGATCACGCCGGCCTTTGCACTGCGCGATGGCGTCGTTGAGAATGCCAATTACCGTGGTCGGGTCGGTTGCTCAGCGCTTTGGAGACGACATCATCCGCTCCCTGCCTCAATGTGTCGGTAAGTACAAACGCTTCCGCAATCAAGAGACACGTGACGCGAACGATGACAACCCGCGTGGGCCACTTAATCGAACCGCTCTCCGGTCGGGCCTGGTCGCCCACTTGAAATCATCCGCCGTTTGCGTCACGCGGCGTGAGAGATTCGTCGAGCTCGGACTCACAACGGGAGATCGCGTGTTTCTCCACAACGGCAATACTCTCGAGTTCTTCGTCGACGTGCTCGCCATCTGGCAGCTCGGCGGCTGCGCTATTCCGCTCGACCCGCGTCTGACGCGTTTCGAAGTGCGCACACTTGCGGAATCTGCACGACCAAGATTCTCGGTCTGCGGCGAAAAAACCGGACGAAGCGATGGCGTCCGACCATGTCGGCGCTCGGCATCACTTCACTCACGAATCCCGATGAGCCGGAAATAGCCGCCGGCGACCAGGACCGACGCCGTCGCGCCTGCGTCTCGACGACGAAGCATTGGTGCTATTCACATCGGGGACCACTGGGAACCCGAAAGGCGTTGTGCACACACACCGTTCGCTCCGAGCGCGCTGGTCGAGCCTCGCGAGCGTCCTTGGACTCGAGCCATATCGCCGTACGCTCTGTCTCCTGCCCACCCACTTCGGCCATGGTCTCATCTGCAATTGCCTGTTCCCGTGGCTCAACGGTCGGGATCTCTGCGTGCTACCGCCGTTTCGCGCGGACGTGCTCGTGCAACTCGGCGAGCTGATCGACGAGCACGAGATCACGTTTCTTTCCTCGGTGCCGACCGTCTGGCGTCTTGCCCTCAAGACTTCGCGGCCGCCCAAGGCGGGCACACTGAGTCGCATTCACTGTGGATCGGCGCCGCTGTCGGCGAGTCTGTGGGAGTCGATTCAGGCGTGGGCAGGCATCCGAGACGTCAAGAACGCCTATGGCATCACCGAGACGGGGAGCTGGCTCGCGGGAACGACGACGGGCTTCGAGGCTCCGCAGGATGGATTCGTTGGCACAATGTGGGGCGGTGAGATGAAGATCCTGCCGACGGCAGAAACATCCGCAATCACCAGCGTGGAGCGAACCGTGCAAACCCGGCGACAACGGTCACGTGTGGGTGAACACACCCGCACTCATGAAGGGCTACCTCGGGCGCGAAGACTTGACTTCCGCCGTGACAACGGACGGGTGGTTCTGCACCGGAGACACTGGCTTCTTGGACGAGCGCGGTTATCTGTACTTGCGCGGCCGAGAGCGCGAAGAGATCAACAAGGGCGGAACGAAGGTTTATCCGGGCGACATTGACGCGGTCGTCGAGAGGTTCCCCGGCACCCTCGACGTTTGCGCTTTCGCCTATCCAGATCGCGCTGCTCGGCGAAGAGGTCGGCCGTCGCCGTAGTTCTGGCGTCCAACGCCGACAATGCACTGCTCCGCCTCCATGAGTGGTGCCGGGAACACCTTGCGGTGCATCAGCTACCAAAACGATGGTATGTCCTGAGCGAGATCCCGAGGACGTCGCGCGGCAAGGTCAATCGCGCCGAAGTCGCGCGTCATTGCGAGGGCGCGCAAGCCGATCAGCTTTGCGCAGCACCGGAAGGGACAGAATCGTCATCAGTGAACCGGAGGGACTCAGTCGTCGGATGCGCCCAGTGCGACTGCCACGCCCGCCATCGCATCGAGTGAAGCGCCATAGAGCTCCGCGCGCAGTTGACCCTTGGTGTCGAGAACGAAGATCTGGGGCGAGTGGGCGACATCGTATGCGCCGTCATGTCCGACGTGGCCCTTGTAGAAAGCGGCCGAAAACTCTGCGGCGATGGGCTTGACCTTGCTCGGCGGGGCAGTAAGCCCAATGAATTCTTCGGAGTACTTCGATAGAAACGCTTTCATCGCTGCGGGCGTGTCACGTTCGCCGTCGACGCTGATCATCACGTAGGCACGTTTTGGGGTCGAGCGCTTCCGAGTCGTGCAGCTCGCGCAACCGCTCCATTCCGACGGGCAAACGTCGGGGCAGTTCGTGAAACCGAACAGCACGAACGCGACCTTGCCGCGCAAGTCGCTCAAGCGAACGGCGTTGCCGTCTTGGTCGATGAGCTCGGCGTCGCCGATTTGCCGCGGTGCATCGAGCACGCGCACGCGGTCGTAGTGCGGAAGGTCCGCAAGCGCGGGTCGAGCTGTTATCGCGGCAACGCGAGCAGAAAGGCGGCCGTAATTCTTGACAGCCGCTCGGCGTCTAGTCCCTGTCACCATTCCGTTCGCCTCCGTGCGTTCAGTGTCCTACCGCAAATCCACGAATCGCTGACTGGACCTAGTGCTCACATTACCGGCCGCATCGTACGCTCTGATCGAGTAGTAATACCACTTACGGCCCGCGGAGGTATCGCGGAACGTCGTCCCGGATGAACGACCGACCTCCGGTCCCTGCGACCCGCTGCTCATCGACCGGTAGATGATGTAGCCCGTAACGCCGACGTTGTCGGTGGACGCGCTCCACGACAAATTCGGCTTGCCACTCACGATCGTCGCGCTCGGAGTTCCGGGCTGCGACGGCGCGGTCGTATCCGCGACCACGGTAAACGAGAACGTCAGCGACGACGTCACGCGATTGTCCGCCGCACTCACGGTCACGGTCCGCACGCCGGCAGCTGTCGGCGTTCCCGTGATCTGCCGGTGGTTGCATTCATCGTGAGACCGCCGGCAAGTTGGTCGCCGAATACGTCAGCGCGTCGCCGTCGGCGTCGCTCGCAACGATTTGCAGCTCACGCTCTTGCCGATGATGCCGCTCTGATTGCCGGGATTGACGATCGCGGGCGACGCATTCACGGGCGCCGTGGTCTCCGCCGCATCGATTTGCGCGACGTACGCGGCGAGCGACGTCAGGTCCGCCGCCGCCAATTGCACGCCGGTGTGCGCCGCGATCGCGTCGGCGATCGTCGCGGCCGAGCCATCGTGCAGATAGGGCGCGGTCTGCCAGACGCTCGCGCAGCGTCGGCGTGTCGATGCCGGTCAGCGGCCGCCGAGCCGCGTGCCGCTCGTCGGCTTGATCGTGCCGACGTCGCGCAGCACGTTCGTGCCGCTGTCCGTGAACGCCGTGCCGCTGTGGCACGCGCGCGCAGTTCTCGCGCTGTGAACACCGTACTTGCCCGCCGCCGCTTCGGCGCGTCAGCGCGCCGCTCGACGTTGCGGTAGCGGGCTCGTCGCGAACTCGTTGAGCGAAGCGACGTAGGCCGCGAGCGCGTCGAGGTCCGCGCTCAAGCCCGCCTTCGGATCGCCGAGCGGCTGGCTGCGCGTGCCGGCGTTGAAGGCGGCGTCGGTCATCAGGCCGGTGCCGCCCGCGAGCGCGCGGATCTGGCCCTCGAAGTCCTGGACCTCGTCGAAGTTGGCGCTCCAGTGCAGGACGCCCGTGCGCCGCCGGCGCGGCCGCGCAGGCTGATCGTGTTGCGCAGGCCTTCGCCCATGCCCGTGAGGTCCCAGACGCGGCCGTCGTGGCCGCCGTCGTTGTGGCAGGACGCGCAGCTCATGTAGCGTCGCGCGCGAGGCGCGTGTCGCGCGCGTCGTAGAAGAGCTGCTTGCCGGCGAGCACCTCGCGGCTGAGCTTCTCCGTCGCGACGGCTGCGAGCGTCGCGAGCAGCGGCACGTTCCACTGGCCCGTGGTTCATGCAGCGGCGCCAGGTCGAAGACGCCGACCGTGCGGTCCATGAAGTTGCTGACGTAGAGCCGCAGCGCCGTCGGGCGAAACGCGCAGGCCCTGCGGCGCCCGGCCGACCTGCGAAGCGGAAGAGCTCGACGTCGTCGTGGGCGTCGACGACCGCGACCTCGCGGCTCGTCTCGAGCGCGACGAAGAGGTAGACGCCGAAGCGGTCGTAGGCCGCCGCGCTCGCGACGCCGGCGTTGTCGTGATCGATGCGGCGCGCGTAGTCCTCGGCTTCGTCGCGAGATCGATGCGCGAGCTGATCGCGCGCACCGTGTTCTGGAAGTTGAGGTTGGCGCCGCTGCGCAGCGTGCCGCGCGCGATGTTGTCCTGCTTCGACGGCACCAGGCGCTCGTGCCGTCGGGCGAGATGACGGCGGCGCCGAGGTAGTTCGGCACGCCGCTGCCCTGGTTCTCGGCGTCGGGCTTGTCGCTGTGCTGCAGGACGATCGTGCCTGTCGTGCGTCATGCTGGCGGCGTCGACGACGAGCACCTCGCCGCCGTTTGAGCCGCCGATCGGATGCACGACGCGGCCGTTTGCTCGCCGGGCTGCCGCGGCGTGACGAAACGCGAGACGTACAGAGTCGCGGCCGCGCCGTCGATCGCGACGTGCCGCGGATTCGGCCCGACGCGAGCAATGCCGCCAGCTGTGCGCCGGTGGTACGCGTCGAGCTTGCAGCAGCTGCGCCGCTGCCCTCGAGCACGACGAAGGCGCTGATTCGCGATCGGCGAGAACACGATGCCGAACGGTTGCGAGCCGAGCGGCGAGCGTGACGGTCTGCACGACGCTGCAGCGTCGCGGATCATGATGCTGATGTTCGCGCCGCTGCTGTTCACGACCCAGACGCGCCGTCCGGCGCGATCGCGACGCTGCGCGGCGCGGCGCCGACGGCGACTTCGTGCGGGCGCGCGTTCGTCGACGGCGTCGAACACGCTGACCGAGTCGTTGTCCTGGTTGACGACCCAAAGCGCGCGCATTGCGCGCCGGCGCGCGTCTCGTACGCGATGTTGGCCGAGTGCGCGGCCGCGCGTCGCCGTTGGCGGCAGGTGGATCGTCTGCACGAACGACTGCGATCGCCGGCACGCCGAGGTCGTCGGTCGACGGTCAGCGTCACGAAGTAGATGCCGGCGCTCGTGAAGGTGTGCGCGACGGTCGGCGAGCGCGAGTAGCCGTCTCCGGCGTGCCGTCGCCGAAGTGCCACTTGTAGCGCACGTTGACGCCGCCGTGCGCGATGGCGGTGTAGGTCACCGTGCGTATTCACCGCGCGCGGAGGTTGCGGCTGCATCGGCTCGACGGTCAGCGGCGCCGCGCCCGCGACCGTCCAATCGAATGCCGCGAAGTCGGTCGTCGGAGCCGTCGCTCGACGGTGACGATGCCGCTTGGCCGTTCCCGGGCAAGGTCGGCGCACCGCTGATGTGACCCGTGAGCGCGTCGATTTGGAGTCCGCCGGCAAGCCCGTGGCGCTGAAGGTGAGCGTGTCGTCATCGCCGTCCGTCGCGGTAATCGCGAGATCCACGTCGATGCCGACGAGCCAGGACTGCGCGCCCGGATTCACGACGACCGGCGACGAGTTCGTGCTGATCGGCGTGATCAGCGCGCCGGGCGGCACAGCACGCCGAAGCTGTCGAGCCACGCCGCCGGAGCGGCCGTAGAGCGCGTAGACGGGATTCTCGCGTGCCGCAGCTTTGCAGCCCCTGCGCAGTGCCGCCGGTGCCGCCCGTCGCGCCGAGGTAGGTGCCGGTGCCCGTCAGGCCGCCGCTCGGCGTGAGCGCGCGGCACTGAAGCTCGATATGGTTCACGTATTGCGCGGAGTTGCCGCGGAAGCCGCTGACCGCGGCGTCGCGAGGGCAGATCTTGCTGAATGCGCGTGCCGGTCGTCGTCGTGCCCGTGACGGGCCGCGCTACGGGATCGCCGATCCAGCGGCCGAACTGATCGACGCGGACGCACTGCGGTCCGACTTGATTCACGTAGTCGCATAGCGGCCGTGCACTCCGACGAGCACCTCGTCGACGGCGCAGAGAGCTGGAACGCGCGCGCCGCCACCGCCGCCGATCGTCGTCGTGTAGTCGACCGCCGTGTTCGGCGTGCTGTCGACGTTGATGCTGAGCATCTTCGCGCGCGACGGCACACCGGCGTCGTCGATTGCAAACAGCATGATAGAAGCCGGGCGGCGTGTCGCTCGCGCGCGCGGGCAGCTGCGCGTTGATCAGGTTGCCGGTGGCGACGAACGACAGCTCGAGGAACCGTTGATCCATGTTCACGCTGTGCGTGACGCGACCGGTCTTCACGAGAGTGATGCGGCTGATGTCGTTGTCGTCGACCTCGATCGTGCAGCAGATCGCCGACCGCTGCCTCGCTCGGTGCCAGCCATGATTTGCGGACGCGCAGGCGAGCTGACCGGAAGCGTCGAACAGATACGGCGGGTAGTAGATCTCCGCGTTCGTGTTGACTTGCGGCCCCGGAGCGCCGCCGCCCGCGACGAGCACCGTCGCATCCGGCAACAACAACGCGGCGAGTGATAGAGGCGCGCACGCACGCCAGCCGTGCCGACGCGCCACTGGCCCGTCGCAGGATTCCAGATCTCGGCGCTGTTGTTCACGCCCGTGAGTTGATTCTCGACCTCGCTGCCGCCGGTCGCGAGAACCTTGCCGTCGGCGAGCACGGTGGCGCTGACCCAGCGACGTTGCGTCGACATCGACTGCGTCGATCGTCACCGTCGGGCTGCGGTCCGTTGATGTCGATGACGGCGGCGCCGTTCGAGTTGCCGCCCATCTGCAAAATCTTGCCCGGGCGGAACATCGCCGCGCTCGAGGTCCAGCCGGCATTCGCGGATGGCAGTTGACCCGCCGGCGTGAGCGCGCCGGTGCCTGCCGCATTGACGTAGTACATTCGGCCCGTTGTGTCGTAGCCGAAGACGCGACCGTCGGGCGCGAGGAAATTGCGCGGGAACGTCGCGTCGTAGCCGCTCGTCGCGGCGCTCGTCGAGCAGCCGAAACGTGCCGTTGTCCTGACGAACTTCCGGGAAATCGCCGCCGCCGCTGCCGCCCTGGATGTAGACATCGCCGTTGACGAGCACCGTCGACGACGAGTACCAGCGAGCGCGATTCATGTTCGCCGAGCGGGTCGAGCGTGTTGGCGTCGGTGTCGAACAGGTTGCTGTTGTTGTTGCCGGTGTTGGTCGTACCGGTGCCGGTCCAGTTGTCGCCGCCGGCGATGAAGATGTCGCCGCTCAGCGGAAGGATGACCTGCGAGCTGCAGAAGATATCGGTGCAGCGTCATGTTGTCGAGCGTCATGTGGCCGCCGCTCAGACCGGCCGCCGGATCCCAGACGTCGTAGATGAAGTAGCCGGTCTGCTTGCCGGCGCCGTTCGGTGCCGTAAGTCAGCACGCGGCCATCCGGAGTGAGCGCGGCATGCACCGCGATCAGCGGCCAGTTGTTGACGGGCGACCAAACGCCGTCGAGATGCGGTTGCGCGGATGCGGTCGCCGTGCATGTCGCAAAGGGCGGCGAGCGCGCTCGCTGTCCTCGACTGGACTAAAGCGGGAGGCTGACGCTCGCCCGTCACGTCGCGGAGTGGGATCACGGCGGGGAAACCTCGAAAGTGTAGTCAGGTCCTCGTTCGGCCAGTTCTTTCTGTGTTATTGGTCGAGTTGCCGCCTCAGAAACCAACGCGCAGCGGCGAAGCATGATCACGCCCTGGAAGTTACGGTAGTTGCATGAGTTCCCGCATCCAGTTCGTGTGGTCTTCGGCACTGCGTCGATTGAGCAAGACGCGTGCCCATCGACTCAATTTTTGCGTAAGCAGCGTGGCATCGCGTACAAGTCGCTGAGCAGAAACAAACTCTTTGATGAAGCCTCACACGTGCCGGGTTTGACGTAACAGGCGTTCAGGCGCGAACGTAAGAGGCTCCGACAACAGGCCAGCTTATGGAAACAGAGGACGGTTTGACTGATGCCCTTGTGCAGACGAGCTCAAAGCACTGTTGAGTGAAGGAGCGCTCAGACGATCTGCCAGGCGGAACGATCGGACAGGTCGAACGCCGTTCGACAGCCGTCTCCGGCGAACTGAGTTGGAGGTACTCACGACCTCTTCCTGCAGACGGAGAGTGGACCAAGGCCGGAGGCCTCGGCGGAACACGGCGAGTAAACGCTCCGGACCGGTCAACGCTCCATCGAGGCCTTACTCGCAATCATCTGCGTAGGGCCCTTCGGCACTCCCATTTCCAAGCCGTCTCCACGATCGACTCAAGACTCGCGAATTCCTGCGTCCAGCCAAGCACTCTCCGCACCTTGACCGCACTGCCGACAAGCGTGTGGGGATCACCCGCGCGACGCGGGCCGGGGGACCAACGGGTCTCTCGGCCAGTGATGCCTTCGGCCGTCTCCAGCACCGAACGCACAGAAAAACCCTGGCCATTCCCGAGATTGAACGCGTCACCGCTGCGGTGCCCCGAGCGCAAGTGCTCGAGCCCCAGGACGTGGGCCTGCGCATCGGCTACATGAATGTAGTCGCGGATACACGTGCCGTCGGGTGTCGGATAATCGGTTCCGTACATGGCAACGTGCTCACGCAGGCCGGCGGCCGTTTGCAGAGCGATCGGAATGAGATGGGTTTCGGGCTGGTGAACCTCCCCAATCATCCTGATGGATCGGCTCCGGCAGCGTTGAAGTAACGCAACACGATCGACCGAAGACCGTATGCTCTCGAAATGCGTATAATGCGCTCGATCATGAGTTTACTAGCGCCGTATGGATTCACCGGGCTTTGTGGATGATCTTCGGTCATCGGAATAGCAACAGGCAGGCCGTAGGTTGCGCACGTCGATGAAAACACCAGCATGCGCACGTTCGCGGCCCGCATACATTCGAGCAGGTTCAGCGTGGCCGCAACATTGTTTCGATAGTAGAGACTTGGTCGGTTCATGGATTCGCCGACGTAGGCATAAGCTGCGAAATGCATTACCGCATCGATGTTGTGCGCACGTAGAACCTCGGTCACGACGGCGGAATCGCCGACATCGCCGACGACAAGAGGCGCGTCGAGAGCAAGCTCGCGGCGACCGCGCGACAGATTATCGAGCACGACGCAAGCAATGCCCGCCGCTCGTAGCTCTTTGACAGCGTGGGAACCGACGTACCCTGCGCCCCCGGTCACGCGACCGCCATCGGCTACCTCAACGTCGTAGATGTCGCTGAGGCGCGCCGCGCACGAGCGAACATCGAAATGCCGGACGATTCGGTTCGCGCAGCAATTGTCCGCGCTCGACGAGCAGCCGCGAGTCCCTATCGTACTCGATCAGTCGTTGGGCGATTGCCTTCTCGGAATTCGCTCCTCCACGAGCAGCTCGTGCAGATCGCCGAGTATGAACGGGATGTCCGCGTGGCGAGTTGCGATCACAGGCATCGCCGTGGCCATCATCTGCTGCAACACGAATGGCGTACCTTCCGAGTCGCCGTCTACGGCGATAACGCTTGGAGCAAGAAAGACATGGCTGCGCAGAGCAAGCGCAAGCATTTCGCGGAAGGGAAGGAAGCGGTGGCGAATAACCGACCCGGTTAGGCCTAGCCGATCGATCAGCTGTACGGCGTCGGCCTCTGTCTCGCGATCACCGGGCTTATTGCCGCCCTCCGCGACTATGTGAAAGTCGATCTGGAGACCAGCGGCGCGCGCGGCCGCGAGGCCTTCGAGTGCGTAGCGCAGTCCCTTTTTCTCGCGAGAGTGTTCCGGCAAACAGCACGCGACGGCTCGCCGTGGCCGCGCCGCCGCGGCTCCTCGCGTAATTCGGCGGTATCCACGCCGAGTGGATGCACGATGACCTTGGAGCCTGGAGCCCGAGCCGCCTGAGGTGCTCGGCCATCACGGGGCCGAGCGCGAGCACACGCGCACAGACGTCGAAGATCTGCGCGTAGCGGCGTCGCCATTCGTCACGGCGACCGAGCGCATAGACGTCGGCGCCGTAAAAGCCGATTACCCAGGGCACATCGAGCGACTTCCACAGATCGTAATCATCGACTGCGACGTAGCCGAAGTGTGAAGTCAGGATCCGCCTGCGCGTGCCGCCGCAGACGGCGCAACAGGAAAGGATCGACGTCTATTCCGGTCGCTCGCCGCCAAATTCCGCGCGGCAGCGCATTCTTGTCGGCTTGCCACGCCGTCAACGCAGGAATTCTTTCCGGTTCTGCAGTTCGTCGCAAACGACAAGTGAGCTGTAGCGAGGCACTGAGCGTAAATAATGGGCCAGAGAGCCAGTTCATCGTGCGGCCGACGAAGCGATCGCACCGTTGTACGACGATCTCGCCGGAGTTTGTCGCGCGACTCAAACCTCCTCCGGAGCGCGAAGCGATCTCGCCAGGCGGCTTCTGAACGAGGGCGTACACACCCGGCTTGAAAAACCTCGGCCACTCTTGCAGCGAGAGGACTCGCCTGCGAGAACTATCTCGCGATTCATGAACTGCATTACAGGACGGTGTGCTGAAGCGGCAGCGGCTTGGTGCTCCGCCGCGCGCACGCTCCACCTTGCGAACCGCTAACCCGCACCTCGCCACGGCGTCGCGGCCGAGCTCTGCGAGCAACTTATCGAAGTAGCCTATCGTCTGGCCAAGGCCTTCCGCCAGAGGCGTTGTGGCGCGCCAGCCTAGACGCGATTCGGCGAGCGTTGTGTCGGGACGCCGCTGGCGGCTAGGATCATCTTTCGGAAGGGGTTTGTGTATCAACGGTGACCTTGAATTGGTGAGACGAACAACCAGTTCCGCCAACTCGGCAATTGTAAACTCTGCCGGATTTCCGAGATTGACTGGACCGATGAATCGTCCGGTGCCGCCATCAACCGAAAAGGCCGTCGATAAGGTCGTCGAGATAGCAAAACGAGCGCGTCTGCTTTCCATCGCCAAAGATCGTGATTGGCTCGTCAGGGCCTGGACGATAAAGTTTGAAACTACGCGCCCGTCATTCGGGCGCATCCGCGGCCCATAGGTGTTGAAGATCGACGTGCTTGATAGGCAGATTGTGCTGCGGCGATAATCGAAGAACAGTGTTTCGGCGCAGCGCTTGCCTTCGTCGTAGCAAGATCGCGGCCCGATCGGATTGACTCTTCCCCAGTAGTTTCAGCTTGGGGGTGAATTTCGGGGTCGCCGTACACCTCGCTGGTGGATGCTTGAAGGATTTGCGCCTTCACCTCTTGGCCAACCCGAGCATGTTGATTGAGCCATTGACGCTGGTCTTGGTCGTCTGGACTGGATCATATTGATAGTGAATAGGACTGGCTGGACAGGCTAAATTAAATATCTGGTCGACTTCGACATAAAGGGGGAACGTAATGTCATGCCTGATCATCTCGAAGTTAGGCAAAGCCGATATTGCTTCCAGGTTCTTCTTAATCCCGGTGTAATAGTTGTCCACGCACAAAGACATCACGCCCCATGGTCGATCAGGCCGCTCGCAAAGGTGCGAACCGAGGAATCCGGCGCCACCTGTCACGAGCACCTTGACGTCGCTAAGATTTCTCACTGGGTTTATCTGCCACAAATAGAGAGTAATTTGTCAAAGTCGGGGCGCAAGGTCAAACAATGCTTTCACCTTGTCACAGTTGCGACGCTTGATTCTTTCTTGAAACGGTGGGTGTTGCAGCTGGCGGCCCGATCGCGGCGAACTCAACCCGCGGCAAGCCATCGAGCTGTTGTCGAGGATGGCAAGTGCAGTTCGAAGTCGATATTAGGCATTGCCACCAAGAGCAAACGAGCGAAACCGCTTCCAGTAGCCTTCCGAGTTCTCGAAGAGTTCAACAGCATCGCAAAACGCGTGGATGGGCCCTTGCTGCTTCATTATGACGGTAAGTTCCCCTTCCGCATCTTCCGCGAATACCGAGCTGCGATTCGCAACCGTTAGATGCGGAACAACACTCTGATATCGACCACCGTCTGGTGGATAGTCTGGGAATTCCTGCGCCAACGCATTCGTGAGCCCACACAAACGGTCGCTCGGCTCTGGCGCGAGATAGAGGGTTTCGGGAAGACGAACGATTCGCTGCAACGAGAAGTTAAATGCGTTGAAATGCCAAGGACGCCGGAAATTCGTTTCAGGACCGAATCCAGTATCCGATCGGCCGACATAAACGGGTAGAGCAACGTGATGTGCGCCGGTACCCGAGTGCTGCAACTGGGTCATAGCGCTCCCGTAAGCGGACAACGTGTGGTTCAGCCTCTGGGACAAGAACGACTAACGCCGATTAGCCATGCTCGGCTCGCTTCAGCGAGTTCTCTACGAGGACACGGTCTTCTGTCGCTTGGCATCCTCGTGCTAGCGGTAAGCGAGCGCCCGGCAGGCGTCGTTCGGCATGCCCGCCTGCGAAAGATTGTCCATTTCCTCATGAAAGGGGTGGGAATATCCGGGAAAAGAGCCCTGGTCTATCAGGGACTACAAAATCGTATAGAGTATTGAGTTAGTTGGTAAAATTCTGGAGCTCATCGCGGTCTAAAAATGCACACATAACTCGCCTCTTTTTACCCGCCGTGCGGCGATGAAGACCAAGCCACCGGCGTGTCGGTTTTCGCTTCGCTTTCTCGCTGGTGGCCACTGACGGTTAACTGGGCTGGTGAAGAACAGCGGCAAGCACCACGGTGCCAGGTCCGCACGTCACCACCCTACAGACCTCTTAAGGCACTCAAGGAGTGAGATTGCCACGTTTTTCGGCTCGTCAATAGAAACCGCGATCGCGACGAAGGAATGCGGGCTGCAGAATTAATTCATTGTGCGTTTGCGCAAACGAGCCGAGGCATTAAGTTGGCGGGCAGAAAGTTAAATCGTTGATGGGATTTGCTGAAGGCCGCTATCGCGGCTCCCATAGTCGCAGCCCGGGCTCAGATCAAAGCGGCGTCAGCGTTCCCCCCTTATTCGCTGCCAAGCGCCGGGCAGACGCTCGGTATCGGCACGAATACTGAGGACGACATTAGCGTAGCCGCGAATGTCGCAAGGCGATTGGCGTATTCGCTGTTCAACAACTTCGGTGGCGGCGCTTCGTCGCGAGTTATTCTCAGGGCGGTGATCGTGTGTGGGCCGGGACAGGCGGGCATGGAGTGCCCCCTAACGTCGGTGCCGCGATATTTGATTTTCAGGATGCCACTTGAAACGCGTAGATCCACAGAGCGGCACAACCCATTATCGAAATGGCGATTACTCTCCCGGCGAGACCAATGGTTATCCGCATTACGAGATCCTGGATCAGGCGGGGTTCCCACCCCAGCCCATACCTATGGATATTTAGCAGAAATTCCTACTTCACTCGGCGGCGGCCCAAAGGCTCAGTAATAAAACCGGGCGCAGTGCTCTGACAACGGAGTCCGTACAGGTCAACTATTCGACCCCGCATCAAATTAATCTCGATACGGGGGTCTGGACGAGAGCGGATTCCTTCGAGGCGAACTCGTATCCCGTGGTGGTTAGGATGGTCAGTATTGGATTATCCCGTTCGCGCATTTGGGTAGTGAACTGCGTGATGAACATCGAAGGATCGGTGATTTATCTCGACTGACTGACGGCATTTTCAAAGAAACAACCCCGAGCACCATTCTATTCAATGATCACGCGCCGGCGCAACTTGGATTCATCGAGGGATTTTGTTCCGTCAGGGGTGGGGCGGTGGCTCAAACTACAATCATTTCTTTGCCTACAATCCCGACACAAATCGTTGGTCGGCAGGTTACAGTCTCCGGCACATGCCATACAACAGTGGCGTTTCGCGTATTACCCGCCTACTGAGAACATTTTATCTCTAAGAGAGTCTGGTGGCTCAACGCTCGACGAGGTTGACGCCTCCGGCCAATTTGCTTCGCCGGCACATGGACAGTTGATGCCGATTATGGTATCGCCGGCATTGCCTGCTCGCACAAAAATGGCGGCGGCTCGCTCAATCACATGACAACAATTTCTTCTACGTGCCCTCGATTCAGCGATTTGCTTGGGTGCCAGGAGGCGGCCGCATTGTTTATTTACGTGAATCCGCCCTCGTAGGAACGGATGAAATGCCCCGCGGTGCTGCCCAGTAGCGACATATAATTTCAACCGAGCCTCATTGGGCTCCGATTGAGTTCGCTTCATACGGCCTCTGTCGTTCTATACTTTACCAGCACGGTAGGTGGGCGGGAGCCAACGCGTTAGGCGGTGGGCGCAGTCCGTCATGAAAGGAGGGTTCCAGCCGCACAAGAAGGCCGAACGGCACTGGCATCACATCATCGCGACGCGCTAGAAACGGCTGCGCACCCCGATCGCAGGATCCCGTCCGGCAACGGCGCGACTCGCGCATGGGCCGGGGTGAGCCGCCGACAGTCGCGGTAAATGATCAGATTGTACGGTGCGCTCGAATTCACCTCGACCGAACACGTGAACTCTTTGGTTGAGGGGAAAATCAGGACCAAAGGCCGAGTTCCTCCGGCCGGACGCCTGAATTTGGATTCGTACCACCACAGGGAGTGTGGGACACGAGATTCACTTCTAGGGCTTTATCACTTTCTGTTCGAGCCTGCACATGTTCCTCGTCCCACGCTACGTAGTTCAAGGGAGGAATTGCACCGATGGCTCGCAGCCATGTCGTAGACATCGACCACGCACAAAGGGATGACGGTCCCCCGCACGCCAAACGTGTCAGTGATTTCGCACTGAGGGAAGAGGACGCGGGGCCTAGCATCGGCGTCATTTATAGCGTGGCGCTCGGCACTGCATTCATTCTCGCCGTGCTCGCCATTGTGTTGATTGTCCGGATGGTCGCTTAGCCCCGAGCCCACGCGGACAGCCCCAGCAACACTGATGCCGATTCTTTGCAGAGACGCTCTCGAACTTTTGCAAGGCGCGGTCGGACTAAACGTTCCAGCGAGAGTGCTTAGAGTCAGCAGATTAGAGTGTTAAATGAACGCAGAAGCGCGTGCTCGCTGATCGAACAGCCCCGGCGCGAAGTCCACGCCGTATTTCGGCCACAGCGTTTCGAGAGCGCGCTGCGGTCGCCCACAGCCTAGTCTTCGGTTTCGGAGGCCGGCTGGTCCTGGAGCCGCGGCAGCAGGACGCGCGTGCGCCACACCTCGTAAGGGTCCCATCCGGTTGCCTCGGGCGCCTTGCTCGCGGTTTCTTGCGCCGCCGGCGGATGCTCAGCCACCGGGCGCGCCGGTTGCGACGACGAGAGATCAGCCATCCTGGCTGCTTTCGTGTTGCTCATTCTGGAAGGTGCGCTCCTATTCGTTTGTCTAGACGCGCAGCGTGTTGACCCACGCTAACAAGCGCCTCCCGATCCGTGAATCGAGCACAGGCGCTGCCCTGTGGCCCCTGCAAGCTCCGAGAACGACGGTCAAAGCATTCCAAGGCCGGTACCTCCGGTCGTTTTGTTGAAATAGAAAGCGTGCCTTCAGCTTATGCCGCAAAAGCCGAATTCATCGCTCAATGCAGGAGCCTGCCTGCCTCCTGCTGACTCAAAAGCAGGTGACGAGCGAAAAGCGCATAAACCTGTTCAGAGAGGTTCCCACGAGTGTCTTTTGTGGGATGGAAATAACCTGAACGCGGACTGTACCACTAAACGTTCATCGGCGTTACAAAAGAACGAAGCGGCTCGCTGCGATTTCAGAATGTTTAATACGCAACTGAGCCAAGCAAGATACATAAACATC
>CAVUTF010000035.1:0-28624 GCA_963744305.1 uncultured Gammaproteobacteria bacterium
CTTAGCGGGCTCGGCACGCGTCGCAGTTATTCGCAACGCAACGGCTCGATGCTTGTCTCGCCCGCATCGATCAAGTCCCAGCTGACCGTCATCGGGCCCCATGAGAGATTCCGGATCGGTGACGGTCTGGGTATACCCCAGACGGCTGTCGCTATCCGTGAGCGAAAACCGCTCGAGTATTTCCACGCGCTCGGATGCAGAGGCCTACCGTCGTCGTCGACATACGGCCATCCGACACGCGTCGTGCGAACCTCCAAAGTGTCAGCCACCCATCGTCCCGCGGAATAGCCGAGATCAGATAGCGGCACAGCCTCCGTGCTGGCCCGGACGGTCATGTCGATCCGGCGTGACACACCGAACGTCGTCAGCTGTAGGTCGATGTGATCTCCCCGGTCGATGAACTGCATCGGTAACGGGTTCAGCATGATCCCGGGCATCCCTTGCGGCTGACATGGGTCGAGCCGGGGCGTCGCCGTCATCTTTGCCTGTGCCGCCGCCGTCAGTCTGATAGCGATGCCCTGAGCCGCTCTGATATAAGCGCCGAGATCTGCCACACTCCATATTCGGTAGAGGCCGCGCTGATCATCCGTGACGGGCCCCTTGATCCACTGCCCGCCAGCTTGCTTGTTCGACCAACGAATGCTGCTTTGCGGGTAGAACAAAGCCTCTTCGCCGCTCGGAGGGAGCAGGTCATTAAAAATGGACGTGGCGGCGTCCTCGATGCCCAACCGGCCACCTTGACGCGTTCGCCTACGGCAGCGGAGAACATGTTTTCTGATAGACCGGCCCTCTCTAGGAGCGATATCGGCAGTCCCGTGAGCTCCCATTCCTGAACTTCTGCGCCTGGACTTGCTGCGCGCAGCTTGAACGTCACGTGCGGATTTCGCCACCGGACTTCGACGAGCTCTCCCTCGAGCTCGAGCAGGGAGCTTCTGTTGTACTCGGCAGTCGAATGATGCGCGGACGTGGTCGCGGAAAGAATCAACAAACCTGGTATCAAGGCGCCCGTTAATCTCATAAACACGTCCCGTTTGACGAGTCAGCTAGGCTGATTTGCGCAGGGCAGATGCTGCGCTGGAGTCATTCGACGTGCAATACGCCAGCCCCGAAGGGGCGCCCGTGTGTCTATCCGCCTACTCGTAGCGCAGCGCCGGGATCGGGTTCGGCGCGCGCCGCTCGGTACGATTGCAGGGCGACGGTGGCGTACGCGACCAAGAGCGCGAGCGCCGCGGCGATCACGAACACCACCGGGTTGATCTCGACGCGATACGCGAAGCCGAGCAGCCACCGGTCGATCGCGAGATACGCCGCTAGCGACGCGATCACGGCGCCGATGCCGATCAGCGCGAGCACGTTGCGCGCGAGCAGTGCGATCACCTGCGCCGTGGACGCGCCGTGCACCTTGCGCACGCCGATCTCGCGCGTGCGCTGCTCCGTCGTGAACGCAGCGAGGCCGAACACGCCCAGGCACGCGACGAAGATGCAGATGCCGCCGAAGATCGCGATCAGCCGCAACAGCCGCTGCTCGGAGAGATAGAGCCGATCGAGCGACTCGTCGAGGAATTGGTACTCGAACGGGTGGTCGGGGTCGACGCGCGCGAACACGCCGCGCAGATACTCGAGCGTCTCGCCGACGCGCTCTCCCGCGATGTTCACGACGAGGAGCCGCGTCTGCAAACCGCGCACCGCCGCCGGCACGCTGTCGAGGTTCTGGTCCTGAAATTGATAGATCATGAACGGCGCGACTGTGTCCTTCAGCGAGCGGAAGTTGAAGTCGCGGACCACGCCGATCACCGTGCCCGTGCGCGGCCCGAGCTGGATGCGCTTCCCGAGCGGCTCATCCCAGCCGTTCTGCGCGACGAGCGCCTCGTTGACGATCAACGCTGCGGTCGCATCGTCGGCCATCTCCGCCGAGAAGCCGCGGCCCGCGACGACCTGCATGTCCATCACTTCGATGAAGTCGTCGGCCACCGGCATGTGATTGAGCGTCGTCTGCACCATGCTGCCGGTGTTGTTCTCGATCTGCATGATGTTGATCGGAAAGCCGCGGCCCATCATTGACTGGCTCGCCGTTACGCCGAGGGTCTTGCGGATGTTGCACGAGCTCGTTGCGCAGCACCGGAATCTGCTTGATCAGATCCACGCCGCGCAGCGTGATCATCAGCCGGTTCTCCTTTGGCGAAGCCGAGCGGGAAGTCCGCGATGTAGCGCATCTGCGAGGCCATCAACAGCGTCGCGGCAATCACCGCGATCGTGATCGTGAACTGCACGAGCACGAGGAATTGCCTGAATCCCAAGGTCTTGCTGCCGGCGCGTGGGTGCCGCTGCCGACCGCGGCTGTCGGCCGTATCGCGGCTAGATACACGGCTGGATAGAGGCCGGACAAAAGGCCGACGGCCGCCGTGATGGCGAGCATCCAGACGAGCAGCGTCGGCTCGCCGACGAGGTCGAGCGAGAGGGGCTTGCCGAGCAGGTCTGCGATCGGCGTTGCGTTGAACATGATCCCGGCCGCGATCGCACCGAGCACGAGCGCGGCCAATGCGAGCACGAGCGACTCGGCGAGGAACTGGGTCGAGAGCGCCTTCTTGCTCGCGCCGAGAATCTTGCGGAGCCCGACCTCTTTGGTGCGCTTCGTCGCGCGCGCCGTCGCGAGGTTGATGTAGTTGATGCACGCGACGAGCAGGATGAAGACCGACACCGCCGCGAAGCCGTAGAGGTAATAGAGATTGCCCCTCGGCAAGTCGTTCGGAAAATCGGAATACAGGTGAATCGACGCGAGCGGCTGCAGCCACGCCTTCCAAGTCGCGCCCATCGGGTTCTGCGCCATGTGCCGATCGAAGAACGCCTGCGCGACCGGCGGAAACTCCGCGATGTCGTAGCCCTCCGGCATCACGAGATACTCGAAATCGTTGATACCGAAAAGCTGCTGGCGGCGCTGCTGCTCCTCCGTAGGGGTGGCGAAGAACTCGCCGTTGTACGAGAACAGGACGTCGTACTTCAGGTGGGTGTTCTCGGGCAGGTCCTCGAACACGGCCGTGATCTTCGACACCGCGCCGTTGTCGATCGTGAACATCTCCCCGACGGGATTGCGGTCGCCGAAGTAGCGCTCGGCGAACGTCCGGCTCACGGCGGCCGTCGACGGCTCCACGAGCGCGGTCTTCGGATCCCCGGCGACAATCTCGTGCGTGAATACGTCGAACACGTTGTCGTCGGCGAGGTACGTGTCTTGCCAGATGGACGACTGGTCCTCGACGCCAATCACGAATTGACCCAGGTTCCTGAAGCGAACGTGGTCCTGGATCACAGGGTACTGCTCTTGGAGCATCTCGCCGATCACCGCGGAGGTGTGCGCGAACCGGTCGATGCGCTCGCCGATATAGAACTCGTTGACGAGACGGTAGATCCGCTCGTGGTTCACGTGGTGCCGGTCGTAGGTGAGCTCGCTGCGCAAGTAGAGGCCGAGAATCAGGCAGCAGGCGATCGCGAGCGAAAAGGCCGGCAAGGTTGATCGCGGGCGTAGAGCTTGTCGCGGTAAGAAGGGCGCGCAGCGTGACTTTGAGCGAGGTGCTTGCCATTAGATTCGCCCCGGCGGCGGACGCTCTGCGCGCCCTTTAGAGATCTAGATGCTAGAGATATTGCATCCGTCGCATACTAATCCTTCGAGAACGCCGACCGGAAACGGCCAGGGGATGACAATGACAAGAATGCGGCACGCGGGGTTCGTTGTTTCTTGCGCTCTTGCTTCGAGCATCGCGCTTGCGCAGACGGATCTTCCGGACCGGGAGTGGCCGACCTACGGCGGCGATCTCGGCCACACGCGTTACGCGCCGCTCGATCAAATCAACGCGAGCAACTTCGGCTCGCTCGAGGTCGCGTGGCGCTTCAGCATCGCGAACCTGGGGCCGACGCCCGAGTATCGCTTTCAGAGCACGCCGCTCGTCGTCGACGGCGTGCTGTACACGACGGGCGGCTACGCGCCGCGCCGTCACGGCGCTCGACGCCGCGACCGGCGAGCAGCTCTGGGTCTACGGGCTGAACGAAGGCGCGCGCGGCGCGGAAGCGCCGCGCAGGCTCTCGGGCCGCGGGCTCGCGTTCTGGCAGCGCGGCGAGGACAAGCGCGTGGTCTACGTGACGCCGGGCTATCAGCTCGTCGCGCTGAATGCGGAGACCGGCCGCCCGATCGAGAGCTTCGGCGAGGGCGGCATCGTCGATCTGTGGAAGCATCGCTCGATCAGGGCGACGACTGGGACACGAGTCAGATCGGCACACAACTCGCCGCCGACGATCGCGAGCAACGTCGTCATCGTCCCCGCCGCGCACACGCCGCTCGCGCCCGCCGATCAGGCGGAGAACGTCATCGGCTACATCCGCGGCTTCGACGTCGTCACGGGCAAGCTGCTGTGGACGTTCCACACGGTGCCGCGGCGCGGCGAGCCGGGCTACGAGACGTGGCTGGACGGCTCGGCCGAGACGGGCGGCGGCAACGCCGGCGTCTGGGCGACGATCTCGGCCGACGAGGAGCTCGGGCTCGCGTATTTGCCCGTCGAATCGCCGTACGGCGACATGTACGGCGGCTTGCGGCCCGGCGCAATCTCTACGGCGAGAGCATCGTCGCGGTGGATCATTCGCACGGGCGAGTACCGCTGGCATTTTCAAACGTCGCATCATCCGCTGTGGGACTACGACATTCCGACCGCGCCGATCCTCGTCGACGCCGTCAAGGACGGCAGGACGATCAAGGCGCTCGCGCAGGCGACGAAGCAGGGACTCTTGTTCGTGCTGAACCGCGAGACCGGCGAGCCGGTTGGCCGATCCGAAGAGACGCCGTGCCGCAAGGCAACGTGCCGGGCGAATGGTATTCGCCGACGCAGCCGATCCCGACGATCGCTACGGGCACCAGGGCGTAGCGCGCGACGATCTGATCGACTTCACGCCCGCGCTGCGCGCCGAGGCCGAGCGCATCGTCGCCGACACCGGATCGGCCCGATCTACACGCCGGCCGTGCCGTACAACCCGAACGGCCCGATCACACGCTCATGGTCATGGGCGGCAGCAACTGGCCCGGCGGCGCTTACGATCCCGAGACGAAGATCGTCTACGTGACGGCGAGCGTCGGCGTGAACAGCATGACGATCTGCCGCTACGCCGAAGGCTCGGTGATGCCGCACGGAATTTGCCTCGGGCCCGAGGCCGGCGCGTTCGGCGGTCTTGCGCAAGTCGACGTGCAGGGCCTGCCGCTGCTGAAGCCGCCGTACGGCACGATCGCCGCGGTCGATCTCAAGAAGGGCGAAGTGCTCTGGGAGATTCCGAACGGCGAGACGCCGGAGGAGACCGCAACCATCCCCGCGCTGCAGGGCGTAAAGCTCGGCCGAACGGGCCGCGCGGGCCAGCCGCCCGGCGCGCTCGCGACGAAACGTTGTTGATCGTCGCGGAGCCGGGCTACGGGCCGACGCGGAACGGCGAGCGCGGCTCGATGCTGCGGGCGTACGACAAAGCGACGGGCCGCGAGCTCGCCGCCCTGCAACTGCCGGCGCCGCAGAGCGGCTCACCGATGACTTACATGCTGGACGGGCGCAGTACCTCGTGATCGCCGTGAGCGGCCCCGACTATCCGGGCGAGCTCATCGCGTATCGAGACCGCAGCAAGCTTCGTCCCGTCGAGAGAGGTCAAAACGCGCCATGAATACACCTGCGACATCGGCTACGGCCGGTTGATCTGCCTGCTCGGTGTCGCGCCGGTGATATCGAACGAGTTCGTACTTTTCCGCATTCCGCAGAAGACGCGCCGAAACAGGACGTTAAACGGCTGGTTGCGCTCGAGGCGGGGCCGCCTGCGCATGCAATCGTAGCCCTAACGCTCTAGCGACCTTCAGAACGGTCTCCAAGCTCGGGTTACCGCTGTCACTGAGCGCCTTGTAAAGGCTTTCCCGACTGAGTCCGGCGGCGCGCGCGACCTGCGTCATTCCTTTCGCGCGAGCCAAGTCGCCGAGTGCACGTGCGATGCCAGTTGCATCGTCGGGTGCGTCACTGAGCCAGGCGTCGAGGTACGCCGCCATTTCCTCCGGCGTGCGCAGTTGCGTCGCGACGTCGTACGGAAACGTTTTGGTCTTGCGTCGGGTCTTCACTGCAATCTTTCGCATCGATGTATTTACAGATTTCGGGCAAGCGCCAAAGCCGTTTCGATATCTCTTCGTTGACTTGATTTGTCGCCTCCTGCGAGAAGGATGATCAGGTCTTGCTTCCGCTCCACGTAATAGACGCGGTAGCCGGGACCGAAGGCAACCTTCAATTCAAAAACTCCCTCCGCGAGCCTGCGGTGTTGTCCCGGTTTGCCGTGCACCAGGCGATCGATGCGGACCTGAATCCGGGCTCGACCGTCCCGGTCTCTTAGAGAATCGATCCAACTCCGATAGACCTCGGTCATCCGAACACGCATCGTTAGTGTATCCTATGGGATACATCGAAAGCGATTGCGAAAGTGTGGCGTGGTCAGCAGGTTTGCTCACTGCGCAAATTTGGGACTAGGCGAAAGATTGAGCGACTGCAACCGAACAACTACGCACCGACCTATAATTCGGCGGGCGACTTGTAGGGAGACACTTTGCGCCCCCCGAGTGAAAATGCTGGCTGGTCTTTTTCCAGAAAGAGCGGTCGGATCGTCCGTTGAAAGCTTCTTCCGTCGTCGAGAGAGGTCAAACGCGCATGAACAACGACAACGACACAAACCATAACGTGAAGCGCCGGGATTTTCTGTCCTCGGCGGCCATTCCCGTCGCGGCCGCGTTGCTTCCGCCCGCGCTATTCGCGCAAGCAAGCCGGCAATCGACTTCGACGCCGGAAACGATTCGCCTCGGTATCGTAGGGGCGGGCGGCATCGTGAGCTCGGTGCACGTTCCCGGCTTTCGCAAGATACCCGGAGTCGAGATCGTCGCCGTCGCGAATCGCTCGATGGAATCCAGTCAGCGAGCCGCCACCGAGCACGGAATCGCGCGCGCCTATCCCGGCTGGGAGGAGTTGCTCGAGGATGACGGTCTCAATGCCGTGTTGATCGGCACGTGGCCTTACATGCATCGCACCATCACGCTCGCAGCGCTCGAGCGCGGGCTGCACGTGCTGTGTCAAGCGCGCATGGCGAACGATACGGCCAAAGCGCGCGCATGCTGGTGGCTTCGCAACGTCACTCGAACTTGGTATGCCAGCTCGTGCCGACGTCGGGCAGCTACAGAATCGACAGAGCGTTGCAGCGCTTGCTCCGCGAAGGCTACGTGGGCGATGTATTGTCCGTCGAAGTGCAGATGCTGCAGCGCGGCTTCGCCGACTTCGACGGCGAGCTCGATTGGCGCCACGATCGCGAGTTCAGCGGCTACAACGTGCTGAACGTCGGCGGCACCTACGAGTCGGTGATGCGCTGGCTCGGTCCCGGCAACCGAGTCATGGGGATGACGAGAATCCACATCCCGCGCAGACGCGACGAGCAGGGAGCGTTGCGTGACGCGACGATACCGGATCACGTCGAGGTGCTGTACGAGCTCGAGAACGGCGCTCCGGTCCACATGAAATTCAGCGAGACGACCGGACTATCGAGCGGCAATCAGATCTGGATCTTCGGCAGCGAAGGCACTATCCGCATCGACGGTGAGCAGAAGATCTTCGTAGGACGTCGCGGCGACTCGCAGCTCACTGAGCTTCCGAATCCACGCGAAGAGCAGGCTTTCCATCGTGTCGAGGAGGAATTCGTCAACGCGATCCGCGGCACCGAGAAAGTCAGCATGAACACCTTCGAGATCGGCGTGCGGTACATGGAATTCACCGAGGCCGCTTATCGCAGCTCAGAGTCGGGAAGAGCGATTGATCTGCCGCTGACGCTTTGAGCTGGTGAGACTCGCGGCCAGGCGCCGCGCAGGTATTCAGCCGAACGCTTCGACCAATCGTTCCGCGGCCCCGCGCGCACCCCGCAGTTGGATGCGGCCCGCGATGGCCAGTGCCGTGGCGACCTTCTCCGGCTTCAAGCACTCGCGCAACGCGTGCACCAAGGCGGCGGCCGTGAGTTTCTTGGCCGTTGGGCCGGATGCTCCGATGCCGAGGTGCTGCACCCCGTGCGACCAGTAGTACTGATCGTAGAGAAATGGGACCACCACTTGCGGTTTGCCCGCGCGTGCGGCGGCCGTGGTGGTTCCGGCGCCGCCGTGATGCACGATGGCGGCAACTCGCGGGAAGAGCTTCGCGTGATTGACGTCACCGATCGAGATGCAGTCGTCCTGTGCATCGATGGCACTCAGCTTGGCCCACCCTTGCAAGATGATTGCGCGGCGCCCGAGCGTGCGCGCGGCCTCGATGAACATGCGAGCCGTCTCCGGCGAGGCGACCATGCTGCCGAAGCCGAAATAGAAGGAGCCTCGCCAGCGTCGAGGAATCGCTCGAGATCGTCCGGCAGCTCCGTGGGATCGGCGAGGAACCACGCGCCCGTTTGAGTGACCTGCATTCCGCTAGCCGAGTCGCGGGCGCGACCTCTCCCCCACCCCGTGCTCGTCGAAACGTGCCGCTGGACGTCCCCGATAGTCCCCTTCCCCCTCCCTCTAAATCCGAAGAAACATCCCCCACCTCCCCTGCCCCCGAAAAGAAAGCCAACAACGGGACAAAAAAACCGCGGGCGAGCGCGCCCCCGACCCAAAACGGCCACCCCCCAACCCCTCCCCCGCCCCCCCCCCCCCCCAATGGCCTTCCCCTTCCCCCGGAAAGGCAGCGGCGGGCTATTATTAAAGTGAGGAAAGAGTGAAGTGGTGCGTAGCCAATTCCGCAGCCAAGCTCGGCGCCACGTCTCGAACAGCCAATCAAACTTTGCAATGATCGCGAACAGCGCCATTCAACGCTTCGCGGTCGCCGCATTGCTGGTCGGACGCCCGGCTCTTTGGGCTCAAGAAGAAAGCATCCCTTTGGCGAATGTGCCACCGGCCGTAATTGCGGCTGCCAAAGCTGCGTTGGAAGGCTTCCAGATCTCGTCGGCGGAGACTGAAGTCGAGGACGGTCAAACTGTCTATGAGCTCAAAGGAACGGCCAACGGCATGGACTATGAAGTTGAAGTAAGCGCCGACGCTCGAGTGCTTGAAATAGAGAGTCGACGACTAGAATCTGCGGCGCTCTGAGCCTAACGGCGCTCCAGCGCCGTGTATTCATTGGCCGGTGCCCGGTGCATCGCCGTTAAAGAGCTCTCGACCATCGGCCAGCTTGACACTGCGGGCGTTCCCAACGTGCGGTGCGTTGCGGGCGCGCCAGCCGGATACCGAAACCGTGTCGCCGACCTTGAGAGAATCCGCGGACCATCCGCGACGAAACAATATATTTGGAGTGGTTAACTCGAAGTCCCACGTTACTTTCTCGCCGTTCTCGCCCGGTGCCTCGACATAGAACCGAGCATGAGGATTCGTCCATTCGACGCGAGTCACCGTACCGGTCACGTCAATCGGTAGATCTCGACTGAACTCGGCCGCGAACGAGTGATGTGCTGCCGCGGTTTGCGAGAAACCGACCAAGTAGAGTGCGAACAGCAGACTGGCGATTCTCGTGATATTCATAACGTCACCTGCGCCGGTTCGTGACTATTCATCGAAGTATTGACTGGACTTTTCGTTCTCGAGGCATATGAACTCGAGCAAATCCGTGTCGACCATGATTTGGTGATTGACTCTGACCGTAAAGGGCTCCGTATAGGCCTTCGGATCGTCTATGGTCACGTCGATCCGCAGGGTGCCGTAGTTGACGCGTGTGAATCGCTCCGTAACCGTGGCCTCATCGGTCAATGGGCTGCCGTTCACGTCGAGCCAGCCGCCATCTTTGAAATGCCTCGATTCGACCACGAGGGTATCGTCTTCCCAGTGACCCACGGAATAGCCATACCACCAAGGGATCGCGTTCTCGGGTAGGGGGCGGCCGTCCGTGAAGATTTGCCTGACGCCATAGTTTGACTCATACAGCATGACGATCACGTCGGGCGTTTGAATGATCTTGCGGGGCTGCGGGTGTAGATGGAACTGCATGTAGCCCAGTGGTAGACAGTGTGCGTCCGGGTTGTCTTTCGAGTGCTCAGCCATGCGCTGGCTCTTCAACTCTTGCGCCCACGGGCGAATCGGCAAACCGTCCTTCATGTTCGCGCCGATATCAGAGAACCTCGCGAGCGGCGGCCCGCCTTCGGGGCTGGGCTCGTTCGCCGGCGCGTTCGCCGCGTTTTCGTTGTTGTTGCGCCGCACGTTCTCCCAGATGCCACTGAGGTCTGGATGCCCTTCGCGCGTCCGCGGCACGGGTCCCTCGAGATTCGGTGAGCCGTCCGCGGTTTTCGGCGCATTCGCCGTCGGATAGGTCCATTGGGCCGAAGCGGGTACACACACGGTCGCCGCGACAACGGCACACGCCAAGTAAGCTAGCGCTCGCATTTTTGTCCCCCTTACCTAAACCAGCAGTGATCGACTATCTTGAACTCGCCCAGAGATCGACAGCAAACATCGTAGCCATTATCCAGAAGAACATGCTTCGCAGTCTGCTTTGCGCCATTCTTCTGACCCTGGTTTCCGCGGTAACGCGGAGCCAGGCTCCTACCATCGACGGATGGTCCGAGGAAAATCCGCCTCGACCCCTGGCGGGCGTCAACCCAGCGGCTGAGGGCGGAAGCACTACGCCGGACGGCTATACGCCGCTTCCGCAATGGGCGGGCCAGACTCGAGCTCCCGTCGCAAAGGACCACGTCGAGTACGAGGTCGAGACGGTCGTATCCGGAATCGCCCAAGGATTCGCTTTTGCATTCCTGCCGGAGGGCAACATTCTGCTCACCGAAAAGTCGGGCGCTATGCGAGTGGCGGCCAAGGACGGACAACTAAGCGAGCCGATTACCGGCCTTCCGGAGATGTGGACTAGCGGGCCTCAGGGTCTCCTCGACTTGAGGCTCGATAGGGATTTCCCCACAAACCGCACGATCTACTTCAGCTATACGGCCCCACCCGTCGGTCCGATTCCCGATCCGCCGCCGCGCTTAGCGGGCATTCAGCACGTAGCGAGGGCGCGCCTTTCTACCGATTTGCGCCGCCTCGAGGATGTGAAGGTCCTAGTGAATACAGAAGGAATCGAGGGGCGACTGGTCCAGGCACGGGACGGCACACTGATCATCACGTCTGGAATCCCCGCGGGTGTGGGCATCGTTTCCTCCGAATGGCCACATCCGCAGCAGTTGGATAGCAAGATGGGGAAGGCGCTGCGTATCAATACCGATGGTTCTGTTCCGCGAGACAACCCTTTCGTCGGTCAGCCGAATGCACACCCCGAAATCTACGCTTTGGGATTGAGGGAAGATCAAGGTCTCGAGATTCATCCGCAAACCGGTCGCATCTGGGCAAGCTCGAACGGCCCGAAGGGCGGTGACGAGATCAACGTTATCGAGCCGGGGAAGAACTATGGGTTTCCGATAATAAGTTATGGGCACGAGTACTCGGGTAAGCCCATTAACAACAATCTGACGGTGAAGGAAGGCATGGAACAACCCGTCTACTTTTGGACGCCTTCAATTGCACCCTCCGGCATTCACTTTTACACCGGAGAATTGTTTCCCGAGTGGAAGGGTGATCTGTTCGTCGCGGCAATGGCACCTATCGCGGGATACCTCGTGCGTCTCGAAGTGGATGGCGAACGAGTGGTCGGCGAGGAACGACTACTGACTGAGCTCAACACGCGTTTTCGCGATGTACATACGGGGCCTGATGGCGCGCTATACGTCCTCACGAAGGATCCCACCGACGGCAAAATCGTTAGGCTCGTCCCGCGCCGAAGAGCGCGGTAAATCCGCAGCGTCGATCAGAGAGCGTTGATGTGCTCCGGCGCCGGGAGTTGTGAGACATATCACGCCCGACGAACGCCCGACTCCAATAAGGTGCTCTGCACTATCAGCCCAGGGATCGGGGAACATGACAGCTATATGGAGAGTAGCATTCGTCACTTTAGTGGCCACGTCGCTTGCAGCTTGCGGAGGCGGCGGCGAGCTCATCGCCGGAGACCGGGCCACTCACGTTGCGGGTGACGGATAGCCCTATCGACGCGTCGACGATCGATCGTGTGTGCATTGATTTCACGCGCATCACCGTCCATTACGCGGGCCAAGATGACGTAGTTTTGGACTACGCTCCGCTGCCTTCCCAGGTCAGTCCGGCGACGCACTGCGTCACTGGTGTGTGGACTGGTGCAGCGCCGGTTCCCCCGGTTCGCCTGAGCGCCTTGGGCGGTCCGTTGACCGTAGCGCTGGCAGAGAGCCTGCAGATCCCGGTTGGCCGCGTGACCTGGATACGGCTGCATTTCGCCGGCGGCTCTTACGTTCTCGACAGTGCCGGTGGTCGGCACGAGCTTCGCTGCCCCAGCTGCGACGTGACGGACAACAATGACGGGCGCGGTTTCAAGCTCAATCGGACGTTCGAGGTCACGGGCAGCTGGTCTCGCGGTGACTGTCGACGTGGATTTGCTGAAATCGCTGCATGAGAACACGAACGGTTATGTTCTTCGTCCGACCGCGCGTATCGAGCTCGACAATACTCTCGGCACGATTGCCGGTACCGTTGATGCGGCCGTGATCACGGCGCGAGGTGGTGATCTGTATTCCGGCGCCACCATCGAGACGGGATGCGCGGTCTACGTCTACGCGGGTCACGGCGTCACGCCGGACGACCATTACGACCTATCGCCAGTTTCCATATCGCCCGTGGTTTCCACGGCGCGAGTGCGCTACGACATTGTGTCGGGACTCTATCGCTATGCGGCCGGTGCGTTGAGCGGCGGTACGGCCGCTACCCCAGCGCAGTATACGGCGGCACTCACGTGCGATGCGGACGACCCTGTGCTGAACGCAACGACGGAAGTCGTTTTCACCGCGGCGCAGAACGCGAACGTCGTTGCGGGACAGACTGCAACAATAGACTTCTTACCCTGAGCTTGCGCAAGGCCGCGAGTCCCGGCGCGGCAGCGCGGGGCGACTTGAGCGGGCGACGGTGCAGGCTTACGGTTTCGTAGCCGTGTCCCAGTGCTCCACGATCTTGCCGTTGGCGACTCGGAACATGTCGAACCAGGTCGTCGTGTACGGATTGCCGTCCTTGTCTTTGCCTTCACGCACCAACGCGAGGACGACGAGATCGCGCTCTGCGACGATCGACACCAAGCGATCGATGGAGTCCTTCGCCTCGGTCGGTTGCGATTCTGCGCTCGGAAATAGGCCTTGACCCCTGCGAGACCGGTCTCCGCATTCGGATTGTGCTGGTGGTACTCGGGCGCCAGATATTTGTCGGCATCGTCGATGCGACCGGCCTGCAAGAAGTTGCGCCACATGTCCCACACGAGTTTCTTGTTGGCCGCGAGTTGCGGGTCGTCGCTGGCAAGCAAGGCCCTTTGGGCTTGAGGGGATATAGCCACGACGGGTTCCGCGGCATTGGCGGCGGTCGTTACGGCGAGCAAAGCGACGGCGGCAAGTAATCTCATGACGAGCTCTCCCGGTGTTCGTTGTTGGTGGTGGACGTTACTGTGCCGTCTTCCTGAGCGCCGAACAGCTGTTGCCGTCCGGCAGCGTGACGGTATCCACGGCCGCTTTGAGGCTGCCGTCGCGCGCGCGCGAGCCGGCGATCGTCACGGTCGCGCCGGTGGCAGCGAGTCCTGATTCCAGCCGTAGCGAATCAAGCCGATTCGGGCTGCCCATCTCGAAGGCCCACGCCTCGACGCTGCCGTCGTCTTTTTTCACGTCGAGGTAGATCCATGTGTGCGGATTCATCCACTCGATGCGCGTGACCGTGCCCGTCAGCTCACGGGCTTGTTCGCGTCGAAGATCGCGGCGAACGAGTGATGCGCCGCGGCGGCTCCGCCACCGGCTAGGGCGGCGAGGCGGAAGACCCAAGCGCTGCGTCGGTACATGGCGCTTCCTCAGGATGGCCGGCACCGTATTCTAATGCGCGTTGACTGGCCTGCGGAACAGACGTAGGTTCCGCTTCGATGCCGCGAATCGTCGGCTCAAGTCTCGCGTTGCTCGCGCCGGCGCGGCGGTGCTCTGCCTGTGCTGCGCCGCTCGCGAGCCGGCCAATGGCTGAACGCCCCCGAAGCCGAACGCGCCGCGCACGGCGAGCGGCGAGGTCGATCTCGAAGCGCCGCCGCCGCGCATGCCGAACGGCCGCGTCGATCTTCAGGGCATCTGGATGCCCGACGACAACCGCTACATCCGCGATCTCGCGCTCGACATCGGCGACGACCACGTCCCGTACCAGCCGTGGGCGCGCCGCCTGTTCGACGAGCGCAAGGACGGCTCGCACTCGGGCGAGGATCCGGACGCGCATTGCCTGCCGCAAGGCGTGCCGAAGATCGACTTCGTGTCGTACCCGTGGAAGCTCATCGAGACGCCGAGCTCCGTCGTCATCCTCTACGAGACGTTCACGTTCTGGCGGCAGATCTTCACCGACGGCCGCACGGTCGACCCGAGCGCCAAGCCCGCGTGGATGGGCTACTCGACGGGCCGCTGGGACGGCGACACGCTCGTCGTCGAGACGACGGGCTTCAACGGCAAGAGCTGGCTCGATCAGCTCGGCCGCCCGACGACCGACAAGCTGCGCGTGACCGAGCGCTTCACGCGCACGCACTACGGCCACATGCGCATCGACGTCACGATCGACGACCCCGGCGCCTACACGGCGCCGTGGTCCGCGTCGCAAGTCGTGCACCTGCGGCCCGGCTGGGAGCCGCTCGAGTTCATTTGCGGCGAGAACAACAAGGACGTGGAGAACCTCCCGGGCGGCGATGCGGTGCTGACGAACCTCGAGGCGGCGCGGCAGAAAGGCTATCTCGACTAGGCTATCGCCGCCCCAAGGTCCCGCTCTCGGGACAGCGTGCCCAATTGCGCGACAGCTCGGCCCGCGGAGCGTTGGGGCGCTCGGTGCTCCGCCCCTTTCTCTTCAATGTCTTGCGAGAACCGCACTGTTGGCATGCTAGTTGAACATAGCGTTCGAGCAGGGGAGTCGAGAATCATGGAAACGTTGCTCCGGGACCTCGCGCACGCCGCGCGTACGCTCATGCGCAGCCCCGGCTTTGCAATGGTCTCAGTCGCTACGCTCGGGCTCGGGATCGGCGCGACCACCGCGATCTTCAGCGTCGTCAACGGGCTGCTGCTGCGCCCGCCCGCGCACGTCGCGGAACCGGAGCGGCATGGTGTCGATTTGGACGAGCGATTTCAGCGGCCCGCCATACGGCGCGTCGTCGTATCCGGACTACGAGCTCTTCCGCGAGCAGACCGACGTCATGGCCGGCGTGGCCGCGTTCGGGCTCGAACCCGTGAATCTCGTCGAGGCGGACGAGACCGTGCGGCTCGCGCCGAAAGACGTCAGCGCAAACTACTTCGAGGTGCTCGGTGTGCCGCTGCGCAAGGTCGAGTGCTGCGTTCGGGAGACGGCGTCGACGAGGGCGCCCGTCGTCGTCATCAGTCACGCGCTGTGGCAGAGCCGCTTCGGCGCGGACGCTCGCGTGGTCGGCAGCACGGTCCGCCTCAACGCCGGCGTGTTCACGGTCGTCGGCGTGGCGCCGGAGGGGTTCCATGGCAGCGAGCGCGTCGATCGCACGCCGACGCATGGGTGCCGCTCGAGGCCACCGCGCTCCTCACCGGCGATGCCAGCTTTCTGACGCAGCGCGGCGCACGCGGCCTGACGGTGCTCGGCAGGCTGCAGTCCGGGCGTGTCCATCGAGCAGGCGCAAGCCCGCTACGAGGTACTCGCGAGCCAGCTGCTCGCCACGTATCCCGACGCTTGGCGCGACGTCAACGACCGCGGCCGCACGATCACGGTGCTGCCCGAACGCGAGTCGCGCGTGCCGCCGGAGCTGCGCGGCGCAATCGTCGGCTTCACGGCAATGCTCGTCACAGCGGTCGCGCTGTTGCTGCTGATATGTTGCGCGAACGTCGCCAACCTGCTTCTCGCCCGCGCGGCGCGGGCGTACGCGCGAGGTTGCGGTTCGACTCTCGCTCGGTGCGGGACGTGCACGGCTCGTGCGTCAGCTCATGACCGAGAGCGCGCTGCTCGCGTTGCTCGGCGGCGTCGCTGGAATCCTCGTCGCGTTCGGTGCGACGGAGCTGCTGCTGCGGGTGCGGCCGCCGGCCCCGATCCCGTTGATGCTCGACGTCGACACCGACTTGCGCGTGCTCGGTTTCGCGTTGACGATCGCGCTCGGCGCCGCGCTCGTATTCGGGCTCGCGCCCGCGCTCCAGGCCACGAGGCTCGACACCTCTTCGGCGCTCAAAGAAGGTGCGGTGACGCTCGCCGGCGCGCGGAGGTTTCGGCTGCACGACGCTTTGGTTGCCGCGCAGGTCGCCGTTTCGCTCGTCCTGCTGATCGGGGCCGGCCTGTTCCTGCGCAGCCTTCAGCATGCGGCCACGATCGATCCGGGCTTCGATGCGGAGAACGTCGTCGTCGCCTCGTTCGATCTCGAGACGCAGGGGTATACGGAGGCGCGCGCCCGTGCGTTCTATACCGAGCTAACGGCGCGCGTCGCCGGCTTGCCGGGCGTGCGCGAAATCACGCTCGCACGCAACGTGCCGCTCTCCGGCGATGGCGGCCGCCGCCTTGCACGCGTCGAAGGTTACGAGCCGCGGCCCGGCGAAGACATGGAGTTTCACTTCAATGTCGTCGGGTCCGAGTACTTCGAGGTCATGCGCGTGCCGCTCGTGCGCGGCCGCGGCTTCGCGGAAACCGACCGTGACGGAGGCCCGCAGGTCGCCGTCGTGAACGAAAGCTTCGCGCGCCGTTTCTGGCCTGGCGATGACGCGATCGGCAAGCGGCTCTCGGCTTTCGCGGGCGCCGAGTCGGTCGAGATCGTCGGGGTCGCGCGGGACGGCAAGTATGGAACGCTGGCAGAGGCGCCGCGGCCGTACATCTACCGGCCGTTCCTCCAAGACTACGAGGAGATGACGCTGCACGTACGCGTGGAGGGCGACATCGCGTCGTTCATACCGTTGTTGCGACGCGAGATTCGCGCGCTCGATGGCGAGCTGCCGATTCTCTCGCTCGCCAGCATGGAGAGCGAGATGGCGTACGCGACGCTGCCGCAACGCGTCGCCGCCGCGTTGCTCGGCTCGTGCTCGGTGTTCGCGGTGCTGCTCGCGGCCATCGGCCTGTACGGCGTCGTCGCGTACGCCGTCAGCCGGCGCACGCGCGAGATCGGGATCCGCATGGCGCTCGGCGCGGGAAGCCGTGCCGTGGTGAGTCTCGTGCTGCGCACGAGCATGCGGCTCGTGGCCGTCGGAGTCGCGATCGGTTTCGGGCTGGCGCTTCTTGCGGGCCGTGCCATCGAGGCGTTCCTCGGCGGGGCGAGCTCCACCGATCCGATCGCGTTGCTCGCCGGCCCACTCGCGCTGGCCGCGAGCGCCTTCGTCGCAAGCTACTTGCCCGCGCGGCGCGCGGCCCACGTGGCCCCGACGGAGGCACTTCGGTCCGAGTAAAACGCAGGCGTCGCGGCTCAGTCGCGCGCCGGGTCGTGCGGGAAGTGAAAGTTGATGCGCCCGCCGAGCGCGTTCGCGCGCAGATAGTGCAGGCCTTCGATGATCCGTGCGTGCCGCAGTGGTCCCACGTCGCGGGCCTCGAGCCCGATTTGCCGCGCCAGACCCACGACGACTTCTTTCGCCGCGCGGTCATCGCCGACGACGGGAACCGTCACCGGGTTTTCAGCCACCGAGGGATCGAACATCGTCTCGGCACCGAGCGTGCTGAACGCTTTGACGACGTGAGCGCCCGACGCCAAGCGCGCGATGCGCTCGGCGTTCGAGTCGGGCAGCGACGGATAGTCGGCAAATCCGTCCGTCGCCATGACGCGCGGATTCGTCGGGTCGACGACGATCTTGCCGGACAGGTTGCCGAGCCCGCGGACGACCTCTTCGGCCGCGGCCCACGGCACGGCGAGCACGACGACACGGCTGCGTGCCGCGGCTTCCGCCGGCGGCAACGCGACGGCGCCGTGGCCCGTCTCGCGCACGAGCGCCGCAACGTCGGAGGCCGACGGGTTGCGCGAGCCGTACACGACCATGTGGCCCTGCTCGGCGAGGCGCCGGCCGAGCGCCGCGCCCACATTGCCCGTGCCGATCAGCGCGACGGTCTCGGCCGCCGCGCCCACACTCGCTAGCAGCGCCCCGACAGTCAGCACCAGCGCAACCAACGAACGGGCCCAAAGTGTCAACGGCATGCCGTGCTCCTCAAGCGTGCGAAAGGAAGCGCACTTTCCCACTGGACGCGCGCGCTGACAACCCGCGTCCGCGCGGACGTGTCACTTGATCGCTGTCGCTCGCAACGGTTCCTCGGCGCGCAGCGGCGTCCCGAGCTGCGCGGCGAGCTCGCGCAACAGGCGCGCGCCGTCGCCGCGCCAGGCGCTGCCGTGCATGCACGCGAGCGTCGTCGGCGCCTCGCGCGCGAGACGCTCGAGGGCGGCCCGCGTCTGCGGCGCGTGCGCGTAGTAGTCCATCGGCTTACGGAACGCTTCGCTCGGCCCGAGGATGTCCGCCTCGGTGAGGGCGACTTCGCCGGTGCCGCCTTGAGTGAAGAGATCGCCGCAGAAGAACGTGCGCGTCGTGACGTCGAGCATGAGGCCGCATTCCCACGCATGGGGCACGTGGGGCGTGTCGAACCACCGAATCGTGTGATCCCCAAGCGCGAGGTCCTCCCCGTCCGCGAGCGCCCGCGGCGCGCGGTCGGCGTAGTCGCCGAGCGAGACCAGCGCCGCCACCTGGCTGCAGACGGGGACGGCGTTCGGCGCGGCTGCGAGGAACTCGTTGAGCGCGCCGCATTCATCGGCTTCGAAGTGCGATAGCCCGACGTACTTCAGCCGCTCGAGCGGCATCACGGCGCGGATCGCCTCGCTGACGAGCGGGAAGAGCTGCCGCAGGCCCGTGTGGAACACCATCGGCGCGTCGTCGACGATCAGGTACTGATTGAAGTTGAACGCCAAGCCGCCAGGCAGCGGCACCGGCGTGTTGATGCGAAAGATTCCGGCTGCGATTTCGTGGATGTTCGTGCCGGACTGCGTGTTCGTGATCATGAGCGGTCTCCCAGGTTGAAAGTGCAAGCAGGTTGAAAGTGCTAGGGGGTGTAACGAGTCGGTGGGTCGTTACACCTCCATGCATGTTTTCGCTTCAGACCTTCAACCCGTATATTCCGCGCATGGGCTTTTCGCCTCCAGACGCGGATGACGACGCTGCGCTCGCGCGGCGGATTATCGACTCTGCGCCGGAGCGGGATGCTGCCGCGGAGGCGGAGATTTGCCGGCGCTTAGGTCCCCGGATCCGGCTCTACGGACTCAAGCACCTTCGCAACGAGGCCGCGGCCGCGGATCTCATGCAAGACGTGCTGATCATGGCATTGCAGAAGCTGCGTGAGGGCACGGTTCGCGAGCCCGAGCGGGTGGCGTCGTTCGTGCTCGGCGCGGCGCGCCAGATGGTGGTGGACTGGCGGCGCGGCGGCCGGCGGCGCGGCCGGATACTCGAAGCGTTTCCGCTCGACCTCATGCCGCAGCACGAGGAGGCGCCGGAGCCACTCGATACGGAGCGGCTTGGGTCTTGCCTCGGGGCACTGCCGGAGCGCGAGCGCGCCGTCCTCATCATGACGTTCTACGACGACCGGCCCGCGGACGCTGTCGCGTCGGAGCTCGGGATCTCGGCCGGCAACGTCAGGGTCATCCGTCACCGCGGTCTCGAGCGGCTGCGCGGCTGCATGGAGACGCAAGGAGGAACGATATGACGCCCACCTCGTGCACGACATCGCCGCAGGACCTATTGGCGTATTGGCTCGGAGAGCTCGACGAAGCGCACGAGTCGCGCTTGGACGAGCATCTCTTCGCGTGCTCCGCGTGCAGCAGGCGCCTGCGCACGATCGTCGACCTCGGTGCCGCGATCCGCGGCGAGCTCCTGCGCGGCGACTTCGGCTTCGTGCTGCCGGCCGCTTTCATTCGCAGAATCAAGGAGGCGGGCCTAACCGTGCGCGAGTACGACCTCGAGCCCGGCGGCAGCGTGAACTGCACCATCACGCCCGACGACGATCTCGTCGTCGCGTACCTGCACGCGCCGCTCCGCGATGTCCGCCGGCTCGACCTCGTGCTCCAGGACCCGACGGCCGGCACGCTGCGCGCGAGCGATGTGGCCTTCGATCCCGAGGCGGACAGCCTGACCTGGGTCCCGAGCGTCTCGTACCTCCGGACGTTGGGCCACGCACAACCGCGCGTCCGGCTCGTGGCCGTCGAAGGCGTCGACGAGCGCGTGATTGCGGACTATACGTTCAATCACTCCCCGTCCTAGCGCGGCCAAGCGGATCTCCATCCTACTCGGTAACGTCTGTGCTTAGCCCGATCAAACAGTCAGGTCGCGCCTCGCGCGAGACGACCTCGCCGCGAGCACGGATCCAGCGGCGTTCGCCAGTGTCCTCTCTTGAGATTCGGTACTCGACCGCGAATCGACCCTCCAACAAGGCGAGCGACAGCGCGTCGCCAACACGAATCCGGTCATCGGCGTGAATACAATTCAGCCAGGCGTCCCGATCGCGAGGGCCACGTCCGCCCTGGAACCCGTGCAATTGCAGATTCTCCTCTGACCACGTGAGCACGTCCGCGTCGACGTCCCACTCGAAGGCGCCAGAACCTCCGGCGCGCAGGGCCGCCGACAAGCTGCTGAGCTTGTCGAGGACCGCTTGATCAGCACGCTTACGCACGCTGATGTCTTCGATTAACTTAAAGACGCCATTTACGACCTTGGTTGGGCCGACGTCCGGAATCAAATGCACTCGAACGTCGCGAACACCCGATCCGTAGGGGAGTTGCTCCTCGCGATCTACCGCACTGCCTGCTAAGGCAGTTTCGATGTGCGGTCGAAGCACTTTGTATGCCGCGTCGCCCCATACATCCTGCACTTGTCGGCCATGCAGTTCTTTGGACTTGAGGCCGAACCAGTCCTCGTAGCCGTTGTTATTGAAGCGATAGCGCTGCTTCGCATCGACATAGGAAATCAGCACGGGCAGGGCATCTGCCATCAGTCGCAGTTGCGCTTCGCTCCGACTTGCCTCGCGCTGTGACTGACGCATGACGACGAGCGCGGCCCGCTGCACCCCCGCGGATCGCTGCAGCCGACGCATGAGCACAGCCACAGACGCGCCAATGACGAGAAACAGCGCCACGTGCCCGAGCCACGCGAGGCCAATCAAGTCGTTTAGCCATCCTGGGAAGAGCAGTGTGATCAGTATCGGCGCGAGCACCGAAGCGAGAATCGCCGGTCCGAACCCTCCTAACGTCGCGGCGCCTAGAACACAAAGGATAAACGGGAGCAAGATTGCTTGACTTCCCATGAACGGCATCAGCGCAAGACGTAAGCCGCCTACTAGCAGAACCATCAAAATCGCTGATCCGTAACGCAGAACGAGTCGATCGGGATCAATCAATGGGCCAATGAGCGAACCAGCAGCCGCATCGACGCCTTCCAAATCGGCCGGGTCCGTTGTAGGCGGCGAGTACTCGGTCCGCGGTAGTTGATTAATCATTCTTTTCCATCCCAGGCGCGGGTCCGAGGTAGCGTAAGCCCGAAAGCACAATAGGACCAGCGACGGCCCTTTCGGAGGTGCGACGGTCGCTTTCGCCGAGGCCTGCGTTCTAAGCAGGAAGGCATTCGCGGCTGGCGCGCCGATAGGACGCGCATCGCTTGCAACCGTTAGCGAGTCGAGCTGAGCTCTCGCTTACCGCGACCGCCACCCAGCTCGCGCGAGCCTATGACACGCCGACTCACGCATCTTTCGCGGTGCAGCGTCGGGCGCGCGCCGAGCGGATGGCCGCGTGATACCGCGCTTCGGATATCAATCAGACGACGTGCTCGACGACGGCGCGCTGACGGACGGCACCTCCGCGGAGGCGTGGCTCAGCGCGATCGTGAACGGTCAAAATCCCTCCATGGAGGTGTCGGCCGCCATGTGAGCGAGCGACATCGGTTGCCACGAGACTCGTGCGCGAGGATTGCGTCCCTAGAGCGGGACGGGCCGGTCCGATCCTGGGACGAGGAGCCACGCTCGCGCACTGTCGTCCCTCTTGAATGCAAGGCGTATCAACGGCTTGCCGTAGCCCCGACCTTTGGTACGTCGATTGCATTGCAGGCGCATGACCTCACTCGACACCTTCGCGCGCGACGTTCGCTATGCGGCGCGCACCTTGGCCCGCACGCCGGGGTTCGCGGTGCTCGCCGTGCTGATCATCGCGCTCGGCATCGGCGCGAACAGCGCGATCTTCAGCCTCGTGAGCGCGGTGCTGCTCGAGCCGTTGCCGTTCGTCGAGCCCGACGAGCTCGTGGTCATCTGGGACGATGGCTCCGCGGTGGGCGGCTCCCCGCGAAGCCCGATATCGCTGGCCAGTTACGTCGACTGGCGAGAGCGCAGCACCTCGTTCGAGGGCATCGCCGCGTTCCAGAGCCGTTCGTACAACCTCACCGGCGACGGCGAGCCGGAGCGGCTCGACGCGCTGCGCACGACGCCGAACTTGCTGTCGATCCTCGGCCTGCAACCCGTGGCGGGGCGCACGTTCGCGCCGGACGAGGTCGCGGAGGCGACGCCCGTCGTCGTCGTGAGCCAGAGCTTGTGGATGCGCCGCTTCGGAGCGGATCCGAACGTCGTCGGTCGCGAGATCACCTTGGACGGCTCGAAATACACCGTGATCGGTGTCGTGCCGCCGCACTTTCGCTTCCCGGCGGCCGCCGTCGACGTGTTCATGCCGACGGCATTCACTCCGCAGGAGCTCGCCGAACGCGGCGTGTTGGCTAGTTTCGCCGTCGCGCGGCTCAAGCCCGGCGTCACGCTTACGCAAGCGCAAGCGGAGCTGACGGCGATCGCGAAGGCCTTGGCCGACGAGATCTCCGTGATCGGCCGCGGCCACCAAGGCGCCGTGACGCCGCTGCAAGAGCGAGATCGCGCGCCAGGCGCGCCCGACGCTGCTCACCTTGCTCGGCGCCGTGGGCGTCTTGTTGCTGATCGCGTGCGCCAATCTCGCGAACCTCTTGCTCGCGCGCGGCGCCGGCCGCCGGCACGAGCTCGCGCTGCGCAAGGCGCTCGGTGCGGGCAACGCACGCGTCGTACGGCAACTGCTCACCGAAAGCGGCGTGCTCGCGGTCGCCGGCGTCGCGCTCGGGCTGCTGCTTCGCCGTGGCGTCGTTCGGCTATCTCGCGCGGCTCGTCCCGGGCTCGTTTCCGGACGGCACGGCGCCCAGCATCGATTGGCGCGTGCTCGCATTCACGGCAGGCATCGCGCTCGCCACCGTGCTGCTGTTCGGCGCCGGGCCCGCGTGGGCAACGGCGCGCTCGAGCGTGAACGCCGCGCTCAGCAAAGGCGCCGGCCGCGGCGGCACCGCGCGCGGCAATCGCCTGCGCAACACGCTCGTCGTTGCCGAGATCGCGCTCACCGTGGTGCTGCTCGCGGCGGCCGGGCTGCTGCTCCGCAGCTACGTGGCCGTGCTGCAAACCGACCCGGGCTTCAACCCCAAGAACATGCTCGTCGCGTCAACGGTGCTGCCGTCGCTGAAGTACGAAGACCACGCGCGGCGGTCGGCGTTCTACGCTGGCGTTCTCGAGGAAGTGAAGGCGCTGCCGGGCGTCGAGGACGCGGCGTACGCGAGCTTCGCGCCGCTCACGATCCGGGGCGGCTACGTGCTCGTGACGATCGAGGGCGCGCCGCCGTTTACGCCCGAGACGATGCAGCGCTACATCGTGAGCGACCGCGTGATCACTCCGGGGTACCTCGAAACCCTCGGCGTTCCGCTGATCGGCGGCCGGCACTTCGATGAGCGCGACATGGCGGATTCGGCGGCGCCGGCGGTCGTGATCAATCAGACGATGGCTGCGAGGTATTGGCCGGACGGGGATGCCGTCGGCAAACGATTCAGGACCGGCGGCGGCGCCGACACGCCGTGGTGGACCGTGATCGGTGTGGTCGGCGACATGCGGCAGATGGGCTTGGACGTGCCGCCGGAGGCCGAGCTCTATCTGCCCGCGAACCAACTCGTGCCCAGCGCGGAGTTCTTTTGGCCCCGGCACTTGATCGTTCGCACGGCGACCGAGCCGCTCGCGCTCGCCGGCGCCGTGCGCGATGCGATTTGGCGAATCGATGCCGATCAGCCGGTGTCGGCGCTGCGCACGATGGACGAGGTTTTCGACGCGGAGCTCGCGAACCGCAACACACAACTCACGCTCGTCGGCGCGTTTGCGGCGCTCGCGCTCGTGCTGGCGGCGGTGGGCCTCTACGGCGTGCTGTCTTACGCCGTCGCGCAGCGCACGGCCGAGATCGGTTTGCGGATGGCACTCGGCGCGCAGCACGCGACCGTGGTGCGCGCGGTCGTGCGCGGCGCGCTCGCGCTCGCTTGCGTGGGGCTCGCAGTCGGCGTCGCCGGCGCGCTCGCGCTTACGCGGCTGGTCGAGTCGTTCCTGTTCGGCGTGAGCGCCACCGACCCTATGACGTTCGCTGCGGCAGCCGTCTTGCTGCTGCTCGTGACCGGGGCAGCGGCGTACCTCCCCGCCCGGCGCGCAGCGAACGTCGACCCGATGACCGCGCTGCGCAACGAGTAGCGTCGAGCGAAGCGTGAGGCCCACTGTGGTCTAACATAGAGCGCCTCCAGGTAGCACCAAAGCGTCATGGCAAACGAACCGGCCGATCTGCTCCAGCGCGCCGTGGAGCGCGCGGTAACGCGCCGCCAGTTCTTATCGGCCGTCATCGCGTCTCTGCCGGCAGCATCATGCGTCCATCCACGGTCCCGCGACGGCACTGTCATCGAGCTCGTCGATCTAGCGGGCTTCATGAGGATGTCGCAGGTGCTGACCGGTGTTCCGGATCTCGGAGACGATGAGTTGGGCCGCGAGTATTTGGCGGCACTGCTCGCCGATCCCACTCGGGCGGAGCAGCTAGCCGCGCTCTGGAGAACAGCAGGTTTTGGGGGCGTCAGACCGCCGGTGTCCGTAAGTCGAACTGGCGACACGCGGGGTGTACGAGGATCCCGAGCTAGCCGCGCTCGCCGACACGATCTCGGCTTACTGGTACACCGGCGTTTACGACGGACCGGCGGGTACTCCGACGGTCGCGACCTATGTCGATGCTCTCGCATGGCGGACGCTGGGCTACCGCGACGGGCCCAGCGCCTGCGGCGGTGTCTTCGGGCATTGGGCCGACGAACCGTCGGTTTCGTAACAGGACCGGCGTGTGACCGAGCGGCACGAGGCGGACGTCGTCATCGTTGGTGCGGGCATTGCCGGCACGCTTGTCGCCTACCGCCTCGCAAGAGCGGGCGTCAAGGTCTTGATACTCGAAGCCGGCCCGTGGGTTGACAGGGCGGAGGCGGTGCGCGCCTACCGGAGTAATCCGATCAAGACACCGGATGCGCCTTACCCACTGCAGGCTCACGCCCCGCGTCCGTCGGTTCTCACCTTACGCGATGGTTACTACGTGCAAGACGGTCCGGCGACTTTTGGCAGCACCTACGAACGCCGCGTCGGCGGCACAACGTGGCACTGGCAGGGCACGGCCATGCGCTTCCTGCCGAACGATTTTCGACTGAAAAAGCTGTACGGCGTCGGAGTCGACTGGCCGCTGGGCTACGAACAATTGGAGCCTTGGTACTTGCAGGCCGAGCAGGAAATAGGAGTCGCAGGGGAGGATGATCTCGACTCACCGCGAAGCGCCCCGTATCCGCTGCCGCCAATTCCCGCAAGCTTTCTCGATCGGCAAATCGACACAGTCTTGCGCGATCGCGGGCTGCGCGTACGTACGAGTCCGCACGCGCGCAATTCGATTCCGTTCCAGAATCGTCCGCCGTGCTGCGGTAACAACACGTGTGTGCCGATCTGTCCGATCGGCGCCAAATACGATGCATCGGTTCACGCGCGCATGGCGCAGCAAGCCGGCGCCCTGATACTCGATCAAGCAGTCGCCTATCGAGTCCAAGTGGACGACCAAGACAGCGTGAGCGCAATCGCGTTCAAACGTCCGGACGGCAGTGAGCAGATAGCCGTAGGCAGGTACTTCGTCATTGCAGCGCATGGTGTGGAAACGCCGCGGCTGCTGCTGATGTCCCGCAGCGAACGTTTCCCCAACGGAGTGGCCAACCGTAGTGGTCAAGTGGGGCGCAATCTCATGGATCACCCAGTTCTCGTGAGTCTCGCGCTCGCGCGCGATCCCGTGTATCCGTACCGCGGTCCCGGAGAGATCTCAGGGATAGAGCACCTGCGCGACGGCCCATTCCGCACCGAGCGCGCCGCGTTCCGGACGCCGATCGGTAACGACGGTTGGTCCTTCGGCGGCGAGTCGCTCGTTGCTCTCGCGCGCACCCTCATCGGCCGCGGTAGCCGAGGCGTCGACCTGCATGATGCATTGGCCTACGCGGGGCGCCGCCAGGTGCGATTAGCAGCGCTGCTGGAGCAGCTTCCGGACTCACGCAATCGTGTCACTCTCGCCGACCAAACAGATGCTTTGGGTTTGCCGCGTCCAAGGATCACGTATGCGCACGACGACTACGTGCACAGAGGACGAGAGGACGCCCGCACACTCGCTGATGTCGTGTTCGACGCTCTTGGCGCGACTCAGCGAACGCACGTCGATGGTTTCTTCGGCGCTGGCCACATCATGGGCACCTACCGGATGGGCACGGACGCAAGGTCGTCCGTCGTTGACCCAGTCGGTCGCGCGCACGACCACTCCAATCTTTTTCTGATCGGCAGCGGCGTGTTTCCGACGGGCGGAACCGCCAATCCGACGTTGACGCTCGCCGCACTGGCGTTGATGACCGCCGCTGAGATTGCCAAGTCGCTTTCCGCGTGACGCCGCGCCGTCGGAAAGCGCGGCGTCACCCCCTCCGTTCATCTCGACTGAGCCAGCGCCACCGCGTCGGCGCCCGCTGGAAATCGGAGCTGCCCAGACGCATCGTTCGCGGCACACCACACCGCTTCGGCCACGTCGGCCTCGGTCGTCACCGCAGCCGGCTGCGCAAATGCAGCAAAGATCGGTTTCGCGAAAGACGCGTACGCCTCGGGAATCAGCCCGTCCATGCGCGTTCCAGTGTTGCTCGTAAAGCGCGTAGTCGGGCCATAGCCTGGCTCAACTAGCTTGACGCGCACGTTGAAGGCCTCGAGCTCGAGCGCGAGCGACGCGGTGAACCCTTCGATCGCCATCTTGCTCCCGGTGTACACGGCCGCCAACGGCATCGGCGTCAGCGTCACGCTCGAGGTCACGTTCACCACCACGCCCGACTTGCGCGCGCGGAACTGGGGCAGCACGGCTTGCGTCATCGCCATCACGCCGAAGGTGTTGGTCTCGAACACATCGCGTGCCGTGGCCATCGGCGTGGCCTCGAACGCGCCGACGACCCCTACACCTGCGTTGTTGACGAGCACGTCGATGGGCCCACTCGCCTCGAGCGCGGCTGCAATGCTGTCGGGCTTCGTCACGTCGAGCGCCAGCACGCGGAGCCGATCCGACCGAGGCAGAAGGTCTTCGCGCGGCGTTCGCATCGTGGCGATCACGTTCCAGCCCTGCGCGTGGAAGTGGCGCGCGGTCTCGAGGCCATAGCCGGAAGAGCAACCTGTAATCAGCACGGTTTTCATGGTGGTTTCCTCAGTGGTGGGTTTCATGGTGGCTACGTTAGCCGCCGCGAGCAGGACTCTCTACAATGAAAAGTCCATAATTCATTTGTGAGCGTCCAGCCATGACCGACCCACTCTCGGAAGTCATCACGCTGCTTCAGCCGCGCACCGTGTTCTCGAAGCGCATCAGCGGCGCCGGTCGCTGGGGTGTCCGCTACTCTGACTTCGGCCAGCCGAGCTTCTGCGCCGTGCTCGAGGGCAGCTGTCGTCTCGCCGTCGACGGTCACCGTGCCCTCACGCTCGAGGCGGGCGACTTCGTGCTCCTGCCGGCGACGCCAGGCTTCACGATATCGGGCTTCGAGCCGGTGACGCCCGAGCGCGTCGACCCGAAGGTGACGCCCGCGCCGACGGGTGAAGTTCGCCACGGCACGCGCGGTGGACGCCCCGACGTGCGGTTGCTCGGCGGCTACTTCGTCTTCGACTCGCCCGATGCGGCGTTGCTCGTGTCGCTGCTGCCGGCGGTGGTGCACGTGCGCGGCGTCGAGCGGCTTTCCGTACTGGTGCGGCTCGTCGGCGAGGAATCGAGCGAACGCAGGTCAGGCCGCGACCTCGTGCTCACGCGCCTCGTGGAGGTGCTGCTCATCGAAGCGCTGCGGTCGACGCCGGGTGAAGACGCGCCTCCGGGGCTGCTGCGCGGGTTAGCCGATGCGCGGCTCGCGCAAGCGATGCGGCAGATGCACGGCGATCCCGCGCGTGCATGGACGATGGCCCAGCTCGCGAAGAAGGCCGCGCTGTCGCGCTCGGCGTTCTTCGAGCGCTTCACGCGCACCGTGGGCCTCCCGCCGATGGAATACCTGCTCGCCTGGCGCATGGCCATCGCGAAGGATCTGCTCCGCCGCCACGACTTCGGGCTCGCTGAGGTGGCCGAACGCGTCGGCTACGGTTCGGCGAGCACCTTCAGTACCGCGTTCAGCCGGCACGTTGGCCAGCCTCCGAGTCGCTACGCGCGCG
>CAVUTF010000036.1:0-167657 GCA_963744305.1 uncultured Gammaproteobacteria bacterium
CCAGAAAGCCGCTCGATCGGCGATCGAGCGGCTCGCGATCGGTCTGAATGACTGTGCGATTACTTCTTGTTCAAATCCTCATCGAGCCAGAACTTGGTGCCCGAGACGTCGGCCGAGGCCATCAACCCCTTTTCGCCGACCGTGTATACGACCTGGCCCTCGACGAAGCCGGCCACGACGCCAGCACCTTGCTTGCCCGCGTGCGCCTTGGCGCCGGCCGCGCTGTCCCAGCCGCCAGCGATGAAATTCGCGAGGCGCTCCTTCGTCTCGAACAGGATCACCATGTCAAACTTCTCGGCGCCGACGCCGAAGCCGACGCCGCCCGTGCCCATCTTCATGTAGGACGTTTCGCCACTGCCTTTGTCGACGGCAGTCCCCGATCCGCCGCCGCCCGTCACGATGAACCCGGCCTTGGTTGCCGCGAACACCGCGTAGCCCGCGGCCTTGTCGTACAGCGCTTTCGAGCCTTCAACTTGCCCGAAGAGCACCTTGAGCGTCTCATCGGAACGCGCCTTCAACTCGGCCCGGTCCTTGTCCTCTTTGCTTTGTGCGAAAGCGGTGCCTGAAATCAAGATAGCCGCAGTTGCAGCTGTGAGAATCCATCGTCGTGGAAACATGGCGTTAGCTCCTCTGGCGTGAGTGGTTCATGCAATGTAGTCCGGCTGAAGCCCGGCGGGCAGTGGCGCTAACGCCTATTGCTTTCTAGGTCGGGTTTTGTTACGTGCCCGCTTGCGCGCGGGCGCGGAAACCGCTCGTACGTATGCCGGGCGGCAGCACCTCTACGGCGCGTGGTCGCGCCGACTAGCCAAACTCAGCTGAGCGTGTACGCTTACGCGGATGTTTCCGATTCGCGACGACAACCCGAGTTTCCTGACGCCATACGCGACGTACGTAATCATCGCGCTGAACGCGCTCGCGTGGGTGGTGCTCCAAGGATTCGGCATGGAGCCGACGCTGTCCGGCTCGGTTTGCCGCCTCGGGCTGATTCCCGGCGAGTTGCTGCAGACGGCTCCCGCCGGCGTGCGCGTTCCGATCGGACCGAACGCGGTTTGCGTGCTCAGCGATGCGGCCTCGTGGCTCACGCCGTTCACGTCGATGTTTCTGCACGGCGGTTGGTTCCACATCATTGGCAACATGTGGTTCCTCTGGATCTTCGGCAATAACGTCGAGGATGCGATGGGCCATCTACGCTTCGTCGTGTTCTATTTGCTCTGCGGTCTCGCAGCCGCGGCCGCACAGACGCTGCGGATCCAGCATCCGTCATCCCGATGGTGGGCGCTTCGGGCGCGATCGGCGGCGTGATGGGCGCCTACATCGTGCTGTACCCGCGCGTGCACGTGCACATGCTGGTCGTGCTCGGCTTCTACGTCACGACCTTCGCCGTGCCCGCCGTCTTCATGCTCGGCTATTGGTTCCTCATGCAGGTCCTGAGCGGCGCGATTTCGCTCGGTGCCGAGGGTGGCGGAGTCGCGTTTTGGGCGCACGTCGGCGGCTTCGTCGCGGGCGCAGTGCTCATCTGGTTGTTCCGCAACCCTCGCTTGCTCGAACAACACCCGTACCATGGCTGGAATCAGAGCCAGTCGCCGACTCGGAGTTGGCAAAAGGTCAGACGCTAGCTGCGGCTGCGCCACTCGTGATCGCAAGTACAAGATTGCGGCAGTTCGTGCCGCCAAGCGGCCGCGCTCAGTGCGCGTAGCGTTCCGTGCGAGGGTGCGCCAGTAGATTGCCGCTTGCGAGCGCGACGCGTGGCAGCAATATCCGCTCCACAATCGCCGGCCAGGAGAAGTGCCGCGCAGTAACCTCGCCCGCGTGCCGTATCGCACGCGCTTGCTGAGGACGCTCGCGCAGCCGCGCAAACATCCCGAGAAACTCCTGGGGCTCGCCGGTCTCGAGCACGAGCGCGTTTTGACCAGCCAGAGCGTAGTCTTCGCCCGTACAGCCGGTGCACGCGAGGCCACCGGCAGCCATGGCCTCGAGGCCGACGAGTCCGAACGGCTCGTGACTGCTGTTGGCAAGCACCGCGTCGGAGCCGCGGAACAGCAAACGGCGCGCGAGCGGGTCGACGTGCGAGCACAGGTTCACGACGTCAGCACGCTCGCTCTCGATGCTGCGCAGCATTTCGAGCATTCCGTCGACGCCGGGTTTGCGCCAGGCGCAGTCGACGCGCCTGAGACCCTGGGCCGTCATCGCCGCGAGCACCTCAGCCCCATGCGGCTCGGCCCCACCGCGCGCTACCAGGAGCGGGCGCCAACCCGCGCGCTTCATCTCAGCGACGATCCCGACCGCGGCGAGCCAGCGCTTATCGGGATCCCACCTCGCGACTTTGACGATGAGCGTCCGGTCCTTGAACTGCCTGCGCAGCGCCGCGCACGCGGCGCCCGGCAACGGATCGAAAGCCTCGCTCGGCAAGCCGTTCGGCACGACGAGCGCTTCGACGCCGAGGGGCGCCATTTGGTGCTTCATGTAGCGGCTCACGGTCGTGATGAGCGCCGCCGCGTTCAGCCGCGGCCAGTCGATGCGGTCGAACCCGAACGTATTGTTCGCGTTCCAGAGCACCGTTACCCGCTCGCGAACGCCGGCGCGTTCGAGCAGCCAATTCAGGTGCAGCACGGCGTGGGCGGTGTGCCATTCCTCCGCGAGCACGACGACGTGCTCGCCTCCCCTTAGAGCCGGCAACAGCGCCTCATCGACGAGGAACGGCGGCAGCGTGCGCGAGTACTCGTCGTGCTTGCCCCACTCCCCGTCGTAGACGCCCCCGGGATGATGTCGGCTTACCCATTGGGCCCAACGGTGCAAATGCAAGGATCCGTGACTTTCATGTCCGGGGAGCGCGGGATCCCCGACGAACCAGAGATGAGTTTCGAAACCGAGACCGGCAAGCGCTCGTACGAGACCGTCGGCGCGCGAGGCGAGCCCACCGGCGCGCGAGTAAGCGTCGGGGCCTTCAAACGACAACATGTGGAACTGCATTGCGAGGACCTTATGAGTTTTCAGTTACAGATTTACCATCCCCCTTGCGTTGCGCACGCGGCGCCAGTCCCCTGAATGGAAGTATACGGCCGGCTGCCGCCGAATGCCGGCAAATTTACCTCGACATCCAGAGTTCGATGACGCTTTTCTCCATGCCGCGCGACCGCGTGTACATCAAACGCTGCGCACACGATAGCCGTATGTCTTCCAGAGGCGGATCGCCTCGAGTGCAACCAGCACGGCGAGATGGATGGCGCCGGGAATCGGATCGAACGCGGAAAGGATCCAGTGAACGAACGTCATGAACGCTACCGCGTAGACACCGCGATGCAGCAACTTCCAGCCGCGCCGCAGCCGACGAGCGGAAGCATCGTTGCTCGTTACCGCGAGCGCGAGCATTACTAGCAGAGCCAGCCATCCGGCTGCGAGAGCGATTTCGGCAGCGTCCTCGACGATTGCCGCGAACGTCGCCTGCCGCTGCAGATACGCAATTGCGTGCAAAACCGAATAGCCGAACGCCGCGACGCCGATGTAGCGGCGGCGGCTCGCTAGCCATTGAACCCAGTGCGCATTCGGAAACATCAGCCGCAGCGGCGTCACGGCCATGGCGAGGATCAGCAACCGCGCGCCGAGCTCGCCGGTCGCGTGCAGATATTCCCCGTAGAACGTCGTGCCCTGGGCGTAACGGTAGGTCATGAAAATGCCGGGCAGCGCGAGCAGCGCCCAGAACAACGCGGCGGCGTTCAACAGGCGCACCAGTCGAGACAGCGCTGGCATGGCCGAGGCTCGAAGACGGCTTGAGCGCGCGATCTTACACGACGCGAGGCCGTCGAGCCCGCTCAGGGAGCACCCGATTGGCCCTTAGCGCGCGGACCTTTTACGATAGAGCACGCGGTCCCGCCGCCTCTCAGGCGACGGCCCTCAACGGATCATAGGAGCCATCAGAAAAATGCGCCTCGCAACCTTCTTCCTCCTCGTCACAGGATTTGCAGCGGCCGGTCAGCTGGAGGCCCAGGTGGGCACCAATAAGAACCTGTCCGACGCCAATCTGGCGGACCGCGCGGCGTTGCGCATGCTGCCGCACGTCAGCGATGCGCTCGCGGACGCGATCGTCGCCGCTCGGCCGTTCAAGACTGCAACGGCGTTGAACGACGTCGTGGCAAAGACGCTCAATGACGCGCAGCGCGCCGAGCTCTACGCTCGGCTGTTCCGGCAGATCAACCTCAACACTGCGAGCCGCGATGAGATCATGCTGATCCCCGGCATGACGAGTCGCATGGCGCACGAGTTCGAGGAGTACCGGCCGTACACGTCGCTCGAGCAGTTCCGGCGGGAAATCGGGAAATATGTCGACGCGAATGAGGTCGCGCGCCTCGAACAGTATGTCTTCGTGCCGATGAGTTTGAACAGCGCTTCCGCGGAAGCGTTCATGACGATCCCGGGCATGACGAGCCGCATGGTGCATGAGTTCGAGGAATACCGGCCGTACACGAGCATGGAGCAGTTCCGCCGCGAGATCGGCAAGTATGTTGACGCGAAAGAGGTCGCCCGGCTCGAGAGCTACGTCACGTTGGAGTAGCGCTGTCCCGTTCGCGCCGACCGTCGATCGCTCGCGTGATACGCCTGCCGCTCGCCCGGCTCCCAGGCCGGCCGATTGCCTTAGCCATGATCGCCGCATCACACCCACCCCCCCCCCCCCCCCTGCCACGGCTCACCGCTCGCTCGGTCCCGCACACCTCCCCACAAATCGACGACCTTTTCTCCATTCTGGTAGATGCAGCATGCGGCTCCGAGCTCGCCCCGGCGAGTGAAGTTCTCGACGAACGCTTCTCGAACAGGCTCGACCCCGCTCGACCCCGCTGCTGACCGACCCGTCTGATCAGGTAGTGTCTTCTGCGCCGCTGCCATGCCGGTCCCTCCGCTGCTTCTCCACCCTATTCCGCTCGTGCCGCCGTGCGCATACGAGCTTGTATTCGCAATCCGTCGAGAGGTGGGCGGCGGGACGTGCTCGCCTCGCGGCCGGTATCAATACGTATGGAGCCATTGGAAATCACGTCGTACGCATAAGTACGAATGCCTACTGCTAGGGGCGGCGTGGCATAAAGCAAGCGTCGTTGATTTGTAAGCGACGTAGCGCGTTGTCGCAGCGGACGCAAACCATACCCCCTTCCCCCCTCCCCTCCCCCCCAAACCCTCCTCCACCCCCCTCTCTTCCTCCCCCCCTTCCCCGCGATTACACCGATCCGGTGACTGCGGCAGAAAACGCCTTCGCGGGAGATACCTGGTGTGTTGCGCCACAGTGGCCGATACAACCCTGCGTCATGGCGATCGGCGAAGGCGTCTTCATCCTGGGCAAGACGCTGAGCATTCCCGAAGGCCTCGCAGTGTCCGGAAACGGCAAGGGCGACACGATGCTCGTCGCGGACAACGGCGTCGAGACGGTCGTCTCTTCGCTCGGCAACGTTCGGTTCAGCGATCTCGACGATCGTGAACAGCCAGCCCGGTGGCGGTCGAACCACCGGCCTCAAGATCCGAACAGTCCCGTAGGGGGGGAACGCTGATCCAGCTTCAAGATGTGGCGATCCACGTCTCTGGTGCGGCGCAGAACGTGGCGCTCGTCAGGGGCGACTCGGTCGAGATCCTCGATTCCGAGATCACCGCAGTGGGGCAGGACACGACCGGTATCTTTCAATCTCAGTCCACCGGATATGAGTACGCGTGTGACGCTGGAGCGTTCCCTTGTTTCGGCTGAAACAGCGATCCACGAGGAATTCGACAATACCTAGGTACATACCTTGCGGCTGATCGACTCTCGCATCTTCGGAAGGATCTTCTACGATTACGAAAGCGCTCTCGACATCATTGGGACGGAGATCATCGGCAACGTGACGGCCCATAACGATTTCATGGACATCGTCATCAGGGATTCGAGCATAAAGAGGAACGTGGACTTTTCCGCCGGCGGCCCTATCGGCGGCCCAAGCTCGATCTCCATAACCAATACGAGCATCGAAGGCAACCTTAGCGTCGTCGGCGGGTCCCACCTTTGATGGCCTCCGGATTCAGGGTCAGTTTCGTGTTCGAGGGGACCCACGCCAGCGTTCGTGCGCTCTTATATCATCAACTCTGCGAGTACTGCGCCCGCCCTTTACCTCCCGGGGCGTCGTCGATGTACAGCTCGAGCAGACGTTCGTGCAGGGAGCGCAAGCGCTGCAGCCTGAAAAAGCGCATTAACGAGCCGGCTCGAGGCCTCTTCGAGCGTATTCGCAGGCCCTGTCTCGGGATCTGCTGGTGCGGTGCTCAGCTGCACGGATACCTATGGCGCTGACTACGAGTTGCTGAGCAGCCAATCCCTGCCAGCCGCAAGTACCTAGCTCGTACGCCTCGCGCCGTCATCTAGGCGCGGTGCATTCGTGCTCATGTGCTCGCGCATCAGTCGCTCGCGCTCGGCGGGATCCTGCGTTTAACGCCAACGAAAAAATACCGCGATAAACGAAATCATTCTCATCATCGTTTCCTCCTACCGATCACCTTACAGAGCCGCATCTCACGTCGGATACGCACTACGTAGGCGGCTGCGGCGACTTCCGCGCTACATTAATAATTGGCAATCTGCCGTCAGCACTCGACCGATCTTCGTACAATGCACCGTCTAATCGCGAACACCAGTCAGGAGGCCGCATGAATCTCGAATCTGCCGCCATGCGCCCTCTCGCGCCGCTGCTGTCGTCATCCTCGCGTTCACCCTGGCGCTTGGTTGCGCCACGAACGCTTCCGCCGCCCCGCCGCACGCGCTGCGACCCGGGAGGGCAAGGTCATCTGGGTGGATTTCTGGGCGTCCTGGTGCGTGCCTTGCCGGCGATCGTTCCCGTGGATGAACACGATGCATCGCAAGTACGTCGCGGAGGGGCTGCGAATCATCGCGGTGAACGTCGACAAGGAGCGAGCGCTCGCGGACGGGTTCCTGGAAGAGATCCCCGCCGATTTTGCCCTGCGCCTTCTCGACCCGGCCGGCAACCTGGCGAAGGAGTTCGAAGTGCAGGCGATGCCGAGCTCCTATCTGCTCGATGGCGAGGGCAACGTCTCGAGACGGCATTTCGGATTCAAGGTCGCGGACACCCAGAGTACGAGCGAGGCATCCAAGCGGCGCTCGCGCCCGCGGCCCAAAGAATAGCTAACGCACGGAGGCGCGCGTGAACGTATCAAGACGACCGCTCTCTAATCGCGCTCGGATCAGCACAGCTGCTCGCCGGATGCGCGGGTGTCGAGCCGTGGGACCGCGACGTGCTCGCGCGGCCGGACATGCAGATCGTCAGCGACCCGTCGAGGCCGCCACGGACGATCATATCTATTTCAGCAAGGAGGCCTCGAGCGGCGGCCAGGGATTCGGCGGAGGCGGCTGCGGATGCAACTGAAGAAAGAAGAGCCGTCCCGGTGCAGCGCACATCGGCGTTCCGCTGGCCGCCGCCACTGTGCACTGCTCGGCCAGACGGCGCCGGCGAAGTCATCGCGCAAGAGCTCACGCCTTGGGACCTTCGATACGTCGATGCTGATGTACAGCGAGGCCGACGGCCGCGTTAGCGACACGATCCTTGAACGCGTCGCGCGCAAAGAGATCCGCGAGGAGAAGTTCCTCAGCCTCACGTTCGCGATACGATTCGTTGACGGGCGCATCGCCGAGCGGCGCCATGCCGGCCGCCGGCGTCCAGACGTTCACGAGCCCGTCCGGCAACTCGCAGTACACCGTCGCTCCGACCGACCGGCGCTGATGAGACCTTCCTCGACACGCGCACCGCGGTCACGGCGAATTGGGAATGGCCCGTCACGCGCCTCGCTCTGCTTTCCGTCGGTGCGAGCGTGTCCGATGAATACGATTACACGCACACGGGCGTCAATGCGCCGCATTGCGCGCGACTTCAACAATCGCAACACGACCCTATCATCGGCATGGCACTCGGGAACGACACGATCAACGCAGTCGGCGGCACTCCGGTGCCGCTCGCCCCGATGCTCGGCTTGGGGGACACGAGCAACAAAGTGGCCGGCGACCAGTCGAAGGACGTGCTCGATTTCCTCGTGGGCGTCACGCAAGTCATAAATCGCAGCACGCTAGTCCAGCTCAACTACTCGCTGAGCCAATCGGACGGCGATTTGACCGATCCGTACAAGATCATCTCGGTAGTCGATCCCGTCACGGGCGCAGCTTGTGCCGGGACCAGCCGGCAGCGGCCTCAACCTCTACCGATTTGAAACCCGCCCCGAGACTCGCGACAAGCAGAGCGTGTTCGGGTTGGTCAAGCGCGACTTCAACGGCGACGTGTCGAAGCGTCCTACCGCTATTTGACCGACGACTGGGGCGTCGATTCACACACATTCGACGTGCACTACCGGTGGAACTTGAAGGGGGCCGATATTTCCAGCCGCACGTGCGGTTCTACACTCAGACCGCAGCGGACTTCTACGAGACGGTGTTGTTTGCCGGCAGCCATTGCCGTCATTCGTGACGGCGGACCATCGGCTCGGTGAGTTCGACGGGCTCACGTTCGGCGTGAAATATGGCAAGGACGCGCAACACGGCGAATGGTCCGCGCGCCTCGGTGGTATCAGCAAACCGGCGAGCCGCGCGCGAATGCTCTGGTCGGATCGCTCGCGAGACTCGATCTATATCCTGATTTGAATGCAGTCATCGCGCAGTTCAGCTATCGGTTCGGGCGTAGGCGCGCTGCGCCGTCGCCGGCCGCCGCGACCGAGCTCGTGCCGCGGCCCTACGGCTGGCTCGGCACGTTCGTGGCAATGGCGAGCCCGTGCGAGGTGCACGTCGCTGGCGCCGACCAGGGACGGGACGGCGCGTGCTCGAAACGGCCGCGAGCGAGGCTTGGCGAGTCGAGCACAAGTGGAGCCGCTACCGCCCCGACAACGTCGTGCACGCGATCAACACGGCTGATGGCCGCAGCGTTACGGTCGATGCGGAAACGGCGCGCTTGATCGACTACGCGGCTCGAGCTTCATCGCTTGAGCGGCGCGAAGTTCGATATTACCTCCGGCGTGCTGCGCAAAGCGTGGCGCTTCGACGGCAGCGACCGCGTGCCGCAGCGTGCGGCCGTCAGAGCGCTGCTCGACCGCGTAGGCTGGAAGAAGGTCATCTGGAAGCCACCGCGAATCACGCTACGGCCCGGCATGCAGATCGAATTCGGCGGTATCGGCAAGGAGTATGCCGTCGACCGTGCCGCCGCGTTGATCGGGCCGCTGTCGAGCAATTGTTTGCTCAACTTCGGCGGCGACCTATTTGCCGCTGGCCTTCGCTCGGCGGACCCCTGGGTTGTCGGCATCGAGTCAGTGCGCGAGTCCGCCGGCGCGGCGGCCGCGATCGAGCTTACGGTAGGGGCACTCGCGACGAGCGGGGACGCGCGCCGTTACCTGCTCAGACGGCAAGCGCTACAGTCACATCCTCGATCCGACGACCGGCTGGGCGGTCGAAGGCGCGCCGCGCTCGGTCACGGTCGCGGCGCCGAGTTGCACTACGGCCGGCATGCTCGCAACGCTCGCATTGCTGCAAGGGCGCGACGCCGAGGCGTTCCTGCGGGCGCAGCAAGTCGAGGCACCCGCGCTTGCGCTGACGCACGGGTTGCTCACGGCGGCGTCACCAGCAATGCGTCCGTTGCTATCGACACGCTCGAAGCGGCGGCGTTTTCCGCGTAGTAATTGACAAAGCGTTGTGTTTCTCGAGCCACATAACCACGCAGGTTCTCGGCCCACCGATAGGCGATCGATTGATCAGCAGCGCGGCTTCGACGGAGCGGCGCGGCCTCGGCCGCTGCCGACCGCAACGCGGTAACGCACGCGGTCGGACTGCCGCAACGAAATCGGACGTCCTTCGCAGCCCCGCGAACCGCGAAGTCGGGCGCCGTCGTCTTGTCGAAGCCGCGCGGCAGAAGCCGGTTGTCCTTGACGAAGCGCACCCCTCGCAGCAGGCCGGTCGTCACGCCGCCGGTCGACCATGATCGATTCGTAGATCTGCACCTGGTCGGGCGCGTCGATCGTCGTAGTGCGGCTCGAAACGCCGTCGGCGTCGGCGTCGTTGTCGTTGCCGGCGATGCGCGCCGTCGGGCCGAGCGGCGCCCGATTCGAAGACGCGTTCGCCCCGACGCGATCGCGCACGGCGACGTGCAGCCAGGCGCGCCGCGACGGGTACGCCGTCGGCAGCTTGTGACCCGTCGAGCTCGTGACGGCGACGTCGAGCTCGAGCCGTCTGCCGCGTCACTGCGCGCGTCGTCGATCGTCAGCGTGCCGCCGCGCGCTGCGAGAAACGCCGTCGTCTCCGCGACCGCGGCATCGAGCTCCTGCGGCAAAGCCGTCACACCGAGCTCGCCGCGGTACCTGTTGCAGGATGTCAGCATGAAGCATTGGCGCCGAGGAACGTGTGCTGCGACACGTCGGCCGCGGTTGACCGAGCACGGACGCGATCGGCGCTTCGGCGGCGACCTCCGGCATGTGGCAGCTCTGGCAGCTGTTCGTCGTCGCGGTAGTCGCTGTGCAGCCACTCCTGATACGGCACTTGCTCGGGCAACGTGCCGATCGACTTCGCCGGCGGCGTCGAGCGCAGTGGTGAACAGCGTGTGACACGTCGCGCAGAGCTCCGACCGCTGGACATGTGTCGCCCACGTCGGCACTGAAGCTCGTCGCCGAGTGCATCAAGGCCTGCCGTCCGCGTCGACGTCGTGCGGCCCGAACGCGACGCGGCTCGACGCCCGCCGCGTTCGATCGCGAAGCCGCCGTCGAAGCTCGCGTGCTCCCGAAGTTCTCTGCGGCGATCTGGTGGCAGAACGGTGCAGGACACGCCGTCGGCGGCGAGCTCGTGCTGCGGCGCGCCCCGCGCGAGGTTCGCGAATACCTCGCCCTGACCGCCCGCCGCCGCGGCGTCGAAACGCGCCATCGGCATGTGGCACGTCGAGCACTTGTCTTCGATGCCGCCTGCGCGGCCGGGTGGTCGAGCACCTCGCGCCGAACGGCGGCCTGCCAATACGGGTCGCGCGCGGAGTTCGCCATCATCGTCGCGCGCCAATCGAAGCCGATCGAGACGTCTTCGCCCGTCGGCGCCGTGAGCTGCGCATGACACGCGATGCATTGAGCGGACGTCACGAACGCGCTCGCCGTCTGGCTCGGCCTCGGCGAAGCCACTCCCGGAGGGCTGCCGAAAGGCAAATGCGAACGATTCGCAACCGCATGATTCTGATAGCTTTTCCGTGCGAACGGCCGCGCACTATACTGCGGCGCGTCCCTTCCACAACGCAGGGCACCGCAACGTCGTGCGCTCGACTCCTCTCGTTATCACGCTCGGCGGCGCTCTCCCTCAGCGCATCGACGGCGGCGGCGATCGCGCAAACGCCCGAGCCGCGGCCGATCTACACGGCGGCCTGCGCGGCATGCCACGGAGCCGACGGCCGCGGCCGGACGCAGAGCGAGGTCGGATTCGAAGTTCCGCTACCGGATTTCACCGATTGCGACTTCGCGGTCCGCGAGCCGGATAGCGACTGGTCGGCAATCGCGCATCGCGGCGGCCGATCCGCGGCTTCGACCGCTGATGCCCGCTTTCGGCGAAGCGCTGCGGCCCGAGGAGATCAAGCCGCGCTCGCACGGATTCGCGCGTTTTGCACGCGACGAGCGCTGGCCGCGCGGCGAGCTGAACATGCCCCGTGCGCTGTTCACGGAGAAGGCGTACCCGGAAGACGAAGCCGTCATCACGACGACGATCGTCAGCGAGGGCCCCGACTCGTTCACCCACGAGTTCCTCTGGGAACAACGCTTCGGACCGGTGAACCAGATCGAGATCAGGGTGCCCGTCACGCGGGCCGATCTCGGCGATCCGGACGGCTGGAAGAGCGGCACCGGCGATCTCGGGCTCGGCGTCAAGCACACGCTGCGGCACGACCTTGCACGCGGCGCGATCTCGAGCGTCGGCGGCGAGCTCGTGCTGCCGACCGGCGACGAGGCGAAAGGCTTCGGCAAAGGCACGACCGTATTCGAGTCGTTCATCATGTTCGGCAAGGTGTTGCCGAGAGACGCGTTCGTGCAGATCCAGGGCGATCCTCGAGTTCCCGAGCGACAGCGCGATCGAAGACGAGGCCGCGCTGCGGCCGCTATCGGCAAGACATGGACCACCGGCGGGCCGTTCGGCCGCAGCCTGCACGCCGATCGTCGAGGTGCTCGGCGCGCGAGCTCGACGGCGGCGAGACGGAATGGGAGTCGTACCGCAGTTTCAAGTGACATTGAACACGCGCCAGCATGTCATGGCGGCCGCTGGTCTTCGCGAGCCCGTCACCGAGCGCGGAGAGCGCGAGACGCAGTTCGTGTTCTATCTGCTCTGGGATTGGTTCGACGGCGGCGTGCTCGAGGGCTGGTAGCGCATCGTGTAACGAAACGCTCGTCGGGCCCCGCGAATCTTGCCAATCGCCGCGGCTGACGACACAGTGGCAGACGTCGAGCCGGCGCGAGCAGCGCACAAGGCACGAGTCGAACGACGTCGATCGAAAGGAGAGACCATTGAACGCCAAGCCGCAACAACTCGGCGCCCAGGACCCCGAGCTCAGAACCGCCGGTTGCTTGGGAAAGCGACGAGGACACCGAAGCCCTGCGCGAGGAGATCGACGAAGAGCCTGTGTGTTTCTTCAACGACCGCGCATATTCGCACGGCACCGTGGTGAGCAGCGGGTCCGCCCTCCTTCGCTGCGATCACGGCATCTGGGTGCCTGCGAACGCAGGGGAGCGCGGCAAGCGATAGGCCATTGAGGCAGTGTGCTGGCGTTTGCTACATACGAGCCCGATCCGGATAGGCCGACGAGCGCTCCGCCATAGCGCCGGCTGCTTGCGCGCGGCCATGATAGGCGCTGGCTCGTCACACCGGAGCGGCGGCAGTGAAGGTCGGCATTCCGAAGGAAATCAAAGATAGTGAGAACCGTGTTGGCCTGACTCCGAGCGGCGTCCGCGACTTTTCCGCCGCCGGACACGAGATGCGCGTCGAACGCGGCGCCGGATCAGGTTGCGGATTTGCGGATCGCGATTACGAGGCCGCCGGCGCCCGCATCACTGACGTTGACACGGTCTGGCAATCGGACCTCGTCATCAAGGTCAAGGAACCAGTCGAGCCGGAGCTCGAGCGGCTGCGCGGCCAGATCTTGTTCGGCTATCTGCATTTGGCGGGCGCGCCGCGCGAGCTCGACCGCAGCGCTGCTCGCGAGCGGCACGACGGCGATCGCCTACGAGACCGTCGAGGATGCGCGCGGACGTTTTCCGCTACTCGCTCCGATGAGCGCAATCGCCGGCTCGATGGCGCCTCGGATGGGCAGCTATTACCTCGCACGCTTCAACGGCGGGCGCGGCACGCTGGTAGGCACGGTGCTCGGCAAACGCCATGGAAAAGTGCTGATCGTCGGCGACGGCGTCGTGGCGCGTCACGCGGCCGACGCCGCGAGCGGGCTCGGCGCGAACGTATTCGTGTTCGGGCTCTTCCCCGAACGCGCCGCGGAATTCGAGCGCGCGGCAGGCGTGACCTGGTTGCGATCGTCGCCGGAAAGCCTTTCGGCACACGTCAGGGACGCCGATCTATTGATCGGCGCGGTGCTGCGCCCCGGCGGACGGGCGCCGCACGTCGTGACCGAAGCGATGGTCAAGAGCATGCCGCCGGGGTCCGTGATCGTCGACGTCAGCATCGATCAGGGCGGATGCATCGAGACATCTCGCCCCACGACGCATTCCGATCCCATATTCATCGACGCACGGCGTCATACATTACTGCGTGAGCAACATGCCCGGCGCGTATCCTCGCACTGCGACTGACGCGCTTACGGCCGCAACGCTGCCCTACGCGATAACGCTCGCGAACGGAGGCATTGCCGCGGTGCTCGCGGACGAAGGTTTCGCCAAAGGCGTGAACACGCACCGCGGCTTCATCACGCACCGCGCGGTCGCAGAGGCACTCGGCCTGAGCGCACAATATCGATCGCTAGATTCCCTGCGCTGAGCGCGTCTTCAGTGCGCTTCGCAAACACCCGCGAGGCCGCTCGAACGCGGGCCGTCCTGTGCGGCAGTCGGCGCGAGCACGGCCAAGTTCGTCGACAACGTGAGCGCGGATCGACCGCGGCCGAATCGCGCTTCGGCGAATGCCGCTGTGTAACCCTGCTGCGGCCGCTCGACCACGAAGGCCGGGTTATCTTCGCGGCTCCACGAACCCGCCGTCCAAACGGCGTCCCTGAAGTCCTGGTCGTCCGACTTTGCCGTCCAGAGCCGCACCGACGCATCGCGATCGGCTTGCACACAAAGCCTGAGCGGACTTTGTTCCGCGAATTCCCACGCAAGATTCGGCAATCGAGCACCCGAAGCAGCGGCGTGGTGGACGGCGCGCAAGGTGCCCGATGAGGCTCGAGTAATCGTCGATGCTGTGCTGCTCGTTCGGCAAATATAAGAGATACTTCGGGCCGCGGAGCGCATCCCAATACAGATTCGCCGAATCCACGGGAAAGTAATGATCGTTGGTCGCGAGAACGACGAGCTTCGGCTGCGCGATGTCGGCGAGATAGCTGTACGGATCGACAATCGCGCGAAGCGCCGCGCCCTGCGTGGAGCCGAGCACCTCATCGAGGTTGAGGTCAGTGTACGGACGAATTTCCTCCGACGGTGCCCCCCAAACCTGCGTTTGATGCGGGAAATGGCGCTCCATGTTCAAGGCATCGATGACCGCCGGCACGAGCGCGGTTACGCGGTCGTCCACTGCCGCGGTTAGCCAAGTCGTCCAACCGCGCTTGGATCCGCCGAGCACGGTGAAGGTTCGCAGCGGCAAGCTCCACTCGGCCAGTGACGCTTGCTGGCTCGCGTCCATCGCCCGCACGGCACTCTTCACCATCGGCAGAAGCAGCGGCCACTCCTCGTCGCCTGTCTTCAGATACTGATCGAACGTGTAGGCGATCAGCCTATCCTCGGTGAGGTCGAACAGCGGCTGGAACGGAACCTGGCCGACCACCGCAACGACCGTTCGCAAGCGGCGCGCGATCGCGGTGAAAATCTCGGCGTCCTCCGGCAATGCATCGGCGGGCGGTTGCGACTCGTACTCTTCGCGCCACCGGCCGCCGCCGACGATCAGGAGACCGTGCTCCGCATCCCTGACGCCATCGGGCCTGATCAGCAGCAGCTGATGCTTCCAAAGCACGTTGCGCCACGTTTGGGACTCGAGCGTGAGCTCAAGGAGCTCTGCACCGCGCTCGTGATAACGGGCACGAATTCGCCAGGCGAACGTCGGATCCGCTTCCGCGACATAGCTCGCAAGCGCCCCGCCGTTGTGCGTTGATTGCGCGACCGCGCCCGATCCCGAGAAAGCAAGGGCAAGCAGGAGGGTGCGCGCCGCGCGTGTCCCGATGGCCCTAAAGGTATGCGTTCGCCTTACCATCCTTGGCTCTCCGACTGCTTCGATCGCCTAGCATGATACTGCCCACGAGCGCGAAGGGCTCGGACCCAGTCGACGCCCTTGCAACGTCAGCGTGTCTGCGCCGGTGGGTGCACCACGAGCACGTCGGTACGGGCGTGCTGCAGAAGCCGCTCGGCCGTGCTGCCGATCAGAAAATCCTTGAGCTTGCCGCGCGCGAGCGCGCCCATCACGATCAGATCGGCCTCGCCGCGCTCCGCCATTTTCTGCAGCACGATATGCGGCGCGCCGCTCACGACGCGCGCCGCCGACTCTGCAATACCGGCCGCTGCCGCAAGTCGCTGGACCGCACCGGCGTCGACGCGGTGCACGGCCGCCTCCAGCGGGCCGAGGTCCCCGCCGAAATACTCGACCGGCGTTTGGCAATACACCACCGCGAGCGTCGCTCCGGTCAGCGTCTGAACCTTCTTCGCGTTGGCGAGGATCAGCGGATCGAGGTCCAATGGCTTCGCATGCGCGTGAAACGGATCGACGGCCGCCACGATGTGCCTATAGCGGCGCTCGCCCGTGCTCTTCACGAACAGCACGGGCGCGGGACTCTTCGACAGCAGGCGCCAGTCAGCCTGCGACAAGCCGGCAGTCTTCGCGTCGACCGGTGCAGTCACGACGAGATCGGCCTGCTCGCGCGCGATCTCCTTGGCGACGGCTTCCTCTATCGGATGATCCCAGACCGCCTTCGCCGAAGCTTCGACGCCGCGCTGCGTGAGCGCCTTCGCGAGCGCGTCCGCACGCTCCTGCCGCTCGCGCAACACCCGGCTGCGCAGCGGCTCATAGATCTCGCGGTTGCCCATATAGCCGTCGATGAGCGCCTCGTAGACGACGTCAAAGACGCGCAGCTTCGTGGCCGCTGCAGCGATGTCGCGAGCGCGCCGCACGGCCGGTTGTGCCGGATCGTCGCTGCGCGGGAGTACCACGATGCTCTTGAACATAAGCACCATCCTAGGCCATCTGGCGGTGCGCAGGCATTCGCACTTTTACGTACGCGGCGGATCAGACACGAGCGTAGAGGGCCGCGTTGCGAACGAGCCATTTTTCCACTTCGACGGCCACGAGCACGAAACTTGCGAGCAGCACACAGGCGCCGAGCTCCGCAGCGGTCAACGCCGCCGTCTTGAAGATCGGTTGGAGCCAGGGCACATAGAGCACGGCGACCTGCAGCCCGAACGTCGCGATAACCGCAAGCAATAACGGCCAGTTCGAGAGGAGACCGATATGCCACAACGATTCGCGGTCCGAGCGGATCGCGAGCACATGGAACATCTGCGAGAACGTCAGCACCGTGAACACCATCGACTGCCAATGCGCGAGATCCTGACCGAGCGCCCACGCCTGCATGACGATCGAGAGCGTGCCTATGAAGAGGCCCACCCAAAGGACGTGCTGCCATAATCCTTGCGCAAAGACGCTCTCGGTCGGCGGCCGCGGCGGCCTGCGCATGAGTCGCGGCTCGCCCGGCTCCGCGGCGAGCGCGAGGCCCGGCAGACCGTCCGTCACGAGATTGATCCAGAGGATATGGATCGGCTGCAGCGGGTATCGGCAGCCCGAAGAACGGCGCGAAGAACAGCGTCGCGATCTCGCCGATATTGCCGCCCATGACGTAGCGCACGAATTTGCGGATGTTGTCGATAGATCCGCCGACCCTCGCGAACGGCGGAGACGACCGTCGCGAAGTTGTCGTCGAGCAGCACCATCGCCGGCGCCTCGCGCGCGACGTCGGTGCCGATCTTGCCCATGGCGACGCCGATGTCGGCGCGTCTTGAGCGCGGGCGCGTCGTTCACGCCGTCGCCGGTCATCGCGACGTACTCGCCGCCCGCCTGCAGCGCGTCGACGATGCGGATCTTCTGTTCCGGGCCGCGCGCGCATACACGCGCACCTCGACGACACGCTCTGCAAGCTCCTCGTCGGACAGCCGCGCAGCTCGCCGCCTGTGAAGTCAGCGCGCCGGCGCTCGGCAATGCCGAGCCGCACCGCGACGGCCGTCGCGGTGGCCGCATGATCGCCCGTGATCATCACCGGCGTGATGCCGGCCGCTTTGCAGTCGCGCGACGGCTGCGGCGACTTCGCCGGCGCGGCGGATCGATGAGCCCCACGAGACCGACGAATGTCAGGTCGCGCTCGACTGCGTCGGGCTCGACGACGGCGGGCAATGCCGAAAGCCGGCGCATCGCGAACGCGAGCACGCGCTGTCCCTGCCCCGCGAGCTCCTGAGCGGTCCGCTCCTCAAGCGCGCGACGATCTCCACGTCGCCCGCACCCGCCAGCCGTGCAATGCACAGTGGTAACACCGTCTCGGGAGCTCCTTTCAAGAGCAACAGCACGCCGCCATCGTCGCCGTGCAGCGTGCTCATGCGCGCGCGCCGAGAGTCGAACGGTATTTCGTCCACGCGCGGATGCCGTCGCGCCCAATGCCGCGACCGTCGCGCGGCGGCACTGCCTCGAGCAGCGCCGTTTCGGTCGGGTCACCGAGCCAAACGCCGTCGCGGTTCGCCACGGCGTCGTTGCACAGCGCCATCGTGAGCGCGAGCTCGCGAAAACCCGGCTCGCCGACCTCCGGAGGACCGTTGCGTATCGCTCCGCCGGCATAGCAAGCCTCGACGCGCATGCGGTTCTCGGTCAGCGTCCCGGTCTTGTCGGCGCAGATGTAAGTGATCGAACCCAGCGTCTCCACGGCCGGCAGACGCCGCATCAGCGCGTTGCGTTTCACCATCCGCGCCGCGCCGAGCGCGAGCGATATCGTGACGACGGCGGGCAGCGCCTCGGGAATGGCCGCAACAGCTAAACTCACCGCAGTCAAGAACATCGTGAGCGGCTCCTCGCCGCGCAGCCAGCCCACGACGAACAGCACGGTGCAAATCGCAAGCACGACGAATGCGAGCCTCCGGCCGAACTGCGTCGAGGCGCTTCTGCAGAGGGGTCTTGCCCTCGTCTGCCGACAGAAGCGCGGCGATCTTCCCGAGCTCGGTGCGCATGCCGGTCGCGACCACGACGCCGCGGCCGCGGCCGTGCGTTATGAGCGTTCCCTTGTAGGCCATCCCAGTGCGCTCACCGAGCGGCGCGTCGCGATCGTCAGTGAGCTCGATGCCCTTCTCGACCGGCACCGATTCGCCGGTCAACGCCGCTTCCTCGGTTTGCAGCCGAGCCGTCTCGAGTGAGCCTTATGTCGGCCGGGACGACGTCGCCCTCCTCGAGCCGGACGATGTCGCCCGGCACGAGCTCCTCGGCAGCGACGATGCGCGTGCTGCCGTCGCGAACGACGCGTGCATTGGTCGGCGCCATTCGCCGCAGCGCCGCCATCGCGCGCTCGGCGCGGTATTCCTGCACGAACCCGACGAAGCCGTTGAGAAGCACGATGACGATGATCGCGACGGCATCTTCGAGCTCGCCGAGCAATCCGGCGATGACGGCGGCCGCAAGGAGCACGAGAATCATGAAATCCGCGAGCTGCGCCACGAGCATCACGGTCCAATGGCGCCCGCGATGGGTCTCGAGAACGTTGCGGCCGTGCCGCGCGAGCCGCGCGCCGGCCTCCTCGTGGGTCAACCCATGCGTCGAATGGCTCTCGAGGCGCTCGAGCACAGCGTCGTGGTGCAGTGCGTGCCACGGATGCTCGTAGTACGGTTTCGTGGACTGTCCGGGAGCCATGTGTTTAGAGCGCGTTCGTTGCCGAGCGCAAACGGACCGTAGTAGACAGAAGGACGCGTGCCCTGCAAATCGGAAAGCGCGCTGCGCCTAGGTACTTTTACGTAGTGACGCGGCTCCCGCCGAGTCCATACTGGAGGCTTGCCACCGAAAGGCAACGGAGAAAGCCTATGAAGATCATTCGAACGGTGCTGCGCGAGGACTTTGGCTTACAGGATCGCCGATTGGTCAAGACCGGCCTGCTCGGCGAAACCGGCGTGTACGGGGTAATGGACGGCCCCGGTGAACATTGCTTGAGCATCGAGTACGATCCCGCGATTCTAGACGAGACGAAGCTCATGTTGGTCATGTGCAGGCACGGCCTGTGTCCGGACCCGGGCCTACCACGCAACGATCGACTGCCGCTCGGCGACGGCTGAATGCTTCGCAGTCGATACATGAGAGCGCCAAATGCAGTCACCCGCCGAACCGCGGCAATGGACCGAAAGCCTGAAGGACGGTCGCAGGGTGCTGATTCGGCCGATTTGCGCGGACGACGTCGCTCGTAACGCCGACTTCATTTCGGCGTTGTCGCCGCCGAGCAAACACTACCTTTTTCTCGGCGGCATCGCACAGCTGAGCGACGCACGCGTTGCGCCGTCTTTGCGACCCGGACTACGCGCACGACATGGCGTACGTTGCGTTGGCCGTGGACGACCCGCATGCGCAGCCGCAACGGCAGGTTGGAGTGTGCCGCTACGCGGGCGCCACGCCGGGAACCGGCGCCGAGATCTCGGTTGCCGTGGCTGACGAGTGGCAGCGCAAGGGCCTCGGGGAACTGCTCCTGCGGCGGTTGATCGACTACGCGCGAGCGCACGGCGTGGAGCGCCTCTACTCGATGGACGCGATCAGCAACGAGCCGATGCGGACGCTCGCACGACGCGTGGGATTTACCGAGCATCCCGATCCTGAGGACATTCGCCAGGTCATCTACACTCTCGACCTCGCCGATTAAGAAGAGTTCTGGAGCTCGGCTGGTCTGACCGGTTGGTACATGTACGTATCGCGCGCGCAATATGCGTTGCCGAAAATCTCCTCGGATCTTGAACCAAACGGACAGGAGAACCCTCATGGCAAACAAAGAAGTAGCACCGCGCAGATGGGGATGGGGTGGTTTGCGACCCGTGCGCAACGACCGCCCGTTCGACGTATTCCGTGGAGAGATGGAGTCGCTTCACCGCGCAATCGATCGAATGTTCGAGGACGCCTGGGGCGGCGGCGGATTCAAGCCGTCGCTGCTGAGCGATGTCTGGAGCACGCGGGAAATCTTGCCGAGCCTCGACGTGACCGAGGACGACAAGGCGTTTCGCGTGACGGTCGAGCTGCCGGGCTTGGACCAAAAGGACGTCGAGGTATCGGTCGCCGATCGGCTGCTCACGATCCGCGGCGAGAAGAAGGAGGAGCAGGAAAAGAAGGACAAGGACGTCTATCGGCGCGAGCGCGCGTACGGCGAGTTCCGCCGCGTGTTGGAGCTGAGGGGCGACGTCGAAACCGACCAGATCAGCGCGTCCTTCCGCAACGGCGTGCTGACGATCGACCTGCCGAAGACGAAGGAGGCTCGCGAGCAGGTCAAGCAGATCCCCGTCAAAGCCGCCTAAGTCACTGCAGTGGGTCGCGAAGGCGGCGCCCTCTCCCCCTGGGCGCCGCCGACCGCTTTGTCCGACCCGTCACTGAATACTCGTACTTCTACTAATGTCTGCGGCGCAAGCGCCGCGCAAGACTAGCGCCGTTCTCCATGGAGAAGCGGCATGCTCGATCTGATCGGCGTCATCGAAGGCAGCGCCTTCGCAACCTGGGTCCGCGAGTCGCCCTCATTGCTCGCATACACTTTCATCTTGTCATTACACGCGATGGGGCTCGCTGTCGTCGCAGGGTTGAGCGCGGCGATCGCCGTGCGGCTGCTCGGCGTCGCGCCGGGAATTCCGCTTGCGCCCGCGCGCAAACTCTTTCCATTCATGTACGCGGGCTTCTGGGTCAATGCGGCATCCGGCCTGTCGCTGCTGGCCGCGAACGCGAGCGGAATGCTCGCGAACCCGATGTTCTACATCAAGATCGTTTTCATCTTGGCCGCGATCGTCGTCATGCACTTGTTGCGCGGCAGAGGTCTTCGCCGATGCGGAGCTGCTGCGCACGGGCGTCCACGCCCGCGGGCGCCCGCACGCTCGCAATCGCGTCGCTGTGCTCTTGGGGCGGCGCGATCGTCGCCGGACGCCTGACGGCGTACCCGTTCTTGGTCGACAGCTGGTTTGGAATGTGACGTCTGGAGGTTCGCAACGATGGAAACATTGGTTAAGCTGCTCTCGATCGACGCCATGGCTGCGTTCGTGAACGACACGAGCTGGGTTTGGCCGATTTGCGAGATCCTGCACTTTGCTGGCATGGCGCTTCTGATCGGCACGGTCGGCTTCCTCGATCTGCGCATTCTCGGTCTCGGCAAGAGCATACCGATCGCAAGCCTTGCGAAGCTAGTCCCGCTCGGGATCGCAGGTTTTGTAACGAACGCGGCAACCGGCTTCGTGTTCGTGACCGGCAACCCAGTCGGCGGCCCGATCGACTATCTCGGCAATCTCGCGTTCCAGCTGAAGATGCTGCTGGTTCTGCTCGCAGGCGTGAATCTCGCGGCATTCTATTTGGCCGGCATATCGCGCGCCGCCGACGCCGTGCCAGCGGGCGGCGACGCGCCGCGCGCGGCGAAAGTCGTCGCCGCGGCATCGCTGGCATTCTGGTTCGGCGTGATCTACCTCGGCCGGATGGTCATGTACAACGACACGCTGCTGTACGCCTTGGGGCGCTAGCGGCGATCGTTCATCTCATCGCGCGGCGGCTCCGAGCTCGCGCACCTTCGCGAGCCATTTCTCGCGGCCTTGCGCGCTCATCGCCTCGACCAAGCCGATCAAAGTGGCGCGCATCGGCTTGATGCCGACGAACGAAAGGATACTTTTCTGCAGGCTCTTCAAGCCGTGCGCGCCGAAGTACCAGCGGTAGACGACAGCCGGCATCCCCATCGTGATGATCACGCGCGCCGATTTGCCGCGCAGACCCTTGCGTGCCCGCTGCCCGGGTTTCATCTCGAATGCGAATCCCGGCCGCGCCACCTGCTCGAGAAATCCCTTGAGCAACGCGGGCATCCCGCCGAGCCACAACGGATAGACGAATACCAAGTGCTCCGCCCAACCGATCGCCTGCTGTGCCTCGGCGAGCGAGGGCGGCACGGCGCCGTGATCGAACTCTTCTTTCGTCCGAAGCAACGGGAACGGCAGCTTCGCGACGTCGACCACGCGCACTTCATGCCCCGCTGCCGTCGCCCCTCCGACGTACGCATCGGCCAAGCCGTTGCACAGATGCCCGCCCGCCGGATCCGGATGCCCCTGAATCAACGCGATTCTCATGCGCGCAGATTAGTCGCAGCGCGCCGAGCTCACCGTACGTATTTTCCACACCGGACTCGCGAGGAGATGCTGGCTACACTGCATCCATGAAACACGCGACGGTTTTGCTGCTACTCACGGCGCTCTGCGCTGCGGATGGCTACGCCCAGGAGCCGACGCTCGGCGCCGAGCTCTACGCGACGCACTGCGCGGGCTGCCACGGCAGCGACGGCGAAGGTGGGGGGCCGCTTGCCGCCGCGACCGCGACGAACGTACCGAACTTGCGCTCGCTCAAGATGCGTAACGGCGGCGTGTTCCCCGCCGATGCGGTGACGGCCTACATCGACGGCCGCGCAACGCCCGCGGCGCACGTCTCCCGGCAGATGCCCGTGTGGGGCGAGGTGTTCGAGGGCGTGGATCGCAACGAGAAGAAGCTCGCGGCCGGCCGCATCGCCGCGCTCGTCGGCTTCATTGCGGAGCTGCAGTACCCGTAGGGCGCGGATTCTGCCGCGATGCTCCCGACCGCCTGCACGAGCTCGGCCACCGAGCGCATCTTGAGCTTACGCATCACGCGCGCGCGATGCAGCTCGACGGTGCGCTGGCTCACGCCGAGATCGAGAGCGATCACTTTGTTGGCCTGACCCTTCACGACGCGCTGCATCACTTCAGTTTCGCGCGGCGTAAGCAGCGCGAGTCGCTCGCGAACGATCTTCTCCTTCGCCCTCGCAGCCCGGAGCTCCCGGTCCTGTTGGAGCGCGTTGTGAATCCGGTCGAGCAGCTCCTGATCGCGAAACGGCTTTTGGATGAAGTCCGCTGCACCTGACTTCATTGCGTTCACCGCCATCGGCACGTCGCCGTGGCCCGTGATGAATATGATCGGGATCTCCGCGCGTGCCTCGTTTAGCCGTTGCTGGAGCTCGAGACCGCTCAAGCCCGGCATGCGGATATCGGCCACGAGGCACGAGTGCCGCTCGGCGTCATAGCCCTCGAGGAAATCGAGCGCGGACGGATAGAGCGCCGTACTCGAGACCGACGGAGCGCAGCAGCATACCGAGCGCGTCGCGCACAGCCTCGTCGTCGTCGACGACGTAGATCACCGGCCCGGCGTTAGCGGGCCGCGGCTTGCTCTTCACGCGTCTTGTCCTGGCTCGCTGGCCGGCAGCTCGACCACAAAAACCGCCCCACCCCGAGGGTTGTCACGGTACTTGAGACTGCCGCCGCAAGACTGAACGATGGTACGGCTGATGGCAAGCCCAACGCCCAAACCCTCGCGCTTCGTCGTCACGAACGGATGAAAAATCTCGTCGCCTAGCCTAGCCGGCACGCCGTGGCCGTGATCAGCGACCGTGATCCGCGCGGCGCCGTCCTCCGTTCTGTCCGTTGCGATCGCAATGCCGCGCTCCTTGTGCAGGCCGTTGCGCATCGCATCGACGGAATTGCGCGTCAAGTTCAAGAGCACTTGCTGCAACTGCACCGCACCGCCGCGCACTTGCGGCAGGTCCTCACCGTAGCGGGTCTTCACGGGAATGCCCTCGGCGTTCGCATCGGCTTCGATCAAGCTCAGCACTTCCGCGACCGCCCGATTGACGTCGAGAAGCTCGGCCGCGTGCTCCTCCTTGCGAATGAATTTGCGAAAATTGTCGATGATTTGACCCGCGCGTAATGCCTGCTCGTCGATCTTCGCGCAGATATCGCCGAGCAGGCGCAAGTCGGGTTGGTCGCGTTGCATGACGCGTTTCGCGGTCTGCGCGTAGGTCGCGATCGCGCTCAATGGCTGATTGATCTCGTGCGCAATCCCAGCCGCCATCTCACCCATGAGATTGAGGCGTGCGGACTGCGAGAGCTTCGCCTCCACGCCGCGAGCGCGCTGCTCCGCGGCGCGCTGCTCGGTCAAGTCCCGGATGATGCCGACGAAGCGCCGCCCGCCCGCGTCCCGCGCCTCGCCAACCGAGAGCGCGATCGGAAAAATCTTGCCGTTCGCGCGGCACGCCGTGACTTCCCGCCCGATGCCGATGATCTTTGCTTGGCCAGTGTCCAGATAGCGCTGGATATAGCCATCGTGCTCCGAACGGTACGGTTCGGCCATCAACACGTCGATGTTCCGGCCGACAACGTCCGCGGCGGCGTAGCCGAAGAGCCGCTCGGCTGCAGCATTGAACGTGGTGATCGACCCGCGCTCGTCGATGACGACGATCGCGTCGACGGCGGCATCGAGCAGGGCTCGCAACTCGGAAGAATCCATAGGTGCATATTGACTGTTCTCGTCCGATACCTCCGCCATACGTAGTTTCCGATACCCCCTTTCGCTATGACCTGATTTCGCCGGCGCCGCACCCCGCAGTATAAATGCGGCGTCGCTCAACCGTCGGAGAATGGCCATGCCCGACCATCGCATCCTTGTCGTGATCGATCCGACCGCGCAGTCGCACCCCGCTCTCGAGCGCGCGGCTCGACTCGCAAAACGCTTGCCGGCGTCGCTCGAGCTGCTTCATCTGCGACTACGACCCGCAGATCGCAGCGTCACGCTTCGTCGACGCAACGAGCGTGGCCAACGCACGGTCGACGTTGATGACGAATCATTTCCGCCGCCTACGGGATCTCGCGCGGCCACTCATCGAGGACGCCATCGACGTCACCGTCGACGCGCGTTGGGACTACCCGCTGCACGAGGGCATCGTGCGCAAGGCCGACGAATCGAATGCGACGTTGGTGATCAAGGACTCGCATTATCATTCTGTGTTGCGGCGCTCGATCTTCTCGAATACGGACTGGAACGTCATTCGCGCCTGCCCGGCCACGCTGTTGCTCGTGAAGCCACGCGCCGCGGCGCTCAAACCGTGCATCGTCGCGGCCATCGACCCGATGCACGAGCGCGACAAGCCGGCCGAGCTCGACACCAAGATCCTGTCCGTCGCAGCGGAGCTCGCGACGGCGCTCGGCGGCGAGCTGCATGCGTTTCACGGCTTCGACATCGCGCCGATGCTCGCCGCATCAGCCAGTTCTCTGGCGATGCCGATCGCGATGCCGATGCGCGAGCTCACCGACTCGATGCGCGCGGAGCACAGCGAAGCCGTTCACGCGCTGACGGACGCTCGAGGCATCGCCCGCGATCGAGTGCACATCCATCAAGGAGGGACGCGTGAGCTGCTCGTGGCCCTCACGGAACAGCTGCGCGCGGACATCGTAGTGATGGGGGCGATGTCCCGGACGGGGATGAAGCGCTTGTTCTTGGGCAACACGGCCGAGGACGTGCTCGACCAGCTGCCCTGCGATCTCGTGATCGTGAAGCCGGCGGGATTCGTAGGCCCGCTGCCGCCGTAGCGGCAGCGGTCTTTGCGGTTTCAGCCCGCCGCTTTGTCCGTGATCTCGCAAGAGCCGATCAGGAGCGGCCGCACGTCGTTCGCGAGATCCAGCATTAGCGCGTGCAAGGTCTCGTGCAGCGTGCGATTGATTCGCTCGGCCGGGCGGCCGGTCGTCGTGTAGCTTTCCCCGCCCGGACGCCCGAGTCGTAGGTCTTGTCGAGCACGAGCGCTCCCGCGCGATCGTAGCCCTTGACCGCGAACGAAATGTCGACCTCGGGCGTGATCCAAACCTCAGGGTCGAGCTCGCCGAAGCCGGCGTCGATGACTTTCGAATAGCTGTAGACGAAATCCTGCATGTTGCCCTGCAGCGCGAAGACGTAGTCGCTTTGCCCCTCGAGGCTTTCGACGAAGTCCACGCCGTAGGCGAAGCAGCCGCCGAACACTTGCTTGGCGATATCCTGGACGATCGACCCGATCGGCACGGTCATAGTCGTGAAATCGCCGGTTACCGAGGCCGGCGGGCCGGAATAGACGAACTCGCGCTGCTCTTGCGGCAGCAGGATCAACAGCTTGCCTTGCGCGACGAAAGGCGGCGTTTCGGGCGGCACGTACTCGGGTCGGTAGGCCACCTCGTACGCGCACGCGGCGAGCGCAAGAGTAACGCCGACTGCGGCCAACCGCGCCGCCAGTCCGAATCCTCTGATCGCCATCGAGCGTCTCCTCTCGCCCGGTCTCCGGTGCCCACTATCGCCGCGAGACTCGCCGCGTCGTATCCGGAAATCTACCTATTCGCGTCCCCTGGTGTGAGGGGCCCGCCAATTGGTCAACGCCGCGACGGCCGAGCGCCGATCGTGCTCGCGATGCTCGTGAATACGGCGACCAAAGCCGTGTTAACGGCCGCCCTCGGCGGGTGGCCCATGCTGCGCGCGGCGTCGAGCGTGCTTGCGATCGCTCTTCTCGCCGGCGCGGCGGCCGGGTATGACGATCGGCTAACGGATTGGCGGCGCAGTTTGGCGGCGCTAGAATCGCAGCACGCGACAATCCATGGGCCAAGAAGAATAGTGGATCTTTCCGGCGAGCTGGCCCGCACTCTCCTCGATCTGGCGCCCGACCCGACGGTGATCGTCGATGCCAGCGGCACCATCGTGTTTGCGAATGCCCAAGTCGCGGAGGCGTTCGGTTACGGGCCTACCGAGCTCATCGGGTCGCGCGTCGAGACGCTGCTGCCCGAACGCTTCCGCGACACGCACCCGCATCATCGAGCGCGGTTCTCCGCGCAGCCGAAGCCTCGGCCGATGGGCGCCGGCCTGCAGCTCTTCGCCCTGCACAAGAACGGCAGCGAGTTTCCGGTCGAGATCAGCTTGAGCCCCGTTTCAAGCGCGGACGGCATGCTCGTCGTCGCCGCCGTGCGCGACGCAACTGTCCGTCAGGACAAAGAAGAACGGTTGATGGAAGCCAACCGCGCAAAGAGCCGCTTCCTCGCGGCCGCGAGCCACGACTTGCGGCAACCTCTCACGACGCTGAATCTGCTCAATCGCGTGGCGATGCGGCAAGCGCTGGACAACGCGACGTTGCGCGGCATTCTCGAGCGGCAACAGCTCGCGCTCGATTCGATGTCGGGCTTGCTCGGCTCCGTGCTCGACATCAGCAAGCTCGACAGCGGCGCGGTCGTGCCGAATCCGGTCGACTGCCCCATCAACGATGTCTTCGAGCGACTTCGCTCCGACTTCGAGCCGCAGGCGGCGGACAAGAATCTCACGCTCGACATCGAGCACTATGAAGAAGCCGTCCACTCGGATCCCGAGCTCCTGCGCAGATTGCTCGGCAATCTCGTGTCGAACGCGATCCGGTATACGAACCGCGGCGGCGTGCGGCTCTCGTGCGCGCGAGACGGACGTGCGGCTGCGCATCGACGTACGCGACACCGGTATCGGCATTCCGTCCGGCGAGCTCGAGCAGATCTTCGAGGAGTTCTACCAGGTCGATCACGGCACGCAGCGCCCGGAGGGCCTGGGGCTCGGGCTGTCGATCGTGCGCCGGCTCGCGAGCCTATTGGGTTGCGCCATCACCGTCGACTCGGCGCCCGGCAAGGGCACCGTCTTCCACGTCACCGTGCCGGCGGCAGATATGCCCGCCGCTCTCCGCGAATCCGCCGAGACCCGCGAAGTGGCCACGAGCGGTCTCGTGCTCGTGATCGACGACGAGCAGGCGGTCGCCGAGGCCACCGGTATGTTGCTCGAGGTGGAAGGATTTACGGTGAGTATCGCGAGTTGCGAAAGCGAGGCGCTCGAGCACGCGAGCCGCGCGGCGCCGGATGTGATCGTGAGCGACTACCACCTGCGCGGCGGGGAAACCGGCATCGGCGTGGTCCGAGCCGTGCGCAACCGTCTGGGCGAGGCGATACCCGTGGTCTTCGTGACGGGCGACACGGCGCGCTCCGCGCTCGACAAGGTTCAGATCGAGAACGCGCGAGTGCTTTCCAAGCCGATGCGCGCCGACGAGCTGGTCGCGATTGTCCAGGAGCAGGTCGCCGCTCGGCGCTTGCAGCTCGGCTGAGATCGGCCGGGGAGCCGCGCGCTACCCGCAAAACTACGTATGGCGGCGCCGCACGCGGGCGCAATACTCGAGCACATGGCTGGCAAGCGAACCAAGAAGACGACGGTGCCGATGCGCCGCGTGCTGCGCGGCAATCCGCGCTTGGAAGAGGAAATCCACGATCCGTACCGCAGCACCCGCAAGCTGCGCTCCCCAGTGATCTGCACGGATTGCGGTGCAACCTATCGCAACGGCCGGTGGCGCTGGGAAAACCTGACTCCAAAGCCGCCGCCCTCGCTTTGCCCCGCGTGCCACCGAGTGCGCGACCACTATCCGGCAGGTGAGATCCTGATGCAGGGCCCGTTCGTGAGCGCGCACGCCGAGGAGGCCATACAGCTCGTACCGCAACATCGAACGAGCCGAGAACGCCGACCATCCGTTGCATCGCGTAATGGACATTCGGCGCACGGACTCAGGGATCACGATCACGACCACGGACATCCATTTGCCGCGACGCATCGGCCACGCGCTCGAGGATGCCTGGCATGGCGAGCTCAAGGTGCACTACGACGAAGCGGGGCACTTCACTCGCGTGCTGTGGGACCGTCAAGACTGATCGTCCTGCGCGCAGGTTTCACTTCACTGTAGCGTCGCGGCCCCTTTGGGCGACGTACCGTCGTCGCCCGGCGCGAGGCCGCCTGCCGGATCGCGGAACGTGTGGGCGGCCAAACCGTTGGCGCGCACGACCAGCGGCAAAATGTCGCGGCCAAAATCGTGGCTCGACCCCGGATCCGCCGCGTCCGCATGCAGGCAGTCGACGAGAAGCCCGTGCTCGAAGGCGTACGTCCCGATCGAGACCAACGCCCTGCCGGGATCGTATGGAAGCGGTGTCGGCCGCGCCGGCTTTTCGGCGTAGTGCGTCACGCTGCCCCGATCGCCGAGCGTCAACACGTCGAAGTCGTTCGCGTTCGCGATGGGCACCGTTTTGCAGGCCACGGTCGCGCCGACGCCCGCCGCAACGTGCGCTTCGAGTAGTTGCGCGTAATTCACGCTGGACACCGGGCCGCTCGCGACGATCACCAGGTGATCGACCCCGGTCTCCTCGATGAGGTCGACATTCTGATAAACGGCATCCGCGGCGCCGTGATAACGATGCTTGCCGGACCGCTCCGCAGGCCAGATCTCGATGCGCTCGCCGAGCTCCGGGCGCAGAACGCACCAGCCGTGCTGTACGTGCTGGATCAACGCTTGCGGTTTGCTCTGCGTAACGATCGCGACTCTTCGGATGCCCATGTCCGCGCAATTCGCGAGCGCCATATCGAGATCACGATACTGATCGCCGAACGGCGACGGCGCCGCGCTCTCGCGGCCCAGACGCGCGGCATCGCCAAGGCGGCGCCCATCGCTGCCTGCGATGATGATCGCGAGCGTCCGCGTCGCGAGATGCGCTGCCGTCCGCCGCTGCCGCTGCGAACCTTCAATTCGATCCTCCGTGTCCAGAGTAGCGTTTCATTGTGGGCGCTACGTCTGCGATCGACCGCTCGTACTTGTACCTAGTGCGCCGGCGCTGCCGCGACGCGGCGGCTGCGCCGCGAGGCCGCAGCTTCTTCCGCGTCGGCGACGTTGCGCTTCACGCGCACGAAGCTGTCCGGCGTCACGGACACCGAATCGATGCCCGCGGCGACGAGAAACTCGACGAATCGCGGCCGGTCGCTCGGCGCCTGGCCGCAGAGGCTGACTTTGCGGCCCGCCGCGTGCGCCGCCTCGATCACGCTGCGGATCATCCGCGTGACCGCCTCGTTTTGCTCGTCGAACAGACCCGTTCAGGTGCGCCGAATCGCGGTCCACGCCGAGCGTGAGCTGCGTCAGATCGTTGCTGCCGATCGAGAACCCGTCGAAGCGCTGCGCGAACTCGCTCGGCCAGCACGACGTTCGCCGGAATCTCGCACATCACGTAGACCTGAAGATCGTTCTCGCCGCGCTCGAGGCCGTTTGCGGCCATCACCTCGAGCACGCGGTCGGCCTCCTCCGGCGTGCGGCAAAACGGAATCATCACGATCACGTTCGTGAAGCCCATCTCGTCGCGCACACGCTTGAGCGCGCGGCACTCGAGCGCGAAGCCGTCGCGATAATCGTCGCTGTAGTAACGGCTAGCTCCGCGCCAGCCGAGCATCGGATTTTCCTCGTGCGGCTCGAACTGCTCGCCGCCCATGAGCCGCGCGTACTCGTTCGTCTTGAAGTCGCTCGTGCGCACGATCACCGGCTTCGGGAATTGCGCGGCGGCAATTCGCGCGATGCCGTAAGCGAGCTTCGCGACGAAGTACTCTTCCTTGCTCGGCCAGCCGCGCGTGAGCTTGTCCAACGCCGCGCGCTCGCTGCGTTTGGCGAGCGTCTCGGGCTTGAGCAGGGCAAGCGGGTGCGACCTTGATGTCGTGGCTGATGATGAATTCGATGCGCGCGAGCCCCACGCCATCGGCCGGCAGCGCGGCCCAGCGCAGCGCCGCCGCCGGATTCGCGAGATTCAGCATCACTTGCGTGCGCGTGTGCGGGATGCGCGTGAGGTCGAGATCCTCCACTTCGTATTGCGCGATGCCTTCGTAGACCGTCCCGGTGTCGCCTTCGGCGCACGACACCGTGACCTCGCTGCCGGGCGCAAGATCACGCGTCGCGGTCAGTGTGCCGACGACGGCCGGCAGCCCGAGCTCGCGGCTCACGATCGCGGCGTGCGAGGTGCGCCCGCCATGGTCCGTGACGATCGCCGCGGCCCGTTTCATGATCGGCACCCAGTCCGGGTCCGTCATCCGCGTGACGAGAACGCTGCCGGGCGTGAAACGTTCGATGTCTTCGGCGCTGTCGAGCAGGCAAACGCGCCCGCTGCCGACGCGCGTCGCCGACGGCGGCACCCGTCACGAGACGGCGGCCTTTGCGCTTGATCTTGTAGGTCTGAAGCTCTGCGCTTGCGCGCCGAGCCTGCACCGTCTCCGGACGAGCCTGTAGGAGATAGAGCTCGCCGCTCACGCCGTCCTTCGCCCACTCCATGTCCATCGGCTTGCCGTAGTGCGTCCTCGATCAACACGGCCCAGCGCGCAGAGCTCGAGAATTTCGTTGTCGTCGAGCACGAACCCGTTGCGCTCGCGCGCCGTGGTCTTCACGAGCCGCGTGGCGCTCGCGCCGCGCTTGCGGTACACGAGCTTCTGCGCCTTGCGCCCCATGCTCGCTTTCGATGATAGGGCGTGAGCTCTCGCCGCGCGAGCGCCGGCTTGAACACGCGATATTCGTCGGGATCGACGCTGCCTTGGACCACCGTTTCACCGAGGCCCCAGCTCGCGTCGATCACGCACGACGCCGTCAAAGCCGGTTTCCGTATCGATGGAGAACATCACGCCGGCCGCGCCGACGTCGGATCGCACCATCGGCTGAACACCGACCGACAGGGCGACCTTGCGGTGGTCGATACCGCTGGTTCTCGCGGTAGCTGATCGCGCGGTCCGTGAAGAGCGACGCGAAGCAGCGCCGGCGTCGCTTCGAGCAACGCCGCCTCGCCGCGCACGTTCAAGAACGTCTCCTGCTGGCCGGCGAAGCTCGCTTCGGGCAAATCCTCGGCAGTCGCGCTAGAGCGCACGGCGACGTCGACGTTCGGCCGCGGCCGTGATTGAGGTCGCGATAGGACGCCGCGATCTCTCGCGCGAGCCCATCGGGCAGCGCGCCTTGCAAGATTCTCGCGCGGATTCGCGATCCGGCCTCTTCGAGCGAAACGCGACCGCCGCGGTACTGACTCAAGACGTGGTCGATCCTTTCCCGCAAACCATTCGCCGCGAGGAAATCCCAATAGGCGGCCGTCGTCGTGGCGAAGCCGCCGGCGACGCGCACGCCCGCCTTCTGCAGCTCCCGAATGAGCTCGCCCAAGGACGCGTTCTTGCCGCCAACGCGCGCAACGTCGCGCATCGACACCTGCTCGAGCCCGACGACGTAGGACCGCTGAACGTCGCTCATCCGCGTGCGCCTAGTTTGCGCCGTCGTCGACCTGGATCTCGCGCAGATACTCCACGAGCCGCGCGATCGCCTCGCCCACGACACCGCCTGCCGTAACGTCCTCGCCTTCCTCGACCCAGAACTCGTAGCCCCAGACGGGCATCTCGCGCGTGCCGTGGGAGCCGATCACGACGCCGCGCCCGTCGATCGTCTCGCGAATCCGCGCGGCCGGAAATTCGCCGTAGCGGCTCGCGATGCGAGTGAGATCCGGCACGACGTTCACGAGGCTGCGCGCGACGGGTCCGTCCCCCCGCGCGGCTTCGCCGTGGCAGCTCGCGCAGAATCGTTGAAACAACTCCTCGCCGCTGTAGTCGGCGAGCGTTACGGCCTCGAAGGCCGCCGCGCTCGTCGCAAACAAGGCAAGTACAAGCGCCATCGCAATAGTTTTTCACTGTGCTCTCCGTTGCGTCGTTCAGACAACCGACGCTTTGAATCCTTCGGGCTTGATGATCACGAGATCGCAAGGCAATCGATCGAGCACGCGCTCCGCGGTGCTGCCGATGAACAGCTTTGCGACGCCGCGGCGGGCCACTGCGCCCATGACGACGAAGTCGGCGGCGAAATCCACGGCCGCGCGCGGCAGCGACTCGTGCGCGAAGCCTTCGACGACGTGCACGTTACGCGGCGCGACGTCGCGCTCCTCCAAGAACTTCGACATCGCTTCGGCGTGCTCTCGCACGAGCAGTCGCGCAGCCGCGGCGGAAGCTGGATCCCCATCGGTGCCGCATACGAATGGACGACGTGCAAATTGCCGCGCGTCACGGTCGCCAGCTCTTGCGCGAAGTTGAAGATCGCGTGGTCCAGATGCGCCGGCTTGTCGTGCTCGTGAAGCGGGTCCACGGCTGCGAAGACGTTCGGCCGTTCCGCGAGCGCCCGCGGCTTGACGAGCAGCAGCGGCGTCGGGCAATTCGCGATCAAATGCCAGTCGGCTATTCGTCAACAATGTGCGCTGGATGACGTCCTGGTGATGCGTGTCTTTCGCGACTACCCAGGGCCGGCTCGCGATGACCTTCCTAACGATCGCCTCGCCAAGCGGGCAATCCCACGCCACGTCCACGGTGACCTTCAGGCCGCGAAGCGCGCAGCGGCTCGGCGAGCGCGTCGAGCGTTTGCCGATGCTCGAGCAGCCGCCGCTCGCGCAGTCCGGATTCCGGGATCCAAACCTTCGAGACGCGGCCGGCATCGATGTCGACGTCGTAGTCGACCGCGAAGAGCTCGAGCGCCGCTCCCGCTCTGCTTCGCGAGCCACGCGGCCTCGCTGACACGGGCTGCTTCGTGATCCTGCTCGGCTCCACGACCACGAGAATCGTCTTCTCGGCCATCGACCTCTCCGCGCCAATTCGATGACCGACAGAGTTGCCGATCCGGCCGCGGCAGGCTATTTCGGGATGTACTTATCGAGCGTCAGCGTTACCCGCACCACGAAGTCGCCGCGGCTGTAAGTTTCCGTGAATCCGAGCGTGCGGCACAGCGTGAGCATGGCGTGGTTGTCGGCCAGCACGTCGCCGTAGAGCTCGCGCAAACCTCGGTCGCGCGCGTAGTCGATCAGGCTGCGCAAGAGCAGGGTTCCCAAGCCCAAACCCGTGAGCATTTTCTCGACCACGATCGCGAACTCAGCCGTCTCGTTGTCGGGATCCGCGGCCAGACGCACGACTGCGTGCAACTCGACCCTTCCCGGAACGCCCAAATCGGACAGCACCAGGGCCATCTCGCGGTCGTAGTCGATCTGCGTGAACCGCGCCGCTGTGAGATGCGGCAGCGACTTCATCGGCGCGAAGAAGCGCGCGCGGATCTCCTCCGGGGTCAGGCGTCGCAAATCCGCGGTGCAACGCCGGCTCGTCCTCCGGACAGAATCGGCCGCAGCAAGAATTTGCGGCCGTCGGCGAGCACGACCTCGCGCTCGAGCTCTTTCGGGTACGGCCGGATCGCGAGCGGCGGCCGCCCGCCGCTCCGGCATGCGCGATCCGGATGCGCGCGTCCAAGCGCGATGACCGACCGCTGCGCCGCAAGCAGCGGGTTGACGTCCAGCTCGAGCACTTCCGGGAAATCGATCAACAGCTGCGAAACGCGCACGAGCACGAGCGCGACGGCGTCGACGTCGACGGCCTCGACGTTGCGGTAGCCGCGCATCTTGCGGTAAACGCGCGTGCGCGCGATCAGCTCGCGCGCGAGCCGCAGGTTCAGCGGCGGCAGCTCGACTGCCGTGTCGGCGGTCACTTCCACGCCCGTGCCGCCTTCGCCGAACAGCATGACCGGACCGAAGTCGCCGTTCGTCGACGCACCGACGATCAGTTCGAGCCCCGCCCTCGTATCAGCCATGGGCTCTACGGTGAAGCCGTGCACGACGGCGTCGGGCCGCTCGCGGCGCACCCGTGCGAGCATCGCCGCCGCGGCCTCCTCGACGGCGCTCGGATCCGCAAGATTCGAGGCGACTCCGCCGACTTCGGATTTGTGCACGATTCCTTCGGCGACGATCTTCAGAGCCACGGGTCCCGCGAAACCCTTGGCCGCGGCGGCGGCCTCCGTCGGCGTCGCGGCCTCGATCGGCCGCACGACGGGAATGCCGCAGGCCGCGAGCACCGTGCGCGCCTCGGGATCCGTGAGCCACTCGCGTCCCGCCCGTGCGGCCGCCGCGAACACACCGCGGACAACCGCTGCGTCGATCGTGAAGGACTCGGGCATTGAAGGCGGCGTCTCGAGCAGCAGCTCTTGATTGTGCCGATAGTCGACCATCTGCATGAACGCGCGGACCGCCTGCTCGGGCGTGTCGTACGTCGGCACGCCGTGCCGTTGCAGCTCGGCGTCGCGCGGCGCGGGCCGTTTCCTCGCCGAGCCAGCTCGTGAGCAGCGTTGCACGCGGATGCGCGCCGCGCACGGCCGCGACCGCGCGCGCCGTTTCGACGCCGGACGACATCGCCGTCGGGCAGTGCAGCACCAAGACGCGCATCGCAGCCCGGATCGTCGATCACGATTTCGAGCGTCGCGCGCGTAGCGATCGGCGGTCGCGTCGCCGACGATATCCACCGGATTGGCGTGCGACCACGCGGCCGGCAGCATTCCGTCGAGTCGCGTCATGGTTTCGGCAGTCAATCGCGCGAGCTCGCCGCCGCGGTCGAGCAGCGCGTCGGCCGCGAGCACTGCCGAGCCCGCCGCCGTTCGAAACGATCGCGAGCCGTCGGCCCGAAGGCGGGCGCGCCAGAGCCAGCGTCTCGACGGCGTCGAACAGCTCGTCGAGCGCCGCGACGCGCAGCATGCCGGCGCGGCGAAACGCCGCGGCGTATTCGGCGTCGGCGCCAGCGAGGCGTCCGGTGTGCGATGCGACGGCCCGCGCGCTCTCGGCGTGGCGGCCGCCCTTGACCGACGATCACAGGCTTCGTTCGCGCGGCCGCGCGCGCGGCCGACATGAATTTGCGCGCATGCGTGATCGTCTCGATGTACAGCAGAATCGCGCGCGTGTCCGCAGTCATTCGCGAGGTAGTCGAGCATGTCGCCGAAGTCGACGTCCGCCATGTCGCCGAGCGAAACCAGGTGCGAAAAACCGATGCCGCGCGCGAACGCCCAGTCCAGCACGGACGTCGCAATCGCGCCGGATTGCGCGACGAATGCGAGATTGCCGCGCCGCGGCGTGAGCTGCGCGAAGCTTGCGTTCAAGCCGATCGCCGGAACGACGATGCCGAGCGTGTTCGGCCCTATGACGCGCAGCAGCTGCGGGCGAGCCGCATCGAGCGCGGCCTGGCACAGCTCGCGTCCGCCGCCGCCCTGGAATCCGGCCGAAATGATCACCGCTGCGCGCGTGCCGCGCTGCGCGAGCGTCGCGAACGAGATCGGGAACTGTCGCGGCCGGCGTCGCGATCACGGCGAGGTCCGGAGTCTCGGGCAGGCTTGCCACGTTCGGAAACGCGGGCAAACCGAGCACCTCGGTGTGCTTCGGGTTGACCGGGAGAATGCGGCCGGCGAAACCCGCGCCACGGAGGTTCTCGAGCAGAACGCGCCCGATCGAAGGCGCGCGGGCAGTGGCGCCGATGATCGCGACCGTCCCCGGCCGAAACGCGGCGTCCAGGTTTCTAATCGTCATGCGGAGCGGTGGCCGATCCTGATGACGACCTTGTACAAGGGGTAAACCGCGTGCGTCAAACGCTCTCGGTCACCGGCAACGACGAGCGGTTCGCGGAATCTCACGATTTGGCGCGTCTCATCGTCGCTCGTGATCTCCAACGTCACGACCCCGCGCGCCGTTTCCTCGACGTAAACTTCGCGCGGATGGCTGATCAAATGATCGAGGCCTTCGAGCGCGACTTCGAAAACGTCCGACTTCGGATCGTACACGATGCCCTTGAGCGGCAGCCAACGCGTTTCGACCTGGTTGCCGCGCTCGAACGACAGCAGCTCGAGCTCAGCGTGCTTGTCGGTGAGGCCCTTCGAGACATGGTCGAAATACTTACGCCATTCCGCCCGAGCGAGCGTTCTCGAGGACATGACACTCTCCCGCTTCCGTTGATGCGGCGAGTGAACAGCGGCGGCGGCACTCGCGCAACTGCGGGAAGTACCTACTGCCCAAGGGCACCGGCGCTTTCTAGCGGCTTCGCGTACTAGTTTCTACGTATATCGGCCCGCAGCCGGCGCGGTGATGATGCAAGCATGGATTCCGAGCGCGATGCGGGTGAGATCAGGGGCACCGTGATCTTCGACGGCAGAGAAGCGGTCAAGGGCTACGCCTTGAACAAGATGTGCTACTCCTTCAATCGCGCGGCGAATCGGGCGGAATTCGCGCGCGACGAAGACGGTTACTGCCGCCGATACGGACTGACGGACGCGCAACGAGACGCCGTTCGCCGCCGCGACGTGCTCGCGCTGGTCCATGACGGCGGCAATGTGTACTACTTGGCGAAGCTCGCAGGCATCTTCGGCCTCGGCGTTCAAGACATCGGCGCGCAGCAAACCGGCGTGTCGGTCGAGGAGTTTCGCGCGAAGCTGTCTGGCGGCGGGAACTTAGAGATGGCACGAATTCTCGGCGGCATCTTCACATCCCACATTCCGGCGATCGGCAACGCAATCGCGCGCGGCCTGCAAGAAGATCCGTATTGGCAGCCATTCTTCGCCGGCTATCCACCGGTGCGCGCGTGGCTCGACAAGGTCCGCCCGGACCTCGTCGTGGTCGTCTACAACGACCACGGATTGAATTTCTTTCTCGACAAGATGCCGACTTTCGCGATCGGCGCGGCGGACGCCTACCGCAACGACGACGAGGGCTGGGGCTTGCCAACCTTGCCGCCGTTTCCCGGCGACGCGCGGTTCTCGTGGCACGTGATCGAGGAGCTCGTCGCGGATGAGTTCGACGTGACGTCCTGCCAAGAGATGCTCGTCGATCACGCATTCACCGTGCCGCTGTCGCTGCTGTGGCCCGATCCCGCGACTCGGCGGTTTCGAACACTGCCGGTTTGCGTGAACACGGTGCAGCACCCGTTGCCGACGCCGCGACGCTGCTACGCGCTCGGCCGCGCGCTCGGCCGCGCAATCGCCTCCTACCCGGAAGACCTAAACGTCGTGATCTTGGGCTCCGGAGGCCTGTCGCATCAGCTCGACGGCGAACGCGCGGGGTTCATCAATAAACCGTTCGATCTGATGTGCCTCGACGCGATCACGAGTGACCCGCGCAAGCTCGCCGACCTGTCGATTCGCGAAATCGTGCGGCTCGCGGGAACCCAGGGCGTAGAGCTCGTCAATTGGCTCATCGCGCGGGGTGCCCTGCCGAATGTGGTACTGCCAGCTCACCGGCACTATCACATTCCAGTGTCGAACACGGCAGCGGGCTTGCTGCTGCTCGAGAATCGCGCGGCGGAAACAGTGGCACGTCGGGCGGCGGCTCGAGGCGAGGACGCGTTCCTCGGCGTTTCGCTCTAGATTCTCGCCGCCGCGGCTCCCGCATATCATGTGCCGACACGGCGCATGGCTTCGGGGAGAGTCCAATGCATGTCCTCTTCACACGCTTCTCGCGTTCGTTCGCTATTCGGCACGCTTGCGGGCCGCTGATCCGCGTTGTTGCGTTGATCGCAATCGCGGCAGTTGTGCCCGCGCGTGCACAAAACGCGGCCTGCGCGGACTTCGCGGCCGTCTCCGTGCCGGGCACGACGCTCGAGATCGCCAAGACCGAAGCAGTCGCCGCCGCGCGCGCAACGCCGCAGCCCGGCCGCACGACCTACGCTGGAATGGTCCCTGCACATTGCCGCGTCGACGGCGTGCTCGACCGTCGCGTCGGCACCGGCGGCGTCGAATATGCGATTCGCTTCGCGCTGGCGCTGCCGGACGACTGGAACGGCCGGTTTCTGTTTCAAGGCGGGGGCGGATTGAACGGCACCGTTCAGCCGCCGCTCGGCGCGGCGGCCGCGGGAGAGACGCCAGCGCTTGCGCGCGGTTTCGCGGTGGTCAGCACCGACAGCGGTCACCAGGGCGCCGTTTTCGACGGCAGCTTTTTCGCCGATCAGGAAGCCACACTGAATTTTCTGTACGCGGCGAATGCCAAAGTCACCGTCGTAGCGAAGGAGCTGCTCAAGGACTATTACGACCGCGCGGCCGAGCACTCCTATTTCGTCGGTTGCTCCACAGGCGGACGTGAAGCGATGATCATGTCGCAGCGTTCCCCGAGTTATTTCGACGGGTTGGTTGCGGGCGCGCCCGCGATGCGTACCGGGTACTCGAATCTCGGCATACGCTGGGTGTCGGTTGCGCTCAACGAGGTGGCCGCACGCGATGCGAGCGGCGCCGGTCGTTCCCGGCAGCGCGCTCGCCGGCGGCGACAAGCAATTGATCGTCGATTCCCTCGTCGCCGCCTGCGATGCAGACGACGGCCTCGAGGACGGCATGATCTTCGCACCGCAGGCATGCGACTTTTCCCCGGCCGAGCTCGTGTGCAGCGGGGCAAAGAACCCGCAATGCCTCACCCGAGCGCAAGCCAACGCCGTCGAGAAAGCCCTGTCGGGACCGCGAGGCGCGAGCGGCCGGCTCGTCTACCCGGGGTACTTCTTCGACACCGGCATTGCGGCGAGCAGCCCTGGAGTGATCCCGGGAGTACTGCTAGGCGCCGCGAGCCCCGTAGGCCCGCGCACTCCCCCGACGACGCAGGACGTCGATGCCGAGGCAACAATCGCGGGCGCCGAACCGTCGGCGCTGGGCGATACGCATCTGTGGACCAACTTGAGCACGTTCCGAGGACATGGCGGCAAGCTATTGTTTTTTCATGGTCTCAGTGACCCGTGGTTTTCAGCCAAAGACACCATCGAGTATTACGAGAAGCTCGGCGTCGCTATGGACGGCGCGGGCGCCGTGAGCGAGTGGAGCCGCCTCTTCCTCGTTCCCGGCATGGGGCACTGCAGCGGCGGCACCGCCGCTCTCGATCGGTTCGACTTGCTCTCCGCGCTGGTCGACTGGGTCGAGAAAGGTGCGGCGCCCGACTCTGTCACGGCCACGGGCAATGCGTTTCCGCGTCGCAGTCGGCCGCTATGCGCGTATCCGCAGCACGCCCACTACGTCGGTCGCGGTAACCCCGACGATGCCGCGAGCTTCGAGTGCCGCTAGAGGTGCTTGCAACTCTCGGGGTGCTGCTACAATTCGGGCTCGTAACGAGCGGGTCGGGGGAACCGGCAAAAACCGGGCGCCGACGGCCCAGCCGCCGCAGCTGAGACGGCTCGCGGGCGGCAACCACCGGCAACCACCAAAAGAGGAAAAATCATGAGATTGAAGAGCTTTATTCCGACGATGCTCGGTATCGGTTGCGGCGCTATCGCCGCGAGTGCGATCGCTGCGCCTCTGACCTACAACGTCGATCCGAACCACACGTTCCCAGCGTTCGAGGCGGATCACATGGGCGGCCTATCGTTTTGGCGCGGCAAGTTCAATTCGTCGTCGGGCACGATCACCGTGGATAAGGAAGCCGGCACCGGCAACGTCGATATTACGATCGATACGAAATCAGTCGACTTCGGCCAACAGGCTTTGAACGATCATTGGCAGCGGCCCGATTTCGGTGACACGGCACAGTTTCCGACCGCGAAGTACACGGGCAGGCTCGTCGATTTTCGCAACGGCGCACCGACGGCGGTCGACGGCCAGTTCACGTTGCACGGGGTCACGAAGCCGCTGCGTCTGACGATCAACAGCTTCAAGTGCATGCAGCACCCCCAGCGAATGGTGGAAGTTTGCGGCGCCGATGCGACCGGAACCTTCAACCGCGACGAATTCGGCATCAGCCTCGGCAAGCCGATGTTCAACATGGGTGTGACGCTCAGGATCCAGGTGGAAGCGTTGGCGGCGAGCTGACCGCCACCGCTCCTAGGCGAATCAACGACGGCGGGCGACGGTGTAAGCAGGCCGCCGGGGCATTAGGGCGGTGCGTACTCCGGGTAGTTCGGCTCCCACATTTCCTGTCGGACCCGTCGCTCGATTTCGCTGTCGGCGACGGGGGACACACCTTCCTGGGCGGCTTGACGAGCCACTGCGACTGCAATCTCGTAGGACACCTCGCGCAGGCGCTGCACGGTGGGAAACAATAGTCCCGCTTCGCACTCCTCATCCGTGACTTGCCGCGCCAGAGCCCGCGAGCCAGCGTTTGCCATTCCGTTCGTGACTTTGCGCGCCTTGGCGGCGATTGCGCCGAGGCCCAAGCCCGGAAAAATGAACACATTGTTGCCTTGTCCGACGCGGAACTTGCGCCCGCGGCACTCGACGTCGCGGTACGGACTGCCCGTGGCGACGAGGCAACGGCAGTCCGTCCACTCATAGAGGTCCGAGGGCCGCGCCTCGGATTGTGCGCTCGGATTCGACGACGGCAGTATCACCGGACGTTCCACGTGCTGCGCCATTTCGCGGACGAGGCGCTCGTCGAATGCGCCGCCCACGCCCGACAGTCCGATCAGTATCGTTGGCCTGAATCGCCGCATGACGTCGAGCAACGTCCGCGCGTTCGGATCGTCGAGCCCGTGCCGTTTCGCAAGCGCCGCGGGCCATACGAGCTCGCGCTTGTAGCCGTCCGTGATCTTGCCGTTCGCAACGAGCAGGCCGTTGCGGTCGAGCACGGCGATGACCGCGGCTTGGTCCTCGCCGGTCACGCCTCTTTCTGCGAGCTGCCCCTTGATCTGCCGCGTCACGCCTAGACCCGCCGCGCCGGCGCCATAGATCACGATCCGCTGGTCCGCCAATCGCTCACGCTTGATTCGAAGCGCGCTGTTGAGCCCGGCCATCACCGTCGCACCGGTGCCTTGGATGTCGTCGTTGAATGACGGTATGCGGTCGACGTAGCGGTCGAGTATCGCCAGAGCATTGTCCTTGCGGAAATCCTCCCATTGCACGAGCGCATTCGGCATCGTCTCTTGCACTGCCGCGACGAACTCGTCGACGAGCTCCAGATACGCACTGCCGCGCAACCTGCGCGACGGCCAACCGAGATATTGATCGTCGGCGAGCAGCTGCTCGTTGTCCGTGCCGAAGTCGAGACTCACCGGCAGCGACCGCAGCGGATCGATGCCGGCAGCCGCCGTGTACAGCGCGAGCTTGCCGACAGAGATCGCCATGCCGCCCGCACCCTGGTCGCCGAGCCCGAGAATCGACTCGTTGTCCGTCACGACGAGGAGACGAATGTTCTTGCTCCCGACGACGCGGCGCAGCACATCCAGCATTCGACCCTTCATGTCGGGCGTGATCCACACGCCGCCGCCGCCTTGAAACACGCGGCTGAAGCGCTGCACTGCCGTACCGACGGTCGGCGTGTAGACGATCGGCATCAGCTCCTCGAGGTGATCGCGCAGCACGCTATGAAACAGGTGCACGTTGCGGTTTTGCAGCGCGCTCAGCAGCAGGTACTTCTGCAGGTCGTCGGGTTGCGCCTGCAGCTGCTCGTAGATGCGCTCGGCCTGCTGCGACTGGCTCTTGGTCCCGAAAGGCAGCAGACCTTCGAGGCCGAGCCCCTGACGTTCCTCGGGCGAGAACGCCGTGCCCTTGTTGAGCCGCGGATCGCGCAGCACGTCTGCGCCTCTTGCCCCAGTCTGCACGGCGCGAGCGAATTGCTCGCTGGCTCTTTCTACCATCGTCACGCGCGATCCCCCTTGCAGAACTCGTTTGCGCACACCAGCTTAGCAGTTTTTTATGTAAAAACACGCTCATTGACGCTGCGACCGGCCGCACGGTCGCCGGACGGTTCCCTGTGCCATTCCTTCGTGATACAACGCTCGACGATGAGCAGGATCACGCGTCGCGAGATCATCTATGCGAGCGCAGCCGCCGGAATTGCGGCGACCGGTGTGCGCGCGAATCGCGCGGCAGCCCAAAGTGGGCGGCGCACCACGATCGCGGCCAAGCCCGAAGGCGTGCCGATCGACACGGCGACGACGGCCGTCATCGTCGTCGACATGCAGAACGACTTCGGTGCCAAAGGCGGCATGTTCGAGCGCGCCGGCATCGACATCTCCGGGATTCAAAAGGCGGTTACTCCTACGGCGCGTGTTTTGGACGCCGCGCGGCACGCCGGCATCGGCATCGTTTATCTCAAGATGGCCTATCGCCCCGATCTCTCGGATCTCGGCGCGCCGGATTCGGTAAACAGGATCAGGCATCTGCAGCTCGGTGTAGGAAAAACGGTTCACGCTCCCGACGGGACGCCGAGCCGAATCTTGATCCGCGATACCTGGAACACGGACATCCTCGCCGAGCTCACTCCGCATCGCGACGACACTGTCATCTACAAAACCCGCTTCAGCGGTTTCTACGACACCGATTTGGACGAGCGGTTACGCGAGCGCGGAATCCGCCATTTGATCGTCACCGGTTGCACCACGAGCATCTGCGTCGAATCGACGGTTCGCGACGCGATGTTCAGGGACTACGTCTGCGTGTTGCTCAGCGACTGCATGAGCGAGCCGATCGGCGGCACCCTGGCCCGCAGCAATCACGACGCTTCGCTGTTGTCCGTCGAAACGTTGCTCGGGTTCACTTCAGATTCGCGTCAGTTGCTCGAAGCGTTGACCGCATTGTAAGGCCGCTCAGTTCCAAGCGATTCCTCATGGATGATCGGCCTTCGAGTCAAGTCGTCAGCGACATTTCGCATGGCCATATAGCAGCCCGCGTCTTGCACGTGATAGCGGACCTCAATGTCGCGGACGCTATTCGCGACAGCGCGACGCCGATTGACGAGATCGCGGCACGCACGGGCGCGAATGCGGATGCACTCGGGAGGATGCTGCGGCTGCTTGAAGCGCACGGCCTATTCGCTAGCGCCGTGGACGGTTGGGTGCACACGCCGGCATCGCGCCTGCTCCGGACGGATCATCCGCAGTCGATGCGCTCGTACGTCCGCATGAATGGGATGCCGGCGATGTGGGATGGCTTCACGGATCTCAAGCGTCCGGCCGCCACCGGTAAACCCGCAAGGGACTGGACGAGTCTCGTCGCGTATTTTGCGGCGCACCCGGAGGAGTCGAGCCTGTTCAATGCCGCGATGCTCAGTAAATCGCAGAGCATCATTCCGGCCGTCGTCGCGGCGTACGATTTCGGGCGCTTCGCCACGATTGCGGACGTTGGCGGCGGCCGCGGTCATTTCCTCTCGGCGATCCTCGCGCAGGCGCCGCGCACGACGGGCATCCTGTTCGAGCTGCCGCACGTGATCGCGGACGCGCGCGACGCCGAGTCGCCGCGCTTGCGGCTCGTCGCGGGAAACTTCTTCGCTGACCCGTTGCCCGCCGCGGACGCCTACGTGCTCATGGAGGTCGTCCACGATTGGACGGATACGGATGCCGCGAGAATTCTCGCGGCTGTTCGGCGCTCTGCCTCCAAGAGCGCGCGCCTGCTAATCGTCGAGACGCTCGTCTCGGAGTCGCCGGAAGCAACCTTTGGCAAGACGCTCGACATCATCATGCTCGCCGTTACCGGCGGGCGCGAGAGAACTCGATCCGAGTACGCGCAGCTGCTTGCGGCGGCCGGCTTCGAGCTCGTGCAAGTGATCGCAACGCCGACGCGGTTATCAATTGTCGAGGCAGTCGCCGTTTGACGCTTCAGCAGGAAATGCAGCGGACTGCGAGCTCACGGCGCGAGATAGGCCGCGAGCGCCTCGAGCTCGACGTCGGTGATCTCTGTCTTACGGAAGAATGGCATGATCGAGACGCCGGTCCGCACGAACGTCTTCGTGAGCTCCGGAACGAGATCCGCGCGCTCCTCGAGCAGCGCCGGTTTCGTTCCTTTATATAGCGCCTGCAGCGCGCTCGTGCCCGGCTTGCCCGGTCCATCGCCATGGCACGGGGCGCACCACTTGTCGAACACGGCCTTGCCCGTTGCAGGTTGCTCCTGCGCCGCGGCAAGCGCCGCCGCTCCGATGCCGATCGCGACCAGCAATCCTTTGCAGACCGCGTGCTTCGTGCTGCCCACGTGGCTGCCTCTCACTACGCTTTGCGCAAGTGCTTCGGCCAAATACCGTAGCGGCCGGCCGAGAGAATCCCGTTCGGATCGACCGCGTCCTTCAGCGTCTCGTGGAAGCGGCGCAACGCATGGTTGTTGAAGGAATAGGTGCTCATCACGACGTCCTGATACGCGGGCGGCGTGCGATATTCACCCCAGCCGTGCTCCGCGGCGATCCTGACCAACTGCTCGAACTTCGCCCGGTTCTTCCGGTTCGTCTCGATATCCTTGCTGACCGGGAACCCGAACAGATAGATGAACCCTCTGTTCCAGTACGTCGTCGGCAAGCTGAAGCCGACCGCATTGATCGGTAGATCCAACTCCCGTGCGGCTTCCGCGAAAACGCGATTCGCCTCGAAAATCGCCTCGCCGCTGCGTGGAATGATCGGCGAGAACCACATGTGGCCTTCCGTCGGATTCGGATTGTTCTCCGAACGCGCGCCGATCGAGAACATCGTCAAGCTCGGGATGCCGAACTCGGGCAAAGTCGCGCTGCGCGAGCCGAGCGACTGATTGCGCGTGATGTCCTCTATCTCCGCAGCAGACAGAGGGAAGCGGAACGTCTCGCCGTTCTCGAAGGTGGCGCCCGGAATCGCCGCGAATTTCTCCTGAGCGTATTCCCAGTTCGCGGCGATGGCTTTGGCGGGCCCATAGAACTTGAGCGTGCAGCTCCAGTAACCGGTGCCTTGACGCCGCGCATAGTCCTCGAGCTCCGCGGTCGTCGCATTGCGCGCGAGCAGATCGCGCAGCTCCGTACCTATGGGAGCGAAAAAACCGCCGAGGAGCGGGCTGCCGAGCTGCGGCATGCCGTTCACGACGCCGCTGTTCTCGAGATAGTTCAAGATGTCGACGAGCGGAATCAGATCCTGATGTTTCGGTACTGTCACCGTGCCGGTCAGATACGCATCGGGCTCGGGCATGAGCCAAAAGCCCATCTTCGTGACGACGCCGAAGTTCGACTGCGAGAACAGCCCGTCGATCCACGGGCCGGCGCCGAACTTGTATTGCTGCCAGGTCTGCGCGCCCGGCAACGCGCCCATGCCGGTACGCAAGAGATCACCGTTCGCGAGAACGACCTCCATCCCGCAATGCGAGTCGAAATGATTGCGGAACGTCGTGGCCGTGTAGCCGCCGCCGTGATCGAGGGCGTTGCCGATCAAGCTGCCCCAACCGGGATCCGGGCAGTCCATCCAAACCTTGAGCTTGTGCTCCTGTATGTAGCGGTAGAAGTCGAAGTAGCTCACGCCAGGCTCGACGAGCGCCGAAGCGTTGCGCTCGTTGACCTCGAGGATCCGATTCATGCGCTTCAAGTCGAGCACGACGCTGCCGGAGAGATTCGGTGCCGAGCCGCCGTAGCCGAGATTCTTGCCGGTGGAAATCGCGTAGATCGGTATTCTGTACGTATTCGCAGTCCGGACGACCGCCTGCACCTCTTCCACGGTGTAAGGGGCGACGGCAGCCGATGCGAAGCGCTCTTCTTCCTCCCCCTTGAACGGCGAATACGCATCCCGATACAGCGCGACGTCGTCGTCGCTCTTGAACACCCACTCGGAACCGACGCTCTGCTCGAATTCGCGGAGTGCGTTGCTGAAGTCGCGATCGTTTACACCCGGGGGCAGCGCCATGAAGAGCTCCTGGATCTAGTCGTTATCGCTCAACTGCGAGAACCGCGGACGTTACATTCTAAGCATTCCCATCGCCCGCACACACGGCAACGAGACACGCGGCGAATGCACCCGCCGCCGTCGAATGGGCACGTGCTCCCCGAGCGCAAAGCGCTACGGGCGAGCGATGAAGAACGCGCCTTGAATATATCTAACCGCTCGGTTATTTTCTAGCCGACGGCGGGGGTTCTTCTGTGTGTTCTCAGTCCGGCCCTCTGCGTGTTCGTCCCCGGCGCCCCCTCTCCGTCGGCGCGAGCACGCAGAGGACGGCATTTCGATTGGGTGTTTTATTGTCAAAACTCACACCCACACCCGTCCGCGCAAAAACAAATCTACGTTATCTCGCCTTCAAGTATCATAGCCGGGCGATGGGACGGCGAAGACAAGTTAGCGACCAAGAAATCTCCGAAGCTGCGCGCGAAGTTTTCCTCGATCGCGGCCCGAAAGCACCTGTCGCGATGGTCGCGAAGAAGCTCGGCGTTTCGACGGCTACGCTGTTTCAGCGGACGGGTTCGAAGCAGCAGCTGATGCTGATGGCGCTGCAGCCCGAGGTCACCGCGATCACCGAGCTCGACCGGGGCGTGCAACCCGGAATACCGATTCGCAATCAGCTCACGCAAGTGCTCATCGAGCTCAACGAGTATCTCGGCACCATCATCTCCGGGTCGATCACTCTGCGCGCAGCGCGGATCGAAACGGAGCTGCCCGAGCCCAGTCCGTACACGCTGCGTCGAATGCTCGCGCACTGGTTGACGGATGCGCACTCCGCCAGCCTACTCAAGGTCGAAGACGCCAAGACCACGGCCGATGTGCTCATCGGAACACTCGAGTCCCGGCACATTCACGCGTACATGCAGCAAGAGCAGCTGTCTTCCAAGCAACATCGCGACTACATCAAGACGATGTTGGACGTCGTATTTCCGGACCGCTAGTCCACTAAAGGTAACGACGGGCCGGCACACGCTCTCCTTTGCTACGCCGAGTCACTCACCGCCGAAGTCGCCGCCATATCGGCGCCGCTGCCTTTTGCCAATCTTGAGGAGCAAGTCCGATGACTGATCACAGAAACGAAACGATCGACGAGCTGTTCGACCGCGGGCTCGCTTTGCGCCGCGACGTGCTAGGCGCAGACTACGTCGACAACTCGCTGAAAAACGCCAACGACTTCATGATGGCGTTTCAGCAGATAACGACCGAATGGTGCTGGGGCTACGCTTGGACTCGGTCCGGACTGGACCGCAAGACCAGAAGCCTGATCAATCTCGCGATGCTCACGGCGCTGAACCGCTCGCCCGAGGTCAAGCTGCATGTCCGCGGGGCCTTGAACAACGGCGTGACCGTAGACGAGATCAAGGAAGTGCTGCTGCATGCCACCGTCTACTGCGGCATTCCGGCCGGGCTCGACGCGTTCAAAGCAGCCAACGAAGTCTTGAAGGAGTTGGGCGCGATACCTGCGAAGAAGTAGCGGGCATCAGCCGTCTTGCCGTCGCAGCAGGCGACGGCAAGACGACCGAGGTCGGCTATGCCTTTAGCACGCCGCTGGCCTTCGCAGTGTGCGTAGCGATGGCGTCCATCAGCGCCGGCGACAAGCAGTCATAGGGCTCGAGCTTCAGCTCTTTGAGCCGGGCTCGAACGGCGCCCATATTTGCCGGATCGGCACCCGATTCGATGATCGACGAGACGAACGCCGCAAACTCCGGCGGCGACCAACCTGCGTCGGAGGACAGCTCCGTGTGCACGAAGTCGAGTCCGTAGAACGGATGCTTCTCGTTGTCGATGCGGCCGTACATGTGCACGCCGCACTCTTTGCACGCATAACGTTTGATCGTGGCCTTCGGATCCACGACACCGAGCTTGTTCTCGTTTGCGGTGACCTTGAGCTTGGCGCGCGGCACCACGGCTACCTGCGAGAACGAGGCCCCCTGGGGTTTCCAGCACTTCGTGCACCCGCAAACATGGTTGTGTGCGCTCTGCGCGTCGATTGTCACGGTGACCTTGTTCTTCGCGCACAGGCAAGACAGCGTGCCGCCCGAGAAATTCTTCGCTGCCGGTTTGAAACCTCGATCCACGGCCGGATGAATAGAAACGGTATTGCTCATTGTTTTTCCCCTCTATCGCGCGAGGCCCACCCTTGCGTCGACACGAGAACGTTTAAGAACCGAGAGCGGAGTATAGAAACCCGCTCGAACGCCAGCAAGCGACGGTCAGCCCGCAGCTCGTTCCGCGACTAAACGGCACCGTCGGGATCGATCAAGTACCCCGCATTTGGCACCGTTTTCACCAGGCGTGGCTCGGCCGGGTTGCGTTCGATTTTTTGGCGTAGGCGGTGCACGAGTTGCTTCAACAGCTGCCGATTGCCGCCGGCCCTATTGCCCCACACGTGCACGAGCAGTCGTTCGGTCGCAACCGTGCGGCCGCCATGCGCAAGCAATAGCTGCAGGAAACGTGTCTCCAACGGCGTCAGGCGGACAGGCCCGCCCGGCAGCCCGGAGAGCGTAAGCTCCGGTACATCCAGCGACAAGGATCGAAACGCGAGCGTTTCCTCGGTCTCCATCCCCACACGCCGCAGCAACGCTTTGACGCGGGCCAGCAGGATTCTCGGACTGAACGGCTTGGTCAAGTAATCGTCGGCGCCGATCGCGAGCGCGCGGACGACGTCCTCCTCCTCGCTGCGCACGGTCAGCATGATCAGCGGGATCTGACTGCGCTCCCGGAGCTTCTGGGCGAGCTCGAACCCGTTCATCCTCGGCATGTTGATGTCGAGCACAGCGAGGTCGGGCTGCTCCCGGTTGAAGGCATCCAGCGCCGCCACTCCGTCGCTCGCTTTGACGACGAGGAATCCCGCCTGCTGCAGCGCAAACCCCGTCACTGCGAGCAAATCGGGATCGTCGTCGACGATCAGGATCTTCACGCGCGCGGCTCCTTCGGCAGCTCCACTTGCGCGCGCGTTCGGGACTCGGCCGTGCGGGTCAGCGTCACGCGTCCGCCGTGACGTTCGACGATCGAGCGAACGATGAACAGGCCTAGGCCAAGACCGCCTTCGTCCGGATCTTCGCCTCCGGAACGATGGAATTGCTCGAACAGCCCCGTGTCGCCCGGATCCGTCGGCCCGTCACCTTCGTCGTCCACCCAAAACGTGAGCCCGCCGCCGGGGAGCCCACGAGCACCGATCCGAATCGTGCTGTCCGGCGGCGCGAATTTACTGGCGTTAGCGATCAAGTTCACGATCACTTGCGTGAGCCGTTGCTGATCGCCGCGGATCAACGGAACGCCGTCGAGGAGCTGCACGTCGATGCGTTGGCCGCGCTGCGCGATCAGCGGGCCGATCAGTTCCCGTGCCGCGACGATCACGTCGGCCAGCGCGACGTCCTGCTGCCGGATTGCGAGTTGGCCGGACTCGATGCGTACGCTCTCCAGTAGATTGTCGATGAGCCATGTCAACCGCTGGGCACTGCGCTCGAGCGATAGCACGAGCTCGCGCTGCGCTTCGGGTGGCATCTTGCCGAGACCGTCACGCAGGAGCTCGATCGACGCGAGCTGCGCCGCGAGCGGCGTCCGAAACTCGTGCGAAATGTTCGCTAGCACGGTATCGCGCGTGCGGCGCACCGCCTCGAGCTCGGTCTCATCGCGAAGCACCTGCACCTGCAGCCCCTCCGCGGGCGCCGCGCTCGCAATCACAACGCGGCGTTGCCGGCCCGGGGCCGGTTCCACTTGCTCGATTGCGTGCGCGGCGCCGACGCGGCGAGCCTGCAAGATCGGGCATGCGTAGTCGCACGGCCGTCTGCCTTGGGCGTCGCGCACAGGTTGCAGAACGTCGCCGCAAAAGCTGCCGATTGCTTCCGCAGAGGACACCTTGAGCAGCCGCTCCGCCTGCGGATTGAGGAAGCGTATGCGCCGCGCATCGTCGACGGCATAGACGCCTTCGACGATCCCACCGAGCACAGCTTGTGCTTCGGTCTCGCGGCGCCGCAGCTCGGACGTTAGATCCACGAGATTCTGCCGCATCTCTTCCATCGTATGGCCGAGCACGGCGAGCTCTTTGGCACCACCGAGCGGAATCGAAGCCGCAAGATCTCCGGCGCCGAGACGGCGGGCGGCGTCCGTGAGACGTTCGACTCCGGTGATCCAGTGCCGGCCAATGAAAATACCGCTCGCGGTTGCGAGGGCGGCGATGATGAACGCAACGAGCAACATGCGCCCCGTCATCGCCGTCACGGGGCCCATCACCTCGCCGGTCGGGAGCACTGCCTGAAGCAGCGCGATGATCTCGCCCGTGGACGCCGCAACCGGCAGGGATGCCGCGAAGGCGCCGAGCGCGTCGACCTCCGCGGAGACGGCTTCGCCGCGGGACAGCGAATCCGAATTCAATATCGCGAGTGGCCCTTCCCCCGGGCGAAACGACGCGTAGTCGACGATGCGAATGGATAGCCCCACGCGCTCGCTCAACCGAGCGGCGAATTCCTCGTCGAGCCGGCGCACCGTGACGACGTTGACACCGGCGTGATCCGTGACGGCAGCCAGCCCGCCCGCGATGGCGACTCCCGGTGCTGCACCCGTGGCAAGAAACCGCTCGCCCTGCTCCGCAGTGGCGACGAGCAACTGATCCCAATCAAGGCTTTCGCCCCAGCTCGCGACCGCCCGTCCTTCCTGCATGATCGCGCAGCCGTCCAAAGCGGCACCCTCGCAATAGCGAGCCAGGTATGGCGGCAGCGCATCGGGAATAGAGCCGCGCAGCAACCGCTGCAACGGCTCCCGCTCGCCGAGGATCCGGGCGGCCGTGAGAACGTCTTCGGTGTTCTGCCGCAGCGCCTCTCGCGCAGCCGAGACGGCAAGCTCGACTCGGGTAAGCCCTTCCGCCGCGGCGAGCTCGCGCAGCGAGCCGATGCCGAAAATCGAGACCGCTGCGACCGCGAGCGTGACGAGCAGACCCGTCACGATGGCAAGCCGGCCGGCCAAGCCCGGCAAGTGGAATCTCATACGTTCTCGCGGCCCATCGATGGCAACGATCGCCGCCGCCGCGATCCGAGCGCCTCGACCAAAGCCTTTACAACCAACGTCAGCAACGCAAGCAACATCAGTAGCGACGCGACGGCGAAAGCGCCGACCAGATCATACTCGTCGTAGAGCACCTGCGCCTGCAACGGCATCGTTGTCGTCAGCCCGCGGATGTGTCCGGAAACGACGGCGACCGCGCCGAATTCGCCCATCGCGCGCGCGTTGCACAGGATAATTCCGTACAGAATGCCCCAGCGGATGCTCGGCAGCGTTACGCGGAAGAAGGTCATCCAACCGCCCGCGCCGAGGCTCACGGCAGCCTCCTCCGCTTCGCGCCCCTGCAGCTGCATGATCGGGATCAGCTCACGGGCCACGTAAGGGAAGGTCACCAGCATCGTTGCAAGCACGATGCCTGGGAAAGCAAACACGATGGAGATGTCGTTCGCCTGCAGCCACGGACCGAACCAGCCCTGCGCGCCGAACAGCAGCACGAAAACCAAACCCGCGATTACCGGCGACACCGAGAACGGCAGGTCGATCAGCGTGATGAGAAACTGCTTGCCGCGAAAATCGAACTTCGCGATCGCCCAGGCCGCGGCGACGCCGAACAGCGTATTCAACGGCACGACGATCGCGGCCGTGAGCAGCGTGAGCCGGATCGCGGCGATTGTATCCGGCGCCGACAAGGCTTCCAGATAGACGTCGAGGCCGCGCGAGAACGCGTACGCGAGCACGGACACGACGGGCACGATCAGGATGACCGTAAGAAAAACGACGGACACCGCGATGAGTGCCGCGCGCACGAGTAAGTTGCCGGCGTTCAGCCGAACCTTGGTGCCCGTGACGCTCCCGACGCCATTAGCGCCTGCCTCCGACACGGCGCATGCGCCAGCCGTTGATCGCGTTGATCGTGAGCAGCATCAGGAACGAGACGCACAGCATCACGAGGCCAAGTGCGGCGGCGCCGAGGTAGTCGTACTGCTCTAGCTTGATCACGATCAAGAGCGGCGTAATCTCCGTCCGCATCGGCAGATTGCCGGCAATGAAGATCACCGAGCCGTATTCTCCAATGGCTCGCGCAAACGCGAGCGTAAAACCCGTCGCGAGCGACGGAACCACCGTCGGCAGAATCACACGGCGAAAAACCGTCCAGCGGCTGGCGCCCAGCGATTCCGCGGCCTCTTCGAGGCTGACCTCGACTTCCTCGAGCGCTGGCTGGACGGAGCGCACGACGAACGGCAACCCGATCAACGTCAAAGCGACCACGACACCCTGCCACGTGTAAGCGATATGGATGCCGAGGGGCTCGAGCCAGCGGCCGATCAGGCCCGAGGGCGCGAACACCGTGGCCAGCGCGATGCCGGAGACAGCCGTCGGCAACGCGAATGGCAGGTCGATGATGGCGTCGACGAGACGCCGTCCGAAGAAGCGGTAGCGAACCAGCGTCCACGCGATGATGAAGCCGAACACGGCGTTCAGGCTCGCCGCGAGCAGAGACGCGCCGAACGTGAGCCTATACGAGGCCAGCGCGCGGGGCTCCGTCGCGATTCGCCACAACTCGCTGAGCGGCAGGCTCGCCGCCTTGATGATCAACGCGGCCATCGGAATCAGCACGATGCCGGCGAGAAACACGCCCGCGAAGCCGAGCGTTAGGCCGAAGCCGGGGAGAACGCTTGGACTTACCCAACCTTTCGTCGTTGCCATAGCTTCCGTCTGCGCCGCAGTCGCCGCGCTCGAGTAGAGTCGCGCGCCTCAGCGCGACGGCGGCGCCGCGGATTCGGCGACGAAGATGCGATCGTAGATACCGCCGTCGTTGAAGTGCCGTGTCTGGGCCTCGCGCCAGCCGCCGAAGGCGTCATCGATCGTGAACATGCGAATTTGCGGGAAGCGCTCGGCGTAGGTTTCGAGGATGCCCGCGTTGCGTGGACGGAAGTAGTTGCGCGCGACGATATCCTGCCCTTCCGGCGTGTACAGATACTCGAGATAGGCTTGCGCAACGCCGCGCGTGCCTTTGCGATCGACGACGCCATCCACGAGCGCAACCGAAGGCTCGGCCAAGATGCTCACGGAGGGCACGACGATGTCGAACGCGTCTGCGCCCATCTGCGACAGCGCCAGAAGCGCCTCGTTTTCCCACGCGAGCAAAACATCGCCGATGCCGCGTTGCACGAACGTGTTCGTGGCCGCTCGCGCACCGGTATCCTGCACGGGTACGTTTCGATACACGGCTCGCACGAAAGCCTCGGCCTCAGCCTGAGCTTTGTCGATTTCTTCCGCCGGCGCATCGACGAGCCGTCCCAAGATCGCCGCCGAGCGCGCGCTCGAGCGCGAATCCCCACGCCGCAAGATAGTTCCAACGCGCGCCTCCCGAAGTCTTCGGATTCGGCGTGATCACCTGGATCCCTTCCGCGATCAAGTCCGGCCAATCGCGGATGTTCTTGGGGTTTCCCGCGCGCACGAGGAACACGATCGTGGAGGTGTACGGAGCGCTGTTGTTCGGTAACCGTGCTTGCCATGTCGCCGGCAGCCGCCGGCTATTGAGCTGAATGTTGTCGATATCCCATGCGAGGGCAAGCGTGACGACGTCGGCATCCAGTCCATCGATGACCGCGCGGGCTTGGCTGCCCGAGCCGCCGTGCGACATCTGCACCATTACTTCTTGGCCCGTTCGTTCGAGCCAATACGCGGAGAAGCGGTCGTTGAACTCCCGATACAGCTCTCGCGTCGGATCGTACGAGACGTTCAAGAGCCGAACGCGGCCGGTTCCCTCCTCGCCCGACCCGCAGCCCGCCAATACGACGGCGAACGATAAAAACAACAGCGCTCGGATCATAAGGCCCAAACTGCGAAGCGGCCGCGCCGTGCGCGTCAGAATGCCCATGCGGCGGCGTATGCAGGTTCCGGCGTCGTCGGCGTGACGACGGCGACCTCTTCCGGCTCATCGCGCCCGCTGACGAACAGGATGGCCGCGGGCTTTGCGTCCGCAATCAACTCGACGAGATGATCGACGAGCTCGCTCACGCTCTCCGGCGACGTCAACCCGATCACGAGCAGCGTGGGCTCATCCGACGACGTCAGTCGTTCGCGGATGACCTCGTGGACGGCGCCCCTAAACGTCTCGGTTCGGATATCGAGCCCATGCAGCTTTAGGGACGCGTTGCGCAAGTCGAGCAGGTCGCGATAGAAGCCGCTGCCCGTCATGGAGCGATCCTCGTCGCGCACGAGCATCGCCACGTCGATCGTCAGGTGCCGCGCAAGACTCGCGGCAGCCGCGAGAGCGGCGTCGCGGCCGCATGACGACGGCTCGACATAGATGACCATGCGCTCGACGCGTTGCTCGCCCTCTGCGACCGCCAAGACTTGCCGCGCGCCGCCTTCGAGCAGATCGAGAGTCTCGACCAGCTTCGCGCCGCGGTCCAAAGCGACAATCGGCAAACCGCGCAGACGCTCTTCAGGTGCCGACGACTGGTCATAGCGCAACGGCTCGATATGCATGCGCTCCGCGAGCTCGCGCACGATCGGCGCGGCTTGAAGCTGCTGCGTCGTGCATCCGGCGGTTGCGATCAGCCGCAGACTGCTGATCGGTGTAGGCAGCGTGTGCATCCGTTTGAGCCCGACGACGACTCTGCGTCCAGTTTCCAGCGGAAAGACCTCGACGTCTCGCGCCGTTCGCGAAGCGTCGAGAAAGAACGTGGCGGCACCCGGCCGCTGTGCGCTCGCGAGCGTCTCGGTCGCCTGCACTTCGAGCCGCAGACGCTCGATCGCGCCGACGAATTGCATCTCCATGACCTTCGCCGAGCCTACCACCGGGACCGCGAGCTGATCTCGATGCTCGGTCAACACGACGTCCTCAGGCCGCACCACGACGGCTCCTTCGTCGCCGCTGCGCAACGAGCGGGACCAACGATCAACTTGGAAATACGACTCGCCGAGCTGGATGTCGCGATACCCGTAGCGGCCCAGCAAAAGGTTCGCGGCGCCGAGGAAGGTGGCTACGAAACGCGTCCCTGGACGTTGATAAAGCGCACGCGGCTCGCCGACTTCTTGCAGTCGGCCTCGATCCATGACCCCGATTCGATCTGCCATGCTGAAGGCTTCTTCCTGGTCGTGGGTCACGAGAATGGTCGTGATGCCGACGGCGCGCTGGATCTCGCGGATCGATCTGCGCAGCTCATCGCGGATTTTGGCGTCGAGGGCGCCGAACGGCTCGTCGAGCAGCAGCACTCGCGGTTCGTGCGCAAGCGCACGGGCGAGCGCGATTCTCTGCTGCTGACCACCGGACAGCTCGGCGGGCAAGCGCTCGTCGAAACCCTCGAGCGATACGAGCTTCAGCAACTCGCTGCGCCGTCGTCTGCGCTCGGCGGCGCGCACGCGCCGCGCACGCAGCGCGAACTCGATGTTGTCGGCCACGGTCATGTGCCGAAACAGCGCGTAATTTTGGAACACGAAGCCGACTTCACGGTCCTTGGCGCCCAAATTGGTGACGTCGCGGCCGTGCATCACGATGCGACCGTGATCGATCGTGGTCAGTCCGGCGATCGCGCGCAGCAGCGTGCTCTTGCCGCTTCCCGACGGCCCCAGCAGCACGAAGAATTCGCCTTCGGCGATATTGACCGAAACGTCACTGACCGCCGGGGTGCTGCTGTAATCCTTCGATACTTGCTCTAGTGCAATCGACATGGGAGGTCGAGGCTGCGCCAAACGAGAGGGGTCATGCTAAAGAACCCAAAGCCATTTGTCGGTCTCGTCGCGGTTATGCAGGGGTGACATTTCGGTTAGCGACTCTCCAAGTGCCATTAGAAGTGCGGCGTATCCCATTGTTTAAACAGGTTAACGTGACAGCGCGTCGTTGCCGTGACCGTTGCGGGCTAAAAGCTACCGGCGTTACGTCAAAAACGCGCTCGTATCGTGAAGCCCACCGTACGCGGATCCCCCGGAGCGCCGAGAACGAGCCCGGAGTTGCCCGACTGAATGCTCACGAATTGCAAATAGTCCTCGTCGAGCACATTCCTCGCCCAGATCAACGCTTCCCAAGCACCGTTCGAGCGGAATCCCGCACGCAGGCTCAATAGGCCATAGCCGTCGACGAGCCCGTACTGCGAAACCGAGGCATCGGAATACCACTCCGATCGGTAGCTCGCATCGAACCCGAAGTACGTCTCGCCGCCTAGGCCGAACATCGTCGATGGTCGACGATACTCGCCCCCGAGCGTGATGACTTCGGCGGACAGGGCGGGCAGCGGGCGCCCCGACAGATCGCAGAATGGCAGCGCGGGATTGCCGACGCTCTCCAGCGGACACGGCGCGTTCGGAAAGGACGCGTACTTGCCGTCGTTCCATGCGGCTCCAAAGTATCCGGAGAACCCATCGGTCGGAGCCCACTGCATGTCGGCTTCGAATCCTCTAACACGGACCTCGTCGATGTTCGCGAGGTAGCCGCGCAGCGCGCCCGGCCCGGCATCCACGACGTTGGCTTGATACTCTTCGACTTTCGTGTCGAATGCGGCGAGATTGACCGTCAAAGCACGATCAAAGAATTGACTCTTCACGCCGAACTCGAGATTTTCGACCTCCTCGGGTTGCACGAGCGCGCTGATCAGCGACGGATTGCCTTGAGCGTCGTTCGGGATGCCCGCCAAGTTGATTCCGCCGGACTTGTACCCCTGCGAGTAGGTCGCATAGAGCAGCAAGTCATCGGTCGCACGAAACGCGAGGTTGATCTGGCCCGAGGCGCTGCCATCGCTGTAATCAACCTCGTAGTACTGGGGGCGCACGATGCCGAGCTTGAAGCCGATCAAGGCGGGATCGGTCGTGCTGAGACCGCCGGAGACGGTTTGATCGTACACGGCGTGTTTCCGATCGTCCGTGTAGCGGATCCCTGGCGTGAACGTCAGCCGATCGGTGAGATGCCAGTCGACCTGACCAAACAACGCGAAGCTGTCGACCGATGAGTCGGCGAGGAATCTGGATTCATAACCGTCCAACAAATCGCGCGGCACGGTCGCATTCACGAGCCAGAACGCCGCGTCGGCGCCGTAGCCTTGCAAGCCGTTCGTGACGATCGTCTGGTTGAACGCGTAGGCACCGACGATATAGTCGGCCTTGTCTCCAACGCTCGACGCGAACCGAATCTCCTGGCTCTTCTGCCGCTGGTCAGACGGATTCACTGACGCTGTCAAGATAGACAGGCTCGTGTAGTCCCGGTCGTTTTCGGGGCGCCAATCCCAATATCGCCACGACGTCACCGACGTGAGCGTGCCGCCGCCGACATGCCAATCCAAGATCGCACTGACGCCGCCGAGCTTCTGATCGGCTCGAGCGCCGGAATTGATGTCCGCGACCCGATCGTACGGGTTGCGGCTCGGCGGCACATATCCGAGCGCGGCAGCCATCGCTTCGAACTGCCGCGCGGGGCTTCGCTGCGTCGCACCGACGCCAACGAACACTTGTGTGCAGCAACTGACGTCGTGCTCGTGAGATTCGGCAATCAGACGCAGCCGAAGGTTGTCGCTTGGCTCGAACAGCAGTTGACCGTTCAACGCGAGAGCATTGGTCTCGTTGATGTCGTCGTCCGTGGGTAGATTCCAAATCGTGCCGTCGCGGCGGGTGCTCACGAGAGACAACTTGCCCGCGAGAGCGTCTCCCTTCAGAGGCCCCGAGACATAACCCTTGACCTGCGCGAATCCGTAGTCGCCGCCCGAAAACTCGAGCTTGCTCTCGGGAGTGAATGTCGGCAGGCGGGTCGACACGTTCAACGCGCCGGCCGTCGTGTTCTTGCCGTACAGCGTACCCTGTGGGCCGCGCAGAATCTCGACACGCTCGACGTCCACGAGATCGAATGTGGCGGCTGATGGACGCGGGTGATAAACCTGATCGATGTAGATTCCGACGCCGGGCTCGAGTCCATCGTTCGTGAGCCCATAGGCGCTGCCGAAACCGCGAATGGTGATCGATGTGTTTCGCGGGTTGGATGAAATGAATTGCGTGCTCGGCGCCAAAGTTGTCGCCTGCGTCAGCGTCGTCGCGCCAGCCGCATCGAGCTTGTCGCCACCGATGACAGTCAGAGCGATCGGCACTTCTTGCGCGCTCTCGCTGCGATAGCGCGCGGTCACGACGACCTCCTCGAGCGCATCTTGGGCACGCACGCCCGCTGCCGGCAGCACCGTTACCGCGAATGCCGCGAGGGCCTTCGACGAGATCTTGAAAATCATGATGTGTCCCCGAAGCTGGTCGAGGTGCCGCATCGTACGGTTGGCGGGTGACGCTGTCGGTCTTTTCGCAGTCACGCCGCGGTCGCTGGGCAGTGACACGGCGGTGACACTCAGGAAGTCACCGGCGCCTTTCCAGAATCTGCAGCGTGGGCTCAACTCCTAGAACGCGACCAAGCTGACCGGCGCGCCGCTGTGCGCTGCGGACGATCCGCACGCGCGTGGCACGGTCCGCACGCGCGTGGCACGGATCGTGCAGCGCCTCGGCATAAGATTGGGGGAACCCAAGGGATGTGGGCACTCGCCTTCAGTCCATTGCCATGAGAGCGAGCGAGAACGCCTCGATCCTCGTCGTCGACGACCGTCCGGAGAACCGCTTCGCGCTGGAGGTGGTGCTCGAAAGTCTCAATGAGCGCATCGTTCTGGCCGAATCAGGAGAGGAGGCTCTGGAGCGGGTGTCGCAGCAAGACTTCGCCGTCATCTTGCTCGACGTGAACATGCCGTGGCTCGACGGTTTCGAGACGGCCGAATTGATTCGAGCGCAGCGCAAGTCGGACCAGATTCCGATCATTTTCATGACGGCCTATGCCGACGACATGCATGTCGCACGGGGCTACTCCCTCGGGGCAGTCGACTACATCTTGTCGCCGGTCGCGCCCGAAGTGCTGCGCAGCAAAGTCGCCTTCTTCGTCGATCTGTACCGCAAGAACCGCCAGATCCGGCGCCAGGCCGCATTGCTCGGCGAGCGGGCCGCGCGGCAGCGGCTGTTGGCGGATGCGTCGCTCGCAATCCATTCCGCGCCGTCGCTCGATAGGCTGCTCGAAGTCGTCACCGCCACGGCCGCGGAGCTCGTCAATAGCCGTTGGGCGCAGAGCGTTTCGATCAGCGATCTTCGCGGCCAAATCGACCGGCGCTGTTCGCGGGTCGACGGCGTGACGTACGCACCACGCGCGATCCTTGCTCCACTCAACGAGCGCGAGTCATTCGTGAGCTTGGTGCTCGGGCGCAACGAACCCGTGCGCCAGCCCGACGCGATTGCCGAACGCAGCAGCTTTGCCGATGAGGCAGAGCCGGCGAATGCCGACGATGCGACGTGCACTGGCCGCCTCGCCGTGCCGTTGCACTGGGCCAACGGCAGCAACATGGGCCTGATTCAGGTCGCCGGCGCGAGCGAGCGCGGCTTCACCGACGGGGACGAGGCGGTGTTGCTGCAGCTAGGCAACATGGCATCGATCGCGGTAGAGAACGTGCTGCTCGCCCGCGAGCGAGAGGCGAGCCAACTGAAGGATGAGTTCCTCGCGACGCTGTCCCACGAGCTGCGCTCGCCGCTGAGCTCGATTCTCGGTTGGACGCACATCCTCGCGGGGCAATCGTCGAAGAACGATCCGCGGCTCGCGGAGGGCCTGAACGGTCATCGAGCGAAGCGCGCGGGCGCAAAATCGGCTCATCGAAGATCTTCTCGACCTATCGCGAATCTCACGCGGCGAAATGCGGCTCGAACAGCGGGTCGTCGACCTCGGCGACGTGCTGCAAGCATCCCTCGATGCGGCGCGACCCACGGCGAAGAGCAAGGAACATCGCTCTCGAGCTCTACACTGACGCAGTCAGCCCACCGGTGTTGGCCGACCCGGATCGGCTGCAGCAGGTGTTCGGCAATCTATTGTCCAACGCGCTCAAATTCACGCCGCCGGGCGGCCATGTGAACGTTCGACTGCGCGTTCGAGACGGCGAAGCCGAAGTCGCCGTGGTCGACGACGGCGAGGGGATCAAGGAGGCGTTCCTGCCCCTCGTGTTCGACCGCTTCCGGCAAGCCGATCACGGCAACACGCGGCGATTCAGTGGGCTCGGAATCGGGCTCACGATCGTCAAGCACCTCGTCGAGGCTCACGAGGGCCGCATCGACATCGCGAGTGCGGGTCCGAATCGCGGCTCGACGGTCACGGTCACGATCCCCATCGCGTCGACGGCGGCCGCGCCGGGTCACACGAAGCCCGCGCGCTCGCGCGCAGTCGGCGCAAATCTCACGGGCGTGCGCATACTGGTCGTTGACGATCACGAGGACGCGCGGGATGTTGCGGCGCGAATTCTGCGGAGCGCCGGCGCCGAGGTCGTGAGCGCGGGCTCCGTTCATGAGGCGTTTCGCACCTTCGATCGTGGCACGCCGGACCTCGTCATCAGCGATCTCGCAATGCCTGAGGAAAGCGGCTTCGCCCTCATCGCACGGTTGCGGAGCCTGGCCCCCCCGCTCGGCAGCGTTCCGGCGATGGCGCTTTCCGCGCTCGTTGGCCCCACCGACCGGGCGCAGGCACTTGCGGCCGGCTTTCAGGTCCATGCGGCCAAGCCGTGCGATCCCAATCACTTGTTGTCGCTGGCCGCGATGTTGACGGCGGATCGCGCGCGACCGCAGGGCCCGGCCTAGAAACTCGCCATCACCCGTCCGGTCAAAGCAGTTCGGTATGCCGGCAGGCATAATGCCGCGGGCGGGAATACACGCTGGCCGTTGTCAGCGAGACTCCCGGGCGCTGCGCGTTTCTTATAGCATGCCGGGCACGCCGTGCCTTTTCGCATTTTCGGAGTGACGTTGGATGGCCGTTTACCAGAATTACCTGAAAGACCGTGGCTCGAAGTTGCTGATTCTCGCGGCCCTGGCGTTGATCGCTCACACGTTCTGGACAATCGTCGTGCATCCTTACGCGGAGGCGTGGCTCGCCGAGCAACGCGCGATCGTCGCCGCGAACCCGCGTCGCGCGCCCGGAGCGTTCGCTGTTCGTCATCATTCGCGACCCGGAGCAAGAGGCGACGATCATCATCGCGGCCTGGGCGCTGATCCTCGCCGCGATGCGCTTTTACGAGCTGCGCCAGCAGCGGCGCCTGCTCGATGCGGATTTGATGCGGATGGCGTCGTCGATCGTGATTTTGCCGACGGATGCGCGCGAATACCTGCGCAGTCTCGAAGAGCTGCCGCCGACGCAGCGCGACATGGTCGTGCCGCGCATCCTGCGCAGCGCGCTCAAGCGCTTCGGCACCACGGCGAACGCGCAAGACGCGTCCACCACGGTGCACAACGTGTCTGAAAGCGAGCTCGGTCGGCTCGATGCCGAGCTTGCCATCTTGCGCTTCTGCGTATGGGCCGGCCCCGCCATCGGATTCGTCGGCACGGTCCGCGGCATCGGTATCGCACTGCAGGGCGCGGATCTCGCCGTGCAGGGCGACATCTCGGCCGTGACGGGAGGTCTCGGCGTGTCGTTCAACTCGACGTTGGTCGCGCTGATGCTCAGCATCTTGTTGATGTACGTGCTGCACGAGATTCAGCTTGCGCAGGAGCGCCTCGTGCTCGACACAGAGCACTACGCCGAAGAGCAACTCGTGAGCCGCCTGCACACCGGAGGCCGAGGAACTTCGTAGTCGATTCGATCGCGATGCGCACGCGTTCTCGACGAGCGCGCGCGTTGTCGCCGATTTTCGACAGTTGTCCGTTGCGATTCACTTCAGTAGATTCGCGTTGCGCAGTTTGTCAGCGCCGAGCTGCGCACTGCTGAAAAAGGCAAATCCGTCCGAAAGGCGGAGACGCAAAACCACCGATCTAATGGGCACAGGGCCAACGATAGCGGGGTTGCCAGCGAATGAGTTTGTCCTGCAGATGTGCCTAGCACGACGCGCAAGACTCTCCATCCGTCAGGTCGCACAGCGTCTCCCCGTTCTCGGCCGGCATAACGGCGCGCTAACGGAAGACCATTGGAGGTGTACTGATGAGGAAAGGCCAGCGCAGCGCGCAGGTATACGCAATCGGCTTTTGTGCAATTCTCGCGGCATGCGGAGGCGATGGGGGCCCGTCTCCCGATTCGGCCGGCGCAGCGGCAGGGGCGTCAGCTCGGGCCGTCGCCAACGGCGCGCCCGTGATCTCGGGCAAGCCGACCGCAACCGCAACGTCGAATACGGAATACTCGTTTCAACCGGCGGCATCGGACCCGGACGGCGACGTCCTCACCTTTCGTATCAAGCAGCGCCCCGCCTGGGCGACGTTCTCCAACGCTACCGGACAACTCCAGGGCACTCCGACCGAGGCTGATCTCGGCAGATACGCCCACATCGTCATCAGCGTCACCGACGGCGCAGTGGAAACTGCGCTCGATGCGTTCGACATCACGGTCGCCGCCGTCGCAAACGGGTCGGCCACGTTGACCTGGCTCCCGCCGACCGAGAACACGGACGGCACTGCTCTGACCGATCTCGCAGGCTACAAGATCTACTGGGGCACCGCGCCGGGTGTTTACTCCGGCTCCCTAACGATCGACAACCCGGGGACGAGCGCGTACCTCGTGGAAAACCTCGCACCCGCGACGTACTACTTCGTGGCCACCGCCTTCAACGCGGAGGGAGTCGAGAGTCCCGCTTCGGACATCGCAACCGGCCGCGTCATGTAGGGACGCTGCCGGGCTAGACAAACGCGAAAAGGGTCTCTCGCCCCACTCCTTATATATACATAAGGTCGGGGCGTTGCGGCCCCGCGAAAACCGATGGATCAAACCGGCCATGCGTACGTTGGTGGTTTGCAACCTTGCAACCGCACACAAGAACTTGGGTCGAGCCGCGCAGCACGGCGCCAGCTTATGTGTAGTCGCAGGCGTTCGGTTGCACGCTCGCACCGCCGAAGCAGCCCCCGCAGCGACGCTCGGTGTTGCCATCTGGCAACGCACTTTATGGCATGTCGCTTGCATCGATCAGGCCTCGCAAGGAAGCTTTCGGAGGCTTAGTTATTGTGCCTGGCGAGTACTACAAGATCGGATTCGCGCTGGCGCTGCTCACCACGCTCGAATACGCAGCCCCTCCGCTAATTTCTACCGGCATGCTCGTCGGCTCCACGCAGTTGCTGGGCATCGAGTTCGATCGAAACTACGAATTACTCGCGATCTTCGCGGCACTCCTCTCCTACATCGTGGTCCGCCCGGAAAGCAAGCTACGTGGCATGTTCACGAGCGGGTGGACGGTTGCTACGCGCGTCGGCCTCGCGTGGCTTTCAGTCGTCGGCTTGTTGCTCCTCATCGGCTACGCCACCAAAGTCTCCGAGGTCTATTCTCGGCGGGCGCTCTTTTTATGGTTCATTGCGACGCCGCCCCTCCTGATGGCAGCGCCGATCCTGCTGCGGCAAGCCTTCCGCCAGCTCAGGGTCGTGTCCGGCAACGCGCGTACGGTGGTAATCGCCGGCGTAAATCGCGTCAGCCGCGAACTTGCGCGCAATATCGACAGTCGCGCCGAGCTTGGGCTGGAGCAGCAGGGCTTTTTCGACGACCGCACGCAACACCGCGTCAACGACATCCGGTCGCGGACACGTCTGCTGGGCACGCTCGACGAATTACCGGCCTTTGCCAAGCAGCGGCGTATCGACGTTATTTTCATCGCGCTTCCGTATCACTTGGATCGCACCAAAACGCTGATCCACAACCTCCGGGATACGACCGCATCCGTGTATCTCATCCCCGACATTTCCTTCATGGACCTGATCCAAGCACGCGCCGACGACATCAGCGGTGTGCCGATCATCGCGTTGTGCGAGTCGCCGCTGCACGGTTGGTCGGGCTTCAAGAAGCGAGCCACGGATGTCGCACTGGCATTGATCATGCTGCTGATCGCATTGCCGGCGATGCTCGTGATTGCGCTTGCTATCAAGCTCACCTCGCCCGGGAGCGTGATATTCCGGCAAAGTCGCTACGGCTTGGACGGCGCGGAAATCGTCATCTACAAGTTTCGAACGATGACGGTTAGCGAGAACGGCCCCATCGTCCGTCAGGTGACGCGGGATGACCCACGCGTGACGCCACTCGGCCGCTTCCTGCGGCGCTACTCGCTCGACGAGTTGCCGCAACTCTTCAACGTGGTGCAGGGACGGATGAGCTTGGTTGGCCCCCGACCGCACGCGGTCGCGCACAACGAGCAATATCGCCAGCTCATCGACGGCTACATGGTACGCCACAAGGTGACGCCGGGCATGACGGGCCTCGCTCAAGTGAACGGCTGTCGCGGCGAGACCAGCTCGCTGGAGGATATGAAGCGGCGCATCGACTACGACCTGGACTACTTGCGGCACTGGTCGTTGATGCTCGACATCAAGATCCTCTGTAGAACCTTCGCGATCGTATTTCGCGAGAAGCCTACTAGTCGGAAGCGTGAGATACCGCATGCAACACACTAAACCTCACATCGTCGCAGGCGCGACAGTCGCTTGGCTCTGCGTGTATGTTTTCGCCGCGGATACGGCACTGTCATGGGAGCTCGTGCCGAACCTCGAGCTTGCGGTGGAGACGCGCGAGAATCCGCGACTCGACGTCGACGCCCCTGAGGGAGTGCCGGACCGAGGCAGCGGAGAACGATGCGGCGACACTGATGTCGTTCAACGGCCAGTTCGCGATTTCCAACATGGGCCCGCGCAACTATCTGTTCCTCGAGCCGCGCGTGCGTGTCTATGCCGCCAGTGACGTCGAGGATGAGGATTTGGAGAGCGAGGATTTGTTTTTCGACGCGCGCGGGCAGCGCCGCTGGGAGAAGAGCGCCGCCGGATTCAACAGCTCTTTCTCTCGCGAGAGCATTCTGTACAGCGAGATCCTCGAGGCCGAGCCGGTCGACCCGGACGTCGACGACCCCGTCGCGATCGACACCGGCCGGCTCGTGCGCCTAGACGAGACGCGCAACCGCGCGATCATCACTCCCTATGCCGATTTCCAGATCTCGGAGCGCGGCAGCGTGTTGCTCGAAGCCCAGCTCATCGACGTGACGTACTCGGGAAGCTCGGTCACCGGTCGAACGGACTTCAACGACGCGCAGATCTCCAGCGGCTACGCGCGCCAGATCAACGATCGCAGCCGCGCGGAAGTGCGGGTGCTGTTCTCCAGGTTCAACGCCGATGCCAACGAGAACGAAACCGACACGGTCGGACTCGAAGGCACCTTCTCGCGAGCGCTCTCGGACATCTGGAGTCTTCGCTTCACGCCCGGGGTGCAGCGCAGCGAGATCGCGTTCCGCAGTCCCCTTGGCGTGCTCGTGGAGGACGTCGAAACGAACTTCACGCTGGAGCTCGGGCTTCGAAAGCGGTCGGAACTCGCAACGGTGAACCTGGACATCCAACACCTCGTCAATCCCAATTCGTCGGGGTTCGTCGAGCAGCGCGACGAGTTTCGAGTGTCGCTAGAACGGCGCGTGTCGGAGATTCTGACCGCAACCTTCGCGTTCCGCGCGATCGACACGAGCTCGTTGGCGGATCTTCAGACGGGCACACGCGACTACGCGCGCCTCGGCATGGGGCTCGAGTGGGCGGTGAAACGAGCGTGGGCAATCGGCCTCAGCTACGACGGGATCTATCAGAAATTCGAGAATCAGGACCAGGATGCGACGTCGAACGGCGTCGCGGTCAGCGTCAACTATCGCGGTCTATCCCGCGCCGGCAACTAATCCCCCTGCGGGTAGCGCAGCGGCACGGCGGCTTCCGGCGTGTAGACCAGAAACGTCGCTGTTTCCTGCAGATAGAGCTCGACCTTCTCCGCGTCGTGGCGCGCATAGCCGATCGCAAAGTCTTGACCGACGATCAGCTCGAAGTCGCCCCCGCGCGTGGAGAGCACCACGGCGCCGTCGATCGCGGGCGCCCAAACGATTTGGCCGTCGAGCTGCTGGCGGACGAGGTCCATGACAGGATAGCCGCCTTTGTTCGTGGTCTCCGTGAGACCCTGGTAACAACGCGGTCCGAGCGCAATTGCATACGGACCATCGATACCCCCTTGGCGCAGCGAGGTCAGCGCCGCCGCAACGACCTCCGGATACCGGGCGTAGTCGTTCGTGAGCGTCAATGCTTGCCGCTGAGCCCTCTCGAGAATTCCGCTGACACCCGCCTCGGCGAAACTCTCGAAGATGGCGCGGTCCTCGGCGAGCGCCGCCGCGCGGGCCGCTTCGACCACGGCTTCTAGATCGGAATCCTCGGCGCCGCGTCCTATGGCCTCGATCTCGACGCGCGCGAGCGTGAACGGCACCGTGAGCTCGGCGAGCGTCTGCACCCGGCGCAGTGCCGCGTTCACGCCCTGCACCGGTTGGCCGATCGGCTCCGTGCGTCCGAGCCCGACGGAGGAGTAGTCCCAGCCATGCGGTCCGGAGAAGTCGACGAGCTGACGTCCGGCCAACGTCCGCTTCAGCGTCCGCCGCGCCGTCTCATCGATCTCCTCCCATGCACGGGGCCCGATCGGAGCAAGTTGTCGATACAGATGATCCAAGCGTCAGGAGGAATGCGCCGCGCGCAAGCTGCCGATTTTGAGATCGCCGTCTGCGGCGGCGCTCTCGCCGCCCTCGAGCATTTCCTCGACCTCCTGGATTGGCCCGTCGGAGAACAAGTAGGCGCGCAGATGCCGATCGAGCACCGGGTCTCGGCGGCGGAGCCATTCGAGAACCATCGCCGCGTGCTCCTTTTCCTCGTCGCGATTGTGGCGCAGCACCTCTTTCAGCTCGGCGTCGGTGCTCGCATCGATGCGTTGTGCGTACCAATCGATCGCCTCGAGCTCCTCCATCAGCGATCGATAGGCGCGATGCTCATCGATGGTGGCCGGGCGCAGCGCGCCCGCGTCCTCGTGCAAGCCCTCGGCAGTCATCGTTCACTCACCGCCGAAAGGTTCTCGTCTATGAATTCCCAGTTGATCAGGTGCTCTAAGAACGCCTCCACGTACTCGGCGCGTTCGTTGCGTCTGTCGAGGTAATACGCGTGCTCCCAGACGTCGATCGTGACCAACGCCGTGGCGTCGGTTTTGAGGAAGTTCCCCGCGTCGTGCGTCGCCTCCACGCGCAATTTTCCGTCGCCATCCTTGATCAACCATGCCCAGCCCGAGCCGAAATGGTTGGTCGCGGCGTCTGCGAGCTCTTTCTTGAGCGCCGCGACGCCGCCGAAAGCCCGGCTGAGGAGCTGCGTTAGCTCGGGCGGCGGCGAGCCGCCGCCTTCTGGCGACATGCTGCGCCAATAGAAATCATGGTTCCAAACTTGCGCCGCGTTGTCGTAAAGGTCTCCGGCGCTTTCGCGTACGACTTCGCGCAACGGCTTGCCTTCGAGCGGCGCACCGGCGACGGCTTTGTTCACTTTGTCGAGATAGCCGCGATGGTGCTTGTCGTAGTGCGTTTCGACCGTGGCCGCACTGACATGCGGCGCGAGCGCGGGGTAGTCGTAGGGCAACGGGCGCAGCTTCAATTTCATCGTTGCAGTCCTACTTCGTTCTATCGGCCGGACGTGCTTGCCATTTGAGCTGCATGTTTTTGGCTCGCGACGCGCTTACGAAACGGAACGCCGCCACGAATATCGCGATGACGACCACGAGGCCCAACCCCGTGAACACCACCATCCAGAGGACGCTTTCCGCCATGCTGTGAGACCCGCGCGCTTGCCCTGGATCAGCAAAGCAAGTTCCGTGCCCGGCGCGGCGACGTGGGTCAGCCCTTTCCGGCTGCGGTCAGCAGTCAGGATTTGCAAGTAGCTTGGTAGTTTTGCAACTAACTGCCGCCCCAGATCTGAGCCAAGTCGCGGCCAAACACCCAATAGTGCAGAGTCGATCCGAGCAACGCATGGGACACTGCGAGCGGCAACAGCCGGCGATATCTGCAGTAATTCCTCGCCCAGACTACGCCGGCGACGACGGTCACCGCCATCACGGGTAGACGCGGGAAATGCACGGCGGAAAACGCGAGCGCAGTGAGGATGATCGCAAGCCAGTACGGCAGCAGGGCCTGGAGCCGTCCCGAGAGATAAAACTGCAAGAGGAACTGCTGCAGCAGCGCCCACGGAAAATACAGCAGGCAAGCCACGGCGAGGTGCCAGTTGCCGAGGCGTTGCCACGCCCCGCGCCAACCCTCCGCCGCGTAACCGCTCGCGGCGCCGATGACTGCAAACGCGGCTAACGCGGCGGCCGTGAACACAAGTGCGTCGCGCCATGCTGCCCGTGCCGCTTCGCGCGGCTCATTGACTCCCACCGGCGTCCGCTGCCAGATGGCGCGGCTGCGCCGCGCGCTTGCTGCAATCAGACCGAGCGCGAGCAGTCCTAGCGCGACGTCGACGTAGCCCGGACGCTCACCGAAAAACACGAAAAACAGCGCTGCCGCCGCCGCGATCGCGCCAAGCTCGAGACCGATGCCGGCCCGGCCGGCTAACCACGCTTTGAGGTTCATGATCCGCGGAAAATATGGCTGAGCCAGTATCGGCGACGGTTATCGGCAGGCTCAAGGCCGCGCCTGAACGCGCCGGCCTGGCACGGATTCTGCATTGTCCGAAACGAAGAACGGGACAAAAGTGCGCAGTGCCCCTCTTGCAGATGATTTCCAGACGACGTGACGGACCCAGCCGCGCACCGAGCCGCGGCGGGCCCTAATTTGCGCGAGAGAGTCGAGGCATCCGGTACGCCGGGTTTGCGAGTACCTGTCTCGAGTCGGCGACAATTGGCCAGGCAAAAATACAAAAAAGGTGGTAGGTCAACCACCTGCGCAACGGCGATGGATTCGCGGATTCCCGTGTAATAGCCTTAACACCTCCCGCGTTCTTTAGGGGTACTCGATGGCACGAGTGTTGTTAGTTGACGACGAGCCCGACTTCGTGAGCTCCGCGGCCGAGCTGTTGCGGCTGCACGGTCACGAAGTGCGCACGGCCGACACGTTGCAGAACGCGCGCCGAGTGCTCGAGTCCCAGTCTTGCAACGTTTTGCTGCTCGACCTGATGCTACCGGACGGCAATGGGCTCGAGCTCTTGCAGGAGCTCGCCGAGAATCACTTGGAGATCGAGCGCGTCGTCCTGATCACCGGGCATCCCGGGATCAAATCGCAAATCCAGAATTTGAGCGGTCCGTCCGTGTCCTATTTGACCAAGCCGATCGAAAACCGCGAGCTGATGGGACTGTTGCGCGAGCTCGAGACCCGAGAATATCAGCGCGACAATGTGGACCTGCATTTCGACCTGCTGGTTGGCGAGACACCGGAGATGCAAACGGTGTACTCCCAGATCAAGAAGATCGGCGGCATCGACAGCCCCGTGCTGATCCTTGGCGAGACCGGCACGGGCAAGGAGCTCGTGGCGGAGGCTATCCATCGTGAGAGCGGCCGCACCGGAGAATTCGTCGCCGTGAACTGCGGGTCGTTGTCCCGCGAGCTCGCGGGCAGCGAGCTGTTCGGCCACGAGAAAGGCAGCTTCACGGGAGCGACGCGCCAGCATACGGGTTTCTTTCAACGCGCCAACGGCGGAACGTTGTTCCTCGACGAGCTCACGGAAATGCCCCAGGAGCTTCAGCCGCACTTCTTGCGAGTGCTCGAGACCCGCAAGGTGTTGCCCGTCGGCAGCGAGAAGGAGTTCGACATCGATACGCGCATCGTCACCGCCACGAACCGCGTGCCGGCGGAAGCGATCGCGAGCAAGCAGCTGCGCAAGGACCTCTACTACCGGCTGTCCGTCTTCCCGATCAACCTGCCGCCGCTGCATGCGCGCCCGGCCGACATTCCGCTGCTCGCGAATCATTTTCTGTTGGAGCTGTCGCGGCGCTACGGTCCGCACCGCCGGCTATCGCCGAAATCGCTCGAGCGCCTTCAGGCGTACCATTGGCCCGGCAACGTTCGCGAGCTCCGCCACGTGGTTCATCGTGCATACATTCTGTCCGATGGGGCCCTCGAGGAGCTCGAGCTACCGGAGCGTTTCGAGAGCCCGTTCGGCCAGCAGGCGCAGCTCGAAGGCTTGCAGGTCGGCCGGTCGATCAGAGACATCGAGCGGGAGCTGATCACGCGGACGCTGGCGCATTTCGATGGGGACAAACGCGCCGCCGCCGAGACGCTCGGCATCAGCCTAAACACCCTGTACAACCGCCTGCACGTCTACGAGCAAGACAACGCCTCCTAGGGCCAAGGGCCGGCCCCCGGACTGGCACGCTAGTTGCAGAATCGTCGGCATGAGCGCGACGATCCGACGCTACCGGGCGAAGCGCGCTGGTGCGCTGACAGGCTTGCTGCTGCTTTCTTGGGCAGTTGCCTGCGCCGAGGACGAAGTCCGCCGTATCTGCTCCGGCGAGCTGCTCGTGTTCGACGAGCCGGAGTTCGAGCTGTTCGACATCGATACCGACACCGTGCTTTCCGAGGACGAGACAGACGCGTGCACAGCGTTGCAAGCCGTCTTCGACGAGCTCGATCTCGATGCTGACGAGGCGCTGACCGAGCAAGAGTACCTCTCGTTTCCGCAAATCTGGCAGCAACGGAAGAGCTCGTTCGGCGACTCGGACGAATAGCCAAGAAACACTGTGTCCAATTCCGGCACGGACGGACGGTGCAGCGTCGGTTTTCTCCTGGCACGGCTATTGCAACGGTCATGCGTCGTCAGTGAAAGGAGAAACTGAGCAATGAATTGGGATACCGTGGAAGGACAGTGGAAGCAGCTCAAAGGTAAGGCCCAACAGAAATGGGGCAAGCTTACGGAGGATGATTGGGACGTCATCGAAGGCAAGCGGGAAGAGCTGATCGGTCGCATTCAAACACGCTACGGCCGCAACCGCGAAGAAGCGGAGCGAGAGGTCGATGACTGGAGCCGGCAACTGAACTAGCCGGCGGACCGCGTCCCATGTCGGAGCACTGAAGCGATGAAACCGGAACACGACGGATGGTCGCGTAGGCTCAGGAAACCGCGCCTTCGAGGAGGTCTCACCTCGGAAGAGCGGCACCGATTGATCTCCGAGGCAACGTATCGCGTAGAGCACGGATTTCGCGCACGTGGCGATCGCGGCTTCGACCCACTTGAGACGGAACAGGAAGCCTCGAGGAGCGCCGGCCGCCGGGGCATTAGCCCCGCGCGGCCGGCCGGAGCGGCAAAACCGAACTCGCGGGCTCCCTTGGAGCGTTACGATGGCCGTGCAAATGCAAAAAGAGCGAGCCGACGTCCGCTTCCGTAAGCTGTTCGTCGCGATCGTCGTCGTCCTGATCACCGTCCTGTTCGTCGACATGGTGGGGCCGTTTCTGCAGGCCCTGTTTCTCGCGGCCGTGCTCACGGGAATCCTGTATCCGTTGTACGCTTGGCTGCGCGAGCATCTGCGGAAAGAGACGCTTGCGGCCGGTGCCACGGTGCTGCTCGTTTTGATCGCGGTCGTGCTGCCCCTGCTGCTTCTCCTCGGAGTATTCGTACGCGAGGCCGTGCGTCTCACGGACATCGTCGGCCCTTGGCTCGAGCAGGCAGCCAACGGCGAGGGCCTGCCGTCGCGTTTGCCGACCTGGCTGCCGTTCGCCGAGGAACTGCAACCTTATCGTGACCAGATCTACACGCGCTTCGGCGAGGCGATCACACAGCTAGGCATCTTCCTCACCGACAGCCTATCCACGATCACGCAGGGAACCGTCGCGTTCGTGCTGAATCTGTTCGTGATGCTCTACGCGCTGTTCTTCTTTCTGCTGGCCGGTCCGCGCTTGTTAAGCATCTTCGACTACACCCCGCTCACGGATAAGGACCGCGACGTCATCGTCGAAAAAGGCATCTCGGTTACGCGCGCTACGCTCAAAGGCACGATCGTCATCGGTGTGCTGCAGGGCGCGCTCGGCGGCACGGCATTTGCCGTCGTGGGGATTCCGGGTCCGGTGTTCTGGGGCGCCGTAATGGCGTTGGCGTCCGTCGTGCCGATGCTCGGCACCGCGATCATCTGGGTGCCGGCCGTCGTGTATTTGCTGTTCCAAGGGCAGTTGGCTGCGGGCATCGGCCTCCTCGCCTGGTGTGCCATCGTCGTCAGCGGCGTCGACAACATCGTGAGACCCCATCTGGTCGGCAGCGATACGCGAATGCCCGACGTTCTCGTCCTGCTGAGCACGCTCGGCGGAATTTCGATGTTCGGCGCGACCGGCGTCGTCATCGGACCCGTCGTTGCAGGATTGTTCTTGACGAGCTGGCACATTTTCGCGGCAACATTCCGCCGCGAGCTCGAGCCTTCGCCACGGGCCCTCAAACAGGCCGAAGCCGCCCTCGAGGACGAGGTCGACGAGACCGACGCGGCCGCTTAGCGAGGCGTCAGCGACGCAGCAGCATGCTGACCAGCACGCCGGCTGCGAATGCGATGCCAGCGCTTGCGAGCGGGTTCTTCTCGACGTAGGTGCGGACCTTGGCCATGCCCTCATCGAGGGTCTCGACCGCACGTTCCTCTCCCGCCCGCAAGGTTTCGGCGGCACGCGCCGCGCTGTCTCGCAACGTTTCTTCGGCTTCAGTCGCGACTTCCGCCGCTCGATCGACGGTCTGATGCGCCTTTTCCGCCAAGCGCTGCGTCGCCGCCGCATTGCGGCTGCCGGTCCGTTCCGTGGTCGTGTTCATTGCTCCATCTCCTGCGAGTGATCTTCTAGCGCGTCACCGATGCAGGAACCGTGCCAGAGATTCGGAGGCAGAGTTGCGGCACGGAATTTGCTCATTCGCTTCATCCATCGATGCTGGAGAACACGATGACACCGATCCTGGCGAAAGAGATGCTTGGGACTGCAGTGCGCAGCCGCGCGGGCGAGGAGCTCGGCACGATCGAGGACTTCTTGTTCGCCCCCGACCTATCGGTGGCTACCCACGCGATCGTCGCGCGCAGTGCAGTCCTCGGATCGCGGCTCGGCGAGTCGTTCGAAATTGAAGTGACCGCGCTCGTGCTCGACACCGAGAACGAGTGCTTCGTCGTCGACGAGGGGCCCATCCACTGAGCGACCCCTCTTCGTCCTAGCGCGCGGCGGCCTGTCGACCGACGTCCTCACCCGTCACGCGCTTCACTTGCGTGCCGGCCGGCAGCGCCGCGTTCACATCCTCCACCTGATTCAATAGGGCGAGCTCCTCGATCGTCACTGCCGACGGCCGCGCTCGCTGCAACTCGGCGAGACTCATGTCGCGCGGCAGCCGCTCGACGTTCACGCGCCGCGGTTCCACGTCGAGGAGCTCTCGATCGCGCAGCGGCGCGAAGCTCTCGACGATGCGCTCGAGCACATTGGCGTACCGGCCGAACGAGGCATCCGGCGCGTATGCGACGATTTGATACGTCGCGCCGCCGTGAGAGATGTGTGCCACGTAGCCGCGGACCACGGCCCCTTGCGCTTGCGCCTGAAACTCGCTGATGACGCCCGCGTTCCCATTCACGCGCCGCTCAGAGCTCGCAAGCGGTGCAATACCCTGTTGGGACAGGAACGCACGTGCCGCCTCGCCGGGACTCGCGTTCGGCACGATCGTGAGCTGCATGGCCGCGTCGCGCTCGGGGCTCACGGCAACGACGGCTTGAGCAGTGTTCTGCCGTTGCCAGCTCTCCGGCGCATCCACCTGAAAGATCAACTCGGGGTGATAAAACCGATCGCCGCGGAAGAATCCGTCGCGCGGATCATCGCCATAGACGAGGCCGTCGAGATGGTTCAAATACTCCTCCGCATCGCTACGGAGCTCTCGGCCGCCGAGTGAGGAAGCGGCGATCCGCTCGCGGACTGACTCGATCCGCTCAGGCTCGCTCGGATGGCTCGCGAGCCAGGTCGGCACCGGTGATTGACCGGCGAGCCGGCCGGCTTGCTGCAAAGCGCTGAACACGTCGTCCATCTCGTTCACGTCGTAACCGTGCTCGAGCATGTAGCGGAAGCCGAGCTCGTCAGCCTGGCGCTCGTCGTCGCGGCCGTATTTCAGGAACAGCAGGCTCAAGCCCGCGTTCGCGGCGTCGCCGAGACCGCGAAGGTCGGGCGACAGGATCATGCCGAGACCGAGGCCGAGTTGGGCGAGCTGCGCGCGGCTGATTTGCGAAACCGAGTGACGTGCCGTGACGTGCCCGATCTCGTGCCCCAGCACTGCGGCGAGCTCGGCCTCGGAATTCATCAAGCCCATGAGTCCGCGCGTGACGAAGATGAATCCGCCCGGAAGTGCAAACGCATTCGGCGACGGATCGTCGACCACGTGGAATTCCCACGGCAACGCGGCCCGTTCGCTCGTCGCTGCCAACTCGCGCCCGATCCCGCCGACGTAGGTCTGTAACGCCTCGTCCGGCACGAAGCCCAGTGTCGATGCGGCCTGCTCGGCCGCCTGTCGGCCCATGCTGATTTCCTGCTCTTCCGAGACGAGCGCGAGCTCGCGCTCGCCCGTGACCGGATTGATTGCGCAGCCGGGCAATGCCGCGGCCGCCGCTGCGATCAGCGATATCCGTAACGTCCAACTGCCCATGGTGCCCTCTCATGTGCTCTTGAAGCTGCCACTCCCGTTTCAAAATCCATGCCACTGCGCAGGTCATGCGCGGTATTCAGGCGGCTGCTGGCATGCAGTTTGCTTCATTTCTGACAGAGCCGACGCGGCCCCAGCTCCGCGGGTTTGCGGGCGCGCCGCCCGCGCGCAAAAAGCGACGGCGCGCTCCAAGAAGTGCAAGGTCCAAGGGGATTTGTGAAGAGCATGGGAGCAAATCGATGACGGCAGCCGGTCCGATTCATCAGCGGCCGCCGCGCCCGGAATCGCTCGCGCTCGTGCTCGCCGGCGGCAGCGGCACGCGCTTGGCCGGGCTCACGGCATGGCGCGCGAAGCCCGCCGTACCGTTCGGCGGGCACTTCCGCACCATCGATTTCACGCTGTCGAACTGCATCAATTCCGGTATTCGCCAGATCGCCTTGCTCACTCAGTACAAGTCGCAATCGCTGATTCGACACGTGCAGGGCGGCTGGGGCTTCCTCCATCGTGAGCTCAACGAATTCGTCGACATTTGGCCGGCGCAGCAGCGGCAAGGCGAGCGTTGGTACACCGGGACCGTCGACGCGGTGCATCAGAATCTCGACTTGATCCAGGCCATCGACCCGCAATACGTGCTCGTGCTCGCCGGCGCACAGATTTATTCGATGGACTATTCCGCGTTGCTCGACGAGCACATCGCCCACGGGGCGGATCTCACGGTCGGCTGCGTCGAGGTGCCGCTCAAGGACGCCGCCGCGTACGGCGTCGTGACGCTCGACGAGCGCTCGCGCGTGCAAGGATTCGTGGAGCGTCCGATCGCCTCGCTGCCGGCCCCAGGCAAGGGCGATCCGACCCGCGCGCTGATGGGCGTGTACGTGTTCAACGCGGCCTTCCTGTTCGATTGCTTGGCGCGGGATGCGTCCGATCCCGACTCGTTGCACGACTTCGGCTACGACTTACTGCCTGCCGCAATCGCCGGAGCGCGTGTTTACGGTTACGACTTCCGCGCGTCGGCGAATGCTTTCCCCGGCTATTGGCGCGACGTGAGCACCGTCGACAGCTACTGGCAAGCCCACATGGATCTGCTCGAGGATCCGCCGCGGTTCGACTTGTTCGACCCCAATTGGCCGATCTCGACCCACCAGATGCCTGCCGGGCCGACGCGGGTCCAAGGATCGGTCCGCATGAACGCCCTGATCGGGCCCGGCTGCGACATCCGCGGCGAGATCTGCCGCTCGGTGATCTCCACGAACTGCAGTGTCGGCGCGCACTCTCGGGTCACCAACTCGGTGCTGCTGCCGAATGTGCACGTCGGCTCCGGTTGCTCGCTCGACCACGTGATCATCGACAGCCACTGCATCATTCCCGACGACACTGGCATCGGCAGCCACTCGCCGACTCGAGCCCGAACACTTCTTGTCGGCGCAGGGCATCGTGCTGATCACGAGGCCCACCGCAACTCAGCGCGGCAACGTCGCCTCCCGAAAGGTCGCTTGAGCTTCGTCTGCCCATCGCAAACGACGGGAGCGGTCCATGGTTGAGCGGTACTCGAGCGTCTGGCCCGGCGAGCCGTACCCGCTCGGTGCTACCTGGGACGGCGCAGGCGTCAACTTCGCGTTGTTCTCCGAGCACGCCGAGCGGGTCGAGTTGTGTCCTTTCGACGCATCGACGCAGGAGCCGCATCCGTCGATCGAGATGCCGGAGCGGACCGATCAGGTGTGGCATTGCTATCTGCCGCAAGCGCGGCCAGGTTTGCTTTACGGCTATCGGGTTTACGGGCCCTATGCCCCGACGCAAGGCCACCGCTTCAACCCGAACAAGTTGCTGCTCGATCCGTACGCGAAATCCATTCGCGGCGAGCTCAAGTGGAGCAACGCCCACTTCGGCTATCGGATCGGCAGCCCGCGAGAAGATCTGTCCTTCGACCGGCGCAATAACGCCGCGGGGATGCTGCGCTGCGAGGTCATCGATCCCGCGTTCAGCTGGGGCGACGATCGTCGGCCGCAGGATCCCGTGGCGCGACACCGTGATCTACGAGCTGCACGTGAAAGGCTTCACGCGGATGCACCCGGCTGTCCCGGAGCACCTGCGCGGCACCTACGGAGCGCTCGCGACGCTTGCCGGTCATCGATCATCTGAAGCGGCTCGGCGTCACGGCGGTCGAGCTGATGCCGATTCACACCTTCGTCGACGATCGCCATCTCGTCGAGAAGGGCCTTCGCAATTATTGGGGCTACAACACGATCGGCTTTTTCGCGCCCGAGATGCGCTACTGCGCGCAGGGGCACATGAACGAGTTCAAGACGATGGTGCGCAAGCTGCATTCGGCCGGCATCGAGGTGATTCTCGACGTCGTCTACAACCATACGGCCGAAGGTAACCACTTCGGTCCGACGCTGAGCTTTCGCGGCATCGACAACGCCGCTTACTACCGGCTCGTTCCGGACAATCCCCGCTACTACACGGACTACACCGGCTGCGGGAACACGCTCAACATGATGCATCCGCGCGTGCTGCAGCTCATCATGGACAGCCTGCGCTATTGGGTGCTCGAGATGCACGTCGACGGCTTCCGCTTCGATCTCGCGGCTGCGCTCGCGCGCGAGCTGCACGACGTCGACAGGCTCGGCGCGTTCTTCGACATCATTCATCAGGACCCGGTGCTGTCGGAGGTCAAGCTGATCGCGGAGCCCTGGGATCTCGGCGAAGGCGGCTATCAAGTCGGCAACTTCCCGATCGGGTGGACGGAGTGGAACGGCCGTTATCGCGACAGCATCCGTCGTTATTGGAGCGGCGACGATGCGGCCGATCGGCGATCTCGCCTACCGGATCACGGGATCGAGCGATCTCTACGAGAGCAGCGGCAGACTGCCGTTTGCGAGCGTCAACTTCGTCACCGCCCACGACGGCTTCACGCTGCTCGATCTCGTGAGCTACAACGTGAAGCACAACGAGGCCAATCTCGACGACAACCGCGACGGCACGAACGACAACTACAGCTGGAACTGCGGCGTCGAGGGACCGACCGACGACCCGGAGGTCCTGCGTCTGCGCGCGCGCCAGCGCCGCAACTTTCTCGCGACCTTGCTGCTGTCGCAGGGCGTGCCGATGCTGCTCGGCGGCGACGAGCTGGGTCGCACGCAGCGCGGCAACAACAATACATATTGCCAAGACAACGAGCTCTCCTGGGTCGATTGGAGCGCGGCCGACGATGAGCTCATTCAGTTCGTCGCGCACCTCGTTCAGCTGCGCAAACGCCATCCGACGTTTCGACGCCGCCGCTATTTTCAGGGACGCGGGCTGCGCGTGAGGGACCTACTGTGGCTGACTCCGCTGGGCGTCGAGATGACGGATGCCAACTGGAGCGATCTGGTGGCGCGCTGTCTCGGAGCCCTGTTTCCCGGCGCCGGGCTCAACGAGAGAAACGGTCACGGCGAACCCATCCTCGACGACGACTTCCTGTTGCTCATGAATGCGCACTACGAGCCGCTCGAGTTTGCGCTGCCGCTGCCGCATCGCTGGCGGGCCATGGTCGACACGGCGCGCGAGCTCGATGCGCTCGAGCCTCCGGATCGTCAACAGGACCGCTACGTGATCGACGGCCGCTCGCTGGCGCTGCTGCGCAGGCCCCTCCGGTGAGGAGCCGGCACTCGATGCCGTTCGGCGCCGAGCTCACGGACCGCGGCGTACGCTTCGCCATCTGGGCGCCGGCCGCGCGCTATGCGCACCTGCATGTTGATCGACTCACTCTGCCGATGGCCTCTCACGCGGGTGGCTTCTTCGTGCACATCGCCGAGCAGGCGCGAGCCGGCAGCCGCTACAGTTTCTCATTCGACAACGGCACGCTTCGGGTTCCCGATCCGGCGTCGCGCCGTAATCCGGACGACGTGCACGCACCTAGCGAGGTCGTCGATCCCGAAGCGTTTGCGTGGTCCGACGGGGACTGGCACGGCCGGCCGTGGCATGAAGCCGTCATCTACGAGCTGCATGTGGGGACATTCACCGAGGAAGGGACGTTCGCTGCTGCCGCGCGGCGGCTCAACTATCTTCGCGATCTCGGCGTCACCGCGATCGAGCTGATGCCGCTCGCCGACGCGCCCGGTAAATGGAACTGGGGATACGACTGCGTCTTGCCGTTTGCGCCCGAGCACGGCTACGGCACACCCGAGGATCTGAAGCGTTTCATTGACGACGCGCACGACCTCGAGCTCATGGTGCTGCTCGACGTCGTCTACAACCACTTCGGTCCCGACGGCAACTATTTGCATTTGTACGCGCCGCAGTTCTTCACGGCGAAGCATCACACGCCCTGGGGCAACGCAATCAACTTCGACGACGTGGGCAGCGACATCGTGCGCGCTTTCTTCATTCACAACGCGCTGTATTGGCTCGAGGAGTACCATTTCGACGGCCTGCGCTTGGACGCGGTGCACGCAATCGTCGACGATTCCGAGCCCGATTTCTTGACCGAGCTGGCCGCGACGGTTGCGGGCCGTGTCTCGCACCGCTCCGTTCACCTCGTGCTCGAGAACGACGACAACGCGTCGCATTATTTAGAGCGCGACGCCGCCGGCCGGCCGACGGCGTATACGGCCCAATGGAACGACGATTTCCATCACGCGTTGCTGGTGCTCTTGACCGGCGAGCGAACCATGCACTACCAGGACTACGATCGCCCGCTCGAGCAGCTGCTGCGCTGCCTAACGAGCGGCTTCGCGTATCAGGGCGAGCATTCGCGCTACCGTGGGCGGCCGCGCGGCGAGCCGACATCCGGCCTGCCGCCCGAAGCGTTTGTGAACTTCCTCCAGAACCACGACCAGATCGGCAATCGACCGGACGGTAAGCGGCTGTGGATGCTGCTTCCGGAGCGTGAGCTCGCGGCGGCGGAGACGCTGCTGTTGTTGCTGCCGACGCCGATTCTCATGTTCATGGGCGACGAATTCCACGCTGCCGCCCGTTTTCCGTTTTTCTGCGACTTCCAAGGCGAGCTTGCCGCGGCAATCCGCGAAGGCCGGCGCAACGATTTCTCGCAGCTCTTCGCCGGCGTCGACACACCGGACCCGAACGATCCGCGCGAGCGTGCGTCGGCCGTTCTCGACTGGAGCTCGCTCGAAGCCGACGTCCATGCGGGCACGCTCGCACGGTACCGCCGGCTCCTCGAGATACGCCGCGACGAGCTCCGGCCACGCTTGCCGGCACGCGCCGACGGCGGCGAGCTGATCGGCCCCGCCGCGCTTGCGGCCGCATGGCGGCTCGCCGATGGAAGCCTTCTCAAGTTGAGCGCGAACTTGGGCTCGCAACCGCAACCGTGCGCCCCGCCCACGGGACGGCTGCTCGCAGCGACCGAGGAGCTTGCGAGCGCAGCCCGCGAGCTGCCGCCGTGGTTTGTCGCATGGCGGCTGGAATAGCGAGCGCGGAATTCCAAGCACCGCGGGCCACGTATCGCGTGCAGCTGACGCGCGCCCACGGATTCCGCGAAGCGCGCGAGCTCGTGCCGTATCTCGCGCGGCTAGGCATCAGTCATTGCTACTTCTCGCCGTACTTGAAAACCCGACCGGACAGTGCACACGGCTACGACGTCATCGATCACTCCGCGCTGAATCTCGAGCTCGGTGACGCCGACGACCACGCGGCGCTGTGCCGCACGCTTGCCGAGCACGGCATGGGACACATCCTCGACATCGTGCCGAATCACATCGGCATCATGGGCAGCGACAACAAGTGGTGGCTCGACGTGCTCGAGAACGGTCAGGCTTCCGCGTACGCCGACTATTTCGACATCGACTGGCAGCCTGTTACGCCCGAGCTCAAAGACAAGGTGCTCGTTCCGATCTTGGGCGATCAATACGGCAACGCATTGCTGCGCAGCGAGCTCAATCTCCGCTATGACGACCAGGCGGGCGAGCTCAGTGTGTTCTATTTCGAGCACCGCTTCCCGCTAGACCCGGCGACCTATCCGCGCATCCTGCAGCGCGCCGCCGATCGCGCCGCTCCGAAGTTGGCCGGCGAGCCGGCGTTGATCGAGCTCGAGAGCATCATTCGGTCGCTGCATAGCTTGCCGCATCACAGCTCCACCGACGAGGAGGAACGGCAAGTGCGCGCGCACGAGATTTCAGTCGCGAAACGGCGGCTCGCGGAGCTCACGCGCTCGTCGCCGCTCATCGCGGCGCAGATCTCCCGCAACGTCGCAACCTACAACGGCATCCAGCATCGCCGCGAGACGTTCGCACGCCTGCACCAGCTGCTCGAGAGCCAGCCATACCGACTCGCGTACTGGCGCGTGGCAGCCGACGAGATCAACTATCGGCGATTCTTCGACATCAACGATCTCGCCGGTCTGCGCACCCAGAACGATGCCGTGCTCGAAGCGACGCACCGGCGCCTGCTGCAGTTCGTTGCGGAAGGCAAGATACAAGGTTTCCGCATCGATCACCCCGATGGTCTATACGACCCGCGCGGCTATCTGCGCTGGCTGCGCAGAGAGCTCACAGGAGTCGGGCACCCGCATCACTATCTCGTCGTAGAAAAAATCCTCGGGGCTCGCGAGCATCTGCCCGGCGATTGGCCCGTGCACGGCACGACAGGCTACGAGTATTCGTTCGCCGTCAACGGCTTGTTCGTCTATGCACCGGGCGAGCGCGCTTTCGACCGCGTGTATCGCAACCTCACCGGCCGGCAGGACGGTTTCGACGCGATGCTGGAGCGCTGCAAACGGCGCATTCTGCTGTTTCATCTGTCGAGCGAGCTCACGGTACTGGCGAACTTGCTGAACCGCATTGCTGAGCTGCGCCTCGAAACCCGCGACTTCACGCTCAACGCCGTGCGCGCGACCTTGCTCGAGCTGATCGTCGCATTCCCCGTGTATCGCACCTATGTCGTAGAAGGGGATGTGAGCGAGCAGGATCGACAGCACATCGAGTGGGCGGTGAGCCACGCACGCTCGATCTATGAGGGTCAGGACGAGGGGATTCTCGCGTTCGTGAGGACGCTGTTTCTGTTCGAGCTGCCTGACGACGTCGACTACGAGTACCGCCGGCGTGCGGCGCAATTCACCGCCAAGTTTCAGCAGCTCACGGGCCCCGTGATGGCGAAGTCGCTCGAGGACACATGCTTCTATCGATACGTGCGCTTGCTGTCGCTCAACGAGGTAGGCGCGGACCCGCGGCAGTTCGGTACGACGCCGGAGGCGTTCCATCGCGCGAACCTCCGGCGCGCGGAGCATTGGCCGCACTCGCTGCTCGGCACCTCTACGCACGACAGCAAGCGCAGCGAGGACGTCCGGGCGCGCTTGAACGTGCTGTCCGAGCTCCCGGGCGAATGGCGCGCGGCGGTGCAAGCCTGGCGGCGAATGAATGAGCACAAACGCAAGCATGTCGGCGCCGCGGCCGCGCCGTCGCCGATCGAGGACTACTTGCTCTATCAAACGCTGGTCGGAACCTGGCCTGCCGACGCAACCGCAGCTGCGCCCGAGTATGTCGAACGCATCGAAGCCTACATGCTGAAAGCTCTGCGGGAGGCAAAGAGCAACACGTCCTGGGCCACTCCGAATGCCGACTACGAGGCGGCCGTGATCGATTTCATTCGGGAGAGCCTCACGGGAACCGGAGCCGACGAGTTCGTGGAATCGCTCGGGGCATTCGTGCGGCGCATCGCAGTTCCCGGTTTTCTAAACTCTCTCGGTCAGACGCTGTTGAAGCTCACGAGCCCAGGCGTCCCGGACGTCTACCAAGGGAACGAGCTTTGGGACTTCAGCTTGGTCGATCCCGACAATCGCCGCCCAGTCGATTACGCGCTGCGGCAGCGCTTGCTAGCGGAGATCGAAAACGCATGCGCCGATGCTGCAACGGCCGCGGCAATGCTGCCGAACCTCTTGCGATCCATCGGCGACGGGCGAGTGAAGCTGTATCTCACGTGGCGCACGCTCACGCTTCGAGCACGCTACCGAGCGCTCTTCGAGCGCGGCGTCTACGTGCCGCTCGAGGTGCGCGGCGCGCGCGCGGAGCACGTTTGCGCGTACGCGCGTGAGCTTCACGGCCGAGCCGTCGTCGTCGCCGTCGGCCGCTGGTTCACGAAGCTCAGTGAGCACATCGAGCATTGGCCGGCGGTGCCGTTCGATTGGCAGGACACCGAACTCGTCCTGCCGGCCGCGGGTCAGTATGAGCACGTGCTCGCCCATGCGCGCATACGCGTTGATGATGGGGCGATCCGCGCCGAACGATTGTTCGCAGAGTTTCCCGCGGCGCTGCTGCTTTCCTCCTGAACTGCGCACGCTCTCAGATTCTCCGCTTCGTTCCCAATCTTTGCGTGCGTGCGGCACCGCAGCGCGACGCCGCAGCGCGGGTGAATCGCGGCCTGGCACGCGCTTTGCACTGTGTAAGCCGAAACCAAGGGAGGCTACCCATGCACGCAGAGCTACACCGCAAGCAAGAGCTTTTGCCCCTGACAGACAGCTTGGCGAGCCGAATTCGCTGGCGCTATGAAGACTACGAAGCCATGCTGCGCGCCGAGGTCGCACTGCTGCTGGGAAGCCAGAACGCTCCGCAATTGCGCGTCCGCGTGCAACATCGCGACGCGGGACGGCAGTGACCGCGAGCAAACGCAAGAGCGGATTCCCCGCGCAGAAGCAAGCCCGACAGCCCGGCAAGGAGCACGAGATGTCGCCGCCGCCGGAGTTTATCCGCCGCGGCTACGTCGGCTGCCGCCGCCTCGAAGGCAAGCACTGTCTGATCAGCGGCGCCGATAGCGGCATCGGCCGCGCCGTGGCCGTGCACTTCGCGGCCGAAGGCGCGGCGACGATCGGCATCGCCTATCTCTCCGAAACCGAGGACGCGGAAGCTACGCGCGCAATGGTCGAGGAATACGGTGCGCGCGGCGTGCTCATCGAGGGCGACATCGTCGACCCGGATTTCCCCGCAGATGCGGTCGCCGAGCTGCTGCGGCACACCGGCGACGTGATCGACGTGCTGGTCAACAATGCCGCGGCCCAGTGGCCCAAAGGTGATATCGAAGAGATCTCTTTCGAGCAACTCGACCGCACGTTTCGCACGAATTTCTACTCGTATTTCCTGTTCACCCAGGCGGCACTGCCACACATGCGCAAGGGCAGCGCCATCGTCAATACGACATCGGTCACGGCTTATCGCGGCAGCGAGCATCTGCTCGACTATTCGGCCACAAAAGGCGCGATCGTCGCGTTCACACGGAGCTTGTCGCAATCTCTCGTCGACCGCGAGATCCGCGTGAACGGCGTTGCTCCCGGCCCGATCTGGACGCCCCTGATTCCGGCTTCATTCGACGCCGAGCACGTCAAGTCCTTCGGGACGAATACGCCGATGAAACGCGCCGGGCAGCCGTCGGAGGTCGCACCTTGCTACGTGTTTCTGAGCAGCGCCGACGCTTCCTACATGACCGGGCAAATACTGCACGTGAACGGCGGCGACTTCATCGCGACCTGAGCAAAACCTGGCACCGATCTTGCTTCTTGTGCGTTGTACCGGCCACGGAGGATCAGCCATGCTGCAAGGTAGCAAGCACGCCCTTCTGGTAATAGTCCTCGCCTTCACCCTTGTCGGCTGCGAGCAACGGCCGAGCGACAGGGACCCACCGCCGACGACCCCGGGCGACCGCAGTCCCGACACGCAACTGCCGCTCGCGGCCGAAGGAAGCGCTTCAGCTTTTCGGTTCGGATAGATCCCCCAGCGTCGCGTCCACGCTGCGTAGCTTCTGGAGGACTGCCGGAAGCTGATTCTCCGCGCATGGAAACGTCATGTGCTTGTCCGGAGTACGCATGACGGCTAGCGTGGCATTGTGCGGACAATAAACGAGGAAAGGGAATGCGAATTGCTGTTGCGCGTTGAAGCACCGTAGGCAAATACCCGCCGGTATTTCGACTTGATGAGTTCTAGCGACTTTCATTCTTCCAGCGGGCGGCTGGCCATCGCTTGCCGCAGCTCGAGCGTCAAGTCCAATACGGCTTGTGCCCGTAATACGAGTAAACGCGCGCGCCGAAGGTCGGGTCCGCAAAGTCGGGCCAACTGTTCTTTTCGAAACCCGGCGCATCCTTCAGCATCTCTTTGTCCACGTCGAGAACGAAGCACTGTTTCCGCTCATCGAGCATCAGCGCCTCGGGAGGCACCGCAAACAACTTGTCGCCGATTCCGAGCACGCCGCCGAACGAGAGGACTGCGTAGGCAATTCGACCGGACTCGAGATCGAGCATGAAATCTTCGATCTTGCCGAGGTGCTCTTCGGCAAGATTGAAAACCTTGTCGCCCGCCAACGTGCGCGCGGAAAGCAAATTTCGTTCCTCAATCATGTGCGCTCCTCACCCATTTCCCGCCACCCTGTTAAGCAAATGGCATGCCAAGCAGCGCCCATTCAACTCTTGCTTTCGTGAACGTGATTCGTTCCGGCACCCTTGCGGCACGAGCGCACCGTGCCGCGCGCGACGAGCCGTGGGCGATCGATACCTGCGAGGCCCGGCACGCTCGAACCGAAGCGGCGGCCTTGGGACGCCCGCTTTGCGCGGACCTCGAGCCATTCCGTCGACGGGCCACTGCGGTAACGCGACGTACGAACCTTGCAGACTATGCCAGGCAAGAGAGAGTCGACAGATTTCCGCGTACAGCTCTTCCCCATGACCTTCGAAATGATGGACATAGCGGAGCGTGCCGCGATTCTCGACTGTGTTGTCGAGGGTGAGCAAACCCCTCAGCAGTTGCTTGCGAATCGCCAATTCGACGTCGGTGAGATCGTAGCCGTCGAGATAGAGAAGGTCGAACGAGCCGTACACGAGCGATGCCGTCCGCCCGGTCGCGACCGCTTCCTGCAACTTGCGCAGGCTGCTGGTGCCGTCCGGTTGCGGCGCTGAGCTGCCCGTCGAGCAAGACCGTCTCTGCGGCGATGTTTGCAAGCACACGCTCGAGCGTCGGGAGCCGGCACTCCTCGATGGCGCAACCGAGAAAGCGCACGTGGGCGGGCTCAATGCGCGCCAGCATCCTGACGCCCTCGTGTTGCATCTCGTGCAACCATATTTTGCCGCTTGGAACGGAATCCGCCCGCAGCGTGAGCTGCGGCGCAAAGTCGTCGGGTAGGACCGCCCGCCGCGCATGCGCGATGGCCGCAACGTCGAACAGCCTTTGTTTTTTGCGGTCGCGCTCCATGACAGTCGGCTGCACATTCCGTGCCGTTACGCCGCTGCGGGAAGCGAAACGCGCCGCGGTGCGATTCTTGGATACGCTACCCAGATCCTGCGTTCTTGGCGTGGCCCCTCCGGCCAGGGGCCCCGTCCGGCCGAGCCGGCCGAATTGGCATGCAATTTGCTACCAGGCCAGAGACCGAATTAGGATTTCGGAGTGTCCGGTATATGAACGTTCATCCTGGATAACGATTAGTGCTTGACTGACTACGGCGTTGAAGCTGGCCCCACCCCCTTTCGTTCACACAGCTTTGATGTCGTTACTTCCGCCCGGCGCGCTGGCCGGGCGTTTTTTTGTTGCTGGAGAAAAGGAGGGCGCGATGCCAAAGCCATGGTCGGCGAAAGACGAACGGCAGTACCGGCACATCAAAGAGGGCGAGGTTCAGCGGGGGCGATCACCGCGAAAAGCCACGGAGATCGCTGCGCGCACGGTGAACAAGACCCGGCGCAAGCAAGGCAGAACTACGAATCGAACGACGCAGGGGACCGGAAATCCGAATACGCCTCTGCAAGAGCGTACCGTGGCCGAGCTGCGCAACCGAGCGGCGGATTTGCACGTGCCGGGACGCAGTCGGATGTCGAAAAACGAGTTGATTAGGGCGATTCAAGCCCACTAGCGGAAACGGCAAAGCGGCCACCACAACCGGATGGCCGCCAGCCGCGTGAAACGGGAAGCGCGCGGCCGACACACGCGACCACGCGGGGCCTTGCTCAGTCGAGCTCGTCTTCCACGTCGTCCACCGCGTCATCGATCTCCTCGCCGGCTTCCTCGAGAGGGCCCTCCTCGCAAGCAGTCAACGCCATCGTTCCGGTGCCGAGCATCATAGCGATCACGAGCAACTTGAGCCTATCCATTTACTTCTCCGTAGCTGTGTCAAGACTATGCGAGGCAAGTTCCATGCCACGGCACGGCGTAACCGGTGGCGTGCCGGGGCGCGCCGTGGCATATCTCCTCGCCGAAACCGCAGACTACGACACGAATCGATATCCGTTCACAAACGAGGGATCCGAACCTGAGGATGGGGCGCGCGAGCGTACGACGATCGCGCCGCGCACGCATGGATGCGACGGCGCACTTGCTTGCGTGCGCCCTGCTCTGCGGCCTGGCGTTTGCAACTTCCCCGGCGTTCGCCGCCCCGCCCTTCTTCATCACTACGCCGCCGACCGCGGCCGCCGAGAACCAGCCGTATAGCTATACGTTTGCTGCGTTCGATTTCGACCGCGACAGCTTGACGTATGGCGCGACCGTCTTGCCGCCCTTTCTCGCATTCAACGGCGTCAACACGATCACGGGCACGCCTCTCGCGGCGCATATCGGCGCGCACAGGGTCAGCCTCACGGCGTTCGACGGGACGAGCACCACAGTGCAAACCTTCGAGCTCGTTGTCGGCAACGTCGATGACGCGCCGCGGCTCGTGGCGCAAATCTCACCGGATCCGCAGAACGCCACCGAAGACCAGCCCTACAGCTTCAACGTCGCGCCTTTCTTCGTGGACCCCGACGGCGACGCACTCATTTTCACCGCCAGCGGCTTGCCCGCGCTGCTCTCGATCGACCAAACCACGGGCGTGATCAGCGGCGCCCCCCGCGGTCCACGGCGCGGCGAGCAACCGAGCTACACGGTCAGCGTGACTGCCTCGAACGCGGGCGGATCGGCGAGCGACTCCTTCAGCCTGATTCTCCACAATGAAAATGACGCACCCGTCATCCCCGAGCCGCCGCCGACACTGAGCACGCCGGAGGACACGCCGCTGGAAATAACGGCCGCGCTCCTGCAAGTCCAGGATGAAGACGACGATGACACCTTTACCGTGCTCGTGACACCCCCTGGTCCCAACGACAATTTCACGCTCACCAACAACGGCACACGTTTGCAGCCCGCGGCGGATTACAACGGTCCGCTGCGAATCGAAGTGCGCGTGCGCGATGCGGCGGGCGCGCTCAGCAATACGGTACGCGTCACGATCAATGTGACGCCGCGGAACGACCCTCCGCGCGGGCGCGCGATTCCCGCGCAGACAGCAACGGAAGGTACGGCGTTCAGCTTGGAGCTCGCGGCCTACTTCTCCGACGTCGAGAACGATCGGCTCTCATATCAGGCCACTGGGCTGCCTCCGGGGTTCACGATCGACGCCGCGTCGGGGATCATCACGGGCACGCCGCCGATCGGCGTCGAGGCCCGCGACTTCGCGGTCGAGGTGGCCGTGAGCGACGGCACGGCAAGCTCGACGCAGCAGTTCACGACCTCGATCGTGCGATTGGGGCGAGCGGATCTCGTGGCCGCCGCGAGCGTCGCGCCGAATCCGTCATTGCTCTCGAATCCCGCTACGTGGACGTTGTCGGTGCAAAACAATTCGGATACGGATGTCGGCAACGCCGCGCTGGAGACCGTCTTCACGGGTAACGTCCCTGTTACCTTCGATGCTCCGAGCCAAACGTCCTGCACCGTGCAAGCGTCCGCTAATCAGACGCGTTTCAGTTGCCGCTTCGCGCCGGTCGCCGCGCGCGGAACTGCCTCGGTGACGATTGCAGGTAAGGCAAGCCAGACCGGCGTCGTGTACGCGTCCCTGGAGGCATCGATCGTCGATCGCGCGCCTATCGACCCGGCGCCGGACAACAATCGCACAGGTGTCGCTCTCAGCATCGCCGAAAGCTTGAGCTCGGGCGCCGTCGCAAAGACTCACCGTAACGGACGCCCGTGGCGTCGCGACTGCCGACCTCAACGGTGACAAGTTCTCCGATCTAGCGGTCGCGACCGCTACGAGCGCGGGCGCAATCGCATTCCTGAGCGTCGTCGATCCGGTGAACCCGAAGAAACGCGTCTTCGCGGAGACTCCTACCGCGCTCGGCGACACCGCCCCCGGCAACGGCATTGCACTTGCGGACCTCGACGCAGACGGCGACGTCGACGCCGTGACCGTGAACGCGGCGGGACACACCAACAAAGTGCTCCTGAACTCGGGCACGGGCGCCTTCACCGCCACCGCACTCCAGCCGAACGCGGACGCGAGCAATGCCGCTGTGCTCGGCGACCTCGACGGCAACGGCAGCCTCGACATCGTTTTCGCGAACGATAACCAGAGCGCCGTCTACATGAATCGCGGCGCGGCGGGGTTCGCGCGCGTGCAGAGCTTGAGCGGTCCTGACAGCCGCGATGCGGTGCTCGTCAACCTGATCGGGGATCCGCTGCCCGAGCTCGTGCTCGCGAACACCGACGGTGACGCGACCGTTTACCGCAACGCGGGCGGCGCCCTGCAACCGGGTACGACGCTGCCGACCGGGCCAACGACGTCAGTCGCCGCGGCGGATCTCGACAAGGACGGCGATGCCGACCTCGTCTTCGGCCGCGAAGCCGGAGGAGCATCCGCACCCGTCGATCTCGTATTTCTGAACACGTCGTCGGCCACTCTCTCGTTCTTCCGCTCGGTAGATATCGCCGGCATCGCGACAATCGACGTCGCCACGGCGGATCTGGATCTCGACGGCGACGTCGATCTCATCAGCGTCAGCCGCACGGGCGGTCACCGCATCTACATGAACGACGGGGCGGCGCATTTCGCTCTGCACGGGCAGCAGTTCGTGCACGCCGGAGCAACCGCCGCTGTCACCGGATCGCTCAGCGCAGACAATCGGCTCGACATCGCCGTTGCAGGCAGCACGGCGCTAGGCGTGTTCGTGAACGACAGCAAGGGCAATCTCGGCCCCGGGGATAACGGCTCGCCGTCGTTGCGCCTCGTCGGCGAGCCGAACGTGAGCCTGACGATCGGTGACCCATACCTAGACGCGGGCGCAACCGCGGTCGATGACGTCGACGGCGACCTCACTTCCATTATCGTCGTGAAGAATCCGGTGGACACCGCCGTGCTCGGCAAGTACTCGGTGACCTACGACGTGGCGGACAGGTCCGGTAACCCCGCGCCAACGGTGACACGGACGGTCGAGGTCAAGGCGAAGACGGGAACGGGCGGCGGCGGGGGCGGCGCGCTCGGATTGGTGGAGCTCCTGCTGCTGGCGCTCGCGCTCGCCGGCCTCCCGCGGACGCCGCGACGGGCTCACTTCATGTAGGTCATCGGATCTACGGCCCGTCCGGCACGCAGCACCTCGAAGTGCAGATTCGGCCCCGTCGTGCGCCCCGTACTGCCGAGCCTCGCGATTGGTTGGCCGCGCGTCACGACATCCCCGACGGCTACCAAGTTCTCCGCGTTGTGTGCGTAACGCGTGACTCGGTCGTTGCCATGGTCGATCTCGATCATCTCGCCGTAGCCTTCGCGGTGGCCCGACCAGATCACGATACCGGCAGCGACGGCGACGATCTCGGTGCCCGGCCGACCCGCGAAATCGACGCCCTTGTGAGCGGCAAGACGCCCACTCAACGGATCCATCCGGTCGCCGAACTGCGATGAGATGTAGGCCGAGGCCACCGGCATGCCTTCCGGGCGCACGTCGTCGTTCAGCTTGCGCCAGATCAGTAGGTCCTCGAGGACGTTCAGCTGGCGCCAACGGTCGTCGAGTTGATGCGCGATGAGATCCGTCGCGCCGACGAGCGCGTCGTCGGAATCCACGAACAGTGTGGGCAACTCCTCCGGACCGCCTCGCGGCGGATCGGTCCGAAAATCGAACTCCTCCGGCGGAATCTCCGTCGACTCCACCAAGCGCACGGCGAGCGCGTCGAGATAGACGAGCCGCGTTTGCATCCGAACCATCTGCTCAGTGAGCGCCCGAATTCCGCGGTCGGCGCGCTCGCGCTCTTGCTGCAATGCGGCCGCATGTTCCGCGAGCCCGTCGCGGAACGGCTCGAGCTCAGCGTTCCATTGGAGGCGATGGGCGAACGCGCGCTCGCCGCTTCGCACGCCGGCAAAAAAAGCGCCGCCTGCGAATATCGCGAGCAGCAGCGTTCCAGTCGCTAGGTTGAAAAGATGTCGTCGTTCGCCCTTGGCCATCTGGGGATAACGGCCGGGCGGAGATGACGGTGAGTCCCCCGCCCGGCCGTTACCGACTATGCGCCGGGCTCCGAGGGCCGAGCGCGACCTGGCGCTCGTAGCGGAACACGGGCTTGCTCTCGAGCTCGTCCGCGGTCGCTTCGACTCGCAGGTTCAGCGCTTCTTGATCCTCACCCACCGGCGAAATTTTCAGCTCGTCGAGCGGGATCGAAATCAGCTTTGCCCCGATCCCTGCGACACCGCCGACAGATAGCACGGCATGGATCTTCTTGTCGTCCGTCGATACGACGAGATCGTCGACTTCGGCGACCTTCTCGCCTGTGCTATCGAGAACGGTCGCGCCGATGATCTCGGACCCGCGGTAGTCGCCCCTGTCGAGGGCGGTAAGGGCCTTGGGCGTGGGGCGCGCCGGCACCGCAGCCCGCGGTTGCTGCACGTCCGCGTCGGGCGCCCGCGCGGCTCGCTCTCACGCGGCACTTCGCGTTGCGCCTCGTTTGCGGCGTTTGCGGCCCGCTGAATCTGGCGCTGAGCTTCATTGCTTTCTCGTTGGATCTCGCGCTGGCCTTCGTCGACTCGACGTTGGATTTCTGTTTCCTCGCGCGCGGCCGCTGCGCGGTCCGCGCCTTGGTCATCGGTAGCGCGCGCCACTGGCGCCGCTGCTTGCGTTGCGGCTGGCCGGTTGCGGCGGCGCTTCGTGCGTTCGCTTCTCCTCGTAGCTGTAGGCTGGCGCCGCTTCGAGCTCTCCGCGCGTGCGGTTCACGTAGAGAGTTTCGCCGTCCGGAGAAACTCTCAGTTCCTCGTACGGCACAGCGACGAGCTTGTCGCCGACGTTGAGCACGCCCCCGACAGAAAGAACGATCATGTCGTTGCCGGAAGCGATGACGAGCTCTTTGATCTCACCAAGAGTCTCGCCATCGGGATTGCGCACTTGCGCGCCGATTAGCTCGCTCGCGCGCAAGTTGTGGCCCCGGAGGTAGTCCCGGTAGCTCAACGATTGCTGATATTCGCTTGACCCGCTGTCTCTGGCGTCGCCAGTAGGGCAGCGCCGGGATTCTGCGCCAGCGCCGGAACGGCCAACAGGGCCGTGCAGCCAGCGAGTAGCGCATGTTTGTAGTAACGCATCACGTACTCCACATTCCTTGCTGTTGTCGAGGGTCAGCTTCAGCAAGTCCTGTGCCACGCTCTAAGAAGCGCGGGGAATGAAGACGACTCGTGAGCAGCGATGCGCAGCGCTCACGCGAATCCGCCGGCTACGTTTCCGTAGGCAGCGTTACAGTCGAATGGAGAGTCGGGATGAAGTGGCGGAGCACTTCCTTGTGCCCCGCCCACATCACATCAAGAGAGAAGTCTAGTCAAACGACAAGTCTAGCGATCCTCTTGCGGAGTCGTCGACCCGGCCATCGCAGCCGTGTACTCTTGGCGATCGATCGACGCATTTTGATTCACGTCGGCTTTCGAAAAGTCGAAGCTGTCGAGATCACTCGCTTCCGCGCGGCTCAACTGTCCGTCTTTGTTCTTATCTGCCGTATCGAATGAAGGCACGGCGCCAGTCTGCGCGCCCTGCTGTTGCCGCGGTTGCTGAGAAGCACCGGGCTGTTGGCTCGGCTGGCTCGCTGCTGGCTCGGCGCCTGGCGCGGCTGGGCACCGCCTTGACTCGGGGGTTGCTGCGCGCCCTGTGCGAACACGACACCCGAGAACCCGACGAGCAGTAATGTGGCTAGTTGCTTTTTCATCTCTCACCTCGTGGTTAGCTGTTGCATCTTCCTGATTGGCGGCGGTCATCGAATCCGTGATGTCCGTGGCCGTGCCAGGCGACTGCAAGACGTATGCCAGAGGCCTGCGGTGAGCATCATCGTGAAACCATCGTCGACGCCATTGCTCGTTCTCGTGACGGCGGTCGAAAAATACTGTCTCCCGATGCAGACAGGCAGCTCACGCGACCTTTTAAAATCTTGGGAACCCCGTTTCCAAGTTCCGTTGTGTGGCCCGCTTGCGCGGTTTTGCGGGTGGCAGGACGCCGTGCAGCGACATTTGTCCGCGTGCCTTCGCGTTGAGGCAACCGCGGGGTTTTGGTGGCACAGGATTTGCACAATTGCGGCGAGGTCGCGTGCGGCACGAAGGGGGCCTCACGCGGGCTGCAAACAGGTAGCAAAGGAGAACCGGAATGAGCATCCTGTACGAGCTGGAATTCGATCTGGACGGATTCATCGAAGCGATGGAGAAAGACTACCCCGCTCGGCGTCGAATCGAGGCCCACATGGAAAAGCGCCGGCTTAAGGCGGAGCTCGCGTCGTTCGAGGACGACGACGAAAACGAGCGTGAGCATCGATTCAAGACTGCTCGCTGAGGGGATTGCCGCGGTCGGATAGTCCGCGGCGAAGGAGAAGGCATGCTTTACTATGCGCTGATTGCTCTCGTGGTTGCGCTGATTGCGGGCGTGCTCGGATTTTCAGGAATCGCCGGAACGGCCGCGAACATCGCTTGGATTCTATTCGTGGTCGGATTGATTCTCGCCGTCGTGTTTTTCGTCCGAGGGCGCGGCTCGAGCATTTGATTTCGGGCGCGGCCACGCAGGCGTGGCGAGAGCCGCGCCGCCCCTAGGGCGGCGGCTGTTAAGAAATGAGCAACTGTGCTGGTGGCGGTTGACGGTCCGTCAAGCACTTCCAAAAGCTCGTCCCGCGTTTTCGCTCGGGCATTCGGCAGCTGCAGCTGCGCGCCGAGGGCACGCAGCTCCTCCACGCTCCAATACTCGTAGTCCGGCTGTCGTCCACGCTAGTCGACGCTACGGCTGCCGGCGGCGTCGCTGAACGGCAGTTCGAGACCCGGCGCAAGGAGCCGCTCGAGATCACGCAGCGGCACGAGCACCCAGTCCGGCCGATGATCGAGCTCGTAGCGAAGCTCGTAAAGGAGCCGCTGCAACAGCGCAAGCGCGAGGAGCCGCCGCGCTTCGTCCGGCTCGGCCGGACATGCGTCGCAACCGATCATCGCCTCGCGGTACGCGATCGCGAACTCCGCACTGACGCGAGCCTGCCAATCATCGAGGAGGATCTGGATGCGGGGCAGCTCGGCCGCGCCTCTTCGCGGCGAACGCGCGGCTCGCGACGGCTTTCGCGTAATCGAACGAGCGCAGCATGGCCGCCACGTCCTTGAGAGGCGTGCCCTTTGCGCGTCGTTCCGCAAATGTGCGGTGGGGCTCTCCTTCGAAATCCGTAATCGCGAAATCGTTGTGAATCACGAGCACCTGACCCAAATGGTAGTCCCCGTGATAGCGCGTGCAGAGCGCATCCACCGGGTCGCGGGCTAGCGCTGCGACAGCTTGATGAAGGCGCTCTGCCGCAGCCTCGACGCGTGTAAAGTGCGTGCCGAGCTCGGTGGGCAACGCCGCGCCGCGCTCCGTAAGGAGCTGCATCGTCGCATCGATTTCCGCATCGATCTCGCGCGCCCACGACCGGAGGCGCTCGCTGTCGAGCGGCTCGGAATCGAACGCAGGATCGCCGGTCCGTGCGGCGAGCGCTCGGTGCAGCTGCGCCGTGGCAGCCGCGAGACGCCTCACTGCGAGAAGATACGGCGTGTGATCGATCGTCGGCGCCACCTCGTCCGGAGAGCGCGTGATCGCGTCGTCGATCGAGCGCTCGAGGTATTGCAAGGTATGACGCCAGCCGTCGCCTTGATTGAGAACGGCCGCCTGAACGAGAACGAGCGTGGCGGTACCCTCGCCGCCGACGTGCTCGATCGCGCCGGCCATGGGAATCGCTGCGGCACACGGGGAGGACTCGGTCAGGAACCGGCCCATCTCCCATTCCGGATGCACGCCGTTCTGTACCCTGCGAAACGCCTTCAAGAACAGCCGTTCGCCGATCAGCATCGTCACGTTGCTACTTTCGTTCGGCGGGCGGCGCACCGGCGCATCGGGTGCAATGCCGTCGGCGAGCCCGGCCAATGCCGTGGTCGCGACGAATTCGAGGCGACCTGCACCGCAACCGATCGAACCGCCGTCGCGCAGCGCATCGATCAGGTCGCGGCAAAAATCGGCGTTCGCAAACGCATCGAACAGGAGTCCCGTCGTCGCGCGTTGGCGGACGCGCGCAATCGCGACCGCGGCGGCCGGTCCCGCGCGCTCGGGCCCCCAGTCGATCGCGAGCGGTACGAAGTAAGTCTGCGAGCTGCCGTCGGCGAAGGCGGTGTCGACGAGTGCCAAGAGCCAGGTTCCGCGCGCGGTGCGCCATTGACACAGCTCGTTGACACGCGCGCGCTCGAGCGTGCGATTCTTGCCGGCGAACCAGCGTTGCTTCGCGAGATAGCTCGGCAGTGCGTCCTTCTCGAGCTGCTGCTGGAGCCGCGCGGCTGCGGCCTGCCGATCGCCCGCTGTCCGCACATCGAAGCTCGCGACACCGTCGAACAGCACGAGCCACGGCGGGTCCTCGACCGGGGAGGCGCTCTTCGTGCCAGCTCGGCACCTTGGCGGCCGCCGCGAGCTCGAACCAATAGAACCCATATCCGGGCAACGTCAACAGGTACGGGAGCTCGCCGATCGGCGGGAACGGCGAGCGGCCGAGCAGCTCCACGGGCACTCGGCCGCGGTACGCGGCGAGATCGAGCTCGACGGGCTGCGCGGAACGCTTCAGGTTCGCGACGCACAGCAGCACTTCGTCGCCGTATTTACGCACGTATGCGAGGATCTTGCGGTTGCCGGGCCGCAGAAACTCCAGGCTGCCGCGGCCGAATGCCTTGTAGCCCTTGCGCACCGCGAGGATGCGCCGCGTCCAGTTCAGCAGCGACGCCGGCTCGCGCGCCTGCGCTTCGACGTTTACCGACTGATAGCCGTAGACCGGATCCATGATCGGCGGTAGGAACAAGCTTTGCGGATCGGCGCGCGAGAATCCGCCGTTGCGGTCCGGGCTCCACTGCATCGGCGTGCGCACGCCGTTGCGGTCGCCGAGATAGATGTTGTCGCCCATGCCGAGCTCGTCGCCGTAGTAGACGGTCGGCGAGCCCGGCATCGACAACAGCAGGCTCTTCATGAGCTGGATCTTCGCCATGTCGTTGTCCATCAGCGGCGCGAGCCGACGCCGGATGCCGACGTTGACGCGCATGCGCGGATCCGTCGCGTATGTCTGATACATGTAGTCGCGCTCGCGATCGGTCACCATCTCGAGCGTCAGCTCGTCGTGATTCCGCAGGAAGATCGCCCACTGGCAATTGGCCGGAATGTCCGGTGTCTGTTGAATGATCTCGACGATCGGATAGCGATCCTCTTGAGCGATCGCCATGTACATCCGCGGCATCAGCGGAAAGTGGTACGCCATGTGGCACTCGATCGCCGTTCCCGAAGTACTCGCGCACGTCCTCCGGCCACTGGTTCGCTTCCGCAAGCAGCATGCGGTTCTCGTAGTGCTCGTCGATGGCCGCCCGGATCTGCCGAATGACCGCGTGCGTCTCGGGAAGATTCTCGTTGCTCGTGCCATCGCGCACGCAGAGATATGGGATCGCATCGAGCCGCAACCCATCGACGCCCATGTCGAGCCAGAAGCGCATCACGCGTATCACGGCTCGCACGACCTGCGGATTGTTGTGATTCAAATCCGGTTGATGCGAGAAGAAGCGGTGCCAGTAGTATTGCTTCGCGACCGGAGTCCCACGCCCAGTTCGAGTCTTCCGTGTCGGTGAAAATGATGCGCGTCTCTGGAAACCGCTCGTCCGTGTCGCTCCAGACATAGAAATTACGCTTCGCGGAACCTGGCGGTGCCTTGCGCGCGGCCTGAAACCACGGATGCTGGTCGGACGTGTGATTCACCACGAGCTCCGTGATCACTTTCAAGCCGCGCTCGTGCGCCGCCTCGATGAAGGCCTTGAAATCCTTGTGCGTGCCATAGACGGGATTGATGCCGCGGTAGTCCGCGATGTCGTAGCCGTCGTCGCGCATCGGCGAGGGGTAGAACGGCAGCAGCCAGATCGTGTTGACGCCGAGCCGCTCGACGTAGTCGAGCTTCTCGGTCAACCCCGGAAAGTCGCCGACGCCGTCGTCGTTCCGATCGAAGAACGAGCGCACGTGGACCTGATAGATCACGGCGTCCTTGTACCAGAGCGGATCGTTCGGCTCGGTTGCCACAGTCGTCCCTAAAACGGGGTCAGGTACCGATTTCGACCACGAGCATCGCAGCCCCACGAGGAAGTGGTCCGAAATCGGTACCTGACCCCTCTTCGCTTGGTCACCATCGAAGTGCTAGAAGAAGTAGTCGAAGTCCCGTTCCGTCGCAACGTGCCGGCGCAGCCGAAAGACGTGGGCCGGCGAGCGCTGCGGGTCGAGCGACACGAAGTTGCGGCGGCCCTGCCATAAATAGCGCGCGTCAGACAGCAAATCGTGCATCTGAAACGGTCGGTCAGCGTCCATGCGCCACTCCTCGAGCGGTAGCTCGAGAAAGCCGCTCTGCACGTGATGCGGATCCAGGTTCGCCACCACGAGGATCACGTTGGCGAGATCGGCGCTGTGCTTGCTATAAAAAATGAGCTGCTCGTTGTCGACGTCACGGAATTGCAGATTGTCGTTGGCCTGCAAGGCTGGGTTCTCGCGGCGGATGCGGTTCAGTCTGGCGATGAAATCCTTGAGGCTTCGGGCTTCCGTCAAGCGCCAATCGCGGAGTTGGTACTTCTCGGAGTCCAGGTACTCCTCGGTCCCCGGCTCGCGCGGCGTTTGCTCGCCGAGCTCGAACGCGGGGCCGTAGATGCCGTAGCTGGCAGCCAGGGTCGCCGCCAACACGGCCCTGCACATGAACGCCGCGCGGCCGCCGAACTGCAGGTACTCGTGCAGGATGTCCGGCGTGTTCGGCCACAGGTTCGGTCGAAAGTAGTCGCGGCAGCCGCGCGCATTGAGCTCGGTGAAGTACTCCGTCAGCTCGAGCTTCGTGTTCCGCCACGTGAAATACGTATACGACTGACTGAAGCCGATCTTGGCCAAGTGATACATGACGTGCGGCCGCGCAAAGGCTTCGGCGAGGAAGATCACCTCGGGATGCTCGCTCCGAACCTCCGCGATCAGCCACTGCCAAAAATCGAACGGCTTCGTGTGCGGATTGTCGACGCGAAAGATCCGCACTCCCTGCTCGATCCAGAACGACACGACACCGTACAGCTCCGTCCAAAGAGCCTGCCAATCTTCCGTGTCGAAATCGAACGGATAGATGTCCTCGTACTTCTTCGGCGGGTTCTCCGCGTGCTGCACGCTGCCGTCAGGCCGATGCTTGAACCACCGCGGATGCTCGCGCACGTACGGATGATCCGGCGAAGCCTGGAACGCGAGGTCGAGCGCCACCTCGATCTCGAGACGCTGCGCGGCGTCGCAGAACTGCCGGAAATCCTCGAGCGTGCCAAGCTCGCGATGCACGCTCTCGATGCCCACCGTCCGACTGCACCGATCGCCCACGGCGAGCCCGGATCGGCGGGCCCGCGTTGAGCGCGTTGTTCGGACCCTTGCGGTGAGTCGCGGCCAATGGGATGAATCGGCGGCAGATAGACGACGTCGAAGCCCATCTCCGCGACATAGGCAAGTCGCCGCGCGGCCGTAGCGAATGTGCCGTGGCGTCCCTCTGCCGCGGTGGACCGCGGGAAGAATTCGTACCAGGACGAAAATCGCGCCTGCTCGTGATCGACCATGAGCTCGAGCTCGCGGCCGTAGTGCGTTTCGAAGCTGCGATCGGGGTGTTTCCGCATCAGCGTCTGAAGCTCGGTCGAGAACGCGAGGCCGCGCCGCGCCGCAAGCGGCTCGGTGCTCGTGAGGCGCCGCGCGAGCTGCATGAGTGCCGCGCGGTCGGCGCCGCCCGCGCGTTCGGCGGCAACCTCGACGAGCTGTGCCCCCACGCGCCAGAGCCGCGTCTACGTCCGCAGGATCGATTCGCCGGGCGAACGCGTCCCGCCAGGAGGCGAACGCGTCGATCCACGCGGCAACCGTGTAGCGGTAGCTGCCGAGCGCCGTCGCCGTGAACTCGCCGCGCCACCGGTCGTTGTCGAGCGGCAGCATCGGCTCTTCGGTCCAGATTTTCGTCTTCGCTGCGACGATAACGCAGCACGCACGCGATCCGATCGTGCCCGTCTGCGAACACGTCCGCCTCGACGCGCACCGTCTCCCCGACAGTGCGCTTGGCGGGGAACCTACCGCAGTCGATCGAAGGCGTAACGCGCGCGATCACGACCCGCCGGCGGCCGTCGTCTGGAATCGTCACGGCGCGTCCCGCGAATCCGCGATGTTGCGAAACAACGTAGCGCTCAGCGGCGGCAACGTGAGCTGCAGCGAATGGTAGCGGCCGTGAGAGCCGGTCGGCGCGGCCTCGACGCCGCCGAGATTGCCTTGACCGCTGCCGCCGTATTCCCGCGCATCGCTGTTCAGCACCTCCTGCCAGAAGCCGCCGCGCGGCACGCCCAGCTGGTAATTCACGCGCGGCATCGGCGTGAAGTTGAGCACCGCGAGGACGATCCGGTCGCCTCCTCGATTCTTCCGAATGAACGCGAGGATGCTTTGCTCCGCGTCGTTGCAGTCGATCCATTCGAAGCCGGCCGGCGAGAAATCCTGCTCGAAGAGCGCCGGCTCGTGGCGATAGAGGTGATTGAGCTCGGCCACCCATCTGCGCACGCCAGCATGCTGCGGCCGATCGAGAAGCTGCCAGTCGAGCTCGCCGTCGTGATTCCATTCGTTGATCTGTGCGAGCTCGCCGCCCATGAATAGGAGCTTCTTGCCGGGGTGCGCATACATGTAGCCGAACAGCGCGCGCAGGTTCGCGAACCGCTGCCATTCGTCGCCGGGCATCCTGCCGAGCAGCGAGCGCTTGCCGTGAACCACCTCATCGTGGGAGAGGGGCAGCACGAAGTTCTCGGCAAACCCGTACCACAAGCTGAACGTGAGCTGCTGATGGTGATGCTTGCGGAACAGCGGATCCACCGACATGTAAGCCAACGTGTCGTGCATCCAACCCATGTTCCACTTCATGCCGAAGCCCAGGCCGTCGAGATAAACGGGCCGAGTGACCATGGGCCACGCCGTCGACTCTTCGGCGATCGTCTGCGTGTCGGGGTGATCGCGATACACCGCGGTATTCAACTTGCGCAAGAAGCGGATGGCTTCATGATTCTCTCGACCGCCGTGCTCGTTCGGCAGCCACTCGCCTTCCTTGCGCGCATAGTCGAGGTACAACATCGAGGCAACCGCGTCGACGCGCAACGCATCGGCATGGTAGGTCCGCAACCAGAACGAGCCGCTCGTCAGCAGGAACGCGCTGACCTCGTTGCGGCCGTAGTTGAATAGATAACTGTGCCATTCGGGGTGAAAGCCGCGCCGCGGGTCGGCGTGCTCATAAAGATGCGTGCCGTCGAAGAACGCAAGCCCGTGAACGTCATCCGGAAAATGCGACGGCACCCAATCGAGAATTACGCCGATGCCGCGCTGATGCAGACAATCGATCAGATACATCAGATCCTGCGGAGTCCCGTAGCGCGCGGTCGGCGCAAAGTAGCCCGTCGTCTGATAGCCCCACGATCCGTAGAACGGGTGCTCCATGAGCGGCAGAAACTCGACGTGCGTGTAGCCCATCTCGACGACGTAGTTCGCGAGGGGCTCGGCGATCGCGCGATAACCGGGCAACTCGGTGCTTCGGGGCCGCGACCACGAGCCCAAGTGCACCTCGTAGATCGACCACGCTGAGCCGAGCGCGTTGTGCGCGCCGCGGCCGCGCATCCACGCATCGTCGGCCCAGTCGTATTCGAGCGACCAAACGCGCGACGCCGTGCGCGGCGGCGCTTCCCAGAAGAGCGCGTACGGATCGCCCTTGTCGGCGTGATACCCGCCATACCGCGATTCGATGTGGTATTTGTATGCGGCGCCTCGCTCGACACCCGCGACGAAGCCCTCCCAAATCCCCGACTCGTCGTGACGAGCCTCCAAAGGGCACGCGCGCGCCTGCCAGCCGTTGAAGTCGCCGATCACAGAAACGCGCTCGGCGTTCGGCGCCCAGACCGCGAACTGCGCTCCGGACAATCCCGCGATGGTTCTCAGCCGAGACCCGAGGACGCGCTCCAGGCGGCAATGCGAGCCCTCCCGGAAAAGGTAAAGGTCGTCGGGGGTCAACAGGCTTTCGGCCGACGCTTCGCGATTCATCGAGGCATGCGCCTCCCTTACGCTGCTTTTGCGCTGACCCTAGCTCGAGCAAGTTCTATGCCAGTGGCATGCACCTTGCATGAACGGCGTCATGAGACACTTGGCAGAAGAGGATGCGCGTCCGGTCGAAGGCATCTTGACCGGCACGATGCTGGGCGTTGCGTTTTGGGCCGTAGTCCTGCTCATCGTGGCGGGGATCGTGGCGTTCGCCTGAGCTTCAGCCCCGGCGTACCGCCTGACTACCCGTCGCGCACGCTAGCAGGCGCCGTGTAGCGGCGCGCGACAGCTTCGACGATCTTCGACCGGCTCTCGTGCGCATCGAGGCTCGGATCGAGCTCAATAGCGGCCGCCTCGGACGCGAGGTCGGAATCCTTGATCACGTCGCGAAACCATTCGGAGTAGTCCTGCGCTCGACGATGGTGCTCCCACGTCCGATCGTCGAGCCCTTCCGCAATTTGCGAGAAAATCATCAAGTTCTGCGCGCGCAGGTTGAGCGCGCCGTCCGGGCCGCGGAAATAGAAGCTCTCGCGCTCGCCGAGATCGCCGGCGGCGTACTTGCGCGTGTGCCGTTTGCGCGCTTGACGCGGTTTGTAAGCTTTCACCGCCCGCGGCGGAAACTCCGTGCGGCGCCGCCAGACGACGACCTCGTCGGCACCGGGCACCGGGATTTCTGCCGGCACGGCGGTGCCGGCAGCGGCGCAGCATTCCTCGATCACCTCGGCAGCCGTCTCGCCGACAGCGACGACGGTGTCGATCGTTTTCAGCGCGTCCTTCGACATCTCCCGCGGATGCACGGTGATGAAGATGACTGCTGGCGTTTCGGGAAGTAGCGTGCGCAACTCGCCGCGCTGCACCGGCATCAAGTGATGCGCCTCGTCGATCAGGAGCCAGTGCGGCCGACCCGTTCGAGCGCGCAGCGCGGCGATCTGCGGCAGAAGATTCGCGAAGTACGGAGGGCGTTCCGCAAGCGCGAAGTTCAGCGTATTGACCACCACGTTCGTTGCAGCTTTGCCGAGCAGCTTCAATACCTCGTCGTCTTGGGGCGGCGTGGCGGCATCGCCGAGCGAGACCGAATGCTCGAGCTCCGCGTAGTCACCCTCCGGGTCGAACACGCAAAATTGGAAAGCGAGCTCCGCCATGCGCTCCGTGAGCGCCGTCGCCAACGTCGACTTGCCGATCCCGGATTGGCCCGCGATCAACACACCGCCGCCGTGCGGCTCGATCAGCACTTCGTTGCCGTCGGCGGCCATGCCGAGTGGAATGCCGTGGCGCTCCGCCGGAATGATCGCCGCATCGTCGTGGCAAATGCGCTCGATGAGCTCGATAACGCCCGCGCCGCGCGCGCCGGTCAGCAACACATCCGCCGAATCCTTCACGAGCGGCAACGCGTTCGCCACGGCGGCGGAGCACCCGCAGGCTCGTAGGAACGCGTGATCATTCTCGGCGTCGCCGACGCCGACAACGTTGTGCGCCGAAAGCTCGAGCTCGCGCAGAGCGGCCGTGAGCCCAGTGGCCTTGTTGACGCCGGGCGGCAATACCATCACCGCACCCTTGTTGAAAATGATCTGCAGCTCCAGGCCGAGGTCGCGAATCACCTCGAGCACCGCCGCCTCGTGCGGCTCCACGGTCGCCACGATCGAGCGGCCGACGGATAACGGTGTGACGCGCCTCTCCTTCAGCCGTTCAACGAACACCGGCGGCGGCGATTGCGCGAGCTCCTGTTGGCGGCGGCTGCCAGGGTCGTAGAGCAAGGCCCCGTTCTCCGCCACCACGCGGTCGAAGACGTCGAGCTCGGGGCATACGCTCATGAGGTCCTGCAGCTCGCGGCCCGTCACGAGCAGCAGCTGACGACCGGTCTCCTTGAAGCGCCGCAGCGCGGCAAGCGTGTCGGCATCGAGGATGCCGTCCGTGGCGAGCGTACCGTCATAGTCCGCGGCGAGCGCGAGAAAATACACTGTTCACACCCTCCCTCGCGGTTGCCGGTTCAAAGAACGCAGCAAAAGGTGTGCCAGTATTCTTTCTAGGAGCTCTCCGCCAGCGCGGGCAAGCTGACGACGAACTCGCTGCCTTTGCCGACCGTGCTCGTCACCACGACCGTGCCGTCATGCAGCTCGACGAGATTGCGCACGATGCAAAGCCCGAGCCCTAGACCGCTGTCCTTGTGGCGCCCGTCGCGGCCCTTGCCGAACGGCTCGAATATCCCGGGCAGTCGCTTCGCCTCGATGCCGCGGCCCGTGTCGGTCACCGTCAAAGTGACGCGATCCGCCGAGCGCTCGGCTTTCACCGTAATGTCGCCGCCCGGTTCCGTGTACCGCGCCGCGTTGTTGAGCAGATTCGCGACGACTTGGCCGAGCCGCGCAACATCGCCGTTGATCGTCAAGCCGTGCGGGGCGTCCACCTGCAGTCGATGTGCACGTTTGGCGACGAGAGGAGCGGATAGCTCGATGCCGCGGCGGACCGCGTCGCCGATCTCGAGCGCTACGCAGTCGAGCTTGATCCTTCCTGAGATGATTCGTGACATGTCGAGCAGCTCGTCGACCATCGTCGTGATTTGCGAAACCTGCCGCTGGATGATCTCGAGCTCTTTGTGGAACTGCTGGTCGCCGCCGCGCAGCGCCATCAGTTGACTCGCCGTGAGAATCGAGGCCAGCGGATTGCGCAGCTCGTGTCCCAACATTCCAATGAACTCGTTCTTGCGCCGATCGGCTTCGTGCAGGCCCTGCTCCGCCCTGAGCTCGGTGTCCGATTTGCGTTGCAAGCGCACGACATCGGCACGGCTTGCTGGACCCTCGTTGTCTACGGCATCGCCGCGACGCGGCATCATCACGAACTGGTAGCGGCTCGCGACGTCGAGCACGTCCGCCGCACTGACGCTCGCAAGCGCGTAGCTGAACAGGCCAAGGATCGGTTTCCCGTCGAAAGCCGTGCCGATCGGCGGATCGGAACGCACATGCTCGACCACGTTGCTCGAGAGGCGCAGGCCGGGATAGCCGCTCTCGACGGCGAGTTGCGCCCTCTTGATCCAAGCATCCGTGGCGTCGATCGGGCCGGTGCGATGGAACCACTCCTCGAGGTCGACGATCTCGATCTGCCCGCGCCGCTCGCGCTCTGCGAGATCGCTAACGACGGTTTGCAGAAGCTCGCGCGCGTCTGCGGCGGGCAGCGGCGCATTCGTGAGCCAAAGGCAGGCCTCGCCGTTCTTCACGCCCGCCGCAAAAAACGGCAGCAGCACGTCGATGAGCTCGTCTGCTGACGCGTAGAAGTGACAGGAGAATGAGCCCCATGTCACCTCGGGTACGCTGCCGATTCCGCCTGCCGTCATCGTAAGCGGCGCCACCTTGGAGGATGCATGAATCCTAACAGCGCGCGCACATCCAGCGAAGCCGGATGTGCTACACGCGGCTCTCTGGCATATTTTTTGCTGCCCACGAGCGTTCTACCACTACGGGGTAGGCAACCATGCGCGAGATTCGAACCATCGATCGGCGCACGCTCGAGCGCAAGCTCGCGAGCGGGGCGCCCGACACCGCGTCGAAAAGTCGCGGGTACGTCCTGATCAACGTCCTGCGCCCGGCCGACTTCGCTGCGGAGCACATCCCGCGGTCGATCAATGTTCCGGTAGAGGACATCGAAGTGCTGCAGGATTTGTACTCGAAGGAGAAAGAAATCATCCTCTACTGTGCGTCGCCGCAATGCGATGCGGCGCCGCGCGCCGCGCGGGTGCTCGCCGCAAACGGCTTCGAGAACGTGTTCGACTATGACCGCGGCTTGAGCGATTGGCGTGAGGCGGGAAATCGGCTCGACGGCACGCACGCGTGACCACCGAGCCGCCGAGTGGGAGGTGCACGCCCGTCGCCGATGACGGCTGCTTGCAAATCTTGTGAGCTCGAGGCCCAGATGATCATCGCGCTCCCCGACAGCAGCATCGGCAAGACGGATCGCCTGCGGCTCGAAAGCTTCGGGACTCGTCTCGTCGCCCACGGCTGGGCAACGCGCTGGCGTTGGCAGCGCACTCGCGGTTTCGGCATGACGTTGCAAATTTTCAAGGGACACGCCGAGGACCCGCTGTTCTCTCTCAACCGCAGCCGAGCGAATCGCGCGTTCTTCGCGAAAGATGCTGCTGGAGGGATCATTGCGCAGGGCGCGCTGCCCCACGTTCTCGCAATGGCAGACCGGTTCGCCCGCGGCTACGGGCGAGAGCTCCACGCGTAAGTTTCCTAAAGCGACTGGCACGTATCTTGCTCCGCTAACCTACCCGAGCGCCTGGATCAGGGAAGGAGTCGCCATGGCACACCGGTTGAGGCTCGAGCCTCTTGCTCTGTTGCTGATCTTCGTCGCCGCGTGGGTGAATTCCGGTGTCGCTGCGAACGACGAGCACAAGCTCAGCTTCGCACCGCTCCTGAAACAGGTGACACCGGCCGTGGTGAACGTCTCGGCCACGAGCCCCTTCGTCGGCGGAGCAGACTCCCTGTCGCCGGCACCGACCGGGCGGCGCTCGATCGGACTGTCTGCCCACTCTGCTCCGCTGCAGAGCATCGGCTCGGGCGTAATCGTCGATGCGGACAACGGACTCATCGTGACGAACCATCATGTCGTGCAGGACGCCGCATCCATTGTCGTCACGCTCACCGACCGCCGCCAGCTCGAGGCAACCGTGGTCGGAAGCGACGCGGCGACGGATATCGCCCTGCTGCACGTAGACGCGAGCAACCTCACGGCGCTTTCCTTCGGCGACTCGGATCGGCTGGAGGTCGGCGATTTCGTCATCGCGATCGGGAATCCGTTCGGTCTCGGCCAAACCGCGACGGCGGGGATCGTGAGCGCGCTCGGCCGCAGCGGCGTGAGCGCGGAGGGCTACGAGGACTTCATTCAAACCGACGCGTCGATCAATCCGGGGAGCTCGGGCGGCCCGCTGATCGATACGCACGGCCGTCTGATGGGCGTGAACACTGCAATTCTTTCGCCGGACGGCGGCAACGTCGGTATCGGGTTCGCGATCCCGAGCAACATGGCGAGCGAGGTTCTGAAGCAACTGCGCGAGCACGGCGAAATGCGTCGCGGGCGTCTTGGCATCGGGATGCAAGACGTTGACGCCCGGCCTCTCGGAAGCGCTGCAGCTTGCAATCGATCGCGGCGCGCTCGTCACGGAGGTCGAGCCGAATTCGCCTGCGGAAGCGGCCGGCATCCTGGCCGGCGACGTAATCGTCGAGATCGAAGGATCCCCCGTCGAAAGCTCGATGCAAGTGCGCAACGAGATCGGGCTCGCGCGGCTCGGCGACACGCTCTCCGTGATCGTCCACCGCGATGGCGCACGCCGCAGCGTGCGCGCCGACGTCGCAGACCTGTCCAGTCCTGCCGTTCAGTTCGGCACCACGCTCGACGCGCTCATTGGCGCGCAATTCGCGGATGTCGTGTCCGACAAGACGGGCCACGAGCAACCGGCCGGTGGAGCGCTCGTTACGAGCGTCGAGCACGGCAGCGCGGCCTGGCAGCACGGTCTGATGGCGAACGATATCGTGGTCGGCGTGAACCGCCGCCGAGTGTCCTCGGTGGGAGAGCTCGAGAGCGCGTTCGCAGGAACGGGCACAACGGTCGCGCTGCAGGTGTTGCGCGGCGGGCGCCAAATGCTTCTGCTCGTGCGCTAGTACCCTGTCCAAGCGCGAAGCACTCCCCCGCTATCGGTCGGGCTTGGCCGGTTTCGAGTAGTCGCGCTGCACGGCAGGATCGGCCTCCTTGGCTCGCTCGCGCCCCGCGCGCTCGGCCTCTTCGAGGTCGCGCCGCTCCTCTTCCGAAATCGGGCGCAGCGCTCGGCGGTGGTCCTTTCTGCGTTGTGCGCTTGACACCTTCGTTGTAGCGACGCGCGGCCGTGCGATTCCCTTCGCCCTCGTTCTTGTCCTGCATGTTGGCTCTCCTTGGCTAGTCGAAAAAAACCGGTACCGCGGCGCAACGCACCGCGGTACCGGAGCTTCCTGCAACGAGAATGTTATCGCTCTTGTTCTTGTTCAAAGACGCTTCTTTTAGCCGACGCCGGGATTTAGCTTATCGCTGGGCCAGAATTTGACGCCGGTGACGTCGACCTGCGCGATCACGCCCTTGTCCGTCAAGTGGTAGACAGCAACGCCGTTCACGAACCTGCCGACTGCCGCGGCACCGTCGCGTCCCGCGGCTGCTTGGGCGCTCACGCCGGCACTCCACTCACCGTCGATGAACCTTTTGTACGTGGCCTCGTCCTCGAAGAGGGTCACGAGCTTGTAGTTCTCGATACCCGCTCCGAGCCCAACTCCACCCGCGCCCATGTGCATGAAAACCGGATCGCGGCCGCTGCTGCGCATCGCCGCGCCTGTTCCGCCGGCACCCGTCACGATGAAACCACCCTTCGTGGTATCGAATACGGCGTAGCCATACGCGCTGTCGATCAATGATTCGGCGGCCTTGTCCGCTCGCATAGCCTGCGATCGTGTCCTCGGCCATCTGCAGGATCTCCAGACGGCGCCCCGCGAGATCGTCTGCGTCGAGCTCAGAATCGTTATCGCGGTTTTGCGCAAGCGCTGCGGTACAACCCAACAGCACGAGCGCTGCCACCGTGGCAGGTTTTGTAAATGCTTTCATGTGCCAATGCTCCTTTTGGTTAGATGCCCCTATGGAGCAAGATCTGTGCCACGCGGCCGGCGCCGTGGCCCGCATGGCATGCCTCCTGCATAAGGGACTACGAGCGCAAATACTGGAGGCGACATGAAATATCTGCTTCTGCTCATAGTTCTTCTCGGCGCGGTGAGTCAGACCGCATGTGCGCCACTGGTCGCGGGCGTAGTAGGCGGCGCAGTCGGCGCGGAGGCTGCGGACGACGACGATGACGATTAGGCGCGCTAGCACGCGTCTCGCACCCGCCCGTTGACGCGCGGCGGCGCCGCCGCGCAACGGTTGGCGCCGCCGCGATTTGCGCTCCGCGAGTTGCGGAGTATTCTGTCTCGCCAGGCACAGGGTGGGCACATCACGATGACAGAATGGATTCTCGTGCTCGGCTGCCCGGTTAGGGGGGCGCGATCCTCCAAGGGCTGAATCGTTCACTGCGCAGTAAAGTCATCGTCGTCGTGCTTGTCACGACGTTCGTGGCTCTGCTCGTCTCCACGCTCGTGCTGCTCAGCTACGAGATCGACACGTATCAGGAATTCTCAGCGAGCGATCTCACCACGCAGGCCGACATCGTCGCGCGAACGACTGCGCCGTCGCTCGCGTTCGACGACCCCGACGCCGCGACCGACACGCTCGCTCTGCTCGACAACCGCCCCGGCATTCTCGCGGCAGCGATCTACACGCCCGACGGCGAGCTGTTCGCAACCTACGCCCGCGTCGAAGGCACGGTATTTCCGCCGCATTCGACGCGCGGCGGACCGCAGGTCGACGGCGGAAACCTCACGCTGTTTCATCCGATCGTCGAGAACGGCGAGCTGCTCGGTACCGTATACCTGCAAGCGAGCTACGAGCTGCTCGGCCGCGTCAGGGATTATTTGCTGATTCTCGTCACCGTGATGAGCGTGAGCTTGCTCGTCGCGGCGTTCATCTCCATCTGGCTTCAGGGGAGCGTGACGCAACCGGTGTTCGCCGTGACGAACGTGGCGCGGAAAATCATCGAGCAGCGGGATTTCACGCTGCGAGCGCGACGCACGACCGACGATGAGATCGGCGTCCTCGTCGACGCATTCAACGCGATGCTGACGGAGGTTGGCCAGCGCACCGAAGCGCTCGAGGCCGCGAACCGGCAGCTGCAGCAGGAGACCGAGGAGCGCCGCAGCGCCGAGGCCGCGCTGCGGCTCGCCGATCAGCGCAAGGACGAGTTTCTCGCGATGCTCGCGCACGAGCTCCGGAACCCGTTGGCGCCGATGGTCAACGCGCTCGGGTTATTGAGCTCGCCGAAAGCCGACGCGAGCATCACGCAGCGCGCGCACGGCATCATCGAGCGGCAGCTCAAGCACATGGTGAGGCTCGTCGACGACCTGCTCGACGTGTCGCGGATCACTCGCGGCAAGCTCGTGGTGCGCAGGCAGCCCGTCGAGCTCGCGAGCATCCTGCAGAGCGCCGTCGACACCGTGCGGCCGCTGCTCGACGCGCGCGATCACCGGCTCGCCGTGAGCCTGCCGCAACAGCCCATCTACCTGCAGGCAGATCCGGTTCGCCTGTCGCAGGTATTCTCGAATCTGCTGAACAACGCCGCCAAGTACACCGAGACCGGTGGTCAAGTTGCCGTCACGGCTACCGTCGTCGGCAGTACAGCGCGCGTCGTGGTCGCGGACAACGGCATCGGCATCTCCGCCGCATCCCTGCCGAGCATCTTTCAAATGTTTTCGCAGGGCGATCACTCCGCTGAGCGCACACAGGCCGGACTCGGCGTGGGTCTCGCGCTCGCGCGGCAGCTCGTCGAGATGCACGGCGGGACGATCGAGGCCGATAGCGCCGGGCTCGGAAGAGGCAGCACGTTCACGGTGCACCTGCCAGTCATGGCGGCTCTGACTTCACAACGCCACGAAGACGCGCGCGCCGCGCCGCCGGCGCCGGCGTCGCACCGAATCTTGCTGGTCGACGACAACGTAGATTTCGCGGCCAGCCTCGCGCTGCTGCTGCAGGGCATGGGGCACGACGTGCGCGTTGCGCACGACGCGACCGCGGCCCTCACCGCCGCTGCTCAGTTCCGCCCGGAGTTCGCTTTCGTCGACATCGGCTTACCGGTCGTGAACGGCTACGAGCTCGCCCGGCAGCTACGCGCCGAGCCCGCGTGCGCTACGACGGTGCTCATCGCAATCAGCGGCTGGGGTCAGGAACAGGACCGGCGGCAGGCGGAGGAAGCGGGCTTCGCGCTGCATCTCGTCAAGCCTGTCGAGTTCGCGCGCATCCGGTCCGTGCTGGAGACGCTCGTCGCCTCCTAATACGCGGTCAAACTGCGACGCTCGCCCGCGCCGTCGGGGGCGTGTAGAACGCGAACGCGTTCTTGCCTTTGCGCTTTGCGGCGTACATTGCCTGGTCGGCGAGCTTCAGCAGGGTACCCGGCTCATGCGAGTGCAGCGGGAACAAAGTGACGCCGATACTCGTCGATACTGCGACTGTCTGGCCCTCGATCTGCGAGCTCGAAGCAGGTTACCTCGCGCGTCTTGCGCGCCGCGGACATCGCATGCTCCCAGGTCTCGATCTGCTCGAGCACGACCACGAACTCGTCACCGCCGATGCGACCGACGCTGTCGCCGACGCGCACCACCGCCGACAGGCGCTTCGCCACTTCCTTGAGCACCGCATCGCCCACATGGTGGCCGTAACGATCGTTGACGGTCTTGAAGTCATCGACATCGAGCAGCATCACCGCGCCTAAGCCCTGGCCGCGCTTCGCGTGACTGATCGCCTTGATCAGGTGTGCGCGCAGCTGCGAGCGGTTCAGCACTCCCGTGAGCAGGTCATAGCTCGCCTGCCGGCGCAAAACGCGCTCCTGCTCCTGCCGCTCCATGGCGAGCTGCAGCACCTGGTGAACGCGCTGTACGGAAGTCTCGCCCTTGCGCAGGAAGTCCTGCACGCCGTGCCGTACGAGATCGATCGCGAGACCGTCAAAATCGCGGCCCGTGAGGGCCACGAGCGGCAAGTCCGGGTCTTCGGCCTTCAGTGCGAACGCCGCGTCGCGCCCATCTGCGTCGGGTAGCGTGAGGTCGATCAGCGCGATGTCGATCGGCTCCGTCCGGACGATCTGCTGGGCGTCGGAAAGCTGGCGGGCATGCCTAATCTCGTAGTGCCGATCGATCTGGGTCAGGGCAGCTATCAGCATGTCCGCGGCGTCGTCGTTGTCCTCTAGTAGTAGTAACCGCACTGGTCGCTCCCCACTCCTTGGTACTTGCTAAATTGGCAGCAATTAATGTGCCAAAGACAAGGCCATCGCTCGTTTTGCGCCCCGACCGACAGAACCGGCTCTGCACGCTCGCGGCCGCACTGGCACGGTTATTGCTCCGTTAGCTCGGTTAAGTGCTCAGTCACCGCTCAGTTATCGCCAAATGCAGAAATTTGAAGAATCGGTAGGGAGCGCATCATGACGGTTCAAACGGACCTAGTGGCCATCGAACGGCGATTTTGGACCGGAGACTCGGAGTTTTACCGACACAACTTGGACGACCAGTGCCTCACCGCGTTCACGGAGATGGCCGGCGTCGCGAGCAAGGACCAGATCGCGGATTCCGTTGCCTCGGAACGCCGGTGGCAGGACCTGCAGATCGATGTCCGCGGACTCGTCGAGCCGACCGACGATGTCGCGATCCTGACCTATCACGCCGCGGCCACGCGGCAGAACGGCGAGCCGTACTCCGCTCTCGTGAGCTCGGGCTACGTGAAGCGGAACGGTGCTTGGAAGATGGCGTTTCACCAGCAGACGCCGCTCGCGGCGAAAGACCGCGACCGCTGGCCACGCGACCCCGGCGACGTCGAAAACGGCTGAGCGCGTTCGCCGCTCTCCAAAACCTGGAATCGTGTCGCCATTCGGCGACAGTTGTGCGACGCAACTCGCCCCGCGCGAGCGTCGCGCACGGACTTGCGTGATCGACCGCGAGCAATGGCGCGGATTGCAACCGAGGCTCGCGACCGAAGGCGCGTGCGACCCCCTTGGCACGTGGTTTGCACAGAATCACCTGCGAATCTCAGGAGGGAACCGAGAATGAAAACAGCATTCGCCGGCCTCGTTGCTTCAGTTTTGTGGTCTGTGGCCGCAACCGCCGGCACGGCGATTGCGGATGCCGAGAAAGCGCCCGATTTCTCGATCATCGACGCGGACCGCGACGGCTACATAAGCAGCCATGAGGCCGAGGTCGTGCCGGAGATCAAACGAATCTTCGCGAGCGTGGACAGCGATCGCGATGGCCAGCTCAACACATCGGAGTGGTCAGGAGCCGTCGCTAGGCTCCAAGGGCTAGGCTAAGCGGAACCCGCCGGTAGCTCGTTCGCCCCACTGTCTTCCCCACCCAACGGCGGGCTATCGGCGGGTTGTTTTGCCACGCGGGGCGCGGTCTGCTATCGTGCCGTCCGCCTGGCGCACCATCGGTCTGCGCCCGTAAAGCCTGCCAATATCGGCGGGCCTTCACCCAAAGATCCGATCTACCCTGGACCGTTTCCCCGGACACAACAGTCCGGACGGGGGGATCGCGGAGCAGATTCCACCATGTCATTCGATTCGCTCGGCCTCTCGGCCGCGTTGCTGCGCGGCGTGGCCGAACAGGGCTACACGCAGCCAACACCTATCCAGACGCAAGTGATTCCGGTCGTGCTGCAGGCGCGCGACGTCATGGCCGGCGCCCAAACCGGCACCGGCAAGACGGCAGGCTTCACGTTGCCATTGCTGCAGCGCCTCAGCGAGGCGCCGGCGCCGCCCGCGCGGCCGGCACGTGCGCGCATTGATTCTCACGCCCACTCGCGAGCTCGCGGCGCAAGTTGGCGCAAGCGTGCGGGGCTACGGCAAGTACGTAGCTTGCGCTCCGCCGTCGTTTTCGGCGGCGTCGGGATTCACCCGCAAATAGCGGAGCTCAAGCGCGGCGTCGATATTCTGATCGCCACACCCGGCCGGCTGCTCGATCACGCGGCCCAGGGCAACGTCGATCTCGGCCGCGTCGAGATTCTCGTGCTCGACGAAGCCGACCGAATGCTCGACATGGGCTTCTTACCCGACATCCGGCGCGTGCTCGCGCTGCTGCCGGCGAAGCGCCAGAACTTGCTGTTTTCGGCAACCTTTCCGGACGACATACGCAAGCTCGCCGACAAGCTCCTGACCGCACCTTTGCGCATCGAGGTCGCCCGCCGCAATGCGACGGCCGATCGCATCGAGCAGGTCGTGCATTTCGCGGAGAAGACCCAGAAACGCGATCTTCTGTCGTGGTTGATTCGTGCGGCGATTGGCGTCAGGTGCTCGTATTCACGCGCACCAAGCACGGCGCGAATCGCCTCGCGAAGCAACTCGAGCAGGATGGCTGGTCGACGGCGGCGATCCATGGCAACAAGGGCCAAGGCGCGCGCACGAAGGCGCTCGCCGACTTCAAGCAGGGAAAGGCGCGCGTGCTCGTCGCGACCGATATCGCGTCGCGCGGCCTCGACATCGATCAGCTGCCGCACGTCGTGAACTACGAGCTGCCCGACGTGCCCGAGTACTACGTGCACAGGATCGGCCGCACCGGGCGCGCTGGACGCGAAGGCGTCGCGGTGTCGCTCGTGAGCTCGGACGAGCGACCGTTGCTCACGGTCATCGAGCGCCTGCTCGGCTACCGGATCACGCAGCAGGCCGTGACCGGCTATCACCCTCGGCCCGCGCAGCAGTCGTCAGGCGATGGCCGCGAGCCGCAACGGCGGGACCAACGTCACGAAGACGGAGCGTCGCCATGGCAGCGGCCGCGACACGCACGCGCGCGGCCGTCGCAGCGGCAGCGGACGGCGCCGTTCGCCCGCGGCGAGAGCTCGCTGAGGATTCGCCAATCGGCCGAGCCGGAGGACTCTCTGGCCGGCTTTCTCATTTTCGCGATTATGTCGGATCGACGGCCATAGCTTCCGCCGCCGGAACGGGACAGGCCCCCGCCTGTCACGTATATTAATAATGTCGCTCAGCGGAGCGCGCCGTCGTAAGGAAGGAGCTCGAACATGCCGCTCGTCAATCTGAAACCCGTATTGCGTGAAGCCAAGGCCAAGGGCTACGCGGTCGCGGCGTTCAACCCCGTGGACTACGCCTCGATGAAGGCGATGGTCAAGGCCGCCGAGGAGGTCAACGCTCCAGTCATCATTCAGAGCTCCGCGAAGACCATCAAGTACTACGGGCATAAAGCGTTGATCGGCTGGATGAGGGAGATCGCCGACGACTCGCCCGTGCCGGTGGTCCTGCACCTCGACCACGGCAAGGATCTCGACATGATCAAGAAGTGCGTCGAGATGGGCTGGACGTCCGTCATGATCGATTGGTCCGATAAACCGTTCGAGACCAATCTCGAGGCGTCACGCAAGGTAGTGGAGCTTGCTTCGGCCGCGAACGTCGGCGTCGAGGCGGAGATCGGTGAGATTCACGGCGTCGAGGATGACATGGTCGTCGAGGCGAACCATCTCACCGATCCGAACGAGGCCGAGAAATTCTGCCGCGAGCTGGATCTCGCCGCTTTTGCCGCTGCGATCGGCACCGCGCACGGCTACTACAAGGGCGAGCCGAACGTCGCGTTCGATCTGATAGGCGAGATCAACCGCCGCACGAACACGCCGATGGCGCTGCACGGCGGCACCGGCCTGTCGGACGAGATCATCCAGCGGTGCATCAAGCTCGGCTGCGCGAAGATCAACATCTCGACCAACTTGAAGCACGTGTTCATCGACAGCTTCATCGACTATCACAAGGCGCACAACAAGTACGAGCCGCTGCACGTGCTCACGGCGCAATACGAAGCGCTGAAGCAGCTATTCAAGGAAAAGATCACGCAGTTCGGTGGCGCGAATCGCGGCAGCGAGCTGCTGTCGAAGGTGGCCTGACGCGCCGGTCGTCATGAAAGCCCTGATCTTCGATTGCGACGGTGTGCTCGTCGACACCGAACGCGACGGCCATCGCGTCGCGTTCAACCGAGCGTTCGCAGAGGCAGGCATAGCCGCTGACTGGGGGGTCGACCTCTACGGAGAGCTCTTGAGAATCGCCGGCGGCAAAGAGCGCATGACCCACTATTTCAACGAAGCGGGTTGGCCGCCCGGTCAAACGGCCGAGACGCTGATCGCGGATCTGCACAAGAAAAAGACCGCGCTCTTCACTGAGCTCGTGAAGAGCGGCAGCCTGCCGCTGCGCCCGGGCGTGACCCGGCTCGTCGACGAAGCGCGGGCGGCGGGCATCAGGCTCGGCGTCTGCACGACGTCGGACCCGAAGTCCGTCGACGGCGTGCTCGATCTCATGGGCGCGAAACGCAAAAGCGGCTTCGAGATCGTGCTCGCCGGCGATGTCGTCAAGAAGAAGAAGCCGGATCCCGAGATCTACGACCTCGCGAAGCGCAAGCTAGGTCTCGACGCCCGCGACTGCGTCGTGATCGAGGACAGCCGCAACGGGTTGCTGGCCGCCGTCGGCGCCGGTATGCCGTGCTTGATCACGACGAGCACGTACACGAAAGATGAAGACTTTAGCGAGGCCTCGCAGGTCGTGCCCGAGCTCGGTGATGCGCCGAACGTGCGCGTGACGTTACGCGACTTGCAGGCGGCGGCACAGCGCGCGGCGTGAGGTTCGTCCGCCGCACTTCCGGAGAACGACGATGAAGGAAATCACCCTGGCGGACGTCGAAGCGGCGGTCAAGAGCATCGCCGCTACCGCTCTCAAGAATGAGCAATACTTCTCGCACCTCGATTCGTACGCCGGCGACGCCGACTTCGGAGTCTCGCTCGCGTCGGGCTTCCGCGTCGTCGAAACGGAATGGACCGAGCTCGATCGAAGCTCGATCGGCAATTTTCTCCTCAAGATCAGCATGATCATCACGCGCAACGTCGGCGGCTGCTCGGGCCCGATATGGGGGACGGGGTTCATGCGCGCGGGCGCACTCTGCAAGGAACGCACGTCAATCACGCTCGATGATCTCGACAGGATGCTCTCAGCGAGCATCGAGGGGATCCAGAAACGCGGCGGCGCACAGCTCGGCGACAAGACCCTGCTCGACGCGCTGATTCCGATTCGCGACATCGTGCGTGAGAGTGCGGGTAACCCCGAGGCGGATGCGCGCGAGGTGCTGAAAGTGGCGACGCAAGTCGCGACCGACTCGATCGAGCGCACCAAGGATTGGGTCGCAAAACGCGGCCGGCAGCAATTCACTGGCGATCGGAGCCGTGGCACGCCCGATCCCGGTATCGTCGCGATCGCGACGATGATGAACGATCTCTGCGCGCAATTCGGCGTGAAAGGGACGCCGCCGAAGACCTACAACTAAAACGGGGTCAGGCACCGATTTCGCTCACGGTTGCTGAAGCATCGAGCACGTGGCCGAAATCGGAGCCTGACCCCAGGCCACCAACCATCAACGGGGGACTTACGTATGAAAAAATTCGTCAACGATCCGGCCAAATTCGTTCCGGAGATGCTCGAAGGCGTCTATCTCGCGAACTCCGACAAGCTCAAGTACGAGCCCAAGTACAACATCATCTATCGAGCCGATCGCCCTGATAAGAATAAGGTTTCGATCGTGCAAGGGTCGGGCTCGGGACACGAGCCGGCGCACATCATGGCCGTGGGGCCCGGCATGCTCGACGCGGCCTCCCCGGGCAATGTGTTCGCGGCTCCGCCGATGGAGTACTGCTACGAATGCATCAAGCTCATGAACTCGCCGAAGGGCGTGCTCGTCTTGATCAACAACTACCAAGGCGACCGGATGAACTGGGACATGGCCATCGAGATGGCGGAGGCCGAAGGCATCGACGTGAAATCCTTCATCATCGATGACGACGTCGCCGTCAAGGACAGCTCCTACACGATCGGGCGCCGCGGCGTTGCCGGCAACTTCTTCGTGATCAAGGCGCTCGGCGCGGCTGCGGAGCGCGGCGCGAGCATGGACGAGCTGCTCGCGCTCGCGAAAAAAGTGAACTCCTCGGTGCGAACCATGGGCGTCGCTCTGACCTCGTGCACGCCGCCGGCCAAGGGCAAGCCGATCTTCGAGCTCGGCGACGACGAGATGGAGGTCGGCGTTGGAATTCACGGCGAGCCGGGCCGACGCCGCGATAAGCTCAAGAGCGCGGACAAGATCGTGGATGAGATTTTCGACGCCGTCGCGACCGACTTGCCGTTCAAGTCGGGGGATCGCGTGGCGCTCATGATCAACGGTTTGGGCGGAACGCCGCCAAGCGAGCTCTACGTGCTCTACCGCAGAGCGGCGCAGCGCGCGAAGGACGCAGGGCTCAAGATCGCGCGCAACTACGTCGGCAACTACTGCACGTCGCTCGAGATGGCCGGCGCATCGTTGACCTTGCTCAAGCTCGACAAGGAGCTCGAGGATTTGTTGGCCGCGCCGGCTGAGATCGCCGTCCGCGTGTTTTGACGCAAACCGGGATCAAGCTGCTCGCCGTCGATCTCGACGGCACGCTCGTCGATTCCGCTCCCGACATCGCGCACTGCCTCGGCAGCGCGCTCGCGGCGGTCGGCGTTGCGCCGCCCGGTGAACGCCGAACGCGGCTGTGGATCGGCGACGGCCTCGAGACGTTGATTGCTCGCGCGCTGGGGTCAGGCACGGTGCCTGACCCCGCTTTGGCGCGCGAGCGGCAGCGGATAGTGCTAGCAGCGTTCCTCGACTGCTATCGGCACAATCTGTTCGAGCGCAGCCGGCTTTATCCGGATGCGGCGGAGACGCTAGACACGCTACGGCGACGAGGACTCACGCTCTGCTGCATCACGAACAAGCGGCTCGAGTTCTCGGAAGGCGTTCTGCGTCAGGCGGGCATCCGCGACCGCTTCGATCTCGTGCTCGGTGGCGACAGCCTACCGGAGAAAAAACCGAGCCCGTTGCCACTCACATCCGCGGCGGCCACGTTCGGCGTGTCCCCGGCCGCGGCGGCGCTCGTCGGCGACTCGCACCAAGACCTCAAGGCCGCGCGCGCCGCCGGCTACTCGTTCATCTGGGCAACCTACGGCTACGGCAAGGTGGATGAGACAGAAGCGGGCTCGGCCGCTCGCATCGCGCAGTTCGCCGATCTCTGCACCCTCGCTGCATTGCCGGGAGGCACGCGGGCGCCACCCGAGGGCTAGCCCCGCGACGTCGCATCGTTGCCGTGTAGTAGAATTCGGCAGCTGTAACGCTCGCGAGGGGCATGCCCCCAACGCGGCGCGCGCAAGGCCCGTGATGAGGCCGGTTCGCCGTGGCAGGAGAAAGAACATGTTGAATTGGAGAGTCTTCGTTCCGGCCGTCGTGGCGGCGGCGATCACCGCTGCCGCCGCACACGCTCACCACTCCTTCACGGCCACGTATTTCGAGGACCGCACCGTCGAAATCGAGGGCAAGCTGCTGCAGTTCATGTTCCGGAATCCGCATTCATTCGTGCACGTGGAGGCTCCCGACGACAAGGGGCAGTTGCAGCGCTGGGCCGTCGAGTGGGGCGGCGCCGGGCAGCTCTCGAATCAGGGCGTCACGAGCCAAACGCTGAAGGTCGGCGACGTCGTCACCATCACGGGCAACCCCGGTCGCGATCCCAGCGACTTCCGCGTGCGGATGCTCTATCTGCGCCGCAACTCGGACGGCTTCGACTGGGGCCGCCGGCCCGGCGAGACTTTCAACTGATCACGCTTCCTTCGATGTTGCGCGACTCGGGCGTTCGCGCCCTCGCCTCTGCCGTATTCCTGCTCGCGAGCGGCTCCGCGCTCGCGCAGCTCAGCCTCGTCGGCGAATGGGCGGGGCGCTATCACGAGGACCAGCTCGACCGCGTCCCCGGCGACGTGCAAGGCGACTTCACCGGAGTGCCGCTGAATGATTCCGCGCGGCGCTACGCTGAGGCGTTCGACGTCACCCGCGTCAACGTGCTCGAGCACCAATGCCAACCTTACAACGTGGCGCACATCTATCGCGGCCCGCTGCAGTTTCGAATTTGGGAGGAGAAGAATCCCGCGAACCAGGAGATCGTCGCGTACAACGTCTACATCGGTACCTACATGCAGTGGCGCAAGATCTGGATGGACGGCCGGGCGCATCCTCCGGAGTACGCGCCCCACACGTTCATGGGCTTCTCGACGGGCGAGTGGAACGGCGACGTGCTGACCGTGAGCACGACGCATATAAAGAAGGAGTTCTATCGCCGCAGCGGCATTCCGAGCAGCGACCTTACGACACTCGTCGAGCACTACGTTCGCCACGGCAATCTGTTGTCGCACGTGATGATCATCACCGATCCCGTGTACCTGACCGAGCCGTACGTCAACAGCGAAGAGTTCGTGCTCATGGAGCGCGGCAATCAGAACTGGCTGTACAACTGCGAGTACGCGAACGAGGTGCCGATGCCTCGGCACGAGGTGCCGCACTATTTGCCCGGCGAGAATCCGTTCATCGAGGACTGGGCCAAGCAGTTCGGCCTGCCGTTCGAAGCCGTATTCGGCGGCGCGGAGACGTTGTATCCCGAATACGTGCCCAAGCTCGAAGCGCTCATGAATCGAGCCGCAAGATGATCCGCCTCGCCCCGCTTCCCCCGAACGGCGCCGGTCTTGTACGCGCGAGTCTCGCCGCGCTCGCGTTCGGAGCGCTGGCGTCCGCAGCGCAGGCGCAGGCGCCTTCGATCGAGACGATGCACGTCCAAGGCAACGTCTACATGCTCGTCGGCGCGGGGGCGAACATCGCCGTGCAGACCGGCGAGGACGGCGTGCTCGTCGTCGACAGCGGAGCGGCGGCGGCGCGCGCCGAGGTGCTCGCGGCAATCCGCCGGCTCGCGCCGGACAAGCCCATTCGCTGGCTGATCAATACGCACGCGCACGCGGACCACACCGGCGGCAACGAAACCATCTCGCAGGCCGGCATCACCGTCAACGGCAATCCGGCCGCCATCATCGCGCACGAGCGTGTGCTCGCGCGGATGTCCGAGGCGGGACGTTCGGTCACGGAACTGCCGCTCACCACGTTCTTCGAATCGGAGCGCGATTTCTTCTTCAATGGCGAGGCGATTTTCCTTCGCCACATGCCGAACGCCCACACCGACGGCGACATCATCGTCTACTTTCGCGGCTCGGACGTCGTAGTGTCGGGCGATCTGTTCGTGACCACCGAGTATCCCGTGATCGATCTCGACCTTCGACGGCGGCATCGACGGGTTCGTCGCAGGCTTGAACGCGATCCTCGACATCACAGTGCCGAAGTACCTGCAGGAGGGCGGCACGTACGTGATCCCGGGACACGGCCGGCTCGGCGACGAGGCCGACGTGCTCGAGTATCGCGACACGGCGCTGATCATTCGCGATCGAATCCGCCACATGATCGAGCAAGGCATGACGCTCCAACAGGTGCTCGCGGCCTCGCCCGCGCTCGATTACGACTCGCGCTACGGCAATGAAGGAACGGCGTGGGACAGTAAGGCTTTCATCGAGGCCGCGTACCGGAGCTTGCGGAAGGAATGACATGCGCACGACGGCGCCTGCAATCGTATTGATCGTCGCCGCCGCTGCCGGCAACGCGTTCGCGCAACGCGGGCCGGCGCCCGAGTCGGCGCGCGGGAGCGCGCCGGTCGACCTCACCGGCTATTGGGTGTCCGTCGTCAGTGAGGATTGGCGGCATCGCATGGCGACGCCGCGCAAGGGCGACTACGAAAGCCTGCCGCTCAACGCCGAAGGGCGGCGGGTCGCAGACTCTTGGGATCTAGAGCGCGACACCGCCGCTGGCCTGCAGTGCAAAGCCTTCGGCGTCGGCGGCCTGATGCGTCAGCCCGGCCGCATGCACATCACTTGGGAGGACGACGCGACCTTGCGCATCGATTTCGATGCGGGCTCGCAGACGCGGCTGCTGCGCTTCGACGCGGCGGCGGAACCCGCGGGCGAACAAACCTGGCAGGGCCGCTCGACTGCCGCGTGGCAGCGGCCGCCGGGCCGCGGCAATGCTCCCGTCCGCGCGCAAATCGGCAACAGCACTGGACCGATCGCGGCCGGCGGCGGCGGCCGCGGGCTGCGCGGCGGACCGCCGCCCTCGGCGGCGATCAATGAAGGAGGTTCGCTGCGCGTCGCGACCACGGGCTTTCGCGAAGGATACCTGCGCAAGAACGGGGTCCCCTACAGCGAGACGGCAACGATCACGGAGTACTTTCATCGCTTGCCGCAGCATCCGAACGGCGATACCTGGCTGCTCGTCGTCACCGTGATCGAGGACCCGCAGTATCTGAACGAGCCGTTCTACACGAGCACGCACTTCAAGCTCGAGGAGAACGACGACGGCTGGAATCCGACGCCGTGCCGCACGGCGCCGCCGCCGTTGGCCACGGGGAGCGAACGGACCCCTTTACCGCTCCCGCCGTTGTGAGCGCAGCTTCTCGCGCAACTGCAGCAACAGCGCCGGCGAGCCGGCGAACAGAGTTTCGGGAAATACGACGCTCGGCCGTGATGTGTCCGAGGATTGCGTCGGCACGATTCTCGTTGAGCCCTTCGCCCGCGAGATACTGCAGCCGCAAGTTGCGATCGGTGTTGATCGCGGCGTCGCGCAACCACGGCCGAAGATCGGAAAGTCCGGCTGCGTAGGTCGCGAGCAAGTCGATCGCAGATTCAAAGCCGACCTCGCGCAGCGACTGATTGACGCGCTCGTAGCCGGGGTCACGCAATCGTCTGTGCAGAGCGTCTACGTCGATCGGCGCGTCGCCCGCACGCCCGAGCAATACCGCGTCGTAGCCCATGCCTTGCACCGTGTTCGCAAACACAGCGCCGTTCGGAAAGACGTCGAAAAACGTCGCGATCTCGCTCCGCACCGCGGTTTCCGTGGTTTCGTAGAGCTGCACGAATACCGTGACCACGCCGCCGTCGTTCAACCGCGACCTCACGAGCTGCCAGAACTCGCGCGTGTACAGCGCGGCCGCGCCCTTGACCCACGGATCGAGCGGATCGGAAGTGATGGCGTCGAAAGTCTCGTCGGTCGTGAGTAGATAATGCCGGCCGTCGTCGACGACGATCTCCACTTTCGGGTTATCCGCGACGCCGAAGTTCTGCGCGGCGAAGTACGGCGGCACGGTCCGCGGCACGAGCGGCTCGATCTCCGCGACGACCACACGCTCGGCTCCGGGATCGATCGCCACCGCGCCGGCCGTGACGCCCGCGCCGAGGCCGATCACGAGATACGACTTGCCGTTCGCGGGCGCGAGCGTCGCCAAATGTCCGAGCATGCGCTGCAGGCGCATGTCCTGCGCATGGCTCGAGGCCTGCGCTTTGCCGGCGCCGTGATACGTGAGCGCGCCGTCGTCTTGCGAGATCGCGATCGAGGTCGTCAAGCCCTCGCCCGCGTACAGCACGTTGGCGCCGACTCCGCGGGTCGGGAGGAACCTGCCGTACGCCACGAGCTCGCGCGGCAGCGCGGGAACGGTCGCGGCGAGCACGAGTGCCGCGCCGACCACGAGCGTGCTCGCGACGAGCTCAGCGCGCCGCCGCCGTCCGCCGAGCGGCGCGAGCACGAGGATCCCGGCGCCCGCGCAGACGAGAACGAGCCCTTGCTGCACGGCCGTGCTTCCGATCGTGCTCACGAGCACGAGACTCGTGAGCAGAGCCCCGGCGATTGCGCCGGCCGCGTTCGCCGCGTAGAGACCGCCGACGACGCGTGCGGGATCGCGCGACGCACTCATGGTCGCCGTCGCTGCGAGCGCGAGCGGCAGGCTCGCGCCCCACGCGACCGCCGGCGGCAAGATCGCCCACGCCGCGCGCAGCGTGTCCATCTGCAAAGCCACCCACGGCGCCGACGGCAACGTCACGTCGAGCGGCCAATACGGCAAGAACCGCGCGATGGAGTACGCGGCCCATGCCACGCCCAAGCCGGCGAGCCATTGGCTAGCCGCGAGCGCGCGGCGCGGCTCGCCGCGTAGCCCAAGAACGCTTGCAGTTGCGCTGCCGAGCGCGAGGCCGAGCAGAAACACGGCGAGGATCACGGCGAACGCGTAGACGGTGGCGCCGAACAGCAGCGACAAATGCCGGGTCCAGACCACCTCCGCCGACAGCGCCGCGGCACCGGACAGCGCGACCGCGGCGTAGATTCGCGCGGAAGCATGCCCTCGAGCAACCGGCTCAACCGCTTGCGTCTCAGGCCGTGAGGCAGGCGCAAGCGCGAAAGCGCGCGTGCGCGCGATCGCAAGGCTCGCGCACCCGGCTGCAATGTTGAGCGCGGCCGCCGCGAACGTCGCGACGAGTGCATCGTGCACGCGCAGCAAATAGAAACCTGCGAGCAACGTGCCGATCACCGCGCCCGCGATGTTCGCGGCATAGCAGAATCCGACGGACGCAACGCCACGCGGCGTCGGAGTTAACGTACGCGCGATCGTCGGCAACGTCGCGCCCATCAACATCGTCGGCGGCAGGAGGCAGAGCGCCGCGACGACCGCTCGCATCAGCATCCCTGACAATCCGCCGCCGCCGACGGCCGCATAGAGCGCATCGATGGCCGGCAGGAGATAGAGGAGGCCGACGCCGAAAATCGCCAGTGCGAGCTCGAGCAGAGCATACGCATGCAGCGGGTGCACGCGTGGCGGCAAGAAGCGCGCAACCAGCAGGCTCCCGAGGCACATGCCGCCCATGAACGCCGCGAGCAAAAACCCGAGCGACACGGACGACGCGCCGACGATCAAGGAGAGCTGCTGGAACCAGACGACCTCGTAAATCAGCGCCGCGCAGCCGCTCGCGGTGAACAGCGCGAGCAGCGGCGCGACCGCGTAGTCGCGGCGGCGGGCTTGCCCCGGCGATACGCCTAGCTGCGCCGCCGGCATTCCTTCACTGTGGACACGTCGCGCCTCGTCGAGGTGATTGCACAAGCACAGAGAATGCTGGCGCGCATCGTACCAGGGTATCAGAACTTCTTGCAGTCTTGTCAGGGCATCGTCTGACGCGATTGGCAATGCCGGATTGGATAGGGGCTGCTAGCATGGGGAGCCAGCTCGCATCGCGACGCGGCGCTCGGAGTCGTGAAGGAAACTGCTACGCCGCTACGAGAATCATTTCACCAGGACCGGGCGCTGGTAGTCGAGGTCGCGCTGGCGCGCCGCGCGTGTGATCTGGTCTTGCTCACGCAGCGAAGCCTCGGCTTGGTGGTCGATCGTTCTCTCCCGAGCTTGTCGCGTGTCGTCCTCCGAGGTGCACTGCTTGCCGACGACGATCCGCGTGCCGGGCTTCATGACGTTTTTGCAGAAGGTACGGTTCTTGAAGTCTTCGACGTCGAGGACAGCGGCGCGCCGGCGGGCAGCGCGGGCCTACCGGAGCCGCTGCAGCTGCCACCGGTGCCGCTTGGGCGGCGAGATCGTTGCGCGCTTGGAGAGCGGGCTCCGGAACGTTGGACGCGCACCCGGCGAGGAGCCAGAGCACCGCGGAACAGACGAAAAGCCGAATACATTTTCCAGCTCCTCTGTCATCGCCACTGATCGAAGGCTAGCAACAGAACGGGAGGCGTGCAACGACGCGGCGCCTACCGATGAAGGACGGCGCACGGAACTCGCGGTCTGCGCTCGCACTCCTGCTCGAATGCAAACGGCGAGCCCGAATTTTCGCAGCGCGTTGCTCGCCCGCAACGTCGAAAACGCCGTTTCTACGAGCGCCCGGTTGCGCGCATAGTTTCGTAGTGCTAGCCTCGCAACAGCCGGATGGTTTCAGATTCGAGACATCCGGCGAGGGTTTTGCGGAGCGCCGAGCTAGCTCAGCGCATCGATAGGTGCCTTGGGGAGGAATTCATGAAAGCAGCTAACCAGGCGGGCGTTTGCCCGCGCGGCCGGGTATTGTCTCTGGCCATCGCCGAAGTGCTCGCAAGTGCGTCATTGCCCCGCCGCAGCGTCGGCGCGAGGGCGCTGGGCGCTTGGAGCGGCGCGATCCTCGCATCGGCGTTCGCGCTGGGAGCCGGGACTCCGGCGTCTGCCCAGGAGGTCGGCGCGCCCGCGCCTAGTCTCGAGGAGATCCTCGTCACCGGCTCGCGCATCACGCGCCGCGACTATGAGTCGAACAGCCCGATCGTTACGGTTGATTCAGAGCAGTTCGAATCCCAGATGGGCCTGAACTTCGAAGCCTATCTAAACCAACTGCCGAACTACAACCCGGCGGCTTCGCCGACGACCAGCCAAGGCGACGTGCAGATCACACCGGTGAACTCGGTCGGTATTGCTTCGATATCGCTGCGCGGCTTCGGTCCTAACCGAAGCCTGGTCTTGGTCGACGGCCGACGTCTCGTGCCGATCAACTCGCTGATGGTGACTGACATCAACGCGATCCCGTCGGCGCTGATCGAGCGCGTCGAAACGATTACCGGCGGCGCTTCTGCGGTGTACGGTGCTGACGCCGTCGGCGGTGTAACGAACTTCATCCTGCGCGACGACTTCGAGGGATTCGACATCGACGCTCAGTACGGAACCACCGAGGAGGGGGGCGGCGAAGAGAGTCGGCTCGGTGCCGTGTTCGGCGCGAATTTCGACGAGGGGCGCGGCAACATCTCGATGGGTGTGGAGGTCTACAATCGCGAACCCGTCCTCGAGATCGACCGAGAGGCTTTCACCGACCGGTACTTGGACCCAAACGCCGCGGGCTACTTCGGTTTCTTGCAGGGAACTAGCCACTATAACTGTCTCTTCAACTGCCCGACTCCGGCCAATGTGAACGGAGTCTTCGCCGATCGGCCGGCCGGCACGAACGTGTTCAGCCCGATCTCGGGCAATTTCTTCCGGGCGTTCAATTTCAACGCCGATGCAACATCCGTTTGGAATCGAGTTTAGTGCGGCTGGCTTATCCGAGTACGCCGGCCCCGCGCCCGGTTGGACTTTTTACCCCTATGACAACTTCGATGCGTCGGTTCCCGGCAATCAATCAGTCATCAGCCGTCTGAAATGGCATTTCGACAGAGCGCTCGTGAGCGCGCCTCAGGAACGGTATTCGTTTTTTGCGTCCGGTAAATACGACTTCACCGATAAGGTCAGGTTTTTCTCGCGCGCGACGATGGCGGAAAGCGAGACTGAAACGGTGTTGTTCGGTACGAACGCGATCTTCGGCTGGGAGGGCACGGTACAGTTCAACCCCACCACGGATAGCCCAATCAATCCGGCGCTGAACTACCAGGACACCGCGCGTCGTCGCTGCTGCGATAGCCAATCCGGCTGCCTACGCGAACCCGAGCTTCATTCCCACGGGGGCACCGGGTGCCCAGCATCCGGTTCCGGTCGAGTTGGCCGCCCTGCTGTTGGGCCGCCTCGACAGTCCGTTTACGCCTGCGAATGACACGCTCGCGGATTGGATGCCGGGCTGGAACCCGGACCACAGCCTGCCGCCTCGCAGCACGCTCAACACCAATACCGTGTGGCAGTTGGAAGGCGGCATCGAGTTCGACATGCTGCAGGAGTGGACGGGTGAGCTTTATCTATCCCACGGTCAGTCCTCTACCTACAACAACGCTGCCGGCAATTTGTCGCTGTCGCGCTACCGGGACATGATTCGGCGGCCTGACTACGGACGTAACGCCGCGATTTCAGGTAACTCCACGGGTCAATCCCCCGGCTTTGGTGCGGCAGACGTCACCTGCACGAGTGGCTTCTATGACACCTACTTCCGTGGCGATGCGCCGCTTTCGGACAGACTGTTTCAACGCGATCAACGCCACGCTGCAAACGCGTGCGCAGAACGTGCAGGACATCATCGAGCTGAACTTCCAGGGCCCTCTGTTCAATCTGCCAGCCGGTGAAGTCCGTATGGCCGCGGGCTACCAGGGCCGCGAGAACAGCGCGAAGTTCGTTCCGGATATCCTGCAATCGACCGTGTCGTTCACCGACCAGGTCATCGGCGTCTATCCGACGGGCTACATGGATGCCGACACCTCCGTCGACGACCTCTATGTGGAATTCCTGATTCCGCTGATTGCCGACAAGACAGCCTTCCAAGCGCTGGAGCTCGAGCTCGGTGCTCGGACGTCCGATTACGAGCACACGGACAAGGAGGACACCTACAAATTCCTGCTGAACTGGGAGGTCAACGACTGGGTGCGGTTCCGCGGCGGTTTCAATCGCGCCACGCGAGCGCCGAACATCGGCGAGCTGTTCCTGAATCACGCAGGAGATCTTCCAGATCGGCGGCAACAACTTCGGTGATCCTTGCGGATTGCGTTCGACGTCACCCTTCGGCGCGGGCGGCACAGGGCCCGATCCGGTTCTGGACCCCGGTGAGCCACAGCCCCAGTTGGCGTCGGGACAGACTCCCCAAGGCGCCCAAAGCACGAGGCTGATCTGCGAGTCCATGATGGGCGCCGACGGCGGCCAACCAGTTCTACAACGTGGCCAATGCTGCACCCGGGGGTGGCGGAGCTTTCAACTGGGTGAACCAGCGAGGTAACTCGAGCCTGAAGTCGGAAACGGCAGACTCCATTACCTTCGGCTTCGTGATGAACTCACCGTTCGACAGCCCATGGCTAGCGAATACGTCGTTGTCTCTGGACTACTACAAGGTCGAAATCGAGGACGCGATCATGCTGTTCTCGGTCGACTACGCCAACTTCCGCTGCTACGGCGCGCAGGTCGTCGGGAGCACAGGCGAAGCAGCCGCCCGCGCCGCGTCGCCGGAGTGTCAGTTGACGCCGAGAAACCAGGCTCTCGGCGGACCGCTGACCACGGCCATCTCGTACGACAATCAGGCCACGATCGAGACGGCGGGTGCGGACATAGCGCTGAATTGGATGCTGCCGTTCTCGGATCTCGAGGGGCAGTCGGCAGGGTGGTGTCGGCATTCAGCTTCAGGCGACCTGGCTCGATTATTACACTACCAAGCAGTCGCCTACCGCCTTCGACGTGGAAACCGAATGGAAAGGCTCTTTGGGCCCGAACCTATCGGGTACCAACGGCGGTGCCTACGACTACCGCCTGTTCAGCACGTTCACCTACTTCAGGAATGATTGGAGTGTGAGCCTGCGCTGGCGGTACCTGCCCGGCGTATTCACTCAGCAGTATGCGAGCTTCCTGGCGATCATTGAGAACAATGCCAAGGTGGCTGCCGGTGGGCCTGGCATGATCCTGAGCTACAGCCCGAGCACGGTGGGCGACGGCAGAGACGCCAGGGCCACGGAAATCGAGACCGATAGCTATAGCCTCTTTGACATGTCCTTCAACTGGGATCTCACCGAAAGGGTCAGGCTCCGTGGTGGCGTCACCAACCTGCTCGCTACAGAGCCGCCGGAAATAGGCAGCATGACCGGCTATCCGATCGGTACTAACCTCACTGCAATCTGTGACGGCGCGCCGGGCTGCGTCGATCCGACTCGCGCCTACGCTGCCCACGACAGGTACCCTCAACGGCTTCGGTAGCGGCGGCGGTGGTTACTACGACCAAGTGGGTCGCCGCTACTTCCTAGGCTTTGACGTTCGGTTCTAAGAGCGACTTTCTTAGACTCGACGGACATTTCTTAGACCATCTGCGGCGGGCCAATCGGCCCGCCGCTTTTTCTTGCGAGACTAGCTTACCGCGGAGTCGCTTCCGCGGCGGCTCTGTCCTCCGCGCGCGCCGCACTCAACATATTCGCGAGGCCGTAGTTGCCTTCGTGGCACGCGTACTCGTAGATCTCGTAGCCCGCCTTCTCGTCCAATTCGAAGCGCACGGTCCACGGCTTCGTATACGTAGCCGGATCGTCGACGGTGAGCTCGTAACGCAGCGTATCCTCGTCGACGCGCGTGAGCCGCTCGACGAGGCGCAGCGCCTCGCTGTGAACGGCGCCGTTGCCGTTGCCCCCGATGCCGGTGCGGTCGGTGAAGTTCGTCGTCTCGATCACGAGAGTGTCGCCCTCGAAGCGTCCGCGCGACGCACCGAGCCACATTTTGATCGAGGCGTCCGGCCGCGGGCTGCCGTCGAGCGGGATCACGCGTGCCTCGTGGATCATCTCGTTGCGGATCACGACGACACCCTGCGCCTGCAAGACCTGCGTGCCGTTGCCGTAGATGACGGGCAGGATCGAGCCCGCGACGCCGCGGCTGATGCACCGGTCATAGTTGGTAAAGTCCCGGTACGACGCGGGCAGCCCGCGTCGGCCCGCGCGCCGTGCGTCCAAGCGGCGCTGGCCGTCGGGCGTGAGCTGCGGAAGTCTGCCGTCGGGCGGGTCCACGATCATCGAGGTCGCGCGCGAGGGCTTGACCGGGCGCTCGAGCCAATGGCGCGACGCGTTGATTGCGGCCGGGTCGTCCGCCGAGAACTCGCTCTCGGGCGCCGCGTTCAGATCCTTCGCAACCTGCTCGTCGTTCGCGCTGACGCGCGCGGCGTACTCCGCGTCATCGAGCTCCGCGCGCGTACCGAGCTCGCGCGGGCGCTCGAACGGCACGCCGATCGAGTTGTCGCTCGTATAAGTGCCCTGCAGATCGGGATCGCCCCATGCCGTGCGCGGCGGATCGGCCGCACGCGCGGTTTGAGCGGCGCACGCCGCCGGAATCAGCGCCAAAAGAAATCTCATGCTCATGGCGGGCTCCCAAGCGCTAGTCTAGGGCATGGTGATGCCGCGAGGTAAGAACAGTGGCATCATGCCCGGCGGCCGGCGGCTCGGACCGAGCGTTCGCGAGCGGGCGGCGCCTTGGGGAGGGCATTCGATGGTCTGCAATTGCATGAGAATCCTTGCGGCGTGCGCCGGCGCAGTTCTGCTTTCCGCCTGCACGGAACAGCAAGAAACCGTGCCCGCCGGTAACGGGGCGTTCAACTTCGAGACCTGGGATCAGTACCTCGGCGGCGCGGACTCCTCGCAGTTTTCATCTCTCGCTCAGATCAACAAGAGCAACGTGGCCCGTTTGGAGGTCGCGTGGACCTATCCGACCGGCGAGAGCTACCTGTTCAACCCGATCGTCGTCGAGGGCGTCATGTACGTGCTCGCAAAAAACCGATCGATCATCGCGCTCGACGCGGCGACGGGACGCGAGATCTGGGTGCATGAGAACGAGGGCTTCGTCGGCACGCGCGGCATGAACTACTGGGCGAGCGAGGACCGCACGGATCGCCGGCTTTTCTACATCAATGCGGGATACCTCACGGCGATCGATGCAGGCACGGGTGAAACGATCACGACGTTCGGCGACAACGGCCGCGTGGATCTGCGCGTCGGCCTGGACGGCGACATCAGCGCGGTGCGCGCGCTGCAAACCAATAATCCCGGCCGGATCTTCGAAGACTTGATCATCATGTCGCTGCCCGCGGGCGGCGTGTCCTATGCTTCCTCGCCCGCCGATATTCATGCGTACAACGTGCGCACGGGCGCGCTCGCGTGGATCTTCCATACCGTGCCGCGCGCCGACGAGTTCGGCGCGGACAGCTGGCCCGAGAAAGGCCTAGGCGCGTATGGCGGGGTGCACAACTGGAGCGAGTCCACGGTCGACGCCGAGCTCGGGATCATCTACATCCCGACCGGAACGGCGCGCTACGACTTCTATGGCGGCAACCGCGAAGGCGAGAACTTGTTCGGGAACAGCTTGGTTGCGCTCGACGCGCGCACCGGCAAGCGGTTGTGGCACTACCAAACGATCCATCACGATCTGTGGGACTACGATCTGCCGACGGCACCGAAGCTCTTGACGGTGCGTCACGAGGGCTTGTCGATTCCCGCGGTCGCGCAACCGACGAAGCAAGGCTTCCTCTTCGTGTTCAACCGGATCACGGGACAACCGCTGTGGCCGATCGAGGAGCGTCCCGTGCCGCAATCCGACACGCCGGGCGAGAAGAGCTGGGCGACGCAGCCGTTCCCCACCGTCCCGCCGCCGTTCGCGCGGCAGTCGTTCACGGAAAAAGACATCAACCCGTACATCTCGGCCGAGGATCAGGCGAAGGTGCGCGAGATTCTGCGCGCGTATCGCAACGAGGGCCTGTACACGCCGCCGAGCCTGCAAGGCGCGATCATGATGCCGGGCCATAACGGCGGGGCGAATTGGGGCAGCTCGGCCGTGGACCCGATGAACGGCCGGCTGTTTGTCGTCTCGAAGGAGCTGCCGACGACCGCGCTGCTGCGCGAGCCCGGCGCCCCTGGCACGGGCGGCCCAACGCAAGGAGCCGGAGGCGGTGCCGCGGGAGGCGCGGCCGGCGCCGGCGGCGCCCCGACGCGGCCGCCCCCTTTGCCGCCGCCGAACGCCGGGCCGGATTTCGTACCTTACACGGCGCCGGTCGACTTCATGATCCAAAGCAATGGTCTGTCCGCGATCGGGCCGCCGTGGTCGCAGCTCACGGCTTACGACCTGAACGCGGGAACGATCCTATGGCAAGTCCCGAACGGCGAGGTCAAGCAAGTACAGGAAAAAGGCGTCACGGGCACGGGCAGCCATGCGCCGCGCGGCGGCGTGGTGGTGACCGGCGGCGGGCTCGTGTTTGTCGCTACGTCTTCCGATCGGGCGCTGCGCGCTTACGACGCCGACAACGGCGCCGTACTATGGAAGTTCGATTTGCCCGCAGCCTCCGAGGGCGTGCCCGCGGTCTATCAGGTCAACGGCCGCCAGCACATCGCGATCGCCGTCGGTGGCAGCGGCTTGTTCAGCCAGCAGCTCACCCTCGCAGAGCCCGGCCCCGGCCAATACATGGTCTTTGCGTTGCCGCAGTAGGGGTCAGGCTCCGATTTCGACTGAGAGTTTCACGAGACCACATGGCACAGGCGAAATCGGTGCCTGACCCCGGGCCGTCACTTGACCCCGCTGAACACCACCGCCCCGTCCTCGGCATCCTTTTGAAGGTCGCGTCGATCGTGGTGCTGTCGAGCATGGCGGCGTGCGTCAAGTATTTGGGCCGCGACATCCCGAGCGGCGAAACGATCTTCGTGCGCGGCGTAATTTCCATCGTCGTGCTCGCCGCCATCGCCTGGCGCGTCGAAGGCTTGCATCTTCTAAAAACGAAAAACTGGCGGTCGCACGCGCTGCGCTCATTGTCGGGAACGGTCAGCATGTTCTGCTGGTTCATCGCGCTCACCTTGATCCCGTTCGCGGATTTCACCGCCATCAGCTTTACGGCCCCGATGTTCCTGACGCTGCTCGCGATGATTTTCCTCGGCGAGCGAATCCACCGCTATCGTTGGTTCGCGCTCGCGATCGGCTTCGTCGGCGTGCTGATCATGATCGGTCCGCACCTGTCGTTCGGCGCGAGCTCGATCGGTGTCGCGGTCTCCCTCGGCGCGGCCGTGTTCTCGGCGCTCGCCATCATGTTCCTGCGCGGCATGAGCGCCCGCGGCGGCGAGCACGCGATCACGATCACGTTCTATTTCTCCGTCACCGCAATGGTCTGCGGTGCCCTCACCGCAGTCGCGGGCTGGCCGATGCCGACGCCGCGGCAATGGGTGTTCATTGGGCTTGCGGGACTGCTCGGCGTGCTCGGTCAACTGCTCATGACGGCTTCATACCGCTACGCCGAGGCATCTACGATCGCTCCGCTCGACTACGGCAACTTGTTGATGGCGGTGCTCTACGGCTATTTCTTCTTCGGGGAAGCGCCGCGGCTGTCTACTTGGATCGGTGCGCCGCTCGTGATCGCCGCGGGGTCGATCATCCTGTGGCGCGAATATCAGCGCTCTGCGGCGGCGCGCGCTGCGCCGCTCGTCGCACCGAACCCCTAGGCGCCGCCGGCGGCTCGTCGTGCCGCAGCCTGCGGTATGCTTGACGGGTGCGCTCCGTTTATCATCGCTGGCTCGATCGCGCTCACCTCGCGGCCGTCGCGCTGGTGGTTGCCCTCGCATGCATCGCTAGCGGCCGCGCCCAAGCGGCCGCGGCCACTTACGTTCTGGATCCGGAGCACACGACGATCGCGTTCCTCGTCACGCACATCGGCTACGCGAAGGTTCTCGGCCGCTTCAAGAACACACAAGGCTCATTCGTCTTCGACGAAACGGCGGGCGAGCTCGGCGAGGTCGAGGTGACCGTGGCTGCGGCCAGCGTCTCGACCGACCACGAGGCGCGCGACGAGCATCTGCAAGGCCGCGATTTCCTCGACTCCGAACGACACGCGGCGATCACGTTCGTCGCGTCCGGCGCGAGGCGGACCGGCGACCGTACCTTCGAGGTCGAAGGCGACTTGACGCTGCTCGGCACGACGCGGCCAGTGACATTGCAGGCCACATTGAACAAGAGCGCCGAATATCCGATCGGCGACCGGGCGCACGTGCTCGGCGTATCCGCACGCGGCCAGCTGCGGCGCAGCGAGTTCGGCATGACGTACGGGATAGACAACGGTTGGGTCGGCGACGAGGTCGAGGTCATCATCGAGCTCGAGGCGCGGCAGCGTTGACAGGACTGACTCTTATGAAATCAAAGCTCGTCGCGGCCGCCGCCGCCTGCGCCTTGCCCGCGGCCCACGCGCACCACGGCATCGCCAACTTCGATCTCAACAAGGACCTCGAGCTCGAAAGGCACGATCACACGCGTCGACTTCGTGAACCCGCATTCGTGGCTGTACTTCGAAGTGAGCGCCGCGGACGGAACGACGACGCCGTGGCGCTGCGAGATGCGCGGCTCCACCGTGCTGCGGCGCTCCGGTTGGTCGCCCGAGATGTTCGTGAGCGGCACGCCGATCACGGTCACGGGGTCGCCCGATCGGGCCGATCCGACCACGTGCTATCTCGGCACGGCGATCTTCCCCGACGGCAGCAGCATCGACCGCTATGGACAGCGGGGCGAAAAACCGGCGGCGCCGCGGCCCGTCGACAGGCCCGCGCAGCTCGCGAACGGCGACCCGAACATCGCCGGCGACTGGGCCGCCGAGCAGCGGGTGATGACGGACCCGCGCGGCCAGAGCGGCACGCTCGTGCCGCTCAGCGTAGCCGACGAGTTCCAACCCGGCGGCGTGCCCGAGGGCGCGCAGGCGTTCCCCGGCGCTCGCGGCACGGCGATCTCGCTCGCCCCCAATCCCGTCGACGCGTTCTGGAATCAACGGCCGAGCGCGCTGCCGCTCACGGAGGCCGGCGCGAAAGCGATCGAAGGATTCGACGGCTCCTCGAGCGACAATCCGCGCCTGCGCTGCGCGCCGACCAACATCCTGTTCGACTGGACATTCGAAGCGGACATCAATCGGATCACGCAAACACCGACCGAGATCAAGCTCCTCTACGGCTCGATGGGTATCGACCGAACCATTCACCTCGAATGCCACCGAGCATCCGGCCGGTATCGCGCCGAGCGTGGCGGGTCACTCAATTGGCCGGTGGGAGAACGACGTGCTGATCGTCGACACGGTCGGTTTTGCGCCGGGGATCCTGTTGGCCGACGGCCGCGTGCCGCACAGCGGCGGGTTGCACGTCGTCGAACGATTCTCGCTCGAGCCGGAGCGGCTCGTCCTTGCGCGCAGCTACGTCGCCGAGGATCCCGCTTACTTCGTCGGCACCTACACCGGCGCGGACACGGTGCTGATCTCCGATTTGCCTTATCACGGCACGACCGAATGCGAAGATCGAACCGTGCGCAGCGACGCCGAATCCTCGTCGGCGGCAACCTCGGCGCCCGAAGAGGACGCGGAGGACGAAGCGCCCTGGTGGATGTTCTGGAAGCTCTGGGACTAGCAGAACGCCAGCGCGAGTCCGAAGTCAGGCTTGCTGAACGTGACTCGGATCCATGTACAGAATTTCCCAAATGTGGCCATCGGGGTCCTGGAACCCGTGGCTATACATGAACCCGTAGTCCTGAGGATCGTTGTAGAGCGAGCCGCCGGCCGCGACGGCCTTGCCGACCAGGTCGTCGACCGCGGCACGGCTGTCGCAGGATAGCGCCACGAGCACCTCGGTGCTCTTCGTCGCATCGCAAATCTTCTTCGGCGTAAACGTTTGGAACTTGGCTTCCGTCAGCAGCATCACGTAGATATCCTCGGCGACGACCATGCACGTAGCGGTTTCGTCCGTGAACTGCTGATTGAACGTGTAGCCGAGCTGCGTGAAGAACTTGATCGACTTCGCGAGATTCTTGACGGATAAATTGACGAAAATCTTGGTGGCCATGGGTCGCTCTCCTGTTGTGCTGAATCGGCTCGATGCCGTACGCACTTAGTCGCGCACGGCCGCCCGAAATCGACAGACACGGGGTCAGGCACGGTGCCTGACCCCGTGCCTGACCCCGCTTAGGGTCCGGAGTTGCCGCTCGTGAGTAGCGTGCGGACCGGGCGGATCTCGATCGTGCCGAGCCGGGCCGGCGGGATTCTCGAGGCAACTTGAATCGCCTCGTTCAGGTCCTTCGCGTCGAGCAAGTAGAAACCCGCGAGCTGCTCCTTCGTCTCTGCGAACGGTCCGTCCGTGGTCGACACCTTGCCGTTTCTCACTCGCACCGTAGTCGCCGTATGCGACGGCTCGAGCGCTTCTCCGCCCAGGCGCTGCCCGCTCGCGACGATCGATTCGCCGAACGACATGCACTCGTTGTTCAGCGCGTCCCACGCACTTTGCGTCATCTTCGCGATCTCCGATTCCTGGTAGTAGACGAGACAGGCGTATTTCATGTGTTTCTCCCGCAACGCAAATTGGGTTTGCTCAGACTCTCAACCGGCCAGCTCGCTCATGCGCCGGCGTATGAACCTGCGCTCCGGCTCGACCTGCGTGAGCTCGAGCGCACGCAGGTATGCCGCTCGCGCATCATCGGTCTTACCGAGCCGGCGGCACAGATCGGCGCGCGCCGCGTGCGCCAAGTGGTAATCCTTTAGCTCGCCGCGACCGAGCAGCTCGTCGACGAGAGCGAGACCGGCCGCCGGGCCATCGCGCATCGCGACCGCCACGGCACGGTTGAGCTCCACGACCGGCGACGGCTCGATCCGCAGCAGCACGTCGTAGAGCCCGACGATCTGCGCCCAATTGGTCGCGGCAGCTTCTTTCGCTTCCGCGTGCACCGCCGCAAGTGCCGCCTGAAGCGTATACGGGCCGAAGCGGCGGGATTCGAGCGCGCGCGCGACGAGCGCGAGCCCCTCCTCGATCATCTCCCGGTCCCACAACGCGCGGTCCTGCGCATCCAGCAGCACGAGCTCGCCGTTCGTCGTCGTGCGCGCGGCGCGGCGCGACTCCTGCAGCAGCATCAACGCGAGCAGTCCGAGCGCTTCCGGCTCGGGCAAGAGCTCGACGACGAGGCGGCCGAGCCGAATCGCCTCCGCCGACAGATCGTGGCGCGTCAGTGACGGCCCCGACGAGGCCGAGTAGCCTTCGTTGAAAACGAGATAGACCACTCGTAGCACGCTGTCGAGCCGCTCGGGGAGCGCGTCGCGCTCCGGCACCTCGTACGGAATGCGCGCAACTTTGATTTTGTTCTTCGCGCGCACGATCCGCTGCGCCAACGTCGGCGCCGGCGTGAGAAACGCACGCGCGATCTCCTCCGTCGTGAGCCCGCACACTTCGCGCAGGGTCAGAGCGACCTGCGCGTCGGGCGGGAGGGCCGGATGGCAGCACGTGAATACCAACCGGAGGCGGTCGTCCTCGAGCTCCTCATCGAGCATCGCCGCGGCACCCGGAGCTTCGTCGGGAAGCGCCTCCGCGATCTCGTCCGGAAGCGGCGCGAACCGTGCGCTGCGCCGCATCCGGTCGACGGCCTTGAAACGCCCCGCGGACACCAGCCATGCCCGCGGATTGGCCGGAATACCGTCCCGCGGCCACTGCTCGACGGCCGCCCGAAACGCCTCGTGCAGCGCCTCCTCCGCGAGGTCGAAGTCGCGCAAGCAGCCGAATCAGCGTCGCGAGCACGCGCCGCGACTCGCTGCGGTAGAGCGCGTCCACGGTTTCCCGGACGGCTTTTGCGTCGAGGTCGCTCATCTGACAAGGAGAATGCCTCGGCCGCGCTGCGCTTGACCAGAGGCACAATCGTCTTAGCGGCGCAACGGCAGAAGCTCGCGGACGCGAGCGTCACGCAAATAGAGACCGCCCCAGAGCAGCACCCCCAGGTAAACGCCGAATAGCACGTGGCTGAAGAGCGGGCTCTCGACGCGAACGTGAGTCGCGACGGCGCCGCCCAAGTAGGCCGTGAGCAGCACCGCGCCGATCACGGCCGTGCGCGGAAATGCGTACAACGCGGTGCATAGCAACAGCAAGAGCCCGATCGCGCGGACGTCCGCCGTGGGATAGCCAAGCTCGGCCGTCGTCTGCAGAACTACGGGCAGCTCGAGCAGCTTCATGGCGGCGTCCATGACCAGGAAGAGCACGACAAGGCCGCTCAAGACGTAGCCCGCGATGGTGAGACCCCTCGAGCCCTGCGTTGTTCGGGTCATTGTTTGCATATCGCTGCCCTCCTTATTCTTACGGTTGCGCCGCGGCCCGACACCGCGGACTCGTCGTTGATAGTCGTTCGGCGGTCCCGTAAATCGACATCATGCGACGCGGCCGATGCGCTAAGCTGTGCCGGGACAAGAACATGAGGATCCCTCGATGCTGCACCATGTTTCGGTAGGTGTCTCGGAAATCGCGCGGGCGACCGGGTTCTACGACAGCGTGCTCGGCGCGCTCGGCTACAGGCGGGTGATGGACATTCTCCCGTACGCGGTGGCCTACGGCGCCGACACGCCGGAATTCTGGGTGGGATTGCCGGCCAACCAGAGCCCCGCAGCCGTTGGCAACGGCGTGCACATCGGCTTCAAGGCGCGCAGCAAAGACGCGATTCAGGCTTTCCATCGCGCGGCGCTCGCCGCTGGCGGCACGGACGAAGGCGCGGCCGGTCCGCGACCCGACTACGGCCCGGATTATTACGGCGCGTTCGTCCGCGACCTCGACGGCAACAAGCTCGAGGCCTGCCTCGCGCCGGAACCCGCGGCGCCGGCAGCCAAGGCGGGCGGCAAGCGCAAGAGCGGCGCGAAAGCGCGCGCCGCGAAGAAGGCAAAGCCGCGACGCAAGAAGTCAAAGGTTGCCGCGAAGAAAGCGCGGCGCAGGCGGCGCAAGTAGCGCTTTTCAATGCCGCGCGATAGCGGGCATCGCGAGGGCCGGAGCACGTCTGAATGGCCGTGAAGCAAGCGGCGGCCGTGTCCTGGTCGGACTGGCGCGTAATTCTGTTGGCAAGTCTCGGCGGGGCGCTCGAATTCTACGACTTCGTCGTGTACAGCCAGTTCGCGCAGTACATCGGCCGCAACTTCTATCCGAACGACGATCCAACCGTGTCGTTGGTCGTGTCTTTCAGCGTGTTCGCAGTCGGCTATTTCGCGCGCCCGCTCGGCGGCATCTTCTTCAGTCACATCGGTGATCGCATTGGCCGGCGTCGAGTTCTGATCATCACGATCCTGACGATGTCCGCAGCGACGGCGGGCATTGGCCTCCTGCCCACCTACGCCGACTGGGGGATCACGGCTTCGATCCTGCTCGTCGCCTTGCGCATCATTCAGGGCTTCTGCCTCGGCGGCGAGCTGCCGGGCGCGATCTCCTACGTCGTGGAAACGGCGCCGCGCCGGTCGGGCTTCTCGGTCGGCATCATCTTCTTCTGCGTGAATACGGGCGTCGCGCTCGCGGCACTGCTGAACCTGATCGTGCACGAGACGCTGACGGTCGAGGAAATCGGCAGTTGGGGTTGGCGCATCGGGTTCCTCGTCGGCGGCGGCCTCGGCATCATCAGTTTCTTCTTGCGGTTGAGGTTGGAGGAAAGCAGGGAGTTCTCGCGGATCCGTGCCGTCGCCGGCGCTTCCGCCGTCCCGTTCGCCGAACTCATGCGCACTCATGCGACGGCGGTCGTCGTGGGTGTCGGGATTCTCGCGGTGACCGCAGGCTTCAACGGTCTGCTGTTCGCGATGCCGGCGTTCTTGCCGCAGACGATGGGGTATCCGGCGGTGGCCGCGATCGAAGCGCAGAACGTCGCGCTGGCGCTCATTTCCGTGGGCCTATTGCTCGTGGCTTGGCTCAGCGACCGTGTATCACGCAAGGCACTGGCGCTGACAGGAAGCACGCTTCTAATGCTGCTCGCGTGGCCGTTTTTCAAAGCCGCTCAGGATCGGAGCGCCGACCTGCTCGCTCTGTTCGCGCTGGCGGGAGTGGCCGCGTCGTTTTGCGCCGGCACCGTGATCGCCATTGCCGCGGACCTGTTCCCGACTCGTATTCGCTTCTCCGGAGTGGCGATGAGCTACAACTTGAGCTTCACGTTCTTCAGCGGTCTGGCACCGGTCGTGGCGACGCTGCTCGCACGCAACACCGGCATCCCGGCTACCGCCGCGTACTACATGATCGGCTGCGCGCTGCTCTCCTTCATCGCGGCGCTCGTGATGCACAGGTATGACGGGCGGATCCTCGCCGACCTGGCCGACAGAAAGCGCGCCGATTACGGCGCGCCTGACCCTCTTGAAAGCTCCGGCAGACCTCGCGAGACTGCTTCGGAAGAAACATGACTATGCTGAACCGTTCGCAAGTCATTGCTTGCACCGCCGCGCTCGCCGCGTGCAGCGGTGCGCAAGACGCGTCGCTCGCCCAGAACTCGGCGTTCACTGCGACCGAAATTGCGCGATTCGACGAACCGTGGTCGATGAGCTTCCTACCCGATGGACGGTTGCTCGTCGCGCAGAAGCGCGGCGCGCTGAAGCTGTATGCGCCGAACGGCGGCAAGACCGGCGACGTCCGCGGCGTCCCCGCAGTCGAATACGGCGGCCAGGGCGGCTTCGGCGACGTCGTGCTGCACCCGAAGTTCACGGACAACGGCCTCGTCTACTTGAGCTACGCGGAAAGCGGCGACCGCGGCACCGCCGGCGCAGCGGTGGCGCGAGCAAAGCTCGTGCTCGCGGGCGACGGCGGTGAGCTCACCGAGCTTGCCGTGATTTGGCGGCAAGTGCCGAAGGTCGACGGCCGCGGCCACTACGGACACCGGATCGCGTTCGGCCCCGACGGCCACTTGTGGATCAGCTCCGGCGAACGGCAAAAATTCGATCCGGCGCAAGACATGCAGGCGAACTTGGGCAAGATCGTGCGGCTCAACGACGATGGCTCGGTGCCTTCTGACAGTCCGTTTGCGGATCGCGGCGGCGTGACCGCGCAGATTTGGTCGCTCGGTCATCGCAATCCACTCGGCCTCGCTTTCGACGCAGAAGGACGCCTATGGAACGTCGAGATGGGTCCGAGCGGCGGAGACGAGCTCAACCTCGTGGAGCGCGGCGCGAACTACGGCTATCCGATCGTCTCCAACGGCAACCACTACGACGGTCGAAACATTCCGGATCATCCGACGCGTCCGGAGTTCAACGCTCCCGCGGTATTCTGGAATCCCGTGATCTCGCCTTCGAGCTTGATGTTCTATGACGGGACCGAGTTTCCGCAGTGGCGAGGCAACGCATTCATCGGCGGCTTGTCATCGCAATCGCTCGTACGCATCGAGTTCGACGGCACGTCAGCGCGCGAGGCCGAGCGCTTCGCGATGGGCGAGCGAATCCGCGCCGTCGAGCAGGGACCCGACGGTGCGATCTGGGTGCTCGAGGATGGCCGCGGCGGGCGGCTGCTCCGCCTCACTGCCCGGAGCGGCACCTCATCGTCGCCCTGAAGCCGAGCTAGCCGCGATCGCGTGTCGTATGCCTACGGCTGCCGATCGATCAGGTCGCGCGCTCTTTCCGCGAGATCGGGATCGCCGCTGATCACTTGAGTGACGAGCACGTATTGCTCGGGCGTCCAGCCGTGCTCCGCAACGGTGGCGACGCTCTCCTGCTGCATCTGTGCCTGCACTTGGCGTGCTTCTTCCTCGGTCTTGACCTGCAACAGCTGCGACTCGAAACGACTTGCCGTCTCCTGCAGCTCCACCGTGATGGCGGCAAATTTTCGCAAGTCTGCGTCGCTCACTTCCAAAGACTGCGGTTGTTCGAACGGCGGCGCCTGATCGGTGGGCGCCTGTGCGAGCAACCCGGACGGGACTCCGAGCGCGGCGGCGGCGACGAGAACGACGAGCTGACGGTCCATGTCACGTCTCCTTGAGTGTTGGCCACCGGCAACCCTGCAAGCTCCATGCCGGCCCAGCCCGATTCAGCCCTACTCTAAGGCGTGCCCGGCATCGGTTTTGCGCGCCACGCTGGATTCGTAGAGGTCGAGCAAGATCCGTTGGACGGCTCCTTTCGCCTCGCTCTTCTGCAGGCCATAGCGCTTCGCAACCAACAGCGCAATCTCCTCGACCGTGCGGCGCCCGTCGATGGCCGCGAGGATCTGGGCTTTCAACAAGTGATCAGCCGAGGCGACCACGAACTCGTCGAAGTCCGGTATGCAGCGGTTGGCATCGAGAAACCACGCGGGCAGGTGCTGAGCGGTCTTCGCGCCGATTGCCTCGGCGGTTTTTCTGGCGCTAAAGCTCAGCACCGACTCGACGCGGCCGTGCGCGCTCGCCGGGGACTGCAAATACGGAATGCGTCGGCGCTCGCTCGCAAGGATCGTGAACCCGCTCGCGGCCACGAGCTCGAGGAGCTCCTCCTCGCTGAGACACCACGCTTCGTTGCGATGGAAGAACGCGAGCGAGCCCGTGTTGATCCAGATCCCGCCGACCTTGAGCTGCCGGTTCACGGCACGGACGCACTCGGCAGGGTTCTGCGGCACGATGTCGAGGAGCCACGGCGTGACGACCGTGTCGAAGCCGGCGGGCTTGAACGGCGGGCTCAGCGCGTCCGCCAGCACGAACGAGAACGAACCGCGCGCAAGCTCCGCCGCGAGCGGCTCGGGCGCCGCGCATTCGCGCAGCACCGCGAACGAGGCTTTGTTCAGCGGCGCGATCGGAAACTCGTGCAGCGCAACGCGGGCGCCGCCGATCATGCGGCTCGCGAGAAACACGAGCAGCGGATTGATATCGAGCGCGACGGAAGCTTCCGGACGGTAATGCCGGTGCAGGTCGTACGACAGTCGGCCGGCGCCCGCGCCCAGCGTGAGCATCTTGCCGGGTGCGAACGGCGTTTCACTTTGCAGCACGCACCCGACGCACTCGAAGAGCTTGTCGTTCTCGCCGTTGTCCCAGCTCCAATCGCGAAAGACGTTGCTGTAGTAGCTCGTCAAGCCTTGCTGCCTCGGCAGCTTGCTGTGCAGCGATCCGGAGCGGTCGAGATTCGGATCGGTGCGCGCGTGCGCTCAAGCTCAGCGGCGCGAGCAGCTCGAAGATCTGCTTGCGCTGCGCCTCCCGCGCTTCCAACAGCGCAGCGATGCGCTCGCGCCCGTGACGGCCGAGGGTCCGATCCTGCAACGCCTCCTTGAGGCGCGCTTGCTCGGACGCGTTCGCGTGCAGGAAGCCGTTGAATCGCGCCCGCCACTCGAGATGCACCGCGTCGGGATCCTTGAAGAGCCACGGCACGGCAGCTTTGCCGTTCCTGTAGATCGGAAAGCGCGTCTTGCACCCGCCGCAGACGAGGCTCTCGACACGCACGCTCAAGGTCGCACGGCCGTCCTCGCATGCGGGGCATGCGAGGAGCGGTGCGAGACTTGCGAGCGCGTCGTGACCGCTTTCTGCCGGCCGGTCGCTGTAGCTCCGCGCCTTCATGAACGACGAACGTTCCTCACACGATGCGGTTGAACGCGATGTACGGCGCGACGGCCGCGCCCGTGCCCAAGCCCGGATTTGTGAGCACCTGGCCGAACATGGCTTCCTCACCGTGCAGGCCCAGATAGTTGAGCACGACCATTTCGGCCAACGTCGTCACGCTGTTGGCGAACGGGCTCGACGCCGTTTCGACACTGCCGTTCGCGCCGGAAAAAGCCGAGCTGCTGGGATGCCGCGCCGTTGCGCAGCGCGGGCCGGCCGTTCGGGCTGTACACGAGAATGAAGCTCGCGGCCGTCTGCGAGTCGTCCGACTGCCAGCGAAACTTCGTGACGCCGTTGCCGTCGTCCTCCGGCAGGTTGGCGTTCGCCGACACGGAGCCGTCGGAGAAAACGTAGATCATCAGCGGCTTCGCGAGCCGCGCCGCGTACTCGAGCGAAGCGCCGATCGCTTGGCCGACGATGAAGTCCTTGCGGTCGGTGTCGGGCCGCGGGTTCTGGTGATAGTCGCGCCCGCCGTACTCGATCGTGCCGGCGCCGCCGTAGCCGTTGACGACGATCTTCATCGCCGCGGCGGCCTTCCGAAAGTCGCCGCTCGCGAGCTCCGCGGCCGAGAAGATGCTGGTCAGGAGCGGATCGGCGTTCGGGTCGAGGTCCGCGGCCGTAACGAGCGTGCTGAACGACGCCGTGGTTTTGTCGAAGCCGCATTGCACGAGATCCTCGGCCGCTTGCTGCTCGGTGATCTTGCCGAGCTTGAGCTGAGTGATCAGCACCGGCCGCGGCCGCGACGCGGCCGTCCGGGAAGCCGCGCCGCCGCCGCCGCCGATGAGCCCCATCGCTTCGGTGCGGGTGCTGACCTTGGTCGGGCGCAGGCTCGCTTGGATCATCGACGGCGGCGCGACGGAGTTGCCGCCGGATTCGGAGTTCACCGTGCCGATCGTCGCGACGAACTCGCCGTTCGCGCCGGCGCGCGCGATTCCGTACGTCGGGTTGTGCGGGTTGTTCGACGTGTCGTTCTCGGAGCGCGCGGGAATCACGACGCCGTTGGTGTTCGCGCGCGTGGCCGCGGCTCGTCTTGCTCAGCATGCCGCGCAGCAGCGCGCTGTTCGGGTGCATCGCGAGGCCGAAAGAGCGGTCGACGCCGACGGTTTGCGGAATGATCGCCGCCGGGAGGCCCGAGCTTCGCGTAGCCCGCGGCATCGAGGAAGCACGTCCTGGCCGCCCATTTTCCCGACGATGACGTTGGAGCCCGCGATGTTGGCGCCGCCGCCCTGGTCGAACGCGAGGAACGGAATCTTGCCGGCGCCGAGCATCGGGCTGCTGTCGATGACGCAGCCCGTCTGCGCGTGGGCCTCGCGCGCGAGAATCGTCGCGATGCTCGGCAGGAACACCGTGCTGACGCCCGAGATCAAGCCGCGGCCCAGGAACTCGCGCCGGCTCGTCGGCCGACGCGTGGCCGCTCACGCGGCACTCGTCGTCACGCGTTGCTCGAATTCGCTCGCGTGCCTTTGCTTGGCGCCGCCGTTCGTTGTAGTTACGCATGGTGCTCACCTCGTTGTGGATCAGTTGACCGTCACGGCGGCGCTCGATAGCGCCGCCGCGCAGGTGGCCTGAAGGGCGGTCGTAGCGGTTGCGCCCGTGCAGCCGTTCGTGCAGCCCAAGTCGTTCATCACGTCGACGAGCTCGGTGGTCACGGCGGCGCGGTCCGGTTGGTTCGCGAGGTTCACGCCGAACAGCTTGTCGTAGACGCGATCGACGATCTGCGTGCTTGCCGCGCGGCCGCGATCGTGCAGGCGCCGAAGAAGTTGCTGCACCTCGTGGCATCCGCGACGACCTGTCCGCAGTACGCCGACGCGAGCCGTTGGATCGCGACTTGCTGCGCGGAGCCGAAGGCCAAGATGTCATCGGTCGCCGGCAGCGAATCGCGAACCTCGGCGTACAACGTGTTGATCGGCAGCCGTGGTGCGCGGCGATGCCGGTGAGCGCCGCGAATCGTGTCGTTGACCTTCGAGAAGCTGCGCACGCCGAGCAGCGGACTCCGGCACATCCGCGGCCGGCGGCGGCGGCGCCGACGGCGCGATCGGCCTCGGCCGTGCCGAAGCGCCTGCCGAGCGCCTCGAACTCGAGATGGAATTGATCCATGGCGGGTCCTTGCGCGGCCGGAATCACGGCGCCGAGCCGCGAGAGCTCCGTGCCCGAGGCGATCACGGTCGTATCGACGCGGCGGAACGCCTGCGCGGCGACCGGCACGGCGTCGTTGACCGCGATGCGGATGTTCTTCACGCGGATCCCCGTCGCCGCGCTCACGAACGTCGGCTTCGCGAACACGTAGCTCGCGTCGTCGACCTGCGCCGCGAGCATGTCGATGCGCGCCGGGTTGCCGAGGATGCTCGATACGTCGAACTGCAGGGTCACGAAGTTGCCGGTGCCGGCCTGGAAATTCTGCTGCACCTCGGCCGCGGAGAGCGCCTTGTTGTGGATCGCGACCATCTCGAACACGCCCTTCCAGAGCCGATCGTTGCGTGACCTCGTTGCCGAGCACGAAGGATCTGATCGTTCGTCCACGCGAGCGTCGCCGGCGCGGTCTCCTGCGCGGATACCTGGCCGTTGACGTAGATCTTGCGGCCCACCGCGGGATCGAACGTCATCACGACGTGCTGCAGCTCCGTCTTCACGTCGGAGCGGTTCCCGCGAGGAACGGATCGCCGTTGGCGTTGCTCACCGAGCTGCGGTTGCGAACTCGATACACGGCGGCGTTCTGGCCGATCATGAAGTTGCGCCGTGCCGGTCCCGTCGAGTAGCTCACGATTCGCGCGGGCCCGATCTGCGTCGTGTTTTCCGGAATGATCCACGCTTCGACCGAGAAGGCGCCGGTCGGCATGATCATGTCGAACAGCTTGCGGCTGTCCGCGAGGCTCGCTTGCGCCTTGCCGGTAACGTTCTTCAGGCCGCCTTCGACCCACTCCGTGCCCGTGAGCTGCAAGGTCATCGCGGTACCGACGCCGCTCGTGTCTGCCGTCGTCGTGCCCGTGCCCTCCTCGAAATCGAAGAACGCGATCTGCGCGGCTTGCGCGCGCCCGCCGCCCGGCGGTCCCGGCCGCAAAGCTCGTCTTGCTGCTCTTGAGCGTGCGTCGTCGTCGGAGGCGGCGCCGGCCGCTGCTGCGCCCACGCCTGAATCGCCGCGAGAAGATCGGCCGCGACGCGCGTCGCAGCTCGCGGTTGCTCCGCAGTTGTGGCGATCCACGCTCGGCCGCAGATACACGCGCGACAACGCGGGATTGTTCAGGTCTACTTTCTGCTGGCTCGTGATGACGTTGTAGGCGGTCATCACGTCGTCCACGGCGAACGTCGGTATTTGCGCGACGCCGTGGCAGCCGACGCAGAAGTTCGCCGGATCGCGCAGCTTCGGATACAGCGTGATCTGGAACGCCGCGACGTCCGTCGTCGGCGGCGTCGTGCTCGGCGGATTCGGATCCACCGGCGGCGGCGTCTGATCGGGCGGCGGCGTCGACGGCGGCGGCGTAGGTCGGCGGCGTGGTCGGCGGCGTCGAGCCCGGAGGTGTCGAGCCCGGAGGCGGCGAGCCTGGAGGCGTAGTGGCGGACGGCGTGTCCGTCGTCTGGCGGTCAGCGGCTCCTCGTCGCGCACGCAGCCGCTCATCGCTAGATGCGGTGATCAGGATGCGCGAAGCATGCGAGCGCGCGAGGCGAAAGCTGCGCGCCGCTCAGTCTTCGTATCTCAGTATGGTCGTTCACGGTTGTTCTCCTTGCGCGCTCACTGGCCCATGCAGTACACGGCGGTCTCGGCGAACACGCGCTTCAGGTTGCGATTGCTCGCCTCGAAGCTATTCGCGATCGTTTGCACCGCTTGCAGATCGGCGGGGCCGTTCGGCTTGCGATAGCAGACCTTTTCGAATGCGTTGCGCACCTGGCACTCGGAGAATTGCCGCGTCTGCGCGAGCTCCATCCCGAGGCTCTTCGCGCCGGAGCCCGAGCCCGCGCCGCGCCAGCCGACGAACGCGTTCGGCCCCGTCCGCCAGTAGTTGATCCACGAATCGCCGGTCGTCTGGTAGCCGAACGGAAACGTGTCCGCAGTCCTTCAAGAACTTCGGCTGCACGGAGTTCGCCGTGTACACGAGCTGCTGCGCCGTGTCGTCGAAGTGGTAGAACGCGAACGCGCCGGCGAGGCCGTCGAGTCCCGCGTGGCAGCCCAAGCAGTCGTTCAAGAACAAGTTGCTGTCGCCGCCCGGAGAGCGGCTCACGTCCTGCCGGATGCGATCGGGCCAGGCCGTGACGTCGCGGAAATCTTCCATGTCCATGCACATGAGAGTTCAGCGTCGTGAACCGCACGGCGGCGCGATTCGTGCCGGCGACCAGAAACGCGCTCGCGAAGCCGCGCGTCGTCATGATGCCCGCTGTCTCCGCAGCGCCGAACGGTGCGCCCGGCAAGCTCGATTGCGTCTGCCTCACGAGGTTGGCCGTGTTGCTCAAGTCGACGCGGTTCTGCTGCAAGCGCGAGATAGTGGTCGTTGTTCGCCTGCGAGTACGCAACGTTGGTCGCGGCGGTCGAGCCCACGTACACGATGTCGCCGTGCAGCACCTGGTCGAACGGCACGTCGTCGCGCACCATGCCGATGACGGTCGCCGTCGAATCGTTCAAGTCCGCATACACGGAACGGTCGCGATTCGTCCACGGCGTGGCGAGCTCGCGCACCGTCGTGTTGTAGAACGCGGGATTCGCCGTGGCGTCGAGCGCTGCGCCGAGCGCATCGCCGCCGGCGACTCTTCGCCGCCATCGAGTCGAGCACGGCGCTCGACGGAGGGGCTCCGGCTAATCGATCGTGAATGCGTTTGGCTTGCTCTCGCGGACCGGCGTGGCTCACGGCCATCGCGGTTACGACAAAGCAAAGCGAGCGCTGCTTTGAGCAGCGTGGTCGAGTCGCTCACTTGGGCACATGCTGGCACCTCTTGTTTCCCTGGATGTCGATTGAGCGTTTGCGAAACGAGCGTTACGAAGTCTGCAGGGTGCGATCGGCAGCGTCGTGAGTAGACGCTGGCACCGATGCGTGTAACAGAATATTCGCAACCGCTGCGCTGACGGCAGTCCTTGCCTCGATCGAACAAGTTCGCCGTCGATCTCCGATCCCTCGAGCGGCGCGAGCAAGCTTCAGCGGCTCGGCCGCGTCACCGCAAACTCCTTTTGGATCACTTTGATGCCGACGATTTCGTTCTCGTGAGTGCGCACGGAGCTGTCGTCGAATAATCAAAATGTGCAATCGAGTCTAGGCGACGAAGATGCGTGGACAAGTGAGTTGCGACATAACTTGGAAAAAATCGTGATTTGCTGTCACCTATTCGGCGACAACTTGTACGGCAAATCTCGCGTGTTAGTTTAGGTCAGCACGTCACTATCGACGCGCAGTCGAAGTAGTGGGACATTTCAAAGCTGCGCGATCGACACGCTCGCATATCGGGTTGGAGTAGTGGGCGACGTTCACCGTCGGCCTCATAAACACGTGAAGCGGCAACAGCATGGCGGCAATTCCGTCTGATATTGCGTTCGACGCGCGCGGCGCGAGATTTCGGCGCGCCCGATCGCGCTCTCTGGCGACGTATCTATGATCGGTTCGGCGCGCACTTGGGTTTCAGCACCGCCGGCGCTCGCGTTGCTCGTTGGTTGGCTCGGCCGCGATGGCCGCTCGCTCGACGCGGACCACGGAGTCGGCTACTTCCTCGGCATCGTCGGGCTCAGCTGCATGCTGCTGCTGCTCGTCTATCCGCTGCGCAAGCGATTACGGTTCCTGGCGTTTCTTGGGCGCGACCAAGAACTGGTTTCGCACGCACATGATTCTCGGCACGCTTGGGCCTCTCGCCGCGCTATACCACTGCAACTTCACGGCTGGCGCAGTCAACAGCCGCGTCGCGTTGTTCGCGGCACTAGCAGTTGCCGGCAGCGGCTTCGTCGGCCGCTACATCTATTCGAAGATTCATCACGGACTCTATGGGCGTCGCGCCAATCTCAAAGAGTTGCTCGCGCGCGTGGAGCTCGCCGCGCCCGCGGCCGCGCAGGTCGCGTTGTTCGTGCCCGAGCTCACGCGTCGCTCGATCGAGTTCGATCGCACGGTGCTCGTGCCGCCGTCGGGCTTGCTCGCGAGCTTCATGTTGCCGTTTCGCCTCGCGCGTGATCACGCGTCTGCAGTATTGGCGGCTCATGCGTTTCACGCGTCGCGGCCTGTTCGTCGAATCGCTCTGTACTCGCCGCGGCTCGCGCAGAACGGTCGACGCCTCGAGCAAATCACGCGCGGCTACGTCGCGCGACACTTACGCGAGGTGCGACGCGTCGCCGAGTTCACGGCGTATCAGCGCCTGTTCGCGCTGTGGCACGTGGTGCATCGGCCGTTCTTCGTGATCCTGCTGCTGTCCGTCGCCATTCATGTGTTCGCCGTTCATTACTACTGATGCAACCGACGTCGTACAAACTGTATCTCGCCGCGCTGTGCTTTTGTGTGATCGCTCCTTCGCTCGCTCTCGCGTTCACGCTCAAGAGCCTGATCATGCCGGGCCGTGTCATCGAAGCGCATGCGGACATCGAGGACGACTGCGAAAGCTGCCATGAAACCACCGACGAGCAGAGTCAAAGCGATCTGTGCTTCGTCTGCCACAGGGACGTTCGCGACGACGTCGCTGCGAGCATGGGATTCCACGGCCGCAATCCGGATGTCGGCGACGCCGCGTGCTACACGTGCCACGCCGAGCACGAGGGCCGCGACGCGGACATCGTCGGCCTCGACATCGCGCTCTTCAAGCACATGCATACGGACTTTCCGTTGACCGGCGCGCACCGCGCGGCCGTCTGCGGCGACTGCCACGCCGGCGGGCGCCGCGTTTCGCGACGCGCCGCAACAGTGCGGCAGCTGTCACGCGAGCGACGACGCTCACAAGGGCTCCCTCGGCGCAGCTTGCGGGACGTGTCACGCGGACGACCGCGTGGGCGGAACGCTCTATTCGATCACGCCGTCACCGGCTTCGTGCTGACGGGCGCGCACGGCGGCACCGCCTGCACGGCCTGCCATCAGACCCAATCGTTTGCCGGAGCGCCGTCGACTTGCGTCGGCTGTCACAGCGGCAAAGACGTGCACAGCGGCCGCAACGGCGCGCAGTGCGAGGGCTGCCACACGTCCGCCGAATGGGCCGTGACGAGCTTCGACCATGCGGGACAAGACGGGCTTCGCGTTGACCGGCAGCCACGCGCGTCTCGAATGCGAGTCGTGCCATGCGACGAGCGTGACGGCGGCGCTGCCGAAAACATGCGGCGGATGTCATCGAAACGACGATCCGCACGAAGGCCGTCTCGGCGCAACGTGCGGCAATTGTCACCGGTCGACCGCATGGCAGCAGACGAAATTCGACCACGTCGCGGTGTCGGGCTTCGCGCTCGCGGGCGCACACGCCGATCTGCAATGCACCGTCTGTCATCAGGAAAGCATCGACGCGCCGCTCGCGCGCGAGTGCGCGGCCTGCCATGGCACCACCGACCCGCACAACGGCCAGCTATCGGGACGCTGCGAAACGTGCCACGCGGAAACGCTCCTGGCTGGCGCCGATTCGCTTCGACCACGGCTTGATCGCTTTCCCGCTGCTCGGCAAGCACGCCGCGCTCGAGTGCAGCGCCTGTCACGCATCGGCGGCGTTCCACGACGCGGGCGCCGCGTGCGTCGACTGCCACGCGAGCGACGACCCGCATGGCGGGCAGCTTCGGCCAGGAATGCGCGACGTGTCATGACCCGAGCGGCTGGCAGGCCTGGATCTTCGATCACGCGGCGACGGGCTTTCCGCTCACGGGCGCGCACTCGCAAGGTCGGTTGCGCCTCGTGTCATCAGGGGCCAGTGGCACGGCTCGCCGCGGCGGCCGACAACTGCGGCGCATGTCACCGCCGCACCGATCCGCACGGCGGCCGCTTCGGGGACGACTGCGGGAGTTGCCACACGACCGATACGTTCGCGGAGCCGCAGAGGCGCTAGCCATGAGAAGAGCTCGTCACTGCCGATTGCCGCAAGCCTGATGCTCGCCGCGGCCCTCGTAGCGCTGCTGCGGCCCGCGTCCATCGCTTGGTCGCAGGCGAGCGTGTCCTCGGAGTTCGACCACTTCACGACCGCGTTCCACCTGGACGGCGCACATCAATTCACTGAGTGCGAGAGCTGCCACGTCGACGGCCAGTTCGCGGGCACGCCGATGCAGTGCGCCGGCTGCCACACGCAGGGCAGTCGCGTGCAGGCGACCTGGCAGCCGGCGCACTCACATCGCCGCGAGCGAATACTGCGAGTCGTGCCACAGGACCATTTCCTGGGTGCCGGTCGCGCGCGTCGATCACCTCGAGGTGTTCGGCGCTTGCGCGAGTTGTCACGACGGCGGTCACGCGCCGGGCAAGCCCGCGAATCACATACTCGCAAGCGAGCAGTGCGACGACTGTCACCGCAGCATCGCTTGGTCGCCGGCGACGTTCGACCACGACGGCATAACGGCCGGCTGCTTCGGCTGCCACAACGGCGTGATGGCCATGGGCAAGCCCGTCGACCACATTCCGGCGACGAACGTCTGCGAGGACTGCCACCGCGTCATGGCCTTCTCACCCGTCGCGCGCGTGGATCATTTCCAAGTGCTCGGCGTCTGCTCCGGCTGCCACAACAACACGATCGCGATGGGCCAGCAGCCCGGCCACGTCCCTACCACGGCGGAATGCGACACATGCCACAACACGACCGCTTGGCGATAACCTTGACCGAAGCGCGCGCCGTCAGCGGATGTCGCCCGACGGCTCGCGCGCGCGGCGTTCGCGTTCTGCGCGTCGCCGATGTTGCTCGTCGCGAGCGACTTGCACGCCGCGGAGCGCGCGATCGAGGACGTCCGCTTCGTGAAGCAAGGCGCCGACTGCGACGGCCGACGTCGTGTTCTCGTGCCCGGTCGCCTATCTCGGTCACAAGCAGGTCGGACGCCGTCACGGTCAGCGTGCGCGTCGAGCTGGAAGACGCGTGTCGTGCGACGATCGGCGCAGGCTTGCGCAGCGAGCTCGTCGATCCGCCGGGCAAAGCGCTGGCCGGCGTCGGCGACGTCGTGTTCGAGACGATCGACGGCCGCAGCGCGACGCTCGTGCTGCGGTTGACGCGAGCGGCGGTCGTCACCGCGAATCAAGGCCGCACGCGCGACGTCATCAGTATGGTGCTTTCGCCAGAACCGAGCGCCGCGCGCGAGATCACGGCCGCGGCCCCGCCCGCGCCCGCTCCAGCGCCCGCGATCACCGCGGAAGCCCCGCCAGCCCCTGTTGCAGTGCCGGCGATCATCGCCGCGCCGCCGCCCCCGGCCGCGCAGCCGCTTCCCGCGCCTGAGCCGCCGACGGAGCCCCCGCGCCACCGAGGAACCGCCGACGCAGGTCGCGCCGGCGGAGCAACCGCCGCCGCCGCCCGCCGAGACGGAAGAGCGCCGGCCATTGCGGCTCGTGCAGCGCCCGGAAGAGCGCGGCGAGCGGTTTGCGATTCAGCTCGCAGCGGACGCGAGCGCGGCGGGGCAAGCCGCCGCGGAAGGTCAGCGCCAACCCGGCGACGTCCTCTACGTGAGCGATCGCGACGTGGGCGGCAAGCAATGGCAGGAGCTGCGCCTCGGGTTCTTCGACACGGAGCAGCAGGCGCGCGCTCGACTCGCGGAGCTCGAGTCGACGTTTCCGCAGGCGCTCGTCGCGCTCGCCGACGTGGCGGAGCAGGACCGCGCGACGGCTTTGCGAGTTGCGCCGCCGCCGGAGCCATAACCGCGGCGCGCGCCGACGAAGCGGGCGCCATCGGCACCGGCACCCGCACTGTCCGCCGAGCGCATCGAGGCGCTGCTCGCCGAGGCGAACGATGCGATGCTTGCGGGCAATCACGACCGCAGCATTCAAATTTATTCGCGCCTGCTCGAGGAGCCCGCTCTGGCAGAGCGGCGACAAGTGCGTGAGCGGCTCGGTATCGCACGCGAGCGCAACGGACAGCTCGCGCAAGCGAAGCTCGAATACGAGGCGTATCTCGCAGAATTTCCGGCGGACGCCGATGCGCAGCGCGTGCGCCAGCGCCTCGCAGGTCTCGCGGGCGCGGACACGCCGCGCCAAGAAATCGCGGCTAGCGCGGCGCCAGAGCCTTCGCTGTGGGAGTTTTCCGGCGGTCTCGCGCAGTACGTGCGCCGCGACGTGCGCGAGCCACTCGAAGGTCTGCCGTCGACCGAGACCTCCGAGCTCGCGTCGAATCTCGATATCACGACGCGCCGTCACGGCGAGCGCTTCGAGATCATGAGCAGGGTCAACGGCGCATACCACTACAACCTGAGCGACGAGAGCGGAAGCCGGCGAGCCAGACGATCAGCTGTATCATCACGAACGCCTACGTGAATCTCACGGACGAGCGCCGCGATTGGGCCGCCCGGGTCGGCCGGCAATCGCGGTACGGGAGCGGCGTCGTCGGCCGTTTCGACGGCGCGCATGCGAGCTACCAATGGCGGCCCGATATCGCGTTGAACTTGACGCTCGGCCGCCCGGTCGAGTATCCGCGGCATGCGGTGGACAAGCACCGTCAATTCATCGGAGTGAGCGCCGATCTCGATCGAGCTCGTGCGCGAGTGGGATTTCAGCTTCTTCGCGATCGCCCAGGAGGTCGACGGCATCGCCGATCGGCAAGCGACGCGGCGCGGAGGCGCGCTACCGCGGCGAGAACTGGAGCATGGTCGGCGCAATCGACGTCGATCTGTCGTACGGCGTGCTCAACTCGGCGCTCGTCGTGGCGAATTGGCGCGCCACGGACAAGCTCACGCTCAACGGCCGCTTCAACGTCGGTGCCGCCCCCTACCTCACGACGCGCAACGCGCTGATCGGCAGGTCCGAGGCGTCGGTCGACGACCTGCTCGAGACCTACTCCGAGGAGCAAGTTCGAACGCTAGCGAGAGACCGCACGGCGCAAATGCGCAACGCCGCCGTCGGCGTCGGGTGGCCGCTGTTTGATCGGTTTCAGGTGAACGCCGACATCGGCTTCTACGACTTCGATGCGACCGTCGAGTCCGGCGGAGTCAGCGCACTGCCGGATCGCGGACGGCAGACGTTCTTCTACACGAGCTTCGTCGGCTCGAGCATCGTCAAGGACGGCGATACGGCGATGTTCTCGTACCGCCGCAGCAGCACGCACAGCGCGACGAGCGACACAGTGCTCTTCGACTGGCGCTTGCCGACGACTCATCGGCTGCGTCTGAATCCGCGCCTCGCGTTGTCGTCGCGCTCGATGGTGGGCGAGACATCCGACGAGTGGGTTGCCGCGCCCATGCTGCGAGTGGGTTATCGGTGGCCGCGCCACCATCAGTTCGAGGTCGAGCTCGGCGCTGCGCTCGCTACGCGCGAGATCATCGTTCTCGACCCGATGGGGCTGACCGCGCCGGACGGAGGACAGCTCCGAGTACTTCATAAACGCCGGCTATTGGTGGGAGTTTTGAGCATGGCAAACACGATGAGACGCATGTTGCTCGCGACCTTGTTGGCCGCCATCTACGGTTGCGCGAGCGAGCCGCCGGTGCAATCCGCTCTGGACGACAAGGGAGTCACGTGGAGCAGCACGCCCGCGCTGATCACTCTGGCGCGCTCCGCGCCGCGATTTTCCGCCGCGGCACGCGACTACCTCTATGTCGCACCGATGGAGGAGAACGACAGCGGAAAACGTCGGCATTATCTGTGGCTAGGCTCCGCATCGACGGTCGATCGCGCAAGATCGGGTGCGACCCCGAGCATCGGGCGTTGCGCTGTTCATCATCGTCGACGGTGTACCCATAGCGTTGCCGCTCACGCCGTGGGAGCCAGACTTCGGCACGCTCGCCGCACCACGCGCCGGCGCCGATCTACGCAGCCCAGCGCGCGCAGGTGACGCTGGACCAGCTCGAGCGGTTTGCCAACGCGCAGACCATGGAGGTGCAGCTCGTGACCGACGATGCGGTCGCTTTGCGCTACGAGCTCTGGGACGGCGCGTGGTCGCAATGGCACGCATTCGTGATCGGCGTCGAGTGAGTCGCGAACGGCGTTCGATGACAGCGCGCGGTGACGTGCCCCTCCGCGGAGGGATTTTGCACCAAGGTTGTGCATCAATAAGACGCCGGCCGCGGACGCACGGCGCCGCGGCCAGACGATAGATCAGTCGCGGTATGCCTCGAGGTTGTGCGCGAGCGGTGAGCCGATCGGTGCATTCGCGGACGCCTGCTGACGGTGCTCGGCAGCGGCGGACAAATCAGTCGTCATCATCGAGCGCGCGAACTCGACGTCGGCGTTCGCACCGGCGAGCTCCAGCACCTTACCCAGCATGGCGTACCCGTCGAGCTCGTTGACCTCGGCATACCCTGTCGACGGCGCGTCGATCGAAGCAAGCAAGTCATGGCGGCCGACGATGGCAGCTTGGCGATAGGTCTCGATGAGGTAGCCAGCGTCGAACCATGCGAGCGCATCCTCCTGACCCCGCGCGGCCTGGCTCGTTACGCGGCCGACAACGGCGTCGAGCAACTGCGCCGCGATCTTCGGCCGCTCCATGCCGTAAATCGTCGCGCGCCGCATGTTCTCCATTCGCGCGAGCAGCGGCGCGTCGCTCGACAGGAGCTCGAGAGTGTCACGGGCAACCTGCCGACGTCGTAGGAACGATCGGGCGTGTTCCAACCGCGCCCGGCGCCCCATAGGCAGGAGCTTCGCGCTTCCGGTTTCCAAGGGATGACAGATCAGCGGGGGACCGGCGTCCGCCGTGGCGGAGAGCAGCACGAGCACGGCGAAGGCGCAGATGGGGTTGAGTCTGACGTTGCGCATTGGGAAACTCCGAATAATTCGTTGAGCGCGCAGTGTCGCCTGCCGCCATGGAGTCGCGGCAGTGAGTGACTGCAATGTAACGGTTACTAACGGCGGCGGTCGCTCGCCAATCCCGATTCAGTGCGGTGTCGAATGTGGGACACTACCATCGTGACGCCCTCCCCCGACGCCGTTCGGCTCGAGCTTGATCGCGTGCTTGCAAGCAGCACGTTCACGGGCAGTCCACGCCTATCCCGCTTTCTGCGGTTCGTCGTCGAGCGCACGCTCGCGGGCGAAGGCGAGCGGCTCAAAGAATACGTCATCGGCGTCGAAGTCTTCGATCGCGACGGCGAGTACGACCCGCGCGTCGACTCGATCGTTCGCGTCGAGGCCGGCCGCTTGCGCACGAAGCTCGAGGAATACTACCAACGCGCGGGCGCGGCCGATCCCGTGATCATTAGCATCCAGCGCGGCGGCTACGCGCCGGTTTTCGACGAGCGACCCGCGCAAACGGCGGCGCCCAAGATCGCTCGCCGACCGCTACCGCTCCGATTGCTCGGGGCGACGACCGCAGTCGCGCTCGTGATCGCTGCGCTCGCGGCGTGGAACGCGGAGCGCGGTTCGCCCGTGCCGACGTCGCCACCGCGCATCGCCGTGCTGCCGTTCGTCACGACGGCGGGCGATTCGGCTGCGCAAGACCTCGCCACTCGCGTCACCGAGGGCGTCACCGCGAAGCTCGTGAGCGGTGGGAGCTTCAGCGTCGTCTCGAGCCAGAGCGCTCGAAGCTTCGCTGGCAGCGATCGGCCGTCGAGCGAGATCGCGCGCAAGCTGCAAGCCAATTTGCTATTGCACGCGCGCCTGCTCGTCGAGAACGGCGCGCTGCGTGTCGAGGCGATTCTCGTTGACGGGGCGACCGACGAGAAGTTTTGGGTGGAGAGCTTCGTCGCGCCCGCGCAAGAGCTGAACGCGCTCGAGCAGCGCATCGCGGCGGCGGCCGAGTCAGCAAGCCGTCGCCGCTGAGAGCGGAAACGGGTGTGCTCTAGCTCGGGGGCGCTCCGCCAGAAATTTCCTGACCGCGTCCACGAACACTTGCGACGCAGGCTCCCGTCCGAGCAGCAAATGGCCGTCGCTCTCGAGGCCGAGAAACTCGGCGTTCGGAATGGCTGCGGCGATGTCGCGGCCTATGCTGACGGGCATGCGCCGGTCGCCCAGCGAATGGATCACGAGCGTCGGCACGGTGACCTTCGCAAGCTGATGCCGTACGTCGATGTCGCCGAAAGCCGATAGAAACCGCGCCGCGTTCTCCGGCGACGTCGTGCGCCGCTGAAACTCATTGAACCAGTTGAGCTCCTCGATCGTCGCGCTCGGCATGAAAGTCGACGAGAAGATCTGCCGATAGGCCGGGTTGTCCTGGCCCCATCCCGTCTCGGTGAGCGCGATCACGGCCTCGCGCTCCTTCGTGATCTCCGGCGTCGCGTTGATCCGCCAGCCCGCAGGGTAGGCGCCAAACAAGATCAAGTGCGACACGCGCTTAGGGATGCCGCACCGCGTACTCGATCGAGACCGCGCCGCCCTGCGAGATGCCGAGCAACGCGAATCGCTCGAGCTTTAGCTCGTCGATCACGGTTTCGAGATCGGTCACGAATACGTCGAACGAGATCTCGTCGACATCCCAGTCGGACAGCCCGTTGCCGCGCTCGTCGTAGCGCACGAACAGGTGGTCGCGCGCGAGCTCGCGAAACAGCGGGCTCCAAATCGGCGCGTCCCAGTCGAGCTCGAGATGGCTGAGCCAGTTCGCGGCCTTGACCAGCGGCGGGCCCGGCGCCGACCGACGCATACGCGATTCGCACGCCGTCGGCGGCGGTGCAGAACTGAATCCGTTGGCGCGCCAGCAGTTGCCGGACGGGCGGGCTCGCGGGCGGGCGCGCGCGCTCCTGGTTCGTGACAGCGCGTCGCCCCTCGGGCCACTCGATGCCCGCGTTCCGGAACCGCCCGCTCAAATCGCGCGCGAGCGCGTCAGCCTCGGCGTCGCGGCCCGTTTGCTTCAATTGCGCGACGAGCTGCGTGGCGGCGCGCGGCTCGAAAGGATCGGCCTCGAGCATTCTTGCTCCACTTCAAGGCTTGATTCGCGGTCAGATCCGGATGCTGCGCCAAGCGCTCGAGCACGCGGATTCTCAACCTCGCGAGCTCCTCTCGTTCCGCCGACGAGCCAGCGCTGAAACGGCTGCTGGTTCGGCAGGTCGAGCCCGTCGAGCAGCGGCTCTTCGAGCCGCTCGGCAATCGCCGACAATTCGTCGGCGTCGACGGTCTGCTCCTCGACCCGCGCCTCGAGCGAGCGCATGTCGATCTCGATGCCGGCCGTCTGCAACGCGACGCGCTCGCGATCGGCGATCAGCCGCTCGCACGCGCCGTCGTTGACGAGCGGCCGCAGCTTGTTCAGGGACCAGCGCAGCGCCGCGCGCGGATCGTCGGGCAGCTCGAACAGCATTTCGCAGAGCCGGTCGCGGCGGTGCGGTCTCGCAGTCAGCGCGAGATACGCGAGCAACGCACGCGTCTTCTTCGACGCCGGCAGCGGCAAGACTTGCCCGTCGCGCCGCACCATGAGCTCGCCCAAGGTCTGAATCGAAAGTCCCACGATCCGCCGAACTCTATTTCAGTGCTTCCGTCGAAGTTTCCCCGTTTCGCCGCCCAAATTCCACGCTCGTTCATACGGTCGTTCCAACGATTGGCGTCTAAGATGCTGCCCCTTCCCGGGGCCGCTACAGCGGCACGCCGGCGGCGAACAATCGCTCTAACGAACGCTGAACATTTAGTGAGCCAACAAGGAGGACTTGAGATGAAACGCAAAGCGTTGCTCTGTTTCGTCGCGGGTTTTGGACTGCTCATTGCGGCGGCATCGACTCACGCACACCACGCGTTCTCCGCGGAGTTCGACGCCGAGAAGCCGCTCAAGGTGACCGGCACCGTTACCAAGGTGGAGTGGCAGAACCCGCATACGTGGTTTTACATCGACGTCGAGGATGGCGACGGAAACGTGACGAGCTGGGGCATGGAACTGGCGAGTCCGAATCTCCTGATGCGCAACGGCTGGACGCGCTCGTCGATGAAGAACGGCGACGTCGTCACGGTGGAGGGTTTCCACGCGAAGAACGGCAGCAACAACGGCAACGCGCGCGTCGTCACACTGACCGCGACCGGAGAGCGGCTGCTTGGCGGCTCGAGCGGCGGGCGCAGGGAGGAGTGAGCATGAGCATGCACACGATCACCGCGCTCCTGATGGCGCTCGTAGCGGCCGGCCCGGCCGCCGCGCAGTGGACGAAAACGCCCGACCACTCGATTCCGCGTACTGCCGCGGGCGAGCCCGACCTCGCGGCGCCGACGCCGAACGCAGCGCACGGGAAACCGGACCTGTCGGGCGTCTGGATGCCTGACGCCGAGCCAGTGCCGCCGGACGTTCAGACCGTCGAAGGCGATCACCCGTTTCCGCGCTACATGATCAACATCACGGCCGACATGAAGCCCGAGGAGGTGCCGCTCCAACCGTGGGCCGCCGAGCTTTTGCAGCAGCGGATCGACGCGAAAGGGACGGCTTCGCCGATGGCGTACTGCAAGCCGACCGGCGTGCCGTGGATCAACTCGATCCCGCTGCCGTACAAGATCGTGCAGACGCCGCGATTGATCCTGATCCTCTACGAAGAGAGCACCGTGTTCCGGCAGATCTTTCTCGACGGCCGCAAACCCGTCGAGGACGCTGTGCCGCGGTGGATGGGCTACTCGACCGGCCGATGGGAGGGCGACGAGCTCGTCGTCGAGACGGTCGGCCTCACCGATCAATCATGGCTCGACGGAATGGGCCACCCGCATAGCGACCGGCTGCGCCTGATCGAAAGGTTCCGCCGCCGCGATGCGGGACATCTCGACATCGAAGTGACGGTCGACGATCCGGGCGCGTACACGCGGCCGATCACGTATACGATCAAGACGACGGCCGTTCCGGACGACGATCTCCTCGAGTATTTCTGCACGGAGAACGAGAAGAGCAGCGCAAACTACAAATAGAGCGGCGCGAAGGCGCATTCGCGCGGCGCTCGCAACCAGCATCGCGTGCGCGTGGCTTCCGCCGTGGTCCGGGGTTATCTGCGCCTGACCGTTGACTGCCGCGGGGCGACGCCACGCTTGGCGGACTTTGCGAGTCTGACTGTCCACCCACAGACGCCGAATCGACTTTCGGAACAAGCAGATTTCCGTTATCAGGAGCGGTTTCGAGCAAGGTCCACATACACTCTAGTTCGAGTTCCACCCTCTCCGCCAACACCCTAGTAACGGCGCGGCTTACAGCGCTTCTTCCCTTCCAGTGTATACGCTGGTATCACAGCTTTCGCTTCGTGATGAGCTGATGATTGGCCGGTCTATTCAAGAATCGTGCGCCGCAGGCCGGCAAGGGATTTGAGCCTTTGGGCTCACGACTTCGGCGGCGGGGATCGGCTGTGCATCCCGTGGCGTTTCGTATGGGTCGACGCACTCGACAGTCATTGGTTGACACCACCGACGATTCGCATTGCTCGGCTGTGCGCCACGTACCCGCTCGCACGGCGATTGTGTATCCCGCGTCGCATTGCGCGAGGACAAAGGCCGTCGCCGGTCAGCGCCGGCCAATTCGATAATGCGCTGCGTATTGTTTACTTCTCTATGTTCGAGCGAGTGAGTAGCAACGCATTGCCACTTTCCGTCAGGCATCTTGACCCATGTATCCGTCCAGCGGAAATGGTCATCGAAAGGCTTGCCCTGACTCATCGGTGCCTTGAACCTTACGTCGCCCGTCGCGATGGCCGTGTCACCAAATACCGTCACCTTCATGTCCGGATACTCGACACTCGAATACTTGGTGGCTCTCTCACGGGCCAAAAACTCGGCCTTGTTGAGGACTTTTCCAACACCGGATGTCTCTACGAACTTGTCGGCCAGCAGCGGAGCGACGAGGTCGGGATTATTCGTCTTCTGTGACTGCAACCACTGATCTTCCAGCGCCAAGATAGCTTTCTCGGTCGCGCCGCTCGCCTGTTGAGCCTGCGACAATGAAGCGCTCCCTAGCGACAGCAGAGCGAGCAGACACCAGAGCCATGTTCTCTTCATAGATATCCCCTTGTTTGCTGAATTTTGCGGCAATTTCGGCCAAGCACTCGATGGCCGATGCGCCGATGGATTAGATACCCAAAGCAGGAGACTGTCCAATCGAACCATCGAGCTTTGGGGCCTCGGCCCCTATGCTCTTTTAGGTGTCTAGTGGTCGATACCGGACCGGTCCCGAAGGAAGACTATTTGGCGGCGTCGCCGTCATTGAGCCGGGATCGTGATCACGGGTGCTGCCCGTTCCGGCGACGAATCAGCGAGAGTGAACAGCAACTGACGATGGCGAAGGCCCGCTTCGATCGAAGGTCCGTGTCGTCGACATAGAACCACGCGTCGCGATAGCGCAGCGCGACATAGGTCACATCGGGCTTCTCGTGCGAGGAGAGAAGACGTGGAAGCCCGGCAGGCTAACGGAACTCGGGGCGTTCGCCGCGGGCGACGCTCGACCCTCGCGCACGTGCTCTGCAGGCACCACGGCTTGGCTCGCCATGAGCTGGAGGATGTTCAAAGCGAGCGCGATTGAATCGCGATTTCGATCCCGCCCGAGGGGATGCGCCCGACCACCAAGGAAAACTCTGAGCTACCGGGTTCGAGTCGCAGCAACTCGCGGAGCTCGCGCGCAGCGACCGCAACGGCGGGCAGCCTGTTCTCATCGCTTAGCGCCAACAGCGTCGTACCGCCGCCGCTTGGGACGCGCTCGACGCGAATCGACATTGCCCCGGAATCCTGAAGCGCTCCCATCGACGCCCACCATTCCAGAGAAACCGCGGATCCGCCGGCACGAAAACGCCGCCGAAACTCTGCTCGTTCGCAATACCGTTCATCGCACCGACACCCAGTCGAATGATAGTTTCGGCGATTCCAGCCGGCTCCGATCGCCAAGAACAGCGAAGTGGGCGGAATCGGTGTGATCATGTTGTTAATGAAGGTGCTGCTCGTTAGGGGTAACATAGGGAATCGTGGGCCTATCGGTGCACCGGCCCGCTCCGCTGAGCGAAACAGAATCCGTGCGGTCCATCGCGGACCGCGCGATTCCCGAGCCCTATGCTCGCCGACGTCTCGAGCGAATATCCGGCGACGATCGATCCGATATCGATGAAGATCGGGGGATCCGCGTAGCGTAACTTGACGATGTTGAGTAACGCCTGGCGCTTCCAGGACTCCGTGACGGCCGTGCTGTAGTCGATGCGATCAGCTTCGACCGTGTGCGGACCGATCGACTTGCAACCGCCGAGCGCGATCATTGCGGTCAGCGCGATAAGCGCGCCATGCATTCGCCGAGCGATTTGAATCGCTGCGGGCGCGGGGATCATATGTGTTGTCTCAGACATTTCCGACTTGATTCTGTGCTGCGGCCGTCTTCGCACCGCACTTTCGGGATTCGCATCGAGCGTTTGTCACTGTTTCTAAGCGGTGGCCTGCCCGTCGTGCACTACGGCTGGTCTGTCCGAATAACACTGGGCGGGCAGCATCCCGAACGCGCTGCCCGACGCGAGCCAGCATCGCGACGGAGCGCACCGCCATTTTGCGCATTAGGCGAGCCCGATGGCACTTGACTGTCGTTTCCGCGATGCCGAGCGCGGAAGCGATTTGCTTGTTCAATTTGCCGGCGAGCACGTGCTCAAAGACGTCGCGTTCCCGCTGAGTGTAGCCATGCTATGCGTCCCCGTATGGCGGCGACTCTCCGCTCGAGAGTAGGCGTGCCGCGCGACCGCTGCTTACAGCCCTGTCCATCGCATCGAGCAGGTCCCGTTGGTCGACAGGTTTCGTAAGAAAGTCGACGGCTCCGCCGCGCATGGCTCTCACGGATACCTTCACGTCATCGATGTCCGTGAAAAAACGATCGGAAACTCGACCTCAAGATCGGCCAGCGAGCGCTGAAGGTCGAGGCCACTCAACGCTGGCATTGACAGGCCTGAAAGCACGCAGTCGGGCGACAGCTCTGTGATCTCGGCGAGCAACGACTCCGCATCCGTATATTGCCGGACATCGAAACCGTGTCTCTCCAACAAGCGCGCCAAGTTAAGCAACATGCTGGGATCGTTATCGATGACCGCTATCGAAGGTTTCGCGAACATTCCCAATTCCTATCGCAGTGCCGCGGCGCCGCGCCGGCGTTCGTGCGTTGGCACTTTATTTCCTTCACGTTCCGTGCAACCGGTGGTGTAGCAGAAAGAGTTTATCGTTCTACTGCCGAGGGGTGCTGTTGAGGATCGACCGCGGCTCGCTGAGGGAATCAGCGCGTCGATCCGAGCACGGCGTTCAGTTGCCCCCTCTGTGCGGTGCCGCTACGGCTTCCATCACGCGGTCGAGATTGAAGCTGCCCGGTTTCTGGCGCAGCGGAACACGCGGAAGCTCTGCAGCCATCGACCTACGAAAGTGCCCGCCGGCGCGAACAAGTACATGTGCTCGATGAACCAGCGGCCGTAGTCCATGCCAACTTTGGAAGCTCGAATGGGTCCATACGCAAGTTAGTGAGTATAGGCGCGCGCAACTCTTCGAACGGATTGATAGACATGCAAGCCGTGCGCCGGTTTCTTTAGGATCGATTCGTCCAGCTATCGTAGCGGAGCGCGGCAACGCTGCCGTCGTCGGTCAAGTAGATGGAAGTCCCTGCGCGGCCACTTGGCCTCGCCCTTGAGCGCCGGCATCAGGTTGTAGCTGTCGAGGTGCACTTTGTAGTTGCGGCCGTTCGCCTTGTGCCCCTTGAGTAGCTCGTCCAAGACATCGCTCGCCCGCAGCGGCGAGGATCGTCGCGCACATGTCCTCGTGCGCACCGATATCGTTGATGACCGTGCCGGGTTTGATGACGCTGGGCCAACGCATCACGCAGGGCACGCGTAACGCCCTCGAACGGCGTGTTCTTCTCGCCGCGGAAGATCGTAGTTCTGCCGTCGGGCCAGGCGAATACTTGTACTGTTGTCAGTGGAGTACATCACGATGGTGTTGTCGTGTAGCCCAAGCTCCTTGAGCTTGTCGAGCATCTCCCCGACCTGGCGATCGTGCTCCACCATGCCGTCGGCGTAGATCCCGAGACCCGTCTTGCCGGCGACACCTTCCTTCAGGTGCGTGAAGACGTGCATCTTGGTCGAGTTCCACCACATGAAGAACGGTTTGTCGGCTTCTGGCGCTGCATGAAGTCGATGGCTTTGGCGTTCACCTCTTCGTCGATGGTCTCCATGCGCTTCTTGGTGAAGGGCCCGGTGTCCTTGATGTCGCCTCCGGCGAAGCTATGCATTACGCCTCGCGGACCGAAGTTCTTCTTGAAGTCCTGGAAGTCGGCGGCCTTCGGAAAGTCCGGATGCTCCGGCTCCTCTTCAGCGTTCAAGTGGTAGAGGTTGCCGAAGAATTCGTCGAAGCCGTGGTTGGTCGGCAGCATCTCGTCGCGATCGCCGAGGTGGTTCTTGCCGAATTGGCCTGTCACGTAACTGTGGTTCTTGAGCAGGCCCGCGATCGTCGGGTCCTCGACCTTCATTCCCTCGGGCGCACCCGGCAGGCCTACCTTCGTGAGACCCGTGCGGATCGGCGACTGTCCCGTGATGAACGCCGCGCGGCCGGCGGTGCAGCTCTGTTGGCCGGACCAGTCCGTGAACAGCGCGCCCTCGCTCGCGATGCGGTCAGTGTTCGGCATCTTGTAGCCCATCATGCCGCGGTTGTAGGCGCTGATGTTGAACTCACCCATGTCATCGCCCACAAAATCAAAATGTTTGGTTTGGATGTCGTCTCCATTCACCGTGTCCCTTGCGTATCGATTGAAACGAGGCGACGCCATGGTGATCCCGACTGACACCGACATCCACTGTCAGTTTTGACAGGATGGAGCGCTGATTCTGCGCGGCGACGCGCGACTACTTGCGGGGAGTTACCAGACATGTCTTGACGGCGTACTGCACAAGCTCGGCGCTAGTCTTGATGCCCAGGTGTTCCATGATGGCGTATTCTGAAACGCGATGGTGCGCGCGGTGAGATGCAGAATCTCCGCTGCTTCCTTCATCAGCTTTCCCTCGGCGAGCAACTGGAACACTTTGCGCTGCCGGGCTGAGAGCTTTTCCGCGGCAGGCGGGGCGGCTTCGTGTAGGAACACGCTGAGCGACTTGCCCCTCGTTATCAAAGGTGTGACGTAGGTTCGGCCGGATAAAGCGTATTCGACAGCAAGAGTCAGCTCGGCGGACGCGCAACTTTTGCTTCTCGGCGTCCTCTCGATACCGAAAGGCCAGCGCGCGGCAGCCGGCTGCGGCAAGGTCGTCGGGAGAAGTTTCATCTGACCTACGTTGTCGGCTCGACTATGCGGCGGACGGCCTCGAGCAACTCTTGGCCCTAGTAACGGCGTGATAACCGGACACGCGCGACGAACAGCTTAGCCCTCGCTGCTTCCTCGGCGGAGAGTTCTTCAGCGCTCGGCGCTTTGCCCTGGGCGAGGGTGTTCTAACTCATTGTCTCGAGAGCCGCAAACTCGGCCTTCGCAGCCTCGTACATTGCGACTGCTTCCTCGTAGACCTGCTTGCCAATCAAATTCTTTTTGTGTTGGCATCGCGCGGTTTCCAATCCTGTCATGCTGCTCGCTGGACAGGGTCTTCAGCGATGAGGGGGCGCCAATGCGCGTACACATCGAGCGCGGTGACAGCACCCGACTCTTGTGAATGCGGACGCGGTTCAATCCGGTAAATCGCTTGGCGGATAAAGCCGTTGGCGGTCACTACCCACACAGGCTCGCCGTTGCAGGCACGCTGTCGACTGTTCGTCGACCAGCATCGCCGCGGCTCGGAGTGCCATCGTCGGTCAGCATTTCGATGACTTTCTTGTTATCGGACCACGACGATGCGCCAAGAAACGGCCTCGCGCGGCGGCCGTAGAGGCCAGGACCTCGGGTCGACCCCTCACTCGTCGTCAACCGAAGATCCTAGGTTTTCCCGAAGTAGGGCGATTGCGGCCTCAAGCTCCGCACAGGCCATCCATACGCCGCTCGGCAGACCCTTGCTCAATTCCTCGCACGTGAACCGGCGAACTGCGACGGCGCGCATGACCGTGTAGTAGCCTGCGTGCGCCAAGAACCCCTTGCACGTGCCGTCATAGACCACGTTGTCGCCGATCTCGGCCCAGGCGTGCATGATCCAGCCGCTACGATGCCATGCACGAGCGTCGCGGTCGGATACTCGACACGAACCGGCCGGCGAGTTCATAGCAACGCTTGCAGCGTTTGGGTGCGCGGGCCGCCGGCACACGCGTTTGTTCGCCACCCTTTACGGCGCGAGCTTCATCGCGGCAGGGTTGATGGTGCTCATCGTATTGCGGCGTCGTGGTCAGGGCCGGTGGGGCGCTCGAACGCGGCATCCCCGGGTTCTTCTTTTTGTCACTTCGACGACTCCCCCGGCGGCGAAGCGCGCTCCCGCTCGAAGTGCTCCGCGAGCCGCGTCGCGTGCTCTGCGGCCTTCAATGCGTTCGACTTGAGGATCGGATCGGTTGTCTGCTGGGCATCCTGGCGCCAGCGAAAAGCGAGCGCCCGGCAGCCCGCGGCGGCGAGCCCCAAACCCTTGGGCGCGGCGTCCCGCGCGGCATCGTCCGCAATCCTCGCAAGCATGTCGGCGACGCGCTACCGCTGTACGTGGCCCAAGCGCGCAGAAAGAAACATGCGCACCCACCGGGGCTTGGCGTTGGGTCGCCCGAGAATGCTGGGCAGCGCCCCCTCCGCTAGTTGGATCGACTAACTGAGCTTCGGGCGCGGTGGCACGCGGCTCGCGCAGCTGCACCCGGTGCGCGATCGTAGGGACAGCCAGATCACGCCCACGATTCAAGCCTACGACAGCGTCCATCTCGACGTCTCATTCCCGGCTTGCGTGTCGCCAATGCTGGCAGTGAATCAATCTTTCCAGAAGCCGTTGAATCGATCGCTCGCGAGTTCCGTGTAGCGCGTCGGTGGCCATGTTCCTGTGCCCTAAATACTGCTGAATCGCCCGCGTGTCGTGGCCGTCGTTCGCGAGCCGCTCTGCATGCTCTGCTCGCGCCAACGAAGTCTCGACGAGCAGGTTCTTTTGCTTTTTGGCGTCCTCTCGATACCGAAAGGCGAGCGCCCGACAGCCGGCTGCGGCAAGCGCGAGGTCGTCGTCACTGACAGATACGCGACGCAACATCGCCGCAATCGTCGCAAGCATGCGGCGCATCGTCCATCTAGTAGTCGGGATGCTCTACTGCTGTATAGGGCCGATTCGCGCAGAAAAGAGAACCCCGGCACGAGGCCGAGCGTCGGAACGGCAGAGTTTGCTCACGTCAGCGTCACGAAATCCAGCTGGAAAAGATGATCCCCGTCGTGCCCTTGATGCAATCGACAACGGTAACGACTGTCAGGATTGTCGCCGAGTGCAGCGCCGCAGCGCGGTCGTGCGTTTGGTATCGAACGGGCTTGCTCCCCGTCGTCCGAGTGGTTAGAGCGCTCGTCGCATCCCTTCTTGTTTTTCATGGATCCTCGTCCGCAGTTTCTAGGTCGGGCGCTTCACGCGGGGAATGATACTGCTCAGTCTCGTAACCGCGCCGTGATGAACGTCACCACATAATGCCGCCGACGAAACGGTGTTAGGGCGTTGGTGACGTGAGCGAACAAGACAAGGCTCCGATCGTTCGGCGAGCGCAAGAGCTTGCGAACTCCGGTATAAGGAAGGTTCGAGCCGCACAAGAAGGCCGAGCGACACTGGCATCACGTCATCGCGACGTGCTAAGAAACGGCTGCGCACCCTACCGCATAGTTTCGTCCGGGCAGCGGCGCGATGTCCTTGACGAACGACGTGTGCCTGCGCGCTTCTTGGTCCCCGAGATTGCTGGCGTTGAGAAACAGATCGAGCTCCATGCCGCGAGACGTTTCGATGAGCCAGCGGAAATCCGCGTTGACCATGTTGTAGCCTGCGGTCGGCGTCTCGAACGGCGCGACGTTCTCCTGCTCGTCGTAACGAGTCGCCTCGAGCCCCGCGAAGAGGCGCTCAGTGTGATACTGAATGCGCGCGCCGTAGCGCAGCGGCGGAATGCGCGGCAGGTCCTCGCCGCTCGCGAGCTCCGCGCGGACGAGATCGGTGAACAAGCGCAGGTCGAACTCGCCGCGTTCCGTCTTCGCGATCGGGGCGAGCACTTCGGCTTCTATGCCGACGAAGTCGGCGTCCTGCTGTATGTATGCGAAGACCGGCAGGTCGTCGACCGGATCAACGACGCCCGTGTCCTGCAGGAAGATGAAGTCGTCGTACTGGGTGACGAAGCCGGTCACGCTCCATTCGACGGGCCGGCCGACTCCGCGCAGACCTATGTCGAGGTGAGTGGCCGTCTCCTTCTTGAGATTGGGATCGCCCACCTGGATCGAGCCGGTCGCAAGATGCGGGCCGTCCGAGTACAGCTCCTCGGCGACGGCAGGCGCTCGGAAATCCCGACGTTCACGACGAACGCATAACCGTCTTCGGCGAACGTCCGGATCGCCGCGAACGATGCGCTGCCCGCCGTGTCGTCGAACCCGGGAAGATCAGTGGACGGCGTATGCTCCTGCGTCTCGATGCGTCCGCCGAACGAAAGCCCCCAGGGCTGCAGATCGAGATCCTCGAGCACAAACACGCCA
>CAVUTF010000037.1:0-73442 GCA_963744305.1 uncultured Gammaproteobacteria bacterium
ACATTCACTGCGTTGGCACGAGACGCTTGAGCTCCTCGAACCAGTTCTGCACGACGACGATCTGCGGCTGCGTGCCCGCGTCATCGACCGCGGCTTGCTTGATCATGACGAACCGCTGATCGTCGATATCGACGTCGTAGACCAGTCTGTGGGGACCCGGCGCCTGGTAGCTGCCTTGAAACAACCGCTGCGGCACGCCGTGGCGAAAATTCGGCTCGGCTTGCACCGCCACAGCCATCAACCCACTCTTTGTGCCATCGATGAAGTAGTAGAAGAGCTCTTTCCCGCTGTGGCTCCAGTGCGGCCTACTCCCGCCGTCCTTCGATATCTGCCATTTGCCGGCCTCCACGTCAGGAAACGGGACCACATTGACCTCGCTCTGGCCCGACACATTCGACGTGTACGCGAGCCAACGGCCGTCGGGAGACAAGGTCGCGTTTGCTTCCAGGTCCGGTCCACCGAGAACGATAGTGACGGCGCTCGCTCCGGCGCCGATGGGGACCATGAGGACATCGAGCGGCTGGTTGGCGTGAAAGAAGGCGAACCGCCCGTCACGGGAGATATCGGTCAGGAAGGGCGCCGCATCGGATCTTGTGTCACGGCGCTGGCACGCCGGAACCGTCCCAGGGCTGCCAATAGATTTGCGCCTGGTCGCGCGTGAACGCGATGCGCGTGCCATCAGGCGACCAAACCGGGCGACTCTCGATCCCCGGTGCAACGTGAGTCGCCGAAGGTGGTTTGATTCCTCGAGATCCCAGACCCAAATGTGTTCTCCTGATCCCGGCTGTCGAGGGCGAGGCGTCGCCCGTCGGGCGAAAGCTGGACATAGTGATAGTTGCCCGGCGGCACGGGGATGAGCTCCTCGGCTCCGTCACGGCTCACCCATACGAGCGTGCGCTTGAGGGAGCTCTCGGCGCTGCCAGCGATATATACGAGCGTCCCGTTGTCGGCCACGGCGAAGCTCGCAGCACCGCTGGCCTTCATGACCACGCTCTCGACGACGGGCACGGGCGAGTCGCCGACCTCAAGCTCCTCGAGATCGAAAGGCACGGCGAGCAGGCTCCCCGCCGAGCCATATACGATGTGGCCCGACGGCACGTAGTGAGCGTCGCTGCCGCCTGGAATCAGCACGCCGTATTCGCCGGTTTCGAGATCGAGAAGAGCGATTTGCGAGCTCGCGATCTGAGCCTTCGCGATAGTAAAAAGGACGTGACGCCCGCCCGGAAGAAATCGAGGGAACCAGTGATCGATCTCGCCCGCAGCCCGGTCGGGCGTCGTGAGAACCTCGAGCTCGCCGCCGCCGACCGCGATGCGCATGAGACCCGGCACCAAAGCGCCATTTGCAAATACGATCGTGTCGTCGGGCCCCAATCGGCTCCGCGGATATCGCCCCTGCTGCCACCGCCCCCGCTCGTGCTCCCGCTCCCGATCGGCAACGGCGGCCCGCCCGTCACTGCGGCTCTCTGGAACTCGCCCCGTGACAGCCATCCGACCCACTGGCCGTCGGGCGAGAAAAACGGCGAGCGTCCTGCAGCCGATATCAACGTTGGGCTGAGCCCGTCGAGCGGGCGGACATAGATCGCCGAAAGTCGGGAAACAACTCTTCCTATCAGGTCTCCCGCCGCGTAGGCGACGAACCGGCCGTCGTTCGAGATCGCGATGTTCGCATCGATCTCGTTGGCAGCCACGGTTTCGCCGCTCGGATGGGACATCGTCAAGCGAACGACGTGCGGCGGCTCCGGTCGAAGTAGAGCCCACACCGTGAGACCCATCGTGACTGCGCCGAGGACAACACCACCGCCGATCGCGAGCCCGACCTTCTGGCGCCGTGCTCCCGCTGCAGAATCGGCCCGTCCCATTGCAGACCGCCAGCGCAAGGTCTGGGTGCCACCCTCTAAGGTGGCCAAATCGTCATCTTTATCGGCGTGTCGCTCAAGGCGCTCCGCGGCGCGCAATATTCGAACGTCCGCCACGAACTGATAACCGCGGCCCTGGAGCGTCGCGATGTAATGCTGCTCGCCGAGCGCCCGACGGATGGTCGCGATCAGCTTATTGAGGCTGTTGTCCTCGACGATCGTGTGTGGCCAAAGGATCTTGACGAGTTCGTCTCGCGTCACGACGGTGCCGGCGTGCTCGACGAGATACAGGAGAGCGTCGAAAGCCTTCGCGGCAACTTCGACGCGACGCCCGTCAAGGTTCGTCAGAGAGCGATGTTGCGGCTCCAGGCGAAAGACGCCGAACTCGTAAACGACGGAACGTGGAATCGGGTCACTCATCTAACGCATCCCGCAGACCCCTATGAATGCGTCGCTGCATTCTAATCCAGATTCGAGGAACACGATTTCACTTCCCGCCAACGAGTTGTCACCGCCGTAACTATTAGCGTCATGAGGTTCGTCTTGCACGCCCGCGTGGCAGGAGAGGCCTCATGCATCACGCAACGTATCCAGGCGGTCCAGCCTCCGCAGGACGCCTTGATTGATGTTGCTCCGGCAGCTATACCTGGCCGCGCCCATTCCCTTGGCGCCGCTTCATCGGGTGTAGTGTCGCCCCGGTTCGGGCATGCGGCGAACACTCCAAGTTTCGCTACTCGCCACGGCGCTAGTCGCCAGGCCAGCGGCGCTAGGTGGAGAGCTTCTCAAACCGACGATCGACGTGAAGGACATGCGGGTGATCGTTACGTACGTATCCACCGACGAGCTCGTATGGCTACAGGGTAAGTCCGGCGCCCGTGTCGACCGGCGTGACCTCGGCCAGGATTACCGCCACGGCTTCTCCATCCTGAAGACGAATCGTGAGACCGGCGCGCGGACCTGCGAGATTTACCTGCCCAACGAAAACGACCCCGCGAAGTCGATGACGAGGGAACTTTGAACCTCGGACATGAGCTGTTGCATTGCATGCGCGGTGACTATCACCGCTGAGTGCGTTGGGAGTCGGCATTCTCGTGTGACGTAGCGTTCTGGATAAATCGCCGCTGTTCGCAAAGCGACGGGGATGCAATCGCTCCCCTTGGACCACGTCGAATCACGTCGTGGGCAGACGAACCTGAGTGGCCTACTAGGGTCGTACGTTGACGGTCAGACTATTCCAGCCGAGTGACCGCTTTCGGGTGTTAAGTCACCGTTAAGGATTGCGGCGGCGCTCACAAAAGCCCCGCCGAAGCGGGGCTCGTAGGCGAAGAGCGCGTTGTGGCAGCCGTCGCGGCGGAAGTGGAGTTTGAGCGTGCGCGGTAGCAAGTAGCAGGCGCGTGACGACGGCACGATGAACGCCGCCTGTGCCGCAGGGCCTGTCAGAAATTCTGTGTGCGAGGCGGGTTTCACGCGCGTGAGACTCGTGAACCGATCGCCGTACAGGACGGCGAACTGATTCATCGCTGCCTTCCACTCGCGGGCCGATCTTACATTTGTCGGCGATCACGTTGCGCAGGGCGAGCCACAGCAGCTTGGTGGCCGCCTCGTCGCTCGGGAAGTGGCCGCGCGTCTTGATGATCTTGCGCAGCTGCATGTGCAGGCTCTCGATCACGTTGGTCGTGTAGATCACGCGGCGCACCTCCGGCGGAAACGCGAAGAACGGGATCACGTGCTCCCAGGCGCGACGCCAGGACTGCACGATCGTCGGGTACTTGGCTGCCCCAGGGGCCGGCGGCAAACTCCTCCAGCGCCGCCTGCGGCGCCGGCCTCGGTGGCGGCCGTGTAGATCGGGCGCAGCGCCGCGGCCACGGCCTTGCGATCCTTCCAGCTCGCGTAATCGAGGCTGTTGCGGATCAGGTGCACGATGCAGGTCTGCACCGTCGTCGCCGGGAACGCCATCTCGATCGCCTCGGCCAGGCCCTTCAGGCCGTCGACCACGGCGATCAGGATGTCGTCGACGCCGCGGGTCTTCAGATCGTTGAACACCTTGAGCCAGAACTTGGCGCCCTCGGTCTGCTCGATCCAGAGCCCCAGCACGTCGCGGCTGCCGTCGGGCAGCACGCCGAGCGCCAGGTACACCGCCTTGTTGCGCACCACCGCGTCGTCGCGGATCTTCACCCGCAGCGCATCGAAGAACACCACCGGATACATCGGCTCGAGCGGCCGGCTCTGCCAGGCCGTGACCTCGGCCATCACCTCGTCGGTGACCTTGCTGATGAACTCCGGCGACACTTCCGTGCCGTACATCTCCAGCAGATAGCCCTGGATCTCGCGCACCGTCATGCCGCGGGCGTACATCGCCACGATCTTCTCGTCGAAGCCGGTGAAGCGACGCTCGTGCTTGCGGATGAGCTGCGGCTCGAAGCTGCCGTCGCGATCGCGCGGCACCTCGATGCGCATCGGCCCCTCGTCGGTGATCACCGTCTTGCCGCTCGCGCCGTTGCGGTGGTTGCTCTGGTCGTCCGGCTTGGCCTCGCCCAGGTTCGTAGCCCAGGTGCTGGCTCATCTCGGCGCCCATCGCCCGCTCGATGACCGCCTTCTTCAGCGACCGGCAAACCGCTCTCCACCTCGCCCTGGGTCATCGGCCCCTTGACCAGCTGGTCGAGCAGCTCCTTCGGAACCTTCAGCTCAGCCGTTGTCCGGCTTCTTCTTGCTTGGCATACTGACTCCTCTTCGTCATGATATGCCTCGCACACAAAAAATCTGACAGGTCCGTGCCGCAGCGTATTGCCCCTGTGGCATGGTTACGCGCATCACTGCGCGGCGCTAGGCGGTTCTTGGCTCAGTCACATAGAAGGAGACCAAACGCCCACCTTCATCGATCCTCAAACAAAAAAAGTCGCCGTTGAAGGGAATGGCTATCTTGCCGTGCCTAGTAAATTCACTGTGAGGCGGCGCCTTCTCGTAGTGCGTACGAATCTCCTCAGCGACCTGTGCCAACACCTGTTCGACAAGAGTCTCAAGGTCATCTGCACCATAAGGGGAACGGCGTCTTTCCTTTGAATGACCCGACTTGCATTTCTTTCACATGGCGCAGCGCTATATGCAGATAACCATCAAGGTCCCAATAGATTTGCTTCTTTCCGTTCAGCAAAACATGGGGTTCGAACTTCTCCACGGACTTCTGTATGACACACGAGTCTAGGCTGATCGTCTTTTAGCTCCGTCACGCGCACGCCGCTTCGCTTGATCTCTTTGAGGAGGAGACTCATTCGTTTCATCCAACGTATCGCTTCGAATTCGCGAAGCGTCTTCAACTCCTCCGCGGATATTGTGCGGCGCCTCTTCTTAGTCATTAACCTGTGGTAACCAACCTCGTTGTTCGCTGATGCGCTCGCGACGTCGAACCCGAACTCACTCAGAAAGTCGGGAGTCGATCCGCCCGTCTCTCAGCGCGAGAGTGATACCAATAAGCCTGTCTTTCTCGTAGGGGATTAATTCAGTACCTCCTCTGCGCTTCATGGTTACAAGGTTGTGGAAGACGATGTCTACGTCGACGTGTCTCGTGTCACCTAGATCGATATAGACGATCCCTGGAACCTCTTTGGTTCCGTCCTCGTTCGTCTTCCGGGGGAGGGGTCCACGGGATGAAAGAGATCTGCTCTACATCCAGGATGGCGATGCCCCCATATTTGAGGTCATCAAGAAGCTCTTGCGGCAGTTCCGGGTCAAGGCAGCGAATTCTGACGATGCCGGCGTCTTCTATGTTCTCTCGCGGCTCGGAGCGTTCCAATGCCACTTTCTGGTGGGAGTAGACAACTACCCCAGCGAGTGACCGCCCGTAGCTGTTGCTCGCCTCGCTTCCCTCCCGAAAGGTAAATGTGCATACGTATTCCGATCTCCCAACAAACGCGTAGAGATCCTCAATGCAGAATTCCGCCCCGCGTACTGCGATTAGGTTTGGCTCCAGTGTTTCGTCACGAGAAACCTCGTAGTCGTTGTGCGTGGAGACGTTCTGCGACATGCGGCAAGTGTCTATCAAAAAAAAGCCCCGCGCGAAGCGGGGCTCGTAGGCGAGAGCGCGTTGTGGTCAAGCGGCTTTCGAGGGACGTACGATCCCGTTGAACTTCCGCCATCGGCTCAGCTCGATAGAGACGTTGTTGTGATTCCAGCCGCGCTGACCGGCTAGCTCGCGCGTTGCTGCAGCCTCGGGCGCGGTGCCGTTGGCGAGCAGTGCATCGCACGCAGCCCCACACGTCCGCGCACACGCCCTTTATGGCCGCTTTGCTGCGACGCGAGACTGGACCAAGCCGATCATCGCTGCGGCCCACCCACCTGAGCCCCGCTGCCGCCCAGTCCTCGTAGTCCGGCGGCGGCCGGAAACCGCCGATCTCCTGCGCCATCAGCCGGGCGAACTCGATCGTGGTGCGGTCGGCGAACTCCGCGCCGATCGCCTGCAGGCCAATCGGCAGCCCGTCCGCGGCGGGCCCGGTGGGAAACACCGTGCTTGGCAGGTGCGCCACCGTCGCAAGACCGAACCAGAAGAAGTCCCTGTACTGGCGTCCCGACGCCGTCCACGAGCAGCGTGCGCTCCGCCTCCGGCCGGTGACGTGCTCGTAGGCCGTCGTCCGGGCCGCCGGACAGAGGACGATGTCCCAGTCCGCGAAGAAGGCCTTCCACTGCTCGCGCAAGACGCATGCGCGCCTCGTGGTGGGCGAGCCAGGCGCGATGATCCAGCACGATGGCCCGCGCCTGCATCGCCGCGGAGGACATGTCGTCGGGGTGGAAGCTCGCCGCGCGGGCCTGGGTCTGCGCGAAGATATCGTCCGGCACGAACAACCCGGAGGCGGATGCTCCGAGAAATGAAGGTGCGATAGCTGTCGGCCGGTGAGAACTCCGGGCGGGCGCTGGCGGCAAGCACGGTCGCGCCGGCGCGCGCCAGCCGGTCGGCGATTTCCTGAACTCGAGCGGCGATCTCGGTGGCGACCGGCGAGACCTCCTCGCTCGGCCAACCGCGACGCGCAGTCCGGCGAGCGAGCCGGCCCGCGGCGACGGGAGCTCGAGCCGCCAGCCGGGCGCCTGGAGGTCGTCGGGGCCTGCGAGCACACCGAGCGCCAGCGCCAGGTCCTCGGCCGTGCGCGCGATCGGGCCGACCACCGCCAGGTCGGCGGGGGCAACCATGCCGGGCGTGGCGCCGCGCTGCGGGCACGATACCCCAGGTCGGCTTGTGGCCGTAGACGCCGCAGAAGTGCGCCGGCACGCGGATCGAGCCGCCGATGTCGGAGCCGAGCTCGAGACGCACTCATTCCCGCGGCGAGCGCCGCCGCCGCGCCGCCGGAGGAGCCGCCCGGCGTGCGCCCAAGGTTCCAGGATTGTTCGTCGTGCCGTAGATGGCGTTGTAGCTCTGCCAGTCGCCGAGATTCAGCGGGACGTTGGTCTTGCCAATAAGATGGCACCGCCCGCCTTGAGCCGACTGACCACAGTCGCGTCCGCGGCGGCGATGGCGCCGTCGCGCTCGGGATGCCCCAGGTCGTCGCCAGCCCGCGATGTCGTATTGCTCCTTGATCGTCATCGGCACGCCGTGCAGCGGCGGCGACGGCTCCCCCGCGCCAGCGCGGCGTCCGCCGCCGCGGCGGCGGCGAGCGCGCGGTCGAAATCGCGCACGACGACCGCGTTGATCGCGCCGTCGAAGCGCTCGATGCGGGCGATGAAGTACCGCGTCAGCTCGACCGAGCTGATCGTCTTGTCACGGATCATCCGCGTCAGCTCGACCGCGGGCTTGAATCCGAGCGTGTCCGAAAAGCCGGTGCCTTGTGCGAGGGCGCGGGAGCCACCGATTGCCACGGCGGTGCCCGCCGCGGCTGCAAAATCAAGAAGCTGACGACGCGACCACGTTTCCATAACCGCTGCCGCTACGCTTGGACGAGCAGAGGATAGTTCCAGCGCCCATCCGCTGCAACGCAGGCGCGGTGGCCGTTGAGACGACACGAGAGCGGAGCTGCCGTGCAACGACGTCGCGTTCACCGTCCGGCACTATCGCGACGTGTTGGGGTTCTCCGTGAACTACGAGCACGACGATTCTCGGCGCGCCGGGACTGCGACGAGGTGCGACTCCTCTTGATCAAGCGAACTCGCGAGCACCGTGGAATCGGCTCGGCCTCGTTCTACGTTCGAGACGCGGATGCGCTCCACACAGGTTCGTTCGACGGGGCGCGGACGTTCAAAGTTCGCCCGTGAGCCAGCTCTGGGGGCTTCGTGAATTCAGCGTCTTGGATCCCGACGGCAACCGGCTGACGTTTAAACAGACGTTCGAGTAGCGCGCCCCGCGTGCCGGATCGTACGCCTGCCCGTGAGGAGCACGCCTGCCGCCGCAAGCCGACTCCCCAAGTGAGCCGCGCCCGTGTCCTCGAGACGAGTTTTGACAGTTCTCGGCCCCACAGCAAAGAGTGGCAAACGGTCGAAGGGTGATCGACCGTTTTGGGTCCAGCCTGTGTGAAAACTCTGCTGCGTTCGTAGAATAAGGTTTTCCGGGCGCGGGTACAGCCGATGAGCGGATTCATTGTGGGCACGGATCGCCATCAAGCCACGCTGTTCCCGGAGTCCCTCGATGAGTATGTCGCCGAGGAGAGCTCGGTCCGAGTGATCGACGTTTTCGTCGATGAGCTGGATCTGATCAGCCTCGGGTTCAAGGCGATTCCTGCCGACACGGGTCGACCGGGGTATCACCCCTCTGTGATGCTGAAGCTGTTCATCTACGGCTACCTAAACCGAGTGCAGTCGAGCCATCGATTGGAGCGGGAGGCGCAGCGCAACATCGAACTGATGTGGCTGACCGGCAGGCTTGCGCCGGATTTCAAGACGATTGCTGACTTTCGCAAGGATCACGGCCAAGCGATTCGGCGAGTGTGCCGGGAGTTTGTGGTGCTGTGCCGCAAGCTTGAGCTGTTCAAGGACGCATTTGTCGCCATCGATGGCAGCAAATTCAAGGCGCTGAACAACCGAGATAAGAACTGGTGAAGCGGCGGCTCGAGCAGATTGACGAGAGCATTGCACGCTATCTGTCGCAGATGGAGAGCCTCGACCGTCAGGAATCCGCGGTCGCGGAGGACAATTCGCAGCGGCTGTCGGAGAAGATCGAGATCTTGAAGGAGGAGATCGCCAAGCTAAAAAAACATGAAGCGGCGATGCTCGCCGCCCCTGACGAACAGCTCTCCCTTACCGACCCCGATGCGCGCTCGATGGCGACCAGCGGGCGCGGGACTGGGATCGTCGGCTACAACGTGCAAGTGGCGGTGGATACGAAGCACCACTTCATTGTGGCGCACGAAGTCACGAATCTTGGCCATGATCGAACGCTGTTAGCACCGATGGCCGAGCAGGCCAAGGCTGCCCTTGGAGTTGAACGGCTCGAGGTGGTGGCTGATCGAGGGTACTTCAGCGGCGAGCAGATCAAGTCCTGCGAAGAGGCCGCGGTCACGACCTATCTACCGAAGCCCGAGACCTCGGGGAACATGGCCAAGGGGTATTTTGGGAAGCGCGACTTCATCTACAAGCCTGACGAGGATCAGTACGAATGCCCCGCTGGCGAGCGCGCGATTTATCGGTTCACGCGCGTTGAAAAGGGTAAGCAGATTCGCCGGTATTGGAGTTCCGCCTGCACGCACTGTGCCCTGAAGCCACGCTGCACGAACGGCGACTATCGGCGTATCAGTCGCTGGGAACACGAAGATGTCTTCGAACGCCTCCAGGAGCGGCTCGATCGGCGTCCTGAGGTGATGGGCATTCGCCGCCAGACCGCCGAGCACACCTTCGGCACGATCAAGACGTGGATGGGCTCGCAGCACTTCAAGACCAAGACGCTCAAGCGCGTGAGCACCGAGATGAGTTTGCACGTGCTCGCTTACAACCTGAAACGCGCAATCAGTCTCTTCGGCGTTGCGGGGTTGATCCAGAGAATGCAGACGGCTTAACGGCGACTGCCGTCGCGATACCTGATGCCGAGCGCAGCCGCTCGAGCAGAACAGTCACGCGGGGGAAAAATCGCCGTGGCGGAAGCTTGAGGCGCTGAGACCAAAACAACTGCGCTATGCTTCGCTGGCTCGCTTCATAATCGATGTCGAAGCGAGTTTTCACACGACCTAGGTCGGAAGCGGAAGTCCTGGTTCTACCCTACGAATGTCCGCTCTGCGAAGGTTAATCGCCGTTAATAACGGCCGAAGAGTTGCTCGCCGAGCAGCGCTCCAAAGCCAAATGCCCTGCGCCGCGCAAGCTCCGAGTCGAATCCGGTCGATTGAGGCGCTGAGGTGCGGTCGAAGACGTCTGACTGCAACTTCCCTCTCTCTGCATGCAATAGATGTTGCAGCGCATATGCCAGGAGATAGGGGGCGTCGTCGAGCGCGTCATGCCCCCGCACATGGAGGGCGCTCGACGCCATAGTAGTCCGCAAGCTTGCTGCAGGGCGTCGTCGCTATATCCTCTATCGGCATCCCCGCCGCGATCACGAGCTTGACCGCGTTGTCGAACCGGTGGGCAGGGATGGACGGCTGAACGCCCGCGACATAGCAGCTGATGGCGACCATGTTCAGTTCGTCCTTGCCCCACGACCAGAACCGCGCGCCGTCTGAGAAGCGGTCAACTCCAGCAAGGGCCTCCTGCAGCGCCACCCCCTCAGCCCGTATGTTTTCTTCGGGGATGCCGGTCAGTTTGGTGAAGAACGGGTCGATTGCATACCGGTTACCAAATCGGTCGATCGGCTGAACGTAGGCTCTGTACGTATCCAAGAGAGGGAGATTGCCCTCCAGCCCGAGCTTCACAGCACCGATTTGCGCGATAACCGGATCGGGGTCGCGAGCCGCGCACCGGAGACCGGCTCTGCGAGCCTTGGACGCAGCAGGCGGCGGCCCGGAGCTCACGCCGCTGCGGTAGACCGGCTTAGCCTCACGCGTTGATCGGCCACGGCTTGTCGCGCATACCGGCTTGCCAATTGTTGTGCCGGCCGTCCCAGTACGACACCTTCACGTCCGCGGGGTCGACGTCGTCGAGCGCATTGAAGTTCACCGAGACGTAATCGCCGCCGACCTGTTCGAGGTAGCCGCGGCTGAAGCAGGTGATACCGCAGGTCTTGCAGAAGTAGCGCTTGGCCGTCTTTCCGCCCCATTCGTAAAACGAGAGGTTCTTCTCTCCGGACAAGAGGCGGAACGCGTCGGGTTTCACGATGCCGGTCAGCGCGCCGAGCTTCGTGCAGATGCTGCAGTTGCAGCTTCCTCCCGCGGTGGTGTCCACGGTGGCTTCGAACTTCACGGCGCCGCAATGGCAGCTGCCGGCGTGCTTGCGGGCTCCGTTAGATGCATTGCTCATGGCGCAACCTTCGTGATTCGGGCCTCCACGCTATTGTATCGAGCTGACACCTGCTGTCATGTTTCGAGCTCGGACTGCTTGCCCGCGCCGATGTCCCGCAGCGTCGGCGAGCATGCCGCGAGTCCGAGCAACGAACGGAGTCTTGCTTGATGATGGCTTCGCGATGGACTCTCTGATCGCCGCCGCCGCGCGCGCCCTCGTCGCCGGCGACGCGCTCGGCGCCCTCAAGCACGTCGCCCTGCGCGACGACCCGCCGGCGCTCGCTCTCCGCGGCATCGCCATGGCCCAGCTCGGCGAGCTCCCACGCGCCCGCGAGCTCCTCCGGCTCGCCGCCCGCGGCTTCGGAGCCCACGAGGAGCTGGCCCGCGCCCGCTGTGTCGTCGCAGAGGCCGAGGTGGCCCTCGCCATGCGCGACCTCCGCGGCTCGCCGCGCGCGCTGGCGGCAGCGTCGGCCACGCTCGAGGCGCGCGCCGATCGCGCCAACGCGCTGCACGCACGTCTGATCGCGGTGCGCCGCCTGCTCCTGCTCGGCCGCCTCGATGAAGCCGCGTCCGCCCTGGCCCGCCTCGACGCGCGCTTCCTGCCACCCTCGCTGCTGGCGGTGGCCGAGCTGGCTGCGGCCGAAGTCGCGCTACGCTCGCTGCGCACAGCGCCGGCTCGCGCGGCACTCGCCCGTGCCCACGATGCGGCGGAACGCGCGCGCGTGCCCGCGCTCCTGGCCGAGGTGGCCGAGGCGCGCGCCGCGCTCGATCGTCCCGCCGCCCGGAGCGTCCACGCCGGCCACGAGCGGCCGCTGCGCCTCGACGAGGTCGAAGCACTCCTCGCGTCGGGCGCGCTGGTGGTCGACGCCTGCCGTCGCGGCCTGCGTGCCGGCGTCACTTGGCGACCGCTAGCGCGGCGGCCGGTGCTGTTCGCGTTGGCGCGCGCGCTCGCCGAGGCGTGGCCAGGCGACGTCGATCGGCTCGCCCTGATTGCGCGGGCGTTCCGCACCCGCCGCCCCAACGAGTCGCACCGAGCGCGCCTGCGTGTCGAAATCGGCCGTTTGCGCGCACTCGCCGCGCCGCTGGCGCGCATCGAGGCCAGCGCGCGCGGCTTCGCGCTCACGCCGCTGGGCGAGCGCGACGTCCTCGTCCTGATGCCACCCATCGATGGCGATCAGGCGTCGCTGCTGGCGTTGCTCGCCGACGGCGCGGCGTGGTCCACCTCGGCGCTCGCGCTGGCCCTCGGGGCGAGCCAGCGCACGGTCCAGCGCGCGCTTGTCGAGTTGCGGGCAACCGAACGGGTGCGCTCGATCGGACGCGCGCGCGCGCAGCGCTGGGTGTCGCCGCCGCTGTCCGGATTCACGACGATCTTGTTACTCCCTGCCACGCTGCCGCTTGCGTAGATTGGTCTTGCGGCGTCGTCCCGAAGGGCGCCGACAAGGAGCAAAGAGATGAACAGGATCGGCAAAATGACCAAGCCCTATACCGGCGGATGTGCGTGCGGCGCGATCCGTTATGAAACGAGCAGCGAACCCATCTTCGAGAACCACTGCCAATGTCGCGATTGCCAGAAACGAAGTGGCACGGGGCATGGATCGTATCTCACCTTCCCCCAGCGAGCGGATGTGACAATTACGGGCGAAGCGAAAAACTGGCGGGTAGCGGGCGACAGCGGGAACGAAAAGGTCCATGCCTTCTGCCCGACCTGTGGAACGCCGGTCTACCTCACGTTCGTCGCAATGCCGGAACTGATAGCGGTCCACGCGACCAGCCTTGACGACCCAAGCCGATTCAATCCGCAGGTGGTCACATACAGCATCCGCGGCCATGCGTGGGACACGATGGATTCCTCGTTGCAGAAATTCGAGCGAATGCCTACCGAAGCGCGCCGACAAGGAGCCGAGAGATGAGCAGGATAGGCAAGACAAAACTACAACCAGCGACCCGCGCGGCCGAGATCGTGCGTGAGTACGGCCCCTTCGCCGGCGCCGACAACATCGCCGGCATCACCCACGACGGCCGCCGCGTCTGGGCCGCCACCGGATCCAAGCTGGTCGCCTTCGATCCCGAGAGCGGCCAGGTCGCGCGCACGCTCGACCGTGCTGCCGACGCCGGTACCGCCTTCGACGGCACGCACCTCTACCAAATCGCCGAAGCGCGCATCGACAAGATCGATCCCGCCACCGGCAACGTAGTGGCGTCGATCCCGGCGCCCGGCCACGGCCGCGACTCGGGCCTCGCCTGGGCCGAGGGCAGCCTGTGGGTGGGGCAGTACCGCGATCGCAAGATCTACCAGATCGATCCCGAGACGGGCGCCATTCTGCGCACCATCGAGTCCAACCGCTTCGTCACCGGCGTGACCTGGGTCGACGGCGAGCTGTGGCACGGCACCTGGGAAGGCGATGAGAGCGCGATCCGCCGAATCGACCCGAAGAGCGGCGCCGTGCTCGAGCAGCTGGAGATGCCGCGCGGCACCGCGCGTCAGCGGGCTCGAGTCCGACGGGGCAAACCTTTTCTATTGCGGCGGCGGACCCAGCGGAAAGGTCCGCGCCGTGCGACGTCCGAAAGGAGCGAAAACATAGGAGTCGGCATGAGAATCGGAATCATCGGTGCTGGAAGCGTAGGAGGAACACTTGCGCGCCACCTCGCCAAGCTTGGCCACCAGGTTTCGATTGCCAACTCGAAAGGACCGGAGAGCTTGACAGCGTTGGCGGCCGAGATCGGGGCGACGCCCGTTTCTGTTGTCGACGCCGTCAAATCCGGAGAAATCGTCGTCATCGCGATCCCAACGAAGGCCGTCGCCGATCTACCGCACGGGCTGTTTGCGAACGTGCCGAGCAGCGTCGTCGTGATCGATACCGGCAACTACCATCCGGAGCTTCGCGATGGCCGCATCGATGCGATCGACCGAGGCATGCTTGACAGCGAATGGGTCGCGCAGCAGATCGGGCGTCCCGTGATCAAGGCGTTCAACAACATTTTCGCCGAGAGCCTTCTGAAAAAGGGCGTTCCGAGGGGAACAACGGGGCGAATAGCTCTCTCGGTCGTCGGCGATTCGGCGGACGCCAAGGCAGCAGTGCTTCGCCTTGTCGACGATCTCGGCTTCGACCCTGTCGACGGTGGTGATCTGGACAACTCCTGGCGGCAGCAGCCCGGAACGCCAGCCTATTGCCGGGATCTTGGAGCCGCTGCTCTCCGGCGCGCGCTTACCGAGGCTGATCGGAGCAGGATCGCCGAGTACCGCGCCGAAGAGGAGGCTCGTATCCGGATGCATATTGCAGCTCAGGCGGCGAAAGGATGAGCACCTCAGCTTAGCCGAATGCGAGCTCGCCGCGCGCGCGCAGCTCGAGGGGCAGCAGGCTCGCGTAGATGAAGTCGTGGAGCGGCGTCGCGACACCGGCTGCGGCGCCGAGACGCACCACCGCGCCGATCCAAGCCTCGAGCTCGGACCGTTTGCCCGCGCCGATGTCCCGCTGCAGTGAGGACGTGCCGCTCGCGGTGACCGAATCGAGCGTCGCGAGCGAGCGCGCCACGGCATCGTCGGAGAGCCCGATGCCGCGAGCCCGAGCGACGTCGTGGATCTCGCGCATGCCGCGTTCGAGCAGTCTGCCGCGTTTGCGGCACGCTGCGGATCACTCCGATCGGCGCGCGCGTGACGGCGCCGATGCCGCCGAACGGCACGACGAGCATCAGCTTCTCCCACAACGCGACGCGGATATCGGCCGGCACTTCCACCGCGACGCCCGCGCGCTCGAACGCTGCACGCAGCCGTTCGACTCGCGCCGATGATGCGCCGTCGAGCTCTCCGAGCTTGATGAAAGTGGTGCCGCCGATGTGCCGGATGTGGCCGGGCGCCTCGATGAAACAGAATCCGCCGCACGTTCCGCCGACGACGTGCTCGACGCCGATCTTCGCCGCGAGCACTTCCGCCGTATCGACGCCGTTCTGCAGAGGCACTACGAACGTGTCGGCGCCGAGCAGCGGCCCGAGCGAGTCGGCGGCTGCGGGAACCTGCCAGGTTTTGACGCCGAGCAACACCGCATCGACCGCACCGGCCGTCGCGGGCGAATCCGTAGCTTCGAGCGGGCGCGATGAGCATGTCGCCGAGCACGCTCGTGACGCGTAGTCCCGAACGGCGCATCGCGGCGAGATGGTCGCCGCGCGCAATGAACACGACTTCGACGCCGGCCGAAGCCAGGCGCGCGCCGAAGTAGCCGCCGACGCCGCCGGTGCCGAAAACCGCAACGCGCATGTGTGGCGATGGTACTTCACGAAAGCGGCCCGCGCCGAGCGCCTTGCGTCGCGCTAAAAGAGGAGTAGCTTGGACGGCTATTACAACTCCTCTAAAGACGCGGTTATGAAGAAGCTCTACGTCCTTTTGGCGCTCGGCTGGGTTCCCACGTTGGCCCTCGTGGCCGGCTCGAGCTGGATCACCGGTACGCCCGCCCTTGCCCAGGGAAACACGCCGTTCAAAGTGACGCGGCTTTACACGGGCGCGGATGGCAAGACGAAGGTGGAAGAGTTCGAGGTCCCGCTCAAGATGCAGGACGCGGGAACCGATCTTTCCGAGATGGTAACGGCTACCGGCCTGCAATTCCGGCGAACCAACCAGAACTACAACCTCGACTGGCACCCGGCCTCGCGGCGCCAATTCGTCGTAACGCTTTCAGGCGAGAGCGAGATCGAGCTCGAAGGGGGTCGCAAGCTTCGCCTGGGACCCGGCCACATCCTGCTCGCGGAAGACACGACGGGCCAAGGTCACATCTCGCGGGCGGTCGGGTCCAAGGATCGGCTCTCGCTGTTCATCACGTTGCCCGACGCCGCCACCGTACCGCGAACCCACTAGGTCCCGCGCGGACCTCGCGGCGAACGGCCGGCCCTGAAGCCGCCGCCGGGGGTTTAGGATTCCTTAGTTTCAGCCCCTCGCGCGAGGCCGCGTTTGAACTTAGTATCCGCGGTCGGTCTCCGCGGCACGGAAATTGAACAGAATGGCGCGATGCGGCGCGCACCTAACAAGGGCGGAAAACGATGAGCAACGGCGTGTGGAAGGCATATGCCAACGTGGCGGCGGCCGCGGCGGCAACCTTGATCGTGGGGTCGGCGGCCGGGCAACAGGTCGCTGAGATAGATTTCAAGAGCGTGGGCCGAGCCGCGCCGCTGTCGGCCGACATGCGGGAATATGAGGTCACGGGCGCGACCATGCGTGGAGCCTTCAACCCGAACGGACCACGCGCCAATCCGACCTTTACGGGCGCGGCCCGCAATGGCGCCGCGCCGAAGGGCATCGAGCCGCTCGAGATCGATCTCTTCACGTCGAAGGATTTCTATAAGGACCGCGCTCTGTGGATGGACAAGCGCTATTTCCGTTGCAACAGCTCCGCGGCCATCGAGGATCTATGGGGTGGTAACGGCCCGAACAGACTGATCGGTGACAACCCGCCCGCATCCGCGCCGTGGGGCTACTGCGACCGCGACTATCCGCGCGAAGCCATCGTCAGCCCCTATCCGTTCAAGACCGCTCAGGAACATTACGAAGCGCTGCTCGCGGAGACTCGCAAGCGCGGCGGGCCGACGCAGCATACCTACGCCACGGTTCCGGGCGAGTGGACGGGCCGCTACATGCATCCGGGCCGGACGCCGGGCAACGACTACTGGTACCGCATGCGGCACGTGCAAGTCCCGACCGTGCTGTCGCTGCTGACGCCGGAGTACCAGACGCGATTCGTTCAGGAGGCCTACCATCACGGCAACACGAATGCTCCGCAGTGGCAGTCGCAATACTGCTGGCCCGAGGGCTTCATGCGGCGCTGGCACGAGGCGGCCGTGTGGGAGCACTACATCATGGTCACGCCGTCGATGGTGCAGATTCTCGGCCGGCGTGGCGCGCAACTTCATCACGAACATCCACATCGGGCGCGAGTTCAACATGGACGGCGCAGTGCCGCGGCTCGGCGCCGACGTGCCGCGCTGGTACGGAGAGACGATCGGTTTCTGGGACGAGGACACGCTGATCACCTGGACGTCGAACATCATCGGCTGGAAGGTGCACGCCGCGCCCGAGTTCTCGAACAAGATGCAGACGATCGAGATCTACACGCCGAACCGCGATGCGGACGGCAAGTTCCTCGGGCTCAATCACGAGGCGATCTTCTACGACCCCGAGTCGCTCGTGGAGCCGGTCCGGATCATCCGCAATTACGTCAAAATGAGCGACTTGACGGAAGGCGATCCCTACGTGTTCATCGAGTGCGTGCAGACGATCTTCCCGATCGAGGGCCGCGGCATGCCGGTCTCGCCGGGCACGGTGATCGAATACGAGGTGCCCGACATGTACGGCCGGCCGTGGGCGCAAATCTGGGAGAAGTACTGGGAGCAGGGCATGGAGAGGCCCGAAGCGGAGGATATCTTCAGCTTCGATTAAGCCACGGTCGCGCGATGATGGCAAAATAGGAATAGGACAGATTCCCGAAAATTAGGGACGGAGGAGACTCTTGAAGACGACAGCCCAGCGTCAGACCTGCGGCGTACTCGCCGCAACGCTCGTGGCGGCCGCGACGTTCGCCATGCCGGTCAGCGCGCATCACTCGTTCTCGGTGTTCGACGCCGAGGTGACGAAGGTGTTCACCGGCGTCGTCACGCGCGTGAATCCGGACGCGAACCATCTACAGATTTTCTTTGCTCCGATGAACGCACGAGCGCAAGAACGTGCGAGCGCGGCGCGGACGGCAAGCCTATCGTCTGGGCCGTCGAAATGGCGCGGATCCGCGCAATCGGCTCGGGATGGCATCTCGGTCAGCACCTTCCCGCCCGGAACGATCTTCAGCGTCGCGCTGCATCCGCTGCGCAGCGGCGACCCCGCGGGCAGCCGCGAGCGCACCGCGATGTTCAAGTGTCCCGAGAAGACACCTCCGGCGCCCGGCAAGCACTGCGACTCCGTCGAAGGGAGCACGGTTTTCGGCGAAGGAGCTCTGCCGACACCGACCGAGTGAGCGAGTAGCTCGATGCTCGCTTTCGCCGAGTGGCTGCAAGCCACTCCTCTCAGCGTGACGATCCAGTCGATCGACTGGATCATCCCGTTGCTCCAGTCGATCCACATTCTGATGATCGGCATCGTATTCGTCTCGATCCTGATGATCGCGTTGCGCGTTCTCGGCCGCGTGCAAGCGGACGAGGCGTTCGCGGACGTTTGGAGCCGATTCGCACCGTGGATGTGGAGCGGCCTCGTCGTCATGGCGCTGACCGGCGTGGTACTCGTGATCGGCGAGCCCGTCCGCGAGTTCACGGCGCTGTCGTTCTGGCTGAAGATGGCGCTCATCGCGATCAGCGTCACCGTCACCGTTGCCTTCGGCGGCGTGCTCCGGCCAGCGTCGGCGCCGGCGCTCGAGTTCTCCGTCGCGACGAAGTCCGCCGCCGTCGGAACCGTCGTGCTGTGGCTTGCGATCATCTTCCTCGGCCGGGCCATCGCCTACGACGCCGCCGTGTGGGGATCGCTGTCGCTGGGCGCTTGAGCGCACTGCGCAAGGACGAACGTGGATTTCGCGAGCATCGTCGAAAGCATCGGAGCTTCGGGGTTGGGCGAATGGATGCGCACCTCGCTCAAGGCGCTGCCGATCGTCGAGGCGATTCACGTGATGTCGGCGGCCGTGGTCTTCGGAACGATACTCATCGTCGACTTGAGGTTGCTCGGTTTGCCGAACGCACGCAGAGCATTCACGCGTGTCGAGGACGAGCTCCTGCGTTGGACTTGGGCGGCGTTCGCAACCTCGGTCGTGACCGGAGTGCTCTTGTTCGCCGCCAATGCGAGCACTTACTACGTGAACACCGCGTTTCGATTCAAGATGCTCGCGCTGCTACTCGCCGGCGTGAACGCGGCGTTCTTTCAGCTCGGCACGTTTCGCACGGTCGCAGCTTGGGACAAGGGCGTGGCGGCGCCGCTTGCGGGGCGACTCGCCGGCAGCGGCCTCGATCTTGATCTGGGTCGGCGTGATCTTTCTCGGCCGCTGGGTCGGTTTCACAAAGGGCTACAACTTCGAGATTCCTGAGGACGTGGAGCTCGACTTCGAGTTTCTCCAGTAGGAGCAAAGTGCCGCTCAGATAGCGGACAGCGGCCGCGCTACAGTCTCGAGCGGCTTGCGCTCCGCATCCACGCCGATCAGCGCCGCGACGATTGCCGCGCCGCACATCAGGACCGCTGCGACCGCGTAGCCCGCGAACAGAGCCTCGCGGCTGCCGGTCTCAATGAGCGTGCCGTACAACGCGGGCCCGACGAACCCGCCGACGCCGGTGCCGATCGCATAGAAGATCGAGATGGCGACTGCGCGCATCTCGAGCGGAAAGATTTCGCTCACGGTGAGGTAGGCGGAGCTCGCGGCCGCCGACGCGAAAAAGAAGATCGCCGACCAGCAGAGCGCCTGCGTGCGCGCGTCGAGCCAGCCTTGCGTGAATGCATAGCCGGTCGCGAGCAAGCCCAAGCCCGATATCCCATAGGTGGCCGCGATCATCACGCGTCGCCCAGCCGAGTCGAACAACCGCCCGAGCAACAGCGGTCCCAAGAAATTGCCGATAGCGAACGGAAAGATGTAGTAGCCGACGGCGGACGCGGCGACGCCGTAGTAGCTCGTCAGCACGAGCGCATAAGTGAAGAAAATCGCGTTGTAGAGGAACGCTTGCGCCGCCATCAGCACGAAGCCGAGCAGCGCACGGCGCCGGTAGCGCGTGAGCAGCAACCGCAGGATCTCGGACCATGACAGGTGCGCGCGCACGCGGATCGCAAGCGCGTCCTCGCACGGAGCGCACGGACCGTGCTCGCGAGCGACGTCCGCCTCGATCTTCGCCACCACGGCTTCGGCCTCGGCGATCCGGCCGCGCGCCATGAGCCAGCGCGGGCTCTCGGGCAAGTAGCGGCGCACGAGCAGGATCGCGATCGTGAGCACCGCACCGAGTGCAAACGCGAGCCGCCAGCCGAGATCGGCGCCGAAGCGGCCGGGCTCGAGCAGCACGATGCTCAACGCCGCGCCCGCGGCTGCACCGATCCAAAAGCTGCCGTTGATCGCGAGGTCCACGAGGCCGCGTACGCGAGCGGGAATCAGCTCGTCGATCGCCGAGTTGATCGCGGCATACTCACCGCCGATTCCAAAGCCGGTGAGAAACCTGCAGAGCGCGAACGACGTGAAGTCGAACGTGAGCGAAGTCAGCAGCGTCGCGACTAGGTAGACGGAGAGCGTGACGAGAAACAGCGGCTTGCGCCCGAGCCGATCGGCGAGCCGGCCGAAGAACAACGCGCCGCAGACGGCGCCGCCGACGTAGGCGGAGCCCGCCCAGCCGATCTCGGCCGCGGTTAGTCCGAGCGTGCCCGTGTCCTGCAGCGCCGGGCCGAGCGAGCCGACGACCGTGACTTCGAGCCCGTCCAAGATCCAAGTGATGCCGAGCGCGGCAACCACTCGCCAGTGCCAACGCGACCATGGCAGCGCATCGAGTCGCGCGGGGAGCGTGCTCGTGAGCGTGGCGGAATCCGTCATCGGTCGATCGTACCGGCGCGCCGCCCGGCCGTTCAACGATGCGCTTGACGAACCTTGAGCCCGGAGCGCTGGAACAAGGGCACGGCGAATCGTATAAAGCTAGTTTTCGGGACGTCTGAGGAGAAAAAGAGATGCCGATCACGAGAAGGGAAGCTCTGGAGGCCGGCATCGGCGTCGGTGTCGCGGCGTCGGTGGGCGCCGATGGCGTCTTCGCGCAAAGCGGCGAGCTCAATCAAAAGCGGATTCCGTCGAGCGGCGAGATGATTCCGCCGATCGGCATCGGCACGAATCGGTACGGCGTCGGAACGTCCGAAGCGGAACGCGCACCGCTGCGCGCGACGATGGCCCGCTTCGTCGAGCTCGGCGGCAAGGTGATGGACACGGCGTCGATTTACGGCACGTCGGAGGTCGTGATCGGGGATCTTGCGGCGGAGCTCGGAATCCGCGACGACCTGTTCATCGCGACCAAGACCGATATCCGCGGGCAAGTCCGCGGCGAGACCGGTCTGCAGAACGCGCTGACGCGTCTCAAGACCGACATGATCGACGTGATGCTCGTGCACAACCTCGTCAACGCCGCCACCGAGCTTCCCGTGATGCGCGAATGGCAGCAAGACGGGCGCTTCCGCTACATCGGCGCGTCGATCTCCACGCTCGACCAATTCGATCAAATGGAACGGTTCATGCGCGACAACGACGTCCAGGTCGTGCAGTTCAACTACTCGCTCGGCGACCGCGCGGCCGCGGAGCGCTTGCTGCCGACTGCAGCCGATCGCGGCATCGCCGTGATGATCAATGTGCCGTTCAACGCCGGCGGGCGCGCGTCGCTATTCGATGCGGTGGAGGGTCGCGAGTTGCCCGACTGGGCCGCGGAATTCGACTGCGCGAGCTGGAGCCAGTTCTTTTTGAAATACATCATCTCGCACCCGGCCGTGACGTGCGCGATCCCCGGTACGCGCCAAGTCGAGCACGTCAACGACAATTTCGGCGCTGCGTTCGGTCGGCTGCCGGACGCCGCTCTGCGCCGGCGGCAGGAGCAATTTCTCGACGAAATCTCCTGAGTCGAAGGCGTTTCTTGTAACGCCTTACGGCGAAGCGTAGCGTGGCGGTGTCCGCAATTCTCTGCGCTCGGCGAGGTGCTTTATGACGCTATCTGGCGGCTGCGTGCGAGGGGCGTTACTTGCGATCGCGATCTCGATCGCCGCGGGTACGACTTCGGCGCAACAGCCGCCACCGCGAGCCGCATCGCCGCCGAGTCTGCCGCCGTTGTTCTTGAGAGAGGAGTGGCGGCAACGCGCTCGGCCGGCGGACGCCGGACCCGATTTCGTGCCAGAGGGGGGCGTCACGAGCGCGGCGGTCACGAATTCCGCGCTCGAGCTCAAGCTCTACGATCCGAACGCGCAGAGCATTCCCGCGTATCTCGAGAAGCCGCCGCCGCGCTCGGTCGCGCGCGACTGGAGCGGCCCCGCTTGCGTGCAGCTCGCAGGCTACAACCAGAATCCGCCGCCGCAGCGTGTAGCGGCCGGGCAACCCACCGATCCGCCGAATCTCTGGACCGGAGTGTGTCAGACGCCGGTCGCGGTCACGCTGCGCGACCGTAGCAACTACGCCGACCTCACCGGGCTCGCGCGAATCCGCTGGGTCACGCGCGTGTCGGGCTTCCATGTGGTGCGGCCGGTGGTGAAGCTCGCGGACGGAAACTGGTTCGTCGGGGACTACGGCGAGGGCGCGCCGTCGGCCAACTCCACGCTCTTCCTCGAGTCCGAATTCGCGGTAGCGTCCGTGCGCTGGCTGCCGCTCGACATCTCGCGCGTCGTCACTGTGGGGCAGACCTGGGTCGAGCCCGATCTCAGCAGAGTCGACGAAGTGGGCTTCGCCGATCTTGTGCCCGGCAGCGGACACGGTTGGGGCGGATTCGTGAACGTCGGACGCATCGAGGTCTACGGCAAACCCGTGAAGCGCTGACAAGCAGAGCGCTCTTTTACCGAACCGAACGGGTCGGACTCGTCCGTGATAAATTGACGCTTGCGCGCAACGCCGCGCGATTGCTTTTCCTTTTTGGAAGACTATAAGCCTATATGTATGCCACTTAACTAAGTGGCGCGAACAATCACAACCGTAGCCTAGATTTCGAAGGGGGAGTCATGGTTAACCGGCGGTCCGTCACTGGCGCGAGCAAAGTCATTGAGTCGTCGTGCGCGACGTTCGTCGCCCGCACATCTTCAATGCGCCCGTTTACGTCGGCATTTGCGCGTGTTTAGGGCGCCGGCGCCGCATACGGGCAAGAGCCGCCCGCGCAAGCGGCCCCGCTCGAGGAAGTGTTGGTCACTGGCTCGCGCATCGTCCGGCGGGATCTCGACGCGCCGAGCCCGATCCTCACGGTCGACTCCGAAGCGTTCGATCAGACGAGCAATATCGCCATCGAATCGACGCTGAATCAGTATCCGCAATTCAACCCCGGTGCGACGCAGTTCAACGCGTCCAACGTCACGCCAAACTCCGCGGATACTCCGGGAGTCTCGACGCTGAACATGCGTGGCCTCGGCGACGGCCGCGGTCTCGTGCTCGTCGACGGGCGGCGCGTGCAGCCCGTGAATGCTGCGCTCGCGATCGATACGAACATGATTCCGTCCGCGATGATCGCGAGCGTCGAGGTCATCAGCGGCGGCGCCGCCGCGACGTACGGCTCCGACGCGCTCGCCGGTGTCGTTAACTTCAAGCTGCGCCGCGATTTCGAAGGCGTGCGGATGACCTACCAGCAAGGCTTCCAAGAGGCCGGCGACGGCGAGGAAGCACGCGCCGACATTCTGATCGGCGGCAACTTCGGCGACGACCGCGGCAACGCGGTGTTCAACGCGGCATGGGCGAGCCGCGAAGCGGCGTACTACGCGGATCGTGATTTCTACATGCGCGGCTATCTGGACCCCGGCACGGAGAGCAACTATCCGCGTATCAGCTTCCCGGCCTTCGCCGCCAACGTCGGCACGAACCGGCCGTCGCGCGCGGCGGTCGACGCGGCGTTCCCGCAGCTGCCGGCGGGGTCGATTCCGACGAATTCGCAGTTCTACGTCAATCCCGATGGACAAGGTGTGTTCTTGCAGAACAATGCCGTCGTCAACGGCTACACCGGCTCGACCGAGTTCCCGTACAAGCTGCGCACGCAGCTCGGCGATACGCTGCAGGAGATCGACACTCGCAGACTGTTGTCTTCGCCGCTCACGCGTTACTCGGCATTCGGCAGGGCCACCTACGACATCGCGGAGAACATCTCCGTGTTCGCGCAGGGCAGTTTCGTCACGTCGAATATTTGGGCGACGGGACCTCCGACGCCGGTCACGACGCCGGCCGTGCCGCGCAATCCGGCCATCGAGCCACCGGCGCTGCGGGCGCTGCTGGATTCGCGTGGGCTGCCGAACGACCCGTATCGGTTGACCGAGGTAGCGAAGTACTTCCCGAACCGGACGTCGGACAACGACACCTCGCTGTTCGATTTCTCCGCGGGCGTCGAAGGAACGCTGCCGAACAGCGACTGGACGTGGGAGGCGTACACGCAGTACGGCGACACGTCGGTGTTGACGCATTTCGTCGGCTTCCTGTGGGACGAGCGCCGCGTCGCGTTCATGCAGGCGCCGAATTTCGGCAAGGGCTTCTCGATGCCGGCCACGGCCGGCAGCCAGGTTATCTTGACCTGCACGAGCGGTTTCCCGGTGTACGAGCCGTACGTCGTCGGCGCCGACGGGCAAATCGTCTACGAGAGCGGCTTCGAGCTCACGCAGGACTGCGTCGACGCGGTGTCCGCGAACCAGACCCAGAAGAACAAGGTCCAGCAGCGGATCTTCGAGACGAACTTCCAAGGCAAGCTCGCGGACATGAAGGCCGGCGAGCTGCGCGGAGCGTTCGGCGCGACGACGCGGTGGAACGAGAGCTCGTTCAAGCCGGATCCCCTCTATACGTCGGCGGTGGCCGCGGGCGGCGAGACCGACGTGAAGGAGATCTACGGTGAGATCCTGCTTCCGGTCGTTCCGAAGTTCGAGCTCGAGCTCGGCGTGCGCCGTTCAGACTTCGAGACGGCGGGACGCACCGAGTCCGCGGACACGTGGAAGGCGCTGTTCAACTGGGCTGCAACGGATACCCTGCGGTTCCGCGGCGGCTGGCAACGCGCCTACCGCTCGCCGAACGTGTCGGAGCTTTTCAGCGGCCCGTCGAGCAATCCGCTGATCTGGGCGGAAGGCGACCCGTGCCGCAGCGACACTTTGAACCTTTGGGGCAACGTGGCCAGCAACCCGAATCGCGCGCAGGTGCAGGCGCTCTGCAGCGCCCTGATACGCGCGGCGGGCGTCCCCCCGGGCGGAAGCGAGTTCGATCAAGATCCGAACAACTATCCGCCGGTCTCGACGACCGGCAGCACGGTGTTCTCGGTGCAGCGCCGAGGCAATCCGAATCTCGAGCCCGAGCTTGCGAACACGCAGACCCTGGGCGTGGTATGGCAATCGGCGCGCAAGGGCCTGACGGTGTCCTCGGACTATTACGCCATCGAGCTCGAAGGAGCGATCGACGAGCTGAGCTTCCAGACCGTCTACCAACAATGCTTCAACTACAACGGCAGCAGCAACCCATCGTACGACGTCAATAATCAATTCTGCGGCCTGATTCGCCGCAACGACTCGACGAGCAATACTCCGGGTGGAGCCGGTCAGGTCCAAGGACTGATGTACAACATCGGCACCCGCGATATCTCAGGGATCGACGTCGATGTGAGCTGGCGTGCGCCGATCACGGATCTGTTCGGCGTCGATCGGTTCCCGGGGGAGATCAGCGTGCGTTCTGCGCTGAACTACATGCTGCAGTGGGAGTCGACGCCGGTTCCGGGCGCGCCAACGGTGGACTACAAAGGGTCGTTGGCGCAAGCCGGTCTCTATGACTACACGACATTCACGACGTTCGGATATCGCAACGACCGGCTGAGCATCAGCCTCAACTGGCGCTTTCTGCCTGACGTGAAGCACCAGTCGTACCCGGATAATCCGCAGACTCTCTCACAGCCGACCACCTCGTACAGCTTGTGGGGTTTGAGCGGCGGCTGGGATTTCGGCAACAACATCCGGATGCGCGCCGGCATCGACAACCTGCTCGACGAGTGGCCGAGGGTCGTGGGTGCAACCCCGGACAACAATGCGCTGATCACGACGCAGACGGGCCGGTATGATCCGCTCGGCCGCAGGGGTTCGTCGCGCTGCAGGTGGACTTCTAGCGCGGGTCGTCCGTGACCAGTCGCAGACTGCTGTTGCGAGCGGCGCTTGGAACTGCCGCCGGCATGTCGATCGGCATGCCGGCGTTCGCGCCCTCGAGCGCGCGCGCGCAAAGCACCGGCGTCGGCGTACTGCGCTTGACCGACGATCTGCACGTGCTCACGCGCCGGCGGCACGAACGTGGTGGCGCTCACGGGCGGCGATGGCGCCGTGCTCGTGGACGGCGGCGCGCAGCGCGACTCGGAGGCGCTGTTGCAGGCGGTGGCGCGGCTACCGAAGGCCGGCCCGGTCCGGACGCTGTTCAACACTCATTGGCATCCGGAGCAGACGGGGTCGAACGAGAGCGTTGGGCGCGGCGCAGGCGACGATCATCGCGCACGAGAACACGCGGCTTTGGCTCACGACCGATATCACCTGGCCTTACGACGGCCGCACCTTCTCGCCGTTGCCCGCGCCGGCTCAGCCGAACAAGACGTTCTACGACAAGGGTGAGCTGGAAGCAGGCGGCCGGAGCGTGCAGTACGGCTACCTGCGGCATGCAGCTCATACCGACGGCGATCTGTATGTTTTCTTCCCGGACGCCAACGTCTTGGCCGTGGGGGATGCCGTCACCGGCGAAGGCTGGCAAGAGATCGATTGGTGGACCGGGGGTTGGATCGGAGGCGTCGTCGGCGGCCTCGAATTGCTGCTCGCGCTCACGGACGATGAGACCCGAATCGTGCCGGCGCGGGGCGCCCGTGCTCCGCCGCGCCGACCTGCGAGATGCAGTTTGCGATGTACAGCACGGTATACGAGCGGCTGTCCCGGCTGTTGAACAGCGGCCGCAGCCCTCAGGAGGCCGTGGAATCGAAGGCCACCGTGGAATTCGACGAGAAGATGGGGAATTCGGACGCTTTCGTGAAACGGGCTTTCGAGAGCATGTGGGCCTATCTATCCCCCGATGCCTGAACAATCGTGAAGGTCTCTTGCAACAGTCGGGAAATGGTCGATCATTGCATTACGGTATGAAGACTCGCGGCGGACAGATCGGGCTCATCGCGGCCGGCGGCGCTTGCGGCCGGCTGCGATCAGCTCGGCGTATCGACCACGGCCGACGCGAGCCGGCAGTGGCAGATGGTCGAGCGGTACTGCACCGAGTGCCACAACGAGACCGAGCTCGCCGGCAACATCGCGTTCGACAAGCTCGGGCCCGAGGGCGTCGCTGCGCACCCTGACGTATTCGAAAAGGCCGTGCGCAAACTGCGCGGCCGCATGATGCCGCCGCCGAACGAGCCGCGGCCGCAGGACGAGCAGCTAGTTTCGTTCGTCTCTTGGTTGGAGCGCTCACTCGACGAGGCAGCGGTCGCCAATCCGCACTACGAGAGCGTCGGGTTGCACCGCCTCAATCGGAAGGAATACGAGAACGCGGTGCGCGATTTGCTGGCTCTAGACGTCGACGCCGTCGAGCTGCTGCCGCCCGACGATACGCTCGAGGGCTTCGACAACATCGCGGCGACGCTGCAGGTGTCGCCGTCGTTCATCGAGCAGTATGTGATCGCCGCTCGCACGGTCGCGGTGCAAGCCATCGGCCGCCCCGACGCGCGTGCAGGCAGCAAGACGTATAGCTCCACTGCCACGACGCAGCACCACCACGTTCCGGGTTTGCCGCTCGGCACTCGCGGCGGCGTTTTGGCCGAGCACTACTTCCCGTCCGACGGCGAATACGAAGTGAACGTCGCCGACATGATCGGGGGCCTCTGGGGCAACGACATGGAGTTCGAGAACACGCTCGTCGTCACGCTCGACGGCAAGCTCGTTCACGAAGTCGTGGTCGGCGGCGAAGAGGACATGAAGCGCTTCGATCAAATCCACAACGGTGCGCTGGATGCGATCAACAACCGGCTCAAACAAATCCGCTTCAAAGCGACCGCGGGCCCGCACAAAGTAGGCGTCGCATTCCGCCACAGAACGTACGCCGAGTCCGACGACCGCAAGCAGATGTTCGTGCCCGGCGGCGGCCAGGATCGCGTGTTTCGGGTGAGCTCGTTCCAGATCAGCGGCCCGTTCGAGCCGACCGGCTTGAGCAGCACGCCCAGCCGCGAGCGCATCTTTAGTTGCCATCCGTCGCGCGGCGACGATGCCGAGCTCTGCGCCCAGGAGATCATCACGACGATCGGCGCGCGCGCGTTCCGCCGGCCGTTGGAGGAAGCCGACCACGCGGAGATACAGAAGTTCTACCGCGGCGGCGTGCAGGCTGGCGGTTTCGAGGAAGGGATCCGCAGCGCGCTGACAGCCATTCTCGCGAGCCCGTTCTTCCTGTACCGCGGCGAGGGTTTGCCCGAGAACGTGAGCGCCGGTGAGGCGTACACGATCAACGATCTCGAGCTCGCCTCGAAGCTGTCGTTCTTCCTCTGGAGCACGGTGCCGGACGACGAGCTGCGGGAGGTTGCGGCGCGCGGCGAGCTCCGCGATTCGAAGGTGCCTCGAGCGCCAGGTACGCCGCATGTTGGCCGACCCGCGCGCGGAGACGCTCGCGAGCAACTTCGTCTACCAGTGGCTGAAGCTCGATCGTTTGGACGAAATCGAGCCCGATCGAGCGGTCTTTCCGTATGCGTCTGGTAACGGCGATCCGCGCCGTGACTTCGTCACGGAAATCACGCTGTTCGCGAAGAGTATCTTCGACGAGGACCGCAACGTCGCCGACCTCATGACCGCGGATCACACCTACGTGAACGAGCGCTTGGCGCTGCACTACGGGATCCGCAGCGTGAAAGGCGATCGCTTCCAACGCGTGCAGCTCACCGATACCACGCGCTGGGGATTGCTCGGCAAGGGCGCAATCTTGATGGCCGCAGCCTACCCGAACCGCACGTCCCCGGTGCTGCGCGGCGCCTTCATCCTCGACGCCATCCAAGGCTCGCCGCCGCCCACGCCGCCCGCGAACGTTCCGACGTTGCAGGAAGACGATGTCACGAGCAAAACCTTCCGCACCGTTCGCGAGCTCATGACGGCGCACAGCGCGAATCCGACGTGCTTCGCATGCCACGGCGTCATGGATCCGCTAGGCTTTGCCCTCGAGAACTTCGATGCGGTCGGTGCATGGCGGGCGCGCGATCGGTTTGCAACCACGAAGGTGCTCGACACCTCGGGTCGACTTCCGGACGGCACGGAGCTCGACGGCCCCGACGCCCTGCGCGAAGCGCTGATGCGGCGGCCCGAGCAGTTCGTGCAGACGTTCACCGAGCGGTTACTGATGTATGCGCTCGGCCGCAAGCTCGAGTACTACGACATGCCGATCGTGCGCGGGATCGTGCGCGACGCGGCTCGCGACGACTATCGTTTTTCGTCGTTGGTCTGGGGCATCGTGCAGAGCGCGCCCTTCCAGATCAGGCTGGTTTCGACTTCGCAATCCGCAACATTGACGACGGCCCAAGCGTCCGGCGAGTGAGAGGAGAGAGGCAGATGTTCATCAGCAAAAAGCACCTATCGCGTCGAACCGTTCTACGTGGCGCAGGAGCCTGCATCGCGCTGCCGCTCCTCGACGCAATGATTCCCGCCGGAGTCGCAAGGGCGCAGACCGCCGCGGGCCAGATCCCGCACCGAATGGCGTTCGTCGGGTTTCCGCATGGAGCGGTCATGAGCCGATGGGTCGCCGGAAAAAGCGGGGACGGACTTCGAGATCTCGCCGATCCTCGAGCCGCTCGCGAAATACCGCGATCAGCTGACAATCGTCTCGGGCCTGCGCAACAAGCCGGCCGAAAGCCCCGAGCCGCACGGTCTCATCGAGCGCACATGGCTCACCTGCACCGCGCCCAAGGACGCAGGCGTGATCAGCGCGGACGCGGGGGTCAGTGCTGATCAGATGGCGGTGCGCCACATTGGTCAAGACACGCGGCTGCCGTCGCTCGAGCTCACGACGTCGCTGCGCAGCGCGCAGGTGGCGTGGCGCACGCCGAAGCAGTCGCTGCCGCAGGAGGTCAACCCGCGCGCGGTGTTCTACCGGCTGTTCGGTCAAGGCGATACGGATAGCGAGCGCAAGGCGATCGTCCAGGAGACGGGTAGCCTTCTCGACAGCGTCACGGGTCAAGCGGACCGGCTGTCGGCGACGCTCGGGCAAGCGGACCGCAACACCGTGGGTGTCTATCTCGACTCCGTGCGCGAGATCGAGCGGCGCGTGCAAATGGCCGAGGCGCAGGACACGAGACGCGCTGACGATCCCCGACGCGCCGATCGGCGTGCCGAACGACGTCGATTCGCACATGAAGCTGATGTTCGACTTGATGGGCCTGGCGTTCGTGGCGGATTTGACGCGTGTGATCACGTTCAGCCTGGACCGCGAGGCGAGCATGCGGACGTACACCAATCTCGGCATCTCCGAAGCGTTCCATCCGCTCTCGCATCATGGCAACGCCGTGGACAAGCAGGACAAGCTCGTCCTCATTCAGAACTACCACGCGAAGATGTTCGCGGGCTTCATCGAGATGCTCGCAAACGCTCCGGAAGGCGACGCGACCGTTCTACACAACTCCACGATTCTGTTCGGCAGCAACATGAGCGACAGCAACCGCCACAACAACGATCCGTTGCCGGCGGCCGTGCTCGGCCGCGCGCAAGGTCGAATCAAGGGCGGCCAGCATCTGAAGTATCCGCAAGACTCGCGGTTCGCGGATCTGTTGGCTACGTTGTTCGACCGCGCGCAGATTCCGGTGGAGTCGATCGGCGATAGCGGCAGCTTGCTGTCGGAGGTCTGACATGAAAGCACAGCTCGCCGGCTTCCTCGCCGTGCTCGCGAGCGCGGCGGCGTCGGCTGCTCCCGGCACGCTACTCGACGCCGTGGAATCCGGCGATCGAGCCGCCGCGCTGACGCTGCTCGAGGCAGGCAGCGACGTGCACGCGCGCGGGGCGGACGGCACGACGGCGTTGATGTGGGCCGCATATCACGGCGACGTCGACTTGGTGCAACGGCTCATCAAAGCCGGTGCCGATGTGGATGCGCGGAACGAGTTCGGCGCGTCGGCGCTTTCCGAGGCCGCGGTCCACGGCCTCGACGCCGATCATCGCGGCATTGCTCGACGCCGGTGCGGACGCCAATGCCGCGAATCCCGAGGGCGAGACGCCGTTGATGGTCGTCGCGCGAACCGACAACGTCAAAGCGGCCGAGCTGCTAGTCGCAGCCGGAGCCGACATCAACGCGAAAGAGGAGTGGGGCGGGCAATCGCCATTGATGTGGGCGGCCGCGCAAAGCCAGCCGGAGATGGTGAAGTTTCTGGTCGGTAAGGGCGCGGACGTCGCAGCGGCTAGCATCGACCGCAACTGGCAACGCAAGGTCATCACGGAGCCGCGCCCGAAAGACATGAATCGCGGCGGCTTCACGGCGCTGCTTTACGCGGCGCGCGAAGGCTGCGTCGACTGCGCGAAGCATCTGATCGAAGGCGGAGCGGATCCGAATCAGACGGACCCCGAGCGCATGACGCCGCTCGTTCTGGCGTTGCTGAACCTGCATTTCGATTTCGCCGCCTTCATGATCGGCGTAGACGGCATCGACCTGAATAAATGGGATCTATTCGGCCGCACGCCGCTTTATATGGCCGTCGACGTGAACACCCTGCCGGCCCAGGGCAACGGCGCCATGATTTACATCCCGAGCCTCGACGAGGCAACGGCTCTCGACGTCATCCAGATGCTGCTTCAGGCAGGTGCGAACCCGAATATCCAGCTCAAGCGCCGGCCGCCGTATTTGAACGTTCCGCAGGACCGTGGCGGCGACACGATTCTCTCGCAAGGGGCCACGCCGTTGCTGCGCGCGGCGCGCGCGGGCGACGCCGACGCCGTTCGGCTATTGCTCGAGCACGGCGCGCTCGCGGATCTGCCGAGCGCGTACGGCGTCACGCCGTTGATGGCTGCCGCGGGCGTGGAGTACGGGCTGCGTGTCACCCGCGGCCGCTACCGGACCGAGGAAGGCATGCTCGCAACCTTGCAGCTGCTCGTGGATGCCGGCGCCGACATCAACGCGCGGATGGTCACGGAGCCGAACAGCGGCCTCAACTATCAGGGCAACGCGGGCCGCCGCCGCGATTTCTCGTACGACAGCCGGGGCCGCCAAATCCCCGGCCCGAACGCAAAGCCGCACCGTACCGCGTTGCACGGCGCGGCGCTCAAGGGGTACAACTCGGTCGTCGAGTTTCTCGTGAAGAACGGCGCGGACCTGCACGCGACGGATGCCAACGGCCGCACGCCGCTGGATCTGGCCAACGGCCGCTACGAGGAAGACTTCCTCCGGCAAGCGGCGGAGCCGCATGTCGAAACGGTGGCGTTGATCGAGTCGCTGCTAGCGGCTCAAGAGGCCGCTGAAGCAAAGACTGCGGGGCACTAACGCGCCGTCTTTCGCCCCTTGACCCGAATCCGTCTGTCCGGCGCTTGGGCGCGATGCGGCCAAAACTGCTTTCCGCAGTTGGGCGGCCATCACAAAATCGCCTCAGGGCTTCCGCGACAGATGAAACCATTGGTTTATGATGGGGAACGAAGAGTAGGAGCATTCCGCCGTTTCGATAGCTCTAGTTCGGCGCTTTTCTAATTCAAGAGGAGCGGAACGATGTATTACAAAACGTGCTTGACCATTGCCGTGGGCCTGGCAGTGAGCGGGTGCGCCGTGCTTTTCCCCCCGATCGATCCGAACGCCGCGGTCAGCTCATCCGGCACCGCAACCGCGCTAACCGGCTCTGAGCCGATCACTCAAGTCGACGTGACCGAGTTTCGCGATAGGGTGCAATGCGAGCCCATGACGCGTACGGGAACCCGGATAGTCGTCTCGAAGCGTTGCTACCCCCTCGGGAAAGACGGCGTGAACGAGCAAGCAGTCGCCGATCAGCTCGACCAGGTACGCAAGGACCAGGAAGAGCTCGACCGGCGCCGCCGCGAGGTCCAAGAGCGGCGGGGTCCGGGCCTGTATTGACGAGCCACTCGGTTTTGGCGGCCCGCTGCAGAAACGGTTATAGTGCGCGGGTCCAAGATCGCTTCGAACGAGCCTGCAGGCATGGTGCCTACATCCTCTTGAGGGCGAAACACTACCTAGGAGGTAACCATGGGCAGGAAACTTTACGTAGGCAATTTGCCGTATTCGGCGACCGACCAATCGTTGCGCGAAGCATTCGCGGCGAGCGGCACGGTGGACTCGGTCAACGTGATCACGGATCGCGACACGGGGCAAAGCAAAGGCTTCGCCTTCATCGAGATGGCGTCGGATCGCGAGGCACAAGCCGCGATGCAGGCCATGAACGGCGCGACGCTCGACGGCCGCCAAATCAAGGTCAACGAAGCGAAGCCGAAGGGCTCGGGCGGTGGTGGCGGCGGCCGTAACGGCGGCTACGGCGGCGGCGGTGGTGGTGGCGGCGGCGGCTACGGCCGGCGCTACTAAAGATACAGCCTCAGCCGGCGCCGGTAATCACGCAATCGAGCGCGATCGTCGCGCGCCGGCCACGGTCAATCGGCGCGCCGACGGCGCGATGCGTCGTCCGCAATTCGTCGCCCGTTAATCTCAGTCACATCGCCGTCATAGAGCGCTCCGATACTCGGCTCGGCAATCCGCGGGCACCAGCGCGCGCACTCTAATTGCCGATGATTCGACGCACACGCAAGCCTCTGACCGAACAGGCCCGCAGCTACTCGGGCGGCGACTACATCCGGCTCACCGACGGCCTCACGCACTATCGAGACGAAGGCCCGGCAGACGGCACGCCGCTCGTCCTGCTGCATGGCGCGACCGTCTCGCTTTGGACGTTCGATTTGCTCGTGCCATTGCTTGGCCCCTTGGGCTTCAGAACGTTGCGCTTTGATCTTTTCGGGCACGGTTTGTCGGATCGTCCGGCAACCGCTTACACGCTGGACCTGTTCACGCGCCAGACGACCGAGCTCCTCGAAGCAATTCGGTTTCCGCGACCCACCGCGATCCTCGGGCATTCGGTCGGCGCCGCGATTGCCGCCGCGGTTAGTGCGGCATGTTCTGCATCGATCGACCGGCTCGTGCTCGTCGCACCGATGCTGAACTTCAATGCAACCACGGCCTGGTCGCGCGCATTGCGTTGCCCGGGTCTAGGCGAGATTCTGCTGCGGCTCGTCGCGAGGCCCGCGTTCGTGCGCAGACGCCGTACGCGGTACGCCAGCATCGGCCATCCGCAACTCGCTGAACGCTTTCTCGAGCAAGCATCGTACGACGGCTTCTGGTCGGCGATGCTCTCGATGATGCGGAACGAAACGCTCGGTGATCAGAGCCGGCACTACGCCGCGCTGCCCGGCCTGGATCGCGACGTGCTCGTGATTTCGGGGAGCCGCGACGACGTTCTGCCGACCAAGGACCTCGCGCGCGTGCGCGAGCTGCTGCCGGGCCATTCCCACCTCGCGATCGAGGGTGCGGCGCATAACCTACTGCTGACACATCCGGCGGACGTCGCGGCTGCGCTGCGCGCCGTCACCTGATCAGGATCTCCACCGAATCCGGGCCGGCGAGCACGATCTGTGCATTGGCCTGATTCGGGTCGATCTGATTGAACTTGCCGGTCGCGCGCACGCGCACGGCGGTGCTCAGCAACTTGTTGCGGCCGCTCACGGCCGCGGACGGATCCGCCGCGTCCCAGGCGTTTTGCAGCTTCTCGCGGATTTGCGCGAACGTTTCTGGATCGTCGAAATTCACCAAGGTGTACTGGCGCCGCAGCTGCCCCGGGAGCTCCTGGAGCACCGCGAACACGTTGAAGATCACCTGCGGGCTCTTCGGAAAAAGGACCAACGCTCCTTCGATGGCCGCGGGTTGGCCGTGCAGCGCCATCACCGATTCCACGACTTCCACAGGCCGTTCGATATCCTGCAGCTGCAAGTGCACCGGTCGCTCGGGCTCTCTTCGGATCTCGTAGAACAATCGCACCACGTCGTTACGGGCGAGATCGCGCGTTAGCTCCGGACGGCGGACGTAAACGGGCATTACGACGTCGCCGCGCTCGACCACGAGAATCGACCCGCCGGCGTGCACCGCGTGCACCAAGAACAATTCGTTGTCCTTGCCCCGAAGGTCGTCGGGAACGCTGGCCTGGTACTCGTAGGCTGGCATCGCCGGCGTGGGCTCGTACTTGTCGACGACTTCGAGAGACCGAAGCTCTACATGCATCTGCGCGGAACGGTTCTCCATCAGCGTTCCGCGGATCCGCACGCGATCGTGCCTCCGGAGCGCGGCGAGCGCCGCCGCGAGGTCCGGGTTCGGTGCGACGAGCGATACCTCCACGAACTCGAAGAAGTTCTCCGGATGGCGGTAAGTGAAAACGTAGAGATTCAGATCCGGATAGGCGCCGTGGATCTCACCCTCGACGGCGTTGCCGGCTTGGATCTCGCGTTGGAACTCAACCGGGATGGACGCGCACGCCTGCAAGAGCAGCAAAAAGGCTGCGGGAGGCATCCAGCGAACGAGATGAGTCATGCGAGGCTCGGCCACGACACTTGTTGTATGTGTTAGTGTGACAGACCACGCGACGCACAAGGAGCCCCACCCATGGCTAAAGCAAAACCCGCGACCCCGAAGCGCAAACCGACACTCGCGAAAGACAAGCGCGAAGCAAAGTCAACGGGTCAAAAACCCGCGGCGCAAAAAACCGCGCGCAAGAACGCGCCCGCTCCTTCCGCGCCAACGGTCGAGTCCGTCGATAGCGGCGGCCGTGTTCATACGGAGCATGAATATCCAGGGATCGTGATCGCGGAGTCACGTCCACCGTTCTTGCTTCGCCTTCCGTTGCGCCTGCTGCCGCTCGGCTGCATCACGATGTTGCTTGGCCTTGCACCGGCGTTGGCGCAAGAGGATTCGGCCGCGGAATCGCCGCCGGCGGGGATCGATGAGCTGACCGTGATCGGCCGCTATCCCGGCCCGCCGATGTGGAAGGTGTCGTCCGGAACCCACGTGCTATGGATCTTCGGCAACCTGACGCCGTTGCCTAAAGGTCTGACCTGGGATCCGCGCAACGTCGAGCGCGTGATCGAACGAGCGCAAGGCGTCATCGGCGAAGTCGAGTTCAGCGCACACGAGTACAACCCGTTCAAGCTCATCGGTCTAGTGCGTCAGGCGCGGCGCTTGTCGCGGAACGCGGACGACGCGGCGCTCGCGGAAGTGTTGCCCCCGGATCTCTATGCGCGCTATGCGGCGTTGCGCGCCCGCTATACGCCGCGCGACCGCAACGAAAAATTGCGGCCGGTGTTGGCCGTGCAGCGCGTTTACAATGCGGCCCTCGATGACACCGGGCTCACCACGGAACGGGGGCGCGTCTCGAAAGAGATCCGGCGCATCGTGCGCCAGCACGACGTCGCGGCGACGCGAATGAAGTTCGAGCTCGAGCCGCAAGACGTGCTCGCCGATCTCGAGGAGGTCACGCCGGAGGCGGAGCTGAAGTGCTTCGAGACCGCGGTGACCACGATCGAGACCGACCTCGACGCAATGAAGGCACGCGCGAATGCGTGGGCGTTAGGAGACGTCGAGGCACTGCGGCGTTTCGACTACCCGGACCCGCAAGGCGACTGCCTCGCGATGCTCGTCTCCGCGTCGGGTCTGGACGAGCTCAGAAATCGCGTTTACGCGCAGTGGCTCGTCGAGGCGGAAGCTGCGCTCGCGGCGAACGAAACGTCGTTCGCGGTGCTGCCGATGCGCGAGCTGTTCGCGGCCGATGGGTTGCTCGCGCAGCTCGCAGCCAAGGGCTACGCGATCACGGCGCCTTGAAAGTGCCGTGATATCCGCCGGCGGAGCCGCGGTTCTATTGACCTAATGCATTGCCTTGTTTGCGGCGTGAGCGTGCGCCACAATCGCGGCAACGCGATTCCTTGCGGCCTCCCGAAAAGAGGTGCGCGGCGGGCCGACACCCGCAAGCGAATAACAAGAAGAAGAGCTGTTGAGAACGCGTCCTGCAGTGACCTTTGCCTTGTTTGCGGTGCTGACCGCAGCGCCGCGGTGGGTCTCCGGCAACGAAGAGGATGATGCCCTCCTCGCGGCGCTGATCACCACGGTTGCGCTTCACGATATCGCGATCATCGCCGGCGTCTCGCCGACGCCGCTTATCCAGTACGGCGCTGAAACCGTCGAGTTAGCCGCGAACATCAGGCTGAAGTACTACCCCGCTTGGCTCCAGGCGCCTCGCGACATTGCCGTCGATCCAGCGACGCCGTCGCCGAACGCGAGCTACTCGGCCGATGGCTGCGGAATTGAATTCGAGCTGCTGAGTCCGAAAGCCGAGTACGAGAACCTATTCGGTGTCGTGAACTTTCGCGATCCCTACGTCGATCCGCGCACGAGCCGAGTCTATCCGTGGTTCAATCTCGCGAATCCCAACAATACGCGCTGGGGGTTCTTGCAGCCGCCGAGCGCTCTATCACGCGAACTCGCCGGTGAAGTTGACCGTCGGAACACCGACGGACGTACGCCGCTACGACATTGCGAACGGTACGTTCAGTGAGCCAGATTTCCCGATCGACGCGTTCGCCGACGAGCCGCAGCTCGTGTACCTCCCGATCGGTCGGCACACCATCGAGTGGCGTGCAGGAACGCAGCTCAACCAGATAACGGACGTAGTAATACCGGGCGCTCTGCTTGCGATCGGCGTAATGACCGAGGTCATCAAGGCCTACGGCGGCATGAGCATCGCGAAGCAAGTCAGGAGCGGTGCGATCGCCAACATCGGTGAAGAAGTTGCGGACCCGGAACGCGCTGCTCGCGTTGCGGAAGGGCGTGAAGCGATTCGACGACTTCTGGCAAAAAGCTTGGACGGAGCGCAGACGCGGAAAGCTGGCGCGCGAGATTCGCAAGAAGATCGGCTGCGAGTTCTTGGGTGCGATACTCGACGTGTTGAACAAAGCGGACGCCGCCGGAGTGAAGGTGGTCGACGAGGTAACCGCGAGCGCTTTGGTGAGACAAGGTGTCTTGACGCCCGTGCAAGGCAGATCTCGTAGAGGCCATTCACTCCACGCTTTCGAACCTAGGGAACGATCTCAGCATCACGGCGATCAAAGCCGTGCTCAGCTGCGATGATCCCGACGAGACCGTGGCAGCCATCATCGAAACGTTGTTGAAGACGGTCGGCATCGACGCGTATTTCGAGCGGGAAACCAGCGTGAGATATGCGTTTCAGCGCGTCACCGTGTACGACAGCCAGCCTCCTGCGATCAATATCGCTCCCGAGCCCCTGACCATCGAAGCGACGGACTTCGGCGGCACTCGCCTGCATCGTGCCCGCCCGCAGTTGCTCGCGATCGCCGAGGCAGGAGCGTCGGACAATTGCGGCCGAATGCCGGAGTTGATCCTCGCCGGCGCCAGAATTGTTGCCGCTCGGATTGACCGAGCTCACGTGGACCGCACGCGACAAGGGTCCGAACCCGCCTTCCGATACTCGGAATTACGCGCCGACGGCGATCCAGCGAATCATAGTGCGCGACACACAGCCGCCGATTCTGCTGGCGCCGCCGAGCAAGGTCATCGAAGCATCGGGAGACGTGCCGCTGATCGCGGCAGCGATCGGCGACGCGGCGGCCGTCGACCTCGTGGACGTGCAGCCGACGGATCGTCAACGACGCGCCGGTGTCGTTTCCGCTGGATCGGCGCACGCGCGTGCAGTGGAGCGCGACGGATCGCTCGGGCAACGCGGCCATGGCGACGCAGCAAATCACGGTGAAAACCGCTTGGCACCAACACCACGCCGACGGCGAATGCCGCGTCCGCGCGCACGCTGACGGCGCAACCGGTCGACATCCGCTTGACCGCGCACGACCTCGACGAGCTCGACGGCCGCGTCGATCCGCTCTGGTTCCAGCATCGAGTCGCCGCCGGCGTAGGGCGAATTCATCGCGCCCCTGTATCCCGTTCTTCATCGAGGACTATCGCACGCGGCCGAACGACGGGCTCGGCGCCGATTACGATCCCGTGCGGACCGATACTGCCGCACACGTTCGTGACGGAGACACTACTGCGAGATGGATCTGCAGCCGCCAGCCGCCGCAACTTCGTGCACGACGCGCTGTTCGTGCACGTGACCGACGAGGGCATTCGGTACGTGCTCGACGCGTTTTTCCGATTGCACCGACTCGAGGACAACGCCGAGACCGTCGCGCGCTTCTCGAAGTGGAATGCCGACGGCGAGTTCCTCGGTCAGGCGCAGCATCGGCTCCAACGACGAGGATCCGGCCGCTCGACGACACATTCGTCGTGGATCGCGACGGATTCCTCTACTTACTACACTGCAACCGAGCTCCGGCTCGAGCAGCAATGAGTTGCGTCTCGTGGAAGCTGCACGACCGAGTGGGCCAGTGCCGACACGCACACGAGCCAGATTTGCGTCGTCGGCTACGAGTTCGACAGCGGCTCTGCGCCCGGGAAGCGGGCTCGACGCGAGGTCCTTGAGCCTCGCGCGAATCGATAGCGACACCCGGCGTCGCTTACGTGGCTGACGCGCGCCGCCTCTTCGCGTTCGAGCTGCTTGGCGAACGGCGATACGCGTTACATCGGCGAGGTAGGACCGAAGGAGCGGCGAGGCAGGTCGTCGCTGGACTGGCTCGGCAAGCCGCAGGCGCTCGAGGTCGGCTCGGACGGCAGCGTCTACGTCGGCGGACGTGCTGCACCACCGCATCCACAAGATCGGCGGCGCGCGAAGCGCAACGCTGCAGCGCGGCTCGTTCCCGGCGACTACGTCGGCTGGTCAGGACGTTGCACGGGCAGCGGCAACAGAGCCTGCGACGAGGACGCTCGAAAGGAGCCGCGGCTACAGCTGCACGTTCGACGCCGAACAGCTGCACCGTCGCGGCGCGCTCGCTCGGGCAATGCACAGGGGCAGTTCAACACGCCGAAGTTCATCGCGATCGACCCGAACGACGTGCTGTACATCGCCGACTTCGAGAACGCGCGCATCCAACGGTTCAGCGCCGGACGGCACGTTTCGCGGGCGAAGCCGTGTCCGACGGCAGCGGCATCAACAAGGGCGATCGGCCGAGCTTCGTGGTCGGCAACATGGGTAAGCCCGTCGTCCGTGTCGGTGAACTCGAGCAAGTTCTATGTCGTCGACCGCGACGAGCAGTTCGTGCACGTCTTCGGCGCGTTGCCATTCAAGGACATCGCCGACGATGCGGTGACGGTGACCTACGTATCCGATCAGGACTTCCCGAATCCGAACATCACCGGGCAACGACACGTTCACGCTACTCGGTCACGCGACGGGCTCGCGCAGCAGCGCGCCCGCCACGCGTCACAATCACGGTGGATCGCAACTTCCGCGCGCCGATCGCGCTCGACGGCCGCGGTCACTACGGACGAGGACGTGCCGCTCGAGATCGAGCTTCCGAAGCGGACGATCCCGACGGCATCGTCGGCCAGGACTTTCTTGGGCCTCGACACCTTGACGTACACGATGACGTCGTTCCGGAGCACGGCGAGCTCACGGGCGGTGGCGCGAACTGGACCTATCGGCCCGGCGCAGGCTTTCTACGGCGACGATCGCTTCACATTCAAGGTTAACGACGGCCGAGAGGACTCGAACGAAGCGCACGGTGACGAATCACGGTGAAAGCCGCGAACGATCCGCCGGAAGTCAGCGATCGAGCAAGCCTCTGGCGCGTAGCCGCTCGGCTTCCCGATGCTCCTGACGCGCGACGTTCCTCGACGATCCCGGCCGAGGAGCTACGACGGCACGCAGTGACCTGGGGCGACGGCAGGTCCGGCGTCGACGGGCGAAATCATCGACGGCGAGACGGCGTCGGATCCCGAGCTCGCAAGGTGTCGTCGTCACGAACCGCCGGTGACCGGCGTCGAAGGGTCACGTCTTCGCCACGCACGTGTACGAGGCGGCGGGCTCGCGAACGATCACCGTGTGCATCAACGACGATGGTGGCCTGGAAGGCTGCGACACGCTTGCAGAGCAATCGTCGAGCGCGCTCGTGCATCTCGGTTTCGGCGGCATCGTCTACGACGCAGCCGCTGCCGGAGGATGAGATCACGGATCAGGAGATACTCGATGGCGTGCCGTTCACGTACGAGGTGACGGTGCTGAACGGCAAGCCGTCGGTCGGCTCCGGCCTCAAGGCCGAAGGGCTCGTGCTCGATGCCGAGCTGCCGAGCGACCTCAACGTCGTCGACATCGCGATCAACCAAGGCAATTGCGCGGTGACCGGCGTTGGCGTTGACCTGCGCGATCGGCGACCTCGACGCCGGACGGCTGCGGCGATGCTCGAAGTGCGGGCTTACGGGCCAGGCACGCTCGCGGCCAACGCCGCGCGCGACTTCAGCGGTGTGCTGACGACGACGGTCCGACCGCGATCGAGCCGCGAGGTCGAGTTCGTGGTCAACGTCGATATGGTGCCGAACCTTGCGGACGATGACGGCGACGGCATGACCGAGGGCTACGAGCGCGCTTTCGGCTTGGATCTGGCGCGTGACGACGCCCGAGGAGACGCGGACGGCGACGGTCTCGAGAACCGCACGGAGTTCGACTTGCGCACTTCGCCGCGCGCCGTCGACACGGATGGGGATGGGCTGACCGACTTCGCGGAGCACGCAGCGGGCAACAGCGATCCGACGCAAGCGGATACTGACGGCGATGGCATGCCGGACGGCTGGGAGCTCAGCTATGGCTTGAGCCCGATGACTGCCGCCGACGCCGCAGAGGATCCCGACGCAGACGGACTCGCGAACAGCAGATGAGTTCGTGCAGGGCAAGGACCCGAGGCGCGACGACGTTCCGCCGCTGCGTGCGCGCACCGGCGGACATCACGGTGGTCGCCACGGGGCGGCTCACGCGCGTTGCGCTCGGCGCGGCAACGGCCGTCGATGGCCGCGACGGAGCCGTGAGCGTCCAAGCCGACACCAATGGGCCGTTCCCGCCAGGCCCGAACATCGTGAGTTGGAGCGCGGAGGATGCGCTCGACAATCTGGGCATCGCGGTGCAGCGAGTGAACGTGATACCGCTCGCGACCTTCGCCGTCGACCAGAGCATCGAGGAGGGCAGAGCGGCCAACGTTCGCGTCGAGCTGAACGGTCCGGCCGTGAGCTACCCGGTCACGATTCCGTACAGCGTCGCAGGCAGCGCTGACAATGCGGTCGACGACGTCGTGACGAGCGGCACGCTCTCGATCGCGAGCGGCATCGGCGGCTCGATCAAGATCGCTACCCTGACCGATGCACTCGCCGATCCCGACGAGACGATCGTGCTCACGATGGGCGTCCCCGCGAACGCGGTGCGCGGGGTGAAGACGACGCACACGATCACGATCCGCGAGCGCAACTTGCCGCCGCACGTGAACGTGCGCGTGGAGCAGCAAGGACGCCCGGTGACGACCATCGCCCGAGACCGTGGTCGCCTCATCGTGAACGCCGACGTGATCGATGGACCACGCGACCAGCACAGCTACGACTGGAGCCGGAGCGATCGCGGTATATTCGATCCCGCACGCGCGAAGGACCAACGCTACGAGCTCGACGCGCTCACGCTGAATCCCGGCGTGTATGCGCTGCGAGTCGACGTCACGGACGACGGCTTGCCGCCGGCTCGCAGCGACGCGCGCACCTTGCTACGTGTGGTCGATCGGCCACCGCTCCTGAACCCACCGACGATAGCGATAGCGACGGCGTCGACGATCGCACCGAGGGCAGCGCCGATCGTGACGGCGACCGTGTCGCCGACTACTTGGACGCCATCGACAACCCGAACTTGATGTCACTCGATGAGAACGGCAGGGCGGTCGAGACGAACACCGGGCTTGGGCTGCGGCTCGGCGAGAGAGCCTTCGCGCTCGACAGCCGCCACGTCGCCATCGCCGAAGACGACGTCATGACGGACGTCGACTATGGGTACGTCAACGGCGTCGCGGATTTCGAGATGACGGGACTGGAGCTGGGTGGCCGCGCCGATGTTGTGATACCGCTGCTGCGCCCCGTAACGGCCGGTGCCGTTTATCGGAAGCTCTTGTACGGCGTGTGGCAGGACTTTGCGGACGGTGGCGGCGAAAGGATCGCATCGGCGCCGGGATCCGACGGCGTCTGCCCGCCGCCTGGGAGCGCCTCGTATCAGACCGGGCTCGGCCCGGCGACGGCTGCCTACAGCTAACGCTCACGGATGGTGGGCCGAACGACGCGGACGGCTTCGCGAACGGGATCATTCGCGATCCCGGCGGCCTCGCGGTGCCGGTTGCCGTCGACGTCGAAGTGCTACCGCCGCCGCGGACCGTGCTGTCGGGCGTGGGCGACGCGGTGATGTTGAGGCTCAAGCTGCACACGGATTCCGGCGACGTCGTCTTGCGCTCGCTGACGCTGCAGGCGGATGGCACCGGCCGTGAGCGCGACATCGAAGAGGTGCAGGTCGTGCACGACGTGGATGGCGATGGAGTGGCCGGGCTGCGTGATCCCATCGTCGCGCGCGGTGCGTATCGACAAAACAGCGGCGTGTTGAGTCTGGAGTTATCCAACGATCTCGAAGTGCCGTTCGGAACCACCGATGTTCTGGTCGTCTATCGCATCGGAGGCGCAGTCCGTTGAGCACGTTGCGACACGTTGACTCGAAGCGTCGGCGGGCCGTATGGCTCGCCGCGGCGACTTGGCTGCTTGCGGCCTGCGGGGGAAGCGACAACACCGGCGATGAGTTCGCCGTGACCCTTACGGACGTGGAACTGGTGAAGCAAGGCAGCCACGAGAGGCTGCCGGTAGAGGGGTTACCGGCACCGGGCGGAACGCTCGTTCAGCTCGCCCGGCCGCCCAATCGGAGACGTCCCGGCGAATGAAATGAGAGCCTACTGCGCGCCCGCGCCCGCCGCTTCGGCTTCCGCTTTGGACGTGTAGCCCTTCTCGAGCCAGACCTTCCAGCGCTCGATCGCTTGCTCGCTGCCGGTACAGCCGCCGTCGGCCGGGTTCAGGAACGTGCCGTCGGCGAGCTTCGCCCATCCCAAGCCTCCGCCGGGGCGGCCGTCCTTCAACGGGCAATACAGGATCGTCACGGTGTCGCCCGGCTCGAACGTGCTGCCCGTGATGCCTCGCGGGATCAGCGAAGGCGGAGCGGAGCCCTCGAAGCTCCACAGAGTCTCGGTGCCGTCGGAGTTTTTCACGTTCATATAAAGCCACGAATGCGGATTGTTGAACGTCCAGCGAACGACGGTGCCCGTGGCGACCACTTCTTTCGTGCGGTCGAACATCGCGAAGGAGTGATGCGCTTCCGCTACCGTCACCGTCCCGAGCCCAGCGACCAACGCGGCCGGCATCAAGTTGAACAAGCTCTTCATCTTCTCACTCCTCAGTTACCGCTCGGCAGCGTCGTGTTGTAAATCGGGTCGCGGGACTGGCCGGGGAGCTGCGGGAACCGCGTCGTGCCGCGCGCATCTCTGTATCCTTCTTCGCCGGGCAGCTTCGATGTCGTGGAGCCGTCCTCCGTCAGGAAGTCATTGCTGCTCCCCTCGCATTCCCAATGCTGAACGCGGTGGCCCGCGTTCGTAAGCTCGGTCGCGTGGCGAAATGCATACACGGCATTCACCGGCTTCACGAACGCGTTCTTGTCGTAGAACGTGACCTGAACCTCGAGCCGCTCGATGCCGCCGGGATACTGCTTGAGCTCCCAGACCTCGGTCGACTCGAACGCGTTGCTCGTCATCGGTGCCCATCGAGTGAAATCGGCCGGCAGCAGGTACTTCGTGTTGGTGACGAGCTTGTTGCCGTCCCAAAAACCGATCGTGTCGCCGTACCAGGAGTGCGTGCCGTAAAGGTTGCTGTGCTCCTTGCCGATATAAACGCGGCGTATCCCCGGGCCGTAGTCGTTGATCAGGTACGACTCCTCGGGGAGATTGATGAACTCGTGCGTATAGGGCTCCAGCAGCCAGCGCGGATACCCCGGCGGCTCGCAATGAGTGAGACGATCGTATTGCACCTCGCCGAGCTCGGTCTGCTCGCGCCAACGCCCCTTGTATGCCGCGTCGTATGGCGGCGTCAGAACGCCTTCGCGAACCTTTCCCGTGAAGCCCGGCGCGTCGACGAACGCGTCCATGTGCGTGTTGCCGGCGGTGTTCCACAACCCGTCCCAGCGCGGCACCGTCGCGAGCGTGTGCTTCGTGCCGCCCTTGGCCTGCGCGAGCAGATACGCGTAGTGCTCCTCGGACGTCGCGAACTCTTTGGGCGGCGGAATCGTTTTCAGCGGCGGCCCGTAGCCCCCGCCGAACGACCCACCTTGGGCGAATGACATGGACGGCGCGGCACCGAGCGCGAATACGCCGATGCCGATTCCCCACAGGCTGGTGCTGAATTTCATTTAGGCCCCCCGGCGCACTTAGAAGGCGCCATGCGCATGATTCGTTTGGTCAAATACTGCCCAATCGCCCTTGTCGCCACAAGGCGCCGACAGCCAAACGCGGAAATCTTATGAAGGCGCGCTACGACTGGCTTCGCGCCTGACCCTCGGCATGCGCCGGGGTGGGGTCTCACCCGGCTGCCCCCTGCATTCGCGACTTGCCGCAGGTACCATGGCGGCTGGCGCCACAGTTTCGCGACGTTGCTCGTCGTGAGGTCCCACGATGATTAAGAAGCCAACGGCTCTAGTCTTGTCCCTAGTGCTCGGCTCGTCGATCGCCGCCTGCCAGGAGGCGGGCGACGCAGGACGCAGCGCCGCGCAAACCACAGGCAACACGCAGGAAAGCACCATGCAAATTCTGAAGCCCTTGCCCGGACGCGAGGGCTCCGCGCCCGCGCTGACGCAGAAGACCACTGTGAGCATGCAAACCACGGCCGGGGAGGTTGTGATCGAGATCTACCCGGCAGCGGCGCCGAACGCCGCCCAGCGCTTCGTCGAGCTCGTGCAGTCCGGCTTCTACGACGACACGCCGGTCTCGCGAGTGGTGCCGGGTTTCGTGGCGCAGTTCGGCGTCAATTGGCGCCAGCCGCACAAGGCCTGGAAGGACCGGAATTTCAACGACGACCCGACGATCTTTGCGTTGGAGCGCGGCACGCTCGCGTTCGCGAAGGCCGGAGCGAACACCAACTCCACGCAGGTCTTCATCAACTACAGGGAGAACAACCGCCTGGCCGACCCGCAGTACAACTTCACGGTATTCGGCAAGGTGGTCGGCGGAATGGACATCGTGGATTCCTTCGTGCAGGTGGGCGACGCGAGCGGCGGTCTCGACCAGCAGCGGCTGTGGTTGGACGGCGGCACCTATTTGGATTCGCTCACGACCAAGCCGACGATGATCGAGCGCGCCGTGGTGGTGGAGTAGAGCAGCATTCGCCGCCAGGCGGGCTTGTGGATACCCAGTATGGGTATTAGCATACCCATTTTAGGTATGCATACAAAACCGAACAAAGCGCACGCCCGCGCGCGGCAAGCCGCTGCCGAGCCCCGTCCGGGGCACTAGCCTCGCGGATGCGCTGTTCACGGCCACGCAACAGCGAGTTCTTGGACTCCTCTTCGGCCAGCCGAATCGAACCTTCTTCGGCTAGCGAGTTAATCAGCCTTGCCCGTGCAGGCAGTGGCGGTGTGCAGCGCGAGCTCAAGAGGCTGGCCGACAGCGGCTTAGTGACCGTCTCCCGCGTGGGCAACCAAAAGCATTATCAAGCGAACCGTGCTTCACCCGTTTTCGATGAGCTTTGTAACATGGTCAGAAAAACGGTCGGATTGCGCGAGCCGATCGGCGCGGCACTCGTTCCGATGGAAGCTCGGATTGTGCACGCAGCTGTGTACGGATCGGTTGCCAAGCAAAACGACACGGCGACGGAAGGACGGCTCTCCTGCTGTCGCGCGAGAGCTCACTCTGGAGGAGCTCTATGCCTCCCTAGCACCTGCGGAGAAAAGCTTGGGTCGGAAGATCAATCCAGACGTTATATACGTCGCGTAGAGTTCGAACGCCGCCATGACGGTAAGCGGCAATTGTATTCTTGAAGCGCGTGCTGGCGGGCGAGCATATCGTGCTAATCGGGGCCGATCTTGCCGCGTAAGGAGCTCGACAATCTGGTTCGCGTCAGAAAGCTCAAAGCGGAACCCGCCGAAGCCGAAGAGATTGCCGGACTGGTCCGCTCCGTTCATTATATATTAATGATTTGAATAATGTATTTATTATTAATGAGAGTAGATTAGATATAAAGTAAGAGTGTTAATAGATGGCCAAAGGAGATGGAAACGATGACGATGAACCGCCGCCGGATCGCTTCCTACGCGGCCGTGGCCGCTGCATGGCTCGGTGCCGTGGCCGGCCTTCTTGCGCCTCGTGCGGAGGCTGAGCTCGAGGTCTTCGGCAACACCACGACGCTCGAGCTCGCGCCGGTCTTGCTCGCCGCGAGGGATCTCGGCGGGACGGTGTCGGTCAGCAACGGCGGCATCCCGGATCTATTCGACGAAAGTGCTGCGGATCTCGCGACCAATGCCGAAACGCAAGCGCTGCGTCAATCCGTGGATCATCCCGATCTGCGACTCATCTTCACGGTGGCGGAGGGTTTCTATCGCATCGTGGCGCGCCGCTCGGCCGGCATCGCCGCGCTTTCGGACTTGCGCGGCAAACGGATCGCTACGTCTCCGAACACGTCGGCCTCGTACAACATCCACAAGATGCTCGGCACGGTCGGAATGTCCAGCGACGACGTCACGATCGTTCCCGTGATGCCGCTCGATCTGATGCCGCGAGCACTCGCGAATCGTGAGGTCGACGCCGTCGCGATCTGGGAACCGTGGATCCAGCTTGCGGCGGACGCGATCGGCGACGACGCGATCGAGTTTCAGGAGCGGCGCGTGTATCGCGAGCTGTTCTGTCTGTACGCGACGGCGGCAACTCTCGCGGACCCCACGAAGCGCCGCGAGATCGTCGCGTTCGTGCGTGCGCTGATTAGCGCAACCGCGACCGTCGCTGAGCGGCCGAGCGAAGTGTGGCCGTTGGTCGCCTCGAGCACGGGCTACGACATCGAGCTGATCGAACGAGTTTGGCACCATGAGGGTTATCCCGGGACTCTCGTGAGCGACCTCCTCGATGTCATGGTCGAGGAAGACGTCTACGTAGCGCGGGAACGCAACCGCGCGCCGCGCACACGCGCGCAGCTCGCGACTTTGATCGACGACAGCGTGCTGCGCGAGGCGCTTCGGTGACGCGGTTGCACGCACGGGTTGCTTGGTTGGCCATGGGGATGCTCGCGGCCCTCGGACTGATGCGGCAGTTGAGCGCGCAGCAGGCGCCGCAGACCCATTGGGAACAGTACAAGAACCGCCCGGCCGCTCCGCAGCCCGATCAGCACCTGACGGATCCGGCGCTCGTCGGTGCGATCGATTTGCACGCGCATCACGATCCCGACAGTTATCCGCGAAATCTGGATGCGTTCGACGTCGCGCGGCTCGCGAAGGATCGCGGCTTGCGCGGCATCGTGCTGAAGAATCACTGGACGGAAACGGCGGGTCTCGCGTATCTGGCGCGCAAATACGCGACGCCGGGTTTCGAGGTATTCGGTGCCCTGACTCTGGACTTACCGGTAGGCGGGCTCAATCCGCAAGCGATTCGGTACATGGCGGACGTCGCGGGCGGTTACGGCCGCATCGTTTGGATGCCGACTCACGATTCCGAGCACGAGGTGCTCTATAACAAGGAGAGCCGGCCTTTCATCCGAGTGTCGCGGGACGGTGTGCTCGTGCCGGAAGTGCACGACGTGATCGCCGTCGTCGCGGAGCACGACCTCACACTGGCGACCGGACACGTAACAGCCGAAGAAGCGCTGCAGATCTTGCGTGCCGCAGAGGCAGCCGGCGTGCGCCGGCTCATCGTCACGCATCCGCTGTTCGCCCCGCAGTACACGTTCATGTCCGTCGAGCAGTTGCGCGCCGCGGCCGAGCTCGGAGCGTTCCTCGAGATCATCGCGCGCAACTTGGCGCGCGACGGCGAGGCGAAGGATCGATCACTGGCCGCGATCCGAGCGATCGGCGCGACGCATTTCTTCGTGTCGAGCGATGCCGGTCTCTTGGGAGAGCTGAACCATACGGATGCGTTGGCCCTCGCGGCCAAAGCGTTGCGCGCCGCAGGGTTCACCGAGGCCGACCTCAGGTTGATGTACAAGGACAATCCCGCATTTCTCGTGGGCTTGCCGGTCCTGCCGTGATATATATGCCACCGCTGCTCGTGACCGATCTCTACAGGAGAAAAACAACATGCAACGTTTGCTGACCGTGCTCGCGCTTTGCGCGTGCGCTTTTGCCGGGAATGCCTTGGCCGCCGCGCCGGAATACCAGACGATCCGGATGGAGATCGACGTCGCGAAGCCCGCCGCGCAGGTTTGGGCGAAGGTGGGCAAGTATTGCGACATCGCCGTATGGCTTAAAGTCGAGTGCAAGATCACGTCCGGCGACGGCGGGATAGGCACGGTGCGCGATCTCGCCGCTGGGCGGGTTACGGAAATACTGGTCGCCCAGACCGACCTCTCGTACGGCTACACGCAGCCCGCGCGGGAAGGTCAGTTCTACAATCTCTATCACGGGTTCATGGAGGCGAAGCCTGTGACGGCAACGACCTCCAAGTTGATTTACACGCTGGTGTACGACATCTCCGACAAGCCCGACCAGGCCGCGAAGGACGCGGACGTGGCGCAGCGCCGCACGCGCTTCGAAGGCGCGCTGAAGGCGATGAAGGAGCTCGCCGAGGCGCCCTAACTCAGCGCGCCGGTGCGCTCAGCGCGTTGTACAGCGCGGTCACGAAGTTCGGGATGAACTGCGGTAGGCCGCCGACGCGCTGCTCGAACTCCTGCGTGGGCCGCGCCGCCTGAATTTGCTCGAGCGTCTTGCCTTCCTTGATCGCCGCGCTGACCCTGTCGCGAACGGTGACGATCAAATCCCGGTGCGCGACGAGCGCGGCGCGGTTCGTGACGGGCCCGTGACCCGGCACAACCTTCGTGTTCGGGCCGGAGAGCTCGATGAACTGCTCGATGGACTTGAGCATCCCCATGATGTCGCCGCCGTTCGTGATCGCCGCGGCCGGGAATCCCTCCGAACGGAACACGTCGCCGGTCATTAGCACGTCGGCGTTCACGAACTTCACAGCCGTGTCGCCGTTGGTGTGCGACGGCTGCAGCGGAATTAGCTGCACCGTCTCGCCGTTCAGGTACACAGTGGTCGGGTTGTCGTACATGACGATCGGCAACGCCATCGGCGGTGCGACCGGCGGCACCTGGCCGTTCGCGCCCGGCCGCGGGTTCAGCAGCTGCTCGCGCAGGTTCGGACGGCCGAGAATCGTGACGCCGAGCTTCGCGAAGTTCTCGTTGCCGCCGGTGTGATCGCCGTGGACGTGAGTGTTCACGAGGAAGCGAAGCGGCGCCTGCGTGATTTGCTTGATCGCCGCGACGATCTTCTCCGTGACCGGCGCGAACTGCGCGTCGACGAGGAACACACCCTCGGGACCGACGAGCGCCGCCATCCTTCCGCCTTGTCCATCGATGCCGTAGACATTGCCGCCGAGTAGCGTGGCGGTGACTTTGACTTCCTGCGGCGGTGCTGCTGCTGGCGGTTGGGCAGCGCCTTGCTGGGCATAGGCCGTCTGCGCCCCCAGCGTGAGCGCAAGCAGCACGCAGAATCCTTTGAAAGCGGTTCGAACGGAGTCGATGGTTGGCATTGTTATTCCCCCTACCTGGCGTTCCCGGCGCGGGAATCGCTAGCCGCCGACTATAGCAGCGCCACTACTGAGGTGCCCCGAACTCCTGCGCCCAGTAAATGGACGGATTGCCCGACGGGGCGAGCGCAAAGGCAATGCCCATCTCCTTGAAGCTCGGCCCCATGAGCGTGGCGCAATGTGGGGGGCTCTCGAGCCAGCCTGCGACGACCGTGTCCGCGTCGCGCTGTCCGGCGGCAATGTTCTCGCCCGACACTACCCATCGGTATCCCGCGCGGGTGATGCGCTCGGCGGACGTGCTGCCATCCGAGCCGCCGTGACCGAGCGAGCCGCGCTCTGCCATGTCGCTGGCATGGTGCAACGCAACCAGTGTGAGTGTCGCCGAGAGTATCAATGGCGGTGCAACATCATAGGTATCGCCGCCGCATGTCCTACCTTCGGCTCTCGCCGAGTTCACGAGCTCGAGGACGCGCTGCTCGACCGCAGCTGGATCCAAAACCGGCGGCGCAGGCATGGGGGCCGCGAGCACGACCCAGGTATTGTCGCCGCTTTGAAACACACCGAGCTCCGAGTACCGCGGATCGTTGACGCCGGTGCAGTAACGCTCGGCGAGCGCACGCCTGATCGCTTCGTCCTCCCGTGAACCTCGGACGTGAAACGACGTCGAGCTCATTGCGGGATAGCCGACACGCTTGATCGCGTCACTCAGGCTCCTGCGCGCCAATTCCTGCGCAACGTCGTCGAGTGCTTCGTGCGGTTGCACTGTCGTGCCGATGCCGGGGTTTCCGGCGCAACCTTGCGTGCGAAGCGTATTGACGACGGCATGCGGGTCGGCGCGCGCCGTTTGGGCAATCATGAGCGCCGCGGCTCCCACCAGCGCGCTCATGGCGAAATGGCCCGGCTTGCTCCGAGCGCTTCCGCCTAGGCGACCCTGACGAGTGAGTCCCATCGCAACATCATACAAGCGCAGGGGTGCGGCGCCTCAGTCCTCGGGCAGTGCGAACACCCAAATCGTCGAGCTGCGCACGATCGGCAGATCAATCTCGGGCGTGAGCATCGGGAACGTGATCGCGTGTGCCGAGCCATAACCGACGACCATCGCGACGTATTGCTTGCCGTTCACGGCGTAGCTGATCGGCGCGGCACTTGGCACGTCGGAGAGGCGCGCCCGCCATAGGGCCTCGCCGGTTGCGTCGTCGTAGGCCGTGAACCACGCGATCGAGCGCGCCCGCGAACACGAGCCCGCCCGCGGTGGCGAGCACGCCCGTGGTCTGTGGCGCGCGTTGCCGCGCGCTCCACACGGTCTCGCGAGTGTCGAGGTCGATCGCCTGAATCCGGCCGAAGCGGCCGTCGCTGTCGAGGCGCGGCCGGATGGTCCAGCGCACGCCGGTCGAAAGCGAGCCGCGCTGGTCCTGCGGCACCGGAGTCAGGTCCATGCAGGATTCGACCACCGGCACATAGAGCATCTTCGTCTGCGGATTGATCGACGCGGGAACCCAGCTCTTCGCGCCGCCGGCATGCGGGCATACGATCACGGGCTTCTCGCGCGAAGGGATCAAACTCGGATCGATTTCCTTCGCGCCCGTGCGCGGATCGATCGTCGTGATGATGTTCTGCAGTCCCAAGTCGATCGAAAAGAGATAGCGGCCGTCCTCCACATCGAGCGCGTCGTAGATCGCCTCTTTGCCGGACGTGACGAGCACCTTGCGCTCGCGGCCGTTCACGGAGAGATCGATGAGCTGACGCTCGAACGCCCAATCGAAGTCCCACTGATCGTTCGGCACGTGCTGGAAATACCACGCGACCTTGCCGGTGTCGGGGTCCAGAGCAACGGTCGAGTTCGTGTAGAGCGCTTCGTTCGTCACGCCGCGGCGGCCGACGGGGTCGCGCAGCGGGCCCGTGTCGTACGTCGGTGCCGGGCCGAAGAACGCGAGCTTGCGCCGGGCGTCGTAGCTGCCCGCGGTCCACACGGAGCCGCCCGTGCGTTGCTCGACGGGCAGTCCGTTCCAAGTGTCGCCGCCGGGCTCGCCGGGGCGTGCGATGGTGTAGAACCGCCACGCTTCCTTGCCGGTCTCGGCATCGAGCCCAACGATATACGCGCCGCCGGGCGCCTGCCCGTTCACGCCCTGCATGACCTTGCCCGCTGCTACGAGCGGACCGCCGCTCAAGCCGAACCCGCTGTTAGGTTCGGTGATTGGTTGATCCCACACGACGTCGCCGGTCCTCACGTTCAGCGCGACGACGTGCACGTCCGAGGTGCCGAAGTAGATCTTGTCGCCGTAGAGCGCGAGATTGCGCTTCACGGTGGGCCGAAAATCGTTGGGGAGCTCCCGCGCGTAGTGCCAGAGCTCGTCGCCCGTAGCGGCGTCGAGGGCCTGAACGTGGTCGCCGTAGCGAGTGCACGTAGATCACACCGTCGTGCACGAGCGGCGTCGCGGCGTTCGGTCCCGCGGGCAGCGCGAGGGACCACGCGAGCTGCAGCTCGTCGACGTTCTTCTTATCGATGGCCGTGAGCGGCGAGAAGCCCAAGCCGTCGTGCGTGCGCCGCCAGGTGAGCCAGTCGCTCGGTGGAGGATTCGCGAGGAGAGCGTCCGTGACTCGCGCCGAGGCGTCGAGCGGATTCGGGGGCGCGGGCCAGCGCGGTTGCTCGACCCCGGGAGTCAGCGGGCCGCCGGGGCTGAACTGCCGCAGGCGCTGCTGCTCGGAAAGGTCGCCCTGAGCCGGCGGTGGAGCCTGCGCAGCGGCGATTCCAATCATTGCAATGCCCGCCCAAGCGAACGTCGCCAACCGCTTCATCACTTGTGTTTCGCTCCGTCGCCTGAGGCTGCCAGAGTACCCGAACGTCACCGTTGCGGCTCCAACGTGTCGCAGATTGGCAACGATGCGACGGTGGGAACGCTTTTTGCTAGAAAACGGAAGTGGAAGTAGTTTCGCGTGAGTTTCGCTACGTTTTGGATTTTGTGACACATTTGGCGCGTTGCAGAATTTGTAAGCGAGCGGGCACGATCTGTCTGTTAAGCTTCGGAGGATAATCAACGAAGAGCTGTGCGCCGATGAGCGGCTGGAAATACACCGACGACACACCCGAACGCGAAGATGCCGCGGACGAGAACGTGCGCGCGGCTCGTTCGAACGGCGGCGCGGACGAGCATGAAGGCGAACGCACGCCGGCACGCAGGGCCGTCGATGCCGTCAGGGAGCTCGGCAGCGTCGTCGCCGGTCGCTACGTCCTGAAGAGTCATCTCGGCAGGGGGCGATACGGCGAAATCTATGAAGCCGTCGATCGCTCGTTGTCGGATCCGCAGATTCAGCAGGAACACTGCGTCGCGTTGCATCTGCTTCACGAGCGAATCGCGCAGCAAACGCGGCTGCTCCAGAAGCTCGATGCGAGCTATCACCAACCGCACCTGTGGTCACACCCGAACGTCGTCAAGGTGCGCGGATTTGGCCGTGATGCCGGCAAGTTTTTCCTCGTCATGGAGCTGCTCGAAGGCGTGACGCTGCGCTCGATCCTCGACGATCCCTCGTCGCCGGAGCCCGTGTCGGAGGCCGAGATTTTCGCGGTGCTTCGCGCGGTCGGCGATGCCTTGAAGTACGCGCACGCGAAGGGCGCGATTCACGGTGACATTCGGCCGGAGAAAATCTTCATCACGGAAGGTTACGCGGTCAAAGTGCTCGACTTGCTCCCGGCTAGCGCGCCGCGGACCTTGCCGTTCTTCGTGGAGGAGGCGGCGTCGAACCGGCCCACGAGCTCGGATCAGCGGGATGACGTTTATGGCCTCGCCTGTCTCGCGTACGAGCTCTTCGCGGGGAGGCATCCGTACAACACGAACTCGCCGCTCGAGGCACTGAACGCCGGGCTCAACCTAGCGCCGATTTTGCGGCTCGGACCGAAGCGGTGGGAGGCGCTCGCACGCGGGCTTGCGCTGCGCCGCGAGCACAGGACGGCAAGTGTTGCCGCGTTTCTTGCCGAGCTCGGCATCACAGGCAATGAAAAACTGCGTCCGGAGGGCGACGCGTCGGCAAAAGCGCCGGCGCCGGCGAGTGCGCCGACATCGGCGAGTGCGCCAATTCCGCACACGCGTGCGCGGGACGACGACGTTCCCGTCGTCGGCGACTACTCCGGGACCTGGGAAGTACGCAGCCACCCCGCACCACCACCACCACCGCCGCCGCAGCAGCAGCCTGCTCGCGCTGCGTTTGCGGAGAGCCCAGAGGCATGGCGGCGCTATCCGCGGGATTTCGACCTGTACGCGGAGCTTCCGAGCCGTGCCGCGCGCCGCCCGTCGCGGCCGATCTTGTGGGGACTGGCCCTCGTCGTCGGCCTCGCGGTCGTGGCCGCCGCTGGCGTCTATTGGAACTACCAACCGGCGCGCACCCGCGGCGAGGAGTTGCTCTCCAAGGGCTTTGAGCTCGCGGAAAACGCTCTTCGCAGGGGCGCGGAGGTAGTGCCTGGTGCCGAGCAGGATGCCACGGTCGTTACGCCGCCGATTGCGGAGATAAGCCCTGAACCTCCTGCGGAGGTCGCGGATTCGAGCACCCGGATCGAGTCGCCGCCGCAACCGCAGCAGAGTCAACCTGTAAAGGCCGCGGCGCCGGCGCCGAGTCCCGCCGGCGCTTCCCGACCGGAGGTCGTCGAGTTTGCGACGCCCGTCGTGACGATTTCGGAAGGTCAGACGGTGGCAATAGCCACCGTTCGCCGCCGTGGCGGGAGCTTGAGCGAGTCGTCCTTCGTTTGGTGGACGAGCGATGGCAGTGCGACCGCCGACGACGACTATGCAAATCTCGGAGCGCGTATCGAGAAGTTCGCCGCGGGCGAGGAGACGCGCACGATCCACATTCCGCTCGTCAGCGACTCGAAACCCGAGAGTCGCGAGAACTTCTACGTGAATCTACGCGAAGGCGAGCAACTCGGACGGCGCCTCGATCAGGCTCAACGAATCGAAATCGTGGTCGTCGACGACGACTGAGGCGCGCGCCCCGTCAATGGACTTGATCCTCGACGAGCTTCGCCAGTCCTTTCCGGATGCGCGCGAGGCGGTCCGTGTCGTCATTCGTTTGCTCGCCGCACTGCTCGCCGGTGCGATCATTGGCATGCAACGCGAGCACTCGGGCAAAGCGGCGGGCCTGCGCACGCACATGCTCGTCTGCCTCGGCACCGCGCTGTTCGTCATCGCGGCCGAGGAGGTCGGCATGCAGCAGGATGCGATGTCACGCGTCGTCCAGGGTCTCGCGACCGGTATCGGATTCCTGGGCGCCGGCGCCATCATCAAAATGGAGAGCACCCGCGAGATCCGCGGCCTCACCACCGCGGCCGGCATCTGGATGACGGCGGCGATCGGCGTCGCCGTCGGTCTCGGGCACCTCGGCACGGCGGCACTCGGTGTGCTGTTCGCGTGGGTTGTGCTCGCGGTCGTGGTCAAGCTGGAGCCGCGGATTGACGGCTCGAACAACCGCGCGTGAATCGCTAGTTGGTGCACTGATAGCGCATGCATTCAGAAGCGATCCGCGACGATGAGGCGGTAGCCTAGGTCGAGCTCGGAGAGCGCTCGCAACGCACCATACCGGCGCTCCCAAGTTCCATCGGCAAGATCGCTTCGCAGCCGCTTCAGCCCCGAGTCAGTGTCTTTCAGCTTCGCGAAGGTAGAGATGGCTCGACGTGCGCCCTCATCCAGATACATGGCGGGCCGCCGCCAATACGCGCCGAGGAAACCATCCGCGCAGTCGCTCGGTATCATCACGGTTCGTACTTCGGCCGGACCCACAACGGCTGCGATCTCATCGAGCCGCGGAAATATCGGTCGGTCGATCTCGAGAACTTCCGGAAAGTAATCCTGCACCAACCAGAAACCGACGTGCTCGGGATCCCATGTCAGGATCACGATGCGATCACGGGCCACTCGCCGCATCTCGGCGAGTCCTTGCCGCCAATTAACCCAGTGGTGAATCGTCAAGATCGCGAGCGCCGCAGCGAACGAGTCATCGCGAAACGGTAGGCACTCGGCTGACGCACGTATGGCGCGAACGGCGGTGTGCGCTCGTTGCCGCATCATCTCGGCGGACGGCTCGACGGCGGTCACTGCGCGATCCGTTGGCTCGTAAGCTCCCGTTCCTGCGCCGACATTGAGAACCGTGGGGGCGTTGCCCAACGCGTCGTCGATCTGCGCCGCAATGCGTCGATCCGGGCGACGATACTCGGAGTAGCCGATACCGATGCGGTCGTACAGCGGCCGATTCATTTTCCGATCAGCCCTAGCAGACATCCCTCGTGGAGCTACGCCGCGTCGATGAACCGCCGCATGCGCTCGCGCGCCGCCGCGTCCGGGATCGGCTTCAGCGCGGTGAGCGCGTTCTCCGCCATGTGCAGCGGGTTCGTCGTCTCGGTCAGCACGCAGGTGACGGCCGGGTTCGCAAGAATGTACTGCAATGAGAACTGCGCCCAGCTCTCGCACTGCAGCTCCGCGGTCCATTCCGGCAGCCTCTGGTTTTCGAGCCGCGCGAAATACGTGCCGTTCATGAACGGGCGGCTGATCAACACGGCGATGCCGCGATCCGCGAGCATCGGCAGCAGCCCGGCTTCGGCGTCGCGCTCGGTCACCGAGTAGTTGATCTCGACGAAATCGGGCGACTCGCTTTTCAGAAACGTCTCGAGCCTGCCGTAGAGAGCGGCTTGCGCGGCAGTCACGCCGATGTAGCGGGCACGTCCGGCTTCTTTCCAATCTTTGAGGCTCGGCCACTGCACGTCGAGATCCGTCAGACTCCCGACGTTCACGAGGTCGATCGAATCGCGCTGATAAAGGCGCAGCGTGCGGTCGAAATGGTCGATGCCCGCCTGCCGACCGGTCTGCTCGAGGTTGATCGTCACGAAGAGCCGGTCGCGCAAATCGGGCTCGCTGATGATCCGCCCGAAAGCACCGTCGTTGTCCGCGCTGCGTGGCCAGGTATCCACGACCTTGCCGCCGTGCTCCACCAACGCTCGGACGATCGCCTCGACGCGCTCCGCGCCGTGCTCGGCGATCTCCGTAACCGGTCGCGTGGAACCCAAGCCGATGATCGGCAACGCCTCGCCCGTGCCCGGTATCGGGCGAATCGGCAGCGACCGTTGAGCCCATACCGCCTCGGAACCGAGGCCGCCGGCAGCGCCTGCCGTGAGCAGTGTCAAGAATTCTCGTCGAGTCGTGGCTTGTTGCATCGAATGCGCGGCGGTGCGTGGGAGCCCGGTGCATAATCTAGAGCACCAAGGGGGATTCAGCCATGCTCAAAACAATCATTGCAGCTTCGACCGTCGGTCTCTCGATTGCGGTGGTCTCGCTCGTGTTCGCTCAAGCGGGCCACGACAAGCCGCACCCGGCCGACATCAATCCCGTTTCGCTGTCGCGCTTGCCGCCGCTCACGCGCGCCGACCTCGATGCGGAAGGTCAGGCCGCTTACGACCGCATCGTCGGCGACAACCCGCCGCCGAAGACGGGCCCCGTGGCCGTGACGCTGTACAGCCCGAAAGTTGCGCAGGCGTTTTCGGACTTGAACGGCTACCTGCGTTACAACGGCGACCTGAGCCCGCGGCATACCGAAGTGGCGATCCTCGTCGCGGCCTGGGAGATCGAGCAGCAGTACGAGTATTCGGCGCACGAGCCCGCGGCGCTGCGCTACGGCGCCCCGCAAGCCGTCATCGACACGATCAAGTACGACCGTGAGCCCCAGGGCCTGAGTCCCGAGGAAACGTTGATCATCAAATTCGGCCGCCAGATCATGCGCGAGCACAAGCTCGACTCGGAGCTGTTCGCCGAAGCGGTCGAGCGTTTCGGCAGAAAAGGCACCGTGGAGCTCGCAACCGTGATGGGCGACTACGTCATGGCCGGCATCGTGCTGACGGCCATCGACCAGCAGTTGCCCCCGGATCGGCCCGCGCTACTGCCCGCGCGATAGCCGACAGCCGTTCGGCGCGGTGCTCGCGCTGCGCTCGTGGGAATTCGCGGCGTTCAAGGCCTTGCGCCGCCCATAGGCATGCTCAAGCGTAGCCGGGCGGCGGCGTGAACGCGCGCCACTCGCGCTCGAGAAGTTGAGCGAATCGAGCGGCGTCCGATCCTCGAGATAGGGTCCGACCGCCTGCAGGCCGATCGGCAGACTCTCGTTGTCGAGACCCGCCGGGAATGCGGTCGCCGGGAGTCCGCAGAAGATCGCAACTTGCGGGAAGAAAACGAACTGTCCGAACGGGATCTCGCGACCGTCGAGCATGATCGTTCGCTGCTGCCACCGGCACATCGCTGTGGGGGAAGGCAGTCGTTGCGAACGCCGGCGTCACGAGCACGTCCCAGTCACGGAAGAACGCCGCCCAGGCCCGCTGCAGCTGTGCGCGTCGCTCGAGCAGCAGCGCGAATCCCGCGAAGTCGAGAGTGAGGCCGTCCGCCGAAGGGGTCAGCCCCGGGATGCCGCCCGAGCGTATCGCCGCGGCAGCGGCCGCGCGTTGCTCGGCCGGTTGGGCGATCGACGTTTGGGCGAACAACAACCGCACGTAGTCCTCGACGTGCCGCTGCCAGTCGAACGCGGGCGAAGCCTCGCCCACGGTCGCGCCCTGCGAACGTAGCCACTGCGCGAGCGCCTCGGTGCTCGCTACGACCTCGGACTGCACGGGCACCCACGGCAGCCACGGCAGCATCGCGACACGAAAATCGCGCAGGCGCTCGCGGCGGGCCGTCGGCAGCTCGAGCCTCCACGCGACGTCGTCGCCCACGTCGGGGCCAGCAATGACATCGAGTGCAAGCTCGAGGTCGAACGCGCTGCGCGCGAGTGGACCTTGCACGCTCATGACTTGGCTCGGGTTGGGTAAGTTGCCGCGCGGAAACTGACCGCTACGCGGCACGGCGTTCTCGGAAGGGCGGTGACCATAGACGCCCGTGAACGCAGCGGGCACCCGAATCGAGCCGCCGATATCGCTGCCGATCTCGAGCGGCGTGAGCCCCGCGGCGAGCGCCGCGCTGCCGCCGCCGGTGCTCCCGCCGGGCGTGCGTTCGAGATTCCACGGGTTGTTCGTGCGGCCGTATATCGGACTGTTCGCCTGGTAATCACCGAGGGCGACGGGGATGTTGGTTTTTCCGAGCAGTGCAACGCCCGCGGCGAAGACGCGGGCTGCGATTTGCCCATCCGTTTCCGGTCGAAGATCGCGCATCGCCTCGATTCCCGCCGTCTGCGCAAGGCCGGCGACCTGCTCGGACTCCTTCAACGTCATCGGCAGGCCCAGCAACGGTGCGCGGTCACCGTCGGCGCGCCGACGGTCGGCCTCGGCTGCTTCACTACGGCCGCGCTCGAACGTCGCGATGACGAGGGCGTTCAGTTGCTGATTGAATCGTCCGATGCGAGTGACGTGCAGCTCGTAGAGCTCGAGGGCGGAAATGCGTTTTTCCCGAAGCGCCGCGAGCATCTGCGTTGCCGTTGCGAACGGCGAAAGGTCACCGCGACTAGAGGCGTCACCGCGACGCCTCTGCGCGGCCGCGCGCTCGGAGGTTAGCGAGGCGATCGCCGTCCCCGCGGTGAGACCGAGAACATCGCGACGCGTGAGATCGGACATTCGACCAACGCTACGCGTCGATCGGCACGACGGCAAGCGAGCGATAGCCAGGCTGCGGCGTCCGGCCTATGCTACGCACCGCACGGCTCTCGGAGACGGATCTCTTGCGTAAACCCACCACGCTGATGGCCGGCAAGTTCGGCAGCCGGCACTTCGGGACGAAGCCCTTCCTGGCGGATGCATTGCGATTGACCGGCAAGGACAAACCAATCGCCCTATATCTCGGCGCGGCGAACGGCGACAACCGCGAATTCGGCATGGCGCTGTCGCGCATCGTGAAGACCGCGGGCGCCCACAAGGTGTTGTGGCCGAAGCTCGCCCGCGGGAAGAAAAATGGCGCAGCCCGCGAAGCGCTCGGGGAGGCCGATCTCGTGTTCGTGGGCGGCGGCGACGTCGAAGCAGGCATACGGGTGCTGCGAGACGCGGATCTCATCGACGATTTGCGCGCCGCGGCAAAATGCGGAGTGGTGTTCGCCGGCATGTCGGCCGGTGCGATCATGCTCGGCGAACGCTGGATCCGGTGGCCGCACGAGAGTGCTAGCGACGATGAGGCGGAGACGTACGAGTGCTTGGGCATAGCGCCTTGCTCGCTCGACACGCACGGCGAGAACGACCGCTGGCGCGAAACGCAGTCGTTTGCGGCGGTACGGGCTCGCGAGCTCGGGAAGAAAGCCAGAGCGTACGCGGTCCCGAGCGGCGGGGCGCTCGTGATAGGCCCTGATGGCACCATGCGCGCGCGCGGCGAGCCTGTTCCCGTATTCGCGGCGCTGCCCAACCGGAAGGCCAATATCGAGGAGACATTGGTGGCGGGCCCATGAGTTATTCCACTTCACATTGGCGACGTGTGGGCGAAGAGACGCGGCGAATGGTGGCCGAGGTGCCGCTGTACCGTGATCGGCCGAAACCGCCCTCCGATCCCAATGCGTTCCGCGCGTGGTTGGCGCGCCTGCCGGCCGTCGGGAAGCGCGACCTGCGCAAGGGATTTCCGAAGTCGCTCGTGCGGCAGGACCAAGATTTGCACGCGGCGATGCAGGAGCAGCAGGTCACGTTGCTCGCCACGTCCGGCACGACAGCCGACCGCTTGCAGGTGATTTGGGAATGGTCCTGGTGGGACCCGCAGGAGCGCGAGGCGATGCGGCTCAACGCGCGGATCGCACGGTCGATGCGGAAGGCGGAGTTTCGCGAAGCCGTGTTGACGACGCCCGCCTGCGGCGCCGGCGTTTGCCATTTCGGCAGCCAGACGGTCGCCGAGCGCAGCATCGATGGGATGTTGTTCTTGAACGAGAACGCGGATCCGACCCACTGGACCGATCAAGAGTGCGAGCGGATGCTCACGGAATGGCGCGAGTTTGCGCCGCGCGGGGTCGAAGCCGATCCGGCCTATCTCGCAATCATCGCACGCGCGGCTTTGAAGCGCGGCGTCCGGTTGCCGTCGCCCGAGTTCATCACGCTCACGTACGAAACGACCACGCGCGCGATGCGCCGCGATATCGGCAGAGCGCTCGACGCGCCGCTGTTCCAGCTCTATGGCGCCACCGAAGCGGGTGTGCTGTTCATGGAATGCGAGCATGGGCTACTGCATCCGAACCAAAACCATAGCCACATCGATCTCGTTCCGATGCCGGGCTCGGCACACCTGGCTCGAGTGTTGGTCACGACGCTCGGCCGCCCATGGATGCCGCTGCTGCGCTATGACATCGGCGATGTGGTGCGTCTCGCCGAATCGCGCGAGTGCGCGTGCGGCTTGCAGAGCGACGGCCCGTTGCTCGAGCGCGTGGAGGGTCGCCTGAGCGATTGCACGGAAGTGAACGGCGCGACGATTACGCCGCTCATGCTCGACGATGCAATTCATGCCGCGCTGGGACCGGATGCAACGATCGAGCAGTGGCAATTGAGCGGCGACAACCTGCTCGTAGTGGATCCCGCATCGACGCAGAGCGCCGCAACGGCAGCGCAAGCCGTTGCCGCGCTGTTGGCGCAACCCATACGCGGCGAGCGCGTGAGCGCCATCGCGCCGGAGGCATCGGGCAAGTATCGGCTGGTGAAGCGCTGATGCGCAGCGCGGGCTTCCCACTGCTCGAACGCGGCTACGATGACTCGCCCATCATCTACCTCGACAGCGCCTCGACCACTCCGAAGCCGCGCTCGGTGATCGACGCCGTCACGGGCTATTACGAAACGCTCGGCGCGAACGTCCACCGCGGCGTGCATCCGCTTGCGGAAAGCGCGACGGAGGAATTCGAGCGCGCGCGGCATCGCGTAGCGGCGCTGATCGGCGCGCAACCCTCCGAAATAGTTTTTACGCGCAACGCGACCGACTCCTTCAACCTGCTCGCGCGGGCGATGAATCTCACCGCGGAGGACGAGGTCGTGTTTCCCGCGTCGGAGCACCATTCGAACTACATGCCATGGCGCGTCGTCGCTAGCCCCAAGCTCGTCGACATCGACGAAGAGGCTGTGCCGAAGTGGTCGCAGCTCGCATCGAGGATCTCCAAGCACACGCGGCTCGTCAGCGTCGCGCACGTGTCCAACGTCACCGGCGTGATTGCGCCGGTGGAGGAGTGGATCGCCACCGCGCACAAAGCGGGCGTCCCCGTGATACTGGACGCCTCGCAGTCCGTCGCGCATCTGCCGATCGACGTGCGTGCGCTCGACGTCGACTTCATGGGCTTCTCGAGCCACAAGATGTTCGGACCGAACGGCGTGGGCGTGCTGTACGTGCGCCGCGACCATTTCGAGAAGCTCGGCCTCGGCAACGTGGGCGGCGGCATGGTGGCCCTGCACGCCGAAGACAGCTTCTCGGCGATGGAAGCGCCGTTTCGCTACGAAGCCGGCACGCCGAACATCGAAGGTGTGATCGGTTTGGGCGCCGCTGTGGACTACCTGCGCGGCGTCGGCATGGCGGCGATCGCCGCTCACGTTCGTACGCTCGCAGATCAAATGATGGCCGGTCTCGCCGAGCTCCCGAACGCGACGATCCTGGGGCGCTCAGCGCGCGAGCGCATCGCGCTCGCGACCGTGTCGTTGCCGTTGCCGTCGATGCGCCAACAGGACATCGCGCGTCTGCTCGCCGACGCGCACGGCATCTTCGTGTCCGGCGGCTTCCATTGCGCCCACGTTTTGCACCACCGGCTGCGGCTCGACGGCACGCTGCGCGCGTCGGCCCACATCTTCAACGACTCGGGCGACGTCGAGGCGTTGTTGAACGCGCTGCGCGACCTCTAGAGAATACCCCCTTGAGGGGGTCACCCATGAACAGATACTGGACGCTGCCGGTCCTCGCGTCGGCCTTGCTGGCCGGCTCGCTTGCGCTGCCGCGGGGCACTTTCGCCGACACCGTGCTCATCACGGGAGCGAACTCGGGGCTGGGTCTCGAGTTTGCGAAGCAATACGCAGCGAAGGGTTGGACCGTGATTGCGACGCATCGCCGCCCGGAAATCCCCGAGTCGCTTGCGGACGTAGTCGCCGAGCACCCGAATGTGCGCGTCGAGCGCATGGACGTGGCAAGCATTCCCGAAGTGGAAGCGCTCGCGGCAAAGCTGAAAGACGTGCCGATCGACGTGCTGATCAACAACGCGGGCGTGTACAGCGATCGCTCCAATTGCCCCGACGAGGCCTGCCGCGGCGAGGGCAGGACGCAGAGCTTCGGCCAGATGGATTACGCGCTGTTCGATACGATCATGGCCGTGAACGTGCGGGGGCCGCTGGTCGTTTCCGAGAACTTCATCGGCAACGTTCGCGCGAGCAAGCAAAAGAAGCTCATCGCGATCAGCTCCACGAACGGCTCGGTGAGCCAGCCGCTCGGCGGCTCGGGAGCGATCTCTTATCGCGCGAGCAAGGCGGCATTGAACCGAGCGATGCAGCTCGTGGCCGTCCACGAAAAAAGCGAAGGCGTGATCGTCGTGCTGCTGCATCCGGGCGCTGTGCTCACCGAGCGGCAAGCGGATCTCGATTTTCCGGGAATGATAGAAATGGTGCCGAGCGTAACGGGTATGATCGAGCAGATCGCGAAGGTTACGCTCGCGGACACCGGCCGCTTCATCCAATACGACGGGACCACCGCGCCATGGTGAAAACGACTCTCGCAATCTTTGCGCATGCGCGGCGGCGTCGCTCGCGGCCTGCGGCACGGCCGAGTCGCCGCGGCCCTCGCTGGAGGAGGATCTCGCTGCGATCGCGGCGTTCAACGAGCGCTATCTGCGGGCGATCAACGACGAGGACATCGCGGCATTGAGCAGCCTCACGACCGAAGGGCACATCATGCTCGCGCCGAACCGGGCGCCGATCGTCGGGAAGGCCGCGAACGATGAGGTGAACGGCCGCGCGTTCGAGCAGTTCGATTTCGACGAGACGTGGACGCCGGTCGAGACCGTCGTCTCCGGCGATTGGGCGCATCAGCGCGGCACGTTCACGGCGATCGCGACTCCGAAGGCCGGCGGCGACAGGCGTGAGGTCAGCGGCAACTTTCTGCGGATCTATCAGCGTCAGCCCGACGGCGAGTGGCGGATGATCCGCGACATGTTCAACAGCGGCGGCGCGGCGCCGCAAGCCTCGCTGCGCACGCCGTGGGGCGATCCCGATATCGAGGGCTACTACACGAACAAATACGAGTACGGCACGCCGTTCGAGCGGCCGGCGGAATTCGAGGGGCGCCGCGTCGAGGACGTGACGGCGCAGGAACTCGCCGAGGTCACCGCGCAGCGCCAGCAGGACGCGCTCGACCGCGCGCCGTTCTTCGGCGGCGATCCCGAAGGGCGAATCGGCAACTCGGCCGAGTTCAGGGATATCTACGAGGTCACGAAAGGCTCGCGCGCATGGCTCGTGACCGACCCGCCCGACGGCCAGATTCCGCCGGTGCTGCCCGACGCTCGCGCCCGCCTGCAGGCGGCCGCCGGCCGTAGGGGCAGCTTCGGTCCGGGACCGTTCAACGGTCCGGAAGACTTCACGTTATGGGAGCGCTGTATCACGCGCGGCCTGCCGGGCTCGATGCTGCCGGGCGGCTACGGCAACTCGTATCAGATCGTGCAGTCGCCCGGCTACGTCGCGATCCGCTACGAGATGGTGCACGAGACGCGCGTGATTCCGCTCGACGGCAGCCCGCATCTTCCGAAGTCGATGACATTCGACATGGGCGACGCGCGCGGTCGCTGGGAAGGCGAGACGCTCGTCGTCGAGACCACGAACTTCCGGCAGCGCAGCGCGTATCTCGGCGCGAACGCCGACACGCTCAAGCTCGTCGAGCGCTTCACGCGGACCTCGCCGACCAGGGTCGAGTGGTCGGTGACGGTGGACGACCCTTCAACGTGGGCGCGGCCTTGGACGTTCTCGATGCCGCTCACGCAGAACGAGGACGAAGCGGTCGAGCTCTACGAGTGCCACGAGGGCAACCACGCGATCTTCAACGTGCTGCGCGCCGCCCGCTTCACCGAGCGCGAGCGACGCTGACGGCCAAGGATGGCCGGCTAGTTGCCGCCGATGGCGCGATAGTCGAGCGGCGGGGCGCGATCGCCGACGAATGCCGCGTACACGAAGCTCCTGCCGCGACGTTCGTCGAGCTCGGCTTTGGCCGCCGCGATCGGACTTTGATCCTCGTAAAGCTTCTGCGCGGTGCGCGCGATCGCCTTTGCGGCGACGACGGCGCCCTTGATGCCGATGCTCGTGCCGCTCGCTGCCGCGGCCTGCCAGCTGTGGGCGGGCGTGCCCGGTGCCCAGGTTGCCGTGCGTAGGCCGACCGTGGGCGTAACCCAGCTCACGTCGCCCACGTCGGTGGAGCCGAAGAGCTCGCCGTCGGCGGCGTAGCCCTCGATTTCGCGCCAGCCGTTCTCGCTCTTCGACTGATCTGCGAGCGTCGGACGGATCTGCCGGCCGAACGCTATTTCCGCTTCGTCCCACTGCGGCGTGCCGACTTCGCGCAGGCTCGCGTCCATGAGCCGGCCGAGCGTGTCGTTCGGCAGCAGGCCATATGTTCCGCCGATTTGCTCGAACTCGACGCGCGTGCCGGTGCCGAGCGCCGCGCCTTCCGCGGCCTTCGCGACGCGTTCCATCACTGAGCGCACGACCGCCGGATCGAAGTGGCGCACGTAGTAATAGACCTCTGCGAACTCCGGCACGACGTTCGGCGCGGCGCCGCCGTTCGTGATCACGTAGTGAATGCGTGTTTCTTGCGGCACGTGCTCGCGCATCGCGTTGACCATGAAGTTCATCGCCTCAACGCCGTCGAGCGCCGAGCGTCCCTGGTCGGGCGCCTGCGCGGCGTGGGACGCCGTACCGTAGAAACGAAACTTGCCGCTCAAGTTCGCGAGGTTGCGCGGTTGCTCGGCTGTATTGCGATCGGCCGCGTGCCAATGCAACGTCGCATCGACGTCCTCGAACAGTCCTGCGCGCACGAAGTAGACCTTGCCGGAGCCGCCTTCCTCGGCCGGTGTGCCGTACACGCGGATCTCGCCCTCCGCACCGCCCGCAGCGAGCCACTCCTTCACAGCGACCGCGGCCGTGACCGAAGCCGCGCCGAACAGATTGTGCCCGCACGCATGCGCGGCGCTCTTACCTGGTCGGAGCTGCTTCTCTGCGACTGCTGTTTGCGACAGGCCCGGAAGCGCGTCGAACTCCGCGAGAATGGCGAGCACGGGTCCCGCGCCACGCCGATAGCGCGCGATGAAAGCCGTCGGCATGCCGGCGACGGCGGCTTCGACCGTGAACCCAGCATCGCGAGTTGCTGCTGCAGCACGAGCGAGCTTTCGACTTCTTGGTAGCCGACTTCGGCGAGATCCCAGATGCGCAGCGCCGCCGTTTCCAGCTGCGCGGCGTGGGCGTCGACGCGTGACGCTGGGCCGTCGAGACGCGACTGCGCGACCGCGGACGACGCGGCCGCGCAGGCGACGAGCGTAGCGAGCGCGCTAGTGCGCTGCGTGGGCGAGGCCTTCAACGGCGGCCAAAGCCTGCTGCACGTTCTCTTCGGGCGACACGCCGCCGATCGTTGCGGCAACCGTGCCGTCGGATTTCACGATGAACGTCGTGCGCTCCGCGAAGCCGTGGCCGATCTCGTTTCCGCGGGTATCCTTCGCGCCTTCGCGCGCGTCGCGCACCATCAACTGGTACGACTTCGCGATTGCCCCGTCGGCATCCGACGCGACGGCGAGCTTGCCGGCACAGTACGCGGGATCGGCCGAGAAGTCGTTGAGCCGCGCGATGCTGTCGAGCGACACGCCAATCACGGTGGCTTTGGCCGCGGTGAACTTCTCCATGCTCTCGGCGAACGTGTGCGCTTGGATGTTGCACCCTTGCGTATACGCCGACGGATAGAAGTACACGACGACTGGGCCTTTCTTCAGCTCGTCCGCCAACGAGTACGAAAATTCCTTGCCCGCGAGCGATGCCCGGGCCTTGAAGGCCGGCGCCTTGTCGCCTTGCTGCAAGGCGGCGAAAGCGGGCAACGCGACGATGGCGGCTGCGAGACCAGCGAGAAGCTTCTTGTTCATGCGGTTCCCCCTTGGGAGTGGTGTTGCTCGGACGGCCCGTGGGCCAGAGCACATCGTGACAAGCGCGGGCCATTCACGCAACTTCGCAACCCCGGCCGAGGATTGCCGCTATACTCCCGCCGCCATAATCCCATGAACTAACAAGAACAATAAGGGGCCGAAATGTCCAGCCAATCGCAATCAGACGCCTTGCCGCCTCACGCGCAGCTCATCCACACCGTCGCCGCCTTCTGGCAGTCGAAGATAATGGTGGTCGCGGCACAACTGGATCTGGCCGGACGCCTCGCGGGGGGCGCGAGGAGCGCAACGGAGCTCGCGGAGGAGCTCGGGCTACATCCGCCTTCCCTATACCGCTTCCTGAGGACGCTCGCCGGCATGGGCATCCTAACGGAAGTGAAAAACGGGACGTTCGCGCTGACGCCGTTGGGGGAGGCGCTCAAAGCCGACGCGCCGGGGTCGGCGCGCGCAACGATACTGACGCTCGCCGGGCGCCTCGTCTCGGGAGCCTGGGACGAGCTCCCGTATTGCCTCGAGACCGGCAAGACGGGCATCGAGCGAGTTTTCGGAATGCCGATCTTCGATTATCTCGCCGCCCATCCCGAGGAGGCGTCTCTGTTCAGCGAGACGATGGTGGGAATCCACGGTTCGGAGCCGCCGGCCGTCGCGGCAGCCTACGGCTTCGACGCCTTCCACAGCATCGTCGACGTCGGCGGTGCGACCGGGAACATGCTAGTGCACATCCTCCAGCGCCACCCGAGGCCGCGAGGCGTGTTGTTCGACATGGCGCACGTGGTGAGCGATGCGCCGCCGGTTCATTGCGAGACATGGCCTTACGGATCGCATCGCCATAGAGTCGGGAAGCTTTTTCGACGCCGTGCCGAGCGGTCACGACGCGTACATTCTCTCCCACATCATCCATGACTGGGACCAGGATCAGTGTCAGACGATCCTGCAGAACTGCCGCCGCGCCATCGATCCCGAGGGCCGATTGCTGATCGTCGAAATGGTGCTTCCCGAGGGCGATACGCCGCACTTCGGCAAGCTGACCGACATCATGATGCTCGTCGGTCCGGGCGGTCAGGAACGAACGGCGGCCGAATACGCGCCGCTCTTGAGTCGCGCCGACTTTCGCCTGACGCGAGTCGTGCCGACGGCTTCCAACGTGAGCGTCGTCGAGGCGATCCCCGCGTAGGCCGATCAGACGATTCCGCGCTCCCGCAAAGTCGCGATCTCGGCCGCGGAAAGCCCGAGGCTGTCGGCGAGCACGCTGTCCGTATGCTCGCCGAGGCGAGGCGGCGGCGCACGATAGGCGACGGGCGTTACCGATAGCCGCAGCGGACTCGCAACGGTCGGTACCTCTCCTAGCTGCTCGTGCTCGGGACATCCAATGCCATGCCGCGTGCGATGACGTGCGGATCGGCGAAGACCTGCGCGAGATCGTTGATCGGCCCGCAAGGTACGCCCGCCGCCGCAAGCGCGGCCACCCATTCCGCGGTCGTCCGCGAAGCGGTCAGGTTCCGCAGCAGCGGTATCAACGCCGTGCGATTCTCCACGCGCCGCGGGTTGGTCGCGAAGCGCGGGTCGTCCGCGAGCGACGGCTCGCCGGCCTCTCGGCAGAAGCGCCGAAACTGCCCGTCGTTGCCGATCGCGAGGATCATTCGCCCATCGCGCGTGGGAAAGTCCTCGTACGGGACGACGCTCGAATGGGCGTTGCCGAGGCGCTCGGGCGCGACGCCGGTCACTAGGTAACTTAGCGCGTGGTTGCCGAGGCTTGCGATTTGCACGTCGAGCAGCGCGACGTCGATGTGCTGGCCGACGCCGCTGCGCTCCCGGTAGGCGAGTGCCGCAAGAATCGCGTTGCTCGCGTAGAGCCCGGTCACGATGTCGGTCACAGCGACGCCGGCCTTCATCGGTCCGCCGCCGGGCTCGGAGTCGGGCCTACCCGTGATGCTCATCAATCCGCCGAGACCCTGGATCATGAAGTCGTAACCCGATCGCGAGGCGTAAGGCCCCGTTTGGCCGAAGCCGGTGATCGAGCAATAGACGAGGCGCGGATTGAGCGCGTTGAGGCTCGCGTAATCGAGCCCGTATTTCGCAAGGCCGCCGGCCTTGAAGTTCTCGATGACGACATCGCACTGCTCAGCGAGCCGGCGCACCAGGCTCTGCCCTTCGGCGTGCGCGAAGTCGACGGTGACGGATTTCTTGTTGCGGTTGGTGCAAAGAAAATAGGCGGACACGTCGCTGTCGCTACCGTCCTGGCTCTTGGCAAACGGCGGGCCCCATCCCCGTGACTCATCGCCGCCGCGAGGGTGCTCGATCTTGATCACGTCGGCGCCTAGATCGGCCAGGATTTGGCTGGCCCAGGGTCCTGCGAGAACGCGCGACAGGTCGAGCACTCGGATGTGGGAAAGCGCGCCCATCGTCCGCCGACCTAGCCGGCGAGCTCCTCGCGATCGATGCGCGAAGTCGCCTTCGTATCCTTCATCGTGAGCGACACGCCGAGACACAGACACGCGAGCGCGCTCACGTAGTAATAGAACCAAGCTTCGTGGCCGATGCTCTTGAGCCACAGCGCCACGTATTCCGCCGTGCCGCCGAACAGCGAGACGGCGATCGCGAACGGAAATGCGACGCCGAGCGCGCGTACATGAACCGGAAAGAGCTCCGCCTTGAAGATCGCATTGATCGACGTGTAGCCGGTCGTGATGAGCACGCCCGCGAGATACCAGCCCAGGGCCGAGGAAAAGCTCTGCGGCTCCGCGAGCGCGGACAGGATCGGCACGGTGAACACCGTGCCGAGGATGCCGAAGGCAATGAGCATCGGGCGCCGCCCCGTGACGATCGGACAGCAGGCCGAACAACGGCTGCAGGAGCAAGAACACCAGGAGCGCGAGCGACGACATGAGCGTCGCGTCGTCGATCGAGAAGCCGGTGGTATTGACGAGATACTTTTGCATGTAGGTCGTGAAGCAATAGAACGAGACGGTGCCTCCGGCCGTCAGCGCGAGCACGGTGAAGAGCTCGCGCGGATAGCGCAACAACTCCTTGAGATCGCCGCGCCGCGATGATTTCTCGCGCGCGCGCGTGAAGGCGGCGGGCTCGTCCATCGTGCGCCGCAGGTAGAGCGCGAAAGTCGACAGAACCGCCCCGAAAAGGAACGGGATGCGCCAGCCCCAGTCGGTGAGCTCCTGCTCGGCGAGAACGCGTTGCAGGATGATCAGAAAGCCGAGCGCGAGCAGCTGCCCCATGATGATCGTGACGTACTGAAAGCTCGAATAGAACCCGCGGCGGTTGGCGGGGGCAATCTCGCTGAGATAGGTGGCCGACGTGCCGTACTCCCCGCCGAGGCTAATGCCTTGCAGAAGGCGTGCGAGAAGAAGCGTCGCCGGCGCCAGCGCGCCGATGCGCTCATAGCCTGGTGTGAAAGCAATGAGCAGCGACCCACCGCCCATCAGCAGCACGGAGAGAATCAGCGCGGTCTTGCGCCCTTTGCGATCCGCGAGCCGCCCCAGCAACAAGCCGCCGATCGGCCGCACGAGAAAGCCGATTGCGAACACCGCGGCCGTGTTCATGAGCTGCACCGTCTGGCTGCCCGTCGGGAAGAACACGGGCGCGAAGTACAGCGAGAACGACGCGTAGACGTACCAGTCGAAATACTCGACGAGGTTGCCCGCGGAGCCGCTGAAGATCGACCGCAGGTTGACGGCCGCCGCGCGCGGAGGCGCGAGTTGCGCGTGCGACGCCGCGCGTTCCGCGTGCGAGCTCAAACGCTCGCCGATTGCATCTTCGGCACCGAAGGCGCGCGCGCCGTCGTAAAGAACGCGCCCACGAACAGCAGCCCTAGGATCCCGTGCGGAATGATTCCCTGCAGAAGCTGCTCGGTCGTCACTTGCCCGCGAGCGTGCAGGATCGCCAGAGTCGCAACCCAGATGAATTTCTCGAGCATCGCCGGGATCATGATCATCCGGAATCGGATCGGATCCCAGGCGATCATGAGGAATACGATCTGCCACGACGCGATCGCGGCAAGCAGGCCGTAGTAGGTGTAGTCGCCGGGCGCCGTGTAGAGCGGATACAGCGCCAGCAGCCCAAGGCCTCCGGCGAGTGCGAAAACGATGCGCGCGAATTTCATCGGCGTGCCCCCAACTGCCCCGTGATACCCCGGCGCATCGTGACAAGCGCCGTCGCTTCGCGCAACGGGCGAGCGCCCGTGCAGCCACGGGCGCAAGCATGATTGGGCTCGGACTAGGCGCTAGTCGTCGTCGTGCGACCAAACCAAGTCTAGACCGTACAGCGTCGTATTGCTGGTCGAGCCTGAGACCGGGGTCTCATTGGAGATCGCCAAGTAGAAGCGGCCGCGGTAGTGAAAGACATCGAGCCCTTCGGGCGCGAGATCGCCGTCGGTAACGATCATGTCCAAGAATCGACCGTTCCAGGGATTGCTGATGTCGAAGATGGCCACGGCGCTCTTCGTCGTGCGCTCGAGACCGACGAACGCAAAGGTGCGGAAGCCCAAATCGAGCAGCGCGATGCCTTCGGGCTCGACGCCTTTGTCGGCGCTACGGCCGTCGCTGTAGATCCCGCGCTCGTGCGCTTCCCGGTCGAGCGTGCTGCCGCTGTCCCAGATCAGGGCGCCGTTGGTGCCACGGATGGAAAAAGACCTAGCGCCGGCCGCGAACAGATTGCCGGGCGAGGAATCCCGGTTCGAGACGCGGAGCCGGTTCAGCGGGGTAGGCGCAACGGCGCCAAAATCGCTGCCTCGCGCTCGATCGGCGTTGTCCTCGCGAAAATCTCCCTCGTTGGCCATCACCAGCAACGGGACGCCGAGCCAGTAGTAGAGCGCCACGGAGTCCGGCATGTAGAAGCCCTTGGCGGTGGGGTGCTTCTCGAACAGCCCGACGACGCTCTGGTCGTTCGGATCGATTTCGTTGCCGTCTACATTGAAATCCTTGGCGCCGAGGCCGATCACGTTGGTGAAGGCGTTGCGCCGCAGGTCCAGCACGCCGAGCGCGTTGGCTTCCTGCAGTGTGACGTACGCTCGCTGGCCGAGAAGGTCGACGGCGATGTACTCGGGCTCGAAGTCCATGCCGGTGCTAGTCGGCGTGCGCAGATTGCTGCCGGACGTCGGGACGCCCCCGAAGCCGGGGGTGGCCACGACGCTGCGTTTGGCCACATCGATGATGCTGACCGTGCCCGGTGGATCGGGCGTGATGTAGGGAAGATCGGCGCCTAGGTTCGGTGTGGCCTCGTTGGCGACGAGCAGCTTCCTGCCGTCGTGCGTAAAAGTGAGCATGTCGGGCAGCGCGCCCACCGGGATTTTGTTCACGCCGGCGATGGGGGAACGCGTCCGCGTGTCGTAAAGCAGAACGCTGCCGGGGTTGCGACGATCACCGCCCGTTGCTTCGATGGCGAGGGCTGCGAGGCCGTTGTAGATTGCCACGCTGTTGACGAATCCGTGAGGGGTCACGTCGATGTGACCCTGATTCACGAGCGTCCCGGTCTCCGCGTCCAGAACGTCGACGCCCACGATGCCGGCTACCCAAATCGTGTTGGTTTTGGAATCGTAGGCGGGTATCTCGCCGACTTGCCCTTGGGTCGTGTGCTTATACGTCCAGAGCTTCGTGTACGTGAGCTCGAGCTCGGCGGCCGCGGCGCTCATCGAAAAAGCCGCGGCCAGTATTACAGTCGTCAGCGTGGTTTTTTTCATTGTCACTCTCTTTCCGTATTGAAGACCTGCGGAACCGTTCGCGACTGCTGCCGCGAACGAGGTTAAGACGCTAAAACGAGAGTGTTACAACGGCATGACACACCCATCTCCAGTGTCGATTTCGCGGCCGCGAAGAGCTGGTCCGAAGATCTGCACGG
>CAVUTF010000038.1:0-72602 GCA_963744305.1 uncultured Gammaproteobacteria bacterium
GAGTTGTCGATTTCGCGGGTGCTCCTTCGACCATAGGCATCGATAGCCACTGTGAGCGAAGGAGAGAACAATGCGAGCAAGGAACATCACTGCCCTAACCGTCATGGCTGCCATTGCCATGGCGGGACACGTGCACGCACAAGGAGAAACCCCCGTGACAGCAACTCAGGCAACAGCCAAATCCGCTGCGACCAAGAGCGGCTACGTGAAGGCGAACGGCGTCGACTACTACTACGAGATCCACGGCAAGGGTGAGCCGCTGCTGCTGCTGCACGGCGGGCTCGGCTCGATCGACATGTTCGGGCCGGTGCTGCCGATGCTGGCGGCGAGGCCGCCAGGTGATCGCCGTCGATCTGCACGGCCACGGCCGCACCGCGCTCGGCGACCGCGACGATCAGCCTGATCGACATGGGCGACGACATGGCCGCGATCCTCGAGCAGCTCGGCTACTCGAGCGTCGACGTGCTGGGCTATTCGCTCGGCGGCGGCGTCGCGTTCCGGCTCGCGGTGCAGCATCCCGAACGCGTGCGCCGCCTGGCGCTCGTCTCGGGCGGCTTCGCGCAGGACGGCTTCTATCCCGAGATGCTGCCGATGCAGGCGCAGGTCGGCGCCGCCATGGCCGACGCGATGAAGGGCACGCCGATGTACGAGTCGTACATGGCGGTCGCGCCGGACCCGCGGACTTCCCGAAGCTGCTCGACCGGATGGGGGAGTACATGCGCAAGCCCTACGACTGGCGAGAGGACGTGAAGAAGCTCGCGATGCCGGTGATGCTCGTCTACGGCGACAGCGACATGTTCCGGCCCGAGCACATCGTCGAGTTCTACCAGCTGCTCGGCGGCGGGCTGACGGATGCGGGCTGGATGCGCGAGAACATGTCGAAGAACCGGCTCGCGATCCTGCCCGACCTGACCCACTACGAGATGTTCCTCGCGCCCGAGATGGCGAGGACCGTGCTGCCGTTCCTCGACGGCGAGAGCGGCGCGAAGAGCTGGTCCGAAGATCTGCACGGCGAGTAGCGAAATTGGGGTCAGGAGCCGAAGAGCCACGCTAGCAGCGAATGCGTCGGCAGGTAGATCGCGAGTGGGTACAGCAGCATCACGAACGCGAAGTGCACTGGAAGCGGCAGCCGCCTGCGCGGCGGGTGGCCGAAACCGCGCACCCAGTTGACGTTCTTTTCCGGTGGCGAGAGCCATAGGGACAGCGGCAGCACGATCCACGCGAGCAGCGTCTGCGCGACGAGCCCGCTCTCGTCATAGCCGTAGCGGTAGACGAGCCAGAGCGCCCCGGGCGGCAACGCAAGATGAAACGCTGACGATAGGATCCGCAAGTACAGCGGAATGCGCGCGTCGAACATGTAACTCGCGAGGGTCGACACGCCGCGTCCCTTCGTGAGCGCGCCGCTCACGAAAGACACGAGCCAAAGCGTTCGGGCAGCAGCACGGCGAGCGCCATCATGCTGCCGAGCAGTTGGTTCTCGAGCCACAAAGCGGCGAATATGCCGAGCAATCCGATATCCGAGAACCAGAGGAAGTTCACGGCGCCGTACTTGACGAGATAGACGGGCACGATGACGGCGACGAGCACCGTGAACAGAATCCGAAATGCCCACGTCACCGCATCGGTGGGTGTCTCGCCGGGCGTTTGACCGAAAGCGGCGAGCCACGCGAGCAAGCTGCCGAGCGCTAGCGCCACGATGAGCGATCGTGCCGAGGTGTGCATACAGGAAATGATACGGTCAGAGCAGACGGTGCCGGTAAGCGTACGCGGTCGCTGCGGCTCGCGCTTCGACACAGCTCGCTCGCGATGCAGCGCTTGGTTTTGCCACGCGCCAGCAGCACGCGGGGCACATCGGGAGGACTACCCAATTTTCTCGGCCGCCGCGCTAGCCCAGTGCGAAACCTCGCGTCGCCGCATGGTTTGCGAGCGCGTCGCGCAGCAATCCGAGTGACCGCGTCTCGCGGACCTGGCCCAATCGCTCGCGGGCCTCGTTGGCGGCAACATAGCCGACAGTCGCGATGCGATAGATCGAGCCCGCTTGCGGCGCCGTGCCGCGTGAACGCAAACGCTCGGCGAGTGCCGGCGCGAGATCTGCCCCTTTGACCTCGACGACGACGAGCTCGTCTACCCAGCTTTCCGCGACCCAGATGTCGCCTGTGCGCACCGGGCCCGCACGCAGCCGTCCCACGACGCTGCCAGGCGCGACGTACGCGGCGTCGGCTTGCGCTTGCTCGCGCATCGCGGTTTCGAAGAATCTTCGCAGATCCTCACCTTCGAGCACGCTGGGGTTGTCGGCGAGCAACTCGCCGAGGCTGAGCGGTTGCCCGCCGTCCATCGTCACGTTCAAGAACGCATGCACGTGCGGTTCGCCGCGAAAATGAAAGACGGCCACTGGACCCTCGAGCCGAAAAATTTGCGAAGGCCCTTCGCCCGCTCGGCGCCCGCCCTGAAAATCGACGTCGTAATCGGCGACGTGCAAGGCATCGATGCCGCCGTTGTGCTCGAGGCATGTCCATGCGTACTCCGCGTCCGCATCGGCGTAGTTCTCGAGGATACCGCCGACGACCTCGCGCGCGAGGTTCCGGCTCGCGGTCGAAAGATCCGCGACTGCCACGCCGTCGAAACGGCCGCCGGCGCCCTGAACCTCGATCAGCGTTTGTGGCGGTGCGTGCTCGACGCGCGCCGCCGTGCGTTGCGCCGGCGTCATCGATGCGAAAAGCCGGTGCGACGCTTCCATCTGATACCGATACACGTTGCCGGGCAGCCCGACGCGGTTGTTGCCGCGCTGGTCGCCGTAGACCTGTGGCCCGCCGAACGCGGCGCCCTCGCGGCTGCGGCCGCCGAGCCGCAGGTTCAAGTGCACGCCCGACAACAGCATCTGGTACGGACCCGTGCGCGGGTCGCCGCAGATGAGGAGCTGCAACCCGTTCACGCCCGCCCAATTCGTCGAAAATTGATTTGGCACACGCGTGCGTCCGACCTCTGAAAGGCCCGCATGGAAAAGATCCATGAGCGCTCGCCGCGTCTCCCAGTCGAAGGTCCCCGCATGCACGACTGCGCCGCCGGCCCAGAGCCCGCGGTTGTAATACTGGCGCGACGGATGGTCGTACGGGACGCACGCCTGAGCCTTGGCCTTCGCCGACAAGCCCTCGAATACTCGCGCGGCGAGAACGTCGACGTTTTCCAAACGTTCGCTCAGCGGTGGCGCAAAGAACGCGTATCGGCCGAAAGCGCCGGCGCCCGCGAGCGCGCCCAAACCGATTCCGCCTTTGAGGAGTAGACGACGATCCATGGCCCCTCCGATGCCCGTCAACTTTCGTTGCTGCTCTCGTACGAGAATACTTCTTCGAGCGGCACTTTGAAGGCTCGCGCGATGCGGTAGGCGACTTCGAGAGACGGCGAATACTTGCCGAGCTCGATCGCGTTGACGGTCTGCCGCGTAACGCCGACGAGCTCGGCAAGCGCTTGCTGCGTCATCTCACCGTTGTCGAAGCGCAGACGGCGAATCTTGTTCGTGATCGCGGTCTTGGTCATCTAGAAACCGCGACGGTAGTAGATGATCCTCGCCGCGTAGTTAACGATTTCGGCGATCACGAACGCAAGCAGCACGAACACTCCGACCGCAAATCCGCTCGCGCCGTGATGGGGCGTCAAGATCGCAAGGAAGGTTCCGGCCACGTAGACATAAGGCCGCGAGGCGCGTGGCCCGCAGGTCGATGAGGTACTCGCGCTCGTCCTTCGGTGTCCGTGCTTCCTTCGGAAAGCGCACGTACAGCACGATGTGCGCAATGATCTCGATGACGACGAACGCAGCGATGGCCAGACCGATGACCATGAGCTCCCACTCGCCGGGGTCCGGATCAAAAGGCTGCGGCACATGCGTGAAATACAGAAAGGAAACGAGCAGGATCGATATCAAAGTGATCCAGGCGCTTTTCTCGCGAAACGACATCGGTGTCCCCCAAGAACCCAGTCATCAATGAAGGCGCGGACCCCCGGCGGAAAACCCGAGTTTTGCCTTGGGGAGGTGAAACTCTAAAGTCGCCTCGCCGAGGGTCCGCAAAGCAGGTCAACTTGACTAGCTGCGCGAAAAGTAAAGAATGCTTTACACTAAGTCAAGTATGTTAGATATCGAATTTCCGGCGATGGCTGGACGCCTGCGCGTCTTGGGTTAATCGGACGAGCGCTGAGTTAGTAGCTGGGTGTCGTCAATGACCGGCCAGGGGTCGCACTGTACACGAGTGCGTAGCACCTCGGCCATCTTCTGTTCCAGAACATTGATTCCGTTTTCCCGGACGCGCAGCGCGTGGAAACGTGCGTGAACGTTCAGGACGGCCGCTTGCGCCGCAGCTCCGCGAGCGCGAGACGCACTTCGCGGTTCGGATCGTTCTCTACGCGCACGCGATCGCCGAACATCATCGTCGGATAGCTCGCCACGTCAAACGCCGGCCAGCGCGGCATGTCGGCGTGATTGGGATCGCCGGTGCGCGCAAAGGCGGCCCATGCGGCGCTCATCGCGTGAGCGAGCTCGTAACGCGCTTGCGCAGAGCCGGTCATCGATGCGCCGAGATCCATGTTGTAGAACACGAACGGAATGTCGAGCGTGTGGTACGACCCCATGCGGTCGTTGTGCACGGGCGAGTGCCAGTCGAAGAAATACAGGTAGGCTGGCGCCGCACGCTGCTCCTGCTTCAATCGGCAAAGCTCCTGCGCATTCCACCGCCGCGTGTCGTCGGATTCGGCCGTGAGCCAGAGCATTTGATTGCGCATGCTCGGGTGGAGGCGCTTGTAGAGTCCGAGCAGCTTCTGCGCTTCGGCGCCGTCGTTCGCGGCGAGCCGTGTCGTGAACTGCTCGAGCATGTCGGCGTCCGAGAGCTCGTACGGCGGCGGGCCCACCCAACCGTTCTCGGTTTCGGTGGAGCCTGCCATGAACGCGACGTTCGCCGAGTACGACGGCGCGGTCGGATCCCACTGATGACGCGGCAGGATCTTGCCGTCGATCACGGGGCCGTTGCCGAGCCGCTCGATCCGCGGATCGCCGTAGTACGCCGCCTGAATAGCACGCGTGTCGAGCTTGTGGAGCTCGTCGAGCTGATTCGGCTTCAACTGGAGCTTCGCGAGAAAGCGCTCGGCGCCATCGGACGCGTCGCTCGCCGCCTGCCCACGGATCGCGGAACCGCTCTGCGCGATCGAGCGGTGGAACAGCCCTTGCGCTGACGGCATCGCCATCAACGTGGTGGTTTTACCGGCGCCGCCGGATTGGCCGAAGATCGTGACGCGGTCCGGATCGCCGCCGAAGCCCTCGATATTGTCGCGAACCCATTGCAGCGCCGCGACGAGATCCTGAATGCCGGCGTTCGTGGCGCCGGCCCACTTCTCGCCGCCGAGATCGGCGAGGTGCAAGAAGCCGAAGATGTTCAAGCGATGGTTCACCGCGACGACGACCACGTCTTCCTTCTTCGCGAGGTTCGTGCCGTCGTAGAGCAGGTAGTTGCCGGAGCCCGTCGAGAACCCGCCGCCGTGCATCCAGACCATCACGGGCCGCGCGCGATTGTCCAAGCCCGGCGTGAACACGTTGAGCGTGAGGCAGTCCTCGCTTTGCGGCGTGTGCCGATTGAGCGCGGTCACGACCGGGGACGGCTCCTGTGCATCCGGCGCGATCGGCGCCGCGAACGTAATCTCGAAGTGATCCTTCACGCCCGACCATGCGGCCGGTTTCTGCGGCGGCATGAAGCGATTGGCGCCACCCGTCGGCGCGCCGTACGGCACGCACCAGAACTGCTGCACGCCGTCGCGAAGCAGGCCACGCACCTGGCCCGCTTGGGTTTTCGCGGTGCCGCCGATGGCGGCTAGCCTGCGGTCTTGCCCGAGCACCTTGAGCGGCAGGCCGCCGAACGCGAGGCCCGCGGCCGCCGCGGTTCCGGTCCGGATGAAGGTGCGTCGATCCAATGAAAACGTGCGCTTGATGCTCATTCTTAGTTCCCCCTGCGGCAGACACCGGGTGCAGGGAGACTATACGACACCGCTCGATCCGCCGCGATCTAGGGCGTCGCACCCATACGGCGCAACCAACGATAGTGCGATCGCAGCGCCGCGAGCACGGTCGGGTTTTGCTTGTAGCGCACGCCGAATTCCACGCAGGTCGCTTCAACGACGTCGGCGATCGCCGGGTAGTTCACGTGGCAGATCCGCGGGAACAGGTGATGCTCGATCTGGAAGTTCAGCCCGCCGAGCAACCACGACGCCACGGCGCTGCCGCGCGCGAAGTCGACGGTGGTCTCGACCTGATGAACCGCCCAGGCGTTGTCGATTCGTCCCGGGGAAGTGTCGAGCGCGAAGTCGGCGGCCTCCACGCAGTGCGCGAGCTGAAAGACCACGCCCAGGACGAGACCCGTTACCGAAGCGGTAAGCGCGTAGAAGGCCGCGACCACCCAGAGGGGATGAAACAGCAAAGGCAGCGAGAATGCGAGGAGCACGAAGATGAGCTTGCCGCCGACAAAAAGCACGAGCTCTCGGCGCCGCGGAGTCGTCACGACGTGCGCTCCCATCCGGCCCGTGAGGACGAGCCGAAAATCATCGTAGAGATGCCACTTGATCACCATCGCGCCATACAGCAGCCACACGTACCAATGCTGCCACCGATGAATCCACGCGTGGGGGTGATGCGGCGTCAAGCGGCCGAGGCCCGCGAGGTTGATGTCGGTGTCGTAACCGACGACGTTGACGAAGGTGTGGTGCAAGACCACGTGCTTCCAACGCCAAAAGTGCGAGCTGCCGCCGACGAGATCGAGGCTAGCCGCCATGAGCTGGTTCACGAACGGTCGATCGGAGTAAGCGCGATGACTCGCGTCGTGCATGACATTGAAGCCGATAGCAACGACTGTGAGAGCCAACGCGATTGCCAGCGGCACGGCTTGCCACCACGCGTTCGCAGCGAACACCAGTAGACAGTAGGTAGCCGCGAAGCTCGCAAGGAGGATCGCGGTCTTCAGGTACATCTCCGGACAATCGCGTTCGCGTCGTCCTATGTCGCGCAGGTGGGCCTCGACCCGGCGCCTGACTTCGACATGAAATGTGTTGTCGTCGGTGAACTTCAGCCGGCGGATCGACGGAGCGGAGGGCAGCAGGCGACTCGACCCATGAGTTGTAGTCGCAATATTCAGGGGGTGCACCTGGCGGGAAATCGTTGGTTGAGCCTACCCGTGGGAAAACTGCCCGCTCTGTGCGGTACCGCACATAAGGCCTGCCCGAGGCGATCGAGAGCCACCGCTCCGAAGGGAGCGGTGACACCGGCGGCGGCCCCAGCCCGGCACCGACCTTGCGGCAGACGCGCCGTGCCGACACCATGGGAATCCGGCAGCTTGCGGGACCGAGCCGTCGCCAGTTGGATAGTTTGCAGCCTCAATCGAACGCCGATTCGTCGCCCCGAGCCGCTCCGACGGACTCCTCCGATCGGCAGCCGGTGATCAGGCTCGAGCGCGTGAGCCATTCCTACGATTCCGGCCCGGCGGTGCGCTCGGTGAGCTTTGTCGTGCCGGCCGGTCAGTTCGTCGCGATCGTCGGCGAGTCCGGCTCGGGCAAGACTACGACGCTCAAGATGATCAATCGGTTGCTCGAGCCGGACGCGGGCGACGTGCTCATCGATGGCGAGCCGACGCGCGCGCAGCCGCCGCACGAGCTCCGGCGGCGCATCGGCTACGTCTTTCAGCGCATCGGGCTGTTCCCGCATCTCACGGTTGCGGAGAATATCGGCATCACGCCGACGCTCTTCGGGTGGGCGCGCAATGACGTCGCGCGCGCGCGTCGCGGAGCTGCTCGCGCTCGTGGGCCTCGCGCCGGAGTTCGCAGCGCGCTATCCGGCCGAGCTGTCCGGCGGACAACGCCAGCGCGTCGGCGTGGCGCGCGCGCTCGCGGCGCGGCCGCTGATCATGCTGATGGACGAGCCGTTCGGCGCGCTCGACCCGCTCACGCGCGACGCGCTCGGCGGCGAATATCGACGCCTGCACGAGCGCATGCGGCTCACGACCTTGATGGTGACGCACGACGTGCTCGAAGCCGTGCTGCTCGCCGATCGGATTCTCGTGATGCGCAACGGCGCGATCGTCGCGGACGGCACGCCGCGCGAGCTCATGAACGCGCATCCGGATGAAGGCGTTCGAGCGCTGCTGGAGATGCCGCGGCGCCAAGCGCTGCGTGTCGCGGAGCTACTCGATGGAGGCCGACGCATGGACGACCGCTGGGCTGCGGCGTGGCGCAGTGCTGCCGGAGTACTTGAGCGAGCACGTGCTGCTCAGCGCCGCCGCGATGGGGCTCGGGCTCGCGCTGAGTCTCCTGCTTGCGATCGCGGCGGTGCGGATTCCACGCGTTCGCTGGCCGGTGCTCGCGTTCGCGAGCGTCGTGCAGACGATCCCCGGTCTCGCGCTGCTCGCGTTGTTCTATCCGTTGTTGCTCGCGTTGTCGGCGACATCCCTGCGAGTCTTCGGCGAGGGCTTCTCCGCGCTCGGTTTCTTGCCGGCGCTGCTCGCGCTGACGCTGTACTCGATGTTGCCCGTGATTCGCAACGGCGTGGCCGGCGATATTGAATCTCGATCCGGCCATGATCGAGGCCGCGCGCGGCGTCGGTATGACGGATTGGCAACGTCTGAAGCGCGTCGAGCTGCCGCTTGCGGCGCCGATGTTGATGGCCGGCGTGCGCACGGCTGCGGTCTGGGTCATCGGCGCGGCGACGCTGTCGACGCCCGTCGGGCAGACGAGTCTCGGCAACTACATCTTCTCGGGTCTGCAGCTTCAGGACTGGGTGGCGGTGCTGTTCGGCTGCGTTGCGGCGGCGGCGCTCGCGCTGTTCGTCGATCAGCTGCTCGGCCTGATCGAGACGGGCGCGGCGCGCGCAGCCCGGCGCGCGTCGCGATCGGCTGCGCTCGCGCTCGCGGCCGGCATCGCCGCGGCCGCAGCTGCCGGTGCATGGCGCAGCAGGGAGCAACTACGTGATCGGCGCGAAGAACTTTTCCGAGCAGTACATTCTCGCGCAGATAATGGCCGATCGCATCGAGCGGAAGGCGACGCCACGGCGTCGCAGCGCGAGGCCTCGGCTCGGCGATCGTGTTCGAGGCGCTCGCCGCAGGGCGACATCGATGCGTATGTGGACTACTCCGGCACGATCTGGGCGAACGTGATGCGGCGCACGCGACAGGCCGCCGCGCGACGCCTTGATCGACGAGATGCGTGAATGGCTCGCCGCGCGAGCATGGCATCGTGTTGCTCGGCGCGCTCGGCTTCGAGAATGCGTATGCCTCACGATGCGCCGCGACCGCGCGGCGCGAGCTCGGCGTGCGCATCGATCGAGCGACCTCGCGCGCGCCCGCGCGCGCGCTCGCGATCGGCGCGGACTTCGAGTTCTTCGCGCGGCCGGAGTGGCCGGCGCTGCGCGACAGTTACGCCTTGAGCTTCGCCGAGCGCGGCGCGAGTTCCAGTCGACGTTCATGTACCAGGCCGTCGTCAGCGGCGAGGTGGACGTGATCACCGCGTTTTCGAGCGACGGCCGCATCGCAGCGAACGACCTCGTCGTGCTCGACGACCCGCGGCGCGCGATTCTGCCCTACGACGCGATCGTGCTCGTCGCCGCGGCGCGCGGACGATCCGCTGCTGCGCCGCGCGCTCGAGCCGCTGCTCGGCGCCATTCCGGTGGAGCTCATGCGCGAGGCGAACTATCGCGTCGACCGCGACGCGACAAGCAGGCGCCGTCGGCAGCGGCGCGCTGGCTCGCGACGCAGGTGCTATAGTCTTTCGCCTCGTGCAATTTCCAAAGGGCTCTGAGGTGCTGTGGCAATCGATGCTGTTGCGACACTTCTGGAGCGTGAGCGCGAGCTCGCAAGGCTAAGCAGCGCACTCACCGAGGCGCAACAGAGCCGCGGACAAGTCGTTGTAGTCGAAGCACCGGCCGGACTCGGCAAGACGAGCCTGCTCAGAGCGACGGTGCAGAACGCGGCGGAAGCGGGCTTCACGTGTCTTCGAGCACGCGCGAACGAGCTCGAGCGTGACTTTGCATATGGCTGCGTTCGGCAGCTGCTCGAGCCGGCGATCGCGAAGGGCTCGAGCGTCCAGCAGGAGCGTCTATTCGACGGCGCCGCGTCGCTATCGAAGCCCCTGTTCACGCGAAGCGGCGCGCTCCAAACGGCCCCGTCGGCCGACAGCGCCTTCGCGATGCTGCACGGTCTCTATTGGTTACTCAACAACCTGGCCGCCGACCGTCCCGTAGCCGTCTGCATCGACGACCTCCATTGGGCCGACACGGAGTCGCTGCGATTCCTCAACTACCTCGCGCCGCGTCTCGATGGAGTGCCGCTCGTTGTGCTCGTGTCGACGCGCAGCGGCGAGAGCATCACGGCGGATCTTGCTCGGCTATTCGCGGGGCCCGAGACGCGGTGGTCCGGCTGGAACCGTTGAGCGTTGCGGCGACCACGACGCTTTGCGAGCGCAGGCTCGGCGCCGAGGTTCCCTACGACTTCGCGGCGGCCTGCCGCGATGCGACCGGAGGCAACCCGTTTTTCCTCGAGGCCCTTCTACGCGAGCTGCAAGAGCAAAAGGTTTCGACGAAGCCCGAGGAGTGGCGCGCGTGCGCCGCATCGGTCCTACCTCGGTGGCCCGGGCCGTGCTGCTGCGACTCGCGGCGGTGCCAGCCGCGGCGACGGCTCTCGTCCGCGCGGCAGCCGTGCTCGGGGACGGCGCGAGCGTTGCCGAGGCGGCGCGCCTCTCCGAGCTTTCGGAGAAGGAAGCGGCAAACGCCGCCGACCGTCTGATCGCGCTCGCGATCCTGAAGGCGGCGGAGGGCGTCGAGTTCGCGCATCCGATCGTGCGCGAAGCGGTTTATGCGGACATCGGCGCGCACGAGCGTGGTCGCGCGCACGCGCGCGCCGCTCGATCCTCGCCGACAGCGGCGCTTCCGAGGAGCGAATAGCGGCCCAGCTCGTGGAAGCGGAGCCAAACGCCGAAGCCGAGCGCGTCGAGCTGCTGCGGCGAGTGGCGTCCGGCGCACTCGCACGCGGCGCGCCTGCAGCGGCCATTGCGTGCCTGAAGCGCGCGCTCGAGGACGCCGCCGCCAGTTGCCATGCGGCCGGAAGTGCTGCTCGAGCTCGGCTCCGCGGAGCTGCGTCTCGCAATGCCCGAGGCGGTCAATCACTTCGCGGCTGCGGTCGAGATGATCCAGCAACCGCGAATGCTGGAGACTGCGGTTCGCCAGCTCGCCAACGCGCACTCGCTGTCCGGAAATGCCGACGGGGCGGTCGCTGCGCTAGAGGCGGCCATCGCCGTCGTCGAACGCGAAGATCGTGAGCTCGCGCTGGTTCTAGAGGCGGAGCTCGCGGCCAAAGCGCAACAGGCGAGTCGCGAGGCTCGGGCGCCCGCGGCGAAGCGACTCGAGCGGCACGGCGAGCTTCGGGGAGCTACGCGCGGCGAACGTCTCGTCCTCGCGAGCATCGCGTTCGAGCAAGCCCGGTCGAGCGAGTCAGCAAGCGAAGCTGCCCGGCACATCGAGCGCGCGCCTGGGCGGCGGCCGCTTGATCGACGAGCAGGATGTCGACGTCGTCGGCCCGTTCTACGCGCTCGTGCTTGGCTTGCTCGCGACGGACGCGCTCGATCTAGCCGAAACATCCATCGAGCGCGCTCTCGCCGCCGCTCGCGCCCGCGCCTCGATTCCGGCGATGGCGTTCTTGCTGGCTCATCGGGGCTGGTTCTACTTGAGGCGAGGCGCCGTGGCGCAAGCGGAGGCTGACGGACGCTCGGCGCTCGAGCTTTCAACGCCACGGCATCCGGCTCGGGGACAGGTTCGCATTGGCGGTCTCGTTTGCGCTCTGATCGAGACGAGGCGACATCGAGGCCGCCGAGCAGGAGCTTCGCAGCAGCGGTCTCGGCGAGCAAATCCCACCCGGGCTTGCCACCAACGACCTACTCGCGGCACGGGCGTTGTTGCGCGTCGCGCAAGGCAAGACGCAAGAGGGACTGGATGACCTGCTCGAGTTCGGGCGACGCGATGAGCTCTGGGGAGGCGCGAACCCCCTTGCCTCGCGCTGGCGGTCGCGCGCTTCCGTCGCGCTCGCTGCGCTCGGCGACTTCGAACACGCTCGGCGCATAGCTGCCGAGATTTGGAGCGGGCTCGGCGGTGGGGAGCCGCAACCGATATCGGCATCGCACTGCGTGCCAATGCTCTGCTCGAAGCGGCGCCGAGTCCATCGATCACCTGCGTAGGCGGTGGACGCGTTGCGCCGTTCGCCCGCGCGGCTCGAGCTTGCCCGCGCGCTCACCGACCTCGGCGCCGCGCTCAGGCGCGCGAACCGCCGCGCCGACGCGCGCGGTGCGCTCCAAGAAGGACTGGGGCTCGCGAAGCTGTGCAACGCGGACGCTCTCGTCGCGCGTGCCGACATAGAGCTGCGCGCGGCCGGAGGCCGATCGAGCGATCCGAAAAGCACCGGACTACAAAGCCTGACGGTCTCGGAGCGGCGAGTCGCGGAACTCGCTGCCAAGGGACACAGCAATCCCGAGATCGCGCAAACACTGTTCGTGACGCGCAAGACCGTCGAGACGCATCTCGGTCACGTCTATAGCAAGCTCGAAATCTCCGGTCGCGCACAGCTCGGACGCGCGTTGGCCGAGGAGCCTTCCGCGGCAAACCACTAGGCCCCGGAAACCGCGTCTCAGCCCCAAGTTCAGGGAGCAAGATCAGGGAGCTCCCTGACGCGCTCGCCAGAACGTCTCCTTACGATCCTCGACGAACGTACATCCGATCGAAGGAGCAAGAGATGACAAACGCAACGAATTCGACGAAACCTATATTGGTGCTCGGCGGCACCGGCAAGACCGGTCGACGCGTCGTGCAGCGGCTCAAAGCGCGCGGCATCGCGACTCGCGTGGGATCGCGCTCCGGCCAACCACCTTTCGACTGGCAAGACTGGTCGACCTGGGCGCCCGCGCTTCACGGCGTGCGCGCCGTTTACGTGTCCTATTATCCCGACCTTGCGACCCCGCACGCCGTGGAGACGGTGGGCTCTTTTGCGGAGCTCGCCGTGGCGCGCGGCGTCTCGCGCCTCGTGTTGCTGGCCGGCCGCGGCGAGCGGGAAGCCGAGCTTGCCGAGCAAGCGGTGCGCGACTCGGGCGCCGAGCTCACCATCATTCGCGCGACGTGGTTCAGCCAGAACTTCAGCGAGGATTACATGCTGGACCACGTTCTCCGGGGTGAGGTCGCGCTTCCGGCCGGTGACATTCCCGAGCCGTTCGTCGACGCCGATGACATCGCCGACGTCGCCGTCGAGGCGCTCACCGACGATCGCCACATCGGCCAGCTCTACGAGCTCACCGGCTCGCGGCTACTCACGTTCGCCGAGGCGGTTTCCGAAATCTCGAAGGCTGCGTGCCGCGAGATCCGCTTCGTGCCGGTTACCATCGAAAACCACGCGGCCGCCGCTGCCGAGCAAGGAGTGCCGAGCGACGTGATCGCGCTGCTCACTTATCTCTACAGCGAAGTCTTGGACGGCCGCAACGCACACCTCGCGGATGGCGTCCAACGCGCGCTCGGCAGAGCGCCGCGAAGCTTCGCCGAGTACGCGCGGAACGCAGCGGCCACCGGCGTCTGGGGCGTTGCGCCGAGGAGGGAATCGTGAGAGGACCGACCATCTGGACTGTGTCGATGCTCGACCCCGAGCAATTCTGTCGTGGACACGATCCGTCCTGCGCGAGCCCGAATGGCGCGCGCATCGGCCGCTCCCGACGTTGGTCGACCGTGGATGGCCCCTTCGCGGAAACGAAGGAGTGGGTGCTGGGCGGCGAGGTTGTATCGCAAAGGAGGATGCCGTGAGCCCCTTTTCTGCATGGCGTTGATCGGGTATCGCTAGGGGCTCGTGCTCGACGGTTCGCGCGGTGCGATCGTGAGCGCCCCGGTAAGTGCGCTCAGGCCGGCGGCGCCGCCGGCCACCCACATCGTGAGCCGGTACGCGTCGGTCAAGGCGGCGGCGTCGATAGCGGTGGCGCTTCCGCCGATCGCGAGTCCGAGCGCGGCGACCGCGAGCAGACTGCCGGACGCGCTGCCGCGTTGTTGATTCCGGACGCGGTGCCGCTTTTGCCGTCCGGCACGGCGTTGAGCACCGTCGTCGTGAGCGGCGCAACGGCGATCGTCATGCCGGTGCTGACGACGAGTAACCCAGGCAAGACACCGGTCCAGTACGCCGGATCGCTGTCGGACAATCCGAGGATCACGAAGCCGGCGGCCGTGAGCGCTGGGCCAATCGCGAGCGGGAGCCGCGAGCCGAAGCGATCGACGAGGCCGCCCGACCAACGCGATCCGAGCCCCATGATCGCGGAGAACGGCAGGAAAGCGGCGCCGGCCGCAAGCGCGCTGTAATCATGCACCTCGATCAACTGGAACGGCAGCAAGAACAGCGCAGCGCTTAACGCGGCGTACAGCAGCACGGTGAGCGCGTTCGCGCCGCTAAACTCTCGGTTGTGGAAGAGCGACAGCGGCATCATCGGCGCCTGCGCTTTGCTTTCCGCGCGAACGAACAAGAAGGCCAGCGGCACGGCCGCGACGAGCGCAATCGCGGCGCGCTGTGCATCGCCTTCGCCGAGCGTGATGAGTCCGTAGCACAACAACCCGAGCGATAGCGTCGCGAGCGCCGATCCGCGCCGATCGAGCGGCGGTGCGTTTGCGGTTCCGCGGTCGGCCGGCAGCTTCAGAGCGAGCGCTAGCGCGGCAATTCCGAGCGGCAGGTTGATGAGAAAGATCGAGCGCCAGCCGACCGTGTCGACCAACCAGCCGCCGAGCGGCGGCCCGAGCGCAGTCGTAAGAGCGCCCGCCGCGGCCCAAGTGCCGATCGCGGGACCGCGCGCTTTGCCGCTGTACGCCGCGCCGACGATCGCCAGACTCGTGGGCGTGAGCAGCGCGGCGGCGACACCTTGCGCCATTCGCGCCGCGATCAGCCAGATCGCAGAGGGCGCGAGCGCGCAGGCGAGCGAAGCGGCCGTAAAGCCCAGCAACCCGGCGGCAAACACGCGGCGGCGGCCGAATCGATCCCCCGCCGAACCGCCAAGCAAGATGAGACTCGCGAGTGTCAGCATGTAGCCGTTGACGACCCACTGTAGGGTTCCGAGGCTCGCGTCGAGACTCTCTTGCATCGCCGGCAACGCGACGTTCACCACGGAGCCGTCGATGAAGCTCAGGCTCGAGCCGAGAATCGTCGCAGGCAGCACCCACCGCGAGCCCGGCGAAGCTCCGGCACTCGGTTTGTGCGCCTCGGGCGTTTCGCAAGGAAGGCGGTGCGGGCCGACCATCGATTCGAGCGTCCTCGTTGAGACTACCGTCCAGCGTGCAATTTCGCTGCCAACGATTCGGCGGCGCGTTTGCCGCCGCGGGAGATTGTGAGGTTACCGAACGTTCTACCGAGGATTGACAGTCCCCCCTTACGATCTGCCGGACCATCGCCTCGCACGCGCGGGTCCGAAACATGACAGCAGATGGCGGGATCTCAGAGGTAGCGTGATGCACGTGGAGCAGGCGTTTCGCGCGCACGGCCGCGCGTGACTTTGGCGGAGGGCGCATGCAGGCACTGGGGCTACGCGTCAAGACGGGACTCGCCGTCGCCGTGATCGTCGAGCGTGCCGGTGACGACGTCCGTGTGGTGGGCCGGCGCCTCGTGAGTCTCGCCGGGCCAGGCGACGAGGCGCGGTTCGTTCACCATGCCGCGCTCGATCTTCCGGAACGCGAAGGCGCGGCCGCGACGCGCCGCCTCATCGCCGCAGCGCGCAAGGTCGCGGCTTCCGAAATGCGCGCGCTGCTCGACGAAGCGCACGGCGTGCACCGCGCCGGCATCGTCGTCGGCAGCCTCGTAGATCCCGAGCGCATCGCCGGTGCACACATGCGTGCTCACGCGCTCGAGGGCAAGCTGTACCGCGACCTCGTCGTCGACGCGCTCGAAGCCGCCGACATTCGAACAACGATCCTGCTCGAACGCGGCGCGTACGAGCGCGTTGCCGAGGCCATCGGCGAGCCGGCACAAGCGCTGCGCGGGCGAATCGCGTCCCTCGGCGCCAACGTGAAGCCGTGGCGCGCCGAGGAGAAACTCGCGGCGCTCGCGGGCTACTGGCAGCTCTGTGCGCGGTGAGCGCGGGCGCCAATGGCGCAGGTAATCGGCGACGGCTAGTATGCCGCCATGCCGAGCGGTACACCGCACGCCCAACGACGACGAACGAGGTGCAACGCTGCGTTGCGGCTGGCCGTCGTAACGCTGCTCGCGGCGGCGGCAGGCTCGGTGCGCGCGCAGCACGCCACGGCCTTCGACGTCGAAGACGGCCGCGCGCGTTTACCAATCCTCTTGCGCGAACTGTCACGGTCCGGACGGCAACCTGATCGCCGGCATCGACTTCGGGCGCGGCGTGTTTCGCCGGCCGCTCACGGACGACGGAGATCGCGGGCATCATCATCGCCGGCATCCCGAACACGCCGATGCCGCCGACGCCCACCATGGCCCAGAGCAGGCGCTGCGCGTCGTCGCGTATCTGCGCTCGCATGCCCGAGGGACCGCGTCGACTCGAGCGTGCAGCGGCGACGCGAGCCGCGGCCGGCGATCGTCGAAGGCAAAGGCGAGTGCCTCGACTGCCATCGCGTCGAACGGGCGCGGGCTCGCGCGTCGGCCCGGATTTGAGCCGCATCGGGCGCGTGCGGCGTGCGGCCGAGCTCGAGCGCGTCGCTGCTCGAGCCCGAAGCCGAGGTGCAGCCGGAGAACCGCTTCTACAAAGTCACGCCGAAGAAGGGCGAGCCGGTCACCGGCCGCTTGCTGAATCGCGATACGTTCACGGTGCAGCTCCTCGACGCTGCGGACGAGCGGCTGCGCTCGTTTCGCATCGGCAGATCTGCGCGACCACGGCTTCATCGAGTCGCCGATGCCTTCGGTGCGACGGCGAGCTCGTCGCCGCAGGAGATCGCCGACGTCGTGAGCTATCTCGTCTTCGCTGCGCGGCGAGGTCGAAGCAATGAGACAGATTACGCTCCGGCTCGCTGTGCGCGACGGTCGCTCGGCGCGTGCAGCGTCGCTCGAGGCGCAGGTCACGTTCGAGCGCATGCTCGAACGCGCGAGCGCGAGCCGCAGAACTGGTTGAGCTATTCCGGGACGCTCGTCGAACCAGCGCTACAGCCTGCTCGACCAAATCAACACGCAGCAACGTCGAGCGCGCTCGAGCTCAGTGGGTGTGGCAGGCGCGCTCGCTCGAGAAGTTCGAGGCCACGGCGCTCGTCGTCGACGGCATTCTCTACACGGTGCAGGCGCCGAACGACGTCGTCGCGCTCGACGCCGCGACGGGCCGCGTGTTCTGGACCTATCACCACGAGCCTGCGCCCGTGGCGCGCACATGCTGCGGCCGCGTGAACCGCGGCCTCGCGATTCTCGGCGACACCTTATTCATGGGCACGATCGACGCGCATTTGCTCGCGATCGATGCCAAGAGCGGCACAGCTCTTCTGGGACACCGTCGTCGCCGACGCGACGCAGAACTACTCGATCACGATGTCGCCGAACGTCATCAAGGACAAAGTCATCGTCGGCACGGCCGGCGGCGACATGGGGATTCGCGGCTACATCGCGGCGTTCGACGCGAAGACGGGCAAGGAGGCTGTGGCGCTTCTACACGATCCCGGCGCCAGGCGAGCCCGGCAACGACACGTGGTCCGGCGACTCGTGGCAGGACGGGCGGCGCCGCGGTCTGGAACGCGGCGGCTTACGATCCCGCAGACGAATCTCGCGTTCTGGGGCACGGGCAATCCCGCGCCGGATTGGGACGGCAGCGTGCGGCTCGGCGACAACCTCTACAGCAACTGCGTCGTCGCGCTCGACGCCGATACCGGCGAGCTCAAGTGGTACTACCAGTTCACGCCGCACGACGAGCTCGACTACGACTCGACGCAAGTGCCCGTGCTCGCCGACATCGACTGGCGCGGCACGCCGCGCAAGGTGATGCTCTGGGCGAACCGCAACGGGATCATGTACGTGCTCGACCGCGTCACGGGCAAGTTCCTGTTCGGCAAGCCGTACGTGAAGCACAACTGGTGGGCCGGCTTCGACGCGAAGGGCAGGTTGCAGCGCGTGCCCGGCATGGACGTCGACGACGCGAGCCGAAGCTGTTCCACCCGCACGTGCACGGCGCGATCAACTGGGCGCCGACGTCGTTCAGCCCGCGCACGGGCCTTCTACTACGTGTCGCACTGGGAGAATTCCGGCATCGTGGCGATCGAGGGCCTGTTCCCGCAGCCGGTCGGAATCAATCGCCGCCAGACCGCGATGGGGCAAGACGAATCTCGAGCCGTTCTTCAACAACGACGAGGAAGCCTACGGCGTGATCCGCGCGTACGACCCCGAGCACGCTCGACGCCGTGTGGGAGCACAAGATGGCCGACATCACCTGGGCGCGGCGTGTTGTCGACCGCCGGCGACCTCGTATTCGGCGGCGGCCGCGAAGGGTATTTTCTCGCGCTCGACGCGCGCACCGGCGAGCTGCTCTGGCGCGAGTCGCTCGGCGGGCAGATCAACAGCGCGCCGATGAGCTTCGCGGTCGACGGGCGGCAGTTCATCGCGATCGCGGCGGGCAGCGCGTTGTTCGCGTTTGCGCTACCGGAGGACTAGCCGGCGCGCACAGAGAGCCTGCCGAGTTGCTCGAGTGCGCGATCGTGCGGCCGCGCGAGCGTGGACAGCGCGATGAGCGCGCCGCACAGCGCGAGGAACATATCCCACTGCGTGTCCCATTCGTCGCCCTGCGTGGCGAGATAAGCCTCGGCCGAGCCGCCGCCGATGATTGCGGTCAACCACTCGAACAGCTCGAAGCAGGCGCTGAACGCGAGGCATACGCTGCACACGAGGAAGAACAGCCAGCCTCCAGGCTCGAGCGGAGATTTTCGTAGCAAGATTTCGCGCGCGATGATTGCCGGCACGAAACCTTGGACGAAATGGCCGAGCCGGTCGTACGGATTGCGCGTGAGATCGAACAGGTCTCGCACCCAGTCACCGAGTGGCACCTTCGCGTAGGTGTAGTGCGCGCCGAGGATCAGAATCAGCGCGTGGCATGCGATCAGCACGTACAACAGGTTCGTCAACGGGAAGCGGCGCACGGTGAGCACGAGCAGAGGCGCGCCGATCAGCACCGGCAGCACCTCGAGCCACCAGGTCAGCCGGTCGGTCGGCCCGACGGCCGAGACGGCGAGTGCCGCCGCGACGATAGCGAGCAGCGAAACGCGTAGAACCTGTTGGCCGGCGCGCTTGATGGGTGTCCGTGAAATCAGGTTATCGCGGAGCGAGACGGTTGCGGACTTCGACGAACTCGGGCCGCTCGAGCACCGGATCGGAAAAATAGTTCACCGCGATCATGAACAGCAGCTGCGTGTCGGCGCCGAGCGATCGGCGCGAAGCGGCCTGCTCGAGCCACTGCAGCGCCACGTCGTTGTCGCCCGTGCTCAGCGCCGCGACCGCCCAGTCGCCCGGGCCGACGGTGTAATCCTCGGCGTATGCTTCGAGCGTCGCCGTGACGCGCCGCGCATCATCGTCGGCGCCTGCGCAGGGGGTACAAATACGCGATCACCGGAATCGTATGCCGGCGGTCTAATGCCGCGCCTTTCTTGCTCGCGCAGATGCCGCACGACGGCGGCGTCGTTGCCGCGCAAGAACTCGACGCGCGCGAGCTCGATGCTGATATTGGGGTAGTCGAGCCTCGACTCGAACTGCTCGGCCGCGGCGTCGTAGTCTCCCGCGCGGATGAACGCGAACGCCGAGCAGGAGGAAGCTTTCGGCCGGATTGATCCGCGCCGCATGTTGCGCGTACCGCATCGTCTCCTCGGCACTTCCCGCGACGAAGTTCAGCACCACGGCATCGAACAGGACTTGAAAGTCGTTGGGCGAGAGCGCGAGCGCGCGCTCGAGCGCCCGCCGCGCCTCTTCAAGGCGACCGCTCAAGCGATGCACGTTCGCGAGCGCCGCATGCGCCAAGCCGAGGTCCGGATCGAGGGCCAAGGCCAGCTCGGCGTTCGCGATCGCGAGCGTCGCGCGATCCTCGAAATTCAGGCCCGCCCGGCGCGGCAGGTCGCGTCCCATCGAATAGGCATACTCCCTTGCCTTGGCCGCATAGGCCGAGCGCGAACTCCGGGTCGATTTCGAGCGCGCGATCGAGGTGCCGGTGGAACTCGGCCGATTCCTCGGGCGGCACGCCGACGCCGCCGACCGGGATAGGCAATGGCGGCGATCGCGCGCAAATAGTGCGCATACGCATCGGCCGATTCCGTAGGCCGCTTCACGAGCTCGCGCTGCTCGTCCGGCGCGAGCTCCGCCTCGAGAGCGGCCGCGATCTGCGTCGCAATGTCGGTCTCGATGGCGAAAATGTTCTCGAACGGCCGCGTGTAGGTCTCGGACCAGAGCAGCGCCCTCGGTCGCCGCGTCGATGAGCTGGCGCCGTGATCCGGACATTGCCGTCCGCGTAGCGGACGGAGCCCGCCATGACGGTCTCGACATTGAGCTCGCGCGCGATGTCCGGAATCGACACATTGGTTCCGGCGTAGCGCAACACGGAAGTCCGCGCGATCACCGTGAGGGCGTTGATTTTCGCGAGCTGATTCAATACCTGCTGGTGAATGCCGACCGCGAAGTAGGCGTCGTCCGGATTCGGGCTCAAGTTCTCGAACGGCAACACTGCAACCGAATTCGACAGCACGGTATCGCGGGGTTCCGCGATCCTCGGAACAGGCGGAGCCTCGACGCTGACGGCGGGCCGCACGTTGCCTGCACCCGACCTCGCAGGCAACGCCGCGGCTTCCGCGGAATTCTCATCGGGTTGAAGTGCCACGGTGAAGAACACGCTGCCTATCAAGAGCAGCAGCGAGATGATCGTAAGCTCGCCGGCGCTGATGCGCTGCAAGCCGCTAGAGCGCGCGCGCGAGATGATCGACAACGTCGCGCGCGTCGTCCTCGGCGCCGTGGATGAACGTCGACTTGCGGCGGCGCAGCACCGGCAAGCCGATGGCGTACATCAGCGGCGCATCGACGACTCCGCCGTCGTGGCGCAACTGCCCCTTGCGGTCCACGACAGGCACCTCGAGCCAGCGATAATCGGGCCGAAACCCCGTCGCCCAGACGATCGAGCGGATTTCGCCGCTGGCAAGATCGAGGCTCAGACGCGGCGCGGCAGGCGCGCGAGTCGGCTCGAAGCGCTCGGGCAAGCCGACGTCGGCGTCGCGCGCGGTGCGTTCCCATTCGTCGAACGTGTCGAGCAACCGATTCATCTTCAGATCCGCGAGCGCGAACTGATTGCGCAAGCCTCCCGAAAACAGCGCTCGGCCGTCGCGCACGGCGGCAAGCCGCCCGACGATCTCTACGCCAGCCGCGCTCAAGCGTGTTCAAATCCAGCGTCGCGCGCTCCGGCGTGCCCACGAGTTGCGGTGACGGCAGCTTCCGAGCGCGTGCGAGATCGTCGATCTCGTCGTAACGTTGATTCCAAACGCCGCTCGCGTCCATCCACCAGAGCACGTCACGGCCGCGATAGGTCCGCGGCAAGCGTACGTGCTCGCCGACCGAAAGCGTCACGGGCCTTCCTGAGCGGTGGATCTCGTCGGCGAGCTGCGCCCCTGTGGCGGACGCGCCGACGACGAGCACACCGCCCTCGGGCAGCCGGCTCGGATTGCCGTAATCGAACGGCGTGAAGCATTCGACCGATGACGGCACGCCCGGCCGCAGTGCCGGCACGACGGGCATGTTGCAGGCGCCGCTCGCGATCACGACGCTGCGGCAGCGAAGCTCGCCGTTGCTGGTCAGTATCCGGTAGCCGTCGTCCACCTGCGTGACGGACGTGACCTCGGTGTGCGTGCGCACCGGCGCGGCGGCTGCCGCGGCAAATCTGCAGATGAATTCGACGACTTCGAGCACCGTCATGAAGCCGTCGGGCTCCTGGCCTTCGTACGCGGTGGCCCGGCAGCCGGCTCTGGCGGTTCGGGGTCAACAGACACAGCGAATCCCAACGCTCGCGGCGCCACGAGTTCGCGACTTCACCGCGCTCGAGCACGACGTGCTCGATCGAGCGCTCGGTGAGCATGCGGCTCATGGCGAGGCCGGCATGCCCCGCGCCGATGACGATGGCGGTGACGCGTTCGATGGGCAAAAACCCGCTGTGCGCCGGCGGTCAGCCCTTCTTGTGAACCTCGACCGAAACGTTGGTCGGATTCGTGACGATGTCGTACACGGCCGAGCGCTTCTGCGACTGCGCGACGAGCGCCTCGATATCTTCCTGCGACGCGTCGGCGTCGATGTCGAAGGTCACCTTGATGTCGTCGTAGCCGTTGCGCACGTCGCTGTCGACGCCAAGGATGCCTTGGATGTCCATCGAGCCCTCGAGCTTGGCCTCCACCGAGTGCAGCTGAATGCCGCGGTTCTGCGCCACGGCCGCGACGCCCGCGGTGAGGCAGCTCGCAAGGCCCGCGAGCACGAGCTCGACCGGGGTCGCGGCGTTGTCCTCGGACGCAAAGATCTCCGGATGGTCGGCCTCGAAGTGAACTCGGTCCGGTGCTTCTGCTCCTGGCCGAGCCCATAAAAGCCACTGACGTTCGAGCGGCTATGCGTGCCGCTCAGCCATTTGCACGTGGCGCGCCACGTGAATTTCGCCGCCTCCGGCGCGTTGCGCAAAGCTTCGCGCGCCTCGAGCAGTGCGCCTACGTTGACGCCGTTGTTCACCGCCGCTGCCATGGGGAGTCTCCTTATAATTAGAGTTGGATTCTTGCCGGTCGCAAGGACGCAAGGCGCGTCAATCGAGCCCGGGATCATAGCCCCCCGTCGCGTGGCCGTATACTTCCGCGCATGGCCGTGCGAGCGAATGCCGACACTGCAGGCTCCGTGGGCACGGTAGAGACACAGTTTCTCGACCTTCCGCGCCCGCTTGGCCTCGACTGCGGCCGCGAGCTCTACCCCGTCCGGATCGCGTACGAGACCTACGGCACGCTCGCGCCCCCGCGCGACAACGTCATCCTCGTATGTCATGCGCTTTCGGGCGATGCGCACGCGGCGGGCTACTCGAGCGCGCCCGCGGCCGCGGGAACGCGCGACGGCTTCGCCGCCGAGGACCGCGACGCGGGCCGCGGGCGCAGCCTCGGCTGGTGGGACGGAATGATCGGCCCCGGCAAGGCGTTCGACACCGAGCGCTTCTTCGTCGTGAGCACGAACCTGCTCGGCGGCTGCCGCGGCACGACGGGACCCTCCTCCACGAACCCGGTGACCGGGCGGCCCTATGGGTCCGACTTTCCCGTCATCACCGTCGCGGACATGGTGCGCGCGCAGCGCGCGTTCTTGCACGAGCTCGGCATCGTGCGGCTCGCCGCAATCGCGGGCGGCTCGCTCGGCGGCATGCAGGCGCTCGAATGGGCCGTCTCTTACGGGGACGAAGTTGAATCGATCGTCGCGATCGCGAGCACGCACGCACTGCGCCCGCAGGGCGTCGCCTGGAACGCGATCGCGCGCAACGCTATCACCGCCGATCCGGATTGGCAGGGTGGCCACTACTACGGGACGGGCCGCGCGCCGTCGCGCGGCATGGGCGTCGCGCGCATGATCGGACACATCACCTACCTCTCCGCAGGCTCGCTCGGCGGCAAGTTCGGCAGGCGGCTGCAGTTCGCGGACGACATCCGCTACGTTCTCGACGAGCCCGAGTTCGAGGTCGAGAGCTACTTGCGCCATCAGGCCGAGAGCTTCGTCAAGCGCTTCGACGCGAACACCTATTTATATATGTCACGAGCGCTGTCGTACTTCGACCTCGCGCGCCAGCACGGCGCGGGGCGGCTCGTGGACGCGTTGCGCACGGTTTCCGCGCGAACGCTCTTGATCGCGTTCAGCTCGGATTGGCTCTATCCGCCGGGCGATTCCGAGGAGCTTGCCGCTGCGTTACGCGCCGCCGGCAAGCAGGTCGAGCTCCATGTGATCGAGGCGCCGTACGGGCACGACTGCTTCTTGTTGGAGGAGGCGCGCCAGACCCCTATGATTCGACGATTCCTCGCGCCTTAGGAAGAGCTCCATGGAAGAGTCACGCAGTTTCGGTTTCGCAACCCGCCAAGTTCATGCAGGGCAGCGGCCGGATCCGAATACTGGCGCGCGTGCGGTGCCGATCTATCAAACGACGAGCTACGTCTTCGAGGATCCGGAAAGTGCAGCCGCGTATTTCAATCTGCAGGAGTACGGCAACACCTACACACGGATCATGAACCCGACGGTGGCGGTCTTCGAGGAGCGCATGGCGAGCCTCGAAGGCGGCTGCGGCGCCGTCGCGTTCGCGAGCGGGCTCGCGGCGCAGGCGGCGGCGTTGTTCACGATTCTCTCGCCGGGCGATCACGTGGTCTCGTCTGCGGCGCTCTACGGCGGCACCGTGAATCAGTTGAAGCACGTGCTGCGCAAGATGTGCGTGGAGCTGACGTGGGTGGATCCCGACGATCCGCAGAAGTGGCGGGCCGCCGTCCGCGACAACACGAAGGCGTTCTTCGGCGAGACCATCGGCAACCCCGGCGGCAACGTGCTCGACATCGAAGCAATCGCGGCGATCGCGCACGAGCGCGGCTTGCCGCTGCTCGTCGACAACACGTTCGCAACGCCGTTTCTTTGCCGCCCGATAGAGTGGGGCGCGGACATCGTGCTGCACTCGGCGACGAAGTACATCGGCGGCCACGGCACGAGCATCGGCGGCGTCGTCGTGGATTCTGGAACCTTCAATTGGTCGAACGGCCGTTTCCCGGTCGTGGCGGAGCCGTCGCCGGCCTATCACGGTCTCGAGTTCCACGAGACCTTCGGCACCTACGGTTATTTGTTCAAGCTGCGCGCCGAGACGCTGCGCGATCTCGGCGCGTGCTTGAGCCCGTTCAACGCGTTTCTATTCTTGCAGGGACTCGAAACGCTGTCGTTGCGAATGCAGCGGCACGTGGAGAATGCCGTCGCGATCGCGCGCTATCTCGAAGCGCACGAGCTCGTTTCGAACGTAACGTACCCGGGCCTACGCGCGAGCCGCTACCGGTCGCTCGCGGAAAAATATCTGCCGCGCGGCGCCGGCGCAGTGTTCTCGTTCGACATTCGCGGCGGCCGCGAGGCGGGGCAGGAGTTCATCCGCGGCGTGACGTTGTGGTCGCATCTCGCGAACGTCGGCGATGCGAAGAGTCTCGTCATTCATCCGGCCAGCACGACGCATCGGCAGCTCGACGAGGCAGAGCTCGCGGCGGCCGGGGTCGGTCCAGGCACTGATTCGGCTGTCGGTTGGCATCGAAGACGTCGACGATTTGATTTGGGATCTCGAGCAGGGATTCGCTCGCGCACGCTCATCGGCGGCCGTCGTCGCGGGGGCGTCGCCATGACCGCCGCGTTCGATCTTGCGGCCTATCAGGATCCGTTGACGATTCAGCGCGTGTTGCTAGGCGGCAAGACCATCGCCGTCGTCGGGCTGTCGAAGAATGTGCTGCGCGCGAGCCATTTCGTCGGGTTCTACTTGCGGCGTCACGACTACCGCGTGATTCCCGTGAATCCGCGCGAGGCGGAGATCTTCGGCGAGAAGAGCTTCGCGCAGCTTGCGCGAAGTGCCGGTTCCCATCGACATCGTCAACGTATTCCGCGCGCCGGACGCGCTGCCCGGCATCGCGACGGAGGCCGTTGCGATCGGCGCCAAGAATCTCTGGTGCCAGTTCGGGGTGATCAACGAGGAAGGCGCGCGCATTGCCGAAGCGGGCGGCCTCTCGGTCGTCATGGATCGGTGCATCAAGGTCGAGCACGCTCGCTACGTGGGGCGCATGCACTGGCTCGGTTTCAACACGCAGCGCATCACGTCCGTGCGCGGCGGCTTGCAGTAGCGTTAGCGCGGCGCCATCAACCGCCGTCTAGTGCGCCCCAGACGCCGCCGGAGTCGGTGGAGCGATCGACGCCAAATAGCCAACGATCGCCGTCATGTCATCGACGGTGAGGTTGGCGATCACCGGCTTCATCAGCTGCGCCGACAGGCCGTTGCGGGTCCCGCGCTTCATGTCGTACATCTGCCGCATCATGTAGCTCGGTGACCGGCCGGCAATGCCCGGGACATCGGCCAGCCCCATGAGATCCGGTCCGTGACAGATGGTGCACTGTACCGTCTTGCCGGCGCCGGTCATCACGAGCTCCTTGCCCTTCGCGAGGCTCCCGACCGGCACGTACACGACCCACGCCGACCGCGGATTCCGCAGCACGTTAGCCTGATGCGCATCCTCGGGCGTCTCGATGATTCGCCCGGCAAGCGGCACGGTCCGCTCCTTCCCGACCGTGATGTACATGTTGCCCTCCTCGAGCTCCATCTCCGGTATCAGGTCGGTCTCGATCACGCGCATCCAGGGCGTCCACGGCATCGCGGCGAAATACTCCGCCGCCTCGCGCATCTCCTCGTCGGTCATTGCTTTGGCGAGCGCGTTCATCGTGGGCGTGTTCGGCTTCCTCGGGTCGGCGCTGTTGCGCAGACCGTTGCGCATGTCTTGCAGCTGCCGGATCGTATAGGTGACGGGCTGGCCCGCCGGTGGGGCGTTTTCCGGCCGTCCCTTGCCATTCGGTAGGTGACACGAGCCGCACGCGCGGCCGCGTTCGGCCATCAGGCTCGCCGGGCCGTGTTTGATGATGTCGGGCATCGGCGGATGATCGCCCGGAAACCAATCGATGACGTCGTGGCCGTCGCGGACATCCACGAGCGAGTACGTGGCGCTGCTTCCATCGACTCGCCGTGGCTTGGTCTGTTCTTCGGGATCCTCTCCCGCGCGCAGGTCCCTCGTCGGGTTGGCTTGCGGGACTGCCTTGTCACCGGGCTTGGGCGGCGTGCTGAAGGCATACGCCCACAAGGGCTCCGGCTCGCTTGTCTGAGCGTGGACGAACGACGCCGCCACCGCGACAGACGCACAAACCCCAAGGAGGAACGGCACATGAGCTGGCTGTTTCACTTTGGACCTCCAGATGCGGAGTATCTGCAAGTCGACCGACACTTTTCTGGCCACGCCGGCGTGCGCTTTGGCTGTCTCGCAGGCGCAAAACATCTAAACATGCCGGCCGCGATCACTTCAATGTATTCTTGGCGCGCCAGCTCGGATCGACGCTTGCCACTCCACAATTAAAACGAATAAGGGGAGCAAATGAATACGAAGCAGGGGATCGTTGGAACCATCGTCGGCGGCATCGTGTTGTTCGTGCTCGGGTACATCATCTGGGACATGCTGTTTGCGGGATTCTTCGCCGCTAATTCCGGATCGGCCACGGGTGTGGACAAAGAGCAGCAGGTGGTTTGGGCGGTTGCGTTGGGCTCGCTCGCGTATGCGGCGCTGATCATGTATGCGCTCGCGCCGCGCGCCGGCTCGATGACGATCGTCAACGGCGCGATAACCGGCGCGATCGTGGGCTTTCTACTGTGGTGCACCGCGGACTTTACGCAGTACGGAGTGACAAACATCAACAACCTGACCGCGACGATCGCGGATCCGTTGCTCGAGCTCGTGCGCGGGGCGATCACGGGCGCAGTGCTCGCGGTGCTCGTGCCGAAACTCGCGTAGATCCGACGGAACAACTCTCGAGGCGCACGGCGTCAGTCGGGCGGCCGCCAGTTCAGGAGCAGCGTAATCGGCGGAGCCGCGGAGTCGGTTTCGGTGTTAACGAGGAACCGGCCATCCGAGGTGACGTCGTATTGCGCGCTGCGCCCGGCGACGGTCGCGCTGGCGCCGAATCGTCGCGTCGGAAACAGGGCTTCGGGAGCACCCACCGAAAACGCTGCGTCGCTTGCGGACACGTGCACCGCCATCAACGTTCCGTCCGGTGCAACATAGAAAAGCTCTCGCCCGTCGGTGCTCCACGCGGGTAGCGCCGCCCGCCACCGACACGGGAACGTGCGGCTCCGGCCCGGGAAACGCCCGCACGACGATCTCGTAGCGACCGGTTTCGTTCGATGGATAAGCGACCCACCGGCCGTCGGGCGAGAACTGCGTCCACAATTCCCCGAAATTCGTCTGCACGAATTCGTGCGGTTCGGCGCCGTCGGCCATCGACAGCACCACAGGTCCGCGCTGTGCCCGGATTCGTTCGGAAGTACAGCAAGAATCGACCGTCGGGCGACCAATCGCAGGGGATCACGATCTGCGACTCCTCGAGCAGCACGCGCGGCGCGACGGAGCCGTTCACGGCCGTCTCGGTCAGCGTGATCGTGCCGCTCTGGGTCGCGGATTGGAGGACGAGCTTGCTGCCGTCCGGCGACCACACCGGGAAGCGATCGAAACCGGCAGCCGTGGTCGAACGCGTTGTGCGCGCCGCGCTGTCGAGAATCCAGACGTCGGTGTTGCCGTCGAGGTCGCGCTCGACCGCGACGCGCGTTCCGTCAGGCGAGATCGCGATGTTCGACAGCTGCGAGTCCGGCGTGCCGAGCTTCGCGATCTCCATGCCGGCGCGGTTGAACCATAGAGAGCTGCCGCTCGCCGCTCGGTGCAGAGCGATAGGCGATCAAGCCGTCGCGACGAGGCGGAGAAGCGGCAGTTCCGGTCGACGCTGTCGGAGGCTACCGACGGCGCGACGACTACCGGATTGCCGTCGAGCCGCAGGCGCGCGGCGTCAAAACGTTGCGCGACGAGCGCTTGCGCGACGGACGAAGAGGAGCCACCCTGCGGCCGTATACACCGGCTGACGATCGGCAACGGCAATACGTTGGACGGCGGAGGAGTCGAGGGAGCCGACGTAGATCCCGGCCGCATCTTCGTTGCCGCGCGCCAAGAACAGGAAATGCCGGCCGTCCGATAGGAAGAAGGGAAACCTGTGGCTCGTTTGGCGGCGGGGCTCCAGCACGGTTGCAGGCATCGCACTGCCGCCGCTCGCAGGAATCCGCAGCAACGGCGAAACTTGGCTCGCAGCGAACAAGATGGTTCCGTCGGCGTTCCAGCTTGCACCCATGCCAGCTGCGCTTGCAGCCAACGTCTGCGCCGGTCCCCCGCGCAAGTCGATGCGCTTGAGCTCGTCGAGCGTGAAGAAACCTACGGATTCGCCGTCGGGTGACCAGAACGGATGGCGTGCGTCCTGCGTTCCAGATAGCGGCTCGGCCACGTCAGTATCGAACGATCGCAGCCACAGCTCGTAACGCCCGTCGCGCTCGCCAACGAACACGAGCCGCCGCCCGTCCGGGGACAACGCAAATGACGCGGCCGTCGGTGTCCCCGGGTTCGAGATCTCCACGCGCATTTCCGGCGACCTCGCCGAGTCGCGCGGATAGATGAGCGCGAGCGCGACTGCAGATGCGGCCACGACGATGCTTGCGGCGACGAGGAGCGCGCTCTGGCGGCGCGCCGGCCCCGGACGCCGATCGCGCGTTTCGTCGTGCGGAGGTTCATGCGCGACGAGATCGCTAGTCGCAGGACCAGCGTCTTCGGCACCAGCGGCGGCGGCTTCGCCGGTTACCGCGGCCGACCGTACCGCCGCGACGAACTGATAGCCGCGCCCGGGCACCGTCACGACGTACCGTTCCGCGCCGGGCTTGTCGCCGAGCGCGTCGCGCAGCGCCGAGATCGCCTTGTTCAGGTTCCTATCCTCGACGACAGTCGTCGGCCACACCGCTTTGATCAATGCCGCGCGCGGCACGAGCTCTCCCGCGTGCTCGACTAAGTACAGAAGCGCATCGAAGCTCCGGCTCGCGAGGCTTACCGGCGCTTCCATCGGCGCGCGATAGCAGGCGGCGAGCGCGCTCGAGACGGAACTCGCCGAACTCATAGAGCGCCGGCAAGAGCCAGCCACGATTTTTCACTTCTCGGAACAAGAAAGCGGTTGTCGCCGCACCGCGAAACAGCACTTTCACGCGCGTCTGCTTACGGTCCTGTGGATCGCGACCGACTCTGTCGCGCGATATGGGGGTAGCAAGATCCATGTGGTAGCTTCAGCGAGCTCATGGTGCCACTGGGGCTATTGCTCCTGGTCGCACTCGTTCGGGCCGAACCCGACAATGCGCCGAAAGATACGGCAAGCAAGCTAATCACAACCGCGGTCGAATTGCACAAGGCGCCTTCGGAGCTTATTCGTCTGCCGAAAGGTTGGTCGCATATCGCGACGAAGGACTCGCTGCGCTACGTGTGCGCGTCCGGGGCGGCGCCGGTGTGCGCTTTGACGTCACGCATCGGGTCTACGCGTCGGTGCTTCTGCTGACGCGTGCGCAGGTCGGACCGGCGCTCGAAGAGTGGCGAGACCTCGCGCCTACCCCGTTTGTTCGCGTTTGCGCTGCCGGAGGACTCCTTGAACGCTTTGAGCTCGTCTTAGGGGAGCCCTGAGGCACGCGGGCCCCTGCGCGCGCGCAGCGCCAGCCATGCGACGCCGGCCAGAGCGGCCAGCAGCGCCGGCGCCATGGCGTACTGAACCGCGTTCCAGCCGAACGCATCGAGCAGCGCCCCGGAGCCGAACGACCCCACGGCGACCAAGCCGAGCACCAGGAAATCGTTCAGGCCCTGTACTTTCGCCTGCTCGGCGTGCGTATGCGTGGTGCCGAGGAGGCTCGTCGCGCCGATGAACGCGAGATTCCAACCGACGCCGAGCGCAACGAGCGCGAGATAGAAATGGCGTAGGTCGACGCCGCTCAAGGCAATCACTCCGCACACGCCGAGCAAGAGCAGCCCCGCGGTGATGACCGGTAGGCGACCGAAGCGCACGATCAACGAGCCCGTGAAAAAACTCGGCGCGAACATCGCGAGGATGTGCCAGCGGACGACGTCGGCGGCATGATCGGAGGTAAAGCCGTGACCGACCAAGGCGAGCGGCGTCGACGTCATCACGAGGCTCATCGATGCGAACCCCACCATCGCCGACAGCACTGCGATGATGAACACGGGTTGCCGCGCGATCACGGCGAGTGGCCGCCCCGTGTCGGTCGTGCCGGCCGCGCGCGCCGGGCGCGGGATGTCGAGGAACCAGAGGCAGAGGGCACCGACGACATTGAGTGCAATGACGGCGAGATAGGCGCCCGCGTACGGCACGGTCGTGAACGCGGCCGACGTGAGGCGCACGATCTCAGGACCGATCAACGCGCTCAGCAGCCCGCCCGCGAACACCCACGAGATCGCCTTCGGCTTGAAGCCCTCCGAGCCCGTATCGGCCGCGGCAAAACGAAGGAAGCCCTGCGAGGCCTGGTAGATCCCGAGCAGCACCGAGCCCGCGAGAAAGAGCTCGAAGCTGCCGACGAACAAAGCGCGCGCGCACAACACTCCGCCGCTGCCGCCGGCGAGCGCACCCACGAGAAAGCCGGCCCGGCGGCCGTACCTCCCCATGAACAATGACACGACCGGCGCCGCGAGCAGCGAGCCGACGACGAGGATCGAGATCGGCAGCGTGGCGAGCGACGGATTCTCGGCCAGCAGCGCGCCCGCGAGCCCCGCGACGATGATGTTGATCGCGAGCTGCGAGCCGAGCACGGCGTTCGCGAACGCGAGCACGGCGACGTTGCGTTTGGCGCGGCGATCGGGATCCGCGGTCCGATCATCGACGGCTAGGTGACTCATAGCGTCGACTAGCGCGGATCGTTCGTTCAGTGCACGCGGGCGATACCGGGGAACCCGTCGAACCCCGAGTCGAAGCTCAGGATGTGCTCGACGTCGTGCTGTTCCATCACTGCGATGTGCAATGCGTCGCGCGCGGAGAACCGGCGGTTTCCAAGCACGATTTCCTTGGCGCGCTGCGCCGCTGCCTCGTCCACCGGCAGAACTTGATCGACGATCTTGAGGATCGCGTCGAATGCCGGCTGGATCGCATCGCGGCGGTCGATTGCGACGTAGCGGTGAAGGATCTCCTGCAACACCTCGGCGTCCGTGACCAGGCGCTGACGCTCGCTGATCAGCTTTTCGAGCAACCGCAGCGCATCGGCCTTGTGCGCGTGAGCGGCTCCGACGAGATACATCGGAACGTTAGAGTCGATGAGGATCACTCGCGACTGCCGTCGCGGTAGCCGCGTCCGATTTGCGCGAGCATGTCGTCGATGTCGGCGGTCGGAAACTCGTGCCGTGCAGCGTCTCGAACCACATCGAGCTTCTTACCTGCGTCGCCGAGCGGCGCGCGGCGGCGCGCGGCAGTCAACGCGTGCCGCACCCACTCCGCGAGCGACATCCGCTGCGCTCGAGCCATGCGCTGAATCTCGCGGTACTCGGGATCCTGTAGGATTACTTGCAGTCTCTTAGCCATACATTGAGTGTATTTGACTCATCACCATGAGTCAAAGAACGGGTCGCCGGTGGCCTGGGGCACCTAGCCCTTTCGCCCGGGCCCGGATAGCCGCGTCAGGGCGGCTGATACAGAACGCTCGCGACTTCGAGGCGGCCGTCAACGAGGCCCGTGAGCAGCACGATGAACGAGCCCAGCGGCGCGCCGCGCGGCTCGCGATAGCCGAGCCCCGAGAACGTCGCGCCCTCGAACCGCGTGAACGGCGACTGGCAGGCCGAGAGCTGCCATTCGAAGCGATAGAGGTTGTACGCGGGATCGATCAGCGCGACAGAGCCGTTCACCGTGCACTTGAAACTATTGTCGTAGGTGCCGAAGAGCGTGCCGTTCGCGTTGATGGTGAGCACGTTCGTGAGCGGACGGAATGACAGCGTGTAAGTGCCCGCGATCAGCGCGAGCGACGAGTCGCGTTCGTGGTCGGAATCGTAACCCATCGTGACGGAGGCGCTGCGCGCGGTGCCGGCTGCGTCGGTGCATTCGATGCTCAGGCTCAGCGAGATCCGCTCGTTCACGGTCCCCGTGAGATTGCAGGATTCGTTCGGCGGAGGCGGAACGGCGATCGAGCCGAGGCGCTTCAGGTCGTACGCGCCCGTGAGCTGATCACCGGTGACGAGAATCGCGCCGCTGCCGAAACCCGGCGGATTCGTGGTCGGCGCGCCGGGCGGTCCGGTCGCCACGATCGCTCTCAGCTCGCCGTTCTCGGCGACGAACAGCGTGACCGTCTCGTTGCTCGTCGAGATCCCATGCCAGATGCCGCCGGCCGACTTGTTCGCGGGCGGCGCAGCCGGAGGCGGGTTCTGCGGCGGTGGATTCGCGGCCGGCTGCCCGCCGCCGCCTCCGCCGCCACAGGCAGCGGCAGTCGCGAGGAGCACTGCGAGGAATGCAAGTCGATGAACCACGGTTGTTATTGTTGTTCGCGGCGCGTCAATGATCGCACGGAGCGCCCCGCGCAGTCACTCGCCTCGCGCGTGAGCGATCGGCGCGGTAAGTGATACCTGACATAGCCCGCGACCCGCGCTACGCTAGAGCGGCCAGATAATAATGAACCTCAATCACGTGGGGTGCGCCGCCATGGATCGACGTCAGTTTTGTCGCTCGGCAGTTGCGATCGGTGTAGGTGCTGCTCTTTCGGGTTGTAACCGACAACCGCCCGAGGCTAGTCAAGCCGATACCAGCATCACTGCGATCTCGCTCGACGGAGCCGAGATCGAGCTCGACAGCGGCCGCCATCAGGGAGCTCGGCGAAAGTCTGTCTGGTCCCGTCATGCTGCCCGGGCACCCGCAATACGATGCCGCCCGCACAATTTGGAACGGCATGCACAACAAGCGGCCGGCACTGATCGCGCGTTGTCTCGACAGCGACGATGTTAGCCAGGCGGTTTTGTTCGCGCGAGACAACAACGTCCTCGTCGCCGTCCGCGGCGGTGGTCACAGCTGGCCGGGCCACTCGGTCTGCGACGGCGGCCTCATGATCGATCTGTCGCAGATGAACCGGGTCACGGTGGATGCCGGCGCACGGCGCGCGCGGGCCGGGGGCGGAGCGTTGCTCAATACGCTCGATTCGACAGCGCTCCAGCACGGGCTCGTCACAACGGCTGGTGTCGTGTCGCACACCGGCGTCGGCGGATATACGTTGGGTGGCGGGTTCGGGCGGCTCAATCGCAAATACGGCCTGACGATCGACAACCTGACGGGCGCGACGATCATCACCGCAGACGGCCGCGTGCGCACAATCAACGCCGACAACGAATCCGACTTGTTCTGGGCGATCCGCGGTGGCGGCGGCAATTTCGGCGTCGTCACGGAGTTCGAGTACCAGCTGCACCCGTTCGACCGTAACGTGCTGTCCGGCAGCATTGTCTGGCCGGTCGCGCAGGCGCGCGACGTGCTCGAACATTACGCCGAGGCTGCAGCCGGCTATTCAGACGAGATGTACATCGGCCCGGTCATGGCACAACTGCCCGACGTTGGCGACGTCATCGTGACGGAGGTCGTTTACGCCGGCGACCCGGCGCAGGGCGAGAGGGAGCTGGCGCCGTTACGCGCCGTCGGCACACCGTTGGTGGACGGCGTAAAGGTGCAGGATTACATGGTCATGCAAACGAGCGAAGATGTCGCGTTCGGTCACGGCATCCGCTCCTACGCCAAGAACGGCATGGTCAAGGAATGGACGCAGGGTCTGGTCGACAAGATGATCGAAGCGTACAACCCGCGGCTCTTCCTCGCGACTCACGTTGCCGGCGGAGCCGTTTCGCGTGTGGGTGAGACCGACACTGCCTTCCCGCACCGAAATGCCGAGATCATGCTCGTGTTCGCATCCGGCTGGATGGATCCGGCGCAGGACGACAAGATGATCGCCGAGACGCGAGCGCTGTACAACGCAGTCGAACCTTACCTGGGCGGCTACTACGACAATATCGAATTCGATCGCGACGCGGCGACGAGCAACTACGGCCCGGCGTACGCACGCCTGTCAGAGGATCAAGGGCCAGTACGATCCCGGCAATCTGTTCCGGCTGAACAGCAACATCGAGCCCGCCGCCTGAAGATCGAAGCATGAAGACGCTTCGCATGTTCGGCACTTTGGCCGCTTGCCTCGTTCAGATCTCACTCGATGCCCAGATCGCGCAAGGCGCCCCGCTCGCCGCCGACACACCAAGCACGACTGCGACCGGCAACACGTTCATCGCGCCGGCCGACTGGTCGCTGCGCGTCGACGGCGCCGCCACGATCATCGAAGCGCCCGAGGGCGACTCGCGCATCGCGCTGATCGACGTCTCCGCGAGCGACGCGGACTCCGCAGTGCAGAAAGCTTGGGCCGTGTATCGTCCGAACGCGCCATGGCCGCTCAAGAGCACGACGTCGTCCGCGGACAAGGACGGCTGGACGGATAGGCGCACCTATGTCTATCAAACGTCGCCGAACGAGCGCCGCTCGGTCGTGGCGGGCACGTTGCGCAGCGCCGATCAGTGGACCGTTTGGATCTACGACATGGCGGATGCCGTCGGCGAGAAGCGCGGCGCGCAAGTCCAGACAATCTTCGATCGCCTCTTTCCGAAAGGCTACGCGCGCGAGAGCTTTGCGGGCCGCAAGGCGAACGCGCTCGACGCTGCGCGGCTCGGCGAGCTCGGCGCGTTCATCGAGCGCGGCCAGGATCTGCTCGGCGTGCCCGGAGTTTCGATCGGCCTCGTGCAGGACGGCAAAGTGGTTTTCGCAGGAGGCTTCGGCGTGCGCAAGCTCGGGCAACCCGAGAAAGTGGACGCCGAGACGCTCTATATCATTGCCTCAAACACGAAGGCGATGACGACGCTGATGCTCGGCACGCTCGTCGACGAGAAAAAGCTCACATGGGACACGCGCGTCATCGATCTCCTGCCGCAATTCAAGCTCGGCAGCGCCGACACCACGAGCAAGGTGCTCGTGCGCCATCTCGTCTGCGCCTGCACGGGGCTGCCACGGCAGGATTTCGAGTGGCTGCTCGAGTTCGAGGGCGCGACTCCCGCATCGGCGCTCGCGACGCTCGGCACGATGCAGCCGACGAGCGAGTTCGGAGCGATGTTCCAGTATTCGAACCCTCTCGCGGCCGCCGGCGGCTACGTCGGCGCACACGTGCTGTATCCGGAGCGCGAGCTCGGCGCCGCCTACGACAAGGCGATGCAGGAGCGCGTCTTCGGGCCGCTCGGTATGCGCTCCACGACGTTCGACTTCGCGCAGGCGCTGCGCGGCAACTACGCCTCCGCGCACGCGCTCGACATCGACGGCAACCCGGCGCTCGCCGCGATGGCTGTGAACTATTCGATCGTCGCGGTGCGGCCGGCCGGCGGTGCGTGGAGCAACGTCAACGACGTCTTGAAATACGTCCAGATGGAGCTCGCGAACGGCGTGCTGCCCGACGGCAAGCGCTACATCGCGGCGGAGGTATTGAGGGAACGACAGAAACCTCAAGTCTGGATCGGCAAGGACGTCGTGTACGGAATGGGACTCATCGTCGATACGACTTACGGCGTGAGCGTCGTGAGCCACGGCGGCAGCATGATCGGCTACAAGAGCAACATGCTGTGGCTGCCCGAGCACGGCGTTGGAGCCGTCATCCTCACGAACAGCGATCCGGGCGGCACCATCTCGGGACTTTTCTCGCGCAAGCTCCTCGAGGTGCTGTTTGACGGCAAGCGCGAGGCCGATAACGATCTCGCAGCGGCGGCGCAAGCGACGCGAGCGACGATGGCCGCCGAGCGCGCGCTGCTGACCGTGCCGCCCGATCCGGTCGAGGTCGCGAAGCTCGCCGCCGACTATCGAAGCGCCGCGCTCGGCGACATTCACGTGAAGAAGGGTGCGGAGACCCTCTTCGACTTCGGCGAGCTCGAAACGCCGGTCGCCTCGCGCAAGAACCCCGACGGGACCGTGTCGTTCATCACGACGGTGCCGGGGTTCAACGGGCTCGAGCTCGTCGGGGGTTCGGACGCTGCCGGCAAGCGCACGCTCGTGTTCCGCGACGCTCAGCACGAATACACGTTCACCGAGCAATAAACGCGCAGGGCGCTCGCCATGTCTAGCCGCCGCCGATGCTCAGGTACGGCAGCAGGCGGCCGAGGATCAGCACGCCGAACCACAAGACGAGGGACGCGGCTCCGATCGCTTTCGCAATGCTGGGCATCGCGGCCACTGAGCTTTCGTTCGCGAGCAGCGGCTCGACCTTGACGTAGTACAGCAGGAAATTCAGCCCCGCGAGCATGATCAGCGCCAGCTTGAGCTGAAAGGCGCCGTTGAGGAAATACATCCCCGGGTCGCTGAACAGGAAGCCCACGCCCGTCACGAGATTGAGCGCGAAACCGATAATCGCAACCGGCATCAAGCTGTGCACGGCGGAAAGAGGGATGATCCGCTCAAAGCCGATGAGCCGCAGATCCATGATCAGCAGCGTGCCCATCAGCAGGCACAGGCCCAAGAAGTGCAAGGCCTCGAGCGTCGGGAAGGTCCACGCATAGCCGAGCACGAGGTCGTGGATCCAAGTACTCTCCATCCAATCGAACACCGCGTTCATCGTGACCTCGCTAGAGATAGGCCGTGAGTCTGCCCGTGACGATCGCGCCCACCCAGAAGAGGATCGACGCGAGCGCGACGATGCGAACATTGACCGGAACGGTCGTCGCCCAAGCCGCGGAGTCTCGGCCGACGGCCGTTTGCAGCAATGCGGCCGTGATGGAGCCGAGCAGCACGAGACCGATCTTCAGCTGAAACGTTCCGTCCGCCGCGAAGGATGTGGCTTGCGCGGAGAACAGCGCGACGCCGCTCAGGAAGTTGATGCCGAATCCGGCCCACGCGAGACCGAAAAAACGATGCAGCGCCGCCAACGGCAGCCGGGGGAAAAGGCCCAGGAGGCGCAGGTTCAGCGCGAGCGCAACTCCGACCATGATCGACATGCCGACCGCGTGCGCACTGATCACGAACGGATAGCCGAAAGGCGACAGGCGTACCCATTCCGCAAGCGCGGAGTCTTCGAGCCCGACTAACGATCCCACAGCAACGCCTCCCTTTGGGAAGGAGTATCCCGCCGGAGCCCATTTCCGCGCAGTCGTGTTTATACGTATGGTCCGCCGCGAGAACTCGATCCAGCCTTGGATCGAATTGGGGTGCGTGATGAAGAACTCAGCCACCGGCACGCTCTGGACTTGCCCGATGCATCCGGAAGTTCGCCGCGATGCGCCGGGCGCTTGCCCGATCTGCGGCATGGCGCTCGAGCCGTTGACGCCGGTCGCGGAGCAGGGAGAGAACGCCGAGCTCAAGGCCATGACGCGGCGTTTCTGGATCAGCGTCGCGCTGACTCTGCCGCTGTTGTGGCCGATGCTCGGCGAGGTGTTGCCGGCGATCAATCCGATGCGGCTGTTCGCGCACGGTGTCGTGGCATGGGCCGAGCTGATCCTCGCAACGCCGGTCGTGCTTTGGGGCGGGGCGCCGTTCTTCGTGCGCGGCTGGCAGTCGCTGGTCAATCGCAGCCTCAACATGTTCACACTGATCGCGCTCGGCACGGGCGCCGCATGGTCGTTCTCGGTGTTCGCGACGCTGCTCCCCAGCATGCTTCCCGCGTCGTTTCGCGACGCGTCGGGAGCGCCGCCGCTGTACTTCGAAGCGTCCGCCGTGATCGTCACGCTCGTGCTGCTCGGGCAAGTGCTCGAGCTGCAGGCTCGGGCGCAGACCTCCGGCGCGATTCGATGCGCTGCTCAAGCTTGCGCCGAGGATCGCGCATCGGATCGATCCGGACGGCACGGAACATGACGTCTCGCTCGAGGACGTCGGTGTCGGCGATCGGCTGCGTGTGCGTCCCGGAGAGAAAATCCCGGTCGACGGCGTTGTGGTCGACGGCGAGAGCCATGTCGACGAGTCGATGTTGACGGGCGAGCCCGACCCGGTGCGCAAGACCAAGGACGCCTCGTTGTCCGCCGGCACGACCAACGGCAGCGGCAGCTTCGTGATGCGCGCCGAGCGCGTCGGCGGCGACACGCTGTTGTCACAGATCGTGCACATGGTGGCTCAGGCGCAGCGCTCGCGCGCGCCGGTGCAACGGCTCGCGAATCAGGTGTCCGCGTGGTTCGTACCGGCCGTCGTCTTGATTGCCGTGATCGCCGCGCTGCTCTGGGGGTTCGTGGGCCCGCCGCCGCAATTCGCGCATGCGCTTGCTGGTCGCCGTGTCCGTGCTCATCATCGCGTGCCCGTGCGCGCTTGGGCTTAGCGACGCCGATGTCGATCATGGTCGGCGTCGGGCGCGGCGCGGAGATGGGCGTACTGATCAAGGATGCCGCGGCGCTCGAGCGGCTCGAGAAGGTCACGACGGTGATCGTCGACAAGACCGGCACGTTGACGGAGGGCAAGCCGAGCTTGCAGCGGGTGATCCCGGCCGCAGGGTTCGCGGAAGACGACGTGCTGCGATTCGCGGCGGCGGTTGAATCGCCGAGCGAGCATCCGCTCGCGCGAGCGATCGTGGACGGCGCGAGGACGCGAACCTTACAGCCCGTTCCGGCGCACGGCTTCGACTCCGATCCCGGCCTCGGCGTGTGGGCACGCGTCGACGGTCAGCGAGGTGCTGGTCGGCAACTTGCGGTTGATGCAGCGGCACGGCGTGAGAATCGAGGACCTCGACTCAGCGGCCGAACGCGAGCGCACCCAAGGGGCGACCGTGATCTATGTCGCCGTCGACGGCCGGGCGGCGGGGCTCCTGATTGTCGCGGACGCAATCAAGCGCGACGACGCCCGAAGCGATCGATGCGCTCAGGAACGGCCGGCATCAGAATCATCATGCTGACCGGCGACAACGCGCGCACGGCCGAGGCTGTCGGCAAGACGCTCGGCGTCGATGACGTCATCGCGGACGTGTTGCCGCAGGACAAGGCCGCGATCGTCAAGCGCGTGCAGAGCGAAGGGCGAGGTCGTCGCGATGGCCGGCGACGGCGTCAACGATGCCCCCGCGCTCGCGCAGGCCGACGTCGGCATCGCGATGGGCACCGGCACCGACGTCGCGATGGAGTCGGCAGGCGTCACGTTGGTGAAGGGCGACTTGCGCGGCATCGCGCGTGCCGTGCTGTTGTCGAAGCGCACGATGCGCAACATTCGGCAGAACCTATTATTCGCATTCGGCTACAACGCGCTCGGCATCCCAATTGCTGCGGGCGCGCTGTATCCCCGCGCTCGGCTTGCTGCTGTCGCCCGCGATCGCGAGCCTCGCGATGAGCCTGTCGTCCGTGTCGGTGATCGGCAATGCGTTGCGGCTGCGCCGCGGGAAGCTCTAGGATGATCGTTCCGACGCTCGCGGCACTCGGCAGCGGCGTCGTCGTCGGCCTTGCCCTCGGCTTGACCGGTGGCGGCGGCTCGATCTTCGCGGTGCCGCTCTTGATCTACGGCCTCGGCGTGCGGCCAGCGGATGCCGTCGCGATGTCACTCGTGGCGGTGGCGGCGGCCGCTTCTGTCGGTGCCGCGCAGTCGTTGCGCTACGGTCTCGTCGTGTGGCAGCCGTCGATCCTGTTTGCAGCGGGTGGTGCGCTTGCTGCACCCGCGGGTACGGCCATCGGCCATCGCGTCGATCCGCAGTGGCTGGTCGCGGCGTTCGCGCTGGTGGCCCTGGTCGTCGGCACCGTGATGTGGCGCGCCTCGCGCGTCCATCCCGAGCAGGCAGCCGCGGTCCGCGCCTTGCCGCGTAAGCCCGGCAGCGGTCCGATTTGCGTCCTCGCGCCGGACGGCCAACTCCGCTTCAGCGCGCCGTGCGCGCTCGTGTTGGCGCTGGTCGGCCTCGGCGCCGGTTTTCTGAGCGGTTTGCTCGGTGTCGGCGGCGGGTTCCTGATCGTGCCGGCGCTCGTGCTGGTGACGCGCATGGGTGTGCATCGCGCGGTCGCCACGTCGTTGCTGATCATCAGCGTGATCGCTGTAGCGGGCGCTGCGCCGGCAGTGTGGCAGCAGCGAGTCGACTGGAGCGTCCTCGCGCCCTTCGCCACGGGCGGGGCGCTGATGATGATTGCGACGCGCGCATTCGCTGCCCGCATCGCAGGGCCGGCGTTGCAGCGAACGTTCGCGGTTTGCATCATCCTCGTGGGCCTAGCGATGCTCGCGGCAAGCGTGCATCAAGGATGGGCACCATGACGCTGGGCAAGCGCGTGGCGCCGGATCGTCTCGGCGACGCAGCACGTGAGCTTCCGCGCGGTCGGTAGGTGCAAGAACTCGTTCGGCCCGTGCGCGTTTGCCCCCGGGCCGAGCACTCCGGTGATCAGGAACTGCGCGTCGGGAAACTTTTCGCCGAGCATGCCCATGAACGGGATCGAGCCGCCTTCGCCCATGTACCCTGCGGGCTCGCCGAAGTAGGTCTGCGACGACTCGCGCAGCGCGGCCTCGAGCCAGGGCGCGAGCTCGGGCGAGTTCCAGCCGTCGGTGGCCTCGGCCGATTCGAAGCGGACGTCGGCGCTGTAGGGCGGATCGTGCGTGAGCAACCGCGCGAGCCGCTCCTTCGCTTGCGGCGCGTTGACGCCGGGGGGTATGCGCACGCTCACGCGAACCGCGGTGCCCGCGCGCAGCACGTTGCCCGCGCTGCGCAGATCGGGCAGACCCGCGGCTCCCGTGATCGCGAGCTGCGGCCGCCAGGTGCGATTGAGGATGAGCTCGACGGTATCGTCCGTCACGGGTCGCGTTTGGCCTCGCCACGGCAGGTGCTTCCAGACTGCTTCGCCGAGCGCGCCCGCCATCGCCTTCGCTTGCGCGATGCGCTGCTCGGGAATCTCGGCATAGGCCCACTCGGGCAGAATTTTTCCTGTGACCTCGTCCTCGAGCCGGCTCAGAAGCTGGCGCACGATCCGAAAGCTCGACGGCACGACGCCGCTGCCGTCGCCCGAGTGGATGCCTTCGCGCAGCACGTCGACGTGCAGATTGCCGATGACCATGCCGCGCAGGGACGTGGTGCACCAGAGCCGCTCGTAGTCAGCCGCGCCCGAGTCGAGGCACACGACGAGCGACGGCGTGCCGATGCGATCGCGCAGGTGCTCGACGTAGTGCGGCAGGTCGTAGCTGCTGCTTTCCTCGCAACCTTCGATGATCACGATGCAACGCGCGTGCGGTATCCGCTGCTCCTGCAGCACATGGAGCGCCGCGAGCGCGGCGAACGTCGAGTAGCCGTCGTCCGCGCCGCCGCGCCCATACAGCCGATCGCCGCGCAGCACGGGTTGCCACGGGCCGAGCCCCTCGCTCCAGCCGCTGAGCTCCGGTTGCTTGTCCATGTGGCCGTAGAGCAGCACGGTGTCGTCGAGCTCGCCCGGCACCTCGATGAAGAGCAGCGGCGTGCGGCCCGGAAGTCGCACGACCTCGAGCTGCAAGCCGTCGAGGCGCTGCGCGCGGCACCATCCCGCGATGAGATCGACCGCGCGCTCCATGTAGCCGTTGCGCTCCCAGTCCGGATCGAAGTCCGGCGATTTGTTCGGGATCTTGATGTACTCGATCAGCGTGGGAACGATCGAGTCGGCGAACAGCTGCTCGACGAGCGCCGCGGCGCGTTGCGAGTCGATTGTGGGTGATTTCACGGGGTTCGTTCGGGCGTCGCTCACGCCTGCTACGACGACGATTGTTGTTCTCCCGGTTCACCGTAGAGCGGATGCCGCGACACGTCAACTTGCGGAGCGGCGAACGTGCCCCTCATAGGCTAGCGCGCGGGTGATCGGCGGCAACGAGAACGAGTTCGCGATTGCTCCGGCCATCGTTTGACTTTCGCTTCCGTGCCCGGCAAGACTGAAATGTCAGGGAGATCACGTGGTCGACATTATGTCTCGCTCCGTTCGCTACGGTGCACTCTTCGTTTGGGTCTGCGTAGTCAGTGCTTGCGGCGGCCGAGGTGGAGGCGGTGGGGGCGGCGGTCCTCCTGCGCCCCCGCCCATGTACACGGTCGGTGGCACGGTGTCGGGTCTTTCCGGCGCAGGCCTCGCGCTCCAAAACAACGGCGGCGACAATCTTTCCGTTTCCGCCAATGGCGCCTTCTCTTTCGCGGGGACGCTCGCGACCGGCGCCGGTTACGGCGTGACGGTGCTGTCTCAGCCTACCGGTCCTTGGCAGACGTGCACGGTAACGGCGGGCGGCAGCGGAACGATCGCCGGCGCCAACGTTTCGTCTGTCGTCGTCTCGTGCGTCACCAACACCTATACCGTAGGTGGCACCGTCGCCGGGCTCGAAGCCGCCGGGCTCGTGCTGCAGAACAACGGCGGTGATGACCTCGCGATCGCGGCCGACGGTACCTTCGACTTCGTGGCTCCCGTAGCGAGCGGCGGAAGCTACTCCGTCGCCGTTCGAACACAACCCAATGCCGGGCCGACTCAAGTCTGTAGGGTGTCCGGCGGGAGCGGCACGATCACGAATAGCGCCGTGACCTCCGTTGCGGTGGCGTGTTCGGCACAGACGGGCAAGTTCCTCTACATTCCGAACCAAACCTCGAACGACGTCAGCGCGTACACCATCGACGCCGACACGGGCACGCTGGCAGCGGTCCCCGGGTCTCCCTTTGCGGCCGAGGCTGCTCCGACATTCGCGTCGGCCGACCCGCAAGCGAGATTCTTGTACGTCTCAAACCGCGGTTCGCTTGCGAGCCCACCCGTGCTGTCGGCATACACCATCGACGCCTCCACCGGCGTCTTGACCGAATTACTAAGCTCGCCATTCCCATTGAGCACCGCCTCGCCGCCACCGAACGGGCAGGCGCTCGCGATCGGCAAACCGATCATCCATCCGTCCGGCCTATTCGGCTATCTCACGATTCCTGTGCCGACGGGCCGGATCTTCGGCGCGACGATCAACCAGACCACGGGAGAATTGACCGAGATACCGGGCATGCCGATCACGCTGGGCTGGGAGCTGAATGGTGGTTCGTTCGATTCGGCCGGTCGGTTCATCTATTTCCCACACATCAACGGCGGACTCCCAGTCGGCTATGTTCAAAGCTACGAGATTGTGCAGCCATCCGGCGTCCTGATGCCGGTCGGCGCGTTTGACACACAGGGTCGCGGCGGGGCGGTGGCGATAGTGACACCGGGCGACACATACTTGCTGACGCCAAACGTGCATACGATGAACGTCTCCGTGCTCGCGATGAACGCCGCCGCGGGCACGCTGACGCCTGTAGCCGGCTCGCCCGTCTCGACGGGCCCGGGAAGCACACCGTTCGCGATCGCGTTTCACCGCCGCAAGAACTTCGTCTACGTGATCGACTCAACGGGCGGGCGGATCTTTGCCTACATTTTTACGCCGGCCTCCGGAACTCTAACGCCGATAGCGGGCTCACCATACACGCTAGCTACTCAGCTCGGGTTCAGCATCATCGATCGTTCGGGCCGATACCTCTACGTTCCGCAGCGAGTGGCCAACAGCATCTACGCCTATTCGATCGATCAAACCACCGGAGTCTTGACTCCCGTGCAGGGCACGCCGTTTGCAACGGGTGCCTCGCCGTTCGCGGCCATCAATGATCCGTCGGGTCGGTTCCTCTACGTGTCGAACACTACATCGAACACCGTGACGTCCTACGCGGTGAACTCCACAACGGGCGCGCTGACGGTCATCAACACGCTGCCCACGGGGACGTCACCACAACTCGTCGAAGTCGTCGGTTTGCAGTAGCGTCGGCAATCCCGTCATGAATATCACGCCGGACGATGCGGGCGGCTCTTCCTTTGACTCGCTGCATCGATCTGATTACGCTGGCGTAGCGTACAGGCACGCATCCGGTCCGCGGAAAGGGTAGAAGCCCACCTGTCCTCATCGAGTCTTGCGAACCTTCTTTCAGCCCGATATGCGGACACCGGGCGCTACGATGAAAGGAGGTCGCTATGTCGACTGATCCGCAGGCGCCACGCGCTCTTCCAGAACGGCCAAATCTCCGGCATCTCAAGGACCAAGCCAAGGACCTCGTGAAAGCCGGCACCGCGCAGTCGATCACCGATGCGCAGCTTAAGATCGCCCGCCTCTATGGATTTCCAAGTTGGCCAAAGCTCAAGGCCTACGTCGATTCGTTCGAGGAGATCGGGCAGTTAAAGCAGGCGATCGACACCAACGATCTCGCGCGCGTCACGAATCTCATGACCCGAAATCCGGAGCTGCACCGTGCTCCACTGGGCTATCGCAAGAACGGACCGCTCACCTGGGTCGCCGAATGCCGGGTTCCGTGGGAGCCGCCCAGTCCAGCGCGATTAGCCATGGCGAAATGGATGATCGAAAACGGGTCGGAAGTGCATCAGGGCGGGGACGGGCCGCTGATGAGAGCGGCGCTCAACGACGACCGCATCTCGATGATGGAGCTGCTCGTATCCCACGGCGCGGATGTCAATGCCGAGTGGAACGGATATTTTCCGATCATCTTCGCGCCCTGCGAGGGAATGCATCCGCAGGCGCTGAAATGGCTCCTGGATCACGGAGCGAATCCGAACTGCGACAACCCGCAACGAAAATACCCCGGAACGGCGTTGGATTACGTCATCGGGACCTACGCGCGGTCACCAGAGCGACTGAGCGCTTGCATCGACGTTCTTCTCGATGCGGGCGGCACGACGAAGTACAACGCTCCAGGCGTACTGGAAGTGCTGCGTCGCCGGCTCGATCGGTTAGCCGAGCAACTCGACGCCGATTCGAGCCTGGCGCACCGGCGGTTTCCTGAGCTGGATTGCGGCAGCACGGGCGGCCGCCGCCTCCTGCTTCAGGGAGCCACCTTGCTGCACGTGGCCGCGGAGTTCGGCAATCTCGAAGCCGCTGGGTTGCTGCTCGATCGCGGCGCAGACGTGAATGCGCGCGCCACCGTGGATGATGCCGGCGTCGGTGGGCAAACGGCCATTTTCCACGCGGTCACACAGTTCGGCGATCGAGGGTTGCCGATGGCGCAATTCTTGGTGGAGCGCGGCGCCGATCTCGGGGTGCGTGCGAAGCTCCCGGGGCACTACGAGCGGCTGGATGAAGTCGTCGAATGCACGCCGCTGGGGTATGCACTGCGGTTTCAGAACGAGTCTCTTTCCGACGAAGGCAGAACGATAGCGTTCTTGCGAGAACGAGGGGCCATCGAGTGAGCCGTGCCGGCGTTTCGGTCAAAAGATCCGGCATCTCGAGCATTCCTCAGCAAGCTCCGGGTACGTAGAGTACGCCCCGGCAGCGAACTCAAAACCGAAACGCCTCTTAGCCTGGAGAACGAGCATGTTGACCGATCGACAAGGGAACGCCATTGCCGGTGCAACCCGAGAAGCCGCTGATCTCTTCGATGAAGCGGTCGACGCGTTCAACCTCTACAGGGGCGATCCTCTCAAGCTTCTCGATGCGGCCATTGAGACCGCGCCGACGTTCGCCATGGCCCACGTCGCCAAGGCTCACATTCTCGGTCTCGCGACGGAGCCGAAGGCAACGGCGGAAGCAAAGGCGCTCGTTGCGAAGATCAGGACGCTGCCGCTCCGCGAGCGCGAGCTCTCGCATGTGGCGATTCTGGATCTCTTGCTCGGCGGCAACTGGACGACGGCTGCGCTTGCGCTCGGCCGGCACAACGCTCGATATCCGCGCGATCTCGTCGCGTTGCAGTCGGGCCATCTCGTCGATTTCTACAGTGCAAATTCACGGGAGCTGCGAGACCGCATCGCCCGTGCTCTGCCCAAGTGGACGCCCGACGACCCGGGCTACTCGATCCTTCTCGGGATGCACGCTTTCGGTCTCGAGGAATGCGGCGACTATGCACGCGCCGAAGAGCTGGGACGCCGCGCGTTGTCGATGCAACCGCTCGATTGTTGGGCACACCACGCAGTCGTGCACGTCATGGAGATGCAAGGTCGAGTCGAGGACGGCGTCAGCTGGATGATCGCGCGCGAGCCCTATTGGTCCGGCGACGACAACTTCTTCAAGGTGCACAACTGGTGGCACAGAGCGCTCTATCACCTCGAGCTGAACGAGATCGATGAGGCGCTGGCTCTGTATGACGGACCTATTCGCGAGAGCCGCAGCGCCGTTGCGCTTGACCTCGTCGACGCGTCGGCTCTCCTGTGGCGATTGCATCTCATGGACGCGGATGTGGGTGAGCGCTGGCAGGAGCTTGCGGCGGCGTGGGAGCAGCATGCGGACGGCAAGACATACTCCTTCAATGACTGGCACGCCGTGATGTCCTACCTCGGAGCGGGCAGAGATCGCGAGGTGGATGGGATACTCGCCGCCTACAAAACGGACTTCCGCGGAAGCACAGAAGCCGCCAGGTGGGCGCGGGAGATCGGTTTGCACCTGATCAAAGGATTCCGCTCGTTCTGGCGCGGCGACTACGAGACAGCCGTCGAGCGGCTGTACGATGCACGCCACATCGTGAACGCTTTCGGCGGGAGCCACGCTCAGCGCGACATCATCGACTGGACTCTGACCGAGGCTGCGCTGCGCGGACGGTTCAGGGATTTCGCTGAGGCCCTGGCCAACGAGCGTCTTGCGCGAAGGCCGCACAGCCCGATCAACCGCGATTTTCTCTCCCGCGCCCTGCTCAGTAGTTCGTCGCTTGCAGGCACTCGAACTCGTACGCGTGGTGCCCTTTGTACTGGGTGACCCAGAGTATCGGTAGCGCAAGGTAATAGGCGCTCACGATCGCTCCTAGGTCCGGCCGCTCGTTGCGTCGGAACGTGTAGCGCTGCTCCTCGCAGCCGTTCTTGCGCACCGTGACCTCCTGCTTGGTGAACGCGGGTTTACGGTCGGAGTAGTAGCCTTTGCCGGTACCGACGTACTCGCCGTTGACGTAGATGCGGGCGTCGGGATCGGATATGCGAATGCTCGTTCCGCTCGAGCACCCCCGAGCGCAGCCAAAGCCGCGATACAGATCAGTCGTTTCATCGTCCGGCTCCCCTACGTCGCAGGCTATCGCGCCGGTGATCGGGCGGCAAGCGATCAACGGGTGGACGTCACGCTGTGCGCGGGGTAGTTTACGGTCTATTACATTCCGCTAATGGTGCACGAAATGACTAGGCACCCAATCATCTCGACGATGCGAAGCGCGCTCTTCGGCGCTGGGGCAACGGTGTTCCTCGTTGCGACGGCGCACGGTCAAATCAGTGACTCCATTCGCGGTGCCCCAAGCGAGGCCAACCACTTCATCGAGACGCCCGACGGCTGGGTGCATCCGAAGACGCCGTGGGGTGAGCCCGACATCGCGGCCAATTTGAACATGATGCAGGCTGCCGGCGTCCCGCTCGAGCGGTGCGCCAACAGCTACCGGCCAGGCGCTCCGCCCGTGCGACATGAACAAGAAGTGGCTCACGGAGGAGGAGTACACCGAGCGCGTCGAGACGGTGCGCAGCCGGGGCGACCGCAGCCGACAGTTGGCCGCGGAGGGCAATGTCGGCGGCGCGATGCTGGCGGGCCTGACCGATCCCAGCATCCCGCAGCGGCAGACCAATCTCATCGTCGATCCCCCGAACGGGCTGCTACCCGCGTTGACTCCAGAGGGCAAGCGCCGTGCGCTCGAGATGGCGAGCGACTGGGCGTTGCCGGGCGAGGACATCGTGTTCGAGAGCGCCGAGGACTTCGATAGCTGGGACCGGTGCATCACGCGCGGCATGCCCTCGTCGATGATGCCGTATCGCTACAACGGCGGGTTCGAGATCGAACAGGCGCCGGGCTACGTGGTCTTCGAGCTCGAGATGATCCACGAAGCGCGCATCATTCCCACGGACGGCCGCCCGGCGCTCTCGCCGCAGGTCAAACAGTGGATGGGCGAGTCGCGCGGTCACTGGGAAGGCAACACGCTCGTCGTCGTGACGACGAACTACAAGGAAGGCCCGCCGATGATCAACTTGGCCGTCGTCGGTTCGCCGCCCGGCAATCGGTTCCCCATCAGCGAGCAGATGAAGACGACGGAGCGGATCACGCGTCTGAACGACGACTGGTGGCTCTACGAAATCACGACCGAGGATCCGGTCATCCTGACGCGGCCGTTCACGGTCCGCTATCCGATGCACAACGACCCGGCGTACTGGTCGCCGGAGTACGCGTGCCACGAGGACAACACCATCGTCCAGGGCTACGTCGCGACCAACCGCCACGAGCGCGCGAATCCGAAAACTGAAGTCGCGCAGCCTCTTCGGGTGTCGCCGCAGATCGCCGACGCGCTGGTCGGACGGTGGGTCGGCAGGCCGCGCATCGCCACGATCGACGTCGATATCGAGCTCGAGTTCACGAAGAATGCGGACGGCACGGTCGTCGGCAAGCTGATCGGCACGAACCTCGGCAAGATCGACAAGCCGCTCCGGAATCCGCCGATCAACCCGAATCTCCGCCGAACCAGAGTCCTCCTCCGACCAACGAGCGGCAGGTGAGCTTCGAGTTGCCGAACATTCAACCCTGGAACGTGACCGGTGAGGTGACCGACGAGGGCACGATCGTCGGCTTCGTGTACAGCATCCAGGGAGGCGCGCCGGTGACGTTCACACGCACAGGCGGCGCACGTTAGGGGGTAGAGATACTATCTCACGGAAAATAACTCGCTCGCTTTCTCGCGCACCACCATAGAATCCGCCGACGACGACCCAAGGGGATCGAAGGTCAGATCCGCGAGGGTAGTCCCGTATGCGGTGATTGATCTCTTGAACCGCAGCGGGTCGAATGTTTTCTATATCGCGGCATCGCGCTTAGGTCTATTCCCCAGCGCGTGCCAAACCATGTCGTTCAACCGGACTCGCTACCGCAAGCCAGTTGGGCCTGGCGGCAGGCTCTGCGCCCATTTTCTGTCACCAGGCCCAGACTGCCCCGGTTAACTTTGCGTTAGACCTCGGCGCGAACTCATTTTCCGAGGTCGGCGGCTGCTGCATGCGTGTACCGCAGGGATCAAGGCGCGTATTTCGTGAAGATGTAGTCGCGGGACTCGACAGCTTTGTGACAGGTAAAGCAAGAGTACATTATCTTTTCGTCGGTGAGCGGTTTCAGGTCTTTATCAAAATTCGAATAGCCCCAACCGCCCGTCGCGGCGTACTTCTTGGTGTCCTTCTCCATAAACTGTAGGTACCAGTCGGGCGCGTCTCCGGGAACGAACGATTGCGCTTGACCAAATGCTTTGTTGTTCTCTTCTGATGGAACCATTTTCCAAGCGACTCGACCGATGATGGTGCCCTCGGGGAAGGGCTTGCCCGCGCGATAGGCCGTAATCGCTTTCTCGTTGCCGATCACAACGCGTATGTCGTTGAGTTCACCTGCTTCGTGGGCTGCCGATATGAATTTCCAGTCGCGGTATCCGGGCGGGATTGTTGTTACGATGACTTGCTTGGCTTCTTTGTTGTCCTGTCCCAACGACAGGGGCGCCATCCATGCAACAGCGCCTGTTACGGTTACAACTGCCACGAACAAGAATGCAATTCGTTTCATTGGTTCCCCCTTTTTGTTGCGCAACGATTTGAACGATTCGCGAATCTCTTGGAAGCGGAGCCCGAATCCGACCTCGACACGCGCGAGCATATCCCCAGTCCGAGACTGGGAAGACCAACCATCGTGCTGGGAGTTTGCGAAGAGTGACCTTGAAACAGGCACTCGACTGCGCAACTGTTTCCCCTTACGTTTGAAGGTCATGGTCGCGAGACGCGTCCGCGTCCTCTGGCTCAACGCAACGACTTGAACGCAGTCCTGAGCTCCTGCGCGAGAATCTGCGGCTGCTCCCATGCGGCGAAGTGGCCACCTTTTTCAGCCACGCCGTAGTGAATGAGTTTGGGGTAAGCCCGCTCCGTCCAGTTCCGCGGAGCTTGATATTGCTCTCCCGGAAACACGGTCACGGCCACCGGGATCGTGACACCTTTGACGTTGAAGAAGCCGCCCTTGTACTCCCAATAGAGACGAGATGCCGAGACACCCGTGTTCGTCAGCCAATAAAGCGTGATGTTGTCTAGGATCTCGTCCCGCGTCAGCTCGCCTGTAGCGCTCGAGGTGCGGTGCAGTGCTGCAACGACGGCGGCCGCAGGCTGGCCGTCATGGTCACCATGGTCGAGCAGATACGCGGCGAGGCCGACCGGTGAGTCTGCGAGCCCGTACAAAGTCTGGGGCCGACTCGCCATCATCTGATAAATGGCCAAATGCTTGTACGTGAAGACGAGCCCCTCGTAGGCATGTTTCTCCTCGGCTGAGAGACCGGATGGGGGCGGGTCGCCGGCGAAGGCCGCCTTGTCGATGTCGGCTGGAACCGTACCCGGCATGTTGGTGTGGATGGCGAGCAATCCGGCGGAGCCTGGCACCCATGTAGTCGACAACAAATGCACCCCAGTCACCGCCCTGGGCCACATAGCGGGTGTAGCCGAGGCGCTTCATCAGCTCCGCCCAGGCTCGGGCCATGTGCTCGGGACCCCAGCCAGTGCCCGTCGGCTTTCCGGAAAATCCGTAACCCGGCAGCTCACGGTGAGACGTCAGGTCCAAACGATCGAAACACGTCGCGGGAGTGCACGCGCCGCCTGCGGCCTGAATCTGTCGAGCCGACATGAAATAGAGCGATCGTTGATCGCTGGAGATGAACGGCGCCATGTCGTGCTCCGCGCTACGTTGACGTTCGACTCGAGCTTTTCTGGTTCACTCCACTCCAGCGCGTCGTCTCGGCGCCTCGCGGCCCATATCTCCACGCCCTCTCCGCGCTCCGACGCGAAGTAGAGCGTTTTGCCGTCCGGCGATAGTGCGGGGGAAAACTCGGCGCGCTCGGAATTCACAGCGCCGGCCACTTTCCGTGCCGCGCCCCATTGATCGTCAACACTCGCACGCGTGCTTACCCAAATATCCGAATCCTGACTGTCGAACGTCGTCGAGCGGTTGAAGTAAAGCGTTAGGCCGTCCGCGCTCGGTGTGGGGAAGGCTTCGAACTGCTTCCGTGTTGAGTAGTGGTCCCAGATTCTCGGCACGGTTCCACGGTGCCTCGCGCGATGCTCGTGTGGCGACATACAGGTCGCCTTTGCCAAAGCCTCCGCTCCGGTTCGACGCGTAGTACAAGGACAGGCCGTCGCTGGAAAGCCGCAAGGAGATGTCGTCGCCTAACGCATCGTTGATCATCGCGCCGACGTTCACCGGAGCAGTCCATGCGGCGTTCCTGTCAGGGCGTGTGGCGACGAAGATGTCTTGTTGGCCTCGCGGAGCGGATGGATGTCGCGCCGACGTGAAAAGCAGCTCGGTCTCGTCCGGGGACACGGTGGGACTGCCATCGAACACAGCACTGTTCACGATTGGCCCGAGACTTTGCGCGGGCCCGAACTCGCAGCGCAGGTCGGGTGTGTCTTGACCGGATTCCGGCGCGCGTGCGCAGGCGACGAGGAGGACAAAACTCAGGGCAGGGACAACGCGAACGAGCATGACACGGTCGGTGCGTCAGTTAGCCGACGCCCACCGGCGCGCCCGGTCACGAGCCGCGTGCCGAACGCTCCCGGTCGCCATCTGACTTCGCTCGCCGAGCCAACCGCCCAAGATGCCCGCGAGAAACGGCACAAGGCGCCCGCAACGATGTTGGCGAGCGACAAACCGCCGCTGACGAGCACGAGCACGATAACAGCCAGAGCCGCGGAAATTCCCGGCTCGAGAATCGTTCGTCCCGCCGACCTCCGTCCGACGATGAAGCCGCCGATGACGAAAGCCAAGAAGTTGATTAGCGAGATGAGTGCGATCTGGCCGTTGCTGAGCGAGGATGTCTTCGATCTCGGTGACGCCTGCCAACTGCGGGCGCAGAACCAAACCCGTGGCGAGACCGGCGACAATGCTGAGCGCGAGCATGATCACAGCCCCAATCGCGATCCATTTCCAGTCCAGTTTCATGATCAGATCCTCCGTGGGCGATGGCACGTTGCTCCGATTTCTGCATGTTCTCGCGAGCATTATCCCCGTCGATGCGCCCGGCGCCCGTTGGCCAATAGTCTCACTCGGATAACGGGATGCGAAATTGAGCGCGGGCCCTGCGCCGAGCTTGCTTGCCGATGCGCGGACCGAATGGCAGAGTCCGGCCACCGGAGGGTTCGCGACGGCGATTCGTGGCACAGGGCAGTGTATTGGAACTAGGCCTGGACGAGCTTCAGCCGGGGCGCTATCAGCCCCGGCGTCAGGTCCGTGACGATGGCCTAGCCGAGCTCGCCGAGTCCATCCGTGAGCAAGGCATTCTTCAGCCCCTGATCGTCAGAGTCGTCCCCCTGGCGCAGGAGCCCTCCGGCCCGAAGACCTACGAGATCGTCGCGGGTGAACGCCGGTGGCGGGCCGCGCGGCTCGCCGGCTTGTCCACGGTGCCCGTGATCGTTCGCGAGCTGAGCGACCAAGCCGCGCTCGCCGTGGCGCTCATCGAGAATCTACAGCGCGAGGATCTGAATCCGATCGATCAAGCGCGCTCGATGTCGCAACTCGTCGACGAGTTCAACTTGACGCACGACGAGATCGCGAAGGCGCTCGGACGATCGCGCTCGTCGGTGACGAATCTCTTGCGGTTGCTCGACCTCGCGGACGACGTCAAACACGCGATGGTCAACGGGACGATCGACATGGGCCACGCTCGAGCGCTGCTACCGCTCGATCCGGAGCGGCAGGTGGCCATGACTCGCAAGATCGAGCGTCTAGGCTGGTCGGTGCGCCAAGTCGAGAAGGCCGTCAAGACTCTGCTCGCAACGCCGGTGGGCGGCGACAACGCAAGAACCGAGATCGATCTGCAGACGCGATGGCTCGGAAATCAGCTCGCACGAGAGCTCGGCGAGAAAATCTCCATTCGACCGGGCACGAACGGCGACTACGTTCTGCAGATCGGCTTCGGCGACCTCGCGAAGTTGGAGGCGACGTTGCAACGGCTCCAGGAGCTCGTGGCGCAGATTCGCGAGACCGCCGGGCCGAGGGCCGGCGAGACGGGTTCCTCGGACGGCTGAAGCGAAAGTGCACCGACGCGGAAGCGGCGAGCCGCGCGCCGATGAACTTTCGGGGGAGAATCAGGCATGAGCGACTGGCTGTTCGGCCTTCCGGTCCTGTGGATGGGAGTAGTGATTCTCGGGGCCATCTATCTCGCCACAGCGGCGCTCTACCTGCTCATTACGGCACTCGCCGTCGGCGAGCGGGCCCGCGCGTTCAAGGCGATCTCGCCGGGTGTGCTTCCTCCCTTGGCCATCATCTTCGCCCTGTTGGTGGCGTTCCTTTCGGCGCAGGTCTGGAGCGATACCGATCGGGCGAGCAGCGCCGTCAATCAGGAGGCCAGCACGCTGCGCGCCGTGGTGCTTCTCGCCAGCGCGTTTCCCGGCGAGCCTGAAGCGCGGCTCCACGACCTCATTCGGCGCCACATCGACGATGTGGTTACCCAGGAATGGCCGGCGATGGCCCGAGGCGAGGCCACTCTGACGATTGTGCCGGCTCGCCTCGCCGATGCGCTGCGGTTCGCGTTCTCGCTCGACCCTCAAACCCAGGGCCAGACGGCGGCCCAGCGAGAGATGGTCTCTTCCCTCCAAAGCGCGTTGGAGGCACGCCGCGTGCGAATCATTCTCAGCCGAGCATCAATCAACTGGCTGAAATGGTCCGTGCTGCTACTCCAGGCGGCTCTCACCCTGACCGCGATAGGCATGGTTCACAGCGACAACCGGCTCACCAATCGCATCATCATGGGGATTTTTGCGACCGGTGTCGGCGTCGCGGTCATACTGATCGCAGCTCACGACCGCCCATTCACCGGCCAGATCTCGGTGCAGCCTGCGGTTCTGCTCCAGGTGATGCCGGAAGCAGGACGCGGATAACGCAACGGCCGAGCGCCGCGCGGCCGCTAGCCACTAAGGCAAGTCGCCGGCGGGTTCGAAGCGGCGGCGGCTTCGGTATGATTTGCTTCTCGACGCTCGGGTGAGGGGTGAGACGATGGCTTCGAAACGACGGGACTTTCTTGCGGGTTGCGCCGCGATGGTTGCGGCTGGCGGCTTCGGCGTACGCCGCGCCGCGGGCGCGGACAAGGTGCCGGTGCTCGGCTTGATCTTCCCGCCGCTCAATCGCGGTGTGCCGGAAGAAGGCGTCGCGATGTACGGCGAGCGGCTGCGGTACGTCGTCACGGGGTTTGGGGTCGAGCAGATGACGCCGGAGGGATTCGACTGCCGTCATCCCGCGCATACCGGCGGCTGCCGAGAAGCTCGCGGCGGCCGGCGCCGAGGCGATCGAGCTGACCGGCACTTCGTTGACTTTCTATAAAGGAGAGGCGTTCAACCAGAAGCTCCGCGAGGCGGTCACGAATGCGTCGGGGTTGCCGGCCACGACGATGAGCAATGGCGTCATCGACGGCCTCAAAGCCGTCGGCGCGAAGCGAGTCGCCGTCGCGACCGCGTACAACGACGAAGTGAACGACCGGCTGCGCGCGTTCCTGATCGAGCACGACCTCGAGCCGCTCGTCGTCACGGGGCTCGGCATCGAAGCGATCGCCGACGTCGACAGGGTGACGCAGAACGATCTCATCGAGTTCGGCGCGCGCGTGCGCGCGTCGGCGCCCGAAGCGGATTCGTTGCTCGTCTCCTGCGGCGGGTTCAGGACGCTCGAGCTCATCGCGCCGCTCGAGGCGCGCACCGGCGTTCCAGTGATCTCGAGCATGCCGCACGGCTTGTGGGCCGGTGCGCGGCTCGTCGGCTTGAGCGGCGCGGCGCCGGGCTACGGAAGGCTGCTGTCGCGCGAGGTTTGAATGTCAGGCACGGTTCTCGTGCCCGGAGCAAGTCACGCGACCGAGACGATGGTTCCGTACGCGCGCAGCGCCTCATCGTTGGTGAGCAGGATCATCGGTTCGATGGACGCTTGTGCAACCAGCAGTCGATCGAACGGATCCTTGTGGAGCGGCGGCAGCTCTCGGACCTTCGCCGCGTGCTCGCCCGTGACCGATAGCAGGTTGAAACCGGCTGGCTCGACCGCGTCCAGCACTTCCCGGGGATCGGCCGCTAGCTTACCGAGCGCGCTCTTGATGCTGATTTCCCAGATCGATGCGGCGCTCACGAATACCTCGGCAGCCTCAATCTGTTTACGGGCCATCGCCGGCAATTTCGAGGGTGCCGCGAGCGCCCAGAGCAACAGATGCGTGTCGAGCAGCACTCGCACGTTCAACGCCCTTCGAATTGCGCGAGCGTCTCCTCGTCTAGAGGCGTGTTGAAGTCCGCGGGCACTCTGATCTTGCCTTTGAGCTGGCCGAGTCTCTTTGCCTTGACGGGCCTCTTGATCGGGCTCAGAAGCGCCATCGGCTTGCCCGCTTTTGCAATGATCACCTCGGCGCCGGCGGCTACCTCATCGACGATCCTCGAGAGATTTGTCTTGGCCTCGTGAATGTTGACGACATTCTTGCCCATGGCTTCGTCTCTACTAAACTAAGCTTAGTCTAATCCCCTGGACTCCGAAGCCGCAATGGTGACGCCCCGAGACGGATCGCCGGTGGCCACTCGCGCAAGCGCGTTTCAGGGCCAAAACGCAACCACCCCGTCGATGACCCAGACCATCGCGACCGCGCATCACGTAACGCGCGGCGTACGGCCTGTCGTTCACGTTCGCTCTGCTGGTCCCGAGGAGCTGAGGGGTTCGGCGTAGCGCGCCGCGTCGTGCTACGCTCATTCGCGGCGCCTGCGGCGGCCTCGGCGGGCTCGAGCGGCGACACATTCATCAGCAGGGGAAAACAATGAGAAAAGTATCCGCTCGTGCGCTCGGCGGCGCGCTGACCTTTTACGCAGCAATCGGGGCCGGCACGGCCGCGCTCGCGGACGAGAGCCCAGCGCCGGTGCGGCTCGACCCCGACAAGATCGCGGGCCTCAATCTGACGGCGATTCCGCCCGATGCGTACAAGGAAATCCTCGTCGCCGGCGAGCTCAACATGCGCGTCGCGACGCTGTTCGAGGGCAAGGAGCTGCGCGTGTCGATCTTCGAGTCGACGCCGGCGAAGACGGATCACCGCACGCGGCCGACCGACGTCGACGAGTTCGTCTACGTGCTGAGCGGCAAGCTGATTCTCACAGAGCCCGACGGAACCCGGCATGAATACACGCCCGGCGACTCGCTGGTTCTTCCGATCGGCTACACCGGCACCTGGGAGATGCAGGGCAACTATCGCGAGCTCGTCGTGCTGATGCAAAAGTAAGTAGTTCGCCGGAGGGGCCGACAATGGCCAATTACAACTACAACTACGACTCCCTTTTCTCGATTCGGCGCCTCTGGATCATCTTCGCCGTGAGCATGCTCGTGATGTTCGGCACGCTGCTCTACTTCGGCGCCCAGATCTACCAAGCCGCGCCGCCGATCCCGACCGCCGTGCGCAGCGCGGCCGGCGAGACGCTGTTCACGCGCGAGCAGATCCAACGCGGCCAGAACGTCTGGCAGTCGACGGGAGGCATGCAGCAGGGCTCCGTTTGGGGGCACGGCAGCTACGTCGCGCCGGATTGGTCGGCCGATTGGCTGCATCGCGAAGCGCTCGCGTTGGTCAATGCGATGGCGCCAAGGAACGGGGTTCCGATTACGCCGCGCTCGCCGCGCCCGAGCAGGCGCGGCTGCGGACGATGCTGCAGCAGGAGATGCGCTCGAACACTTACGATCCGCAATCGGGGCTCGTCACGGTGACCGACGAGCGAGCGCGCGCGATCGAGGTCGGTCGGGTCGCACTACTCGGACTTGTTTCAGGGGAGCTCCGACGCGGCGCAAGCGCTGCGCAGGGACTATGCATTCCCGGTCGACGCCACTCTCACGCCGGAGGAATCGGCGGCGCTGAACGCGTTCTTTTTTTGGACGGCGTGGGCCGCGACCACGAACCGGCCCGGCGATTCGGTGACTTACACGAGCAACTGGCCGCACGAGCCTCTCGTCGGAAATACGCCGACCGGAGCCGTCTTCCTGTGGACGTTCATCTCGATCTTCGTGCTGCTCGCCGGGATCGGCGCGCTCGTCTGGTATTACGCGAAGGAATTCGACATTTGGCGCCGCGACGGTGAGCCCGAGGCTGGTTTCGCGCGCCAGGACTTCATGGACGCCGCGGTGGTGACGCCGTCGATGCGCGCGACGTCGTGGTTCTTCGTGGTCGTCGTGGTGCTGTTCGCCGCGCAGGTGCTGCTCGGTATCGTCACGGCACACTATGCGGTCGAGGGACAGGGCCTTTATGGCCTGCCGATGTCCGAGCTTTTCCCGTACTCCGTGACACGCACGTGGCACACGCAACTCGCAGTGCTCTGGATCGCGACCGCCTGGCTCGGCACCGGCCTCTACGTGGCTCCGCTGCTCGGCGGGCACGAGCCGAAATTCCAGGCGGCCGGCGTGTGGTTCCTGCTCGGGAGCCTCGTCGTGATCGTGGCCGGGTCGTTCGCAGGTGAATGGTTGGCCATCAACCGCAAGATCGCCGACTTGGCGCAAAACTTCTGGTTCGGGCATCAGGGCTACGAGTACGTCGATCTCGGGCGGTTCTGGCAAATCTATTTGTTCGTCGGGTTGCTGCTATGGGTGGCGCTCGTGCTGCGCGGGCTGTGGCCCGCATTGAAGGAGCGGCAGAGCCGCTCGCTCGTGTTCCTTGTCGTGGTCGCGACTTTGTCGATCGGCCTCTTGTTCGGCGCGGGTTTGCTTTACGGGCAGAACACGCACATTGCCATCGCGGAATACTGGCGCTGGTGGGTGGTGCATCTTTGGGTCGAAGGCGTCTTCGAGGTGTTCGCGACGGCGATCGTGTCCGCGCTGCTCGTGCGCATGGGGCTCGTGCGCGTGTCGGTCGCGACGACCTCGGTGCTCGTCGCTACGATCATTTTTCTCGGCGGCGGCGTGCTCGGCACGTTCCATCATCTGTATTGGAGCGGCACGCCGATCGGCGTGATCGCGCTCGGCAGCGTGTTCTCGGCGCTCGAGGTCGTGCCGCTCATGGTCGTCGGCTTCGAGGCATACAGCCGCGCGAAGCACGAGGGCATCTTCGAGTGGCAAAAGCCGTACCACTGGCCGTTCATGTTCTTCGCATCCGTGCTCGTCTGGAATCTCATAGGCGCGGGCCTGTTCGGGTTCCTGATCAATCCGCCGCTCGCGCTGTACTACATGCAAGGACTCGGCACCACGCCTACACACGGGCACGCTGCGCTGTTCGGCGTTTACGGGATGCTCGGCCTCGGCCTCATGCTCTTCTGCATGCGCGGGCTCACCGACCCCGCGCGCTGGGACAACCGCCTGCTATCGGTGAGCTTCTGGTGCCTGAACATCGGCTTGGCAATGATGGTGTTCTTGTCGTTGCTGCCGCAGGGTTTGTGGCAGGCCTACGCGAGCTTCACGCGCGACTACGCGTATGCGCGCAGCGCCGAGGTCATTCACGGGCCCGTCATGGAGGCGCTCGTTTGGGCTAGGGTCCCGGGCGACCTCGTGTTCAGCGTCGGCGTGGCCGCGTTCGCGGCTTTCGCGCTGCGGGCGTTTGTTTCGAGACACGCGGAGCGCGCGCCGGTCGGGTCGCCGCAGTACGCATCCGCGAGCGCCGCCTTGCGCAAGTAGCGCGACCGGCGGCCTTCAGCGCTAACTTCGCGGGGTTTGAGACAGCCGCGCCATCATCAGGGCGGCGCGCTTGATCTGCCGGTCGAAGCTCGACAGGTCTACGGTTTCACCGGGGGCGTGGCTGCCCTGGCCGGCGGCGCCGAAGCCAACTAGGCCGTCGACCTTGTCCGCGACGAAGGCGATGTCGCCGGCGCCGCGGTTGAGCGGATCGAGCTCGCCCATCGGCTCGAGACCGAGGTCGGCGTTGATGTCGTTGAGCACACCCAGAAGCGCTCGATTGCCGGCGGTGGGCGGCATTGCGGGATAGCTTTCCTCGAAAGAGATTTCCGCCAGTGCGCCAGGTAGATGCGCCGCCACGATCTCGCGCATGCGCTGCGTCATCCGCTCGGTCTGTTCGTTGCTCAGCGTGCGCAGGTCGCCGCGCGCGAAGGCGGTCGCTGCGATGATGTTGCTCTTACCCGTCGCCGTTCCGCCAGTCGCGTCCGCATTCGGCTCCGCGCTCGCGCCGCCGAGAATCAGGCCCACGTTGTAGGTGGCGTTGGGCTCGCGAAGATTGAGGCGGAACGCATCGAGGATCCGGACTAGCTCGTAGACCCCGCCGAATCCGGCGTCTTCCGAGAACACGCCACTGGAGTGGCCGGACTTTGCGCTGGTGCGCAAGTTCCAGGTCGAGCTGCTGCGCCGGGCGATGGTTCCGATGTCACGGCCGTCTTCCTGGGCGAGCGACTCGAATTCGAGCGCGACGTCGGCTTTCTCCGCCGCGGCGAGCATGTCGGCTCGGGACACGGAGATCGGCTTGCCGGCGCTCTCTTCATCACCGCTCAGCACGATGGTGATGTCGGCGTCGCGCAGCGCGTCCTCGGCTTTCAGCGCGCGCAGCGCCGCGACCATGATGGCGAGGCCATCTTTCATGTCGTTGACGCCAGGACCTTCGGCGATATCGCCGCGCCGCACGTAGTTCTGAAAGGGGCTGTCCAATTCGAACACAGTGTCGAGGTGCCCGATCAGCAGCATGCGCTTGCCGCGCCCAGAGCCCTTGTGCTCCGCGACCACGTGGCCGGCGCGCTGCACCTGCGTCATCGGGATCCAGCGCGTGTTGAAACCGAGCGCTTCGAGCTCGCCCAGCATGGTGCGTCCGACCTGCTCGACGCCCGCGGCGTTCATTGTGCCGCTGTTGATGTTGACGAGTTTCTCGAGCAAGTCGATCGCGCGCGCGGTTTCGGCCTCCGCGGCTGCGACGATCCGCTGTTCCTGCCGCGACAGCTCCGAACGAGCGGGCATGCCGGCCATGCCCAGCGCAAGCAGCGTTCCCAAAAAAAACGCAGGTCGCTTCAACATGACCATTTCCCGTCTCGGCTAGCCCAAGGCAGTATCGCATGCGTCGCCGCTGCCGGGCGCGCCCTCGGTGGAACGCATTTCCATTTACCTGAGAGTCACACGGAGGGCACGATTGTCGGCGCGGTAAGCAGGCGAGATCTGCCGGTTGACCGCAACACATGTAGAATCTTCGCCTGATCTTGGTGTGTGAACTTGAAGGGGAATAACGATGATAAAGAAGCTGGCTCTGGCGGGAATCTGCGCGTCGTACCTCTGCGGGAACGCGATGGCGCAGGATGCAAAAACGGCGATTGCCAACGCGCAAAAAGCGTTGGGCGATCCTAAATCCATTACTTACTCGGGATCGGCGAAGGACGTCGCGTTCCAGCAGTGCGGCGCGAACGCCACCGCGATGATCTGCTAGGGCACGCACGATCCGATGCGGCCGATCACGAGCTACGTGCGTGTGATCGATCTCGCGGCGCCGACGTCGCGCCACACGGGCAGGACGATGAACATCGGCGCCGGCGGCTCGACGACGATCACGCCGGGAACGTTCTTCCAGCAGGTCACCGCGCAGCAGGCGGATCTCTCGCAGCCCTGGGGTGCAGTCGCTCGAGCTCTACATCACGCCGTGGGGGTTCTTGAAAGGCGCCGCCGCGAACAATGCGACCGCGAGCGCGCCGCAACGTCGAAGGCAAGAGCTACACCGTCTTGAGCTGGAGCCCGACGGTCAAAGCGCCGTCGGGCAAGAGCTACACGGTCAACGGCTACTTGAACAGCCAGAACCTCGTCGAGCGCGTCGAGACCTGGCACGGCGAGAACATCATGGGTGACATGCACATCGTCGCCACCTATTCCGGATGGAAGGACTTCGGTGGGGCCCTGGCGCCGACGAAAATCGTGCAGACGCGCGGCGGGTGGCCGTTCTTCGAAGTCGACGTGACGAATGCGCGAAGGCAATCCGCCCGATGTCGCGACGCTGGCGCCCGCAGCCGGCCAGCGTCCGGCCGGTCCCGGCGGCCGGCGGCGGTCCGCCCGGCTCAGCTGCACCGTCACGTCACGAAGGAAGAGCTCGGCCATGGTTTCTGGCGCTACACGACCGGCGCAAGGCAGCTACGACTCGATCGATCGTCGAGTTCGAGGACACATCATGATGCTCGAGGCCGGCCAGAGCCAGGCGCGTGTCGCTGCTCTACATCGACGAGATCGAAGGAAGCTCTCCCGAACAAGCCGATCCGCTACGTGATGAACAGCCATGCGCATCGGATCACACGGGCGGGATGCCGGCGCGTCGTGGCCGAAGGTGCCACGATGATCACGCATGAGAACGACAAGGAGTTCTTCGAGCGAGCGCTCAACACGCCGCGCACGCTGCTCAACGACACGCTGGCGAAGAACCCGAAGAAGGCCGCGGTCGAGCCGTGGGCGACAAGAAGGTCTACACGGACGGAACGCGAGTCGTCGAGATGTATCACATCTATCCGGCGCCGCACTCGAACGCGCTGACTGGTCGCGTACATCCCGAAGGAGAGGGTCCTGTTCCAGGGCGACTTCTCGGTGAACCGCGCGGGGGCAACCGGCGAACGATCACGTCAAGCGCGCTCGTGCCGGCGCTCGAGAAGCTGAATCTCGACTTCGAGCGCTACATCAACGTCCACGCTTCTGCGGCTCCGCAGACCAAGGCGGACGTTTGGAGCGCCGTCGGGAAGTAAGATCCGATCTGCGCTCGCATCAACGGCGGCCATCGCGGCCGCCGTTGGTTTTGGGGTCGCCAGTACCCTTCGGCTCTGCGGCTAGAGGGGACGCAGGCCTAGTCGAAACAGTTCGGTCAGCTCGCGCGGCGTCCTGGCGCGGTCCGCTTCATCGAATGCGTCGAACCACTTTGGCAGCCACTCAAACATGCCGGGGACCATTGCGAGCACCGCTCGGGCATTCACTTCGCGCACGCTGCCTTCAGCTCGCCCTTGGTCGTATGCCTTGAGGTAAGTGCTCATCAAGCGCTGCGCTCCCGCGCGCATCTCTTCGCGCTCTGCCTCGGGCCGACCCTCAAGCCCCGTAAACGGACGGAACGGCGCAATGTCTTCACGGAGGCTCGCCTCGGCCAAAGCGTGGGCGCTGGCGGAGAGCGCATCGATGCGAGGGCCCTCGTAGGCGTGTATGCGCGCACCGATGTCCTCGTAGAAGCGGAAAGCACGTCGGATGCACTGGGCCACCAACGTCTGCTTGTCTCCAATATTGTGGTAGATCACCTTCTTTGTGACGCCCACGCGCACCGCGATCTCTTCCAAGGACGTGGCATCCACGCCTTTCAGGTTGAAGAGCCATGACGCGGCGGCCAAAAGCGCCTCCTGCCGCGCTGCCGCCATTGCCACTTGGTCAAATGCTCGCCCAGCTGGCAGACCCATCGGAGACAGAGTAAACAGGGCAGGGCGGACGGGCGCCGTGCGGTCAGCAGCGATGCCATCATGGAGCGTGGCCCTGATCGTCTCGACCAGGTCGCGATCCGGAATCGGTGTCACTCGCCGACCCAATGGAACCCATGAGATGAGTCCTATGATGGCCGAGGCCACCAGTCCTGAGTGGCAGGAACGAAGCTCCCCTCGCCGGGCGCCTTCATCTAGCAGATCGGCGAGGCTCGCCCTCACTCCCTCGTACAGCCCAAGGACTGTGCTGCGCTGCTCGGCCCGCAGGAATGCCGGTTCGCTCAGCGCCGCAAACTCCGGCTCACCCTCGCTGAGCATGCCTCCGATAAACGTGTCGATCACTTCGAGTGCATTGGAGGCGGGCTGGCTAGCCTCGTTCAGGCGACGCGCCAACTGCTCGCACGAGCGGAGGTAGCACTGGAAGACCAGGTCCTCCTGGTCTTCGAAGTAGTAGTAGAGCGCGGCGCGGGAAATCCCGACGCGTTTTGCGATTTCCGCGAGCGAGGTCTGCGAAACGCCCTGGCGGTTCAGCGCCTTAGCCGCCTCGTCCAGCACTCGCATGCGCTTGGTCACCGCGGCTCGGGCGGTCGTCAAGTGCAAGCATTTTCACGTTCTCTTTCGCCATCCCCACCCCCTGCTGCGTTAAGAGTGCCTTCAGTGCACTCATTTATCAAAGGTCTGTGCACTCATTTGTCAAAATTCTTGACTTGTGTTTACACGTAGAAGATATTTTGCACCGAAATGTAAAAAGTGGGCCGGACGACCAATTTCGGCGTCGCCGACTCCCCCTGCTCCCGCGGGAGGGGCAGGAGGGGGACCGAAACGGTTAGGGGGGCTAAGAAGTGAACACGAAAAACGTTCTCCGTCTGGTCGGAATACTTGGATTGACGAGCCTGAACACTTGGACTGTTTTTGCTCAGAGTTCAGGGGCCGCGTTGGACGAAGTCATTGTCACGGCGCAGCGACGTGAAGAAGACTTGCAATCTACGCCGATTTCGGTCGCGGCTTTCAGCAGCGAACGCCTGCGGGACCTGAACGTGCAGGACCCACGCGAGCTGGCTGAGTTTGTTCCGAATTTCAGCATTGGCAACGGTACGGGTCGATCAGGCGACATCGCAGCGCTTTCAATCCGTGGTGTCAACGAGGCGCTCCTCTCGATCGTCGCTGATCCCGCTGTTGGTATCTACATTGACGACGTTTACTTCGGACGGCCCCAGTTATCGTTCCTAAAGCTCATCGATGTGGAACGAGTGGAGATCCTTCGTGGTCCCCAAGGTACGCTTTTTGGTAAGAACTCGACCGGCGGGGCAGTGAGGTACATGACGCGAAGGCCGGAGCTCGGTGAAGTGAGCGGTTACCTGAGTACGACAGTGGGCGACTTTGGTCATCTTGATGTTGGTGGCGCCGTCAACTTGCCCTTGAGCGACGAGGTGGCCATTCGTCTCAAGGCGGCTTCGCTCAGACAAGACGGCTATGTCGACCGCTTAGACGATGGCGGAGCGTTGGGCGCTGAAGATGCCGTTTACGGTAGCGTCCAGCTTCGTTGGCAACCGTCGGATCGACTCGATCTGAACGTGAGTGTGGATTACTCCAAGAGAGATACCGACCTCGGTCCACATAAAGTGATCGATTACTATCGGTACAACGGAGCACCCGACGTAAGCCCACCATTGCTTTCGCCCGGCGCAGCGGGCTCGGCGGCGTGGAACCTTCAATGGGGCGCATCTCCATTGCTGTATGCCGCTCAGATTCCGACCAGTCTGTACGAAGTCGCGGGAACGGGAATTCAACCAAGACTTGAGTCGGAAGGGGTCGGCTTCAGCCTGAATCTGTTTACAACATCAATGATGCGATGGCCTTCAGGTCGATTACCGGGGTTAGAGACGTCGAGGATTTCCGCCGGTCGGACATGGACGATGTGGCTGCCGCGTACCTGGTTTTGGATGTTAGCGCGCGTGAGGGCGTGGATTTCTGGTCCCAGGAGTTTCAATTATCCGGGGCTGGCGACAAGGCGAATTGGGTGGCTGGTCTGTACTTCTCACAGGAGGAGCCGTTCTTGAGAGGTATTGAGAGCAGGGATCCGCGCGCACTCGGCGCATTCGGCGCAATCATCAATCAGAACACTAGCCTGCAGCAGACCGAGCACACCGGTATCTATGCTCAGGGTACGGTTAATTTGACTGACCGATTGGATTTAACGGCAGGTATTCGGTACTCGGAGGATGACAAGACGTTCGAGACACGTCGCGTCAGTCTATGGGATCAGCAGTTGGTCGCGCTCGCCACTCAGTTGGGCCTCGCGCCAATCACGGTGCCACCGGGACTTGGTTGCAATCCCGTGCCGACGGGTTCCTGCGTAAGCGTCCCAACGACCCGAGGCGGCCAGAAGTTCGACTCAACCACTCCCCGGCTTGCCCTCGAGTTCCAATGGACCGATGACCTCATGACTTATCTATCGGCGAGCGAGGGCTTCAAGGCGGGTGGCACGAATGACAACCCGCTAGATATAGGGATAGCGTTTCAACCCGAAGAGGTCTTGTCTTACGAGCTCGGCATTCGGAGCCAATTTGCTGATGACCGCATACGCCTCAATGTGACCTATTTCACGATGGACTATGACAACAAGCAGATCACCGTTGCTCCAACCACGGCGCAGGCCGGCTTCGTGAACCCTTGTTTCGATCGTTGCATCCTGAATGCCGGTGACGGGGAGATCGATGGTGTGGAGCTCGAAGGCTTGTTCGCCGTTACAGATAGGTTCCAGCTGCATGCGAACGCGGCAACGCTCGACGCGAGATGGACTCGCGTCGTGCCGGGAGCCGGCGTGTCGCTTTCTTCGGATTTCGCCCTGGCGCCCGAGCTGAGCTATAACGTTGGCGGCCGTTTTGACGCTCCAACGCGGGGTGGTGGAGCCGTCTCGATGATGCTCGATTGGTCGTTCAAAGATGAACAGGAGACGAGCCCGCAGGATTCGACGACACTGACCCTTCCCGACCATGCCCTGTTGAACCTCAGGTTGAAGTACACGAACGCGGACGGGTCATGGGACGCAAGTATTTACTGCAGCAATTGCGCGGATGAAGAATACATTTTCGGGGGCTCCGCCTGGGGGGCGACGACTGACAACACGATATACCCGTACAAGCCCCTCGATCATCCTGCATTCGTATCCGGTGGCATCAGCCCCTATCTGATCGTCGTTCCGGATATTTCGTACGTCCTCGTGGGTTCTCCGCGCATGTGGGGCATCGACTTCAGGTACAACTTTTGCGTATGCGGATATTGCCGTCGTGAGCGCTTCGCGCATGTGGGGCGTCGACTTCAGGTTGGACTTTTAGCGCCAATTGACTACGGAAGGTAGAGCCAATGAAAAGCGTGACAGTTTCCCTGCTGCAAGGCCGGATGTTCGGTGCCCTTGGAATCGTTGCATTCGCTGCTGGATTTGCTACGTCAGCTTTGGCCCATCATTCGGCCGCGATGTTTGACAACACCAAGACAGTGGTGCACACGGGCACGGTCAAGCAGTTCCTATGGACTAATCCGCATAGCTTGCTCGTGCTCAGCGTGCGCAACGGCGACGGTGTCGTGGAAGATTACAGTTACGAGGCCAACGGTCCCGGCTATCTCGTACGCACCGGTTGGACGCGTGAAGACTCTGAAGCGGGGCGACGCAATAACCGTGGTGTCGAATCCGTTGTTGGACGGTCGACCGGGCGGGAACCTTGTGGAGGTGACACTCGCCGACGGCCGTAAGTTGTCGGCCAGGCCGCAGCTTACGGTGGAGGAGGAGAAACAATGAAACGCAGGATGCTGGTGTGCTGCGTATGCCGCGGCCGCCGCCTGTCTCGGGATCGCGTCACCGTCTCTTGCCCAGACCGCACTCGACGGCCAGTATCTAAGCGCCTTGGCCCCAGAAAATCTCGCCAAGTCCAGGCCTGCGCCGCCGTTCGACCTGACCGGCACCTGGAACATGGTGATCGACGCCGAGACGGGAAGGCACGAGTTCCTGCCGCTGCCGAAGCTGACGCCGGCGGCGCAGGCGACGCTCGCGAAGTACAAGGATTACCAGAGTCGCGGGCTGGAGTACCGAGACGACCCTGGCGCGTGCTGGCCGCTCGGCATGCCACGGATGATGACGCGTTTCTGGCCGGTCCAGATCATTCAGCTGCCCACCATAGTTCAGCTGACGACGATGTTCAGCAACAGTGTTCGCTGGATCTACACGGACGGCCGTCCGCACCCGCCGGACGCTGCGCAGGTCTATACCTACAACGGCCACTCGATAGGCCGCTGGGAAGGTGACGCGCTCGTGGTGGACACAAATGGCATGACCGACGACCACCATTGGATCCAGGCGGGCATTCCGGCGGGGCCGAAGCTCCACATCGTCGAGCGGTATCGAATGGTTGAGGGCGGTGAGGCATTCGAGGTCGAGTTCGCCATGACCGATCCGGACAACTGGGAAGGCGAGTGGAAGAACACCAAGCGATTCGTCCGTCAAGAGCGAACCGACATCGAAGAGCACGTCTGCATCTACGAGCAGATGCGTGCGCTGCCGAGCTTTGAGTCCAACATCCGGGAATAAGCAAGCGTTGCCACGAGAACAGCAATGACAACCACCGCGTGCTTCCGCACTCTCCTCGTAACCCTGGCTGTGATCGCGTTGCCAGTCTCGGCGCATCATTCGTTCGCTATGTTCGACGACACCAAGGAAGTCACCCTCAAGGGGACCGTCCGCGAGTTTCAATGGACCAATCCTCACGCCTGGCTAGAGCTGGACGTAGTCAACGCCGATGGCGAGACCGAAGAGTGGGCCGTCGAGATGCTGAGCCCGAACGTGATTGGACGGATGGGCTGGAAGCGCAACTCACTGAAGCCCGGCGACGAGGTGACGGTGGTGATCCACCCGCTTCGCACCGGTGCAAAGGGCGGCAACATGGTCAGCATCCACGACAAGAATGGCGTGCCGATCGGGGGGCCCCCGCAGTGAAAGGGTGGACCGTTGGTGTAGTTGCGCTGACGCTCGCCGCAGCCGGCCCCGCCGCTGCGCAATTCCCCGCCCCGCCGGCGGAGGAGCTCGAAGGCACGCCCGTCACCCCGGCGCGGCTGCCGGACGGGCGCCCCAACTGGACCGGTTTCTGGGTGACGCCGAACGGGCTTCTCGAGGTTTACCGCGGCCCGAGCGGGGTGACCGGTCAAGCCCCGGGAGCCAACACGCGCAGCACTCGCCGCAAGGACATCCCGACGCTGAAGTCGCCCTACGAGGAGCGGTATGAAGAAGCGCTCAGAAAGTCGGCGGCCGGCGAGATCCGACGCGGTGGCCGCGTGCTTCCCACCCGGGATGCCGGCGATGATGGGCATGGTCTACGGGATGGAGATCCTGCAGACGCCCAAGATCATCTCGATCACCAGCGAGTGGCAGGCCGCCACGCGCCGCATCTGGATGGACCTCAAGGAGCACCCGCCGGCGGAGGAGCTCGATCCTACTTACGCTGGCCACTCCATCGGCCGTTGGGAAGGTGACACGCTGGTGGTCGAGACCGTCGGGATTCGTGAGGACGTTGCGCTCGACTTCAGCTACCTGCCGCATAGCCCGAAGCTGAAGATCGTCGAGCGGTTCACCCAGATCTCGCCGGGAGTTCTGGTTAACGAGATCACGATCGACGATCCGGATTTGTTCGAAGAGCCGTGGAAGTACAGGTTGGTCTACCTCCACAGGCCGAATCTGCGGCTCACGGAGTACGTCTGCCTGGAGAACAACCGTAACGTTGGCCCGGACGGGCAGTCCGTATTCGAATAGTGCGGGCGCGATAAGTCCGGTTGCATGGGGGCGACAGTGAACAAGAAGCTGAGACGTGTCGTGATGTGGCCTGCGCTGTTGGTGTGTTCGTCAGCGCTGGCCCAGGGGCAGCCCGAATACGTGGGCTGGCTCGACTACGGAGACGGGGGTGCGGAGTGGCAGAAGAATAAGGAACGGCTGCAACGTTTCGGCGAGCAGTTCGACTCCGCGTTGGAGATGTACGAGTACCTCGAGCGCCATGCCAATGGCGGAGACGAGCTCGCGTGGGAGGACATGCGCAGACCGGAATTCGACTGGTCGGGTATTTACACACGTACGCGAGGCGGCATCTCTTTTGATCCGGACGTTCGTGGAAATGAGCTGACCGCAAAGCTGACGCCCGCGGGTGCTGCTGCGCGTCAGCGCAAGATCGAGCAGATTGCTAGCACGGGCGGAGAATACGATCCGATATCCGATTGCCGCCCGCCGGGCATCCACGGTGGGCGACCGAGCCGTTTTTGCACGAGTTCATCGTCACGCCGGATCAGACATTACTCATCAATGAGATGGTCAACGACATTCGTCGCGTCTATACCGACGGTCGTGATCACACGGCACCCGAAGATGCCTACGCGACCTGGAACGGTGACACGATCGGTGTTTGGAACGACGGCATGTTGCTCATGCACACGATGTACTTGAGGGCCGGTCAGTATCAGCGCGGCACGCAGCCGAACTATTCCGAGCAGGTGGAGGTCGTGGAGCGTTGGCGGAAGGTGAGTGGGAACTTGGTGGAAGCCGATTATTGGGTATTCGATCAGATCAATTTGGAAGCGCCCTGGTATACGCGGCAAAGCTGGACTGAGCTGACCAATGACGATGCGCTGCTGCGCATTCGTTATTGGGACTGCGGTGAGAATCAGAACAACGCGATCATCGTTCGCGAAGACGGCACGAGCCAGTTTCCCGACTTCGATTTTGTCGAAGACGACGCGGCGACGAGCAACGACGAGGCGGTTAAGCAGCACAATCGCGACGAATAGGCGATTTGGGACATCACGGGGATTTGACTATGAGAGCTACTATTCTTGCCACGGCAGTATTCGTGGCTATTTGCGGTGTGACGGCTTCGGCCCACCACTCGGGCGCAATGTTCGAGGACACGAAGGTGATCGAGGTTTCCGGCATCGTCAAGGAGTTTCAGTACACCAACCCGCATTCCTGGCTCATTGTCGAGGTGACGAACGACGATGGCAGTGTTTCGACCTGGGGGTTTGAAGCCGAAGGGCCGAGCACGCTGCAACGGGCGGGCATTCGCAAGAACGACTTCCCGCCCGGGACCAAGATTACGATTCGTGGCAATCCGATGAAGGACGGCCGCACGGCGGCTGCCTGGATAGACGCTGTTGTCGACGGCAAGACGATCAATCCGCGCAAGGGTTTCGCCGTAGTGCCCGCGGCCGACTAAGAACGCCGCGCGGCGCGCCGCGAGAGATCGGAGAGCAGCATGATTAGCCGAAGGAATGTATTGAGGTTAGCTGCTGCGAGCCTGGCCGGGACGTTTGCCTCGGTATCGGGGGCGGGCTACAGCCGCGAATAGGATCGGTTCGGCTCGCGGTTTATGCCGGGCCGTGTTTGATGAGCGATATGACGAGTGCCTGGTATTTGCACGCGAGCTCGAATATCGCGGTGTGCTCACGAGCGGGATCCGGAACGACGTGGCTGCGCTCTGGTACGAAGACTTGCGAGCTCAACTACGGCAAACCTCTTTACCGTTTGCGGGACTGACGGATCGAGCGGCGCTCTTTTGTTTAGAAGAGCTGGCGCGCGATGTGGGCATGAAGGTGCTCTATCGAATCGATCGCACAGTCGAGCAGGATGGGCGAGTGCGGCACGACGTCACGGGATCGGCAGCCGGGTCGAAGCAGCACGCAATCTCGGAGCTGAAAAAAACTTTGGGCGAGCGATGGCGTTGCTGAGAGCCAAATGGAGGCTCGAGGCCCCTGGAGAATTGCTCCACAGAAGCGAACGGGGCCCTTTGGCCCTCAGAACGGGACTGTGCTCGTGTCGTGGGTCATTGCTTAGCACCGCGATGTTCACGAGCTGCAAAGAAAGCGCTTGCGCTAGATGGCGCAGGAATAGCATTTCAATCACGGGGACTATAGAGATGGCACTACCTCCGAACACCAGCGAGGCCGAATTCGCCTCTGCGCTTGCTGAGTTTGCGGCGGCACTCGGTGATGACTGGGTCTTTAGCTCTGAAGAAGACGTTGCGCTGTATCGAGATTCATATTCGATCTATTGGGGCGAGCCGGAAGAAAGAGTGGCTTCTGCTGCGGTTGCGCCGGCCAATGTGGAACAAGTGCAGCAGATCGTTCGCATTGCGAACAAGTACGGTATTCCGCTGTATCCAATCTCGACCGGGCGGAATCTCACGTACGGTGGATCGGCGCCGACGCTGTCCGGCAGCGTTGTCGTCGACTTGAAACGCATGAACCGAATTCTGGATGTCGATGAGGATCGCCATTTTGCCGTGGTCGAGCCAGGCGTTTCGTATTTCGACCTCTACAACCACATTAAAGAGCGCGGTCTGAAGGTGATGCTCGATGTTCCCGACCCAGGCTGGGCAGCCCTATAGGCAATAGTCTCGACCACGGTGTCGGTTACACGATGGCGCCGTTCAGGGACCATTTCGGCTCGCATTGCGGCATGGAGGTGGTGACGCCGGAAGGGGATGTGATCCGCACGGGCAATGGCGCGGTGCCCGGGTCGGACAGCTGGCAAGATTTTCGGTATGGCGTGGGTCCGTTGGTGGACGGGCTGTTTACACAATCGAACTTTGGCATCGTCACGAAGATGGGTCTTTGGCTCATGCCGCTGCCAGAGACGTTTTTCACCGGTACGGTAACGGTCCCGCGCTACCGGGATTTCGATGCGCTCGTCAAGGAAGTCAGCTATCTCGAAGATTCGTTTCTGATCGGCATGCCGCAGTACGGGAGCCCTGTGAAAGGACGACGTTTTCTTGGTGTAACCCCCGCTTTGGTGAGGTTGATGGAAAGCGGCTGGCCGTCCATCGATCAAGTGGAGGATATCGTTAGCGCTCAGGGGCTTCCCGCTTGGTCCGTCGAGTTGCGGTTCTACGGTCCCGAGGAAACCGTCCGTGCGAGCTGGGAGGCCGCGAAGCGTCGTTTCAGAGATCGCGTTCCGGGAGCGGCGTTTCAGGACGGCAAATTGTCGCGACTGCCGATATCGCGCGAGGCCGAAGCGGAATTCCCGCTAAAGCCTCATGTGGGTATCCCCGCACTCGAGATTTTCAACATGGTGGCTAGAAACCCGCTTACCGATAGTGATCCGCCGGACGGGCACGCTGACTTCTTCACGATGGTGCCGAGAAAGGCCGAGTCCGTCTGGGAGGCATCGCGGGTGTTGGCCGAGACCTACATTGAGATGGGCCTCCGCCTCTTCACGATCCATTCACCACCCCGATCAACTACTATTCACGCTGCTTCATCGTGGCGACGGTCGTTCCGACTTGGCGTGACCCCGCCAAGAACGCACGTAGCAGGGCGTTGTTCTCGCGGATTATCGATCGCGTCGCAGAGCACGGCTGGGGAACCTATCGACGGCGCCCGCTTTTCAGGACCAAGTCGTCAGCAAGTTCTCGCACAACGATAGCTCGCTACTGAGATTCCAAGAGAAGCTCAAGGACAGCATAGACCCCAACGGGATCATCTCGCCCGGCCGCTACGGTATCTGGCCCGCTAGCATGAGGAGCGGGCGCGCATGAGGAAGACAATATTCCTACTCTTGTTGCTGGTGGCGGGTGTCTCTGGCGTTGGCCTGGGGCAGACCACGCCATCCGCAGAAAACGGAAAGGCCATCTATGGCAAGTGG
>CAVUTF010000039.1:0-104516 GCA_963744305.1 uncultured Gammaproteobacteria bacterium
CGAGCACAAGCTACGTGGCCCCAACCATCCGGTGGTACCATCGCCTGCTCGACCGGCGCCCACGCTATCGGCGATGCGGCCCGCCTCATTGGCCTGGGCGATGCCAACGTCATGGTGGCAGGCGGGGCAAAATCGTCCGTCACCGTCTCGGCATGGCCGGTTTCATTGCCTGCCGGGCGCTGTCCACCGGCTTCAACGACGAGCCGACCCGCGCCTCGCGCCTACGACAAGGATCGCGACGGCTTCATCATCGGCAAGGGGCTGGCGTCGTCGTGCTGGAGGATCGATCACGCCAAGGCGCGCGGCGCCAAGATCTACGCCGAGGTCATCGGCTACGGACTTTCCGGCGATGCCTTCCACATCACCTCGCCGCCCGAGGACGGCAACGGCGCCTACCGCTGCATGCAGATGGCGCTGAAGCGTGCCGGCCTTAACGTCGGCGACGTGGACTACGTCAATGCGCACGGACCTCGACGCCGGTCGGCGACGAGATCGAGCTCAAGGCGCTGGAGCATTTGGCCGGCAACAGCGCAGCGCAGCTGAAGATGTCGTCGAGAAATTGCCATCGGCCACCTGCTCGGGGCGGCCGGCGCGGTTGAGGCGATCTTCTGCATGCTCGCGATGCGCGAATGGCGTTATCCCGCCGACGCTCAATCTCGAAATGCGGCCGGTCGAACGGCGATGGAGTTGGTGCCGCTGAAGTCGAAGCCGGCCGACATCAACGTGACGCTGTCGAACTCGTTCGGTTTCGGCGGCACTAACGCCAGCTTGGTGTTTCGTCGCTACGACGCATGAGCCGCAATGGGGCGTGCTTTCGCCACATTCGGTGGTAGGGTGGCTGAAGCAGCCGAGGGGATCAACGGTCGTGTGGTCGGTGGCAAAATGAACGATCGCTCCTTCCGCAACGGCCTGCGCAGTCCCCATGGCTCGATCCTCCCATGGCCACCACCTGAGCCGCCGGTGCGCCGGGGTGGGCGAAACCTCCACGTCCTGAGCGGCTTCTTGACCTTCATCTCGTGTTCGTCGCCGTCGGTGCGGGGTTCGCCCTGTACTTGGTGCAGCGCAATTCGGTCAGCCCGGCCGCTCAGCCGGACAAGGTCGTTCGGTCAAGGGTGGCTCACAAGCGGTCGCCGCAACGCTCGAGCGCGAGGGGGTCATTTCGCAGCCCACGCTGTTCGTCTTCGCCGTTCAACTCGGCGGCGCCAAGGACAACATCAAGGCCGGCGAATATCTGTTCAAGCGGCGGGCGAGCCTCAACGAGGTGATGGACACGCTGGCCTCCGGCAAGTGGTCCTGCATTCGATCACCGTACCGGAGGGCCTGACCAGCGAGCAGATCGTGGCGCGCCTCAGGGATAGCGATGTCTTAGCCGGCGACGTCGCCGGCGTGCCTGCGAGGGCACGCTGTTGCCCGATACCTACAAAGTGCCACGCGGCATGCTGCGCCAGAGCTGATCGAACGGATGGCGTCCGGACCACGCGGATCCTCGGCGAGATATGGGGGCGGCGCGCTCGGGCCTGCCGGTCAAGAGCGGAGGAATTCGTCATCCTCGCCTCGATCGTCGAGAAGGAGACGGGCCGCGCGGACGAGCGGCCGCGCGTCGCCGGCGTTTTCATCAACCGGCTGCGTCGGAAGATGCGGCTGCAATCCGACCCGACGATCGTCTACGGCATCGCCGGCGGCAAGGGCACGCTCGGCCGCGGCATCCTGCGCAGCGAGATCGACAAGGCGACCCCCTACAACACCTACGTCATCGACGGATTGCCGCCGGGGCCGATCGCCAATCCCGGCCGCGCCGCGCTCGAGGCTGTCGCCAACCCCTCGCGCACCAAGGACATCTATTTCGTAGCCGATGGGACGGGCGGACACGTGTTCGCCGAGACGCTGGATCAACACCAGCGCAACGTGGTGAAATGGCGCCAGGTCGAAGCGTCGCGCCGGGCCAACGGGTGGATCAAATCGAAGCCGGCGTCGTCCCCGGCGGGACGCGGCGACCCGCGGCCGGGCGGCCAGAACGCCCCGGCCTTCGCGCCGGCCGGCCAGGGCGCCCCAACCGTGGCGGCGTCGACGAGCCTGTTCGACCAGGCGACCGGCAAGAAAAAAGGCGGCGCATCGGCCGCCGCCGGCGAGGTGCAGCCGCCGCGCCGCCCCAAGGCGTTCGACGCTCGGAGGGCAGGCGAGCGACCCATGGCCAACAAGACGTTCGATCTCAACTCGCCGAGGAAGGTGCCGTCGCTGAAACAGTAGTCTCCGAGACAAAGAACCGCGCGTTAAGCGCGACGGGGGCCTTCGGCGCGGGCGGCGCGCTTGTGCCCCCCACGCACTATGGTCGCGCCACGCGTGCCATGGCCACCGCTCCGCACCGGCAGCGAGACCGACAGCCTCGATAGCGACTCAATGACCATCGCGAGCATGACGGGCTTTGCCCGAGAGACGGGCGCCATCGGGCGCTACCGCCTGGGCCTGGGAGCTCAAGAACCGTCGAACGCCCGCGGTCTCGACGTGCAAGCTGCGGGTGCCGCCGGGCTTCGACGCGCTGGCCGAGGAGACGCGCGGTCGATCGCCAAGGCGCTGGGGCGGGGCACGTGCCATGCGGCGCTCACTCTGACGCCGCCGAGACGCCTGCTCGGGTGCGCGTCAACGAAAGCGGCCCTAACGGGTTGATCGATCGCCGCTCGCGTGCCGCTGCCCGCATCCATCAGGCCTCCTCCTCGACGGCCTGCTGGCGTGCGCGGCATCGTCGAGGTCTCGGACGAGGAAGACGAGACGCGCCGCGCTGGGCTCGAAGCGATCTGCGCGCCGGCCTCGCCAAGGCTCTCCTCGCCCTCGTGGCGGCGCGCGGGCAGCGAGGGCGACGCGCTCGCTGCCCTGCTCGACGGGCAGCTCGACACCATCGCGCGGCTCCCAACGCCGCGGAAGTGTCCCGCCCGGCGGCCCGAGGCCATCAGGCGAAGCTCGCCGAGCAGGTGTCGACGCTCCTGGCGACCGGCGTGACCCTCGATCCCAGCGCCTGCACCAGGAAGCCGTCCTCATGGCCACCAGGGCCGATATCCGCGAGGAGATCGACCGCCTGGTCGCCCACGTTGCGGCCGCCCGCAGCTTGCTGGCGGCAGGTGGGCCGTGGGCGCCGGCTCGACTCCCCGCCCAGGAATTCTCGCGCGAGGCCAATACGCTTTGCGCCAAGGCCAACGACAGGGCCTTTCGGCCATCGGCCTCGACCTCAGGGCGGTCGTGAGCAGTTCCGCGAACAGGTCCAGAATGTCGAGTGAGCACATGGTCCGCAGACCGCCATCGCCCGCCGCGGCCTCATTCTGATCCTCTCGTCGCCTTCCGGCGCCGGCAAGACGACGCTGACGCGCCTCTCCAAGAAAGGGCTCGGCGTCGCTCTTCGATCTCGGTCACGACGCGCGCGCGGCGACCCTCGGAGGTCGATGGCGTGCACTACCGCTTCATCGGCATGGCCAGACTTCACCAAGATGCGCGAGCGGGCGAGCTGCTCGAGTGGGCCGAGGTGCACGGCAATGGCTACGGCACGCCGCTGAAGCCAGTCGAGGACGCGCTGGCCGTCGGCCAGGACATTCTCTTCGACATCGATTGGCAGGGGACCGAGCAGGTCCCGCGAAGATGCGCGGACGACGTCGTCACCATCTTCGTGTTGCCGCCGAGCATGGCGGAGCTAGGCGCGGCTGGAACGGCGCGCCGAGGACGAAGCGGCGGTCATCGCCGCCGCTTGCAAAACGCCCGCGAGGAGATCGCCCACTGGGACGAGTACGACTACGTCCTCGTCAACGACGACATCGATCGCTCCTTTCACGGGTGCGCGCCATCCTCGAGGCCGAGCGCCAGAGCGCGGCCGCCAGCGTCGGGCTCGCGCCGTTCGTCGAAGCGCTGCTGTCGGAGCGCCGAGGCGGAGGCACGGGCTCTATCGACTGGCGTCCCAGGGCATTGGCGAGCGCCACGAAGCCGGCCACCGGCACCGTCTCGGGCCGCTGTTGCCGGGTCGATCCTGCGGCCGCGATCAGTGTCAGCGGATCAGCGGTGAGTTTGCTTGAGGCTTTGGCGCAGCACTTGCGCCGCTGCCCGAAGGCGGCCTGCGTCACCGCTTCCAGCCCCGCCACGCGGCACGGCGCCGGCACCGGCCGCGGCGTGAGGCGCACGATCGACGACGTGACTTTGGGGCGGCGGCACGAAGGCCGACGGCGCCACGTCGAAAAGGATCGATGCCGTGGTGCGCCACCCTGCGAGCACGCCCAGGCGCCCGTAGCTCTCGGGCTCGCCGCGTGTGCACGATGCGCCCGGCGACCTCGCGCTGGAACATCAAGGTGAGGCTGTCCACCATGGTGGCCACGCCTCCTCGGTCAGCCACCGCACCAGAAGGGCCGTGCCCGCATTGTAGGGGAGGTCGGCGACGATGCGCGCTGGACCGCGTCCAGATGCGGGCGCGGATCGACCGTCATGGCGTCGCCTTCGAGGACGGAGTCGCCCCGGATAGCGCGCGCCGATTTCCGTGAGCGCACTGAGGCAGCGGTGGTCACGCTCGATAGCGACCACCTTGGCGGCGCCGAGTGCGAGCAGCGCCCGTGTCAGGCCGCCGGGACCTGGTCCAACCTCGACCACCGTGACGCCGTCGAGCGGCGCGGCGGCGCGGGCGATGCGCGCGGTGAGATTGAGATCGAAGAGGAAGTTCTGGCCGAGCGATTTCTTCGGCTTGAGGTCATGGGCGCGGACGACCTCACGCAGCGGCGGCAGGTCGTCGATGGCGCTCATTTTTCTGTGTTTGCCTCAGCCTCGGCGAGCCGCGCTGCGAGCCGCAAAGCCGCGATCAGGCTGTCGGGGCGCGCTACCCCCGTCCGGCGATGTCGAAGGCTGTGCCATGGTCGGGAGAGGTGCGCACGAACGGCAACCCGAGCGTGACATTGACGGCCTCGTCGAACGCGATGGTCTTGATCGGGACCAGCGCCTGATCGTGGTACATGGCCAGCGCGACATCGTAGCTCGCGCGGGCGCGGGCATGGAACAGCGTATCGGCGGGATGCGGCCCCGACGCGTCGACGCCCTCGGCCTTCAAGCTCAGCGACCGCGGGGGCGACGATGCGCCTGGTCCTCGTCGCCGAGCGCGCCGTCCTCGCCGGCATGCGGGTTCAGACCGGTGAGCGCCAGTGCGGCTTCGCGACGCCGAAACGGTGCTTGAAGTCGCGCGCGACGATGCGGCCGGTCTCGACGATGAGGTCGCGCGTCAAGAGCCGCGGCACATCGCGCAGCGGCACGTGGATCGTCACCGGCACGACGGCGAGCGCATCGCACCACAACAGCATCACCGGTCGCGGCGGCGCTTCGCCTTGGGGCGCCGCGAGACGCGGCCAGGAATTCCGTGTGGCCCGGATGTTCGAAGCCGACGCGGTAGAGCAGCTCTTGGCGATCGGGTTGGTGACGACCGCAGCCGCCACACCGCCGCGAACCAGACCGACGGCGCGCTCAATCGACGCGATGGTGGCCGCGGCCGAAAGCCGGCTCGGGTCGGCCGGGCGTAACGCGACGGGCGTGCCGAGCGGAATGACCGGAAGCGCCCGGGCGAACACCGCCATGGTGTCGGCGGCATCGACCGGCTCGATGGGGACCGATCTTGAGCGACGAAACGGTGGCGCGCAAAAGATCTGGGATCGCTTACTATCGCAAAGGCGGGGAGGGCGCTAAATTCACTGCCTCTTCAGCCACGCCTTCAGCGTGATCTCCGGGCCGATGCCGGCCGGATCGCCTTGCGTCAGTACGAGAGGTTTGCGCGCCGCGGGCCGGGGCCTGTCCCGGCTCCTACTGGGCGACGCCGTCCTGGGTGGCGCCGCTGAGGTTCTGGGAAAGCGTCGCCTGGCCGAGCGTGCGCAGCTCGAGACGCACCAGGATGGTCTGGTTGTTGACGCGCAGGCCCGTCGCCGGGTCGTTGAAGGTCTGTGCATAGAGCACCGAAAGGGTGGTGCACTCATCCTGGTATTGCACGCCGAGCGAGCCGGTCGGTCGCCTGCCACAGCGGCGTGCGCACATAGGCTTGGGCGGGGAGCGTCGAAGCCTGCAGCAGGTTGTTCAAGCTTTCGCTTCACGGCTCAGGTCGAACAACACCGACCCGTTGAGGCTCCAGGACGGGGTGAACTTCCACTGGGCGCTGGCAGAACGCCCTCGCGCGGCTCGGGGATGGAGAGGGCGGGTTGCGCTGCATAGTGGCCGTAAGCGACGCTGGCGGTAAGCGGCCCGAGCGAGGTGTTTCCCTGCAGCTCGATACGCTCAGCCCGAAGGTCTGCTCGTCGAAGCGCAGCGGGCGTGAAGGAGAACAGCGGATCGGGCGCAATGTGGATGCGTCCCACGTAGTCCGAGGCGCGGCTGTCGAGGCCGGAATCGAGACCGGTATTGGCAAGATCCGGGTTGGATAGGAGTTGCGCCCGGCCACCTGATCTGACTGCCCGAACAGGACATCGCGTAGCCCTTGCCGGTGGTGATCGTGTACTGGCCCCGTAATTCGCCCTGACGCCACCCTCGACCAGATCATAGCCCGAGAACTTGTTCACGTCGAAATGGTCGCGTCCAGAAGACGAGGCTCTGCGCGTCCTCGTTCGGCAGGCGTCCGGCGCGGGCTTCGTTGGGCCGTATCACGATCTGGGCGATCGGCTCGATGGTGTGGGTGCCCAGTCGCGTCACGGTGCTGACGAACGGATAGCGGTATTCGAGGCCGACCGCCGGCATGGCCCTCCAGAAGGCGCTGTCATCCACACCCAAATTGACCTGCTGCACGTTCTGGAATTGCGTGAAATTGGAATTGATCCATCTGCCGTCAGTGCGCAGCGACGCGAATCGGATCCACCTGTCCGAGGGGATCGACGAAACTGCGCCGCCAGGACACTCTCCGCGCTGGCGCGCGCATAGTCTCCGCCGAGGCCGCGAAAGCTGCCGCCAAGTCGCGTCGGAACACACTGCACGTGTGAGAAGGCCGACAGGGTCGGTTGGGATCGGCACCTGCTGGAGGAGAGGCGGCGTCGCGCGAGAGCGCGGTGACATTGGTGTCAACCGTGACTTCGCCACCGATGAGGTCAGGCCCTTGGAGACCGCTTTGTAGTCCCAGACCGGAGCGACGACAGGCTGCTGCTTCTGCCAATCGATATAGGTCAGCGGCTTGAAGTAGAAGCCGCGCAGATCGAAATACGCCGTATCGCTCTTGCCGGTCAGATAGACGGTCGACGGTCGGGATTCCCTGAAGTAGATCGTCGAAAATGCTCTCCGACTTGATCTTGTAGTTCTGCAGGAACCATTTGTCGGTCATCCCAACGACATCCCAGCCCATCTGCCAGTTGGGGTTGATGAAGAAGCGGCCGGTGCTCTCGATGGAGCCGCGGAAATCCTTGTCGCGCGCGCCGAGTGCCGGCAGGCCGAGCCCGAGCGGGCCGAGGAACACGTCCCTGTCTGCGGGAAATGCCGGCGGCCCTGATGTTGTAGGCGCCGTTGTCGAGGCGGTGCCGCCATTCGGCGATGCCGAGGAAGCCCTGCTTGCTCAGGAACGTCGGCGTCGCCGTGAAATCCATATTCGGCGCGATGTTCCAGAAATACGGGATGCCGACGCCGACGCCCAGCGCCGACGAGAAGGTAATGCCGGCGCCAGGACGCCGCTCTTGCGTTTGACGGTCGGATCGGGGCTCGAGAAAAGCGGAATCCACGCGATGGGCACGCCGGCGAATTCGAGCCGCGCGTCCTCGTAGTAAATCATCCGCTCCGCGTTGTTGTGAATGATGCGCGCCGCCCGCACTTGCCACAGCGGCGGCCGCTCCGGACGATCGGCGCAGGGCTCGCAGGCCGTATAGGTCCCCTTCTCGAAAACCGTCGTCTCGCCGCTGGTGCGTTCGGCGCGCGGCGCCGAGAAGCGCGTCGTTACCGGCCGGCCTTGGAAAGGCGCGGTGCGTTGCACACGCAGTAAATCGACGAAGCCGTCCTTGAAGTCGTAGGTCAGCTCGAACCGATCAGCCGTCGTGACCGTGCCGTCCGTGTCGGTGATGCGGGCATTGCCTTCCGCCAGGACGCGATTGGCGTTGCGGTCGTAGACGACCCGGTCCGCCTGAGCGTCTTGCCCTTGTAGTAGAGATGCACATCGCCGACGGCCGAGACGGTGTTCTTGTCGTTGTCGTAGCGGATCTCGTTGGCGTCGACGAGGAGCTTGTCCTTCCGTCGCCGGGCGTAACGCGTTTGCTGAGCGCATCGTTCAGCGTTTGCGAGCACGCAGGCAAGGGCGCGACGGCAAGCGAAGCGCCGTCGCGATCGCGCAGAGGGCGATCGTGCAACGTCCCCAAGCCATACTCACCTGCCGGTGCCCGCCTTCGCGGATCATTGTTACCCATCCTCCTGGTAAAGGAGGGCGAGCGTTCCGAGCAAACTACAGCGATCGATCCTTTCTATGTCATGTACTTCGTCAGTTACGCTGTGCTCAGCTGGGGGATAGCTTCCGGCCATGGGCATCAGGCGCGGTCTGCGTGTTAATCCACGAAGGTCGCCCCGACTCATGGAGGATGTCGTTGACGGCACCTTCGAGCGCTGCCAGCGTCTGCAACTCGTAGGCGCGCGGATACCCGCTCACGCGCGATGGCGTCGTGAGCTTCGCGATCCATCATCCGGGATCCTCGCTCGTCCGATGCAACGCTGGAGAATCAACGTGGAGTCATGCCGTATCTGGGGCTATCGTACTCTCGTCCCGGTCGAAGTCGAGCCTCGATTGGGCATCCATACGCGGATACCCGTACATTATCCATGGTTTTGGCGGCAGGGGCAGACCTGGGTGTCCGCCCACAGCGATTGGTCCCCATGTCAGCGTGGCACTCGCCGACGGTGGAAGACTGGACGTTCACGGATCCATCAGTATGATGCAGACAGGTTGATGCCGCGTTGGCGATCAGGTGCAGAAGGGGTGGCGATGGCAAGGATGATGCTACACGGCTTCAAACTGGTGAGACCGACGAAGGTCAGTTCCTCAGGGGTGCGGATGCCCTTGGATGTCTCCATCGAGATCGAAGCGATGGTCGTGACTTCCGCATGAGCGCTGAGCCATCAGCGACCTGCCCGTCGATGTGGTTTCGAGTAACCAGCCAGCAGGGCTCGAATTGCGCCGCAGAGGGCTTCCCTACCGCCCATGGCATCCCCTTCACCCTCGCGGACGGCAAACTGTTCCACCAGGTGGACAATCATAAATGACCAAACGCCATGCATAGTACGTACTATTAATCCTTACCACGATAATTTCCTTAACTACGTCGATCGCCAGATTATTATCTCTCTCGGTCCGTTTATCCGCCATAATATACACCTTACCTATACCCGATTCGGATGGCTGATCACGGCGTTCCGTGCTCGTTCATTCGCTGACCTCCCTCCCTCGGCATGCTCTCCGACCGTCGGATGCGCCGCAAGATCATCGCCCTTGGTGTGTGGAGCTGGAGTGCCGCCACCTTCTTGTGCGGGCTCGCCACCGACTTCAGCCATCTGCTGATGGGGCGTGGGGCGGTCGGCATCGGTGAGGCCGCCTCGGGCCTCCGGCCGATTCGCTGCTAAGCGACGCGTTCCCAGCTCTCGAACGCTCTCGCATTCCAGGGTTCTTCAATTTCGGCATGTTTCTGGGGGGCGCCACAGGACTCATCCTGGGCGGAGTGCTCGGGGAAATTCTGGGCTGGCGAGCCTGTCTCTATCTCGTCAGTCTGCCAGGATTCCTGCTGGGGGGGCTGGCCTGGTATTTGCGCGAACCACCGCAAGTCGTCATCCATCAGCGGACGCCGGTGAGCGCGCTCCTGAGCAATCCGCTGTTCACCTATATTCTGCTAGGAGGGGTCATCACCGCATTCTCCGCCGGGGCGCTGATCGTCTGGATGCCGCAATACGTGACTGATGTTCGGCTGTTTCGACCGCGAGATGCAGGGCAGTACGTCGGCGCCGAAGGGGTGACCGGGGGCCTGTTGGGAGTTGTCACGGGCAGCTATCTGGCGGATTGGCTGTATGCTCGCTGGCCGTGGGGGCGGATGGCGACGGTCGGCATTCGGCTGATTCTCTCCTGTCCGTTCGTCACGCTATCGCTATATACGACCAACCATGTGGCGATGCTGGTCTATTTTTTCCTGGGCATTTTTTAATGGTATGGTCTCCGGGGCCGATCATCGCGGTGATCCACGACGTCGTCCCGAGCGACGTGAAAGCTACGGCGCAAGCGCTGTATATCCTACTCATCCATCTGCTGGGAGATACTTTACCAGCGATTGTCGGCAAGCTAGCAGACCTCCATAATTTACAACAGGCATGCTTGTTGCCCTCCGTTATCGACGTGGTGGCAGGCGTGATTTTCCTGGTCGGCTGTCGTCGAGTTGAGTGCGTCGTCGAGGCGTGGACAGGAAGAGCCTGTGGAAGCCGTACACGATCTACCGCGTGCGGGGACGAGGGGTTTGTGAACGAACCCCTGGCGGTCTCCGTAGTCGTGGGCACGAACAGAGCTGTAAAAGGTAGCTATCATTCGCAGAACTAATGATATGAGGGAGTTGCGTTGGTTGGGGAAAGGGTTTGATGTGACAGACAGGGAGATGGCCATGGGGACAGTGGCGGGGCGAAGAACCTCAGTGTCGTGAAGGAGCGGATCACAAAGCGGCAGGCCCCCACATGGGCCGTGATCCAGAGGGGGTAGTGCCGTGGCGGTGGCTACAGAATCGATGCCGGGTGGGAGCGCATCCGTGGCGGCCATCGATGCTGGTCAGCGGGTGCTGAGGCGGGGAGCGCGTGCGAGAGACCCAAGCCAGAATCGAAGCCCTGGGGCGTGAGGTCCAGTGGCATCTCATAGGCCATCTGCAGCGGAATAAGGTGAGGGTTGTCTGTGATCTGTTCAATCTGATCGAGTCGGTCGACGAGCCTACCTCTGGCGCGGGAGCACAACGCACGCGCCGCAAGGCACAACATCGTAATGCCCGTGCTGATTCAGGTGAACATCGGCGACGAGACGACGAAGTCTGACGTGTACCAGCAGCCGAAACCATGGCGCTGGTGCAACAGGCGCGGCGGTACCCCCATGTGGCGATTCGCGCAGGCTCATGTGCGTGCCGCCCACCATCGAGGTCGCGGAGCATGCCGACCCTATTTGTGTGAGTTCCGCACCCTGGCTGAACAAATCGCACGTGAGCGTATCCCGATGGTGTCCATGTCAGAATTGTCGATGGGGATGTCCCATGACTTCGAAGTCGCGATCGAAGAAGGCGCTACGATGGTCCGCGTCGGCTCAGCCATTTTCGGCGCACGGCCAGGATAAGAGTGCTGAGGACTGAGAGTGAGGGCTGAGTTATAAACAGTTGTCTAACGTCTGCAACAACTGTGAGCTTCTCAATCGGGGCTCAGCCCTAGGACTGAGCACTCAGCACTCGATGAGGACGCTTGCCATGATAAGTGACAAACGGCTGGTCATCGTCGGTGGGGGAACATGGGCGAGGCCATTCCAAAGGCGTCATCGCGGCTCAGCTCATCGAGCCCCAGCGAATCACCGTCACCGATATCATCAAGGCGCGGCTGGGCTACCTACAGAAACCTACACGGTACAGGCGTTGACCGACAACGTCAAAGCCATGGCGCCGGCTGACCTGATCATTTAGCCGTCAGACCCAGGACATCACCGACCATCCAGGGGATAGCCCCGGTAGTGGACGATCCGAAGGTGGTAATCTCAATTGCCGCAGGAGTGCCTACGGCGAAGAATGAGAGCGCCTTCGGAAACCGGTCCGGGTGGTGCGTGTAATGCCAAACACCCCGGCCCTGGTGCTTGCTGGGGCCGCCGGGCTGTGCGTTGGCAGCCATGCCACGCCAGTAGACCTGGAGGTTGCCCGTGTCCTCTTCGAGGCTCTGGGAAGGACAGTCGTGGTAGCCGAATATTTGATGGATGCGGTGACCGGCCTGAGTGGCAGCGGACCAGCCTATATCTTCGTTCTCATCGAAGCTCTCGCCGATGGCGGAGTAAAGATGGGCCTTACCCGCGAAGCAGCGCTGACGTTGGCGGCGCAAACAGTCTACGGTTCGGCCAAGTTACTGGAAACGGCCTGCATCCTGGCGAATTAAAGGATCGCGTGACATCGCCGGCCGGACGACGATCGCCGGACTGCATGCTTTGAGGATCGTGCGTTTCGCGGGGCAGTCATTGACGCCGTTGACGCGCTACACTGCGGTCCCGCGAATTCGCCGGTAGTCCACTGACAGGTTCCGGAGAAGGGACCTGTGCCAGTGATCCGTCCACTCCCAACATTGATAGAACATGTCTCCGGCGCCTGTGGGCAAGCGGTTTTCGCCAGAAACCAGAAAGAGGAAGACGGGATGTTCGTATTTGGAAATTTCGTTGGAGCCATTGCGCTTGTTCTCCACTATGCGCTCTGGCTTTACATGTGGGTCATCATCGCACGCGCGGTAATTTCCTGGTACTCGCTGATCCCTATAATCCCATCGTGCAGTTTCTCTATCGGGCGACCGAGCCGGTGCTGGAGCCAATCCGACGCAAGCTGCCCGGAGGTGGCTTTGGCATTGATCGCCGCTGATCGTCATTTTGGCGATATACTTTCTCGACCAGTTCCTGAGCCTCGCTGCAGGGGATTGCGAGCCGTTTACGATGAGCGGTGCCACACGGGTTTGTGCAGGGAGGTGGTAGGCATGAAGGTGACAGCCCTGGAGATCCGACAGCAGCAGTTTCCGCTCCGTTTCCGTGGCTTAGACCCGGGGAAGTGACAAATTTCTAGAGCTGGTAGCTGGCGACATGGAGGACTTGGTCCGCGAAAACGCCCGCCTGCGCGATGCCTTGGCGAGAAAGGATCAAGAACTGCAGCGTATGCAACAGGGCGAGGTGACCTCAAGAAAGCTCTCACGGCTATCCAGCAAATCCGCGAGGACTGGATTGAGCGCGCCGAAAAGCAGGCTGAACAGGTCGTCTTGGAATCGACCCTGAAGGCGGACCAGCTCCGGGTGATGCCGAGCGCCAACTTGAAGCGCTCCAGCAGGACGTGCAAGAGCTCAAGCGCCAGAGGCACCGGCTCCGTCTCCGACATACGTCACATCCTGGAAGAGCACCTCCGGGCGCTCGAAACGATCGGGGAAGAGAACAAGGAGATCTGCGGATCGCCTCCCCCCACTGTGGAAACCTTGAGGCCCGAAGAGACGTGAGCGGACGGATCAGGGCTAACTCCCGCGACGAACGATGTGAGGAAGAGCATGGTTGCCACGGTTAATACGTCAACGGTGCCGTCCGACTCATTCAGCCAAATCATCACATTTGGCGGCGTTTTTTTGGCTCAGTTTCGTGCTGGATATCACCCGGCGCTGATGCTGAAGCTGTTCATTTACGGTTACCTAAACCGGGTGCAGTCGAGCCATCGACTGGAGCGGGAGGCGCAGCGTAACATCGAACTGATGTGGTTGACCGGCAGGCTCGCGCCGGATTTCAAGACGATTGCGGACTTTCGCAAGGATCACGGCTAAGCGATTCAGCGGGTGTGTCGCGAGTTTGTGGTGCTGTGCCGAAAGCTCGAGCTGTTCAAGGATGCGTTTGTCGCGATCGACGGCAGCAAATTCAAGGCGCTGAACAACCGCGATAAGAACTTCACGAAGGCGAAAGTGAAGCGGCGGCTCGAGCAGGTTGACGAGAGCATTGCGCGGTATCTGGCGCAGATGGAGAGCCTCGATCGACAGGAGTCGGAAATCGCGGAGGACAAGACGCAGCGATTATCGGAGAAGATCGAGAAGTTGAAGGAGGAGCTCGCCAAGCTAAAAAAACATGAAGCGGCGATGCTCGCCGCGCCTGACGAACAACTCTCCCTCACCGATCCTGATGCGCGCTCGATGGCGACCAGCGGGCGGGGACAGGGATCGTCGGCTACAACGTGCAAGTCGCGGTGGATACGAAGCACCACTTCATTGTGGCGCACGAAGTGACGAATCTTGGCCATGATCGAACGCAGTTGGCGCCGATGGCCGAACGGGCCAAGGCTGCTCTTGGTGTGGATCAGATCGAAGTCGTTGCTGATCGAGGGTACTTCAGCGGCGAGCAGATCAAGTCCTGTGAAGAAGCCGCGGTCACGACGTATCTACCGAAGCCCGAGACCTCGGGGAACATGGCGAAAGGGTATTTCGGCAAGCGCGATTTCATCTACAAGCCAGACGAAGATGAGTACGAATGTCCCGCCGGTGAGCGCGCGATTTATCGGTTCACACACATCGAAAATGACAAGCAGATTCGTCGCTATTGGAGTTCCGCCTGTACGCGCTGCGCACTGAAGCCACGCTGCACGAACGGCGAGTATCGGCGCATCAGTCGCTGGGAACACGAAGACGTCATCGAACGATTACAGGCGCGGCTCGATCAGCGTCCGCAGGTGATGGGCATTCGCCGCCAGACCGCCGAGCACACCTTCGGCACCCTGAAGACCTGGATGGGCTCGCAGCACTTCAAAACCAAGACGCTCAAGCGCGTGAGCGCCGAAATGAGTTTGCACGTGCTTGCTTACAACCTGAAACGCGCAATCAGCTTGTTCGGCGTCGCGGGGCTGATCCAAAAAATGCAGGCGGTCTGAAGAGATCTCAGAACAGCTCTCGGTTGCACTTCATCGTGCAGTTGCACTGCGCGCGCGAGAAAACCAGCCGACGCTGGGTGATCGCAACCGTTCCGTCAGGCGATACCGGGGCGCTGAGATCGGCAAAACCGGCTATGTTTGGCTGCTCGCTTCATAATCGCTCTCGAAGCGAGTTTTCACATGGCCTAGGTCGGAAGCGGGCCGATCGAATAACCGCCCTAAGCATAGCTCGCGAGCGTCCGCTATGAACCTCAAAAAGGCCGTTGGTTTGCTGCACTTTGCCAACGAGTGCTGCGCGCGGCGGGTCTGCTGGTCACGTGCTCGATCGTGCCACGTCGAACCGGCGTTCCCCAGCGCCGCGGCCGGTCCGTGAGCGGCAGGATTAACCCACCTCGATGGCGAGAACGTTTCCCTTCGCGGACAACCTGCGCATCAGCGCGCTGTTAGCGACGAGGGCGGCGCCGCGCCGATGCAGATTCGCGCGAGTGATGTACGGCATCGCTTCGCCGTTCACCACGATCGAGGTGACGCCGCACCCACTGCCACGAACTCTGTAGTGCACTTCGATTGGACGGCCGAGGAGCGCGGTTTGCACACGCAATCCGTCGAGCTGCGGTGGAATGACGGGATCGATGCTCACGTCAGCCGCTTCGCTGGAGAGCCCGATGAAATGCCGCACGATCAGCCCGAGCGCGATTCCGGCGCCACTGGAGTACACACGCCAGCCGCCGTCGAGCTCAACCGTGCCGCGCGCGACGCGCTCGTATTCCGCACTGGCCTGGTACCGGTCTTCGAACGCTGCGTCGGAGCTCGAGTAATAGCAGTTCGCCTGCCGCAGCGTCGCGCTCGGCACGATCGAGCGGATGCCGATAGGCACTGCCTGGCACAGCGCATGAAAGAAGCGCTGCGGATCGCCCACGTGCGCAAGCGCCTGGGCGTATCGCAAATGCGCATGCATATACATGAGCCCGATCTCGCGGCCAAAGAACGTGGCGGTCTCTGCGCGTTGGAACAAGCGTTGCCCGCCGCCGTGGTACGGCAGCGGGCGATCGAACAAGCGCACTCCGTCCGGCCCGCTTAGATGAGAATCGATGAGACGCAGGTGCTCGCTCACCTGGTCCGGCGTGAGCATGTCCTCGAGTATCGCGTGAATCATCGCGAGCGAGCTGTAGCGTACACCCGTGGTGGCATCGCTCGGATGAAGCAGATAGCGCACGCGGCCGCGACCTTCGAAGAGCGCGTAACCGGTGAGCACGCCATCCCGAACGAGCAGCCGCTGAAAATCCTGTTTCACTTCCTCCGCCCAGGTTTCGAGAGGAACGGCGTTGTCTGTTAGGCCGACGCTGCGTAGCGCACGCGCCAGCGCAGTCAAAGTCTGCACGTGCAGTGTCACCGTCCAGGCGCTGCACAGGTGATCGCGAAGCGAGGGGTCTGCGGGCTGGAGGGAGTCGTTCCAGTCGCCATGGCCATAGGCGGCCAAAGACGTGCCGGGAATGACGCGCTTCTTCATCAACGAGAGGGCGCGCTCCGCGTGCTGCCAGACGGTGGCCGGTTCTCCCGCGTCCGGGCCACGCTCATCGAAGAACGGCACGCGCTCGTCGAGCACTCCGCCATCGCCGGAAGCGATGAGATATTGAGCGAGCACCACCAGCGGCCAGAACACGATGTCGCCGTGCGAGTCGCCGGGACGGATGTTCCGCTCGCGTTCGAAGAACATGAACCACTGCGGCCAATCACCGTCGGGATTCTGCTGCCGCATTACGCGGAGGAGCACGTCGCGTATCGGTTGCACGCGACCCAGGGCGAGCAACAGCTCGACCGGTCCCTGGCAGACGTCGCGCGTGCCCCAGCCGCCTCCGGAGTATTGCTCGAGGCCTCGCGGCGACAGGTAATGCACGAGCGCATTGTGTGCGAACCACGGCACGATGTCCGCGATACGGGAGAGCGGCCCATGCAGTGAGCTCGTTTCCGCAGCCGTCACGGTCAATCTCGGAATGATGCGTTCACCCTGCTCGGCACGAATCGGTGCGGGAAGGCTCTCGGATAACAGGTGTCCCCGGATGCGGAGCTCCACGACGCGCGCCGGCGCGGTGACGACACATATATACGGCTGCTGACGCGAGCGCCCGTCGACGAAGAGCAGCTCGTCTCCACCGATACGATCGAATTGCGTGCCGGGCGCAGGAACGATGTGGAAGCTTCCATTCGGGAAGCGACGCCCCACGTCAGAATCCGGCACGGCTGTAACGACGATGTCAGAACCTTGTTGCCGCCAGATCGCGGGGCCGGGCGCGCTGCCGTCGTCGCCATTGAGCGCCACGTGATGCGAGATCAGGCACGGGGCGGGTGCTCCAGCGGTAAATTCCACGGAGAGTCCCAGCTCCTGCGGTTCGCTGCGCGCTTCGGCACGCACAGAGATCTCTCCTGCATCGTGACGATAAATCCAGCGGCACGCGTCCGGCGACATCTCAAACGCCGATGGCGTATCCAGCAGATGCCACCTATTTGCGAGCTGAACGAACACGCGTTGCCCGTGCGAGCGGAACAGGCCCACGTAGCTGTGCACGGTCGAAAGAAAGCGGTTGATGCTCACGTGACCCTGCGTGACCATCGAGTGAAACACGCCGCCCATCCACGTGGTGGAGGTCAACGCCGTTTCGTCCGGTGTGAGATGACGCCCTGTGCGGAGCAGATGCCCGTGCGGCCGCTGCACGCGCAGCTCTTTTGCTCGTAGAACGACGTGACGGTCTGCGCCGCGAAAGAAAGACAAGAGCGTGCCGCGGTCGTCGCGTTCTTCATGCCGCCACGGCGCGGCGAATGTCATGCGCAGCGCGTCCTCGGCAAGGTCGCGTGCGTTGAGTAGCACTGCGGGGCTGAAAAGCGTCGCGGCTTCGGCCTTCCGCCTCGCTTTGGGTGGCGCGGAAGCTGGCTTCGCTTCGGGCAGATCGATGATCCGTTTCACCCTTTCGAGATCGGCGTGGGACGTGGCCTCGGGGTGATCGGCGAAGTATCCGCCGAAGAAGCCGCCCGATACGCTTCCGCTCCGCTCGAGGCGGATCGGCGTATCGCGAATGACGACCATCGAGTGCTCGTGCTGGAGACGACCGTTCGGCAACTCCGCAGCGAAGCGCCCCGCAATCGTCCCCTCGCGATTTGCGAGCCCATGAAACTGCAACGCGTCCGTGGCGAAGGACACGCCTTTGCGCAATGAGCCGACGATGCACCAGGGATGACCGCCATCTGCCGCCTGATTCTGCCGTGATGCCACCACGACACCCTGTGTCGGGTGCGCCAGGGGTGTGTGATCGATGTATTGGCTCACGTAGAACTCGTTCATGCGCACGGCGCCGTACGGAGCAAGCGCCAGGTCCTGCGCATACGTGATGTCGAGCACCTGAGCGTTGGACGTGCCATTGTTCAGCTGCACGTGCCAGAACCACGCCGTCGCGCTCTTCGAGAGCACGAGCTCGAGCGAGTAGTCGACCCCTAGCCACGACCCAGTGCCGGCGAAGCGGCCGTTCTGCGCATCCATTTCGAAGCAGGTGGGACTCTGCGGGCCGAGGAGCGGTGTGCACTCAGCCGAGCCGCCGAGCCTGCGCAAATACAGATTGGCGGGCCCACCTTCGAGCTCGTTGCCGACGAACAGCAGGAGCGAGATGCTCCCGCAGTCGAAGCGCCGCAGCGATCCGTTCGCGTTCGTTTCGGCGGTGATGCCCGAATGCCCGCTCAGGCGCGCTCCAGTGCGATCGGCGGATGCATCGGTCATGACGAGTGTCCTCCGCTTCAGCGCACTCTAACAGGCGCTGGCTCATTCGGCTCAGAGCCGGCGGTGCATCAGCAAACTCGTGAGCGAAACGTTCGCTGTCATCTCAAAATCGACGGGGCGGATGCGCTCGAAACCGAGTGCAGAGTAAAAGACCTCAGCATTTAACGAGGAGTAGCACTCAAAGCGAGTAATTCCCGCCTTCCGCGCGTCCGCCTCGCAACGCCGATAGATCGCTCTGCCGATCCCGCGTCTGATCCATTCCGGATGTGTTGCGAAGTGCCGAATATGTCCTATCCCTTCCTTAGTGATCCCGTCGCCAGGTTGTTCTCTGGTCCAACCGCCACATCCGACGAGCATTCCGTCTTGTGACTGTGCGACATAGTAAGTGCCTGACGAAAGCAACGCTGGGTTAGCGCGGGTCATCAGTTCGAGTGCGGGCACGAGCATGGCAGCGTCATATGCCGGTTTCATGAGAACCGGATACGAGGCCTGGAGCAATGTCGTTACACCAGCATCATCGGCAAGTGAAGCAACTCGGACCGCAAAACTACTCGGCGCCATTTCCTTGCGAATCGCGACCAGCACGGCAACTCATCTCGGATTCCTCACGAATATCGGCCCTGGGTCGGTTGCGGCCGGTCGCCTCAATTCTATGCCGCTTCTAGAATGAGCGGCCGTTTAGGAATGGACGCGAGTCGTTCCCCCACGTAGATCAGTGCATGCGCTCCACCGCGGGCGGCTTCCACGTTCCATCCGCGACGGATTTCTTCGGCACGTAGAGCCGCAGTGCGAGCTTGAAACCGCCGGCCGGCGTCGGCAGCCAATTGCTTTCCTTGTCCACGCCGGGAGATTTCTGCTGGAGGTAGACCGTAAGTGATCCGTCATTGCCAAACTTCAGCTTGTCCCGGTCGCCCAGTGCGTAGCGATCGATCGTGTTTGGCACGAGATAGCTTTCGAGGTCGTACATCGTGAGAGACCAAAAAGCGTTGACTGGCGGAATCTGATCTTTGGCGAAGTGAATGACGTAGGTGTTCGTGCCCGTCAATTTCTTGCCCTCGCTGTCCGCCAGCGCCAATGGGTAACAGGCGTCCTCGACGAGATTCCCGCCGACCGCGAAGAATGTCCAGGCAGCGCGATATAGATACTTTGTGCCATAGCGGCCGAGATCCCGGGCGATCTGCCAGCCATTGACCATCTCGCCCATGTGCGCCTCCTCGTCGCGGATCGCCTGCTGTGCGACGGGGATCGCGTCCTCGATGGCCTTGCGCACGTCGGGCTCGAATTCTTCGAGATCAAAACTAACGCCGGGCGCTACGCCGATCTTTGCGATAAGCGCAAGTGTTAGGGAGTCGTTCTGGCGCGGCGGGTTGCCGACCATGAGCGCGTTCAGCCGCGAGAAGAACTCTTGCGCCGACATCGCGAAGACTTGCTTCGGTGGTGGAGTCTTCACATCGATCCCGGGCTTGACGGGCACGCTCGAGGGCGGCGTGTATTGCGTTCCCCACTTGGAGAGCGGCGTGAGCCTGTAGCCGTCTTGCGCCTTGTGAACAGCGGCGAAATCGGCTTTGCCGGCGGTGTAAGTGCGGCCCCCGATCATCAACAGATCGGTGTCCGAGCGGATTTCGCTCAGGCCGGGGGGTAGTTTCCCTTTCCAGTGCGGTCCGACGAGCGCGAAATTGCCGCCCTTGTCTGCAAGCGTGCGCGAACCCGGAGAAGCCGGTACGTCGTTCCACGCGTCGATCAGCTGCATGATCCACCAGCGGTCGCCCATCTCGCCTACCGACAGCACGATCGGTTCGACGGCGAGATCGAGGTGCCCGATTGAATAGAGCGTATCGACATTCATCCCGACGATCGGATTGGCCTTCGCGTCTGGGAATTCGCGAACGTGCGCAAACTGGTTGATCGGCGCACGAATACCCGCAGGCTTGGCGACGTTGGTCTCCGCGTCGAACGATACAGCGACATATACGAGCGGCAGACCGAAGATGTAAGCCTCTTGCGCTATAGCGTTGGCTTCCGCGGCGGTGATCGCGGTTGTCTTCTGCGCCTTTTGAGGGACGTGCTGTGCTTGGGGTTCCATCCCGGCTCTCCTTAGCAATACTTCCGTGCCGTCGTTAGAGTGATGACTGATTGCATCGCCGTCTCCGCGAGGGATCGGCTCACCACGACATCGTGCCTCTGTCCGGCAAGAAGGCAATAGTACCTTCGGGCATGGGATCCCGGGACGCTGCGCCAGGTGAGTGGTTGCCCGTTAGGTTCGCGCGGTTTCAACGTCCGCAACCCTAGTAGGTCATTCGAATCCGTTTTCCGAACGTCCCTCGACGTGCTCCAATCTGGTCGAACAGACTAAGGGCGTCGAGCCTCATGACCAGAAATATCTCCCAGCTATTTGCCGGGACGCGATCAGGCGCGCTCGAATCGAAAGATCGAGCCTAGCGCATCGTTTCCGATCTGATACGATCTTCCGACCACAACCTTCTCTCGCCGGCCCCAACCTCCGGAGGGATCGCAAATGGTTCGCCACATCCTGAGCCTCGCGATTGCTTGTCTCGCCACGAACGCGTTCGCCCATCACTCCTATACCGAGTTCGACGACCAGCGGACCGTCGAGATCGATGGTGTCTTGACGAAGGTCGCGTGGCAAAACCCGCACGCGAAGCTCGAGGTGGAATCGAAAGACGCCCAGGGGAACGTGGTGACGTACGACATCGAAACCACTCCGCTCAACTTCCTGCGGCGCTGGCAGGTACCGCTCGAGATCTACGAGGTGGGCAGCACGGTAAAGGTCGCGGGTTGGCCCTCGAAGCGCAAGAGCGCGCGGATGTACGGCACGAACATCTTATCCGCGGACGGGCGGGAAACCGTCCTATGGCGCTCGCAACCGCGCTGGAGGCCGACGGCGTTCGGAACCGAACCGACGTCGTCGAGCACAGCCGCCGCGGGCATCCCGCCCGCGAAGAGCATTTTTCAGGTCTGGGGCTCGGGCTACGCGCGCCCCGGCGTGCCGGACGACCCGGACGCGGCTCCGCGCTCGCTGTTTCGGACGCCGCTGCCGCTCACGAAAGCCGCGCAGCAGGCTGCGGCAGCGTACGATCCAGTGACGCAGGCCGAGCAGGGCTGCACGCCGAAGGGCATGCCGTTCGTCATGGCCGTGCCGAACCCGATGGAGCTTCTGGATCGCGGCGACACGATCGTGTTCCACCAAGAGGAGTTCGACGTCGTTCGGACGTTTCACATGAACGGCGATTCGAGCGCGGCGGCGTCTCAACCGTTGACGCCGCTCGGCTACTCGGTCGGACGCTGGGATGGCGACACGCTCGTCGTCGAGACGAGCCGCGCGAACTCGAAGATTCTCACTCGGCTCGGGACATTCAGCGAGAACGCCCAGTACATCGAGCGCTTCAAGCTCGCGTCCGACGGGAGCAGGCTGCTCTATACGCTGACCATCTCGGATCCCGTAGCGCTCACCGAGCCCGTCGAGCTCAAACGCTCGTGGATACAAGTGCCCGGCGAGAAGGTGATACCGTTCAAATGCGACGAAGCCGCGCCGCGCTGAGCTATCAATATTCCTCGATTGTCTCCGCAGCCGATTGAAATGACTTGTCGGTGCCGAGCTCATCGAGATGCCGACGGCAGGACGCGCCGGCGTGTTTGAAACCCTGCGCAGCAGCACGACGGAGGGCGTGCTGCGGCGCACGCGCTGCCCGCTGCTTGCGGTTCCGGCGGCCTCGCGCGACGTCTGACCATGAACCCGAGCGAGATCAACATGCAGACAACGACTCGACCGGACCTGACCCGCGCGTTCCTGCAGATCCTGATCATCGCCGCGCTGATCAGCGGCAGCCTCTGGACGCTGCTGCCGTTCTTGAGCGCTTTGTTCTGGGCCACGACGATCGTCGTTGCGACCTGGCCACTGCTGCGGCGAGTTGAACGGCTCATGGGAGGTAGGCGAAAGCCGGCCACCGCGCTGATGGTCGTCGTGATGATCGCAATCTTCATCGTGCCGTTCGGCGGAACCGTCGCCGTGCTGTTCGATGCCGCGGTGCAGGGCGCCGAGCTCGTCCGCGTGGCCGCGCAGGAAGGCCTGCGCCCGCTGCCGGAGTGGCTAGTGTCCGTGCCGTGGGTTGGCCCGCGGATCGACGCTTATTGGCAGGAGCTGACGGCCCTCGGCCCCAGCGGTATCGCCGAGCAGCTGCGGCCGTTCGTGCGTACCGCCGCCGGCTGGTTGCTCACGGCGAGCGGCGGCGTGACGATCGTGACCATCCACTTCGTGTTGACCGTGGTGCTGGCGGGGATTCTCTATGCAAACGGCGAGACCGCGGCGTACGGCGTCGTGCTGTTCGCGCGCCGGATCGGGCGCGACCGCGGCGAGCGTACTGTTCGCCTCGCGGCACAGGCAGCGCGCGGCGTCGCCCTTGGTGTCGTCGTCACGGCTTTGGTCCAGTCGATCGTCGCAGGGCTCGGACTCGCGATCGCCGGGGTGCCGCGCCCAGGCTTGCTGCTCGCCGTCGTCTTCGTGCTGAGCGTCGCGCAGATCGGCCCGCTGCCCGTGCTGCTGCCGGCCGTGGTTTGGTTGTTCTGGTCCGGAAGCACGGGTCTCGGCATAGTGCTCGCCGTGTTCACGGTGGCCGTTGCGGTGCTCGACAACGTGCTGAAGCCGCTACTGATCAAACGCGGCGTCGACCTGCCGCTGTTGCTGATCGTCGCGGGAGTCATCGGCGGCATTATCGTTTTCGGCGTCGTTGGTTTGTTCATAGGTCCAGTCGTTCTTGCCGTCACCTACACGCTACTCGACGCGTGGGTCCGCGACGGCAACGAGCCGGCGTCCGACGACTCGAGCGCAACGTGAGCGGGAGCGTTTGCCGCGGGCCGTCTTACTAGCCAGTCCGGCATCTCCGAATTGAAATGACTTGTGTCGAGATATACGCTCCTCGAACAGGTTGGGGGATGAAGATGAAGGCCGCCACCGCGCCGTGCGTGCTTGGTCTCGCTCTCGCCGCACTCGCCGCATGTGAGTAGCCTTCTGGTTCGTCGCCCTGGAACTCTGAGCCGAAACGTCGATTGGAGTACGTTCAAACCGCATTCGATCTGTTGACCTTTAAGCAGCCTGCCGTCAATAACTAACTACAGGGGGCAAGTCACATGTCGATTCTTGACGCATTCTCAGGGCGCTGGTTCGTTTCCGGTTCATGCGGTCTGCTCATCGACTGCAATGGCGGGACCGCAGATATCGGTCGCCCAGGAACCGAGTCTCGAGGAAGTCATCGTCACGGGCTCGCGCGTCCAGCGCAGCGGCTTCGACTCGTCGCAGCCGCTGACGACGATCGATTCCGAGCAGATCGAGAACTCGGGCTCGTCAACGTCGGCGACGTCGTGCGCACGATGCCGCAGAACACGCCGTTCTTCACCGAGACGAACGTCGGCATCGGCAACTTCAACGTCGGCGCGCAGCTCGCGAACCTGCGCGGCCTGAACCCGTTCTTCGGCACGCGCACGCTGACGCTCGTCGACACGCGGCGCGTCGTTCCGAACACCGAGGGCGGCGCCGTCGATCTCACGCTGATTCCCTCGATGCTCGTGGAACGCACCGAGGTCGTGACCGGCGGCGCGTCGGCGCAGTACGGCTCGGACGCCATCGCCGGCGTCGTCAACGTGATCCTCGACAAGGACCTCGAAGGCTTCAAGGCGCAGGTCGACTATGGCCAGACGACGGAAAGCGACGGCGAGCGACACGCACGCGTCGTTCGCCTGCGGCACGGCCTTCGGCGACGACGGACCGCGGCCACGTGCTCGCGGGCGTCGAGTACCAACAGCAGGACACCATCGGGCCTTGCGCGTACAACCGCGACTGGTGCGCCGAATGCTGGGGCATCGGCACCAATGGCGCCTGGAACATCGCCGGCCGGCGTCGGCAACGGCCTGCCGAATTTCGTCGTCGCGCCGAACGGCGTGCTCCCGACGCCGGACACCGGCGTTGTTCCACGCCGTCGGCGGCGGGCCCAACAGCAGTTCAATGCCGACGGCCGGCGCTCTCGCCGTTCAATCCCGGGCTGTTCCCGGCGTCGGGTTCGCGACGCGCATCGGCGGCGACGGCACGCTGCTCGGCGTACGGCATCGTCGAACGTCCGTCCCGAGGTCGAGCGCTACTCGGTGCTCGGCGCACGTGAGCTACGACTTCAGCGACTCGGCTCGAGATGGTTCGCCGAAGTCGCTTACTCGCAGCAGCGACGCGTCGGCACCCGGCGAACGGCGGGCTCGGCTCCGATTGCCGGGCATGCTCATTGCGCCGACAACGCGTTTCTGTCGCCGGCCGTCCGGGCGGCGCGCGGCCCGACCGGCGGGCAGCTTGCGCGCAATCTTCATGCCGGACAGTTGTCAATGCGGTCAACACGACCGAGAACGAGACGCGCGCTTCGTCACGGGGCTCGAGCGGCGAGCTTCGGCAGCAAGTGGAACTGGGACGTCTATTACCAGCACGGCAAGAACGAGAACCATCAGCGGCTGTTCAACAACATGGTCGGCGGCCTTCGCTGTTCGTGCGCCGTCAGGACCACGACTTCCTCGGCTGGGCGCTCGACGCCGTGCGCTCGAATCCGGCGGATCCGAAGAGCCCGATCGTCTGCCGCGCGACGATGCCCGGTCCGGCGTTCAGTCGCGAACGCGGCCGGTTGCGTGCCGCTGAATCATCTTCGGCAACGGCAACGCCGATCCCGCGGCGATCGACTACGTGTACCGCACGCTCAAGGAGGACAACGAGTACGAGCAGAACGTGCGTCGGCGTCAATTTCCGCAGCCGACCTCGCCGAAGGCTGGGCCGGCCCGATCGCGCGTCGCCTTCGGGGTCGAGTGGCGAGCAGGACGAAGTACCGTGACGACGCACGACTTGCCGAACCAGCCTTGGTACAAGATCGTACCTCTCTGACGTGGGGCCTCGATCGCGGCGGCGAGATCGACGTGCATGGAAGTCTACGGCGAGGTCCAAGTGCCGATCGCCGCAGAAGCTTCCAGACCGAACTTCGCGGTGCGCGAGACGCGACATGAGGCCACGAGCATCGAGGCGGGAGCGACTCGGGCGAGTCACACGTTCGCGAGCTGGAAGGCGGCCGCGATCTACGATCCGCTCGAGTGGCTGCGGTTCCGCGCGAACGCGCTCGCAGGACGTGCGCGCGGCCGGCTTCCGCGAGCTTTTCCTGCCGAGACAGCGCGTCACGGCGCACCGGGTGGCTTTCCGGGCGGGATCATCAATCCTTGGAATAGCAAATCGCCGAATCCTACGTGAACGTATCCGGCGGCAATCCCGATCTCGAGCCCGAAACGGCAGACACGACCACGTTCGGCGCCGTGTTCTCGTTCGAGCGCTTCCGGCTATCGGCCGACTGGTTCGAGATCGACATGGCCGACGCGATCACGCCGGGCGGCCTCGGCGGTCTCTCCGCCCAGAACGTCGTCGATGCGTGCTTTAACGGCGGAACCGCGGCCTGCCCGCAAGGTCGCAGGAGCCGGGACGACCGACATCACGGCGGTCGATGCGACGCTCGATCAACATCGGCTCGGTTCTTGACGAGAGGCTGCGATCTACGAGGCGAGCTATCGACTTCCCGATGAGCCAGGGCGGCAACTTGAACCTGCGCGTGATCGGCAAGCTATCTCTACGAAATGATCGTCGATACGGGTCTCGGCAACCGCGCCGCATGGATTTCACGGGCAGAGCGGCCCAGTCGCGTCGTTCGGCGGGTTCAACACGTCGCCGGATTGGCAGGCCACGGCATGGCTCGACGTATTCGCGCGATCGGTTCGCAACGACGTTCGAGACGCGATACGTCGGCTCGGGCGCCTTGAACGCGACTCTGGCTCGAGAGCCCACCGGGAGCTTCGACCAACACGCGGCCATTGTCGGTCACGGACAACAGCGTCGACGAGCGCCATCTATTTGAGCTGGTCGGGATCCTACGACTTCAGGGAGCGGCGGTGATCGCTCGCTCCAGCTCTTTTGGGCCATCAACAATCTGCTTGACGAGGATCCGCCGATCGCGCCGGGCGGCAACGTCTACCCGACGAATCCGGTGTTCTTCGACACGATCGGGCAGACGCTTCCGCGCCGGAGTGCGCATCGGGTTCTGAACGTCGGTCGGACGGGAACGACACCTCACTCGCAGCGGCAGTGATATGTGACATTCAGGTAGCTCGCCGGCGCGGAGCACACCATGGCCGAGTTAACGCACTCGTACAAATGAAGCTGGCGCTTGCGTGTCGTCCACGCGTGGCCGACCTCGTGATAGATAACTGGAGAGTCCGGAGGGGGCGCAGACAACGCGCTGCAGCCGCCCAGCGACATTGCGAGACTCGCGCAGGCGAACGCTCGGCGCCGGGCTGTTACGTGGCTGTAATTCATGACGAACCTCGCGCGTTGGTGGAGGGCGAGTCCCATTTACGGCTAGCGCCCGATCCGAGTAACGAAAAAACCGGGGAAGAATCGGTATAGAATCGGGAAACTTGCACGGAAATCGCGGTATGGGCGCGGAGCCGTCAGTACCGAATATCAGTCGCCATTGCTACTCGTTCGGCGAGTTCACGCTCGACCTCGAGCGTGGCGCGCTGCAGCGCGCAGGCGTGGACGTCGACCTCAGACCGAAATCGTTCGAGGTGCTCCGCGTGCTCGTCGAACGGCACGGGCGGCTCGTGACCAAACAGGAGCTGCTTGACGCTGTTTGGGGCCGGGTCGTCGTCACCGAAGGTTCGGTCGCGAAGTGCTTGATCGAGATCCGGCGCGCGATCGACGACCAATCCCAGCGCTCGATAAGAACGGTGCCGCGCCGCGGCTATATCTTCGATGCGCCGGTTACCGCCACTCGAGCGCCGATCGCCGAACATGCAGTCGTGGCGCAGCGCCCGCGCGTTGCTCCCGTCCGCCGCGCGTGGATCCTCGGGGCGGCGCTCGCCGTAGCGGTGACCATCGCCGCTTCGTGGGTTGTCGTTGCGTTGCGCGGAGCCGACGCGCCGCCGGGCGCTTCCGAAACCCGGCAAGCGCGAGCCCCGGCGGTCGCCGTGCTGCCGCTCGTCGACATGAGCGCAGAGCAGGACTACGAGTACCTTGCCGACGGCATCGCCGAAGAGATCCTCAATCTGTTGGCACGGGCGCCAGCCGTGACGGTGATTGCGCGCAGCTCGTCGTTCTCGTTCAAGGACAAGAACGCCGACATCGCTACGATTGCCGCGACGTTGAACGTCACACACGTGCTCGAGGGCAGCCTCCGCAAGGCCGGCAACCACATTCGCATCACGGCGCGCTTCATCGATGCGACGACGAGCGCGCAGCTATGGTCCGCAACGTACGATCGCGAGCTCGATGATGTCTTCGCGGTGCAGAGCGAGATCGCGGGCGCGGTCGCAAGCGCGCTACGAGGGACGCTCGACGGCTCGGATGCGCGCCAACCCGCGGCTTCAGACGGCCGGGTATACGAGCGCTATCTGCTTGGCCGGTTTCTCTTCAACCGCCGCCAGCCCGGCGACCTGGAAAGCGCCGAGAACGCCTACCGGCAAGCGCTCGAGATCGACCCCTCGTTCGCGAAGGCATGGGCCGGGCTCGCCGGCGTCTACTTCGTCCAGGCGGCCAAGAGCGACCCGCCGCCGCCGCTAGCTCTGCTCGCAAAGTCTGCGCGATGCCGTTGACGAGGCCCTGCGACTCGATCCACAGCTCGCGGAGGCACACATCAGACTCAGTGGATATTTTTGGCTGACCGGCGATGAGACCCGATATGAAGAAGAGATCCGTATCGCGGCGACACTCGCGCCCGAGGATCCGTTGGTGCTCGGCGTGCTCGCCGGTAACGCCGCGCGAGAGCACGAGCTCGACGCAGAGCATCGACCTACAAAGTCGGGCCGTGGCTCTCGATCCGCTGTCGCTCGTGGGTCACCTAAATCTCGGGGCTTACCTGTTCTATGCCGGCGAGTTCGAATCCGCCGAGGCGGAATGGCGCGCTGCTCTGGAGCTCGCCGGCGCATCGGCGCCGGCCTCCAGCGACCTGACTCGCGAACTCGCGGTCGCGCTCGCAGAGGCAGCCATTGCACGGCAGCGGTCCGACAGTGCCCTAGCGCTCGTCGAGTCGTGGTTCGAAGCGGGGAAGGAGCGCGACTATTTGCTAGCTCTGATCTATCACGCGCTTGGCCGTACGACGGATGCGGACGTTGCCCTCGCGCGGCTGCGCGAAGCTGGCAACCGTGACGAGTGGGCAAGCCTCAAGGTCATCGAAGCGCAGGCCTACCTCGGACAGATCGACGAGGCTTTCGAATGGCTTGCGAAAGCGGTCGATCAGATTCAACGCACCTATCCGCGTGCGCCGGCGACGTTGGCGTGGAAGGTGGAGCTCCGCCACTCGCCGTTCGTCACGTCGCTGCACGCAGATCCGCGTTGGCAGGCCTGGCTCGCCGAGGGTTAGCACCCGACCGGTAGTTCGCGAAGGCAAGTTTGACGGAACGATTCAGTCCGGGGCTCGACCACTCGCTGTGGAATCGCGAATCGAGGACATCGGCCGAATCAGGAAGCGCGCTCACGCACAGTGCGCGCCACAGCAGAACACCGCCGACTAGCATTCTCGGCCATCTTGGCTGCAAAGATCGTGGGCTCCGCATTGCTTCCGGTCCAGTTAGTGATATCCGCGCAATTCACAGTTGCTCGAGAAGTAGTCGCGCGGCGCGGTCCCGAATCGACATCTCGCCAGTCCGCGCGGTTTATAGAAGGAGCTCGGACAACCCTGGATGGGCCGTCGGCCAAGCTGTGCGGTCAAAGAGGGCGCTAGTTGCCGCTAACTCGTCGTTCGTGAACTTTTCCGACGAGCGTCACAAAGTCGGTGACGGTGGCGATTCTTCGGCTCGTCGAGGCTCCGGTCACGAGAACGTGCCGATTCCGACAGCGCGGCTGCTCGCTCTTGCGGCGCTCGCCGTGGCTGCGGGCACGCGTGCCGGTGGCTCCCGCAACCGACGTGCGCCACCGGGGTCGGATGACGTTCGACTGCGGCGATGCTGGTCATAGCTCGCCGCATCCCCGAGCCGTTGGTTGAGCTGTTGGGGTTCCTCAACCGGCTACTGCGATGACGGCGCTGCTCGGCGCGCTAGGAATTTCCGAGGACGTCAAGCGCTGCTTCCACTTGCTCTTCAGGCACTAGCAGCCGCACACCGTCTGCGCCACCCTCCATGCCGACGTCGACGCCGACGATGACCGCAGCGATTCCTGCGGCTCGCAAGGCGGCATTTGCGAGTTCCGCTTCGACGCGCGACCCATAAGTCTTGATGGACGTCATGACATGAAGCGTAGCAGGTTCGACTCGCAGATGACGATCATACTTTGGTGTGCGTTGCTCGCGCGGCCTAGCTCAACTTATTAACGCGCGGTGGACCCGCGAACGCCGTCCGACCTGATTCGTTTCCGTCGTCGCGAGGTCACGAGCCGCCGCATGGCTCTACCTTGAGCTCATCCTTTCGGGGCCTAGCGCGGAGAGCTGGCTCAGAATGCAGGCTGACTATGACCTGTGGCACGTGAAGCAGCAGCCGGCGCCCAAAGTTATTCGAGCGAGAACGTCCGCCGCTTCCTAGGCCGACCGGAGCGCCGCGTTTGCAATGCGCGGAGCGCGCGCAGCGGTTCGTCCAGACCTGCTAGCCTAGGATCTCGTCCACATTGTCCGCGGTCAGGTCGCTCTTCGACTTCGAGCGCTTGGCCGACGGATTCGGTAGCCGCTGCGTGTCGCCCGCGTTGTCGTTCCCCGTCTCCATGTCGATGCTGCCGCGGAATTTCGCGCCGTCCTTCAGACTCACGCGCGGCGCATAGAGATTGCCGTGAACGTTCGCGGAGGTCTCGACGACGATCGACTCTGTCGCGCGGACGTCGCCCTCGAGCTTGCCCTGGATGATCACTCGCCGTCCCATGATGTCGGCTCTCACGTCGCCGTGCGTTCCGATTGCGAGATTGCTCGCGGTATGCTTGATCGACCCTTCCACGCGGCCCTGGATTAGCAGATCCTCGCTGGCCGTGAGCTCGCCCTTGAACACGAGAGTCTTGCCGAGCACCGACATTGAGTGTGCGGCGTCATCGGCGTGCGCGGCGCCGTCGCGCCCGAACTGGCCTTGCGGCTCCACCGCTCCCGCCTGATCACGGTCTGCTTCCGTGGTGCGCCAGGCGCTTGAGTCCCTGCTGTATCGATGACGTTCCATGTTGCTGGCTCCGTATGTGTGTCGGGGGTAATTCTCTCGCGCGTCAGTTGCGGCCTGCGGCGGCCTTTTCGGTGGTTTCGCTCAACTCGAACCGCTTGCCGTCCGCCGCCGCGCCGCTAGCGGCGACGTCCATGTCGATCGTACCTTTGAAACGCGCGCCTTCGTCGAGCGTGACGCGCGGTGCGAAGATGTTGCCGGTTACCTTCGCCGATTCGCGAACGGTCACGGAGCCGCTGCCGTGCAGGTCGCCTTCGACCGTGCCGTCCACTATGATGTTCCTGGCCTCGATGTTGCCTCGGACGGATCCTTCCTGGCCTATCCGCAGGTTTGCGGTATGGCGGATCGAGCCTTCCACTCGGCCCTTTAGCATCAGGTCCTCATCGGCCGATAGCTCGCCCTTGAACACGAGCGTGGGGCCCAGGACGGAAACCTTCTCCGAAGCACTGTCGTAGGGGGGCATGATCTCGTCACTCCTTTGTCCATGCGCGATGATCGCTCGGCGCCACTCCCTGTCGCCAGCGATCACGTTGCTGCTGCGGACTCACGAATTGCGTGTGCCAATTTAGTCAACCCGCGCGGGCGCGCAACTTGTCTCCGTTCGGCAACGGCGGACTATGGTGACAGGCTCAGGCGCAGCGCGGCCGCCGAAGATCTCGGCGGTTCTTGAAACCGTGCCGTGCGAGATTACGTCATGTTCGCGGCGAAGCTGGCCGGGGCAAGCAGCGTTTCGCCAGGCGGCCAAAGTGTGATCTGAGTCCGAGTAGGCGTGGGTTGCGGCACCTAGTCTGCGCAAGGCTGCGAGTCGTCAGCTACTCAAACGGATCACACCATGACCAAGCTCAACGGTTGGACCTTCGTTACTGCCGGTGTTTTGGCGCTATCCGGATGCGGCGGAGGCGGTAGCAGCTCGCCCGAGTTGAGCCTTGTCGCGATCACGTCGGCGAATGCTCCAGTAATTGCGAGCGCTGTCATGGGTGCAGCGCTCGATGGCGGCGAGCTGGGTGAGTTCACGAGCTTCGGTGCCCCGGCCGCGTCGCCCAAGTCGACTCTCGTGTACTCAAAAGTCGCCGAGATTCAGCACGCCCAGCTCGACGCGCTCATGAAGCAGAGTCGGACCACCATCATGCAGGTACCGATCGGCCCGGAGACGACGACGTGCATAGGCGGCGGCAGTGTGACGTCTTCAGGCAACGTTGCCAATCCGACCACCCTGAGCCCGAACGACACGGTCATCTTTGATTTCAACTCATGCGCGGAAGATGGCGCCACTGTCAACGGGCGTTTCGCGATGACGGTGACGAGTTTTGCCGGTGATCTCTCGGCGGGAGCGTTCTCGTTCGGCTTCAACGTCCAGCTCACGGCGTTCCAAGTCACCGCAGGTACTGACACGGCGACCGCGAACGGCAACATCGCACTGACCGTCAGCGCGTCTTCAACAGGCAATTTGACGACGAACGGTTACGTCAAATTCTATCTCCATCAGCGACGGCAGCTCGAGCCATACCCTGAGCGGCTACTCGCTCACTGAAATCCTCGACGCTGCGTCGGGTGCCTTTACGTTGGACGTCGCCGGCACATTAACGAGCACTGCTTTCTCGGGAGCGGTCACGTTCGATACCACTGTCCTCCTGCAAGGCACCGGCAATGGCTTTGCATTCACAGGACAAGTGCTAATCACGGGTGCGAACGGCGCGACCATCCGAGTCATCGTGCTCGACAGCGCGTTCGTTCGACTCGAGGTGGATCTCAACGGTGACGGAACGGCGGACGAAATAGTCGACAAATCTTGGGAGGAGCTGACCTAGGGCCAACGGACTGTGACGGGTTCCCTGGCATCAACATTTCTGCAAGCTAATCTTCACTCTCGTTTGCCCGGCAGATCACCGACCAATAGGAGCAAGGATCATGAGTAAGCCCTACAACAATGGGCCGGATAAAGTTTCCGTCCTCGGCCCGACGCTGGTCTTCAAGGGCGAGCTTATCGCCGAGGAAGATCTTGTGCTCAAAGGACGAGTGGAAGGATCGATTAAACACACCGCGAGCTTGAAGATTAGCCAGGAAGGTTCTGTCAAAGGCAACATCAAGGCAGTATCGATTACTGTTGAAGGTGCGGTCGACGGAGATCTCTTCGGAAGCGAATCAGTCACCGTGCAGGAATCGGCGAAAGTCACCGGCAACATTTACTCGCGCAAAGTGAGCTTGATCGAAGGCGCCCGATTCAAAGGCAGCATCGACATGGGGAACGTGGACGCTAGCTCTGAGACGTCTGGTTCCGAAGATGCGGATGCCGAGCGCGCATAAAGCGGCCGCGGCACGCGGCAAGTAAGGGACGGCATGTTGGACACTCTGTTGAAAGCTATCAAGGACGGCGCCATGCCCAGTAACGCGTCTGGCAAGGATTCGAGCCCAGGAGAGAAAGTGTTCAACACGGAATCGCGCGGCGGACTATCGCCCGCACGCGTCGAACCGGAACGTCCCGCACGCGTCGAACCGGAACGTCAGGCGCGGGAAGTGCCCCGGGAGGACACAACGGCAGCGCGCCACTTGTCCGTCCTCGGTCCGAGCGTAACATTCAGAGGGTCGCTGTCTGCGGAAGAGGACTTGTTGATCCAGGGCCGCGTTGAGGGATCTATCGCTCATAACGCGACCAATCTCACGATTGGCCCGCGTGGCGACGTCGAGGCCGATATCGTGGCCCACAGAGTCATCATACAGGGCAAATTGCGGGGCGACGTGCGCGCCAGCGAACTAGTCATTGTCGAAGCCTCCGCCCAAGTACACGGCGACATCTTCGCACCGAGCGTCGCGCTCAGAGAAGGTGCAAGATTCAAGGGGAATATCGACATGGAAGCGGGCGCGGAAGGTCTCGGCGAGAACACAGTGAATGAGCTGCTAACCGAACGCGCACACGGTTAGGCTCCAAAGTTTTCTGCCCGCAACAATGCGCGGGCAGAACTGCTCAAGCCGCCCGCGACTTGCGTTCTGCTGGCGCAACCCTGCGTTTGCGGTGGGTTCGACCCCATCTGCCCCACCCATAAAGACAACGTGCTAACGTGTCGGGGCTTTGGTCGGCGCTCCGTGTAGACGCCGCGTAGACACGCAGGGAAAGCTCGTTTCGCGGGCCGCCGGAGAGGCGGTCAATTTTCTCCCGCGCAACGTTCGGGGTGCACTTCATGAATATCGATAAGACGGCCGCTGCGGCGTCGTTCGCAACGTTACTGTTGGCCGCAGGCTCGCTCTCTTTCGCCGATCCACCCCCGCCCTTGGATGCCCACGCGACCGACCCGGTCGCGCTCGCGTGGATGGTCGGGTCGCCGCCACCGGTCGACAAAACGATCCGTTTCGACGACGGCAGCTTCTATCGCTTCCCGCAGTGGCGCTGGAGCTTTTCCCATTGGCGCGAGTTTCGGCCCACCATCCTCGTCGGGCGCGGCTCTACGCCGACCCAGCAGCTTCCTCGGTCGGAGCGCACGGACCTCGATGCCGTGACGTTCGTACCGATCGGCGGCTCGTCGCCGATGACGTGGGCGGATTCCCTCAGCGCGAACTACACCGATGGCATCGTGATCCTGCATCGCGGCCGCATCGTCTACGAGCGTTATTTTGGCGCGCTGTCCGGCGAGCGGCCGCACGTCGCTTTCTCGGTGACCAAATCGTTCTTCGGAACGATTGCGGCAATGCTGGTTGGAGAAGGTTTGCTCGACCGAAGCGCGACCGTGTCACGTTATATACCCGAGCTCGCAAACAGCGGCTTCGGCGACGCAACGGTGGCGCAGGTGCTCGACATGACAACCGCGATCGACTTTGTCGAGAACTACGTCGGCGAATCGGCGAGCATGGAAGCGTACCGCACTGCCACGGGCTTCATACCTCGAGCTCCCGACGCGGCGGGGCCGAGCTCGATTTACGCGTTCCTTCCAACCCTGCGCAAGAGCGGGGAGCATGGCGCTGCATTCACGTATCGCACACCCAATTCCGACGTCGTGGGTTGGCTAATCGCACGCGTCACCGGCAAGCCGGCGCATGCCGTGTTGAGCGAGCGCATCTGGAGTCGCATCGGCGCGGAGGACGACGCGTTCCTGCAGGTGGATGCAGCCGGCACGCCGTTGGTCGGTAGCACCCTAAACGCGCGTTTGCGAGACTTTGCGCGGTTCGGCGAAATGATGCGTCTCCGCGGCCGTTTCAACGGCCAGCAGATCGTGCCGACGGCCGTGGTGGACGAGATTCGCCGCGGCGGTAGCCGCGAGGCGTTTGCAAAAGCGGCGTACGCGACGTTGCCGGGCTGGAGCTACAACGATCAGTGGTGGGTGTCGCACGACGATCACGGAGTGTTCACCGCACGCGGCATTCACGGGCAGGCGATCTACGTCGACCCGAAAGCAGAGATGGTGATCGTGCGTTTTGCATCGCATCCTTTGGCCGGAAACGTGAATCTCGACCCGACCTCTCTACCTGCGTACCGCGCGATCGCCGAGCACCTGATGCTGAATTAGTCATAGCGTCGTGTCGTCACGCGCGCTTCTCGTCAGAAGTAGACGTGTAGCTCAGCGAAGAACTCGTCGCGATCGGCCGTGGCGATCCGCCGGACACGCTCATAGTCCCGCGCTCCTATGCGTACTTGCATCAACTGGATCGGAGCGTACTCCCAGACGACGCTGTAGCGCTCACGCTCGTCTGCGTCGCGATCGCGATCGGGATCGTAATGCTCGTAGCTAACCTTGACATTGTGTCCTTTGGCGAAACGCCAATTACCCTCGAGCAGACTCACTTGGGCCTCGAGCTCGCCGCCCACGATTTCGTCGCTGATCCGGTCCACCTCCGCGAGCCATGCGATGGGGCCGGTACGCAGTCCGGCAAACAACGACACCATGTCCCGATCGCCGAGATCGGCGTTGTTGGTGTTGTAGCTGGCGCCGATGCGCCAACGCGAGGCGACGTAGCTCGCCGTCGTGCTCACTTGCTTGCCGGAGTCGGTGTCCGCCGTGCCGGCGGTGCCGTTGCTCAATGCCAGTTGTGCCGACCAGTGGCCGCGCTCCAAACCGAGCTCGATGCCGTTATCGGGCGTCGCGAAGTTGACGCCGGTCGCTTCGCGGATGAACGCGCTGTCATCCTGCAAACGTAAACCGTAGGGCAAGAAGAACTTGCCGGCCTTGATCGTATATCTGCCGTTTGCCGGCGTGAGCAATGCGTACGCCTCGCGATTCAATGTGCCGCCCGGCGCAATCTGCTGGTCGATGTACAGAGTGAGCAGGCTCGGGATCGCACGCAATTCCGTGTACACGGCAGCGCGCGAGATTCCGAGCTCGGAGCGTTCGTCGAGCTCCCCCGTATCCTCGTAGTCGAGGCCGGTGCGCAAATCCGCACCGATCGCGAGCCATCGGCTCACCTCGCCGGTCCATGCGCCGGCGTCGCCGCCACCGGACACCGTGCGCTTCGCAACCTCGTTGTACGCGTAGACAGTGCCGAACGCCGTGCGCTTGCCTCCACCCGTGGCGCTAGTGTGGCATTGGGCACACTTGAACCCCGTCGCCACCGCAATGTAAGGCTCCGCTGTGGCGTCCCCGCAGAACGAGATCGCTGCGAGGAGCAGCGCGCTGTACAGCGCGTAGCGGGCGTTCGGCATGGTGCGACGCTCAAAAACGCGCGCCACTGTCGATCCACTGGCCAATTTCAACGATCGTCTCCTGGTTGAGGGGCGGCTGACCGAGCGGCATTTGCGCACCGGTCGCCGCCGTGCCCTCGAGCTTCTGAATCAAATAGCTGTTCGCCGAATCGCCGACACGCACGCGCTGCAGGCTCGGCACTTCCACGCTCGCGACCGCGACCAAGCTCATGAAGCTCGCGTTCGCGCTCGACAGGTCCATGCCGCCCGGCAGCCTGTTCGACGGCGGTCCCGTATGGCAGCCGGCGCAGCGCGGCGTGAACACGTCGGTCTGTATTGACTGCAGCGTTGCTTGCGCCCGCGCGAAGAGGAACTGCGCGACGAATACGCCACCCGCCGCGCCGTCGCCGGAAGGAAATGTGCCGCCGAATTCGCCGTCGAGCGCGTTGCTGCTCAGGTCCTGCAGCGTCGCAGGTCCCGAGCCGAGTACCCGCACGCGATACGTATCCTCGATGTTCGGAACGCCGGTAAGATCGAAAACTGCACTCGAGCTGTTCACCATTGGCACGGTCACCGCTGCCGCAATGATCGTGACCTCGTTGCCGTCCGCGAACGTACCGTCGCCGCCGCTGCGATCGACGAGGAACGTGGTTGCGTTCACCGTCGACGCATCGAGCTCGCGATCGAACATCGCCGTTATCGAAACGGGCAGCGCGGTCAAGGTGCTTGAAGGCAGCGGCGACAACGATGTGATGCGAATGGGATTCCTCGGCGGCGGCGTAGGAAGACCTTGCGCGCCGTCGGTGATCCACTGCCGGATCACGTTGATGTCCGCCTGCGGGAGCGGCGTGCCGTTCAGCGGCATGCGCCCGCCGACCGCGGCCGTGCCCTCCAGCTTTTGAATCAGATAGCTCGCGCTCGGATTGCCGGGCGCGACGCGCAACACGCCGGGTGCCTCGCCGCTCGCGACGCCGACGAGCAGCCCGTAGCTGTTTGCCGCGTCGAGCCGCAAGCCGACGGGTGCGCTCGCGCCGAAGTGGCACGTCGCGCAGATCGGCGTAAACACACCGTCCTGAATGGATGCGAAGGTTGCTTGCAGATTCGGATTGTCACCGGTCGGAGGCGGCGGTTCTCCTCCTCCATAGCCGCCATCCCCGCTGCCCGCCGCTGCCGCTGCAAGCGGCAAGCAATGCAGCTACGGTCAGCAGCGAGGTCGCTCGTGACACGGAGCGCCCCGCGAACAGGCGCCTCAAGAGCAAGTGCATCTCGTAGAGTTCGTCGATGGCGCGGTTACTTTCGCCCATAGCTCGTTCCTCGCTGACGGTGACAAGTGCGCATTGCGCAATGGTTGGCGAGTATTCTGATTGCTCGAGCCTGCGTCCTCGCCGAAGCTCCGCGATTCTTGGCCGAAACCCCGTGGATGCTCTGTCAGACATTGCGGTCAGCCCGTCGCGCGCACGAAGTGCGGCGACGGTTGACCAAACAGCGAAGCCAGGTCACCGGTTGAGGTTGGCGGTGTAAACGCGCCTATCGTTTGTGGGGAGGTATAGTCTTGATGCCCGCCGAGAAGCGCGCATGAACGGCCGTATCAACCGGCCTGTGTTTGATCTTGGTACTCGCAGGGTCTTGACCGAGGAAGTTGTCGCCTTTCCAGTTCCGAGACGGTCTGATCGGTCTGGAAACGAATCCGCCGCCGCAGTTCGGGCACACGTTCTCCAAAACGTTATCCACGCACGTGGAGCAAAAGGTGCACTCGTACGTGCAAATGCGCGCGTCGAGCGAGTCCGGAGGCAGGGGCTTGTTGCAATTCTCGCAGGTAGGTCTGAGCTCGAGCATTCTGCCTCACATCGATCTGCGAAGCCGGGTCAGGTCACGGACGAAAGGAGCGCTGGGGCTGGCGCATGCACGTGCCGCCATTTTGGCGGTGACGTCGCCTGGGTTTCCCGTCGCCGCCAGGCTGCCGGGGGCAGCCCGAACTCACGCTTGAATGCGCGGGAGAACGTGACGTCCGAGTCGTAGCCCACCTGCTCGGCCACGCGTCCGATGTTCGTGCCACTGCGCAGGCGGTCCGCCGCGAGCGACAGCCGCCATTTGGTGAAGTACTGCATCGGCGGTTGACCGATGTAATGCATGAAGCGCTCGGCCAGCGCACTGCGCGAGAGTCCCACCTCGCGGGCGAGCTCTTCGACGGTCCAGGAGCGCCCTGGGCAGGCGTGCAGCAACGCGAGCGCCTTGGCGACGTGCGGATCGCGCAGACCTGCCAACCAGCCTGTCTCGCTGTCGGGGAGCTCTTTGACGTAGCGGCGGATCGTTTCCACGAAGAGCAGCTCGGACAGCTTCGCCAGCAGAGTCTCCGCGCCGGCACGCCGCTGCGCGGTCTCCACCACCGAGAACTGCACCGAGCTCCGCAGCCACAGCGCGCCCGGATCGTCGCTGAGGCTCACTCGAAGCATGCGCGGCAGGCCCGAAATGATTGGCGCGGAGAGGCGCCTGTCACACGCGAAGAACCCGCACACCATTTCGGTCGCGGCGCCATCGCCTCCGCCGCGGATCGGCGTGATCGTTCCGCGGAGGAGCAGCTTCGTGAGGTCAGCGGGCGCCATGCTTACCGGCCCGAACTGCGGCGTACCGCCCAGCATGTGGTGATCGCCGTTTGGAAACACGACTACGTCGCCGGCACCGAGCTCGACCGCAGGGCCGTCGAGCAGCTTTACGACGCAACGACCCGCAGTAATCAGGTGGTAAGGCACGACGTGGTCGGCCTCCGGCATGAGCGCGTCGGCGATCTCGCGTGAAGACGGAGCGATGATCGACCATGGCGCCTTCAGCCTCGACTCGAAAAAGGCGGCGCCGGTAAGTCGAATCGTCTTTAGCACTTCCGAAAGTGCATCCACTTCTCGCTCGGTCTGCATTCATGGCTCCTTAAGGGAATACTGCCTGAAGACACTCGATCAGGCGTTCAGGCGACAAACGCAGCTTGCGATACTGACTGACTCGAACCTGCCAGCGTGCCGCTGTGCGCGCGCGAAGAATAGCATGCTCGTCGGATCGGGTGATGGAGCACGGTCCTCCATCGTAGGCAGGCAAGTATCCTTGCCGATCCGCGTTGCGTATTGACCGAAACGCCGCGCTTATTGCCCGAAACACCGTGGATGCCCTAGGCGAGGGGCGCTCGACGTCCGCGATTCGCCGATGCGATGGCAGTTTCCCTCGTTGATTGGTGATTGAAAGGAAAGCCCCGGCGGATCCGCCGGGGCTCGGAGCAAGCCAGGCCGACTTGCACGCAGACGATCAAGCCAGCAGGAAATCATCGCTGATGCAGCGCCGAGGTGCTCACGTCTCGCAACATGATCTCTTGGTCGCCGAGATCGAGCACCGCGCTCCCGTCGACGTCGTTCGCGTGCGCCATGAGCCACTCGAACGAGAAGCCTTGACCGCTCAAGTCGATGACGTCCTCGGTTGATGCGCCCGCGACGAATCCTTCGATTTCGATGTTGTCGCCGTCGCCGCCCATGATCACGTCGTTGCCCAAGCCGCCGAATAGCACGTCGTTGCCGGGGCCCCCGATCAGCACGTCGTCGCCGTCGCTGCCGATGATGATGTCGTCGCCTTCACCGCCGTCGAGCACGAGCTTCACAACGCCCGCTTGAACTCCGGATGCGTCGATGACGTCGTCGCCGGCGAGTCCGTTGATCGTCACAGTGTCGTTTGCGGCTTCCGCGCCCGTAACGTCGATCTGCGCGGCCAAGCCGCTGACGCTGACGCTCGCGCTCGCGCCGAATACCAGCGCGACATCGGCGTCGTTCGTGGCGAAGGCAGCGACGGTGTCTGCTTGACCATCACCGCCGCCGGCGGCCGCGAGGTTGATCGCGACTTCGGCCACATCCGTGCCGGACAGATCGTTGACAGTGATCGCATCGGGGCCGCCCAGCGCATTGAGCTCGACCGTCTCGACGTCGTTCGTGTCCATCACGATCGTGCCGAGGTTACGGGTGAAGAGGAGCCGTTCGCCGTTCGCCGACGCCTCGAAGATTTCGCCCCCGTTGCTGCCGTTGAACAGCATCGTGTCGACGCCGTCTTGACCCTCGACGGTGTCGCTGCCGTCGCCCGGATCCCACTGGAAGAGATCGTCGCCGGCCCCCATGCGCGCAACGTCGACACCTTGTTGGCCGTCGATGAAGTCGTCGCCGTCACCGCCGAGCAGCGTGTCATTGCCGTTGCTGCCGAGGATCGTGTCGTTGCCCGCGCCACCGTCGACGGTGAGCCGGATCAGTGTCGCGAGATCGCCGGTCGTGGAAAACGAGTCGTCGCCGCTGTTCATGTTCACGACGAGGTTTTCAGTCGTGCCGATGTCGATGTTGAAAGGCGTCGGTTCCAGGCGATCGAAGCGGACGCGCGTGCCGTTCGCCGTGACCGTGAAGACCTCTGTGCCGTTGCCGCCGTTGACCTCGGCGGTGTCCACGCCCGTGCCGCCTTCCATCAAGTCGCTGTCGTCGCCCGGATTCCAGATCATGCGATCGTTGCCGGCTTCGCCGAACATCTGGTCGTCGCCGTCGCCGCCGGTCAAGACGTCGTTGTCCGCGCCGCCGAACAGCAGATCGAAACCGCCGCGGCCGAGCAAGGTGTCGTTGCCCGCTTGGCCGAACACCTGGTCGTTGCCCGACCCGCCGGTGATCGTGTCGTTACCGAGACCCCCGAACAGATTGGCGCGAGACAGTGCGCCATTGGCTTCATTCAGCGTGATGACGTCGTCGCCGGGCAGGCCGAATACCTGGATCAGGTTCGTGTTCGCGACCGTCGGTGTACCGGCACGGACCGGAACGTCGCCGCCGTTGACGAGGATGTTGTCGGCTGCGTCGCGGCTGATTTCGATCGTGTTGTCGCGGCCGTCGCCGAAGACGCTGAGGACTCCCGTGCCTGGTGGGAAGTTGCCCGTCACGGCCTGAATCGAGAAATCAGCCGCGGCAACGGAGGCGTCGGCGGCCGCTGACTCGGCGGCTGGAGCCACATTCGAGGACGTTCGCTGATCAAAGGCGACCAATTCCGGCGTGATGACCACGTCGTTGCCGCCGCGTTTAGAATTCGACATTGAATACTCCTTGCTTGAGGTTTGAGTTGAGAAAAAAGTGTCTTCATGATTCGCGCATCGCTCTGCTCACAAACGCGTTCAGCGGCTTCGTGAGATATTGGAAGAGGGTGCGCGCGGGAGTCGCGATGAAGAGCTCCGCGGGCATGCCGGCGCGCAATCGAATCTCCGGAGTGCCGCTCGAGCGCGGCCGCCTCGATCTCCACGTTCGCGACGTACCAAGACGCGCCGCTCTCGGGCGACGTGAAGCGATCGGCGGACACGAGCACGACTTTGCCGGGTAAGAGCGGTGTGCTGCGCGCGTCGAAGGAGCTCAGGCGCACTTCGGCTGCCGAGTCCTCGTAGACGTGATTGATGTCCTGAGGGCGGATGTGCGCTTCGACGACGAGCTTTTCGTGCGTCGGAACGATGTCGAGGATCGGGTCGCCCGCGCCGATGACCTCGCCAACCGCGGACACGCGCAGCCCCATCACTCGGCCGTCGGCCGGGGCGCGGACGTATTGGCGGTCGGCCTGATCGCGGAACGGCCGCAAGCGCTCTTCGAGCTCGCGGATCGTCGCGGCGGATTCCTTCGCTTCGTCGGTGGCCTGCTGCTGGTATTGATTGCGCGTTTGCGCGATGCGCGCTTGGAGCTCGCCGGCGCGCTGGCGCGCGAGGGCGAGATCGCCCTCACTCTCGGAGAGCCGGCTCAGGTAATCGGATTCTTCGCGTTGCAATTGCAAGAGCCGCGCGCGTTGCACGTAGCCTTCGCGCGCGAGCTTGTCGTTGATTTGCCGTTCTTCGGTCGCGAGCTTTGCGGAGCGCTCCGTCGCTTCGATCTGCTTTGCTAGCGCAACGGCTTGCGCGCGCGCGTCGCCGAGCTGTGCAGCGAGCGACGCGATCTGCTCATCGAGCGTGCGTCGGCGCGCCGCGAACAAGGCGTTTTCGCGCGTGAGGTGCTCGCGTGCCCGCGGCGAGCCCCCGACGTCGGCCAGTGCTTCGAACGTGTCCGCAAGCGCGGCTTCCGCCGTCGCGCGTGCATTCCGAACGCGCTCGGCGTCGAGCTGATCGAGCAGCAAGCTCAGCTCGGCGTCGGTGCGCACGTCGGCGATGACGATCAGCGGCTCTCCCGTGCGCACGAAGTCGCCGTCGCGCACGAGAATGCTACGCACTATGCCGCCTTCCTTGTGCTGCACCGTCTTGTGGTTGAGCTCCACCTTGAGTTTGCCCGTGGCGATGATTGCGCCAGAGAGCGGGGCGGTGGCCGCCCACACGGCGAGCAAGCCGCCCGTGACGGCGAGCGGGATCAACGCGTGCCGCAGCTGGCGCCGCAGCTCCTTGCGCGTGTGCGGATCGGCTGCGCCGAGCGACAGCAACGTGGCGAACGTGCACCTCGACGTGTTGCCGGGTTCCAGCGTGTTCATGCGAGTGCCTCGGTGTCCTTGGCGGTCGGGAAGGAAACGACGCGATTCGGCGCCGTGCCGACCAGGCGCGCGCGCACCGCGGCACTCGGCCCGAACATCTCGAGCGCCCCGTTGCGCAGCACGAGCAGCTTGTCGAGCGCGGCCGTGAGGGCCGGGTTGTGGGCGATCATGATGACGGTCACGCCGCGCGCCTTGAGGTCCGCGAGCGCGACGGTGAGCGCGGCTTCGCCGGCCAGATCGAGATTTGCGTTCGGCTCATCGAGCATGACGACGCGCGGCTCACCGTACAGTGCGCGCGCGAGCGCGATGCGCTGCCGCTGGCCCCCCGAAAGCATCGCGCCCCCGTCGCCTATCTGGGTGTCGTAGCCGTCCGGCAGTCGCAGGATCATTTCGTGGGCATGCGCGAGCTGCGCGGCGCGAACGATGCGCGCCGACGCGTCCTCGCCGTCGATCGCGCCGAAGCGCGCGATGTTCTCGCCGACGGAGCCCGCGAAAAGCTCGACGTCTTGCGGCACATAGCCGACATGCGGTCCGAGGGATTCGCGATCGGCGGTTGAGACGTCCGCGCCGTCGAGCCGCACGACGCCCGACTGCGGCTTCCAGAGGCCGAGCAGCAGACGAATCAGCGTAGTTTTGCCGGACGCACTCGGCCCTATCACGCCGAGGCTCTCGCCGGCCGCGAGCGTGAAGCTCACGTTCTTGATCGACGGCGCGCGCGCCGCCGCAAACGTGAACGTCAGGCGCTCGACGTCGATCCTGCCGGTCGGCGCCGGTAGTGCGACGCGCGCGTCTATGGAATCGCCGGCACGCCGTTCGGCTAGGCGGCGCCACGCGCCGCGCGCATCGACGAGCACGCGCCAGCCGCCGATCAAATGCTCAACGGGCTGCAGTGCGCGGCCGAGCAGGATCGTGGCGGCGATCATGACGCCGGCGGAAGCCTGCATGTCGATCACGAGCCAGGCGCCGACGCCGAGCGTCACGACCTGCAGCACCTGGCGAATCGCGCGCGCGAGCGCCGTGAGCGCCGAGGAAATCTCACCGTGGCTGCGCTGGGCGGTCAGTAGCTCGTCGTGGCGTGCCTGCCAGCGCGCGATCGCCGTGTTCGTCATGCCCATGCCGATGACGGCTTCGGCGTTGCGCGCGAGCGCTTCCGCGCCGCGCATCGACGCGCGCGAACGGCTGAGAACGGCAGCCGCGCTCGCGCGGGTGAGCCGGTCATTGAGCAAGCCGAGCAATGCGAGCACGAGGGCGCCCACGGCTGAGCAGAGACCGAGCATCGGATGCATCAGGCCGATGACGACGAGATAGACCGGCAGCCACGGCGCGTCAAACAGCGCAAGGATGCCGCTGCCGTTCAGCAGACCGCGCAGCTGCGCGATGTCGCGCAGTGCATCGGTGTCGACCCGCCCCGGACCGCTCGCGGCCTGTTCGAGGGAGCTTCGCAAGGCAACCGGCGAGAACAACTGGTCGAGCGACCGGCCCGCCCAGCCCAGCGAGCGCGCGCGCACGGTGTCGACGAAATAGGAGAACGCGAGAAACAGGAGCGCGATCGCGCTGAGCATGATCAGTGTTTCGACGCTGCCGCTCGAGAACACCCGGTCGAACACCTGCATCATGTACAAGGCCGGCATCAGCAGGGCCAGGTTCAGCGCGAGGCTCGCCCCGGCCGCGAGCAGCACGAACGCCCTCAGTCGTCTCGCGAACAGCCAGCTCATGTGTCGTTATTCCGCTAAGGTGAGGCCCGAACCACCTATTTCCTGCGGGAAGTCCTTCATCTTCGGCAGCCCGTCCTTGATTCGCAGCTTCGTCTCCTCGTAGTTGACATGGACGCCGGCGCGGAACGGGAAGTCTCCGATGGTGGCTGCGTACACGTCGGTGAGTCCCATGCCCGGGTGCTCGGTGAACAGATGCCCGCCACAGGTTTTGCACCACGTGCGAAGACTGTGCGGCGTCTTGCTATAGGCGCCGATGTTGTCTGCGCCGCGCGTCACACGCACCGCTTCCGATTTCCATAGGGTGAAGGCGTTGACTGGCCCTGCCGACCACTTTCGGCATGACTCGCAATGGCAATAACCCATTGCGGCAGGTTCACCGCCGACGGTGAGCTGAACGGCGCCGCAAAAGCAGCTGCCGCGGTAGACCTTTTCGTTGCTCGTGTGATCCGTGGCGCGAGCTCCATCGATGACATGCATGTGCTGATCCTTTTGGCTGGCTATTGAATGGGTGCAACGGGCCAAGTTGTCCGGCCCAGTGCACGTGCTAATATCCATGCGGCCGGGTTGTGCGTCTTCGCCGCCACTCCGCGCTTCCTACCCGAAACTCCATGGATGACGTCGACCTGACTGCTCAGACGTCGCCGTCGCAATGTATGCGAAGACGCCGACTCAAAGCGGTTCCGCTTCGGAGGCTACCATGCAAAGTCGAGCGACATCGTTCCTCATATTTCTAGCGAGCTCAGTTACCTTCGCGCCCGACGCTCGCGGACATCATTCCTCAGCCGCGTTCTATGACTTCTCTCGCGTAGGTGAGATTGAAGGCCGAGTGGAGAACGTGAGATGGGGTAACCCCCATGTAATAGTCGAAATCATGGGAGTGAATGAAGACGGCGTTGAAGCGCTTTGGAAGATCGAGGGTGACTCGATCAATGCACTGCAACGTAAAGGCGTCGACGTAGACTCCGTGAAAGTCGGCGAGCGGGTTAGGGTCCTCGGCGCGATGTCGCGTCACGGCCGCCCCGAAATGTTCGCTGGTGTTTTGTATCTGGCGGATGGGCACGAAGTGGTGCTCACTGATCGCATCGCGGTTCAATTCGGAATAATTGAGCAACAACTGAGTACTGGCGAGCGTATCGCCAATGCGGAGAGCGCGCTTACGAGTGCGGAACGACAGAAAATGGATATTTCGCGTCTGGTCACGACGTGCCCTCGAAGGCTACCCACGTGCTTCGGAGCCTTTTAGTTACACGCCTGCAGCACTTGCCGCGCAGGCAGCTTGGGATCCGCTGACTGACGACCCTGGTCTGCGATGCACTCCTCAAGGAATGCCAGGTGTAATCGCCAACCCGTATCCAATAGAGTTTGTCGACCAAGGCGAAGAAATCGTTCTGCGAATCGAGGAATGGGATGCAGTGAGGAGCATTCACATGACTCAAGATGGAGATATCGAATGTGCCAGCGACTCCGTTAGGTTATTCCGTCGGTCATTGGGAAGACGATACGCTGATAGTCCGTACCACTAATATCAGCTGGCCCTATTACGACGATGTTGGCACGCCGCAGAGCGAAGCGATGCAAGTCGAGGAGCGTTTCACTCTCGCCGAGAACGGCAGTCGCTTGGAGTACGTCCAAACCGCATTCGATCCGTTGACTTTTACGGAGCCTGCCGTTCGGAAGGGCTACTTCTGGTTGGAGGCGGGAGCGCAGATCAAGCCCTTCAATTGCCAGGTTGCCGACTAGCGTTCGGGCTTCGGTGCCCTCTACTTCGACAACAGTCAACGAACGATTGGTCCTGTCCACGGGCAGGACCTGCGAGATCGTGCGAGTGCGCAACGAATGGATTCCCAGATACTACCTGCTGACATTTCCAAGGTCTGAGGGCGAGCCGACTCAGGAAGAAGTCTCAGAAATGTTGGCTCGAGGTATAGAGAAGGCGCGCGAGCTCGCCGTGGCTGCTACTGGCGATCCAGAGGCCTTCGGCGTGATCTACAGCGGTTACAGCATGCGCCGGGAGCAAGGTTGGCACGTTCACATAGTGCTCCTCGGTAACCGATGGCGAAAAGCATGGCTTTACTTCGTGCTCGCCGGCAAGAATCTGTTACAGGCTCTGCACCTTAGGAAAGACGATGCGCCGAGAGCCTGACACCTTGGACAAATCGCGATGGGCTGGGCTCATGGAACGCCTAGGTCTTGCTCAGAATCTAGAGACGTTTGAACGTCTACAAGCAGCGTATGCTGAAAAGCACCGCCACTATCACACGAGCGAGCACATCAACCAATGTCTTGTCGAGCTCGATCGCGTTCGGCAAGTTGCGCAGGAACCCGACGAGGTCGAATTGGCTCTGTGGTTTCACGATGCGATCTACGTCCCTCGATCGAACAAGAACGAAGCGAAGAGCGCGGACTGGGCGGCGGAGTTTCTTGCAAAGGACGGCGTTGATTCAAAGCGGATCAAGCGGGTGCATGATCTGATCATGGCGACGACACACGACGCGTCCGCGCGTGATCCGGATGCGATGCTCTTGGTCGATATCGATCTCTCGATTCTCGGCGCAGATCGAGCGGTATACGTTCGGTTCGAGGAAAACGTGCGGAAGGAGTACTCGTGGGTACCGGGCGTCCTATTTCGGCGGACCCGCGCCACCATTTTGCAGTCCTTCTTGAATCGGCCGTCCGTCTATGCCACCGAGAATTTTCGCGATCGGCTCGAGGATGCTGCCCGCCGGAACCTTCGGTTAGCGATTGCCGAGCTGACCGGTTGACAGATAATCCGGAAATCTAAGGCGTCCGGCGTGGCCGCGCAGCGGGCTCAGCTCTGAGACGGCTTCTCGCACTGCGTCTCGACGACGTCCTTCAACACCGCGGGATCGGCGGGTTTGGTGAGATGCTCTGCGAAGCCCGCTTCCTTCGACCGGCGAACGATATGCTCGCGCGTGAAACCGGTCAGAGCCACCATCTTTGCGCCGGGGCAGCGTTCTTTGATCTGCTTGGCTACCTCGAATCCGTCCGTGCGGGGCAAGCCGATGTCCATCAGCACGACGTCGGGATCGAAGGACTCCGCAAGCTTCAACGCTTGCTCCGCCGTGTAAGCGGCAACCGCATCGTGCCCCCACACCTGCAGCAGCAGGACAGCACTGTCGGCGCCATCGCGGTGGTCGTCGACGACGAGCACCTTGCACTTCTCATCGGACATTGCGCCACCCTGGCCGTCCTCGGAGTGGACGCAGTATAGCAACTACGCGCCGCCGCGCGCGTTCTTGAGTAGCTCCGCGATCTCCGGCGAAACCGTATTGTCCCTGCCTCCGGCCTGGCCGAGCGCGGTGTCGAGCGGCGATTTCCCCAGCGTGTCGACGACGTCGACGGCGGCGCCGTGCTCGAGCAGGAATTGCACGACGCGCGTCCAGCCGAACTTGACCGCACCGTACAACGCCGTTTGGCCTTCGCGCTCCGACATCGAGCTCAAGCGCGCGATGCGCGCGGTTCTGCCGTTAATGTCGGTGACTTTCGCGTTGATGTCGGCGCCCGCCGCCAACAAGAGCTCGATCGTGGCGAGCGCGCGCGCTTGCACGTCGCCTTCGAGATTCAAACGCCGATCGCGAATCGAGACGCCCATACCCGCGGCTCCCATGAGCGGCGTCACGCCCATCACGTTCGGCAGATCGACGAGCGCGCCGTGCTCGAGCAGCGCGCGGACCGCTTCCTGATCGTGCGCGCTCGCGGCGCGTAGGAGCGGCGTGGCGCCCGTGGTCAGAAGGTCGTCCACGAAACGGCTGCTGTTGCCGCCGCGGCCCGGTCGATGCATGTTCAATTGCGGATTCGGGTTGACGCCGGCCTCGAGCAGCAAGCGCAGGATGTCTAGCGCCGAAGTTTCCGATGACGCGGGCCGTGCACCGATGCGCGAGTTGTAGGAATTCATGTCAACGGCCACGTAGAGCGGCGTGCGCCCCCACCAGTCCCAAGTGTGCGGATTCGCGCCGCGCTCGAGCAGCAGCCGCGCGGTATCGAACCTGAAGTTGTCGATGGCCACCATCAGCGGCGTGACGCCGTCGGGATTCGGCTGGTTGATGTCCGCGCCGGCCTCGAGCATCGCCCGCACGCAGCGCGTGCAACCGGAGCGCGCCGCATACAGCAACGGCGTGAGTCCGCCGGTGGGGCGATACTGCGCACGCGGCTCGGAAGTGATCTGTGCATCCCACTCGTTCGCGAGCGCGCGCACGTGCACGTCCGCGCCGTTCGCGATCAGCAATTGAGCAACCTCGGGAAAGTCTCCGTCGGCTGCCCACATCAGCGCCGTTTGCCCGCGCCAGGCCTCGCGCGCGTTCACATCCGCACCGTGGCCCACGAGCACCTGCGCCACGTCGAGCGCGCCGGCTCGCGCGGCGAGCATTAGCGCGGTCTGGCCGTCTTCGTTCGGAGCTTCGACGTTCGCGCCCGCGTCGAGCAGCAGCGCGACGAGCTTCGCATCGCCCACTTTCACGGCCTCCGCGAGCGGCGTCGACCCGTAGTTGTTGACCGCGTCCGCTTTGGCGCCGCGCTGCAGCAGCGCCGCGGCGAGCTCCGCGTCGATCTTGTATATCGCCCAGTGCAGCGGCGTCGTGCCGTCGCCCTGCGCCGCGTTCACGTCGGTGCCCGCGCGGATCATCTCGAGCGCGGCGACGCGATTCCCGGCCTGAATCAAGTCGGCGAGGGTGTCGTCCGCCGCGGCCGAGCCGGCGGCCGCGAATGACCCAACGAGCGCAAGCGCGCAGTTTCTGATGCTTCGAGCCACGGTTGCCCCTAACAGCGCCGCGTACCGAGAAGGATAAACGCCGGCCGCCCGGCTTGCACGCTAGCGAGCGCTTTCGGCAGAGGTTGTCTTGTCGGGGGCGGGCAGCTCGCCCTCGCCGTGCGAGGTGGCTCCCGGGACGGAGTCGCAGTGCATGCCGGGCGCGGGCTCCACGTTGTCGGGGCAACGAAACAGGCCCAACTTGCCTCGACCGCCGGCGGGCAATCCGCTGCGCAGCGGATGCAGTCCGACGCTGATGACCGTGCCGCGAGGGAAGGTGTGCACGGTCACGCCGTACGTTGCGGCCTGTGCGGCACCCTCCATCTCCACCGCCCAGGTGAGCGGCTGCCCATCCGTGCCGCGGAGCACCTCGTCGCGCGCGTCATTGAGCGGTGCGAAGAAGATTTGCAGATGGTTCGAGTCGGGGCTCACGCGCAGCACGACCCCCGTGAACACCATGGTCTTCGAGGTGTCGTACATCGCGAACGAATGATGCGCGTGCGCTGGCACGACGATGACTCCTGCGAGCGCGCACGCTGCGAGAACGGCGGTGACTCCGGTTAGGCGCATCTTCATGGGGCGCTCCTCATCATCAAAGCCCGAAGCGGTTTTCGCTCTTCGGGCGCTGCATACCCTGCTCGTGATACTTCTCCCAAATCTGAGCCCAGGGCCGCCCGTAGATATCGGGCACCGTGTACTCGAACGTCGTGCCCGGAGGAATCGGCGTCGTGAAGCCGTTGACTGGGAAGTTCTGCTGCACGCAGTACAGGAACGGATACGGTTCGCCTTCGTTCAGCGCGCCGGTTTTTGCCCAGTACTGGACGATCCGAACCGGCTCGACGAGCGCTTCCGGGTCGTACAGGACCGCCTCGTGCTCGATGCCGGTGAATTCGCCCGCTTCATTCTTGCGCGGACTATAAATCTCGACCGTCTGCAGCTTGTGGCTGTGCTCGTGCGCGCCGTGCGCGATCCATCCGAGAATGTTCGAGGTCCACGTGATCAGCGTGTCGTTGTCCCAGAAGCCGATCGTTTCGCCGTACCACTGCGGCACGTCCGGGCCGAGGCGCGGCACAACTCCCGATTCGTTGAACTCGCGACCTATATAGATGTGTGTGAAAAGGTTCTGCGACGACGTATTGAGAATCTGAACGACTTCGGGCGTCACGATGAGCTGCGGCCGAGCGGCGGCGTATTGCGCAAAGCGGCGCATGAAGCCCTCGGGATGACAGTAGGATCCGGGCCACTGCGGCGCGCTCGTCGCCGCATAGTGATACATCTGCTGCACGAAGCGGGTTTGATACTCGGGCGTCAGCAGCGTGAGATAGGTGGGTATCTGCATGAGCCCGCCGTGATACCACGACGCCGTCTTGGTGCGATCCCGCGTGTATTTGCCGTTCCACGCCGGCAGCGTCGCTAGCGTGTGCAGCGTGGGACCACCTTTCGCGCGCGACTCTTGAAGGAGCGCCGCGTAATGCTCTTTCGCGGTGGCGAACGCGTACGGGCTCACGATGTGATTGCGCGGATAGTCGCGGTCGCAGTAGCCCCACGCGGCCGTTTCAGGCGGATTGTCGCCGATGGTCGGCACTTCGGTCGCGCCCCATTGAGCTTCGAGGCCTCCCGGCGAGTTGCAGCGAAAGTATCGCGGGTCGGACCAAAGGGCTCGATCGGCGTAGAAGTCCTTCGTCGTGAAGATGTCGACGGGCAATTTCTCTATTCCGGGCGGTGCGTTGCCGTTGCTCGCGGCGACGATCGGCACCAAGTCGTCTGGCCGCCCCGCGCCGGTGAACATTCCTTTGCCGTCGGGTCCCACGATGCTGTCGGGTCGGTACTGAGCCGGACCGCCGCGCCCGGTGCTGGCTCCGAGCCGAGTCAGCGTCACCTCGTAGGGCCGCCGCCCTCTGCCTTCGCGGTCGCCATGAATGCTCAAAGCCGCGTCGGATAGAGTGCCTTTCGCCCAATTGCGAAACGGCCGCCCGCCGTTTTCGCGGACCTCCTCGTCCCATGCTGCTTCGTGCACGACGAAAAACGCCACTTCGTCGCCGGCGACCGAGATGTCCTCGAGCCTGAAGCTGCGCCCAGAAGACCACTCGACCACGGAGCCGGCGTAGGCGCTGCCGTTCCGTTCGAACACGAAGACATAGGCGCCGCCGGTGGTGTAGGTGCCTTGCAGCTCAGCTGCGCGGGCGGGGCAAGCGACCAGCAAAGCGATCAGTGCGACCGGCGCCCACGCGGTGGAAAAGCAGTGTGCACGCAGTCGGTGGAAAACAGGGCCTGCAAAGATCAGCATGTTGGAGGACGGCGGCAAAACACGGCCGCGAATAGTTTCAAAATGGAAATAACGTAGGATTTAAGCGCCCGCCGGCCGTGCATGTCAACTTGAAGCCCTCACGCGCCGACGTTTCGTTGCGGGCGCCGCGTCGATCACGAGTGCGAGATCGCGCAGCAGCTTCGTGCGTTCGCGGGTGGATAGCGCTGCGAGCATCTCGCGCGCCTCGGCGCGGCGCCAATTCGCGACGTACTCGTTGATTCGTTTGCCCCGCCGGCCGAACCCGACCTCGACGATCCGCCGATCGGAAGGGGACTGTGCGCGCTCGACGAGCCCTTTGGCGACGAGCCCTTCTACCGTGCGAGTGGCGGTGCTGAGCGGGACATCGAGCGACTGCGCCAAGACACTCATCGTCACTCGCCCTTCGCGACCGAGCACGGCCAGCGTTCTCAGCTCACGCGGCGTGCACTCGCGCGCGCGAACGTCTTGCGGCCGGCGTCTCGGCCGCAGCCGTTCCGCGAGTGCATCGATGTGCTCGAGAAAAGTCTGCGCGTCCAGCTCCAGGGCGTTCACGGCTTCGGAGTATACGCGCGCCCCGGGTGCGACCGCGATTGACACGGAAAAGCGGCGCGCGTCCAATGTGCCGATACTTCCATTCCGGAATGACTTTGGCGTTTCGAGACGAAGGGGAAGCGCAGATGCAAAGAACGAACATCGTCCCTCTGGCGCTGACCGTAGCCGGCTTGTCCCTGTTGGCCTCGCCGGTGACGCACGGCCAGCCGTTCGCGAACGCGAAGAGCTCGCGAGCCGCCTACTCCGGCGGTAGCGTGATGCCGGAAGGCGAATGCGAGCGCCTTGCGGATCTGAAGCTCGACGACCTCGTGCAGGTTGCAGCGCGCACGGTGCCTGCGGAAGGCTCGGCGCCTGCGCATTGCCGCGTGAGCGGTGTGCTGCGTCCCGAGATCGGCTTCGAGGTCAACTTGCCCGCGCCGTGGAACGGCCGCCTCTACATGATCGGCAACGGCGGTCACGCGGGCGAAGCGCCCGACGATCCGGGACGCGCCGCGCAGCGCTCGACGGCTCTCGAGCATGGCTTCGTGATGGCCAGCACGAATACCGGCCACGACGCACGCAAGGAGCCGCAAGGGACATTCGTGTTGAGCGACAAGCAGAAAGCGATCGATTACGCGTATCGCGCCGTACACCTGACCGCGGTCACGGCCAAAGAGATCGCGAACCGCTACTACGCGCGACCCGTGGCGAACGCCTACTGGAACTCCTGCTCGAACGGCGGCCGGCAAGGGCTGCTCGAAGCGCAGCGCTATCCCGAGGATTTCGACGGCATCGTCGCGAACGCGCCATGGGTGGATCAAACGGGTTTCACCGTCGGCGCCCTGTGGAATCAGCGCGTGCTCTCCGACACGCCCGTGACGGCGGACAAGATCGCGCTCGTCGCCAAGCATGTCATGCAGAAATGCGATACGGTCGACGGTCTCGGCGACGGGCTCATCGACGATCCGCGGCAGTGCTCGTTCGATGTCGCGCACGACGTGCCGAGCTGCCCGGCGGGCGACTCGTCCGCCGCATGCCTCACCACGGCCGAAGCGGCTGCGATCCAAAAGATCTACGACGGCCCGCAGAGCGGCGGTAAGCCGTTCTTCCCCGGCTTCATGCTCGGCAGCGAGGCGGTCATCGCGCGTCCGAACGGCGTCACGAGCAGTGGCTGGATGAGCCTGATCGTTCCGGCAGAGCCGAACGCGAGACCCGCAGACTTCGGCCTCGCCGAAGCAACGATGCGCTACCTCGTCTTCGATCCGCCTCAGCCCGACTACGATTTCCGAACGTTCGACTTCGATCGCGATACCGCGCTTCTCGAACGTTGGGGCAAGCTCGCGAACGCGACCGACACCAATTTGCGGGCGTTCAAAGAGGACGGCGGCAAGCTCATCGTGACGTACGGTTGGGCGGATGCGATCCTGCAGCCGCTCATGGGAGTGCACTACTACGAGCGGGCGGTCGCGGCGAACGGACGGAACAGCACCGACTTCATGAGGCTCTTCATGATTCCCGGCATGGCGCATTGCGCGGGCGGAGTCGGCCCCGACCAATACGATGCCGTAACGGCCGTCATCGACTGGGTGGAGAAGGGCGCGGCGCCCGACTCGATGGTCGCAAAGAAGATCGTGAACGGCGCCGTCACGCGCTCGCGGCCGTTGTGTCCGTATCCGCAGGTCGCGCGTTACCAAGGGAAAGGCAGCGTCGACGAAGCCGCGAGCTTCGCGTGCACGATGCCGTAGCGGACGCTCAGCGCGCGGGACGCCGGCGCTCGAGCTGTGCTTTCGAGCACTCGGCCATCACGGTCAAGAAGCGCTGATAACCGTCCGCGCCGACGACGAAAGGGTGCGGTTGGCCGCGGGCGCGCGCAGCGAGCTGCTGCAGCTTGGCCTCGAAGCCGTCGTAGAGCGGATGATTCTGGATCTCGACGTCGACGCCCTTCGCGCGCGTGATTGCGGCGAAATGCTCGATCGAGCGCACGTATTGCTCCAGCCCGGCATCGCTGATCCGCCCCGGCGTGAGTATCGAGCCGCCGAACAACGCCGCGGTGTGCGCGGTTGCCCCGTCCTTCACGGCAAACACGTAGCCCAACGCGCCGGGCGTGTGTCCCGGGATCAGCACCGGCGTGACGCTCACATCGCCGAGCGTGATCGGCTCACCTTCCACCGCGACCACGTCGCGCTTCGGCGGCGGCACGGGCGCGGCGGCGGGGGCGGCCGGTGCGCCGGCGGGAGGCGGCGGCGGGTTCTCGATCAAATCCCAGTCGGCGGCCGATAGCACCACGCGGGCGCCGCGCGCCTGAAAATACGGTGCGCCGCCGAAGTGATCGCCGTGGCCATGACCGAGCAGCACGTATTTCACGTTGTTCGGATCCAGTCCGAGCTGCCGCATTCCGGGCAACAGGACGCTGTCGATCTGATCGGCATAACCCGAATCGATCAGCATGATCCCTTCCGTCGTCGTGATCGCCCACACGACCGTGCTGGTTCTGCCGATGGCGTAGAGATTGTCGAACACGCGCGTCGGCGCGATCAGCGGGTCGTCCGGGCGGTTGCCCCGCCCGCCGTCGACGGTGCAAATGAAGTCAGCCGCCACGCTCCACTGTGTGCCTGCCGCTTGCCGCGCGCGATTCACGATTGCAACGACCGCGGCGGAGTCGGGTCCCGGGGGCGCCGCCGCCGGGGCGCCTTGCGCGTTCGCTTCGGCGGCAGCCAAGAGGCTCAAAGCCACAACGAGCGTCAGCTGAGCATAGCGGGTCATTCGGGCTTCTCCGATAGCGTGTTAGACGACATCAGGCGATAGCGTGTTGTGGTGCGCCCACAAACTCTTGTGCGCGTCGTGCAAGAATCTCAGCGGATCGTCGAAGCGTCGGCCCAAATCGTCCATGACGCCGGCGGCGAGAATGTCTTCGGGGCTTTCGCCTTTGCGCACGCGTTCCACGAGCCGCTCGAACAGCTTCAGCATCAGGTCGTGCTCGGCCTGAATCTCGGCGCGGCCGACCACGGGTCCGTAGGAGGGCACGACTTGGGTGCGCGCATCGGCGAGGTCGAGCAAGAGCTTCAGCGCATCGACGCGGCCGCCAAGCCAGCCGCCGCCGAACCAGTCGAGAACGGGATCACGCAACGGCGATACGGCATCGCCGACGGCGAGCACGTTCGCGTCACGAAAGAGCACGTAGATGTCGCCGTCGGTATGGGCTTCGAGCAAATGGCCGTACTCGATTCGCTCATTGCCGATCACGGTCTCGCCGCGCGTGTAGAACGTCTCGGTCGGCTGGGCTTCGCGCGGAAGCGCTTTCTCGTAGCGATCTTCCGCCGGCAGGTAATAGTCCGTCGCAAGGTGCAGCCGCGTTTTCTCGTGCGCGACGATCGTCGCCCCCGCACGTGCCAGCGCCGCGTTCGAGCCCACCTGCTCGAGGTGCCAATGCGTGTTGAACAACGTGCGGACGCGGCCGCCGGGGAGCTCGGCCAGCGCCGCGAGCACCTCGGCGCTCGACTCGGCGGCGCCGCTGTCGACGAGCACCTGGCCGTCGGCCGTCGACACCACGAGCACGTTGCCGCCGGCGCCGCTCAGGAGCGCGATCGCGTCCGTCACGCGCGCGACGTCGGGCTTCACGGCCGCGAAGCTCAGCCGCGCAAACGGCGGCAACGCCAGCGCGATGGCTGCGCCCAGCGCGTTTTTCAGCATCGTTCTACGATCGGTCATTCGCAAAATAGTGGGCGTCCGCTTCACGGCGTGCGCGGCGAAGCGCTCAGACGCCGGCGATGTCGCCCGTGCTATCCGCGAAGCTCGTGAGCTCGAGCCCCACCTTGTTGAGCACCGTGAGGTGCAGATTCGCGAGCGTCGTGTGCTCGGGCAGCATGATGTGCTGACCACCCTTGAGCGCGCCGCAGGCGCCGCCCACCAAGATGTTCGGCAAGGGATAGTTGTTGTGCCGGTCGCTGTTGCTCATGTTCGACCCGTACATGAACAGCGAGTTGTCGAGCAGCGTGCCGTCGCCGTCCGGAATCGCGGCGATCTTCGCCACGAAATCGGCGAACCGCTCCACGTGGTAGCGCTGGATCTTCACGAGCTTGAGCAGGCGCTCGCGATCGTTCGCGTGATGCGACAGCGGGTGGAACGCATCCGACACGCCGATATGGTTGTAAGTGCGGTTCGTGCCTTCCGCGACCATGATGTAGGAGGCCACGCGCGTGAGGTTCGCCTGATACGCGAGCACGATCAGGTCGAACATCAGCTTCACTTGCTCGTCGAACGAGTCGAGCTCGCCGATCGGCGCGTCGGGCAAGGTCACGCCCGTAAGGTCGCGCTGCTCAGCCTTCTCGATACGCCGCTCGATCTCGCGCACGGTGTCGAGGTATTCGGAGAGGACCACGCGATCGCTCGCGCTCAAGTCCCGTTGCAGTTCCGTCGTGCGCTCGGAAATCAGATCGAGGATGCTCTTCGTCTGTTGTGCGATCGCCTCGCGCTCCTCGGGCGTGTCGCCTTCGCCGAATAGCTGCGTGAAGACCTTTCGCGGGTTGAACTCCATCGGCAGCGGCGACGTCGGGTTGCGGAACGAGAGCGTCGTGCTGTAGTAGCAACCGCCTCCGGACGGGCACGCGGCCACTTGAGTCGTCGTTTCCGATGCCACTTCCAGCGAGGGCAACGCGGTGTCCTGCCCGATGCGCCCGGCGATGATCTGATCGATCGTCGTCGCCATGCTCGCGCCGGTGGCCTCGCTGTCCGGACGCACGCCGCTGAGCCAGGTGGCCGGCACGAGGGAGTGCACGGAGTTCTGCGTGGCCTTGTTCTCGAGGTTGCCGAACGACGTGACGTAGCGCTTGAAGCTTTCGAGCGGCTCGAGGATCGGGCTCAGGCGAAAATCCGCACCCGCACCGGCCGGGCTCCAGTGGTCCATCTCGGGTCCGTGGGCCGTGTTCCACATGATTGCGCCGTGCGGGATATAGAAGAAGCCCGCACGCAGCTTCGGCGCGGCCGCGGTCTGTGCGAGCGCCGTGGCGGCGGGAATCATCGCGTCGAGCAGCGGCAACCCAACCGACACGCCCATGCCCTTGAGCACGGTCCTGCGGGAAAGATGTTTCTTCGTGAGGTACATAGAACCTCCCTCAGTTTACACGCACGCCGGGCGCCGCCGCTTCGCTCGCGGCGGCTTGCTGCGCGCCGCTCGAATCTGCGTCATGCGGCAACGCCTGCAAGCGGAACGCGTCGCTCGCGACGACGCCGGCGACGAGCGCGGAGAACCGGTAGTCGTCCTTCGCCGCCGCGCGCACGATCGCGCGCACTTGCGGCATGTCTCGATACTCGATCGCTCTGCCGATCGCGTACATCAGGAGCTTCTGCGTGAGCGCTTGCACGAACTGATCCGGACGGCGGAGCAGCGCCTGCTTGAGCTCGACCGGACCCTTCACGGCAATGCCTCCCGGGAGCACTGTCGCTGCGTCGATCGGCTCGCCGGCCGCCTCATCGAACTCGCGCCACTGGCCCGTGGCGGTGAAGTTTTCGAGCGCGAGGCCGTAGGGGTCGATCACGCCGTGGCACGCGTTGCAGGTCTGATCTGCTCGATGTTGCTCGAGCCGCGCGCGGATGGTTTTCGGCCGCTCGCCCGCGGGCGTAGTGAGATCCGTCTCGACGTTCGGCGGCGGCGGCGTTGGCGGCGTGCCCATGAGCTTGTCGAGCACCCAGGCGCCGCGCAGCACGGGCGACGTGCGATCGCCGTACGAAGTGCGAAGCAGCGCCGCACCCTTGCCGAGCAGCCCGTAGCGGGTCTCGTCGGCGAGCGTCACGCGCCGGAACTGCGGCCCGCGAACGGACGTGATCCCGTAATGGCGCGCGAGCCGCTCGTTCAAGAACGTATGATCGGCCGTCAATATTTCCTGCACGTTGCGGTCTTCGAGCAGGATGCTCGAAAGGAACAGCGTAAGCTCCGTCGCGAAATCTTCGCGCAGCTCGTCGCTGAATTCGGGAAACAGGCGCTCGTCGGGATCCACCGCGTCGAGCTCGTCGAGATTGAGCCAGCCGAGCGCAAACTCCTTCACGAGCGTCGCGGCGCGCGGATCGTCCAGCATGCGCTGCGCCTGGGCCTGCAGGACGCCGCTACCGCGCAATTTGCCCGCGGCGGCGAGCTCGAGAAGCTCGTCGTCCGGACCTTGGCTCCACAAGAAAAACGACAGCCGCGAGGCGAGCTGCAAATCGTTGAGCGCGTACGCCTCGCTTGCCCCGGCGTCCTGCGGCGGCACGATTGCGCGGTAGAGGAAATCGGGACTCGCGAGAACGGCGGTGACCAATTGCTCGATGCCCGCGTCGAACGACCCGCGCGCGGCACGGCCCGCTTCGAAAAACGGCATGAGGCGGTCGACATCGTCCTGCTCAACGGGCCGGCGGAACGCGCGCCGTGCTAGGTTCGCGGTGATGCGCTGCGCGCACTCGCGTTCGTCAGCGTCAGTCTCGGGCTGGCAAACGAAGATCTTCTCGCGGCTTGCGGTGCGCGACAACACCGTGTGGCCGAACGGACCCGCGAGCTGAATTCCGCCGATCACGCGCGGCACGCGCATCATGCCCGTGAAGCTGAAGCCGCCGTACGGAGTGAACCCGAAGATCGGCTCGTCGGTGGACGCGCGTGCGCGCTCGATGAACGTGACCACCACCTCGTGCACGCCGGCCGTGACTTGCACGGGGATGTTGGCGAAGCGCTGCATGATTTGCGCGCGCGCAGGCGCGCCGCCGCGATCGACGAGCTCAAGATCCGCTGGGCCGCCGAGCTTCGCCCGAAACACTTCGGCGCGATCGAGCAACATCACGAGCGTGTGCTCGGTTTCGAGCGAGCGCGGGTAGAGGCCCACGTCGAGATCCGTTAGCGTGATGCGGTATTCGCCGTCCGCCGGAAAACTGTGCTTGAACGAGGTTCCGCCGCGAGTGCCGAGCGGCATGCCGTCAACGTATCCGTCTTGATCTCCGCCCGGCGGCGGGAAATACGCGCTCGCGAGCTTCGGCTTCTCTTCGCCGATGGCGAGCCGTGCGACGGTGCGCGCGACACTGATGTATTGCTCGAGGAAGGCCGGGGACACGGAGAGCGCGGCGGCGATGTTCGTGAAGCCGTCGACCTCGATTTCGTTCGGCAAGTACTTCGCGGCGTCGATTTCGACGCCCAAAAGATCCTGCACGGCGAGCGCGTACTCGGTCCGATTCAGACGTTGAATCGGAACGTGGCCTGCCGCGAGCTCGGGCGCGTGCTCGTCGATCGATGCCTCGATGAAGCTCACGAGCCCATCGAGCGCTCGTTGCTCGGGTTGCGGATTGCCGGGCGGCGGCATCTGCCGTCCGCGCAGCTTGCGAACCGCCGCTTCGAACACTTCGGCCTTCTCGGGAATGGCTTCCGGGCTCAAACCCTCGAGCACGAGGTCGCCGGTTGCCTCGGCTGCGTTGTGGCACTCGGTGCAGTAGCTCTGGACCACGGCCCAGTGCTGCTCGGAGCGGTCGAAAATGAGGCCTTGATGGTAGGCAACGCCGGCGCCGCGGAGCACGAGCCGCCCGCGATGACTGCGCCGACAATCGCCAAGGACGTCGCAGCACAGGCATTCAGAAAGAATAGGTGGCCGATTCAGTCCAGTCCAGCCGGCACGCAGCCAATAGGTGTGCGCGAGGTCGCCCAAGCCAGAGCGACCTTCGAATCGAGCTCGAGCGAAAGCTTCTCGGGGCGAAAGCCGCTGAACGCGCCGCGGAGGGCTTTATCGCCTTAGCGCATAGAATAAGGAGAGCGTTATGTACGATCCATCGATCGTGCGCACTTCCACCGGCGGGGAACTGCGCCCGCCGCCCGGCATTGCGCTAACGATGCCGCAGGCCGCGGCAGAAGCGTACCCGGCCAGCGCCGCTCAGTTCGCGCTCGCCGCGAAATCGCCGCCCTTCATGAAGGTCATCTTGTCGAGATCAAAGTGCCGCCGCATCGCTTCGCGAACGTCGTCCGCCGTCAGCGCGCGCACGCGCTCCTCGAGCTGCGCGTCCCAAGCCATCGTGCGTTCGTTGTGCGTGCCCGAGACGAGCATGCCGGTCAAAGCTCCGTCCTGACTGCGAGAAATTTGGCGGCCCTGCAACCAGCTGTCCTTCCCGGTGGCGACCTCCTCGTCGGTGTAGCCCTCCGTAAGCACCGTGGTTAGCTCGTCGCGAAACGACGCCTCGACGCGCGCGGCGTTTTGCGGCGCCGAGATCGCGTTCACGCTGAAGCGCGCGCCGTCGACCTTCGCCTGCGCGCTGAAGCTCGAGCCGACGCCGTAGCTCAAGCCCTCGCGGCCGCGGATGCGGCTGAACAGCCGCGAGCTCGCTCCTTGGCCGAGCAGGTAGTTGCCGAGCACGAGCGCGGGAAAGTCGGCGTGCTCGTCAGTCATCTTGATCGGCATCCCGGCGAGGAAAAATGCGTTCTCCTTGTCCGGCGTCTCGAACACCTGCTCCACGGGCGCGATTTCGGGGCTCGGATACGGGTTCGGGATTTCCTTGTACGGCTTGGGACTGCGCCAACCGTCCAGCTTCTCGGCGAGCAGCTGCCGGACTGCTTCCGGATCGAAGTCGCCTACGACGACGACCTCGGCATTCGACGCGCCGTAAAACGCACGGTGAAACTCGCGCAAGCGATCGGCTGAGAGATCCGCGTACGAGGCGATATCCTCCTCGATCGTCGCCACGTAGCGTACGTCTCGCGGCTCGTAGTTCTGCGCGGCGTGGCGGCCAAACGCCCGCTGCACGATCGCCTGCGGCTCGCTTCTCGATGCTTCGAGTCCCGCAAGCTGCTGATTGCTTAGCGTGTCGAGCTCGCCTTCCGGGAACGCGGGTGAGCGCAGCACTTCTATCGCAAGCTCGAGCACCGGCAGCAGCTCCTGCCGCTTGGTCTGAGCGTTTGCGAAAACCGCGCCGACGCCGCCGCCGACGTTGAGCTGGCTCTGCCGCCGCGCGAGCTCGTCCTGAATCTCCTGGCGCGATCGCTCCGTGGTGCCGCGCATGAGCATCTGCGCCGTCATCGGCGCGACATCCGCGTACCCGCGCAGGCTATCCTCGTCGCCGAAGTTGAGCCGTATCGCCGCATTGACGGCGTCGCCGCGTGTTTCCTTCGGCAGCATCACGAGCTTGATGCCTCCCGGAAGCGTGACGCGCGTGGTGCGCGCGTCGATGTTGGCGGGCGACGGATCGAATGCCTCGCCTTCGGAGCGCGCCTGGTCGCCCGCATAGCCTTGCAGCATCGCCGCAAGATCGGGCTTTTCCGGAATCTCGGCGCGGTCGGGTTGTCCCGGCATGAACAGGCCGACGGTGCGGTTCGACGCCTTTAGGTATTGCAACGCGGTGCGCTGCGCGTCTTCCGGCGTCACGGCCCGGACTCGATCGCGGTCGAGAAACATTAGGCGCCAGTCGCCGATCGAGGCCCAGGTGCAGAGCTGAATTGCGACGGCCTGAGAGTTGTTCATTGTCTGATCGAAGAACGACAGCGCGCGGTTCTTCGCGCGGTCCACTTCCTCGGCCGTGATCGGATTGGCGCGCAAGTCGTCGAGCGTTGCGAACATCGCGTCGCGTGCTTGCTCGAGCGATGCGTCTTGGCGAACGACGGCGACGAGGATCAGCAGTCCCGGATCTCGGAGCTGCAGCGTCTGGACGCCGACTTGAGAGGCAAGCCCCTTCTCGACGAGCGCTTTGTAGAGCCGGCCGGACGGCGCGTCGGTGAGCACGCTCGTAGCGATCTGCAGCGGCACGAAATCCGTGTGCGCGCCGGCGGCTACGTGGTAACCGGCCATCAAGAGCTGGATGTCGCCGACTCGGCGCACGAGCACTTCGCGCTCGCCGTCCTGGGTCGGCTCCTGCGTGTAGTTTTCCTCGAGAACGCGCTGCGGCCGCGGTATCGCGCCGAAGTGCTTGTCGATGAGCGCGAGCGTTTGCGGCTCCTCGATGCGCCCGGCAACGACGAGCACGGCGTTGTCGGGCTGATAGAACTTGCGATAGAAGGCCTGCAGGCGCTCGATCGGCACGTTCTCGATGTCGCTGCGGCTGCCGATGGGCGTGTTGCCGTACGCGTGCCAGATGTACGCGGTGGAAAGCACTCGCTCGAACAGCACGCGCGAGGGATTGTTCTCGCCGGATTCGAATTCGTTGCGCACCACCGTCATCTCGGTATCGAGGTCCTTTTGGGCGACGAACGAATTGATCATTCGGTCCGACTCGAGGTCGAACGCCCAGTCGAGGTTCTCCTCGCTCGCATCGAACGTTTCGAAGTAATTCGTCCGGTCCCACGCGGTCGAGCCGTTGAACTGCGCGCCGTGGTCTTGGAGCTCCGAGATGATGTCTGCGTGCCGCGTCGATCCTTTGAAAAGCATGTGCTCGAGCAGATGCGCCATGCCAGTCTCGCCATAGCTCTCGTGCGCCGAGCCGACGAGATACGTCATGTTCACCGTGATCGTAGCTTTCGATGGATCGCGAAACAGCAGCACTTGCAAGCCGTTGGCGAGCCGATACTCCGTGATGCCTTCCACCGAGGTGACTCGCTCGACGCCGTCAGGCAACGCGACTTGTGCGCGCGCAACGGAAATGCTGCACAGCACTAACACGACCGAAATGATCTGCAACGAGCGCGCAAACGTTTTCATGACGTTTTTCCTCGCGTTGGCGTCTTACCAAGTACAGTAGCACAGCAGCGAAACGTGCCTTAGCGTGCCATCCGCCCCGTGCGCGCGAGTCTCTGCCACACCACTCCTCATCATTCGCGTCGCGCGGTGTTCAGGCGTATATTTTCGGACCAAGGGCTGGATCTGACCTCACACAGTCAACAGCTTTGCCAAACTGGCCGTCCACCAAACCCTGCGGGGTCGGGCGTGACGCCAGATGCTTGGAACCGGGGCCGGTAGTGAGCAGAGCCAGCCCTTTTCTCTGTGCGCAGCGAGCGCAACCGCCCAACACCGTCCTCCCCCGCGTCTTGGCGTCGCGTCCGCGAACCGCTGATCCGCATGGGTGTTCAGAGCGGACCGGGTGCGGATAGCAACAGGCTTCAGCGGGCCCGGCTCGCAGTCGGCCTAGATCAAGAAATGTTCAGCCAACGGACCGCGACTCGTGTGCTATAACTGCCCCATATATCGGATTACCTTGAGATTATCGAGTGATGGCACGCCCAGGATGCGCGTCCATGCGGGGAATCGGCCCGCGAGTGCCAGGGATCGGCCGGTCGATTTCCCTCGCGATCGCTGTGCTCCTCGTATGCGCCGCTTGCTCGAAGCCCGAGGCGGCCAGCCGCGGGCCAGCCTCCAATGCCCCGGTCGTCGTTGTGACGGCTGCGGCTCGAGTCGAGCCCATGGGCATCGAGATCGAAGCGGTCGGCACGACGCTCGCGAACGAGTCCATACAAGTGACCACCAAGGCGCCGAACACGATCACGGCGATTCGCTTCGCCGAGGGCGCCGCGGTACAGAAGGGCGCGGTGCTCGTGGAGATGGAAGACGCCGAGGAGCAAGCCGCGCTCGCCGAAGCGCAAGCCGCGCTGGTCGACAGTCAGAGCCAATACAACCGCAGCCGTGACCTGCTCGCGCGCCAGGCGCTTTCGGTGGCCGAGCTCGATCAGCTCGAAGCGACGCTGAAGGCGAACCAGGCGCGCGTCGCGGCCGCCCAAGCGCGAGTCGACGACACGGTGATCCGTGCGCCGTTCGCGGGCACGACGGGCTTCAGGCAGGTCAGCGTCGGCAGCTATGTCGGCGCCGGCACGTTGATCACGACGCTCGACGATACTTCCGTCATCAAGCTCGATTTCACGGTGCCGGAAACGTTCTTGTTCGTGATTCGCCGCGGGTTGCCGGTGGAGGCAGCGTCGGGCGGATTGCCCGATCGCACGTTCACAGGACAGGTCACGAATCTCGACTCCAGAGTGGATCCTGTCACGCGCACGATCGCCGTGCGCGCGGAGCTCCAGAATCGCGACAATCTGCTGCGTCAGGGCATGTTCATGACCGTGACCTTGCAGGGAGAGATGGCCCCAGCGCTGCTCGTGCCCGAGGAAGCGATCGTTCCCGAGCAGGGCCGCACGTACGTCTTCGTGGTTCACGACAACACCGTGGCGCGCCGCGAGGTGCACACAGGGAAGCGGCGTCCCGGCGACGTTGAGATCGTCGAGGGCTTGCAGGAGAACGAGCGCGTGGTGATCGAGGGTACGCAGCACGTGCGCGACGGCACGGCCGTCGAGGAGTCGCGCACGGACGGAAGCTCCAGCTAGGACCGCGGATGCTGATCTCGGAAGTTTCGGTTCGCCGTCCCGTCTTCGCGACGGTGATCAGCCTGCTGCTGGTGATCTTCGGGCTCGTATCGCTGCAGCGTTTGTCGGTGCGCGAGTATCCGGACATAGAGCGGCCGGTGGTCTCGATCACGACCAACTATACGCGGCGCATCGGCGCAGGTCATCGAAACGAAGATCACGCAGTCCATCGAGGACTCGATCGCCGGCATCGAGGGCATTCTCAAGATCGAGTCCGACAGCGCCGGATGAGCGGTCCCAGGTCCGCATCGAGTTCGACGTGAACCGCGACGTCGACGCCGCGGCGAACGACGTGCGCGATCGCATCGCGCGCGTTGCGAGCAGGCTGCCGACCGAAGCCGATCCGCCGCAGATCGTGAAGGCGGATGCCGGCGCCGAAGCCGTCGTGACCGTCGCGTTCACCTCCGATTCGATGTCGATGCTCGAGCTCACGGACTACGCCGAGCGCAATCTCGTCGATCGGCTTTCGACGGTTCCGGGCGTTGCGCGCGTGAGCATCAACGGCGGCCGGCGCTACTCGATGCGGATCTGGATCGACCGCCAGGCGCTCGCCGCGCGCCAGTTGACCGTGACCGATATCGAGGAAGCCCTGCGCCGCGAAAACGTCGAGCTCCCGGCGGGCCGGCTCGAGTCGCGCACGCGCGAGTTTTCGCTGCGCACGATGGTCGGCCTCGAGACCGAGCAGGATTTCCGCGATCTCGTGATCGCGCGCGGCAACGGGCGGCCACCTCGTGCGCCTCGGAGAGGTGGCCGAGGTTCAGATCGCCGCCGAGAACGAGCGGTCGTACACGCGCTTGAACGGGCGCGCCGGAATCATGCTGCAGGTCGAAGCGCAATCGAAGGGTAATACGCTCGACATCGCGCGCGGCGCGCGCGAGGAAGTGGCGCGGATGCAGTCGAGCCTTCCCGCGGATGCGGTGCTCAACGTCAGCGTCGACAACGCGGTGCCGATCGAAGCCGCGTTGCGCGAGGTCTTGATTGCCGTCGGGTTCGCGCTCGTTTCCGTGCTCACCGTAATCTATATCTTTCTCGGCAATTTGCGCACGACGCTGATTCCCGCCGTCACGATTCCGGTGTCGATCGTTGCGGCGCTCACCGTCATGTACGCCCTCGGCTATTCGGTGAACGTGCTGACCTTGCTCGGTCTCGTGCTCGCGATCGGTCTGGTCGTCGACGACGCGATCGTCGTGCTCGAGAACGTGCATCGACGCAACGAGCTCGGCGAGCCGCCGCTCGTTGCCGCGATCACAGGTTCGCGCGAAATCGGCTTCGCCGTCATCGCCACGACCCTTACGCTCGCCTCGGTATTCGTGCCGATCTCGTTCCTGCCGGGGGATCTCGGGCGGCTGTTCCGCGAGTTCGGCTTCACGCTGGCGGCGTCGGTGCTGTTGTCGGCGCTGATTGCGCTCACGCTGACGCCAATGCTTGCGTCGAAGCTGCCGGACGACAAAGGGCGCAGTAACCGCTTCGCGGAGACCACCGACGAGTTGTTCAAACGCTTCGCCGCGTTCTATGAGCGGACGCTTCGTAGGGTCGTGGTCCACCCGTGGCTCGTGCTGACCGTTCTCGGCGGGCTCATCGCGGTCGCGGTGGTTACATTCCGGACGGTGCCCGCGGAGTTCACGCCGCGCGCCGACGTCGGGCGCGGCTTTGTCGCACTCGAAGGCCCGGAGGGAGCGAGCTTCGAGTACATGGACCGCTACGCTCGCGAGCTCGAGGCGATTGCGTTCAAAGAGATGGAGAAAGGGCGACATCGAGCGATTCCTGCTGCGCGTGCCGAGTCAAGGCGGTAACGATCGCACCGGAGACGTGAACAACGCTCGCGCGTTCTTCATCATGAAACCGTGGGAGGAACGCGAGAGGTCCGTGCAAGATGTCGCGGATGCCCTCCTCGTGGAGGCCCGCAAGCTTCCGGGCGTCCGTGCCACCACGGGTCAGCAGGGCACCCTCGGCCGCCGCGGCGGCGGCGGCGGTGCCGGCGGCGGCGGAGGACAGCGGCCGGTGCAAGCCGTCATCGGCGGCCCCGACTACGAGCGCTTGGCTGTCTGGGCGGGCCAGCTGGTGCTGCTCGCGGAGGGCAATCCTGGGCTCGTCAACGTCGACACGAATTTCAAAGAGCGCAAGCCGCAGATGCGCGTGTCTGTGGATCGGAACCGTTCAGCCGACCTCGGTGTGTCGTTGGAGGTCGTCGGCCGGACGCTCGAGACCGTCCTCGGTTCGCGCATCGTCACCACGTTCGTGAACCGCGGCCGCGAGTACAACGTGATCCTGCAAGGCCGCGACGACATTCGCGAGACGAGCACCGATCTCACGAATATCCGCGTGCGCTCGACGCGCACGGATCAGCTGATTCCGCTGTCGAGCGTCGTCCGTATCGAGGAAACCTCCGGCACGATGCAGCTGTCGCGGTTCGACCGCTTGCGCGCGATCAAGGTTTCCGCCGACTTGGCTCCCGGATACACGCTGGGCGAGGCAGTGCAGTGGTTCGAGGACACCGTTCAGCGCGAGCTGCCGGCTGAGGCCGTGCTGATGTTTGACGGTGAGTCTGCCGAGTTCACGCGCACCGGCCAACAGCTGTATTTCACGTTCCTGCTCGCGCTCGCCGTCGTCTATCTCGTGCTTGCGGCACAATTCGAGAGCTTCGTGCATCCGATCATCATCATGGTCACGGTGCCGCTAGCGCTGCTCGGCGCCGTGCTCGGTCTGAAGCTCTACGGCCTCACGATCAACATCTTCAGCCAGATTGCGGTGATCATGCTGATCGGCATCGCGGCGAAGAACGGCGTGCTGATCGTGGAGTTCGCGAACCAGCTGCGCGATCGTGGCGTGGAGTTCACGGACGCGATCGTGGAAGCGGCCGTCACGCGGCTGCGTCCCGTGTTGATGACGAGCCTCTGCACTGCGTGCGGGTCGCTGCCGTTGTTGCTTGCGACGGGTGCGGGGTCCGAGCAACGCCGGCCGATCGGGATCGTGGTGTTCTACGGAATGTTGGTTTCGGTGTTTCTCACGCTGCTCGCCGTGCCGACGGTCTACTCGATCCTCGCACGGAAAACGCGCTCGCCGCGGCATGTGAGCAGGCTCGTGGATCGCTTGATGGGCAGCAAAGGCGGCGCCGTCGCCGCCCCGGCGCCGCAGCAACGCCGCGACGAGCCGTAAGCCAAAGCCGCTTTGCGGCGCTATCTATAGAAGATGTGCGTGCCGATCTGCGCGACCTGTTGCTTCGTCCGTGCCCAGGACGGCTCCATGTAGGACGCGTGGTAGAACAGCGCTCCGTCGACTGCCGGCGTCACTTCCTTATCGTAGACCGCGGTCGCTGCCGCTAGCGCGCGCTCCCATGCGCGGCCCCGCGGCTTGCGTCTGTCCTCGATCTCCGTCCAGGAGAACGCGCCGACGTACCGTTTACGCAGCGGATCCCAGGCCTTCTGGTGCACGACCGCACAAATCGTCTCGGGGAATAGCGGCGACGCGACGCGGTTCAGCGTGACTTCGGCAACCGCGTATTGACCGGCGAGCGGCTCACCCCTGGCCTCGTGGTAGATGTTCTCGGCCAAGCACGTGATCTCGGCGAGTCGCTGCCGCTCGGCCTGGTTCTCCATGTGGTCGACGTAAGCAAACCGCGCCATGCCGGCGACCGCGGCGAGCGGCACGATCGACGCCAACGCGAACAGCAAGTGTCCCTTGTCCCACGTCTGCCAATGGAAACGCAGCGAGTGCCACCACCCGACCACGCGCCACGTTACGCGTAGCCGCCGCGCGCGTCGGAACGGCGAACTGAACGTGAATGAACGTCTGCGAGCTGCCATGGCAAGCGGCAGCATAACGATCGCTCCGCGACGCCCGCTATCGGAACTGCTTCACAAACGCGAAGACGGCGGGCGGGCGTGCGGGTGGCGGCACGGCGACGGGTGGTCATGCTCGGCGCGTGGCCGGCGGCGCCTGAAGGCGCGCGCTGCCAGTTGCAGGCGATGTGGGGCCAGGTGTGCCGGTCGACATTCGGCATCGCGAGTGCGAACGGTCTGCCATTCCAAGCGGAGGCGCGGGATTTGTGGCCCCACGTGGTTGGGCGCCGCCGGCCACGCGCCGAGCACAACCACCCATCCCCGCGATTTCTCCGCTGCGCGCGCCCGCTCCGCGCATCGCTTCGCTCGCTGGGTGGCAAGAACCACGTCGCAGCGTCGCATGCGGCAGTCGCGGAGCGAACCGTGATGCTGCCACTCTTCGCATCAGACATCTCGGCGCGCGCGGGCGAGGAGTGGCGATGAGGTGCTCGTGTGTTTTGGGATTCCGTGCGGCGGCCCGCTCCGTGGGGCCGAGAATCTCGCGAGGACCAACCGAATGGCACGCCGCACGCTCCGCGCTGCCCAATGTCGACTGGCACACCTGGCCCCACGCCCCTGGCTATCGGCACGGATCGTTACGGCCGCCGCGCGGAAGCACGGAACACATGAGCGCCTCGTCGCCCCACGCCCCGTCGCTCGCCACCCGCAACATCGAACGGGCGAAACGGGAGGCGCCGCAACCCCGACGACCGAGCTACCATTCACCGCATGTTGCCGAAGCCTTTCAGCTGGGACCGAGCCGCGGCGCGCGCCGGCAAATTCGACGGCAAGTTCGTCGTCGGTGTGCTGACCACCGGCATCTACTGCCTGCCGTCGTGCGGCGCCCGGCCGCCGCACGCGCACAACGCGCGCACGTTCAGGACGGAAGACGAGGCGCGCGCGGCCGGACTTCGGCCTTGCAAGCGCTGCCGGCCCGATCTTTTTTATCGCGGCGAAGACAGCGACATCGCATTGTTCGACGCGCTCGCCGTGCGCGTGCGCACCGAGCCCGCGCGTGTCCCCGACGCGGCGGCGCTCGCGCGCGGCTGCGGCGTGAGCCAAACCAAGCTCAACGACCTCATGCGCGTGCAGGCGCACATGACCCCGGCGGCGTGGCTCAAGCGCGAGCGCGTGCGTTCGGCTTGCCGGGCGCTTCTGCTCACGGAAGAGCGCGTGGTCGACGTGGGCTTCTCGGCCGGCTTCGAAAGCGAATCGGCGTTTCACCGGCAATTCCTCGCGGCGACCCGGATGACGCCCGGCGCCTATCGCGGCTTGAACGGCGCGTCCGTGTTTCTGCTGCAGTTGCCGGCCGGCTACCGCGCGCGAGAAATCCTCGCGTATCACGCGCGCGATCCCGCGAGCCCGTGCGAGCGCGTCGACGGGTCAACGATCTTCAAGGCGCTTATGACCGAGGACGGCGCGGTCGTGCTCGAGATATCGCTCGAGCCGCAAGCGGCGTGGTGCCGGATTCATGCGGATTCGAAGCTCGGTCCGCGCAGCATCGAGGCGATGCACTCGGCGGCGCTGCGCATGCTAGGCCTCACGCTCGACATTGCGCCGTTCGAAACGCGCGCCGGCCGCGATCCGCGCATGGCCGCGCTGCTCGCGCGGCGCCGCGGCTTGCGCTTGCCGCTCACGCCGACCGTTTTCGACGGTCTGTGCTGGGCGATCATCGGGCAGCAAATCAACGTCCGTTTCGCGAGCGCGTTGCGCCGCGAGGTTCTTGCGCTCGCAGGCGAGCCGGTGCAAGGCATGCGCGCGCACCCGAGCGCGGCGCGCGTCGCGGAGATTTCGCTCGCCGATCTCACGAGCCGGCGGTTCTCGCGCTCGAAAGCGGAATATCTGATCGGCGCGGCGCAGGCCGTTGCGTCCGGCGAGCTCGACGCGGAAGCCTTGGCGGAGTCGTCCGCAGTGGCCGCCGAGCGCAGCTTGCTCCGCTTGCGGGGCATTGGCCCGTGGACGGCGCGGTACACGCTGATGCGCGGCGCCGGGTTGGCCGATTGCGCGCCCGTCGGCGACGTGGCGCTCGCTGCAGCGCTGCAGCGCTACACGGGAGCCGAAAAGCGCCCCGGTCCTGCCGAGGTCGACGTGTTGATGCGGCCGTTCGCGCCGTTCCGCAGCATCGCGACATTTCATCTGTGGTCGAGCTTGAAGGACGCTGCATGAGCGAACCACGACACCGCTGGGGCACGATCGCCACGCGCTTCGCAACATTTGCCGCATGGGTCGATGGGAAGGAGAGGCTCGTCCGATTCAACCTCTCCGCGGCAGGCGCGGCGGCAGTCGATCGCGATGCAGTGCGCGACGAAGGGGCGATCGCCGACGTGCGTCGGCAGGTCGAAGAATATTGCGCAGGCGAACGCACAGAGTTCGTGATCGAGCGCGCCGCGCACGGCACGGATTTTCAGCGCGCGGTTTGGGAAGCCCTGATGGACATTCCGTACGGCGAGACTCGCAGCTACGGCGAGATCGCTAAAGCGATCGGTCAACCCGAAGCCGCGCGCGGCGTCGGCGCCGCGAACGCAGCGAATCCGATCGCGCTGATCGTGCCGTGTCATCGAGTAATCGGCGCGGACGGCAGCTTGACCGGCTACGGCGGCGGGCTGCCGCTCAAGCGCGCGTTGCTTGCGCACGAGGCCGAGCATCGCCCCGCGCGGGCGCGCACGGGAACGCTGTTCTAGCCGCGGGACCACGTGCTATCGTCGCCCGAACAACAAGAACAACGGGCCCGCGAATGAACGTTATCCAACCGACAACCGCGTTTGCGGCCAGCACGCCGCGCCTGTCCCTGATCCTGACTTTCGCGTTGTCGTCCGTGCCGGCGGCGACAGCCTCCGCGCAAAATCTGCTCCAGGAGCTCGCCTGGGCTTACGCGATCACACCGGGGCCGGCGCCGGCCGCCCCGGTTGACGACGGCACGCTGCACACGCTGCCGGGCGCGGAGCGCTCGTTCACGCTCGACCAGATCCGCAACCGGATGGGACCGGCCGATTGGTTTCCCGGCGATCACCCGAGCATGCCGCCGATTGTCGCCGTCGGGCGCGAGGCCGCAGCCGTGTGGGCATGCTGCGCTGTGCCACTACCCGAACGGTAAAGGCCGACCCGAGAATTCCGGCGTCGTCGGTCTGCCGAAAGAGTATTTCATCCAGCAGCTCTACGACTTCAAGAACGGCTTGCGCCACAGTGCCGAGCCCTTGAAGGCCAACACGGAGCTCATGGTCGGCTTTGCGGTCCAGATGACGGACGAGGAGATCGAGCAATCGGCCGCCTATTTCAGCTCGATGCCATGGACGCCGTGGATCGAAGTGATCGAGACCGAGATGGTTCCGAAGACGCGCGTGCTGGGCGGCATGCACTTGCGGCTCGAGGGCGCGGGAGCGGGAATGGAGCCGCTGGGTCGCCGCATCGTGGAGTCGCCGAAGAATACCGAGCACACCGAGCTGCTGCGCAATCCGCGCTCCGGCTTCACTGCGTATGTGCCACGGGTGCGGTCGCAAGCGGCGCAGCGCTCGTCAAGACGGGCAACGGCAAGATCACTGCCTGCACGGTTTGTCACGGCGAGAATCTGAACGGTTTGGCCGTGGTGCCGAGCTTGCGCGGCCGCTCGCCGAGCTATACGGCGCGGCAGCTCGTCGACTTCAAGCTCGGAGCTCGGCGAGGCGTTTGGGCGCCGCTGATGACGCAAGTCGTCGCGAACATGACCGCGGACGACATTCTGAACTTGTCTGCGTATGTTGCTTCGCTGCCACCGAGTCCCTGAGGCGCGCTCTGAGACCCGACTTCAAAAGGTCTTATAGCCGCGACGGTTTTTTGTTAATGTGAGCGCGTTCCAGTAGGTTTGAGCAGTCCGGCACGCTGCTTATGAGCCTGCGTCCGGATGCTCGAGCCCCCACGAAAGACAGCAATCAAAGGGGAGAGGGGGAATGAGATCCACTAACGTGTTGCATGCAGCGCAACCGGGACACCGGCTGCACACCGCTATTCGTAGAGTTCTATTTGGCGCCGCAGGATTGTCGCTGTGTGCCGGAGTGTTTCCGGAAGGTGCGATCGCGCAGGAGCCGCTCGAAGAGATACTCGTCACGGCGCGATTCCGCGAGGAGAATCTCCAGCAGACGCCACTCGCAATCACGGCCATCACCGGCGATTTGCTCAACTCGCGCTCGGCGACGAGCACGCTCGATCTCGACGCGTTCGTGCCGAACGCCGTCATCGCGCCGCTCGGCGCCGGCTGGGGCTCTACGGCCGCGGCATTCATTCGCGGCATCGGTCTCGGCGACAACTCGTTGTCGTTCGAACCTGGGGTGCCGATCTACATCGACGATGTGTACCACGGCCGCCCGCAAGGCGCGGTGCTCGATCTGCTCGATGTCGAGCGAGTGGAGGTGCTGCGCGGTCCGCAAGGCACGTTGTTCGGCAAGAACACGCTCGGCGGCGCCGTGCGCATCATCTCGACGAAACCGCAAGGCGAGGGCGGCTACGTGGACATCGGCGGCGGCTCGCGCGATCGACTGTCAGTGCGCGGCTCGCACGACTTCGCGCTCGTCGAGGACAAAGTGTTCGTGCGCCTAGCGGCGTCGTCGAAGACGCAAGACGGGTACTTCGACATTCTCGACTACGAATGCGTCAATGGGGCGGGATCGCTCGGGCTCGGCGGCGCCGGCATCACCGCCGGCGTTTTTACTCCGGCCACGGAGTTGAGCACCGCGCTCACCACCCATCCGGCGATCGGCGGTGTGGCTCTCGGCAGCGTGCTCGGTAAGACGGACGACCGCGGCTGTGTCATCGATCAGCTCGGCGGCGAGAACGTGCAGTCGGGTCGCGTGGCGCTGCGGTTCCTTGCTTCGGACACCGTCGAAGTGAACGTGATCACCGACCTCACATACATGGACCAGGAGGGGCCGAGCGACAAGTACGCGGTTCAGCTGCGCACGACCGACGGCGTCCCGGCGGGCGTCGCGGGAAGCGTCGCCAGCTGGAACACGAATGTCGCGGTGCCCGTATTCGGCGGCCCCGTGCCCGGCATTCCTAACAGCGGCGGACAGTTCGACGGGCGCTTCCAAACGCCGAATGACTCCTACACGAGCTACCACCGTTTCGGTCTCGACCCGCTCACCGGACGCTTCACGCCGAACGTGCAAGAGCTCACGCACTGGGGGCTGCAGACCACGGTCGACTGGGACTTGACCGACCGCCTGAGCTTCAAGTCGACGACGTCGTACCGCGAGTTCGACAACTCGTTCGGGCGCGATTCCGACGGCACGCCGTTTCCGCAAACGGTCACATGGGATACGTCGAAGCACGAGCAGTTCACGCAGGAGCTCACGCTGAACGGCACCACGCAGGGCGGCAACGTCGACTGGACGACGGGCGTGTACTACTACGACGCGTACGATTCGAATCAGGGTTACAACAACGGTTACGCGTACACGTCGAGCTTCACCGACCACAAGGACGAGCAGGACCTCAATAACTACGCCGTGTTTTCGCATTTCGACTGGCAGCTGACGGAGAAGCTGGCTGTGTCCGGCGGCTTGCGCTACACCGACGACGAGAAGGTGTCCGACATCTTTCGCGTGACGGGCAACACCGCGCCGCCGGGCGTTGGCCTCCCGCAGTACGTGCTGATTCCGCATACGATCGTCGTGGCGGAGTCCGAGGAGTGGTCGCCGAAAATCAGCGTCGACTACCGATGGAACGAGAACGTCATGACCTACGCCGCGCTCTCGACCGGCTTCCGCGGGGGCGGTTTCGGTCCGCGACCGGCGAACTCGTTGCAAGTCGCGGCGTTTGCAACCGGAGTTCGTCGACAGCTTCGAGATCGGCGCCAAAACCGATTTGTTCGATGGGCGGCTGCGCCTGAACGCGGACATCTACTACATGGAGAACACCGACAAGCAGCAGCCCACGCAGGAATGCGCGCCGTGCGATCCGACCCGCGTCGCGTGGTTCCGTACGGTGAACACGGGCGAATCGCGCAACAAAGGCGTCGAGCTCGAGGCGATGTGGGAGCCGATCGACAATCTGCGCATCCAAGGCTCGCTCGGTTACCAGGACTACTTGGTCACCGATCTCGGCACGTCGGTAGGCCTATTCATCTATGTTCCGGACACCGCCCCGGATGCCGTCGATCCGCGGCGACGTCATGTATTCGCCGCGCACGCCCAAGTGGAACACGGGTTTTGGCATCCAGTACGCGTTCACCGTGGGTAACCGCGGCGCGATGCTCACGCCGCGCCTGGACTGGACCTGGCAGGACGACATCTGGTTCGCGACGAATCCCACGGCGGGAATCGTGAACCCACAGGATGGACGGCAGCCGGCATACAGTCTCATCAACGCGCGTGTCACGTGGGAGGCTCCCGGCACTCAGTGGGCGTTTTCCGCGTACGCGCTCAACCTGACGGACGAGTATTACTATTGGGGCAAGCTCTCGTTGCTCGCGAACTCCGGCAGGGAATCGGGCAACGTCGCACCGCCGCGTGAGTGGGGCTTCAACATCCGCTTCAACTTCTGATTCTCGGTAGTCGGTCTAGGATGGGCGCGTTCGGAACACCGAACGCGCCTTCTCGAAAAAGGGGTATCGCAATGTCGGGCATCAATGTCGGCCGCTGGCTTGCCGGCGGCCTCGTCGCTGCGATCGTGATCTTCGTGCTCGAGGGCGCGCTGAGCTCGCTATACGTCGACAGAGTCACGCAGGCGTTGGCCGCACGGAACATCACGATGGAGATGGAGGCATCCACGTTGCTGTGGGCGGTCGTGATCAGTCTGTTGAACGGCCTCGTGTTGATTTTCCTCTACGCCGCGGCCCGGCCGCGGTTCGGCGCGGGTGTGAAGACTGCGGTGATAGTGGCCGTCGCGATGGCTCTCGGCGGCGGCGTGCCGACGTTGATCGGCTATCAGATGCTCGGCCTCTACCCGAGCGACCTGCTGCTGTGGTGGACGGTGCAGTTCCTGGCCGAGTACATCGTTGCCGCGGTTGCGGGCGCTTGGGTCTACAGGGAACCCGCTACGCGTCCGCTCGCGGCTTGATGCGGACGTAGCCGCTCAGCGGCCCGACGGATGCGCGTCGAGGTGCTTGCCTTTCTCGATCCAGCCGTTCGACTGCCAAGTCTCGATGACCTCGACGGAGTTGCAGACGCCGTCGTTCGGCCGCGCTGTCGTTCCGTCTTCCTTCACGACGAAGCACATCGCGCCGGCCGTGCGGCCGTCGCGCAGCGGGCTCATGACGACCTTGACGTGCTCGCCCTTCGCGAAACGTGTTGCCGTTCACGCCTTGGCGCGCCGCGTGGACCATCGCGGCCCCTTCGAAGCTCCACGTCTTCGTCTCGCCGTTCTCGTCGAGTCCCTCGATGTGCAGCCAGCTGTGCGGGTTGTTGTAGTTCCACTCTGTGACGACGCCTTCGATCAGCTTGTGCTCAGTCAAGTTGAACATCGCGAAGGAATGATGAGCCGAGGCCGGCGTCGGTCGGAGCCGAGCGCGGCAGCCAATGACGCGGCGGCGATTGCGAATACCTGCTTTCTCATTCGTAGTTCCTTCGTCTACTGCCCGCCGGCGTCGAAGATCGGGTTCAGCGACTGGCCCGGAATCTCTGGGAAATCGGTGAAGCCGCGCGGATCCTTGTATTCCGGATCGCCGGGCAAATAGAACTGCGTGTTGCCGTCCTCGTCCTTGTAGGAGTTGCTGCTCGTCGTGCATTCCCAATCGCGGATGCGCACTCCGGCATCTTTGAGATCGGGGCGGGCATCGTGCGTATAGACGGCCGACTGCGGCTTGTTGAGACCCAGCGGATCGTAGAAGGTCACTTGCGTGATCAAATGGCGCCCGGCCGAGTCGGTTTTTTCCTGCCAGGTTTCGACCATCTCGAACTGGTTGCTGGTCAATGGCATGCCGCGCACGTAGTCCGCGGGGTTTACCCATTTCGTCCAAATCACGAGCTTGTCGCGATCCCAGAAGCCGATGCTGTCGCCGAGTAGCGAAATGCTTGCCCTCCGTGTTGATGTGCTCCGCGCCGATGTAGATGCGGCGCGTCTCGTTCATGAAATCGTTCATCATCCATGTCTGGTGCGGCATGTTGACGAACTCCTTGATATACGGCTCCCAGAGCCACCGCGGAACGCCGGCGTATTCGCAAGCGGTGAGGCGGTCGTAACGCTGTTGGCCGTATTCCTCGATCTCCGCGCGGCGTTCTTTGAACTGCTGCTCGTACGCGCGGCGTCAAGACGCCTTCCTTGCACTTTGGCGCCGGGCGCCCAAGCGGTCGCGAGCGTGCCGTCCACGAGGAAGATCGCAGGCATCGTGTTGTTGCCGCTGCCCCAGAGTCCGTCCCAAACGGGGATCGTGGCCATCGTGTGCTTCGTGCCGCCGTTGGCCTTCTCGAGCAAGTACTGGTAGTGCTCCTCCGCCGTCTTGAAATCCCGCGGCGGCAATTCGAGCTGCGCCTGCGGCAGCGCGGCTTGCTCTTGCGCCGCCGCCGACGCTTCGTTCCTTTGGGCGCTCGAAGACGTCGCGACGCATGCAGCGATCACGAGCCCCAGCCCGCATTTCGCCAACGCTCTCGCCATCATTTTGGCTGTTCCTCTTCGCTTGCGGACTCCCGTGTCGAACGATGAGCCCGCGAACACTTGGCGGCCGTCCGGCAGATGCACGGACCGCGCGTTCGCGATATTGGGCTTCAGCTTCGACAGAAATCCGTTGATCGTGACGACCTGTCCCTGCTGCAGCGAGTTGCGGTTCCAGCCTTGCCGCATGAGCCCGTTCGGCGGGCCGAGCTCGCAGTCCCAGTTCACGACGTTGCCGGTCTCGTCCTTGACGTCGATGTAGATGCGCGCGTGCGGATTGGTCCACTCGAGCTTCGTCACGGTGCCCGTGAGCGTGACCGGCTTTTCGCGATCGTATTCCGCCGAGAACGAATGATGAGCTATCGCCGGTCCGGCTGCTCCCAGCGCGAGTGCCGTTGCCAGTGCGAAGGACCTGCCGTTCATGCGCGCTCCCGCGATACCCGCTGCGGCAAGAATGATAACCTTAAGGCCCGGAAGCTCAATGGCAGAGAGATAGCGTGATGCGACTCGTGGTCACAGGCGCTTCGGGCAAGCTCGGTCGCCGCACGGCGGAGCTCGCGCTCGAGAGGTGCGCACCGAATCAGCTGATTCTCGTCACGCGCACCCCGGCTGCGCTCGACGACTTCGCGGCGCGCGGCGTGAGCGTGCGCTTCGGAGACTTTCGGTCCCGGAGAGTTTGCGCGCGGCGTTCGCGGGCGGCGAACGCTCTGTTGCTCATCAGCACGACGGATCTCGCGCGACGCAGCGAACAGCACGCGGCTGCCATCGAGGCTGCAATCGAGGCGCGCATCGGGCACGTCATCTACACGTCCGTCGTCTCGCCGCAGCCGCCGAACCCTGCCGTCATCGCGCCGAGCCATCACTTCACGGAAACCGCGCTCGCGAACAGCGGTCTTCAGTTCACGATCCTGCGCAATAGCTTGTATGCCGATTTTCAGATGCCGGAGGCGGCGCGCGCGATCGAGACCGGTTCCTTCGTGCACAACCGCGGTGACGGGCGAGTCGCATACGTCGCGCGCGAGGATTGCGCGGCCGTTGCTGCGACAGTGTTGACCACGGAAGGGCACGCAGGGTCCGTCTACGAAGTCACGGGCCCGAAGAACATGGCAAGCGCATCCGAGCTTGCAGAGCTCTACAGCGACCTCGGCGGTCGCAAAGTCGAAGCCGTCGCGCTCGACGACGCGGCGTTCATCGCCGGCCTCGTCGGCACGGGCGAGCGCGACGCGCACATGCGCTACGGGGCGGAGCTCGTGGCTTCGTTCGGGCGGTCGATTCGCGAGGGCTACATGGCGAGCTGCAGTGAGAACGTCGCCGAGCTCACAGGGCGTCCGGCGCAAACGCTTCGCGAGGTGCTCGAAGCGCAGCTTCGATCGGCGCAAGAGCGCGGCGCGTAGCGGGCTACTTGCCCCAGCCCGCAATCGGGCTCTTCGTTCCTTCCGTGAACTGCCAGTATTCGCGCAGCGTGCGGCACAGTCCGTTGGCATCGAACGTGAGAATGAAGGCGCCTGCGAGCGTGATCGGAACTCCGCCATTCGTGAGGGTTGTCCACCACTCGACGGCAGTGCGGTTGCCGACGGTGATCGGCGTGCCGTACTTGATCTCGACTTTGTCCTGAGTCGCGGTCACGCGGGCCCAATACTCGCGCACCCCTTTGCTTCCGACGAAGGCGTTTTGGTACGGCTGCTCGCCGTACGTTGCGTCTTCGGTGAACAACGCTGCGGCGGCGTCCGGGTCACGCTCGACCCACGCTTTGCGATAGCCTTCGAGCCATTGTGCGGGTGTCATTGCCATGTGTGCGACCGTAGCACCTGGCGCAAACTTGCGTCAATCGCGCGCGTTCGCGTAAGAATGGCGTCCACGATGAAAGTGCTCGCGCGTGTTCGTGCCCAGATAGTGGCAGTTGGCAGCGGCTTGCTTGTTGCGAATGCGACGCTCGCTCAGTGGCCAAATCAGCCCAGCCTAAGCATTCCGCGCACCGCCGACGGCGCGCCCGACTTGGACGCCGCGGCCCCGCGCACCGCCGACGGCAAGCCGGATCTCTCCGGCGTGTGGCAAGGCGCGAATGCTCGCGGCGCAGGTGAGCTCGCCGACGCCGGAGCCGACGGACGGCCCGCCGGTCGCGGGCTTCCTGAACGTCGCGCAAAACATCAAGGACGGTTTGCCGCTCAAGCCTGACGCCGAAGAGCTGTTCAAGGCGCGCCGCGAAGCCAACGCCAAGGACAACCCGGAAGCGCATTGCTTGCCGATGGGTCTCATGCAGTTCCATACGCAAGGCGCGCCGCGCAAGGTCATCCAGACGCCCGGGCTGATCGTGATCTTGTACGAGGCGAGCATGGGCATCCGCCAGATTTTCACGGACGGACGGGGACCGCCGGGCCCCGATGTACATCCCTGGTGGTACGGCTATTCCGTCGGCCGCTGGGAAGGCGACACCCTCGTCGTCGAAACCGCCGGCTTTCGCGACGACGGTTGGCTCGACGTGTTCGGCACGCCGATGACCGACGCGGCGAAGGTCACGGAGCGCTTTCGCCGTCCAAGCTACGGGCGAATGGAGATCGACATCACGATCGACGATCCGAAGGCATACACGCGGCCTTGGACCGTGCGCGTGAACCAGCGAATCATGCCGGAGCAAGAGCTCATCGAGTTCGTCTGTCTCGAGAACCAGCGGTTCGGTGTGCAGTAGGCCGTGCTCACCGCTCGGGGAAGTACATGCCCCGCGGCATGACCCTTACCTGCTGCGCTTGATCGAGCGCGCGGTCGGTTCGCTGCCGCACCGCGGGATCCGTGATGTAATTGTCGGCGATTTCGCGCGCGATGAGCGGATCGCGCTGCGACGAGGTTCATCACGACCCGGCTCACGCCTTCCTGCTGCGCCGCGTCGCTGCTGAAGGCGCTCAGCAGCGTTTGCTCGACGACGCCGTTCTCGAGCGCGAGTGCGCCAAGCACGCTCGGCAACGCGGCGTCGCGCGCCGGACCGGACGGCAAGCCGAGCGCCCAGGCGCGCGCGCCGGGCGCATCCTTCGAGGACCATTGTCCCGCGACGGCCGTGACTGCGCGCGTCCGCGCATCGTCATGGTTGAGATCGAGCGCCCAGTCCGCCGCGGCGCGAGGATTCTCGCGCGACCACTGCGCTGCGACGTTGGCGGCCGCGGCCACGCCGGCGGGCGCGGCCCGCATGTCGATCGTGCCCAAGAGCGCCGCGGCGCCGAGGTGATCGTAACGCGCCGACTGTTGAGCGATCTGCGCGGCGGCTTCGTCATACCCCGGTTGGCCTCGATGCTGGACGATCCAGCTCGCGGCGGCTTGAGGATCGCTTTGCGCGTAGCCCGCCGCAAGCCCGCTGAGCCAATTGTCACGCGCGTCGTTCGGAATGCGGTTCATGTAAGCGATCGCTTTGTCGGGATCGTCGCGCGCGAGCCCCCCGGCCGCGTGCCCGAAGCTGGACGAGGGCGCCCGCTCCGGGTTCGCGAGTAGCCAGCTCAAAGCAGCCTCGGGCTCGCGCTCCGCCCAGATGTTCGTGACTGTTTGCAGAGCCGCTCGCTGGCGCGGCGACGCCGCGAGGCGGTCTGCGATGCTTGCCGTGCGCTCGGCGCTCAGCATGCGGTTCCTGACGAGCGTTTGCAGAACGGGCATCTGTTCGTTGAGCGAGCTCATCCCAAACACGAGGTCGATCGCGCGATCGGGATCCTCGCGCGCGAGGGTGGTGAGCACAGCCCCGAGCAGCCCCGGCGAGGGTGGCTGCAGGCTCTGGACCCACGCGAGCGCGGCCTCTGGATCCTCGCGCGCATAGCCCCTCGCAGCCGCGTTCAGCGCCTGCTCGCGCTCGGGACCGGGAGCAAGGTCCTCCGCGTACCGCAATGCCGCGAGCGGGTCGCTGCTCGACAAATTCATCAACGCGCTGTTCCGCATCATCTGTGCGAGGTTGCCGTCGAGCTTTTCGGCAACTTCGAGCGCGCGCGCCGGATCGACGGACGCGAAGGCCTGGAGGCCGCCCGCGTCAAGCGCTTCTTGCTGTGACGACTCATCGAGCTTCAAAACGTAGTCGAGCATCGCATCGGGATCGATGTTCGCCCACTCCCGCAGCAATGCGGCACCGAAGCTGCGGCGCATGTCTCGATCGGCGATCGCCGCGGCGTGCTGGAGCGCTTCGTGAACATCGTGCTTCGCCCAGGCGGAAGCTACGCGCGCGAGGGCCGCGTAGCGCTGCGAGCTTTGCAGCTGCAGCACGTCTGCCAAGGCGCCTTCGGGGTCTTCATCGGCTTTCGCTGCGGCCGCCTCGGACCTGAAGCTGTTCTCGCTCAACTGCGGCAACGCGGCGAGCATGCGCGCGATGCCGCTTTCGTCGTTGCCGATGACGCTGAGCACCTCGATCGCGATGGCCGCGACGGCGGCGTTATCGAGCGTGCCCAATTCGAGCAACGCGGCATCGACGTCGGTCCGCGCCCACGTTCGATAAAGCGGCGCGACGATCTCCGGCTCGAGCGCAAGATCGGCAGCGAGCCTCGCCGCACCGCGAGCATCGATCTCGACGTGCCTCGCAAGAAGCACCTCGAGCGCGAACTGCCGCCCATCGCTCGCGGGGTACTCGGCGACCTTACGAATCAGCGATTGCACGGCGCCTCGGTCGGATTGTGCTGCGAGCTGATACAGCGCCGCTTGCTCGGCTACGCCGAGCGAGCCCACGATCAAGTCTTCGAGCTTCAACCGCTGCGGCTCGCGCGCCGGTCGTTCGCCGGAAGTGCTGAGTACCGGCGTGCCACTCTGGACGACGGTGAGGATCGTCTGCGGAGTCGTCGCGGGTCGCGAAGTACACCGCGAGTCGCTGCGACCGTGATGGTGACGATCAGTAGCAGGGAGGAGCGCTGCATGCTTCCCGCCGAGGGTGTCGCCAGGTAGACGCGAGCCCGGTATAGCAGAAACTCCCGGATCGGGAAATAGTCGCGCGACCCAACCGGGGGGTCAGGCTCTGAGCCTGACCCCGAGCCTGACCCCGAGCCTGACCCCGAGCCTGACCCTGAGCCTGACCCTGAGCCTGACCCCCGAGTCGTGCGAAACATACGGCTGCCGCACGGCTCTATGCTTTCGGGGCATAGGGGTGACAGCAGAAAACATACGACACCGCAAACCGGCGCGGATACTCTTGGTGCGGGATCATCCAGTGTCGTTAATAACGGGTAGAGGGCGCAAGAAACCGGCACAGATCGAATCAAACCGCTGACCAGGGACGCGAGGTCAACGCGCCGTCGTTTCGTGTGCCCGATATCCATCGGGGGGAGCATGAAGTCCACAGAATATCGCCCGTTGTCGGCGGCGATTGCGTTGCTGCTGTTGCCAACCGCCGGCGCTCTTGCACAAGACGGCCAAGGGCTCGAAGAAATTCTCGTCACGGCGCAGCGGCGCGAGCAAAGTCTGCAGGACGTCCCGATCTCGGTCACCGCGCTGACGGGCGAGGTCATCGCCGAAGGCGGTTTCTCCGACGTCGAGGACATGGCCTTTTTCGTCCCGAATCTGTTCATGCGCGATGCGTTCACCGGCCAGGCCATCATCGTCCGGGGCATCGGCACCTCGACCGGTAACGAAGCATTCGAGCAAGCCGTGGCTGCGTTCTCGGACGGCGTCTACTACGGACGCGACAACTTGAGCCAGGGCGCGGTATTCGATCTCGAGCGCGTCGAGGTCGTGCGTGGACCGCAACCCACGTTCGCTGGCCAGAGCGCCACGGCGGGCGCAATCAACGTCATCACCCGCAAGCCCGGAGACGCCTGGGAAGGAAATGCCACGCTTGCCTACGGCAACGACGAGGAAACGTCGTTCGACGCGGCGGCCGGCGGGCCGATCTCCGACACGTTCGGAATTCGCATTGCGGGACGCTACTACGAGCTCGACGATGCGGGGTATACGTCGATCATCGGCAATCTCCCCCAGGGCGTGAAAGAGAACAGCGCGGTGCGCCTCACAGCCGTCTGGACGCCCACCGAGAACGTCGACTTCACCTTTAAATACGAGCATCAGGACGTCTGGCAGCGCGGCAGCGCGGGCGAGTACACGGTCTGCGAAACGCGGCCGCAGTTCAGCAGGGCGAACGGCACGATCGCGCCGGGGCTGCCGGCACCGTGTGCGCTCGATGCGGTCGTCAACGGCGCGAATCTCAACGTGCTCGACGGCAGCCGCGGTACCGGCGGCTTCCTCGACGCGCGCGCCACCGTCGATGCGCTCAACGCGGCGAGCGGCGCGGCGCCGGGCAGCGCCAACTATTGGGGCTACAGCACAGTCCGGTACGGTCGCGGGCATCGAGGCCATCGCTTATGGCCTCAACAACGTCGCGGAGTACAACTATCCGGAAGACCGCGACTTCCAAGCCGACACGTTCCTCGCGGCCGTGGACTGGCAGCTCGGCGACCTCACGTTCTCGTCCGATACCTCGCTCATCGAATACGACAAGGAAGACTGGCTCGATCCCGACGACAGCTCGTTCGCGGTGTTCAACGACCATCGGCTCGAGGAGTTCGAGCAATTCGGCCAGGAGTTTCGTCTGACCTCGGCCCTCGATCAGACGTTTTCCTGGATGGTGGGGGCCTATTTTCAGCAGCACGACTTGCTATCTCGAATCGACGTCTATCTCCCGCGGCTGCTCGGCACGGCCGGCTATCAACCGGCCGGCGCGAGGGCCGTGGGGTTCGGCGGCCTCTTGACCGAGGATTCGGAATGGGCGAGCGCGTTCTTCGCGTCGACCTGGAACGTGTCCGAGTCCTTCCGCGTCAATCTCGGCGGCCGTTATCAGGACGCGAAGAAGGACGGCAGATTGCCCGCGGAGGCGGCCTTCCTGGTCGGCCCGACGGCGACGTCATTCAATCCGTTCCAACCGATCCCCGTCGGGCAAAACGGCGGCATCCCCGCCGTGGGCACGGTCGAAGCCGACGATTTCCTGCCGGAGGTCGGCGTCGAGTGGGACGTGAACGACGACGTCATGACCTACGTGAAGTACGCCGAAGCGTTCAAGAACGGCGGCTTCGTCATGTCGCCTCCGGTCGGCGGCGGTCTGCCCGATCCGTTCAGCTTCGCGCCGGAGCACGCCGAAGGTTACGAGATCGGCATGAAGAGCCGGTTGTTCGACAATCGTCTGGAGCTCAATACGGCCGCCTACTACACCGAATACACCGACCTGCAAGTTACGGTATTCATCAGCGCCATCGGCCGGTTCATCACGACGAACGCGGCCAAGGCGCACACGCAGGGAGTCGAGTTCGACGGTCGCTGGTTGATATCGGACGCGTTCACGCTCGGCTTTGCCGGCGCGCTCGCGACCGAGGCCGTGTATGACGAGTACGACGGTGCATCCTGCAATTCGTTGGAAGCGAAGAGCGTTCCGCCGCCGTGCCGCGCGGATCGCGCCGGTGTGACCTTGCCCTACAATCCGCAGTGGTCGATGAGCTTGGCTCCGGACTATCGCATGACGGTCGGCTCCAACTACGAGCTGCATATCGGCGCGAATCTGCGTCTCAGCGACGGCTACTGGATCAACGATAACGAGGATCCGCGCAACGAAGTCGGCTCGTTCGAGCGCATCGACCTGCGTGTCGCGCTCGCGCCGATGGACGGCAATTGGGAAGTTGCGCTCTACGGCCGCGATCTCACCGACGAGCGCGTGACGGTCGGCGGCGCAGCCGGACTTCCAGCACAAGACGGCGGACCCGACGCTGTACGACGCGTTTGGCAATATCCGCGAGCGCGGCAGGCGCTACGGGGCGCAGTTCTCGTATCGCTTCGGCAACTGACGTTCAGGAGCCTGCATGGCCGCGGGAACCACCCGCGGCTCACTGGCGAGGTCGCCGACTTCGGCGCTACCATGGTCCGGACTTCCAAGCGCCGGCGTGAACCGGCAAGCGGCTGGCGGAGGGGAGGCCGGTATGCGGGAAATCGCCTGTGTCCTAGGTTTCGTGATCGCGCTCGGTGCGGCGCTGCCGTGGGCCGCGACCGCCCAGCCGGCCGCGCCGTCGCCCGATAGCGGTGCAGGCTCCATTCTCCGCAGCGACCCGCGCCTCGATGCGTTGGTCCCGACGAACGCGCGCATCGAGAAACTCGCGGAAGGCTTTGTGTTCCTCGAAGGGCCGGTGTGGATTCGCGACCAAGCGCGACTTCTGTATTCCGATCTGCGCGGCAACGCGATTTACCAATGGACGCAAGCCGACGGCGCGAGCGATTACATCAAGCCGTTTTTTGACGGACCGGGCACGGGGCTTCGCGGAACGGGCCCGAACGGGATTGCCCTCGATGCGCAAGGCCGTCTCGTTGTTTGCGTGTACGGCAGCCGCTCGATCACGCGCGTTGAAAAGAACGGAGCGCGGACCGTCCTCGCCGATCGCTACGACGGCAAGCGGCTGAATAGCCCGAACGATCTGGTGTTCGGCTCGGACGGCTCCGTGTACTTCACCGATCCTCCATTCGGCCTCGAGGGCACGGCCGATTCCCCGCTGCGCGAGCTGTCTTTCAGCGGTGTTTATCGGCTGCGCCCGAACGGCAAGCTCGAGCTCCTCACCGGGGACCAGGAACGGCCGAACGGCATCGAGCTCTCGCCCGACGAGTCGATTCTCTACGTCGCAAACTCCGGCGGCGCCGTCACGGGCTGGATGGCGTATGACTTGAACGACAAGGGCGTCACCAACGCGCGCGTGTTCTATGACATCACGGGCGTGCAGGGAGAGGGCGGCGCCGACGGCATGAAGGTGGACTCCGCCGGCAACCTGTTTGCGACGGGGCCCGACGGCGTGTGGATCATTGCGCCCGACGGCACGCATTTAGGCACGATCAAAGTCGGCGAAGCGCTGACCAACGTGGGCTGGGGCGAAGACGGACGCACGCTGTTCATCACGGGGCGCACTGCGCTCTATCGAATGCGCTTGAGCACGAAAGGGGAGTTGAGCCGATGAGACACATAGCGCTTTTTGTCGCAATGGGAGTGCTGCTCGCGTCTACGACGGCGTTTGCGCACCATGGCGCCGGACTCTTCGATCCGAACAAGACGGTGACGGTAGAAGGCACCGTGACGCAATTTCATTTCGTGAATCCGCACGTGCTCGTGTACATCAACGTGACGGGCAAGGACGGCAAGCAGGTCGAATGGGCCGGCGAGCTCACGAGCCCGAACCGCTTGGCGCGGGAGGGCAGTGCCGACGTGAAGTGGCACAAGGACATCCTGAAGCCCGGCGACAAGATCACGATGTCGGGCAACCCCGCGAGGAACGGCGCGCCCGCGATGGACATCTCGAAGATCGTCGATGCGCACGGCGCGGCATTGATCGGCGGGGATCAATAGTATGCAACCTGGATCCAGCGCCGCCGCGTTGCTCGTAACAACAATACTCGCGGCCGCCGTGTCGCCGGTCGCCGCGCAATCGGCGCCGAGCCTCGACCACGGCGCGGATTTCACCGGCGTGTGGACGAACGTCAACGCGCCCGGCACCGCCGAATGGGCGATCTACACGTTCAGTCAGAACCTACCTCCGATGACCGACTGGGCGCTTGCGCGCTTCAACGCGAGCAAGCCGCAGCGTGGGCCACGCGGCGTGGCGGTCGCCGAAACGGACGATCTCACCTACAAGTGCTATCCACCGGGCACGCCGCGCATCTATCTGCATCCATTTCCGATGGAGATCATTCAGCTCCCGGGCCGCGTGATCATGGTGTTCGAATACGATCATCTGATCCGGCAGATCTACACCGACGGCCGCGAGCATCGCACGGATCTCTCGCCTTCTTGGATGGGCGACTCGATCGGCCATTGGGAGGGCGAGACGCTCGTCGTCGAGACGACGAGCTTCAACGACAAGACCTGGCTCGATCGGATTGCAGTGCCGCACAGCGAGGAGATGCGACTCATCGAGCGTATCCACGTCGATCGAGCAGGGCAGGCTGCAGATCGACATGACCGTCGAGGACCCGATCGCGCTCAAGGCGCCGTGGGTTTTCCAACGCACTTACCGCAAGACGGATTGGACGATCGAAGAGCTGATGTGCATGGACAACGCGACGTATCAGCCGTTCGAGGACGCCGTGCTCGGGTTCGACGAAGACTCCGAATAGCGCTGCGCCCGCGCCGATTAGAACCACTTGCGCTTTCGCGCGTAGATCACAACGCCGAGGACCGACGTGATCATGAGTCCGATCGCGAGCGGTAGACCCCAGCCCGCAGCGGGCATATCCCTGACATTCATGCCAAAGAAACCCGTGATGAACCCTAAGGGCAAGAACATTGTCGAGACCACCGTCAGAGTGCGCATCGTGTTGTTGAGCTGCGTGTCGACGTTGTCCCGGTACATTTGGATCAGCTCGGAGCTTCGCTCATACAGGACGCCAAACTCCTTCTTGAGCCTGTTGGCATCGCTCTCGAGGTTCTTGGCTATGTGGCCGAAATCAGCACCAAGCACGTCCGGAGTTTCGTGAATCAGGATTTCGGCATAGTCGGTCGCGTACAGCAAGCTTCTTTCGAAAGGATTCAGTTCTCTGTGCAGGCGAATCACGTCTCGATAGACGGCGGCATCGGTGGTGCCGCGCAGCAAAACCTCTTCGGTATCCTGGATACGTGTGAAGAAACGCCGGAACAGCACGAGGTAATTGTCGATAAAGAAAGCCCTGAGCAATCGATACAGGAGGTGGTCGACTCCCTGGATTGTCCTCTTCCCGCTGAGGAGTTCGGCCCTCGCTTTGTCGGCAAGCTGCGCTATGTAGCGGTCTCCGAACAACAAGAGGAACGTCTTTCCGAGAATGATCGTGCCGACGGCCTCATGGAACCCATCCGTCTCGCCTTTCTTGATTAGCACCGCCGGTTCCTCGACGTCCGCGGCGCCTGCGGCTGGCTCGGTCCGCACGATGCAACGAAACTTCTTCAGCAGATATGTACCCGGCCCCGCTTCGGCCTCCAGCGGACTCGAGTCTTCGATTTGGTCCGCTATCGAGAGCGGCAACTCGAAGAATTCCAGGATTCTCGTCGTGGTTGTCACGTCGTGCAGGCGCGCAACCTGAATCCACGCGCACTCGTCTCGATTGACCTTCGAGAGAATCTCGTCCACGTCCCCGCTCGCGTAGTCATGCAGAGTGGTCTGCGAGAACGTCAGCAGCCTGATGCTCGTGTGGGTGTCAGCGGCCATGGCTGCGCGCAGCTAGTAAATGGGGCCCATCGCCCTGTAGCCCATCGCGGGGTACGCTCCTCCCCAGCCCGGACCAAAGCCATAACCCACGGACACGCTGACCGAGACGTTGGGTCCCGTTAGATCGCGCGGCGCGGCGCGTTGCGAGGTGGAGCTCGATCGCGAAGAGGTCACCGCCGCGACGCCGGGATCGGCCGTCGCTTGCTCGTCGAGCTGGTAGAGAAACATCGCGGCCCCGGTGGGATCGGTGATCAGCGCAACGCGATTCTGGCCCGCCGCCTCGAAGTCGATCTCGGAAGGCTCGCGCAAGACTTTGCCTTTCAGTTGCCAAACGCGCACGAGAATTCCGCGCAGATCCGACACGCCGACGTAGGGAGCCCAGCGCGCGGCGACCTGCGGTTGGTCGAGAGCGACCAACCCGGCGTTACGTTTGCCGTCCGATCTGAATACGGTGTAGTGCTGCTCCCCGACTTGCGCGTCCTCGCGCTCGTAGCCGATCACCTTCGCATAGAAATCGGCGGCGCCGTTGACGTCGTGGGTCCACAGCTCTGCCCAGCGCCAGCCGCTATAGCCTTGCGTGCCGCCGAGAGGGCGCTCGGGGACCACGAGCGAGACGGGTGCGCCCTGCGGGTCCTGGATCAGAGCGTAGCTGCCCCAGCCGGGCAGGTCGGTGATCTCTTCGTGGACCGTGGCTCCTAGCACCTTGGCCGCGGCGACCGACTCCTGCAGGTCGCGGACCGTAATCGCGGCGAGCCACATCGACTCGGACGCGGTCGGAATGCGGTCTTCGATCTGGCTGATACCCGCGATCGGAACCCCGTTGCGCACGGCCATGAGCGCGCCCGTTGGGCTCGGCTGTATCTCCCACGTGAAGAGCTCCGAGTAGAAAGTGCTTGCCGCGGCTGCATCCTCGGTCAACAGACTGAACCAATAGATCTCGCCGGCCGCTTCGCCGCGAGTCGGCAACGTGGCGGCAGCGCCGATCAGCGCAGTCATTGCGAGAGTCCGCGAGAGCCGAATCGAGTACTGCATGAGCTTCTCCTTCTTGTCGAGGCGCCATTATGCCGACAAAGCAAGACTACGGTTCGACTGCGGGAGGCGGCTCGAGCTCTTGGAGCTCGCGTGCATGGGAGGCCGACGACGGCTGGGCGCACATCATCATGCGGGCGATACGGTTGACCGGCCCGCGCAGGATCAAGTAGGGCAGGATCGCGAGGAGGATCGCCACGAGGATCAGTTCGCCGGGATACACGAAGCGCAGCACGAGAATTTGGTAGACGACATCGAGAACGATCGCGAACAAGGAATACCTGCCCGACGCTTTTCCATCCGTCCTTCGCCAACTCGGCGCGGTGCTGCGGATCCGAGAGGATCGCCCAGAAATAAGCGCGGCCTGCCGGCCTTGGCGTCGCTTGATCCCATCGATGGTCGCGACGATCACTGCCATGAGCGGCTGAAGGAATACCCGAAATTTCATCGGCCCACTTACCCGGTCGCGTCAGGTGCTCCACGAGAACGCTCAAGATATCGTCCGTATCGCGTGCCTCGCGTGGCGTCGCTCAGGTACAAGTTCTCATGATCGAGTTCCGGCGGCGGCGCCTTCAACCTCTTCGCGCCTCTGCTCCATGAGGTCTCGTTCCAAGAAATAGCTCAGGAACGTCCGGATCACGGCAATCGCGGCCAAGTGGCCGATCTGCTCCCACTCCGGCGAGATCGCGCTGCGCACGATGTCGGCTGCGAGCGCAAACTGCAGACCGAGCAACAGCCACTTGCCGAAGCGAACCCAGACACGTTTGTGCCAACCATTTTCTGTATGCCTGCCGACCAAAGGCGCGAGCGTCCCGAGCAACGCTTGAAATGCCCCGAAGGCGACGATCAGCACGGCGATCGTCTCGACTGCGAGCGCAACGTTGCTTGCGACCAGCTTCAGTAGTTCTTCCATTCGATACTCCGCGAACGGCTCGAGGCCGAGCTCGTCCTAGTGCGGCCGCGGTCGCACGATGCAGCGCAATCCCAAGTGGCAGGTGGACGTGTCGATCGGCGTGCGCCATTCGCGCCGCGGGCCGGTACCGTTGACAATAGTTCGGCGCGCACAAGTAAGAGCCGCCCTTGATGACCTTGCGTGGAATTCGGATCTCCGGCTGCGCCGGATCGAAACTGCCCTCGAGCGTTCCGCCTCTGGGATTCATTTGCCCACAACACGGGGACGCAAGCTCGCCGTGCCCTTGATACCAGTCGGTCGTCCACTCCCAGACATTGCCGGCCATGTCGTAGAGCCCGTAGCCGTTCGGCGGAAACGAGCCGACCGGAGCGGTTCGCTCGTAACCGTCTTGCAGCAGGTTCTGCCACGGAAACTCGCCTTGCCAGGTGTTCGCGAACGCCTTGCCGTTCGGCATCAGCTCGTCGCCCCAGACGAACTCGGCGCCGTCGCAGACCGCCGCGCGCGGCAAGCTCCCACTCCGCTTCGGTCGGGAGCTCCTTGCCCGCCCATTTCGCATAGGCTTCCACGTCTTCGAGCGCCACGTGCACGACGGGGTGATCCCACAGTCCCTGCAAGCGAGCTCCCGGGGCCGTACGGATGGCGCCAGCTCGCGCCCGCAACATACGTCCACCAGTTGTAGATGTTGCCGAGATCCACGCGCCGTTGCGGTTTCAGGAATACGACCGAGGAGGGGACCAACAGCTCGGGTATCGCGCCCGGATAGTTCGCCGGATCGACGGGCCGCTCGGCGAGCGTGACGTAGCCGGTGGCTTCGACGAACCGGCGGAACTCGCGATTGGTCACCGCGTAGCGATCCATCCAAAAGCCGTCGACGGTGGCTTCGTGCGCCGGAGCTTCCTCGGCGTAGTGATGATCCGAGCCCATCACGAACGTCGCTCCCGGCACCCAGCACATGTCCGGGTCCGGCGCCGGCCCCGGTGCCTGACGCCGTCGTGTTCTACGCGGCTGGGTTCGAGTGTCTCGCTTGCCACAGAAGGACCTCTCAGACCGCGCGCACGTAAGACGGCAACGAACGCCACTACACCGACAACGATCATGGTAATCGAGATCAAATAGACCGGCGTGTGTCCAGGGGGTTTGCCGACTCCGGCGATCGCGGCGAAATCGCCGTGCCATAGATATCGCACCACTGCTCGAATACTGCCAAATCGAAATCAGCGAGCGCGAACACGCCGGTCGCGATCAACGCAAGGCCGACATAACGAGCGGCGTAGGGTCGACTAACCGCTGCAACTCCCTCCATCGTATTCAGCCGCTCGAAGAACTGCACGATCGTGAACCCGAAGCCGATCAGCGCGACCGACGTCCGCACCCAAGCCATGACCGTCCGCTCGAGCGCCAAACGCGTGCGCAGCCACGCAAAGTGGTTACCCGCGGTCAGCTGTACTTCAAAGTGCCTGGTGGCGTTTTCATGCGCGCTAGTTGCCACTGTCGACTCCGGCATGCATCAACTCCGAGCTCCGATCAGCCGCGGGAAAGCGTCGACATACCCACGCCTTCCCGCGCCGCTGGGCGCGTATACTCTGGCGTGCGAACCGCGCCACGCCAATGGGACTTTCGTCCATGTCGGCGACTGAATCAAAGCCATCGGGCAAATCTGCTCGCGCCGCACGCCGCAGCGTGGCACACTGCCCTCGAAAAAAAGAACCCGGCAAGCGCAAAGGCACCTTCATGAATTCAATCACACGTCACAGTAACCTTCCTCTGATCCTTGCGGCGATCACTGCGCTCCTCGCCTTAGTGAGCGAGACCGTGCTCGCCCAAGACCACGAGCGCGGGAGCATCATGCTCGGCGCGTTCATCACGGATCGGGAATCCAGCACGCGCCTCGACTCGGATGACGGCGGCGAGGGTACCGAGATCGACTTGGAGGACGACCTCGGCCTCGAGGGCTCGACCTCGGTCGCACGGCTCGGGGGCTACTTTTGGTTCAACGACCGGCATCGGATCGACCTCTCGTATTTCGATCTTGCGCGCGACTCCACGAAACGGATCCAAGAGACGATCGAGTTCGGCGATCAGATTTTCGCGATCGACACCGTGCTCGAAGTGGAATCGAACTTGGAAATCTTCAAGGCCGACTACACGTTTGCGGTCATGGAACGCGAGCGTGGCTACCTCGGTATCACGGGCGGATTGTATGTGGCAACCACATCGCTCGAGCTCCGTGTAGCCAACGCCGGAATTGGCGAAGAGTCGGACGTCACCGCGCCGTTGCCGGTGATCGGTGTGCGCGGTGACTACGAGATCACCGACAAAATCACGCTCGGGGGAGCGTTGCAAATCTTTCGTTTCGCAGCCGACGACGTCGATGGCCATTTCAACGACTTTTACGTCGGCGCCGACTACGGGTTCACGGAGCGCTTCAAGCTCGGCCTCGCGTACAACCGCGTGTCGATGAACCTGAATGCGGTCGACGACGGAGAAGACGGAGGGCGCGAGGGCCGTGTGGACTGGGGCTACGACGGGTTCTTGCTCTACTTCAAGTACGACTTCGGGGGGCAGTGAGGTCGCGGCTCTTTAGAGCGCGAAGCTCACACCAATAGCGTAGCCCTGGACGATCGCATCGAGAACGAACTGGTCGTCCTCGAAGTCCATTTGCAGTACGCGATAACCGAAGCGCAGCGTCGTCGCATCGGTGAGCCGGTAGCCGAAAACGGCCGAGAGGTTCGTGGCGAGCTCCGACGAGACGCCGAACCCGCCGATATCGCCGCGCAGAGTCACCGACCAGCGGTCGTTGAACGCGTGCGTGAAACGCGCGCCGACGAGTGTGTGCGCGGGCTCGAGGCATGTCGGGGAAAATTCGCGACGCGGTGATGGGACCAAAGACCGAATACATGGCGCTGCGCTCGTTTGCTAGCATCACGCCTCGTTTTTTTTGCAGAGCGGACGCCGATGTATTCCAAAGTCTTGTTGGTCTCGACGTTGATCATCGTTGCGCCGCTCGCTAGCGCCCAGGACTGGGATTGGTCGTTTACGCCTTATCTGTGGGCGGCCGGAATCGAGGGCGATTCGGGTCTCGGCCAGATCCAAACCGACATCACCGTCGAGTTCGCCGATTTCGCCGATGTGTTCGCCGGGGCGTTGCTTCTGCACGTGGAAGCTCAGCAGGACGCCTATGGGCTCTTCGGCGACGTCGTGTTCCTTTCGCTCGAAACCGATCCCGAGACCAGTAACACCGGCGGACGCACGGAGACTCAATTCGATTCGACGATCGTCGAGGCCGGCTATCTCAGGAAAGGCTCGGGGCTCGGTCTCGAGCTCGGCATTCGTTATTGGGATTTCGAATTGGAGCTGCGGCCCACGACTTTGCCAAGCGTCGAACGGAGCCAGGATTGGATAGACGGTTTCGTCGGTCTGCGATTTTCACGCGAGATCAACGACAAGTGGAACTGGACGACGCGCGCCAACATCGGGGCCGGCGGATCCGATCTCACTTTTGGAGTCGGGCTAACGTTCGGCCGCGAGTTCAACTCCGGCAGTCAGTTCATGGTGGGCTTCAAGGTGCTCGGTATCGACTACGAAGAGCCGTCCGCAAACGGCATCCGGTTCGTCCTCGACACGATGATCCTCGGCGGGACGATCGGCTACGCGTTCGACTGATTGCGCTAGCCGCGCTGCATATCAGGGAAGGCGAGGTTGAGCTCTCACATCCCCCAGGCGTTGCCGAACGTCAGGTAGATGGCGGTGTCCTCGGGGCCGCGCGCAACGTCGATGCCGCCGGCGAGACCGAGTTGCCGCGAGAGCAGATAGCGAAACCCCGCGCCTATGTTGTACGCACGGTCGGCCTCGTCGAGTCCGTCGAGATCTTTCGCGGCCCCGCCGACGCCTGCGAAACCCACGACGCTCCAACGCTCGTCAATTTTCCAGCGCGGCTCGATCTCGGCCGTGAACACATGATTGCCGAGATAGCGCAAGATCGGAATGCCGCGCAGCGACACCCAAGGCTCCGAGTAAAACGGTGCGTCCTCTTCCGCGAACGCGTATTCCAGGCGCAGGCCGATCGTCAACCGCTGCTCGTTGAGTTGCCAATACTGGAAGCTGGCCGCATTGAACTTGGCATAGTCGAAATCCCCTCCGAGCGACTCGGAGAAATAGGAGACCGCGAAACCCGCGCGCATGCCTTCGTTCGGCGTGAAGGTGTTGTCGCGCGAATCGTAGTCGAGCAACGCGGCGAGACCTGCATCCACGGTGCTACCCAGCCCGAAGGGGTCCGGAATGAAGTCGAACGTCACGTTGGTCGTTAGCAACTGATATCGCACGCCGGCGAACAGCAGCGAATCACCGAGCCTGAACTTCGCCTGCTGCACGAGGATTTCGCCTTCGATGTTGAAGCGCAGCGGCTGATCGCTCAAATCGCCAAACGCCTCGCTGCCATAGAAGTCGAGGTTCACGGAAGCCGAGCCGAGCACGCCCATGTAGCGAGTCCGCCCGCCGTTCCATACCGCAGAATGCGCGCCCGCAACCGCCCAACTTTCCTTATCGGTAAAAGCGATGCCGCCGCCCGTCATGGTCGGCGGATTGTTGGCAGGATTCTTGGGGTCTCCGGGTACTTTGGGAGGATGAAAATAGACGATGGCGCCCACGAGTCCCACGCCGAGCGTCGGATCGTTGGCCGGAATGACAACAGGCACGAAACCGCTGGCGCCCCCGCCGTCGCCGCCGGCCGTCACATCGAAGCGGCCGTCCGACGGGTCTATGAAACCGCTCAAGAAGCCGCCGTCGTCCGCCTCCGCCGTCGGTTCGGTCTCCTCGGGAGCCGTGGCACAGGCGACGACTAGGAACGGGGCGAGCGTCAGCACGAAGCCCCTACCAGGAGAGGTCAATACGTTCAGTTTCCGCATCACGCCGTGTCGACGTTCGGCCAATCGCGCCTAGACATAGACATTCCCTCCAGCCTGCGCCCTCGGACTTTCGTCTTATAGCTTCCGGCGCCGGCGTCCCGGTACGCTGACGCGGCGTTCCCTTGACCGGGCCCCATATACCCGCCGACACGAGTATACGGAAGGGAAGCTCGTAGTCGACTTCAGGGCGACTCGCGCGGGAGCTGCGTGCGTGTCGCTGAAACGCCTACGGCGGACCAACCACAAACAACAGCAGGAGACGTCGATGTACTTGGATTCACCGAATAGACGGCTGCGGCGCCCGGCCCTCGGGTTGACAGCGTTGTTGGCTTGCGGAGTTGTATCGGCGGACGACTTGACGCGCTCCGACTCGCTGCTTTGCTATGCATTCTCTGCAACGCGTTGCGAGCTCGACGGAACATGTGAGGCCAAAGAGCCCTGGCTCCTCAATCTCCCGGATTTCGTCAAGCTCGATCTCGCAACGAAGCGGATATTGACCACCGAAGCGAGCGGTGACGCGGGGGAAACCCCGATTCGAACGGTGGAGCGCGCGAACGGGATAATTCTGCTACAGGGCGTGCAGAACGAGCGCGCGTTCAGTTGGCTCATCACGGAAGCAACCGGGGAAGGGACGCTCACCGTGAGCGCGGCCGCCGCGGGGCTCACGGTGTTCACCGTATGCACAGCCATCGACAAGCTCTAGCACCGGCCGGAAATTCCTCTAGGAGATTGGTCATGAAGCACCTATCAGCGCTTGTGTTGTTAGTCGGCGCGCTGCAATTCGGCGAGCTCGCCGTCGCACAACAGTTGTCTTCCTCGCTCGGTCTGGTCGTCTACCCGAGCAACGGTCAGGCGCCGGATCAGCAGGCCAAGGACGAAGGCGAATGCTACCAATGGGCCGGGCAAACTACGGGCGTGGATCCTGCGAATCCGCTTGCGGGCGTTCAGACGGCACAGGCCCCGCCGCCACCCCCACCCGGCGGCGCGGTCGCGGGAGGAGCGGCACGAGGTGCTGCCAAGGGCGCCATCATCGGCAACATCGCGGACGAGGATGCGGGCGAATACGCGCTCGCGGGCGCAGTGATTGGGGGCGCAAGAGGCTCGAAGCGGGCCTCGCAACAGCAGGCGCAATCCCAGCAGCAAGCCGGCGCGCAGAACCAGGCCATGGCGCAAGAGCGGATCACACTCTTCAAGAATGCCTACAGCGCCTGCATGGAAGGGCGCAAGTACACGGTCAAGTAGCGTCGACCAATCTGTGATGCGGTAACGGAGCTGCCGGCTGGAATCATTAATCATCGGCGCTCTTTTGATCATCGTCGCGATTCTGGCCGCGGCGATCGTCACTTTGCTTGTCCAGCGATCCCGACGAAGCCGCGCCGAGCGCGCGTTGCGCGAAAGCGAAGAGCGGTTTCGGCTCATAGCGGAGCAAGCGCCCGTCATGGTGTGGACGACGAGACCGGACACGACGCTCGACTACTTCAACGGTACCTGCATGAAGTTCACGGGTCTGCCGATCGAAAAGTTGCTGGGCGAGGGATGGTTGGACGCCGTGCATCCGGACGACGGGACCGCTGCGTCGCGCACCTACGTCCCGGCGATCGAAGCGCGCAGGCCATTCCTCATGGAGTACCGGATGCGCCGAGCTGACGGCGCATACCGTTGGATTCTTGGACTCCGGCGTTCCGAAGTATGAAGCGAACGGCAGCTACACGGGGTACATCGGTTGCAGCATCGATATCACCGAGCGCAGGGACGCCGAAGAGCGGATTCGCGAGAGTCAGGCCGCGCTCGAGTCGAGTCATCGAGAAATTCAGCACCTGGCCGGCCGGTTGATCGAAGCCCAGGATGCCGAGCGGGCACGCGTCGCACGTGATCTGCACGACGACGTGAGCCAGCAACTCGCCGGGCTGTCGATCGCGTTCAGCGGTGTCAAGCAGCAATTGGGCAAGTTGCAGATCGGAAAAGATCTGCAGGAGGAGCTGCGGTCCCTCCAGCAGCGCACCACCACGATCGCGCACAGCGTCCGGCATCTGTCGCACGATCTGCATCCGAGCGTGCTCCGGCACGCGGGACTGGTGGCCGCGCTGACCACCTACTGTGCCGAGCTCCAGCGTGCCCACGGCATCGTGTTGACTTGCAGCGCCGAAGGGGACTTTGCGTCCATCACTGCAGAAGCCGCGCTTTGCCTCTACCGGATTGCTCAGGAAGCGCTGCGCAACGTCATCGCGCATGCCGGCGCCTTCCGGGCCAACGTTCGGCTCCGTCGCACGGACGACATCGCGGAGATCACCATCACGGACGATGGTAAGGGATTCGATGTCGCGAGCTCGCTCGAGCGCGGCAAGGGTCTGGGTCTGGTGAGCATCACCGAGCGGGTGAGGCTTGCCGGTGGCACCGTCAGCATCGTCTCGGAAGAGGACGAGGGAACGCAAGTGCGCGCCCAGATTCCCGCCAGCAAGTCCACGAGGGCCGTTGCTAGCACCGACGCCGAACACTCCTGGGCGCGAGTACAGCCTCTCGTGGGCGTCACGCACCGAGATCGTTAGTGGCACCGATGCGCCGAACCACCGTCATCATCGCAGACGACCACGCGATCGTCACCGAGGGTCTGGCCGGACTTCTCAGAAGGCACGACTTCGACGTCGTCGGCGAGGTTGGAGATGGCGAAAAGCTCATCGACGCCGCCAAGCGGCTTCGCCCCGACGTGATCGTCACGGACGTCTCGATGCCGGGCCTCACCGGCCTCGAGGTGCTCGCCCGTCTGAAGGCCGAGCAGGTCGACAGCAAGATCGTCGTTCTGACGATGCACCACGATGCGGACGTGGCGACGGTTGCGATGCGCGAGGGGGCCTCCGCGTTTCTGCTCAAGGAGTCGGCCGGCGACGAGCTGCTCACCGCCATTCGCGAAGTCTTGAAAGGCCGGGTTTACCTGACGCCCGCCCTGACGAGAGATGTCATGGAGCGGATGGCGGGCTCCTCCGCCGCGGCGGAGCCGCAGCTCACCGCGCGACAGCGGGACGTTTTGCGATTGATCGTGAAAGGCCAGCGCATGAAGGAGATCGCCGCGAACCTGGGCCTGTCCGTGCGAACGGTCGAAACTCACAAGTACGAGATGATGGAGACGCTCGGCCTGCACTCGACGGCCGAGCTCGTCCGTTACGCGCTCGACCGGCGGCTCATCTTTGGACTGATCGCCGCGATGCGCGCGGCAGCGGCCACTCAGTAGTTTTTCGGATCGGCTTCAGTGCAATTTTCGGGTCCGTCCGACCGCAGTTCTCCGCCTCGCGCGCACGATGGAACCGTTGCAAGAATACGAGGTGACATGTTCGCAACCCACCATGCGCGTCCCAGAGTGCTGCTAGCCGACGATCACACGGAGACGGCAGAGCAGCTGCGCAAGCTGCTGCAACCACACTTCGATGTGGTCGCGGTGGTGGAGGACGGGCAAAGGCTCGTGAGCGCCTCGGCACAGCTCTCGCCCGACGTGATCGTTACCGACATTTCTATGCCGTTACTGGACGGGATCGACGCCGCCGCGCTGATACGTCGCCGCGACCCAGAGGCTCGGATCGTCCTCGTCACGGTGCATGCGGAGCCCATTCTCGTGCAACGGGGCCTCGCGACCGGGGCGTTGGGATACGTGCTGAAAGATGCGGCTGGCGACGAGCTCGTGGCGGCCGTCCACGCGGCGCTCGGCGGCCACCAGTACGTGAGCCGGGAGCTCGGTGGACGGGAGCACGATTCGCGCTGAAGTGCGCGGTCACCAAGAGCACCAATGAGGCGCTGAATACGACAGCCTGCGCTGGCTGACAACCGCGCGCGCCGAGTTGGCAGGACGGCGCGAGCATTCCGTCGAGCGCGAGCCTGCTCGTGCCGCTCGCGCGACGGCAGCCGAATCGATTCGGTGCACGATCAGTGTCTCGGCCGAACACCAGCGACGCTGCAGGTCGCGAGCATCGGAACCACGCGAAAGGAGAACATATGAGCTCGCAAGATCAAAAGCATCGTTCGCATCTTCCGATGCCGAACACCGGAAGGAAGGGCCTCATCACGTTCGATGCGAAGGATCCGGCGTCGAAGTTTCCGCCGATCGAGCGGTTGCGCCCACCCGAGGGTGCTCCGAACGTCCTGATCGTTCTGATCGATGACGTTGGCTTCGGTGCGACGAGCGCGTTTGGCGGTCCGTGCCAGACACCGACCGCGGAAAAATTGGCCGCGGGTGGGCTCAAGTTCAACCGCTTCCACACGACGGCGCTGTGCTCTCCGACGCGGCAAGCGTTGCTGACGGGCCGCAATCACCACTCCGTCGGCATGGGCGGCATCACCGAGATTGCCACCGGCGCGCCGGGCTACTGCTCCGTGCTGCCGAACTCCATGTCGCCGCTTGCGCGCACACTGAAGCTCAACGGCTACTCGACGGCGCAGTTCGGCAAGTGCCACGAGGTGCCGGTGTGGGAAACGAGCCCCGCCGGTCCGTTCGACGCCTGGCCCACGGGCGGCGGCGGCTTCGAATATTTTTACGGGTTCATCGGCGGCGAGGCCAATCAGTGGTACCCGACGCTCTACGAAGGCACCACGCCGGTAGAGGCGGACAAGACGCCCGAAGAGGGCTACCACCTGATGGACGACATGACGAACAAGGCCATCGACTGGATCGGGCAGCAGAAGAGCCTCGCTCCCGACAAGCCGTTCTTCATCTATTTCGCGCCCGGCGCGACGCACGCGCCTCACCACGTGCCGAAGGAGTGGGCCGACAAGTACAAGGGCAAGTTCGATCAAGGCTGGGACAAGCTGCGCGAGGAGAGCTTCGCCCGGCAGAAGAAGCTCGGAGTAATCCCGAAGGACTGCCAGCTCACGCCGCGTCACAAAGAGATTCCCGCCTGGGACGAAATGCCCGAAGAGTTCAAGCCCGTGTTGCGCCGCGAGATGGAGGTGTACGCGGGCTTCCTCGAGTACACCGACCACCACGTGGGCCGGTTGGTCGACTCGCTGAGCACGCTCGGTATCGCCGACAACACGCTCATCTATTACATCATCGGCGACAACGGCGCCTCCGCGGAGGGGTCGCTCAACGGCTGCTTCAACGAGATGAGCTACTTCAACGGTCTGCAGGCGCTCGAGACGCCGGAGTACCTCACGGCGCGAATCGACAAGCTCGGCGGGCCCGAGTCCTACAATCACTACGCCGTGGGTTGGGCGCACTCGATGAACACGCCTTACCAATGGACCAAGCAGGTCGCGTCGCATTGGGGTGGGACGCGCAACGGCACCATCGTCCACTGGCCGAAGGGCATCAAGGCCAAGGGCGAGATCCGCTCGCAGTTCGCGCCACGTCATCGACGTCGCGCCGACGATCCTCGAAGCGGCAGGAATACCGGAGCCGCTCTCGGTGAACGGCATCGCCCAGTCGCCGATCGAAGGCGTCAGCATGCTCTATGCCTTCGACGACGCGAAGGCGGCGGAGCGGCACGAGACGCAATACTTCGAGATGTTCGGCAACCGCGGCATCTACCATCAGGGGTGGACGGCCGTGACGCGGCACACGTACCCGTGGTCCAAGGAGAAGGCGCCGGCTCTCGACGACGACGTCTGGGAGCTCTACGACACCAACAAGGACTGGAGCCAATCGAAGAATCTCGCGAAGGAAATGCCGGACAAAGTTCGCGAGCTTCAGCGTCTCTGGCTCATCGAGGCGACGCGCTACAACGTGCTGCCGATCGACGATCGATTGCTCGAGAGAGTCAACCCCGACCTCGCCGGCCGCCCGATCTTGATCGAAGGGAACACGCAGCTCCTCTTCGGCGGCATGGGGCACCTGTCGGAGAACTGCGTCTTGAGCATCAAGAACAAGTCGCACTCCGTCACTGCCAAGATCGTGGTGCCCGAGAAGGGCGCCGAGGGCGTCATCATCGCCCAGGGCGCGAACATCGGCGGCTGGAGCCTCTACGCCAAGGGCGGCAAGCTCAAGTACTGCTACAACTGGGGCGGCTTCAAGCAATTCATGGTCGAGGCGACCACGAAGATTCCGGCCGGCGAGCATCAGGTGCGCATGGAATTCGCGTACGACGGCGGCGGCTTGGGCAAGGGCGGCACAGTCACGCTGTACACGGACGGCAAGAAGGTCGGCGAGGGGAAGGTCGACGCGACGCTCGCGAACGTCTTCTCTGCCGACGATGGTTGCGACGTGGGCGAGGACACCGGCGCGCCGGTCTCCCCCGACTACGGTCCGCGAGGCAACGCGTTCAACGGGCAAGTGAAAGGCGTGCAGCTCGCGATCGCGGAGGCCGCGGAGCAAGCCGATCACCTCGTTGATCCGGAAACCGCCATCCGCGTCGCCATGGCGAGGCAGTAAGCACTTGCGTAGAGCCGCCGGCCCTCCGTGGGGGCTGGCGGCTTCCTCGAACACTCGGATGCTCGAAGGCGCGCTGATGCGGATGTTTGTGTAAGGGAATTCCACTCAGGACAGTCCAAAACACCATGGATCTGAAGCAACTCGTCGTGCTCGCTTTGCAGGTGAGCGTTGTGTGCACTGTCGTTGGCTTTGGTCTCAGGACGACGGTCCACGATTTGTTGTATTTGGTTCGCCGTCCCGGCCTGCTGGCGCGGTCGTTTTTGGCCATGTTCGTGATCATGCCGGTCGTGGCAGTCCTGCTCGCCGTGTTCTTCGACTTTCGACCGACAGTGGAGCGAGCCTTGGTCTTTCTGTCGATGTCCCCGATGCCTCCGCTCCTACCGCTGAAGGAAACCAAAGCCGGTGGTGACCAGGGGCATGCGCTCGGGCTGATGGCAATTCTCGCGTTGCTGGCTATCGCTGTTATTCCGCTCGAAATCCTAATACTGCAAAGTCTCGTCGGCCGGCCATTGGAGCTCGCATCGGGTGCCGTGGTGCGCGTCATCCTGATCTCCACGCTGGCGCCGCTTGCCGTCGGCATCGCCTTGCGTTCGTTCATGCCCGGGCTGGCTGACTGGATCGAAAAGCCACTCGGCGTTGATGGCAAAGGTGCTTTTAGCGTTGATGGTCGTCCTACTGCTCGTCGCCATCGCGCCTGCGATCTGGGCGGTGATCCGAGACCCCACCGTCGTCATCGCCATTCTCGTCTTTCTAGCCGTGGGACTCGCTGTCGGCCACGTGCTGGGCGGACCCAATCCCAATAACTCAGTGGTGCTCGCCCTATCAACTGCTTGCCGCCATCCCGCTATCGCGTTGTCGATTGCAGCCGCGAACTTTCCGGAGGAGCGCTTCGACGCAGTCATCCTGCTTTACCTGATCCTTGGCGCGATCGCGGCCGTGCCCTACCTAGCCTGGCATCGACGGCGAGCGGGAATGACGCCGCTGTCCGACGAAGGGCGGGCATGGCGGCTAAGAAAGAACACAAGAAGGAAGCCGCTCGATTCGTTGGCGTCGTGGAACGACGGCGACGCGAAGCGGAGCATCATTGAGTTCGTCGAAGCGGTCACCGACCAGAAGGGTCCCGACTACGTGCCGGCCGCGGATCGGATTGCGGTGTTCGACAACGACGGCACGCTCTGGTGCGAGCAGCCGCTCTACATTCAGCTGGCGTTCGCATTCGACCGAGTAAAGGCGCTCGCTGGCTGAGCATCCGGAGTGGCGCGCGAAGCAGCCGTTCAAGGCCGTGCTCGAAGGCGACCGGCAAGCACTCGGTGCCGCCGGCGTGAAAGGAATTCTCGGAGCTCGTGGCGGCGACGCACAGCGGAATGACCACCGACGAGTTCGAGCGCATCGCCAAGGATTGGTTCGCGACTGCCAAGCACCCGCGCTTCAACAGGCCGTACACGGACCTGGCCTATCAGCCGATGACCGAGCTGCTCGCGTACCTGCGAGCCAACGGGTTCAAGACGTACATCGTTTCGGGCGGCGGCATCGAGTTCATGCGCGCGGTTGCCGAGCGCCTCTATGGAATTCCGCCGGACCAGGTGATCGGCAGCAGCGGCAAGACGCGCTACGAGTTACGTGATGGACGTACCGACGATCGCTCGCCTGCCGGAGCTCGACTTCTTCGACGACAAGGAAGGCAAGCCGGTCGCGATCCAGAAGTTCATCGGCCAGCGGCCGCTCGCCGCGTTCGGCAACTCCGATGGCGACCAGCAGATGTTCCAGTGGACGACGGCCGGTGCGGGCCGGCGCCTCGCGGTGTTGATCGATCACACCGACGCCGAGCGAGAGTTCGACTACCGGGTGTCGCCGATGGGCCGCTCGAGCTGGCCCTTGACGAGGCGAAGGAGCGCGGTTGGACGGTCGTCAGCATGAAAGAAGACTGGAAACAGATCTTCGCCGGCGATCTCAACTGACAGTGAACGACAGCCCGGACGAGAGAGGACAGTTCGACGGTCGCGCAACTTCGCAATGCGGACGATCGAGCACCGCATGGAGGGAACGGCTCTCGCCGCAAGTATAAATTGATCGTGTGTCGGATTCAAAGGAGAGATGCAATGCAGATCGTCCGAGCACCGAAATACGCCGCCAAGGTTCCGCCGTCGATCACGACGCCCGACACCGTGCAGACCCGCATCGGCACGCTGAGATTCTCGGGTGGCCTTCCTAACCAGGAAACGATCAACAAGGTCTACGACAACCTCGATTTCGCTCGCGGCGTGGAAGCCTTCCTGTTGGGAATTCCAGCGACCAATATCCAGGGTTTGCGACGGGGATATATCGAAGGCGGCTTCCCGCCCAACCAAGGCTTCGGCATCTCTGAAAGCCTGGCCGATGCGCGCTCGCTGTTCCTGACCCCGAACACGGTCGTGGTCTATTGCTGGGGAAACCTCGACGTCAAGGATGGGCCGATGGTCCTCGAGGTGCCGCCGGGCATGTTCGGCATCCTCAACGACGCCCACTGGCGATGGGTCAGCGACCTCGGGGTGGGAAGGCCCGGACCAGGGCAAGGGCGGCAAGTACCTGGTGGTGCCGCCGGGCTACACCGGCACCCTGCCGAGCGAGGGGTACTTCGTTGATGAAGACCCGCACCTTCAGCCACAACGTCGTCTTGCGCGGCTTCGTTCAGGGCAGCGACTTGCCGACCATCGTGAAGAACTTGAAGCGGAACACCAAGATGTACCCGCTTTCCGCTGCAGGAATCCGCCGCAAATGAAGTACGTGAACTTCTCGGGCATGCAGATCAACACGGTCCACGCCAACGATGTCACCTTCTTCGACGAACTGAATGAGGTCGTGCAGCATGAGCCTGACGACTTCCTTGAATCGGAGGTGGTGGGAATTCTCGCCTCGATCGGTATCAAGAAGGGCAAGCCGTTCGCGCCCGATGCGCGCATGAAGGCGATCCTCATCGATGCGGCGGCCGTCGCCAACGCCACGACGCGCGCGATGACATTCGCTTCGCGCGACCCGTTGACAAAGCACTACCCCGACCGGCATTGGACCACGTCCTTCACGCACTTGAACCACGAGTTCGCCGATGGCGGAGAACGGACGCTCGATGCGCGCACGATGTCCTTCTACTACTTCACCGGCTTGTCGCCGATGATGGCCAGCCCGCAGTTGGGGAAGGGCGCGGCCTATGTGTACACCGCCCGCGACGGGAAGGGCGAATGGCTCGACGGCAGCAAGAACTACAAGGTCACGCTGCCACCTAACATTCCAGCCGGCCGGTTCTGGTCGTTCAATGTCTACGACAACCAGCACCGCTCGTTCCTCGAGACAGACCAGAAGACAAGCGGGTTTCGACAGCACCCTTCCTGGGCTGAAGAGCAACGCCGACGGTTCAGTGACGGTGTGGTCCGGCCCAAAGGCGCCCGCCGGGCAGGAAGGCAACTGGGTTCAGACGTGGCCTGGCAAGGGTTTTAACGTCATCTTCCGGCTCTATGCGCCAGCTACAGGGGTGGTTCGACAAGAGCTGGAAGCCGGGCGATCTCGAGATGGTGAATTGAGATCAAGGCG
>CAVUTF010000040.1:0-205000 GCA_963744305.1 uncultured Gammaproteobacteria bacterium
CGGCGGCCAAGAACGGAGCGGTGACGAAGCGCCCGGACGGGATCGTGCATATCGATCCCGTCAAGGCCAAGGGACAGAAGGCCATCGCCGACGCTTGTCCTTATGGCGCTGTGCGTTGGAATGAGAAGCTCCAGCTTCCCCAGCACTGGTTCTTCGACGCGCACTTGCTCGACCGCGGCTGGGCGGAGCCCCGCTGCGTTACGGTGTGCGCAACCGGGGCGCTCAAGTCGGTCAAGGTAACCGACGAGGAAATGGCCGAGATCAAATCCCGGGAGGGCTTGCGCGAGCTGCAGCCGGAGTTGGCAACCAAGCCGAGGGTCCATTACAAGAATCTCGATCGCTACACGCACGAGTTTGTCGGCGGCACGATCATCAAGACCGTAAACGGTGTAACCGACTGCGTCGCCGATGCGAGGATCAAGCTCGAGCGGTCTGGGATCTGTCGTTGGCGAAGCGGTTACCGACGCATACGGTGAGTTCAAGATCGACGGTCTCAAGCCCGACAGTGGACGCTATCGCGTCGTCGTCGAGGTCAATGGCCGCGAAACGAAGCGGCTCGACCTCGAGCTGAGGAAGAGCGTTTACCTCGGCAGAATCGATTTAGCGGCTTGATGAGCGGGACTCGCCCGCAGGTTACTTCCGTTACCTCGGCGTCGTCGCGTGTTGGGTCGCGCGGTTACAGACGAACCCGGGGCGAGCACAGCCGGACGTGATACTGGCTCTTGTACCTACACGAAAAGTCAGGTCTTGCCTCTATGATCGTCCGGTCATCCGCGTGCGGGAGCCTCAATGGCGCGCAGGGTGCTGAAAGGTCTCCTGTGGTCGCTTGTGGCCGCGGCCGGCCTTTTGCTGTCCGCCATAGCCGCGTTCGTGCTGACCTTCGACGCGAACGACTATCGGCGCTTCGTCGAGGAGGCCGTCTCCGAGGCGATCGGCCGAGCCGTGCGGATCTCCGGGGATCTCGAGATCACGCCCGCGCTCGTGCCCACCTTGGCTGTCAACGAAGTCACGATCGCGAACCCCGCGTGGGCGAGCGAACCGACGATGGCTTCGGTCGGCCGCCTCGAGGTCACCGTGGCGTTGCTGCCGCTGCTCGATGGCGTGATTCAGGTCCGCGACGTCGTGCTCGAGCGCGTGGACGCGTCGTTGCAGCGAGGCCTCGACGGGCGCGGCAACTGGGAATTCGATTTCCTGTTCGATCCGGGCGCTGCCGAGCCTGCGCAAAGCCGGTACCGAACGCGAGTGAGCCAAATCGAGCTCCGCGAGATCACGGTGCGGTATCTCACGGCGGACGCCACCACGCTTCTGAGCGGCATAGATCGGGTCACGCTGAAACACTTGCCGAGCGAGGCGATCGAGATCGAGGGCAGCGGCCAACGAGCGATGTGCCGATCGCCGTCAACTGGCAGGCGGGGCCGCTCGGCGACGCCGCAGCTGATCCGGAATTGCGCTGGCCGGTCCGCGCGCGCGCCGAGCTCGGCAACACGACGCTGACGCTGACCGGACGCTTGCGTGCGCCGCTCGGCTACTCGCACGCGACGTTCCAATTCGCGATCGCGAGCCGCGACGCGAGCGGTTGCGCCGGCGGTTGAACCGCGCAGGCGACGGTCCGCTCGCCTGTACGCTCAACGGCAACCTCCGAATCGACGCAGCGAGCGTCGTAGTCGCCGATCTTGCCGGCGAGCTCAGCAGCGCAGGCCCGGCCGAGGGGCTGACCGTCGAATCGGGAGGCGTCGTTCTCGCGCGCGGACAAGGATCGAAGCGGAGCTTCGGGGCCGGCGCTCCGGGCAAGCGTCGCCGTGTCGAGCCGCCTCGGGACGCTGGTCGAGGTGCTCGCGGATGCGCCGTGGCCGCTCGACGTCGACCTAAGCGTGGACGAGGCGCGCGTCGAGGGCTCGGGCGAGCTCGCCGCGTCAAACGGTGCAACGCGTATCACCGCCGATGTCGCCGTCCGCGGGCGGATATTCGAAGCGGTGAACGAACTTACGGGTTGGAAGCTGCCGGAGCTCGGGCCCGTGGCTGTTGACTCTCGAGTCGTGCTCGAACCGGCACGGGCGTCGTTTGGTGCATTCACGCTGAGCGCCGGCAATACCCTGCTGGGCGACCTCGAAGTCACGCGCACAGCGACGCGACCGTTCGTCGCGGGGACGCTGCACTCACCGGGTATCGATCTCGCGCGGCTTCGATCGACCGCCTCGCCGCGCGCAGCGGAGCCGCTGCTCGACCGAGCGCTCCCCGTCGAGTGGCTCGATCATGCCGACGCGACCGTGAATCTCGAGCTCGGCGCGCTCGAGGGCCTGCCCGTGCCTATCCGCACACTGGCAGGCCGCGCGAGCCTGACCGCGGGGGCGCTCGAATCGGCCTCGACTCGGCCGAGATCGCGGCGTCGCGGTCGGCGGCGTCGCGAAAATCGGGCGAAGCGCACGTCGCGCGCGCATCGATCTGGACTTGCTTGCGCGCTCCATCGACCTCCAGCGCATTCGCGCGGCGCTAGGCGATTCGAGCCCGAGCGCTGTTCGCGCCTCCGCCGAGTCCGCGTCGCTCGCGCTGCAGGCGTCCGGCGCGACCCTGCGCGAAGCCGCCGAGAATTGCACCGCGGCGCTGCGTGCGGGACCGGTCGAGTTGGAGGTGCCTGCCGGCCGCGCGCCGGCGGCCGCGACCTTGTCGGCGCTCGAGATCGAAGTTGCGCCCGGCAGGGCGTTGAAGCTCGAAGCCGAAGGGCGATTCACCTCGGAGCTCGCCGGCGAACGGCTCGCCGCCGCGTTCGAAGCGAGCGCCACCGGCGGCACGTTGAAGCAGCTCGTCGCGACGCCGCGCCTCTGGCCGAACATCGACTTCGCGGCGACGAGCACGCACCGCAACACCCCGGTCAAGCTCGCGCCGGATCGGCGACGCCGCGAAGTGGTTGAATCGGGAGCCGACCGACGTGCGGCTCGACGCAGCTTGGGGGCCGCTGCAAGGGAGCATGAATGCACGCCTCGTGCCGGGAGGCGGGCTCGTCGGCTCGACCGCCGAGCTTGCGCTCGCGACCGGGGATCTTGCGGCCGCCGCGGAACTGCTAGGCGCCGACGGGTTGCCGACGGGTCCGGCCTCGCTCAGTGCCAATGCAAGACTCGGCGAGCGAGATTGGGTTCTCACGATCTCGACGATCGCCGCGCCCGGCATCGAAGGCGCCGGCGAGCTCGGCTCAGCCGCGACGACGCGGCGGGGCTGCGGGGGCGCTTGCAGCTCAAGTCGTTGGATTTGACGCCGTACGTCGCACGCGGCGAGGGACGGCAAAACGGCGAGCCGCTCGCGCTGCATACGCTCTATTCGTCGGAGCGGTTCCCGGTGCGCCCGCTACGCAGCGCTCAGCTCGAGCTCGAAGTCTCGCCGAGGAGCTGCGCTTCGGCACGTTCGTGAGTCGTGACACGCGTCTCGCCGTCGCGCTCGAGGCGGCGACGCTCGAGGTGGACGCGACTCTCGACAGCGGCCGAATCCGCACGAACGCGCGCCTCGACGCGCGGTCGGACCATCCAGAGTTTACGTTGCAGCTCGCAGGCGACGGCATTGCACTTGCGGCCGATCGGAGCGGCGCGCCCGCCTCCGGCACGCCCGTCGTCGACGTGAACGCCACGTTGTCCGGAAACGGGCAATCATCGCAAGAGCTCGTGCGAAGTCTCGACGGCGATTTGCTCGTGTATTTGCGCGGCGGGAGGATCCCGGCTACCGGATTGCGCTTCTTGTTCGGTTCGATCGTGTTCCAGTTGCTGGGCGTCATCAATCCGTTCGACGAACAGCAAACCGACGTCGAGCTCGAGTGCGCGGGCGCCTACTTCCAAGTCGCCGACGGTGTCGTGTCGACCAAGAACGGGATCGTCATGCAGACGCCGGCGCTGCAAGTCGTAGGGTTGGGCAACGTCGACCTTGCGACCGGCGAGCTCTCGATGCGTTTTCGGACGAAGCATCGCGAAGGCATCGTGAACATCGGTGGCATCGTGAACGAGTTCGTGCAGATCACGGGAACGCTCGACGCGCCCCGCATCGACTGAGCCCCGAACGTGCGGCAAGGACGGGTCTACTCGCGATCGCGACGGGCGGACTCTCTTTGCTCGCCGGGGACCTCTTCAAGCGCATCACTGCCGGGGACGCTTGCCCGGACCTGCCGGCCGTGGTTGGGGCGCCGGGTGCCGGGAATTAGCGGACACGAGGCCGGTTCCGATGACATTTCTCAAACGTCGAAAGTCTATCGATGCTGAGCGGTCCATCGGCGCTGGCAAGCGCCTGCGGCGGACCCTCGGATGGCCGCACCTTGTGGCCCTCGGCGTGGGGGCGATCGTCGGTACCGGCATCTATACCCTCGTGGGCATCGGTGCGGAGCGCGCCGGGCCCGCCGTAATTCTGGCGTTCGTCGTCGCAGCCATCGTCTGCGCCTGCGCGGCTCTCGCATACGCCGAGATGTCCACTTTGATGCCTGTCTCCGGAAGCGCCTACACCTACACATACGCGGTGGCCGGCGAACTGCCGGCATGGATTGTGGGATGGAGCCTTATCCTCGAGTACACCGTGGTGTGCAGCGCTGTTGCGGTGGGCTGGTCGGGGTACGCGGTCGGGTTTCTGAGGTCGCTCGGAGTCGATCTGCCGGACGAGTTGGCGGGGGGCCCAGGTGGCGGCGGTATCTTCAACCTGCCCGCGGCGGTAATTGTGTTCGCGGTGGCGGGCATGCTGCTCGTCGGCACGCGGGAAAGCGCTACCGTGAACGGAATTCTCGTCGCCGTGAAAATCATCGCGCTGCTGCTCTTCATGAGCATCGCATTCAGCGCGTTCAAGCTGTCGAATTTCGAGCCCTTCATGCCTTACGGGTTTTCGTCGCACGTCGAAGGCACCGCGACTCGGGGGGTGATGGCCGCGGCCGCCATCATCTTTTTCGCGTTCTATGGGTTCGACGCGGTTTCGACAGCGGCGGAGGAAACGCGCAACCCGGGGCGGGATCTCGTGCGCGGAATCATCGGCTCCATGTTCGTTTGCACCATCATCTACATCGGCGTGGCTGCGGCGGCCCTGGGTGCAATGCCCTATACCGAATTCGCCACGAGCCCGGAGCCGCTGGCGCACGTGCTACGCGCTCTGCAGGCCCCCGTCGCCGCAAATCTCATCGCGGCCGCGGCAGTCGTCGCATTGCCGACCGTGATTCTCGCGTTTCTCTACGGTCAGACCCGCATCGCCTTCGTGATGGCTCGCGATGGCTTGCTGCCTGAGCGGCTCGCCGGGGTGAGCGAGAAAAGCGGCACACCGGTGGCTATGACTCTTGCAACCGCGGTCATCGTTGCCCTGCTCGCCGGCTTGCTTCCGCTGGCGGAGATCGCGGAGCTCGCAAATGCGGGAACGCTCGTCGCGTTTGTTGCCGTAGCGGGATGCGTGATGGCGTTACGCATCATGGACCCGTCACGTCCGAGAGTTTTCCGCACGCCGCTCGTCTGGCTGGTTTGCCCGCTGGCTGTCGTGGGGTGCGTCTACCTTTTTCTCAGCCTACCTGCGGGCACGCGGATCCGATTCCTCATCTGGAACGTTGCCGGGCTCGTCATGTACTTCCTGTACGCGGTTCACAACAGTCATCTCAAGAACGTGCCGGCACGCTAAGCGGCGCCTGCGCTACTCCACAGGTCGGATCGTGGCCGCGGATTGTAGCGGGGCGCTCGTCTCCATGTCATTAGAGCCTATTCGCAGCCCGTGCCCGCCGGCGTCCACCTGTGCTACGGTTCACGACAAGTCCCGCGAAGAGGATCAGCTATGGCCAAATCCACACATCCCGCCTGGGCGCGTCACCTCGATACGATCGGTGACGAGCTGCTGCGTTTGACGACCGTCTGCGGCGTGAATCTACGCGAGCCGGGCGTCGTCGAACGCATCATCAAGAACGACGAAACCGTCTGCGGCAAGAAAAACCCCATCGGTTTCCGCAAGCTCCGCGACCTCGTCGATGGCGACTTTCAGCTCGGTCGAACAAGGCGATCGATCGCATCGGGCCCGGAGGAAACGAAGCTCATCGTCGACGCGATCATGGAGCGGCTCGATCGCCGGCGGGCAGCTCGGCGGATCCGAGCGCGAAGCGGCCCACGACTCCCACCGACAAGCCCAAGTGAAGGAAACGGCGCCAAGAACAAGAAGCGCAGCTACAAGCGCATCGAGAAGCACATCGCCCCGTACCGCGTGACGCGCGGCAAGGACTTCAGGCTCAAGGACATCGATCCGCGGGACACCGGCGGTCTCAAGTCCGAGGACAAGGCCGAGGCGAAGGAGATGCTCGCAGCGCGGCGTCGAATGGCTCGCGGAGCAGCAGGACATGCTCTACGCCCAGGATCACTGGGCGCTGCTGCTGGTGTTCCAGGCCATGGACGCGGCCGGCAAGGACGGCACCATCAAGCACTTGACCTCGGGGATCAACTCGCAGGGCTGCCACGTGACTTCGTACAAGCAGCCGTCCAGCGAGGAGCTCGATCACGACTTCCTCTGGCGCTACATGCGCAACGTGCCTGCGCGCGGCATGATCGGGATCTTCAACCGCTCCTACTACGAGGAATTGCTGGTCGTGAAGGTGCACCAGGAGCTCCTGGCTCGCCAGAAGCTGCACCCCTCGCTCATGACGAAGAAGATCTGGGAGGACCGCTACGAGGACATCAGCAACTACGAGCAGTACCTGCATCGCAACGGCGTGCGGGTCGTGAAGTTCTTCCTGCACGTGTCCCACGCCGAGCAGAAGCGCCGGTTCATGGAGCGCCTGGACCAGCCGGAGAAGAACTGGAAGTTCTCGGCGTCCGACGTTGCCGAGCGCAAGCACTGGTCCGACTACCAGGAAGCGTACGAGGAGGCGATTCAGAACACGGCCTCGAAGCACGCCCCCTGGTACGTGGTGCCGGCCGACAACAAATGGTTCACGCGCCTGATCGTCGCGGGCGCGGTGGTCGACGCCATGGCGCGGCTTGAAGCTGCGAGTACCCGGTAGGTCGGCGCCGACAAACGCAAAGCGCTCGCGGCGGCTCGGCGCGAGACTCGAGAACGAGTGAGCGGCGCCGCGCAGTGCAGCGGCCGCGCGCTACCGGCACCTTAGCGCGCGCGAAGGTCCTCGACTGGCTCTTCGAGTACCGGAAGGATTGGCTGCGGCCGGACATCATCGCCGGGCTCGTTACGGCGGCCGTCGTCATTCCGAAAGCCATGGCCTACGCCACGGTGGCGGGCCTGCCGGTCCAGGCCGGGCTGTACACCGCGTTCGTGCCGGTCGATGATTTACGCGATGCTCGGCAGCTCGCGCGTGCTCGAGCGTCGAGCACCACGACGACGATCGCGATCCTCACGGGCGCCAACCTCGCTCTCGTGGTGCCCGACGGCGATCCCGCCGCGCTGCTGCGCGCGTCCGCTACGCTGGCCGCGATGGTCGGCGTCGTGCTCGTGCTCGCATCCGTCTTGCGCCTCGGGTTTCTCGCCACGTTCATCTCGGAGCCCGTGCTGTCCGGGTTCAAAGCCGGCATCGGCGTCGTGATCGTGCTCGATCAGGTGCCGAAGCTGCTCGGCGTGCATTTCCCGAAGGGCACGTTCCTCGAGAATCTCCTCGCTCTGTTCCGGAGCTTGCCCGAGACGTCCGCCGCCACGCTCGCGGTCGGGCTCGCGATGATCGCGCTGCTGCTTGGGCTCAAGCGGTTCGTGCCGCGCGTGCCCGCGCCGCTCGTGACCGTCGCCGCGGGCATCGCCGCCATGGCGCTGCTTGGGCTCGGCGATTACGGAGTCGAGACCGTCGGCGAGATTCCGCGCGGCTTGCCCGCGCTCACGCTCCCGGATCTTGCGGTTGCTCGCGCAGCTGTGGCCCGGCGCGCTCGGGATTACGCTGATGAGCTTCACCGAGACGATGGCTGCGGCGCGAGCGTTTGCTCGGAGCGGGGACCCGCCGTTGCGCCCCAACCAGGAGCTGCTCGCTACCGGGTTGGCCACGGCCGGCGGGGCTGTCTTCGGCGGCATGTCGGCCGGCGGCGGCACGTCTCAGACTGCCGTGAACCGCCAGGCCGGCGCGCGCAGCCAACTCGCTGGCCTGGTCACCGGCGGCGCGACGTTGCTGACGCTGCTGTTCCTTGCGCCGCTGATCAGCCTGATGCCGCAGGCGACGCTCGCGGCGGTGGTGATCGTGTACTCCGTCGGGCTGATTCAACTCGCCGGAGTTCCGCGCGATCTTGGCGGTGCGGCGCATGGAGTTCATCTGGGCGGTCGCCGCATTCGCCGGCGTCATGCTGCTCGGCACTCTGCAGGGCATCGTCGTCGCGATCATCATTTCTCTCGTGGGCCTCGCGTACCAGGTTGCCGACCCGCCGCTGTACCAGCTCGGCCGCAAGCGGGGCACAAGACGTGTTCCGGCCGCTCTCGGAGGAGCATCCGGACGACGAGACGTTTCCCGGCCTCCTCATCGTGCGCCCCGTGGGCCGGCTGTTCTTCGTGAATGGTCAGCGACGTGGCGGAGAAGTTTCAGCGGCTGGTCGAGGAGTGCTCAGCCGCGAGCTCGTCGTGCTCGATTTGAGGGCCGTGTTCGACGTGGAGTACACCGTCCTCAAGATGTTGGCGGAAGGCGAGGCACGCGCGAAAGAGCGCGGCGTCATCGGTGTGGCTCGTGGGCCTTACGCCGGACGTGCTGACGGCAGTGCGGCGCTCGCCGTTCGGCCAGGCCGTGGGGCAGGAGAAGATGTTCTTCACTCTCGACGAGGCGGTAGCCAAGTACTTGGCCACACCGGGACCAGGGGACTCTGCCGCGCGTGCAGACGTCAGTTGACGAAGGTGCGCTGATTCTCGCGGCGACGGCCGCCGTCGCCGTGCTCTGCGTCTCGACCCCGGCGCTCGCGCATCACGGTTTCGGGCAGTTCGACCGCAGCAAAGAAGTCACCTTCACCGGCGCGATCACCGGCATCGACTTCGTCAATCCGCATTCGTATCTACATTTCGACGCGGTTAACGCCGATGGTAAAACCATCGCGATGCGCTGCGAGATGCGAGCCGCAACGCTGCTGCGGCGGTCGGGTTGGACGAAGGAGATGTTCGCTGCCGGCGCACCGGTTACCGTCTACGGCTTCGGCCATCGCGAGGACCCGGGCTCTTGCTATCTCGAGGACATCACGATCGGCGATGCGCCGAGCATGAACCGCAACGATCAGTTCACGACCTCTGCGCCGACCGACGTCTCGAAGCGGCCGCTTCGGTTGCCCTCGGGCGAGCCCAACATCTCCGGGGATTGGGCGCAGGAGCAGTACGTGATCGCGGTGCCGCCGGGTGGGGCTGGCGGGGCACTGGTGCCCAAGAGCTTGATCGCGGCCGTGGAGTCGGGTCAGCTCGCAATGGCTGATGTGCCGCCGTCCGGTTGGGGTGCGCGGCCGGTGACGTATACCGAGCGCGGCAAGGCCGAGGCGGAGGCTTTCAGGATGTGGTCGCCTGAGGACAATCCCCGCCTGCGTTGCCGGCCCACGAGCATCATCTTCGACTGGGTGTTCGACGGCGCGGTCAACCGCATCACTCAAGAAGAGGATCGAATCGTCATCAACTATGGGCTCTACAGCTTCGAGCGCGTCATCCACATGAACATGGACGAGCATCCGGCCGACATCGAGCCGAGCTACGCAGGGCATTCGATCGGGCATTGGGAGGACGACGTGCTCGTCGTCGACACGATCGGCTTCGAGCCGGGTGTCATCGCTCCGCCGGTGCGCAACAGCGATCAGCTGCACATCGTCGAGCGCTACTCGCTGAATCCGGAGACCTTGGCGCTCACCCGCAACTACGTCGCGGAAGACCCGGTCTACTTCAGCGATCGATACATCGGCTCGGATACCGTGCTCGCCGCCGACGTGCCGTACGTCGCCCATCCCTGCGACGAGCTCACCTTCGAGTTCCTCCCCGAGGAGCGCCGAGGTAACTAGATGGAAGGGGACGACAGAGCGGGAGATGCTCTAGAGTATCTCCGTTGAGATTCACGATTGGGAGTATTCATGGCGCTCGGCGACGTCGTCGGTAACGACGCGGGCACACCGGCCACACCGCAACAACCGCCCGGGCAGACGGTTTTGGCGACGCACGCGACACTCGCGGAAGCGCTCTTGGAGCGCGATCGCGATCGCAGCTATGTGGTCGTGATGCACGATTACGAACCCGAGGGCCGTTATCCCGTCGGCCCCGAGCCGCTCACCGTCGGACGTGACGCCGCTCGCGACATCGTCGTTCCGGACGTGCAAGTCTCGCGGCTGGATCTGCAGGTGGTGGCGGTCGGTAGCGACCTCGTCGTCGAAGATCTCGGGTCGAGCAACGGTACGCTTCTCGGAAGGGCGCCGAATCAGCGCGCCGTTGCTTCTTCCCGCGGGTAACAGCGTGCGAGTGGGCAGCCGGATGCTCGTTCATGAGCGCTGCAGTCCCCGCGACGATGAGCTTGCGCGCGAAATGGCAAAGGCCAGCACCTACGTGCGGGTGTTGTTGCCGGCGCCCGTGCCGTCGGGCTCGATCCGCACCGACTGGTTCTACGCTCGTCGCTGCGCCTCGGCGGCGACGCGTTCGGTTACTTCCCGATCGACGATGATCACATTGCTGCGTATCTGATCGATGTGTCGGGTCACGGCGTGAGCGCCGCGATGCACTCCGTCAGCGTGGTAACATGCTCAAGCCGAGGGTGCTGAGCGCCGAGTTGCGCGATCCCGCACAGGTGCTCGATAGCCTCAATGAGACGCTTCCGATGGAAGCGCACGACGACATGTATTTCACGATGTGGTATGGCGTCTATTCGGCGGCAACCCGTTCGTTGACCTACGCATGCGGCGGCCACCATCCCGGTTCCTGTTCTCGCTGGGGCTGCGCTGGCGACGCTCGGCATGTCGGCGCCGATGATCGGCGCGATACGGGGGTATCGTTACGGTTCGCGACAGGCGCAGATTCCGCCAAGCTCACGTTCTACTTGTTCAGTGACGGAGCTTTTGAGACCACCGCTCCCGACGGACGCCGGCTGGGGCTCGACGACTTCTTGCCGCTGCTCAGCACGGACGGCGCAGGTTCCGCCGGCGAAGCGGAGCGCATCTATCGATCGGTGCGCAGCCGTTCGCGGCCGGGGCCACTCGATGACGATTTCTCATTGCTCGTGGTCAGTGTCGACTGATCGCTCAAGTTCGCCAACTATCATCCGGACGTACAACATGAAGATGGAAATCACCGAAACTTCGGACGGGCTAGTCGCCGTCGCTCTCGCAGGGCGCTTGGACTCGCCCGGAGTCGAGAGTATCGAGCTCAAGCTCACCGCCCAGACCGTTCCGCGCGGAGCGCGGGCACTCGTCGATCCACGGGAGTGGAGTTCGTCGGCTCGTTGGCGATTCGGATGTTCATCACGCTCGCCCGCACGCTCGCCAAACGTAACGGCAAGCTGGTGCTGCATTCGCCTCAACCGCCCGTGCGTCAATTGTTCGAGACCGTGTCGCTGCACGAGATCATTCCCGTGCACGCCGACGCGGAGGCGGCAGCGGCCGCCGCCGCGTCCCGTTAACCGCACGCGAAGAGAACGACACGGATCGGCGCGGTGCGCTCCGATTCTCCGCGAGCTTCCTGGCACGCTGGCTGCTTTCGAAGCGGCGTTCGCGCAATTGCGCCGAGCACTCGACGAGGAGCCGCTCGATGCCGAAGCGCGGTTCAACGTCGAGCTGGTGTTCGAGGAAATCGTCGCTAATATCGTGCGCTACGCGATGCCGATGGGCGGCTCGGCGGACATCCATTTTGCGCTGCACGTCGGAGGCGGTGCGGCCGTTCTGACCTTCGATGACAACGGAGTGCCGTTCGATCCCCGCGGCCGAGAGGCGCCGCCGCCGGCGAAGTCGCTCGACCAAGCGAGGATCGGCGGTCTCGGCATCGCCATGGTGCGACGCGCAGCGGCCGCGATCGACTATCGGCGGACTCCCGATCAACGCAATCAACTGACGGTCACGGTTCCGACTCGCGCGCGCGAAGCTCGATTTGACAAAATGTGCGACGGCGGTTGACCAAAATTCATGTGTGCCAGCGCAGCTTTGATGTAATCCTCCTGAAACAAATTTTGCGGTTCAATAACGCGCCCAACAACGATAAGCAAAGGGATCTCCCTAGATGCTCCAATTTGCTCGGCGCGGACCGCGCTCGATCGCGGCTCTCTCCCTCGGTCTGCTCACGTGCTCGCGGCGAGTGCGCGCGCACAAGACGGTCTAACCCCTTTCAAGAACTACTTCGTCACGGGCGATTACGTCGCCCGCGGCGTGCGCTAGAAAACACCGGAGTCGGCGGAGTCGCGCGCGGCACGATCACGATTGATCCAGCGGCGATCCCCGCGGACGCCGAGATCGTCGCCGCCTATCTTTACTGGCAAACGGTGTCCTCGAGCGGAGCGCCCATCCGTCGGTGCTCGCAGGGCGCCGCCTTCAAGGGCAACGACATCGGCGACATCGCCGTGCTCTTGAGCCCGGCGGGCTCGGCGCCGTGCACGAGTGATGGCGGCGGCACCGGGTCGGCGCAGGGCTCGAAGGCCGATCTGGTCGTATCGCGCCGACGTGCTGCGTTTCTTCCCGCGCCGCAGACCCGAGAACCGGTTGCAGCCGGTGACCGTCGAGGTGGGTGGCGCCCATGAGGTCAGGTTGCCCGATGCCGGCGGCAGCAACGAATTGCCGTCGGCCTTGGGTGCGGGCCTCCTCGTCGTCTATCGAGTGACGGGCTACAGCGCGGCGTCTGGCTACCAAACGCCGCGGTTGCCGTTGCGCGCCATCGTCATCAACGACGGCGGAGACGTGATGGACAACGCGACGAGTGGCGTCGCGGTGCCGTTCGAGGGATTCTTCGAAGCCTCGCGCGCGTCGCCGAATGCGCGCCTGGCGCTTTTCGTCGCGAACGGCCAGTCGAACAAGCCGGAGCGCGTGAGCATCACGAGCACGGCGTCGAGCTCGGACAATCGGCTCGTGGCTACGAACCCGTTCGTCAGCAATGCCGGCTTCGAAGTCGACCACGTTCCACGAACGTGCCGCTTGAGCCCGGCGCGATGAAGGCGACGGTCACGGTCGATCGCGGTGGGCAGGGCACGTTCGACTGCTTGAACTTCGTCGCCGCCGTTCTGAGCACCGAAGCTCAGGACCGCGACGCGGACGGTGCCCTCGACGTTTGGGAGGCGCGCTCGGAGTGGTCCACGAAGAGCGCACGTCTGGCATCCGTCTACCCCACCTGGCCGTTGACCGAGCCTAACGGGGGCTCATTGCCCGACCTCGAGGCGATGGGAGCGAAGCCGAACGTTCAAGACGTGTTCGTCCAGCTCGACTACTTGGTCGGCAACGCGCACTCGCATCTCCCGAGCCGGGCCGCTCTCGACTCGGTCGCAGTGGCTTTGCACAACGCGGCGCCGCGGCCGCACGTCGTCGCCCGCGGGCTCTGCACCGCCGGTGCGGCACGGGGCGACTGTCCGATCAACGTCCACTTCGACGTTGGCGCGAATTATCAGACGGCATCGCCGCCGAGCGCTGCATCCTGCGCGGCGTCGAGCACGTGGACGCCGCAATGCGCGATCGTGCCGGCGAGTCTCGCGCGAGGTGGCAACGCGATTCCAGAAACGGAGTGCCGGGCGAACGGCACGACTCCTGGCGGTCGCCCGTGCGCCTTCGCCGGCCACAGCGGAGTCGTAGGTTGGAAGAACGGTTTGCGCGCCTATCGAGACGAGCTCGTGCCGAGGGCCGGCGGAACGCCCGAGCCGTCGCATGCCACGCAATCGCAAGGACATCTTCCGCTACGGCCTGTTCGCGCACGCGCTCGGCCTGCCGTCGATCACGCGGCCGGGTGCACCGGCGGCGACTTCCGGTATCGCCGACTCCGGTGACTTCATGGTCACGCTGGGATTTTGGGACGGCCAAACGGGTACCGAGTTCGTTCAGGGGCGACCTTGATGCACGAGCTCGGCCACACGTTCGCGCTGCGCCACGGCGGGATCGTGCCGGGAAGCATCGCCGAGCCAAACTGCAAGCCGAACTACCAAAGCATCATGAACTACCTGTTCCAGGCGCGCGGCCTGATGACTGCTAGCGGTGTGGCGGTGCTCGATTTCTCGCGGCGGCAGCTGCCGCCGTTGAGCGAAGGTGCGATGGCGGAGGCCGCCGGCTTCGGTGCGACGGCAGACTATCTCGCGCGCTGGTACGCGCCGGCCGAGCGCGAGCTTCATCGATCAGGCTCTCGGCACCTCGCCCGCCACCCGGCGCTGCGATGGCTCACCGCTCGCGGCGGACGATCCGCCGTCGGTCCGCGTCGACGCTGCGCGGCGCGGCGACGCCGCCATCGACTGGAACGCGAACGGTCAGATCGCGGGCGTCGCTGCGCAGGATGCGAACTTCGACGGTATGAGGCCGACTGCCCCGACCGGTCCGCAAGTTTTCGTCGGCGCCGACGACTTCGCGACGCTCGATTTACGCCAGACGGGCGCGCGGCGTGCGATCGGTAGCGCGTCGGTCAGCTATGACGTGATCGATCCGCTCACGGGTGTGGCCCCGGTTCCGCCCGCGCCCGCGATCGGCGGCGCTTTTTCGCTCGACACGGGTTACGGCGATTTGGGTTACGGCGATCTCGGCTATGGCGATCTCGGCTACGGCGACCTCGGCTACGGTGACCTGGGTTACGGCGACCTAGGGTACGGCGACTTGGGCTACGGCGATCTCGGCTATGGCGACCTGGGCGTGCCGGCCGAAAACGCCGACCTCCTGGGTACCGGCGACCTCAATCTCGAAACGGCGGGCTCGCTCGGCAATGCGCCGAGCGGCTTGACGGCGACGGCCCTGAAGAAAGGCGGGATTCTGCTGGAGTGGTCGGCTCCGCACGTCGGCGCGGTGCTCTCGTACGACGTGTACCGCGTCATCGGTGCGAGCGTAACGCCGCAAAACTTCGCGGCGCGCGTGCGCATCGGGCCGATCAACGGGAACGCAACGTTCGTTACGGACAAGAATGAGTTGAAGCGCAAGGTCACGTACACCTACGTGGTCGTCGCGAGCCTGGTGCCGACCGGCTGACTGCCAAGCCGCGGCCGGTAGCTCGGGCTGCCGCAGCGGTGTGTCGAACTACGCGACGGTGACCTACTGAGGTGCGCCGCTCGACGGCGGCGGCACGGCGACGCGCCGCCGAACATCGGCGAGCAGAGGGTCTTCGCCGGCTGCGCCGCGGATGTCGAGATAGCGCTGGTAGGACTCGGCGAATCGAGTCTGACCCGAGCGCCTTCGTGGACGCGCCCGCGGTAGTACTCGACCATCGGGAAGAATGCGAAGGTCGGTTCCTCGTCTAGGAATAGCGCGAGGGCTTCGCCGCGCCGCGTCACGCAGCGGTCGAATTCGGAATCGGCTTGTGCAAACGCGCCGGCCTCGAGATAGGCCCGACCGAGCGTAAAGTGTCCGATCCACGTGTCGAGCAGCGCGTTGGCCTCATCGAGCACCTTGATCGCGCCAAGATGGTCGGCCGCCGCGAGCGCGAGCTCGCCGCTGATGATCTTGCCGTAGCGCGCGGTTCCGCTTGCAGCGACGCGCCGAGCTCCGCTGCGATGACCTCGGCGTCACGGGGCTCGCCGGCTTGGGCGAACACCCGCGCGGCGAGGAAGCGAATCTTCGCGGTGCGCGACTGCAGCAGGGCCGCTCTTGCCGCTGCGATGGCTGCCGGGTCACGCCCTCGCGAAATCTCTGCATGCGCGATCGCGGCGAGCTTCGCGGCCGCCCGATCCTGCTGACCCGCAGCGATATCCGCTTCAACACCCGCCGTGAGGATCTGCACGGCCGCGTCGAACCGCCCCTCGTAGCTCGCGATGTCGCCGAGAGCGGAAGCCGCGTGCGACGCGCCGAGCGCGTCGACGTTCGAGAACTCGCGCAGCGTGGCGCTCGCATCGTCGAAGCGGCCCAGCGCGACCTGCGCGAACGCAAGTGGGACGAAGCCGAATGGGGAGAGCGCGCGCGCCTCGATCGCCGCTGCTTCCGCCGCCGCAAAATCCCCCGCGTAAGCGGCGTACAGCGCCGTGTTCACGCGATATAGGGCGCGATTGGGCAGAATCGCTACGGCCTCGCGCATCTGCGCGAGCGCGGTGTTCATGTCGCGCAAGCGTGTCGAGCAAAGCGCGACATTGTTGCGCGCGGCCGCGTCGGCCTTGAAACGCGCGACGAGCGCACCGTACTCCTTCACGCAGGACGGGTAGTCGGCGGTCACGAAGTAGTAGAGGCCGCGAGTCCGGAAACGCTCGCGTTCCGTCATCGCCATCGACGTGGCGCATTGCCTCGGTCGCGTGGCGCTCGGCGTCTTGCTGATTGCCGAGGTTTGCCGATGCGATCGCCAACCCCGCATGCGCGAGACCGAATCGGGGGTCCAGTGCTACCGCCTTCTCGAAGCTCTGCCGCGCCTCTTCGAAGCGGCTGCTCGCGAGCGCATTCATCGCAGCGGCGTAGTCGCGTACGACGTTGAGCGATGTCGCCGTCAGCGTGTCCATCGCGAAACGCTGCTTCGCGTCCGATTCGTCGTCGCCGAACACCTCACGCATCTGGTCGCCGAGCTCGCTCACCGCCGCGAGCACCTCGTCCCTGTCCGACGCGACGGCAGTGGCGCGTCCCATGACGTCGCCGGTGACGGGCCGTGTCGACGTAAGTGTGAGGCGATACCGTTGCCCATCGGGCGCAATGCTGCCGGCGAGCACGATTCCGAGTCCCTGCTTCACGGCGAGCTCGGTCGCCGCCTGCGCGTCGAATCGCTCTGGCGGCGGGAGGCCGAGCGCCCGCGGCACGTCGCTGCGTGCGAACGCCGTCACGAAGTCCGCCGTCTCGAGCGAGAGCTTGAGGATCGGCTCGAGCGTCTGATCGAACGCTGCGTCATTCGTCGCGTTTTCGAAGTCCGCGACTACCACGCGTCACGGGGTCGCGCTCGACGGGTGGCGGCGGCGGACGGAAGTACCACCATGCGCCGCCGATTACAGCAAGCGCGATCGCGGCGGCGGCGAGCGCCCGGAGTAGCCCCACTGTGCGCTGCACCGGCAGGGGCACGCCATTTTCGTCCAGGCGGGCGAGCGCGTTCGCGAGGTCTGTCGAGCTCTGAAACCGCTGCGCGGGATCGGGGTGAACGCAGCGCGCGACGAGGCTCTCGACCGCCGCGGGCACCGCGGCTGCGAGCTCCCGCAGCGGCCGCGGAGCGGCACGGCACCGCTCCTTCAGCTCGGCCTGGACCCCCTCGAGCCCTTCGAATCTAGCCGGCCCCGCGAGCATGTCATAGACGATCAATCCCAGCGCGTAGAGGTCTGCCCGCTGATCGACAGATCGGCCGAGCGCCTGCTCGGGGGGCATGTACTCGACGGTGCCGATCGTCGAGCCGACTCGAGTCAAGGCGCCGTAGCGCGCGCCCAAGCTCGGTATCGAAGTCGCCTCTGTTTCTTCGCCTTCGATCTCCTCCGCAGTGGCCGACGTGAGCCGAGCGATCCCGAAATCGGTGATCAGCGCCTCGTCATGAGCACCGACCATGATGTTCGCGGGCTTGAGGTCGCGGTGCACGACGCCGGCGGCATGCGCCGCGACTAGCCCGTCACACACCTGCCGGGCAATGTGCAGCGTGCGGCGGACGGCGAACGGACCTTCGCGGCCAAGTAGAGTCGAAAGGTCGGTCCCATCGACGTAGGACATCGTGATGTACTTGATCCCGTCGATCTCGCCGAGGTCGTGAATGCGGACGACGTTGCGGTGAGTCACGAGCCGGGCGAGCAAGAGCTCGCGCTTGAAGCGACGCTGTATCGCCCGCGGCGGCGTCCGGAGTCGCGACGATCTCGCGGCCGAATCAGCTTGATGGCGACGTCGACACTGAGCTCCGTATCCCACGCTTGGTAGACCGCGCCCATGCCGCCGAGGCCGAGCGTGCGCTTGATGTGATAGCGGCGCCCGAACGACTGGCCGATCGTGAGTGGACCGGAGTCACTCAGCATTCGCCGAGTGTCCGGGCACAGCTCCATGGGGTGGAAGCGACTCGTCGCCGGTCTGCGTGGATCCCGCCGCCACGGCGGACTCCGGCGGCAGCGTGGCGGCCGAACGTGGCAGCGCATCGGGTTGCGTGACAGCAGCACCGCAGGCGGGACAATGGACCGCGAGCAACGGCAATTTGCCGCCGCACGCCCGACAAGCAGACGTCATGTCGGTGCTTCGAGCGGTGACGCTGCGAGTTTCATAGGATCTGGGTCAACTGTACACGCCCTCCCTGCCGGGAACCACTTGGCGGTTGGCAGGCGTGCAACCCGAAGGCGCGGCTCAAAAATTCTGCCGCAAAGCTCGAGGCGCTAGAAAGCCTTGTTGACGCCGAGCGAGACACGGCTGCGATCGTATGCGAAAAGCGCAACGTCCGAATCGTTGTCGCCGAGGTAGAGGTCGGTCTGCAGCAACCAACCCGCAGGTAGCTCGCGACGAGCCGTCGCTGCGAACTCGACCAACGTCTCATCGGAGCCGGTCGGCAGCCGATCGTGCTCGCTCTTGCGATACCCGCCGACGAGCGCGAGGTCCCAGTTGTCACCGACGCGCTGGGTGCGCCGAAGCAGCACGCGGCTTCGGTCGGCCGTGACGGTCGCGCCTTGCCGGTCGTTGCGCTCGTACTCGTAGCTGAAGCGCCAAGTGCCTCGCCCGCGGCCGTGCTCGATGCCGATGCGCCCCATTTTCCGCGAGCCGTCGACGAACGCGAACTCCGGCGAGAGCTCCTCGACGTCCTCGTGCACGAGCGATGCGAAAAACATCGTCTGCGCGTTGAGCGACCGCGACGTTTCGATGTCGACGCCGACGTGTCGCTCAAAGCTGCTGCCGTCGAGGGTGCTGTACGTGTAATGGGGACCCACCGCAATACGCCACGTTCCGAGCAGCCAGTCGCCGGCGCCGCCGATCCGCAGCGCCGTCTGGTCGAATTCTGCCGCTTCCGAGTAGCGCGCGTCGTAGGCGCTCAGATCAAGGCGCCACGGCTTGCGAGCGGCAGTCCGGTTCGCGTACGCGAAGACTTGCATGAACGGGCTTGCGGTCGACTCGCCCACCGGAATGCTCGACTCGTCGGTGAGGGCCACGTTGTCGTCGTAGCCGAGCCCGACGTCCACGGAGCCGAGCCACGCGGCCGCGGGCTCGGGATCGGCCGCGGGCTCGGGATCGTCCGCGGAGGGTCCGAGAGCACGCCGAGCGAGCTCGGCGAGCGTCGGGTCGGTGGCGCGTTCTACGCGCGTGAATTCCTCGCGTGCTTCGGCAGACCGTCCCTGCGCGAGCAGCGCCAAGCCGAGGTTGTATTCGGCCACGTCGCGCATGTCCGGAAATTGCTCTGCGATCTGGCGAAACGTCGCCTCGGCTTGCACGTAGTCGCCGATCTTGTACTGGCAGACGCCGATGTTGTAGTGCACGGCTGCGCCTTGCGCACCTGCCGCGCGCGCCGTTTGGAACAGCGCGAGCGCGCGCAGATAATCCGCTGCCGCGAAGGCCTCGGTTGCGGCCGCGAAAGAGTCGCCGGGCTCGGCGGCGTGGCTCGTCGACGGCAGCGTGGTCGCCAACCAGCAAATCGACACGAGCGCCCGCCAGCGCGAGCGCATCGCAAAAGTTCGCATTGCAAACGGCCAACCGATCCCCGGGATGTGCGGCAGTGTACATGCACACCGCCTCCCGAGGTTACGGTTGGCCGCGGGGTGTGGTCGTCGCTGTTAGTTCGGCGGCCCCGGCGGATTCGGCCCGGCGGATTCGGGCGGGCGGGTTCGGCCGCTCGGACGATCGGCAGAGTTGCCGCGCCCAGCCTCGTCGCGGTTCTCGCGCGCCTGCTCCGACATTTGCTGACCGAATTCGCGGCCGCGCTCTTGCGCTTCGGCGGCCTTGTCCTGTCCAGCACCACCCGACTCGCGCGCCTCGTTAGCGCGCTCGCGCCCATTCTCGCTGCTCTCGACGCCGGTAGCGGACGCGGTTGGAGGCAGCACGATGGTTTTCGTGATCGCCTCCGGGGATGCCGCGCCGTCAGGCAACAACCGCATCGTGAGCTCCAGGCTGTCGCTCGGCGGACTGTCTTGCGCTCCAGCGTAATCTCCACTCAGCAGGACCGTAGTCACCACTGCTGTCAACGCTAGGACTTTCATATACCGCTCCTGTCCTGTTCCTTTCGCTGTAACACGATCGGCACGAGGTTAGGTTCCATGTTTGCGCTCACGCGCCGGCCGCCTCGGAGCTTCCTGCTCGAGCCGCATCACTGGTTCTGACGTCGATCACGAACATCCTGCGCTTGTCCGCATGCTGCACCTCGACGGTGAGCTGCCCGCCACTTTCACCGAGCGCGGTAACCGGCAGCGTCAGTTGATTGACGCCCGCGTCCAGATCGGCGAACCAACGCAGCTCCTTTTGCCCGTCGAACCCGGCGAGCTCGATAGCGCCGTTGAGCACCACCCGAATCTCGGCGTTGGCGAGCGCAACCGGCGAATCGAGCGCAATGTTCAGATTGCGCGTCTCGTTGAGCGACAATGTAACGCCGGGAACGGCCGTCGGCCCTAGCTCCCGATTCATGGGCAGCATGAGCAGCAGCACCGCCGCGACCGCAATCGCGGCCGCGGCCGCGAGCCCCGCGCCCACGGCTACGCCCGGCCAAAACCCGCGCCGTTCGCGCGTCACGCTCGGTTGCGTTCGCTCGGTCACTCTGCGCAGAGCCCTGCTCGACGGCTCCGGACGGGACTTCCGGGACCTCCGTCGCGGCCTCGGCATGGAGCGCGCCCAGCGCCCGCACGGCGCTGCGGCAACCCTCGCACTTGACCAAGTGCTCCCCAATCCATTGTGCGTCGCGCTCCGATACCTCTTGCGAGCTCACCCATAGGCTCACGACGTCATAGCATTTCATCGTACTGCTCCGATCGCTCTCGACGCGCCCACCTGCTGCTCATGCTCCAAGAGCTTGCCCAAGCGCACGCGCGCGCGATGCAAGCGCGATTTCAGTGTGCCTTCTTTGATTCCCATCATCTCGTTCATCTCCGCGAGCGAATAGCCTTCGATGTCGTGTAAGGCCAATAGCGCGCGCTGTTGGTCGTCGAGCCTGCGCCACGCGCGGTCCAACCGCTCGCGCAGCAGCAGGACGTCGATCTCCTCGGCGGGACCCGCTTCGGTGGTGAACGGCTCGATCCCGCTTGTCTCGATCGACTCCACGTTCCTGCGTTCGTAGCGCCGTCGCGAATCGATGAATACCCGATACATCACGCGCACGAACCAGAAGTGCGGACGCTCGAGTCCTTCGATCTCGTCGAGCCGCGGGAACGCTCGCACGCATACTTCTTGCACCAGATCCTCGGCGTCGTGCACCGAACGCGTCAACCGCAGGGCCGTTCGATACAACGCCCGGTAGTGCGCTCGTATCAGGACCTCAAATCGGGCACCGGCCGATTTCCCTCCAACTACCACCATGAGACTAGCGATACTCTTGCGCACACGTAGATCCATACACGTTCGAAGGCGCTTTTGGTTCCCGCATCAAAGCATGTCGGCCGAGCGCACGCCGATTTTCGCAGTTATGTGAAATCGCGGGAACCGCGCGCAATGCCGTACGTGTTTGCGAAGGTACGAGCACGAGCTCGGACTGAAAGGGAGTTCGGTTTATGCAGGGATCATGCTATTCGCGTGTGGGCGCGATTCTCATGACAGCGGCTCTTGGCGGCTGCTCCAGCGGTGGTGGCGGTGGACCGGCCGAGGGCAGGTTGAGCGTCTCGCTCATGGACGGCCCCGTCGACGGAGTCACCGAGGTGCACGTGCAGATCACTGCGCTGTGGCTCAAGCCCAAGGGCGACGGACCGGCCATAGAGCTGCCGCTCGCTGGACCGATGAACGTCAATCTGCTCGAGCTCACCGCCGACAGCGCCGCCGTGCTCCTCGACGGAGCCGTGATCGCAGCCGGCGACTACGACTGGCTCGCCATGGACGTGAACGCCGAGTTCGACGGCATCTACGATTCCTACGTCATGACCAAAGCCGGCGGCCAGGAAGAGATCCGTGTTCCAAGCGGCCGCGTGCGCTTGGTGAGCGGCTTCGACGTCGGTGCGAACGAGGCCGTGGAGATGCTGATCGACTGGTCGATGCGGCATGGGCTCGTCGATCCGCCGGGCCAACTAGGCTATCTCCTGAAGCCCGCGTTTCGCGTGCTAGACGTCAACGAATACGGCGTGCTGCAAGGCACGGTTGCTCCCACAACGAGGACGGCCCTCGCGTGCGCCGCCGACAACGTCGGCAACGTGGTGTACATCTACGGGGGCAGCAACGCCGCTCTGGACGACATCGACGGCAGTGGCGGACCCCATAGCGACCGCCGACGTCGCTCCGAATGCGACCGGCGACTACGTCTATCGCACGGTTCTGTTACCGGGCATGTACACCGCCGCTTTCACTTGCCAAGCCGGTAAGGACGGGCCGGAAGCGGAGGACACCCTCGAGTTCTCCGCTCCCGTGAACGTCACGATGACAACGGCCTCCACTACGGCCGATTTTTAGAGTGCGCTGAAACCGGCTTATGCAAGTTGACCCCGCTTCGGCGGGGTTTTTTTTCTTCAGCGGATCAACGTGCGGACGACGGACGATCCGGTATTCGAACAATCGAAGACGTGCAGCCCGAGCTCGTTGGCGAGGTCGATGAAGCTCGCGACGCCGCGTACGGAATTGCCTTTCGGGTCGAGCCGCGGAGAGAAGGTGCCGATCCCGAGCTGCCTGTTCACGACGCCGCAAATGCCGCCGCCTACGCCGCTTTTCGCAGGCACGCCCACGTCGTAAGCCCAGGAACCGGAGAAGTCGTAGGTCCCGCAGGTGAACATGACCGCCAACGTATTGCGAACCGCTTCCAGCTCGAACACTTGCTGCCTAGTCGCCGGGTTTTCGCCGATGTGCGCAAGCGTCGCACCCATGCGAGCAAGATCGGTGGCCGTGACCAATATCGAGCATTGGCGAAAATAGAGGTCGACGATTTCATCGACTGACCCATCGAGCGCGCCGACATTGCGGAGCAGATGTCCGATCGCCCGGTTGCGATGACCGGTCTCGCTTTCTGAACGGTACACGGCCTCGTCCATGCTGAGTCTGCGCCCTGCGGCCTGCGACAGTCTGTCGAGGATCAAGTCGAAAGCGCTCGCACCGGCAACGCTGTATACGATGCCCGTGGCCGTGATGGCGCCGGCGTTGACCATTGGGTTGAACGGCCGGTCGGTGCGCGGATCGAACTCGATCGCATTGAACCGGTCGCCGCTCGGCTCGACGCCGACGCGCGCGAGCACCGCTTCGCGGCTCGTCAATTCGAGCGCAAGGCAGTAGACGAACGCTTTCGACACCGATTGGATCGTGAACGGATGATTGACATCGCCGGCCGCGTACAAGCGGCCATTCACAGTGGCGATCGCAATGCCAAAACGATCGGGGTCCACGACGGCCAACTCGGGAATGTAATCGGCTACGGCGCCGGAGCGATTGGGCAAGTGCCGCGCGTAGGTGGCGCTTAGCACATTGTCGATCTCATCGCCGACATATTCGGCTTGGGCTGCCATATCCACCTAGTCCCCCACCATCGCTCTATTTGTTCTTGGCCGTACAGCTTCGACCCGTGACCGCGGGCGGCAAGATCGAAAAGTCGGCGCGTAATTGCGTGGACTGAGCAATAGCCATGCCAAACGCTAGTTCGACTCGTTACACGGAAAATAGTGGGGCGGGCTGGTCCATCTGCACAAATATCGTGCCGCCGCGCCAAGTCATGCACCGAGGTCGTGCAGCCTGGGGCTCGTTGCGGTCTAGTCGAACTGAGCGAGGAGCCGTTGCGCCGCTGCGGCGCACGCGTCGTCCGTAAGGAATCCGATTTCGCGTAGGCGGTAGTGCTCGCGCATTTCGTCCCGCAACTGCCGGCCCTTGTCCGGCGGGTTGTCTTTGCGCGCGGCGTTGATCGCGTTCACGAGCTTCGGCACCAGCGCGCGGGTTGCGCGGAAGCTGCCGAGGTTCGCGGTCAAGGTCAACATCGTCGTTTGCGCATACTTGGTCCGAAACGCGACTTCAACGCGAGTTCGGCGCACGAAGAGCCATAGCGCGACGCCTGCCGACGCCAGCATCAGACCAGCCGTCGCGGGAGCGAGCAGCGAGGACTGTGACGAGCCGTACACGATCCAACCGAGTAGACCTCCGGCGCTCATGAGGTAGAAGCCGATCCGCAGCGTCGTGGCCGCGAAAAAACGCGAGAGCACGGGCTTCGGATCGAGAGCGCGAAGATTGATGATGAGCTCCTCGCTGAGCTCGCTACGTCGCCGCTCGCGAACGCTCAACCAACCTCTTTCGAACAATACGAGCTCGATCCCGAGTCGGCGAACTCTATTCGTGAGCCTGAAACGCTGCAGAACGCGGTGCGCGTCGGTGCCTTCGAACTCTGCTTCACCGGTTTCGAGAAGTATGTGCTCAGTATCAACGCTCGCCGATGCGCTGCCGGACACGCGCTTCGAGGACGCTGCTCTCGTCGCCGCTGGCACTTCCCTGTGTAAGCGAGTCGTCATGCCGTTTCATCCCGATTTTTTGCTCAGACGCAACACGACGTTTTACAAATGCTCGTACGCGGCAAACGTCCTTGTCCAGGTTGGATAGGGGCAATTTGAGCAGTGGCTCACACATTTCGGCGGGGATTTGGGAAAGACTTCTCCTCCGCCGCACTCAGCTCGAATTCTAATATCACGCCGACATGTATCGGCGCTCGCAGGGAAGCAGTTTTCTCGCTCGTGGGAAGCTAGGTGGTAAATGCGGAAAATCACATGGACCGTGGCCGTGGGTCTTGCGATCTCAGGCTCCGTTGCTGTGCGTGGGGCAGAAGACGCCACCACGCAGGAAATGCGGAGCCTCGACGAGCAAGTGCAGGAAATCAAGTCCGACGTCCTCGGAATTGCTGCGGAGCTCAGCCGTCTCGAAGAGAAGCTGCTGTATCCGTCCAGCACTGAGCTGGCTGTTTTCGTCGCGATCCCGGAAGGCGACACGTTTCGCCTCGACGCCGTGCAGATTCACATCGACGGCCAACTCGCGACGCACTACATCTACAGCTTCAAAGAGCTCGAAGCGCTGCAGAACGGCGGCGTGCAGCGGGTCTACACCGGCAACGTCTCGACCGGTGAGCATCAGCTCGAGGTGGCGGTCAACGGCAAGCTCAAGAGCGGCACCGACTTCAGCGAAACCGCGACTTTTGCATTTGCCAAAGGCATCGAGCCGAAACTTCTGGGGATGACGCTGGCGGCGCCCGACTCCGGCCAGGCCGCCATACAGCTCGGGGATTGGTAAGCCATGGCTCGCACCGCTGTGCTGTGGCTCATTGGGCTGCACGCGACCGTGTGCGGGGCGGCCGATCGCTCCGAAGCGGTTGATCTCAAGGACCTGTACTTCGGCGAGGCCGTCTACTACGCCCATCAAGGGTACTGGTTCGAGGCGCTCGAGCGGCTCGACGCGGAGCTCGGTCAGCACTACGGCCTCGACGAACCGGAGCGCGACTCATTCTTCTATCACCTGAAGGACGCCGAGTTCTCGGTCGGCGACTTCGAGCTTCGCTATCGAATGCACCATCGCGCCGGGCGCGCCATCACGGCCGTTCTCGAGGGCGCAGTCGAAGACGTCGTTCGCAACGATGCCGCGTATCGCCTGGCGAAGATCCACTTTCAAAAGGGGCAGCTCGAAGATGCTCTGCAAGCGCTCGACAGAATCGACGGCCGGGTCCCAGAGGACATACGCGACGACATCGATTTCCTGCGCGCGAATATCTATCTCGGCACTGAGCGGTCGCCCGAGGCGATCGACGTGCTCGGCGGCCTCCAGGGAGCGGAAAGTCTGACGGGCTTCGCCGGCTACAACCTCGGCATCGCGCTTCTCCAGAGCGGCCAGCAGGAAGCGGCGTTCGAGCAGCTCGCGAAGGCCGGGCAAGTGAGTGCCGTCGACCCCGACACGATGGCGATCAGGGACAAGTCGAACCTGGTTCTCGGGACGCTGTTGCTCGAAGCCGGCACATTCGATGATGCGGCCGTATACCTCGATCGGGTTCACCTCGAGGGGCCTTTCTCCGATCAGGCGTTGCTGCGCTCCGGATGGGCGAGCGCGTCAGCCGGCAACTACGAAAGGGCCATTGTTCCTTGGGGCATTTTGGCTGATCGCGACGCGACCGACAGCGCGACCCAAGAGGCCATGCTCGCTCTCCCGTATGCGTACGGTCAGTTGAACGTGCATGGCCGCGCGGCCGTGATGTACGGCCGCGCTCTCGAGTCGTTCGGCCACGAGCTCGAGAAACTCGACGCCTCAATCGCGAGCATCAGAGAAGGCAAGTTCTTGCAGGCGCTGGTGCGGCAAGAAATCCGGCAGGACAAGGACTGGGTGATGCGTCTTCGCGCTCTCCCGGAGGCGCCGGAGACCTACTACCTCATGGACTTGATGGCCTCGCACGAGTTTCAGACGGCATTGCAGAACTACCTGGATCTCGAGGACCTGCGCAAGAAGCTCGCTGCTTGGGAAGGCAGCTTCGATGCGTTTGAAGACATCATCGGTCTGCGTCGCGCGTACTACGAGCCCGTGCTGCCCGACGTCGATCAGCAATTTAGGGAGCTGGATTCACGAATACGCCTGCGGTCGGAACAGCACAAGCTGTTGGAGGAGCGGCTGCAGAATCTGCTCGTTGCGCCGCAGCCTGACTTCCTTGCGACCGTGGAAGAGCGCGTTCTGGGCGAACGCCTCGCGGAGCTCGCCACCCAGTTGGAAGGCGCGAGCGGTCCAACGGCCGAAGCTTTGTTGCAGCGCATTCGACGGCTGCAAGGCGTTCTGATCTTCACGCTTCGGACCGAGTATCACGAGCGGCTCTCGGCCTTCTATCGGCACTTGATCGAGCTCAACGAAGCCTTGGCGGTGTTGAGAGCGCAGTACGACGCGTTCGTCAGAGCGCGCCAGGCCGCCACGCATAGCTTCGAAGGTTACGACACTCCGATCTCGCGGCTGCGCGCGCGCATCGCCGAGCGGCGAGCTACCGTCGATCTCTTGATGGCGCGGCAAGGCCACTTGCTCGAGGTTGTCGCGATCGACGAGCTCACGGCACGCCGAGAGCGGCTCGAGACGTATCAGGACCAAGCTCGTTACGCGTTGGCCGATAGCTACGACCGGGCTGCCAAGGCGCAAAGCGAGTCGCAGCTAGTCACAACTGTACAGACCGCCGGGGAAAGCGAATGACGCGTCGAATTCGCTTTTGCGTCGTGTTGTCGGCGGCCGCGATCGCCGCGTGCGCGAGCAGTCCGGAGCGCGATACTTTGGCCGAGCTTCACGACGTGCCGGCGGACGTCGAGGACGTCGAGGTCGAAGGCGGCCTCGAAACCGCCATGCAAAGCTACCGACGTTTTCTCGAAGAGACGCCCACGAGCAGGATGGCGCCGGAGGCTATGCGGCGTCTCGCCGATTTGCAGCTCGAAAAGGCTTACGGAATCAGCGGCGACACACGGATCGTGGAGTTGCCGCCCCCGGATTCGACGTTCGTCGCGGACGACACGCGCGGCGAGACGCAGGTTCGAAGCGACGTGCCCGCTCCGGCTGGGCCACCTGAGTCGGAGGAGGATTTCGAGCGCCGGGCGACGCAAGTTCAGGAGCTCGCTCCGACGGCGAGCCCTTTGGATCCGAATCTCGGAAGCTCGGACGGCCTAGCCGCCGCCGGCCCGATGGAAGCGATCGCAATCTACAAGCGGCTGCTCGCTGAATACCCGTCCTACGAGCGCAATGACCAAGTGCGCTATCAGATGGCTCGCGCGTACGACGAGCTCGGCCAGACGGAAGAGGCCATCAGCGTCATGGAAGAGCTCGTGGCCGACCTCCCTCACTCGAAATATTTCGACGAGGTGCAGTTCAGGCGCGGCGAATACTTCTTCACCCGAAGACGATTCCGCGACGCTGAAAACGCCTATGAGTCGATCATTGCGAGGAACCAGCGCTCGGAATACCACGAGCTCGCTTTGTACAAGCTCGGTTGGACTCTCTACAAACAAGAGTTCTACGAGGAAGCGTTGCACCGATACATGGCGTTGCTGGATTACAAGCTCTCCATCGGCTACGACTTCGACCAGGAACACGAGGAAGACGAGGAACGACGCGTCGCGGACACGTTTCACGTCATCAGCCTGAGCTTCTCGAACCTCGGCGGTCCCGACGTGCTTCAGGAGTACTACGCGGCAAATGGCAGCCGCAGCTACGAGGACCGGATCTACAGAAACCTTGCCGAGTTCTACCTGGAGAAGCTTCGTTATCAGGACGCGACGGCAGTCTACGACTCGTTCGTCGAGCTGCATCCGCTGCATAGAGTCTCGCCGCATTTCAGCATGCGGGTCATCGAGATCTACGCGCTAGGCGATTTTCCGAAGCTCGTCGTCGAGTCGAAGAAGAGGTTCGCGACCAACTACGGCTTGCAGGCGGAGTATTGGCGTCACTTCGACGTGAACGAATCGCCCGAGGTGCTGAGCTATCTGAAGACGAATCTGAAGGACCTCGCGAATCACTATCACGCGCTCTATCAGGACGTCGCCCTCGAGGAGGAGAAACCAGCCAATTATCGCGAGGCGTTGGCTTGGTACCGGGAGTTCCTGGTCTCGTTCCCGCAGGACGTCGAGTCTCCTTCCATCAACTATCAGGTCGCGGATCTGCTTCTCGAGAATCAAGACTACGGCGAGGCCGCGCGCGAGTACGAACGCACGGCTTACGATTATCCAACGCATGAGCGCGCGTCAGCGGCGGGCTACGCCGCCGTCTACGCGCACCGCGAGCACTTCAAGGTCGCCGACGCGGCATTGCAGCCCGAGGTGAAGCGAGCGACGGTCGGAAGCTCGCTCAAGTTTGCCGACACTTTCCCCGAGCACGAGCAGGCGCCGGTCATACTCGGTGCGGCGGCGCAAGACCTGTACGAGATGCAGGATTTCGAGACCGCGGTGGCCTCCGGCCAGAAGCTCATCGATCGTTATCCCGCCGTGGACGTCGGACTGCGCCGCTCGGCGTGGACCGTCGTTGCGCATTCGTCTTTCGAGCTCGAAAAATATCCGGAGGCCGAGCAGGGCTACGCGCGGTTGCTCGAGTTGACGCCCGACGACGACGAGTCGCGTCAAGCGTTCGTCGACAACCTCGCGGCATCCATCTACAAGCAGGGCGAGCAGGCGAGTGCGCTCGAGGATCATCGCGCGGCGGCCGATCATTTCCTGAGAATCAAGGACGTTGCGCCGACTTCCGCGGTGCGCCCAGCCGCCGAATACGACGCCGCGGCCGCGTTGATGCGCCTGCAAGCTTGGACCGCGGCCGCCGAGGTGCTCGATGAGTTCCGGCGGAGCTTTCCGGAGCACGAGCTGCAGGGCGAGGCCACGAAACAGCTCGCGTTCGTCTACCGCGAGAACGGACAACTCGCTTTGTCCGCCGGTGAATTCGAGCGCGTCGCAACGGAATCGGACGATCCGGAGCTGCGTCGCGAGGCCCTCTTGGAAGCCGGCGAGCTCTATGAGCAGGGCGCCGACATCGACGGCGCTCTCGCTGCATACGTCCGCTACGTGACCGAGTTTCCGCGACCGGTCGAAGTCGCCGCAGAAACTCGCTTCAAGATCGCAGGAATGTACGAGACCAGAGGCGAGCAAGCGCTTCGTTACCAGGAGCTTCGGGAAATCGTGGCCCTGGATGCGGCCGCAGGAGCCGACAGAACCGATCGCACCAAGTATCTCGCGGCGCAGTCCGGGCTGGTCTTGTCGCAGCAGCTTTACGCAGAGTTCGCGGACCTAAGACTCACCCAGCCGTTCGAGCAGAGCCTCGCGACCAAGCGCGAGCGCATGGATCAATCGCTGCAGGCATTCGAAAGTCTCATCGACTACGAGGTGGCGGAGGTGACCGCGGCCGCAACTTTCTACATGGCCGAGATCTACTACGGCTTCAGCCGCTCACTGCTCGACTCCGAGCGTCCCACCGGCCTCGATACGGCCGCGGCGGCTGACTACGAGCTCGTCATCGAGGAAGAAGCATTTCCGTTCGAAGAGCAGGCGATCGACGTTCACGAGAAGAACCGCGAGTTGATTGCTGCCGGGGTATACAACGAGTGGATCGAGAAGAGCCTCGACAAGCTCGCGCTCCTGGTGCCGGGCCGCTATGCGAAGTCCGAAGTGAGCAGCGGGTTCATCTCTTCGATCGATATCTACGCCTATCGCTCGCCGAGCGCGCCCACTCCCAATCTCATAACCACTACCGAGGGCGAAACGGCGCCGGAAGAGGACGCCGTCGGCTACGCAGCGGAAGGCGAGCCGCTCGACGGCGAACGCGTACGGCAAGCAGCAGCTCCGGAGGTGAACGATGTGCGCCTCTAGCAAACGTTGGGGAGCGTCGCGGCGCGTCCTGCTCATCGTCGCAACGTTGGCGGCCGTCTGGTGCTCGCCGACGCCGGCGGCGGAGGAGCGGGAAGGCGCCGCAGCAGCGGCGCCGAAGCCGAGCCCTGCGACGCAAAGAAGGCGCCCGGCGCGCCTCGAAAGTCTCGACGCCCAGTCGTTCACGATTACGGAGCAGGTGCGGATCAGCGGCGAAGCGCGCACGGCATACGACAACGCGCTGCGATTGCTGGAGCAGCAGCGGTACGAGCCAAGGCATCGCGTTGCTCCTCGTGGTGACCGAGGAGGCGCCTACCGTCACGGCCCCATACATCAATCTCGGCATCGCTTACGAGCGCATCGGCGATCTCGAGCGAGCTGAGGAGAGCTTCACGACTGCTTTGGAGCTCAATCCCGAGCACCCGGTCGTGCACAACGAGCTCGGTCTCCTGTATCGCGAGACCGGCCGTTTCGCAGCGGCGAGGGCTAGCTACGAGAAGGCTCTGGCCATTCACTCGGGATTTCATTTCGCACATCGGAATCTAGCAATCCTGTGCGACGTATATCTCAACGACTTGCCTTGCGCGCTCGCGCATTACGAGGCGTACAGCCAAGCCGTGCCGAATGACGCGGAAGCGTCGATCTGGGTGGCGGACATCCGCAGCAGAGTGAGCCCGTAGGAGGAGTCATGTTCAGAGCGCTTGCATGGTTGGGTTTGTCGGTGCTCGGCTCGACGGTTGCGATCGCAGACGAGCCACCCAAACCGGACGTGAAAACGATGTCCGGCATATCGATTCTCGGCAACCAAGAGGCGCCGAAGTCGCTCGTCATCGTCCCGTGGAAAAGCTCGGAGATCGGTGCGGGCATCGGGATTTCCAAAGGCATGGACGATCGGCCTTTACCCGTGGACAAAGACGTCTTCGCACGACAGCTCGCCTACTACGGGATCAGGTCGAGCGGAGGCCGTTTGTGACGGACTGTCGCAAACATCGCATCAGCAGAGGTTTTTTGCGCCTACTTAGTGCATCACTGGGCATCAGGGAGTGACCATGGACACGTTCTATTACATCGTAGAGTTCTTCGTCGCGGGTGGCATCTATATGTACCCGATCCTTCTCGTATTCGCGGTCGGCCTCGCGATTTCGATCGAGCGCTACATCACGCTCACGCGCGTGACCAACAAGAACCAAAAGATGTGGAGCACGCTGCAGCCGATGATCGCGAAAGGCGAGTTTGACCAAGCTCGCGAGGTTACGAGCAAGGATGACTCGACGATCTCCCGGCTGTTGGGCATGGGCCTGGCCTCGCAAGGAGCCGTGCGCCGCCGCGAGGACATCGAGATCGCGATGGAAGAAAGCATGATGGAGATCATTCCGCAGCTCGAGAAGCGCACTCCGTACATCGCGCTGGGCGCCAACGTAGCTACGCTGCTCGGCCTGTTGGGCACGATCGTCGGCCTGATCCAGGCTTTCACGGCGATCTCGAACGCCAATCCGGCAGAGAAAGCCGACTTGCTGTCGGCGAGCATCTCCGTCGCGATGAACACGACCGCGTTCGGTCTGCTGGTCGCGATTCCGTTGCTCGTGGCGCACTCGGTCGTCACGGCCAAGGCCGGGGAGATCGTCGCCAGCTTGGAGATGGCTTCGGTCAAAGCGTTGACCATGATCTCGAAGACGGCCAAGCGCGCCTACCAGGCAGCGGCGTAATTCGATGCGCCAACACCACTACAAGCGCACGAAACCAGCGCCCGAGCTGGACGTGACCACCTTCATGAACCTCATGGTGGCGCTGGTGCCGTTTCTGCTGATCACGGCCGTGTTCTCACGCATCACGATCGTCGAGCTCGATCTGCCGAGCACCAATAGCGGCGGCGCGGTCTCGGAACCGGGCTTCAGACCGGAGGTCATCGTTCGCGAAGACGGTATGGAAATCACGAACGGCCGACAGGTGATTGCGGCGCTCCCGAAGGTGGATGGCGAGTACGACATCGCGACGTTGGCCAATTACATGCTCTCGCTGAAACGTGAGTATCCCGACGCGAGCGCTGCATCCGTGCTCTTGGAGCCGCAGATTCCCTACGACTATCTGGTCCGGGTGATGGATGTCGTTAGGAGCGCCGAGATCGAGGCCCAGCCGGGGGTGGTGGATGGGGAACCACAGCTAGTCGCGCTCAGCCAAGAGGCGCAGAGCGAAGGCGGGCTCGTGCGAGTCGCTCTGTTTCCGGACATATCGGTCGGGGAGGCACCATGAAGGACTCGCGGCGCATCAGACGGATGCAGCGGAGCCGGCGGCCGCTGGCGACGCTGAGCCTCACGTCGATGATGGACGTGTTCACGATTCTCGTTTTCTTCTTGCTCGTGAACACCGGCCAGAGCGAGCTATTGCAGTCGCCGAAGGAGCTCACGCTTCCGGAGTCGGTCGTCGAATCGAAGCCGCGCGAAACCGTGGTGATATTCGTCAGCGCGGAGGAGGTTCTCGTTCAGGGACAGCCGACGATACGGGTGGCCGACATCATCGCGACGGAAGAGTCGGACATCGAGCCGATCGCGATGCAGCTCGCCAGTCTGCAGGATCGAGTCATCGGCGTGCGAACGGACGCGGCGTCGCGCAGCACGGAGGTTACGATCCTGGCGGACAAAGCAATTCCGTTCGACATCATCAGGAGAATCATGTCCACGTGTACTGGGCAGGGTTACACGCGCATTTCGTTGGCGGTAACCCAGATTGAGCCTGCAAGCACGGAGGTGTGAGGCCGTGAGCAACGTAAGTTCGGCAATGGCGACGGCGGAGCAGCCGCTTCGCGCGCAAATCGATGAGGCCTTGCAGCAACTCGGCGGGCTCGAGCAGCAGCTCGCCGCGATCGACGGCGAGCTCGCCGATCTTGCGGCGCAACGCGAGCAGTTCGGTCTGGTGGCAGGGGTTTGCGAATCGCTCGAGAAGCTCGACAGTCTCGGCGCTCCCGGCGTTTTCTGGGGCGAGCTGGTCGACCGGACCAAAATTGCCGAGCACCTCGGCCGGGTTCGACAAAGCGTCGTAGCCTTCGATCGCCACGTCCAAAGCATCGAAGACAAGCGTCGATCGGTTCTCGGCGGCATCAGACAGGGACGCGACGTCCTCGACATTCTCGACAACGATCTGTTCGAGGCCGAAGAGGCGGAAGAGCAGCGTCTCAACGAGTGGATCATCGAGCGCGAGCCGAGTCCGGTTCCTTACCGCGCGCAGCAGATGCCGTGGACAAGGGGCGCCGAGGAGGACCGGCAGTTCCGCAAGCTCTTGGCGCTGACGGTGCTCTACGCCGTTTTGGCCGGTACGGTCACGCAGGTCGTGGATCTGCCTCTCCCGGACGCAGTGGAAATCGTCGAGGTGCCGGAGCGTTTGGCCCGTTTGATAGAGATCGACCGACAACGATCCGCTCCGCCGCCGCCCATCTCGCAGGAGCTGCCTTCGGAGCCCGTCCCGGTGGAGCCGCAACCTGCGCCCGAGCAAGTGGTCGCAGAGGCCCCGCCGCTGAATGCGCCCGTAGCCGAGGAGGAAGGCGCACCGGCTCCCGGGGTCGCGCAGGAGGAGGCGCCTCGGCAGCGCGCACAAGCGGCCGGCATTCTCGCGTTTCGTGAAAGCTTCGCGACGATCGCCACGCGCCAGCCGTCTGCGCGACTCGGATCGCAGGCACGCATCGGCAACACGGGTGATCCTTCCCGCGGACCCCCGGAGCGGCACATGGTGACCACGCTCGCGCCAGGATCGAGCGGCGGCATCAACCTCTCGTCGTTCAGCCGCGAGCTCGGCGGGGACGGCGAGGGCGGCGGGGGCGGCATCGCGGGCGTCGAGGTCGGTCGAGTCGCAAGCTCGATTGGCGGCGGCGGCGGCGGCTCGGGCGGCACCGGTCCCGGCGGTAACGGCACCGGCGACCGTGCTTCCGGCGGCGGCGCGCTCGCGGGACGGACCGACGAAGAGATACAGATCGTGTTCGACCGCTACAAGGCCGCGCTCTATCGTCTCTACAACCGCGAGTTGCGCAACGATCCGACTCTGCGCGGACAAATGGTGTTGCGTCTCACGATCGAGCCCGACGGCAGCGTTTCGATGTGCGAGCTGCACGGCACGGATATGAACGCACCCACGCTCTCGGCGCAGGTCGTGGAACGCGTCAGAACGTTCGCGTTCGGCGCGAAGGACGTGCAAGCCATCACGATCCTGTATCCGATCGACTTCCTCCCTGCGGCTTGAGCGAGCAGCTGAAAGCGGCGCGCAGCAATGCGCGCCGCCACACTGCGCCGCTGTTGTCCATAAGCCATGTCTTATGTCTGCAACGAGCAGCTTATGTCTGCGAAAAACTTGTGAGGTGCATCAACCACATTCGCTCGCTGCTTGAGCAATAGTTCGCTCCGATTCAGATAAAGGCAAAACCACCAAAAGGTGGTGACGCAAAGTTACCGGTCTAAAGAGCGACGACGCTCCATGACAGCGGGACCGCCGGAATCGAGCCCGAGCGCCTGGGCTCCCTCGGTCCCTTTGGTGAGTTAGTTACGCACTCGAGGGGAAAGAGGGTGTTCATGGTTCCAAGGAATGGAATCCGTGTCAGAGCAGGCTGCCGCAAATGGATTGGTATCCTGCTGCTCGCTTTCCCGCTGCTCATACTGACCGCCGCCCCGACCCTAGCGGACGATTGCTCCTCCTTCCCGGGAGGCGTGCTCGATGGTGCAACCGGCGCGATCGCTCCGTCCCAGATCAACATCGACAGAAACTGCACGATCCGGAATTTTCCGGCGTCCAATCCGCTCTCGACGAACTTCAGCTTCTACACGAGCCCCGGCCAAAACCCCGAGCGCTGGCTCATCATCTTCGACAACGTCGTGCACACGGGCTCGATGGCGTGCAATGCCGTCGCAGGCCACAAGATCTGGTTCGTCAACGGCTCCTCGAGCCGCATCAAGGAACACTGCCAAAACCTGCTTGATCCCGGTCGAGAAGATCGACAAAGCGAATCCGCCCGGCAGCACCGCGACCGTCGGCGTGCCGTTCACTTACCAGCTCACGATGCCGATCCTGTTCGATCCGGCGACGGGAACGCGCGATCAACGTGGCCGGCTCGGTCAACGACCTGCACGGCATTACGCTCTGGGACGACTTGAACGCGACCGGCGTCGCTCTCACGTACGTGAGCCACGTCGCCTACATAAAGGGCACCAACACTCCGGTGCCGCACACCTTCTCGAACGTCGGCGGTTTCCTCACGTTCGACAACTTTCCGATCGTGCCCGCGGGCCAGCAGATCGTCGTCGACCTCACCGTCGTGCTCGCCAACAGTCCCGTGAATGCGCCGGGCACGCAGTTCATCAACACCGCAAAGTGGGACTTCGGCCGGCTCATCGAGGGCGTGTACTACGAGCCGTTGCCCGGCGAGTGGGGCATCTCGCCGCCGATGACGATCGGCGCGCCGGAGCTGGTAGTCACGAAAACAGGTCCCGCGACGCTTGGCCGCACGCTGAACCTCGGCGAGTGGGGACAGTTCGCGCTCGACGTGCGCAACACGGGACTCTACGAAGCATGGAACGTCACCGTTCGGGATCGTTTCCCCGACGGCCCCACGGGCGGCATGTGCGCGATGACGCCGCAGATTTTGAGCGCCCAAGTGTTCGCGGCAGACGGCGTCACGCCGGCTCCGGGCAAGGGCCCGCTCATCGCAGGCACCGACTACACGCTGAGCTACACGAGTGCACCGACCTGCGAGCTCACCTTGACGATGCTCACGCCGTCGGCCGTCATCGGTCCGAGTCAGCGCTTGATCCTCGCTTACCGGACTCAGCTCGACCCGGATAGCCAGCACGGCGCCACGCTGACGAACGTCGCGGGAGCACTCCAGTGGTTCAACGGCGCTCCGAGCAATCCGGACCGCCAGCCCTACACTCGCGCGCTGACCGACGGCACGGTCGGTACGCTCGACCACGAGGACGCGCACACCGTCACCGTGGCCCTATACGGCTACTTCTTCGAAAAGACAGTCGCGAATCTGACGACGGGCACGAATCCGGCCACTTCGGCGTCTCCGGGCGACAGGCTGCGCTACACGCTGCGCTTGCAGAGCACCGACGTGCCGCTCGCCGATCTCACGTTCTACGACGATCTCGGCGCACTCAACGCCACTGCGGTGTTCGCATCGGGCACGCTCGCTCTCGTGCCGGGGACGCTGCCGCCGGGCGCCGATGCGAGCAACACGAACGCGACCGCGGGCACGAACGGCGCAGGTGTGCTCGACGTGCGCAATTTGAGCCTGCCGGCGTTCAGCCAGATTTCGTTCCAGTTCGACGTCACGCTCGCGTCGGCCGTCCCCAACGGGACGATCGTAGCGAACCAAGCGGACCTATTGAGCACCGTCAAGCTCGCCGACAGCGACGACCCCAACATCAACGGTCAGGCGGATCCCAACGTCGTGGGCGACGAGGATCCGACGCGAGTTCAGATCACATCGGCGGCGCGCTTCGACGTGAACAAGATCTCGACGGACGTGACGGGTGATCCGAATCTCCTGCTCGCCGGCGAAACGCTGCGCTACACGATCACCGTGAAGAACATCGGCACGGACAACTCGGTAGACGCTCAGCTTCGGGACCAAGTGCCGGCAAACACGACCTACGTGGCGGGCAGCACGAGGCTGAACGGCACGTTGGTGCCGGATGGTCCTGGAGGCCTCGCGCCGCTCAGCAACGGGATATCGATCTACGCGCCGGAGAATCCCACGCCGGGCGTCATGCGCGCCGATGCCTCCGCGACGTCGAGCAACGTCGCGACGATCGTCTTCGACGTCGTCGTCAACGCGAACGTGATCAACGGCACCGTGATCTCCAACCAGGGCTTCGTGAGCGCGGTCGCCGCCGGCGTGATCGACCAACCGTCGGACGATCCCGACACGCCGACCGCCGACGACCCGACGCGCGACGTGGTCGGCACGGTGCCGCTGGTGTTCGCCGAGAAGTCCGTAGTCATCCAGATCGACAACGGCACGGCCGACATCGTCGATCCGGGCGACGTGCTGCGTTACACGATCGCGATCCACAACAACGGCGTGCTCGACGTCACCGACGTGATGTTGCGCGACGCCGTGCCGGCGAACACGACCTACGTCGCGGACTCGACGACTCTGAACGGCATGCCCCTCGGCCAACCGGATGGCGGCGTAGCGCCGCTCGTGGCCGGCTTCCCGGTGAGCTCCGACGATCTCACGCCGCCGTTACCGGGCGCGGGCGCAGGGAACCTTGTCGGCCGGCGAGTCCGCGATCGTGCAATTCGATTTGCGCGTGAACGATGGCGTGCCGACCGGCACCCTGATCAGCAATCAAGCGCTCGTGACGAGCGAGGAGCTGCCGGATCTGCTGACCGACGGCGACGGCAACCCCGCGACCGGGCCCGAGCCGACGATCGTCGTCGTCGGCCCCGCGCAGCAGCTGCGGATCACGAAGCTTGTCGCCGTCGTCGGCGGCGGCCCGGCGCTCGCCGGTTCGACGCTCGAATACGTGGTCAACGTCGTCAACGTCGCGACCGTGCCGGCCTCGTACGTGGAGATCACGGACGACCTCAGCATGCCGATGCCGGGCTACCTCACGTACGTCGACCAGTCGGCGACCATGAACGGATTGACGGCCGGCGTCGACGTCGTGGGCACCGTGATCACTGCCGACTATTCGGCGGTGAACGGCAACTTGCCGCCGAGCGGGTCGATCGTGCTGCGGTTCAGGGCCGTCCTCGACGCGAATCTCGCGGTCGGCACGCGGGTCACGAACACGGCCCATGTCAAGTGGAACCAAGATCAGACCGGCGAGCGCGAGCGTGTCGATCGATGTCGGCGGCATCACCGGGGTCGGCATCCTCAACGGCGCCGCCTGGCACGACGCGAATTTCGACAACGCGCTCGACGTCAACGAGCGCCCGCTCGAGGGCTGGGCTGTCGAGCTTTATCGAAACGGCGAGCTCGTGCATACCGCGCTCACGGGCGCGAACGGCGTCTATCAGATCGGCGGTGTCGCGCCGAACTACGCGACGATGGATCAGTACGAGCTTCGTTTCCGTGCGCCGGGCGCCGGACAAAGCACGGCGATGCTCGGGCGTGCGTACTCGATGACTTTCACGAACGGTCTGCAGCGGATCAGCGATATCGTCATCGCGTCGGGCAACAATCTGCTGAACCTCGATCTGCCGATCGATCCGAACGGCGTCGTCTACGACTCCATCGCGCGCACGCCGATCGCCGGCGCGATTCTGACCCTGGAGCAGGGGGGCGCTCCTGTGCCGAGCAGCTGCTTCGATGATCCGGCGCAGCAGAACCAGGTCACTCTTGCGAGCGGCTACTACAAGTTCGACACCAACTTCTCCGACCCAAGCTGTCCCAACGGCGGCAGCTACGTCGTCCGCGTGACCGCGCCCACCGCGGCGTATATCGCCGGCTACTCCGCCTTGATCCCGCCGACTTCGAACGACTCGACCGCGCCGTTCACGGTGCCCACGTGCCCGGGATCGATAGACGACGTCATCGTCGCGACCGCGGCGCATTGCGAAGTGCAGGCTTCGGAGTTCGCGCCTGCTGCGTCGATTCCTGCCGGCGGCGGGACGGCCTACCACGCGCACTTGCTGCTCGACGCAAGCGACGCGCCGGGCTCGAGCCAGATCTTCAACAACCACATCCCGCTCGATCCCGACTTGAGCGGCGTGGTCGGAATCACGAAGTCGACGAACTTGTTCAACGTGGCGCGCGGCCAGATGGTGCCGTACACGATCACGGTCAACAGCACGTACGGCGCGACCCTCGCCGACTTGCGGCTCGTGGACCGCTTCCCGGCCGGATTCCACTACGTCGAGGGCTCGGCGCGTCTCGACGGCGTGGCTGCCGAGCCGACTACGGTCGGGCGCGAGTTGATCTGGAACTTCGACATCGCTGAGTCGGGCCGGCGCACCTTGCAGCTGCTCCTCGCCGTTGGCGCAGGCGTCTCCGAGGGCGAGTACGTGAATCGCGCGCAGGTGATCAGCGGGCTGACGGGCAACGCGGTGTCCGGCGAAGCGTCGGCGACGGTAAGGCTCCTTCCCGACCCGACCTTCGACTGCACGGACGTAGTGGGTAAGGTCTTCGACGATACCAATCGGAACGGCGCGCAGGACGCGGGCGAGGCCGGCCTGGCCGGCATTCGGTTGGTGACGGCGCGCGGCCTCATTGCCCTGACGGACCAGTACGGTCGATTCCACATCACGTGTGCGATCACGCCGCGCGAGGGCCGCGGGAGCAACTTCGTCTTGAAGCTCGACGATCGAACCTTGCCGAGCGGGTTCAGGGCGTCGACGGCGCCGGTCCAAGTCCAGCGCGCGACGCGCGGTAAGACGCTGCGTTTCTCCTTCGGCGCGTCGATCCATCGCGTCGTCGGCCTGGATCTCGCCGATGCGGTGTTCGAGCCGGACAGCACGGAAATACGCGACCAATGGAAACCGAGGCTGGAGCTGCTGCTTGCGGAGTTGCAACACGCTCCGGCCGTTCTGCGCCTGTCCTATGTCGCGGATCTGGAGGATCCGGCGCTCGTCGAGAGGCGAGTCGAATCCGTCAAGCGGCAGATCGAGGACGCCTGGATGAAGCTCGACTGCTGCTACCGGCTAGAGATCGAACCGGACGTGTTCTGGCGACTCGGCGGTCCGCCCGACGCACCGAGCGCAAGCAGGTGAGCAGCATGATCAAGCAGGTGAGCAGCATGATAAAGAGAAGTTATCTCTTGCTGGTGTGCATCTCGCTGGCGGCCGCGGATGCGGCGGCGCAGTTTCGCGAACTGCCGATCGGCGAAACCGCCGAGCGCCACATTTCCAGCGACCAGATATTCACGGAATGGGTGCAGGATGCGGCCGTGCTCGAGACCGACGGCGGCGACAGGATCGAGACTCGCGAGGTGGTCGCGCAGGCGCCCGAAACCGTCAAGCTCAAGGATCTCGTTCCGCCGATTCGATTCGAGTCCGGCGTCGCCGATATCCCGGAAGATTACATCGCCCGGCTGCGGACGATCCTCGACGGCCTGCGTGGCCGGGCGAATGTCCGGCTGCACTTGGTCGGGCACGCGGACGACCAGCCGCTGTCGTTCGCTCTCGCGCAGATCTACGGAGACAACCAAGGACTGTCCCGTGAGCGCGCAGGAGAGGTGGCCGAGCACTTTCAAGCGGCGCTCGGGCTTCCGCCGCAATCGATCTCCTACGAATGGGCCGGCGAGACGCAGCCGATCGCAAGCAATGCCACGGAGCAGGGGCGGGCGCTGAACCGGCGCGTCGAAGTGGAGGTGTGGTACGACGAGGCGACGCAGACCGTCGCGCAGGAGGAGTTCGTCGTTGCCGAGCCGATCAGGCGCGTGAAAGTGTGCCGCATCGAAACGGTTTGCAAGTTGAGCTACACGGAAGGTCACGCGCGCCGTGCGCGCATCCAAAACCTCGTCGCGCCTCTGGGCTACGAGGAAGAGACGATCGAAGTGACGGAGGCGTTCATAGAGCGGATTCGCCAAGCCTTCCACAACTTGAGCGACAAGCAGAACGTCGCGGTGAAATTCATCGGTTACTCGGACAACGCGCCGTTGACCGGACGCAACGAGCGCATCTACGGCACGCACCTGGGCTTGTCCAACGCCCGAGCGATCCGGGTCGCGCTGACCATCCAGGAGGCCCTTGCGTTGCCGACGGCGGCCGTTCAAAGCGAGGGCCGCGGCGTCGTCAAGCCGCTCGGGTCCAACGAGACCGCGCAAGGCCGCGCGCTGAATCGGCGTATCGAGGTGGAGTTCTGGTACGACGATCCGCTGCAGGAGTTGCCGGACGAGCCTCAGATGTGTCCGGATGCGGCCGGCGCCGAAACCGTGACCAAGGTTTACGAGCCATCCTGGGGACGGATCGATCCGCTACGTCTCGACCATGGGCAAGCCGTGATACCCGCGGGATACACGGACGCCTTGCGCCGCGCGCTCGGAGATATCGCCGACAAAACCAATGCGCGGTTGCGGTTCATCGGCTACACGACCAACGAACGTCTCGATCGGCGCACTGCGCTCGTGTACGGCGACGATATCGGACTCTCGGCCGCGCGCGCGCGCCGGGCGATGGAGACGGTCAGCGGACAAATGCAACTCGCCGCCGAGCAAGCCGAGTTCGAGGGGCGCGGTTACGTACAGTCCGCCGACGTTGTCAATGCCGGCTTCATTCAGGGTGAGGCCTCGCACGTCGTCGTCCAGGTCGTGTACGACGAGCTTGCCGAGCTGAATGATCTATGAAGGTGTCGACATCACGCGCATGACGCGAGAGTTGCGCCCGCAAAACCCGCTCGGTCTGAACCTCATGCGCATCACCGTGGACGGTGAGCCGATCGATGACCCGGAGAGGAGCTCGGCCGACATCCAGCGATGCACCGACGTCGCGCTCGAGCGCGCCGATATTCAGTTCGGCTTCGACAACTTGAGGTCGAGCCCGCGGCTCAGCGTCGCGGCGCATCCGGCGACCGTGTTGCTGCAAGCCAGAGGCCTAGAAGGTCCGGCCGCATCGCCGGTGCGGTTCACGATGTACGCGAATTACTCGCACTTCATCGAGCGTGCGGAAGTGCGGATATTCGAGCGCGACCAGTCGACGGAAGCGGAGCCGCTCGAGGTCGTCGAGATCGGGCCCGACGGCTTCGCCGAGTGGCAGCCCCTGACGCTGCCGTTCGCAGCGCCTGCGCGTGAGCTGAAGTATGTGCTGCGCGCCTACGGCGAGAACGGCAGCTTCGATGAGACGTTGCCGCAGCCGCTCTGGTTCGTGTACGACGAGGGCGACACGCCGCAGGTCGCTCCCGAGAGCGCGGCGGAGGGATCCGATTCGCAATGGGAGGGCGGCAGCCAAACGGCTTCCACGACGCTAGCGTCCGCTGCGTATGGCGAAACTGGCTTGGCCGTGCAAAACATCCCGCTCAGCAGCGGTACGGTAACGGTGCGGGGCAGCGGCATTCCGCCGGAGCACGCAGTGTGGGTCGCCGGACGGCGCGTGCCCGTGGACGCGACGGGCAATTTCATCGCGGAAGAGATTCTGCCGACGGGCGCGCATACCGTCGAGGTCGGCGTCGTCGACGCCGCGGGCAACGGCGAGGTGTTCTTGCGCGATCTCGAGCTCGAGCGCAAGGACTGGTTCTACGTCGGCATGGCCGATCTCACGCTGTCGGAGCACAACACGAGCGGCGCCATCGACTTGCTACAAGGTGAAAACCCTCTGTATCCGCTCGACTCCTCCGCGGACGCTCGGCTCGCGTTCTACGTTGACGGCAAGTTCAGTGAACACTGGCGCATGAAGGCGAGCGCCGATACGCGCGACGGACCGCTCGAAGATCTGTTCAGCAACTTCATGGACAAGTCGCCGGAGTCGCTGTTCAGGCGAATCGACTCCGATTATCACTATCCGACGTTCGGCGACGACGGCACGGTCGAGGAATCGGCGCCGACGCTAGGCAAGTTCTATGTGCGCGTCGAGCACGACGACAACTATGGTCTCTGGGGCAATTTCAAGGTCGGCTACATGGAGAACGAGCTCGCGCAGATCGACCGCGGGCTCTACGGCGGCAATCTGCACTATCAAGCGGAATCCACGACGAGCTTCGGCGCGCCGCGTTTCGCGTTGGATGGCTTCACGGCTGAGCCGGGTACGATGGCGAGCCGCGAGGAATTCCGCGGCACGGGTGGTTCGCTGTATTTCCTGCGTCGCCAAGACATTCTCTCCGGCTCCGAGCGGGCGCGGATCGAGCTGCGGGACAAAGCTTCGGGGATCGTCACGGGAGTCGTGAACCTGCGCCCCGGGCTCGACTATGACGTCGACTATCTGCAGGGACGCATTTTGCTTACGGAGCCCCTGAACTCGACCGCGGACGACCAATTGCTCGTTCGCAGCGGCTCGCTCTCCGGCGACGAGGCTTACCTCGTCGTGCGTTACGAGTACGCACCGGGCTTCGAGGAGCTCGACGCAGTTGCCGTCGGCGGACAGGGACACTATTGGATCGGCGACCGCTTCAAGCTCGGGCTCACGACCAACAGCAACGACGAGGGCGACACGGACAGCAGCTTGAACGGCGCGGACCTGACCTTTCGCATGAGCTCGCAGTCCTGGGTCAAGCTGCAGGGAGGGGCCAGCGAGGGACTGATCTCGACGCCGTTCCGATCGGATGATGGCGGCTTCGGTTTCTACGGTTACGACGACACGGTCTTTGCCGGTGCCGCGGCCGACGCGCGCCGCGCTGATGTGAGCGTCGGGCTGGGTGACATTTTCGACGGCAACAAGGGCCGCGTGCTCCTCTACACGCAGGAGCTCGACGCCGGCTACTCGGCGCCGGGGCTCACGACGCTCACGGACACGGAGAACTACGGTGCGGCGTTCAAGATGCCGGTGACGGACCGGCTTTCGTTGAACGCCAAGGCGGACATCAGGGCTCAAGAGCAGGGACTCGAAACGCAGGCCAGAGAGCTCGATCTCGGCTATCGGTTCACAAACAAATGGGACATGAGCACTGGCGTCAGAACCGATTTTCGCCGCGACAGCTCGCCGATCATCCCGCTTACGCAACAGGAAGGTGAGCGGACGGACGGCGTCGTGCAGATCGGCTACGACTCCGGAGCAAAGTGGCGCGCTTACACGTTCCTCCAAGAGACGCTGTCGGTCGACGGCAATCGTGCGGACAACGGGCGCGTCGGCGTCGGCGGCCTATTCCGGCTCTCCGAGCGCCTGCGCGTCGATGCGGAGGTCTCCAACGGCGATCTCGGTGAAGGCGGCAAGCTCGGCACGAGCTATTCGCCCACGGACCGCACGAGCGTTTATATGAACTACTCCCTCGAAAACGAACGGGCGGACAACGGTTGGCTGCGCTCGAACAGCGGCGCCGTCGGTAATCTCGTCGCGGGCGTGAAGACGCGCCTGACCGACAGCGCGAGCATCTACGTCGAGGAGCGGCACCAGGACACCGATCTGATGCTCGGGCTCACGCATTCCACGGGCGTGACCCTCGCGCCGACCGAGCGGCTGAACTTCGGGGCGAGCACCGACATCGGCACGCTAACGGACATGCAAACGGGTGCCGAAACGAGGCGCAAGGCCGGCGGATTCCGCGCCGGATACGCCTTCGACGCGTTTCAGTTCTCGAGCGGCATCGAGTATCGGTTCGATGAAGCCGAGCAGCTGGATTTGTCCTTGACCGAAAGAACCACCTGGCTGTTCAGGACGAACGTCAAATACCAGATCGCGCCCGATTGGCGTCTAGTCGGTAAGCTGCATCACTCCGACAGCGAAAGCTCCCAAGGGGCGTTCTACGACGGCGGATATACGGAAGCCGTTCTCGGCTACGCGTTCCGGCCGGTCCGGCACGACAAATTCGACGTCTTGGCGAAGTACACCTACTTCTACAACGTTCCGACGACGGAGCAGATCACGCTGCAGAATACGTCCGCGGAGTTCATTCAGAAGAGCCACGTCTCGGCGCTCGACCTCACCTACGACATCGCTCCGCGCTGGTCGATCGGCGGCAAGTACGCCTATCGTCGCGGCAAAGCGAGTCTCGATCGTGCTGAATCCGGAGTTCTTCAGCAATACCGCACACCTTTACATCGTGCGCACGGATTTCACGTTCAAGCGGGAGTGGGAGGCCATCATCGAGGCTCGCACTCTCGATCTCCCGGATGTTGGTGATCGGCGCAGCGGTTCGCTGGTTGCCGTATCGCGCGCCCTCAACAAGTACGTCAAGCTCGGCGTCGGATACAACTTCACGGACTTTTCCGACGATCTCACGGACCTCAACTTCGACGACCGAGGAGCGTTCATCAACGTGACCGGCGCGCTGTGATGACTGCCACAGCCGGGTAGAAACGCAACGTCAGCGATAGCCGGTAGCGTCGGCCGGCTTGCCCGCTTCCTGCACTTCGCGAACGTACCGCCAAGCGTCCGGGCGGGAGCCGTCGACGTCGGTAAAGCCGTATACCTTCGCGAGATCGCCGCTCGAGGTGGATTGCCCATTCCAACGCGAGCGATTCGGATCGGCTGCGAGCGCCGCGATAGCGCGGCCGACGAAACGCGGAGTCTCGGAGATCACGAAATGCGGCACCTTCGCGGTCGCGTCGCGCCAGTTGTCTTCGGTGACGCCGAAGGCCTCTAGCATCATCTCCGAGCGCAACCACCCGGCGTGATCGAAACGGAGGTCGCGCCGCGCGCTGCGAGGTCCTTGGCATGTGCCCACGCCATGCGCGTCACCGCCACCTTCGCGAGATCGTAGAAGGGGTTGATCCTGTAATGATCGGCGTTGTAGTCGGCCGTGCCGTCCGTCACCTCGACGAGTAGTCCGCCCGCGCGCTCGATCAAGAGCGGCAGCGCGAAGTGCGCGGTGATCAGATGCGTGTGAACGCCAAGCGTCAACATGCGCAGGCCGTTCACAAGGTCATGCTCCCAGACGGGCTTGTTCCATTCCTTCAGCGTCTCGCCGCCCCATACGTCGTTGACGAGCACGTCGAGACGGCCGTGCTCCGCGCGGATGCGGGCGACGAGCGCCTCGACGTCGCGTGCGAAGAGATGATCGACTCTCACGGCGACGGCGCGACCGCCGGCCGCGGCGATGAGCTCGGCCGTTTCCTCGATGGTCTCCGGTCGGGCGTATTCGGATTTCTGCTCGCGCGTGGTCCGGCCGGTCACATAGACCGTCGCGCCGGCAGCGCCGAGCTCGATCGCAATGCCGCGTCCGGCTCCGCGCGTGGCGCCTGCGACGAGCGCCACCTTTCCCTCGAGCGACGATTGGCTAGTCAATCGGTCCCCTTGATGTTCGCGACAGGATACAGCCGCTGCGCGACGCGCGCGATTCCTGCCGTCTCGAGCACGCGCAGCACCGCATCGAGCTGCTTGTAGACGTGGCCGCACTCGTCGAGTGGCGTGCGCTCCGTGTTGCCGGCGATCCCTCGTATCGGCACGCCGCCGAGCACGCGATCGATGCCCCGCATCTCGGCATCGATCTCGTCATGCCTGATCGCAAGATCGCGTTTTGCTTGACCGCGCGCCATCACGCGTCCCGCTCCGTGATTCACCGAGCACGCCGAACGGTACGCACCCTCGAGCGGATACACAATGGCCGCGCCGTCGAGCATCGAGCCCGGCACGAGACACGGGTGCCCCGTGTCCGCCCACGGCGTCCCTTCAAGATCCGGATGCCCCGCGGGGAACGCGCGTGTTGCGCCTTTGCGATGCACGAAGCCAGCTCGCGTCGAGCCGTCCGGCAGCACGAGCGTCTCCTCTTGAACGAGGTTGTGCGAGATCTCGTAGAACACCTCGCCCGTCACGCCGAACACGTTCTCGAGCGCCTGCTGCACCCCGCGCACGATGCTGTGACGATTCGCGACGGCGTAGTTCGCCGCCGAATTGTGATGCGCCCAGTACTCGCGGCCGAGGGGCTCGTCCGCACGCAGCCACGACTCCTCGCGGCGATTCTTCGGCATGCCGCGAAGCTCGGCGCCCGCGTAGAAGTAGTGGTTCGCCGTCTGCCAGCCGTAGCCGCGGCTGCCGCAGTGGACCATGACCCACACGGAGCCGTCATTGACGTCGACCTGCATCTCGACGAAATGATTGCCGCCGCCGACCGAGCCCAACTGCGGGCACGCTTTGTCGCGCGCACGCGCAATTCGGCCCGTGTCGAGCACGGCTTCGTCGACGGGGATGTATTGGCGCTCGCAGACGTCGGCCGGCACGCCGATCGCCTTTGCACCGAAGCGAAAGATCTCCTCCACCTTCGCCTCGGACACGCGCGGCATGTGCTTCGGCCGGTGGCTGCCGACGCCGGTCGCGATGCGCATCTCGACCTCGCGGATCCAGCGCTTGCGCCGGTCCCAGTCCGCAACGTCCGCGGCATGCAACTTCGGCGCGCGCAAGTAGACCACGCCGCACGAGATGTCGTAGCCGCTGCCTGCCTGGATGATCACGTCGTCGGTCACGGCCACGCCGCCGACCGGGATGCCGTAACCGAGATGCACGTCGGGCATCAAGTACAAGCCGATCATTCCGGGATACGCGGCTGCTGCTGCCGCTTGGCGCCAGAGCGCCTCGTCGGTTTGAGCGAACAGCGCCTCCGAAAGAAACGCGTGCACGTCGACGCGCATGGCGTCGACCTTCGGCAGCACGTAGCGCGCGTCCGATACCTTTTGAACTTGCTCCAAGTACGACATTTCTACTCGAGCTAGCGGCTCGCTTGCCGCCGCCTCCAGAGCTCCGGATTCGCCGTGGTCCACGCGCCAGTCGGGCTTGCTCCAGGTGGGGCGAACCTCGAACACGCGCGCGGTCGAACCGAGCTTGGCGGCGGCGGCGTTTGCATCCGCGAGCGTCCCGGCGGAAACGATCTCGAACCGCATTCCGTCTTGCGTCTCGAACAACGCGCCGACCGTGATATCGGGCGCCGTCGCGATCACCGCGAACGCCTCACTTCCGACTCGCCAGGCCGATTTGCCGCTCACGTCGGCGCGATAGTTCGTGAAGTAAGCGATGGGCTCGTCGGTGATGTCTTTCTTCAACGCTGCGAGCTCGCGCATCGCGTTCAACAACGGCTCGTTCTCAGCGTACGCTCGCGCGACGCGATCGATCTCCGCTTGCGATGGGTACATGACGAACCACCACACTTCCTTCGGCTCGCCCAATGACTCCAACGCGAGATAGCTGTTGGGGCAGCCGAGGCGAGCGCAGACCTCGGCGAGCCGTTCTTCGATCGCGCCGTATTCGGCTTCACCTCCGGGTTTGATGCGCTCGATCGTGATTTGCAGGATGGGCGGCGGCGTCCCTTGCGCCGCAACGAAAGACGCGCGAAGCGCGGCGAGCAGCAAAAGGAAACGCGACATGCGCTTTACCATGCTCCCCCCGTGTTGCGTCTGCCGACGAAGCCGAGCCCATTGTAGGCCAAGGACCTGGCCCACACGGCCGTCGCCTCGCGCGCACTCGATGCAGAGCCGCGGCGGCCGCGACGCGGCTATTTCGGCCGATACGCCGTGCGCGCCGTATCACCGTATGGCGCGGGACCGACCGTCACGCGGACTCTTCGCCTGCTTGTGTCGCTCCACCGTCGGTTTCGTGGAGCCGCCGCCTTCCTCGCCCCACACGAGCGTGAGCTTTGTGCCCGGTTTTGCGTGCTTCACGTCGACGACCGCCAGGGAGAGCATCGAACGCTCGTTGAAGCTGAAACCGGTGTACGTCGACAGCCCGACGACCCTGCTGCCTTTGAGCACTTTGTCGAACGGCAACGTCGCATAGTTCGCGAGCGGGAAGTCGATGTACTTCGACACGCCCTTGCCGCTATGGAACAAGGTGCCGAGCGCGTTGGCAACGTCCTCGCCGTTCCAAGCAAGCGTGACCTTCTGCCGCTTCGGCTTTTTCGCAAGTTTCTCGAGTGCTTTGCGGCCCACGAACTTGTGATCGAACTTCACGAACGCTCCGTAGCCCAAGTCGAACGGCGTCAAGTAGTAGTCCTCGATGTCGTTCGAGTAGAAGCTGCCGCCGAGCGACGCCATCGCCTCGTAGCTATTGCCGCCGAGCCATTTGCGATACGGCTTCATCTTGCTGCCCGTGTACACGGCGGGGAGGGGCGAGGGAATCCAGCCGGACTCCAGTGTGCTCGTCGGATACGTTCGTGCGCCGACCTTGCGAATCCCGAAGGTCTTGCCCGCCTCCATGAGCGCATCGCGGACGGCATCCCCGTCGGCCCAGGGTCCGAAAAGCTCCCAGCCGGGTTGGCCCACCATGCCGTGGCGCAAGGCACGCACCTTCTTCCCTGCAATCGTGACCGTGTTCATGTTGAAGAACTTGATGTCGGGCGCGGGCTTGCCGGTCGCCTTCTCCATCACCTTCGCGGCGTTCGGGCCCTGCACTTGATAGCGGTAGGACTTGCGGTGTCCCTTGTTCACAAGCGAACGTTCGTCGCGCTTGGCCTTCGCCTTGTACTTGCCGTTCTCGACGTGGAACTGAACCCAGTTCAGTGCCGGGGGGCGGCCGACGAGATTGAACTTGTTCGGGGCCAAGTGAAACAGAATCGCGTCGCCGATCACGTAGCCGTCGTGATTGCACGCGACGAATTGCTTGGCCGTGTTGACGCGAAAGTTGTCGAACGTGTTTACGCCGAGATCGGAAAACACCTTGAGCGCGTCCTTGCCTTCCACGTACAGATCCGTCATGTGATGCGACTGATCGAGCAGTGCGCAGGTCTCTCGCCACGAGCGCTGCTCGTCGCGCCAATTCGTGAACTCGGTGGGCACCACCGGAAACGCATATGGCCCGATCTGCGAGTTGCGCAGCATGTTCACCGGGTTCTTGGCGGCCTTGATGGCCTCCTGCAGATTCTTATGAGTCATGGACACATCCCCCACTTTTCTCGCGGGTCCAGTCCGTCGCGAGTGATCCGGTCCCGACTAGGTAGACGGGGCGCGTGCCGGCCGACACTCCGCCTGGATCTGTCGCGTTGGAGACCCGCTTGCCTTGTTATTTCTTGGCCGTGCGCCAGCCTGCGGCGTAGGTCTCTCGTGCCACGTTCGAGTACGGCACGGGGCTCACGGTTGCGCGGATCTCGATCTGCTTGTGCGGCTCAACAGTGATCTTTTTCGTGCCGCCGCCTTCCTCGCCCCACACGAGCGTGAGCTCGGAGCCTATCTCGACGTCGGGATCCACGATCCCGAGCGACAGCATCGAGCGCTCGTTGTAGCTATACCCCGCGAACATGGACGCGCCGACGACCTTGCCGCGCCGCGTGACCTTGTCGAACGAAGCGGACGCGTAGTTGGAGAGCGGCAGGTCGATGTACTTGTAGTGATCCCCTTCGCTCTGGAACAAGGACTCGAAGATCTTGGTGACGTCCTCGCCGTTCCACGCGAACGTCACTTTCTTGCGATGCGGCTCATCGGCGATCTTCTCGAGCGCTTCGCGTCCGATGAACTCGTGATCGAACTTCACGAACGGGCCATAGCCGATCTCGTACGGCGTCACATAGTAGTCTTCGATGTTGCTCGAGACGAAGCTGCCGCCGAGGCCGCCCGTGGCTTCGTAGCTCGTCGCCGGCAGCCACTCGCGGTATTTCTTCATCCGCTCGTCGGTGTAGACGGCCGGCAGTGGCGAGGGAATCCAACCCGACTCGAGCGTGTTCGTGGCATAGGCACGCGCGCCGACCTGGCGAAGCCCGAACTCCTTGCCCGCCTCGATGATCGTCTCGCGAATTTCTTCGCGCTCCTCGTAGGGACCCCAGATCTCGAGCCCCGGCGCGCCGGCCATGCCGTGGCGCAGCGCGCGCACGCTGCGGCCGCGGATCTTGATCGCGTCCATGTGGAAGAATTTGATGTCCGCAACGGGACCGCCGTTGAGCTTCTCGATCACCTTCCAGGCGTTCGGGCCCTGAATCTGGAAGCGATAGGAGATGCGGTTGACGGCCTTGCCCTTCGGATTACCGGGCGAACGGTCGTCGTTCACGATCTTCACGTTGTAACCGCCCGTCGCGGCGTGGAATTGAATCCAGTTCGCCGATGGCGCGCGGCCGACGAAGACGAGCTTGTTCTTCTCGAGGTGAAACAGAATGCCGTCGCCGATCACGTGCCCGCTGTAGCTGCAGGGCACGAATTGCTTGGCGCGGTTGATCGGGAAGTTCGCGAAGCTGTTGATCGCGAGGTTGGAAGCCAACTTCAGGGCGTCCGGCCCTTCGATGTAAAGGTCCACCATGTGATGAGACTGGTCGAACAAGACACAGGTCTTACGCCAGGCGGTTTGCTCGTCTCGCCAGTTGGAAAACTCGGCAGGGACCACGGGGTAGACGTAGGCTCCTATCTGCGAATTGCGCAACATCTCCACCGGATTTCGGACGTTCTTTAGTGCGTCCTCCAAGTTTTTCTGAGCCATGACTAGTAGTTACCTCCTACGGCAAACACGCTTTGGTGATCCCCCGAACTAATTAGTTTAACACCACGCGCCGGGAAATCGCTCCACGCGAGCCGCGAGTGGCGCGACCTCCGGAGCCTTCGCGCAGGATCCGAGAGGACCTTGGAATTCGCCGCCGGCACGCGGGATCGTGGCATGCGCCTTGCATCGGTCTCGCGCTCTTAAATCCCCTCGAGTCACCAAGGAGGAGTGGTATGCAGATCAAGGAATGCATGACAGAAAACGTGAGTTTCGTCGAGCCCGATACCCAAATCCCGCAAATCGCACGCAAGATGCGGGACGAGGACTTCGGCGCGTTGCCGATCGTCGAGGGCGACCGGCTGATCGGCATCGTTACCGATCGCGACATCGTCGTACGGATCGTCGCGGACGGCCAGGACGTTCGCACCGCCACGGCGCGCGAAGCGATGTCGCCAAAGGTTCTCTACTGTTTCGAAGACCAGACGGTCGAAGAGGTGCTCGAGAACATGGGCGACAATCAAATTCGCCGTTTGCCCGTCGTGAACCGCGAAAAGCGGCTCGTCGGCGTGGTGTCCCTGGGTGATCTGAGCAAGGCCGCGAAAAGGAAGGCCGGCGAAGCGCTCAAGGAAATCTCGCAGCCTACCCAGCACTGACCGGAGCGTTCGATGTGGTGATGCAGGGCGTGACCCACACGTTCGACAGCTTCGAGTGCGCCATCCAAGCGCTCGCGATGCAGTGCAGCCACTCGAGAGCGGCACGCCGCAACGCGCGAGCGCCAACCGTTCGTGATCTTGCCGGTCGTCGACGTTTTTTCCCAGGTGTGACTTGAGCTTGCCGAATGTCATACATCGAGAACATTCTTGATGTATACCTAACCCCAGGGTTGGGTAGCACGAGCGGCGGGTCCATTGGGTGGTCACGCCTAGAAAAATACTCATCGTCGACGATGACGAGGACGGAGCATCGAGCTTAGGTCTGCTTCTCGAGGTCTCCGGGCACGAAGTGGCCGTGCGTTTCGATGGCCGCTCGGCTTTGGAATGCCTCGAGAGCCTCCGTCCGGACGTCGCGTTCCTCGATCTGTCCATGCCGCAGCTCGACGGCTACGAGCTTTGTCGCCGGATCCGCTCGAAGCCCTGGGGGGGCGAGCCCTTTCTCTATGCCCTCACGGGATGGATGCACGTCGAGATCGACGTCGTGTCGGCAGGCTTCGACGGCTGCCTGCTCAAGCCGTGCGCGTTGCCGACTCTGCAAGCTCTGCTGGCCAATCCTGCGGCGCTGTCCAAACGGGTACGCGATGGACGCCGCGGCCCGACAGGCGTGCTCCCGAGCAAGCCCGGTAACGTCGGAAACGCCTAGCCGACGCACCTCAGCTTTTGGCGGCCGGCAGCCCGTCGCCGCCTTTCGTATACGCGGGCGGCACGTAGAAATTCAGCGTGCGCAGCGGCTCTTTGCCCTTGGCTGCGATCTCGTGCTCGTCGCCGTGCTCGATCAAGAGCAGGGATCCCGCGCGCAACGGATAGCCCTTGCCGTTCACCCGCGCACGCCCGGTACCCGAGACGACGAATAACCATTGGTCGGCGCCGCCATGCCGGTTGTGCGGGCCGCCTTCGGCGTCTCCGGGGACGATGACCATCTCCGCCGCCTGCGATCGCGAATTGCTGAGCGCGACCCTGAACCCCTTGCCGAATCGCAGGTGCTTTCGCTTCATCGTGCCGTCCTCAAATTCGTTCCGTGGCCGTCCGGGGGCACGAGTTATGCAGGAAACGTTCCGGCGTCGCCTGTTCGTCAGGGTGTTCCCGCGATCGAGACGCGGAGGAGTGGCCATGGACCGTGCTTCCAGACGCAAGAGCGAGTGCGCTGCCGTGGCGGTGAAGGCCGGTGGCGTTGCGCGAGCTCACCGAGGGGTCCTCGCTAGAGCCACGCATGCAAGTCTCGAGTGAAACGCGCCGCGACGATCGCCGCCCGCCGCGCCGATTCTTGCGCAACAATGGCTTGTCGCTGACAGTCTTCGCGCTGTTTGCGATCACCGTCGTGGGTCAGGCCTTGACCGGCCTGCACGAGCACAACGCTGACCAGCAGGCGCACGGCGGGCCGCCGCTCGACCTGCCTGCGTATCTCGCAAGCGGCCATTTCATCGAAGCCATCGCGGAAAACTGGGAGAGCGAGTTCCTGCAGATGGCCGCGTACGTGCTGCTCACAGTGTTCCTGTTCCAGCGCGGCTCGTCCGAATCGAAGAAGCTCGACGAGCCCGAGGCAGTGGATCGCGATCCGCGCACCTCGAAGAAAAAACCGGGGACCCCATGGCCCGTGCGGCGCGGCGGTTTCATGCTGCGAATCTACGAGAATTCACTGTCGCTGGCCTTCGTGTTTTTGTTCTTGCTATCGTTCTGGCTACATGTGGTCGGCGGCACGAAGTTGTACAGCGAAGAGCGACTCGAGCACGGAGGAAGCGCGGTCACGGCCATGCAGTACCTCGCAACGCCGCAGTTCTGGTTCGAATCGCTTCAGAACTGGCAGAGCGAGTTCCTGTCGCTCGCTGCAATGGTTTGGTTCAGCATCTTCCTGCGGCAACGCGGCTCTCCGGAATCGAAGCCCGTCGACGCGCCCAACGAGCAGACCGGCAACGAGTAGCGACCCGCGCGCGCGTGCACGGGATTTGCCGTGAGCGCCGATGACGCCCTCGGCTATGTCACCGACGCGAGCTATCCCGACCGATTCCACCGCGAGCTTTCGCCCGCTTGGCTCAACTACGTCGCCGCGCTGAACGGCGCCGCTCCACGCGATCTGAACCAGCCGTTCGACTACCTCGAGCTCGGCTGCGCGTTCGGTCACTCGACAATGACGAACGCGGCCGCGTTTGCGCGCGCGCGGTTTTTCGGCTGCGACGTGAACGCGCAACACATCGATGGCGCGCAGCGGCTCGCGAGCGCGCTCTCGATCGGCAACGTGCAATTCACTCGCGCGTCGTTCCAGGAGCTCGCGGCGGGCGATTTGCCGACCTTCGACTTCATCACACTGCACGGCGTGTACAGCTGGGTCGATGCGGACGCGCGCAGCGCGATCCGGCGACTCATCGCTGAGCGCCTCAAGCCCGGCGGCCTCCTCTACGTGAGCTACAACTCACTGCCGGGTTGGGCCGCCGAGGTGCCGCTGCGCCGGCTGCTCGTGGAGCTCGCGGCGACCGCCGCCGGCGATTCGGCGGAGCGCGCGCGCGCCGCGGCAGAGTCGCTGCGGCAGCTCGAGCAGCGCAAAGCGCGGTATTTCACGGCGAGCGCGGAAGCTCAAGCCGCGGTCGAGGCGTATACGAAAGAGCCGAGCGGCTATCTTGCGCATGAATTCTTGAACAGCGCGTGGGAGCCGTTTTACTCGATCGACGTAGCGGACGCGTTCGCCGAGGCCGGCGTGCGCCTGATCGGGAGCGCGACGCTTTCGGACAATCACGAGGCCCTCTTGATCGACGAGGGCGCGGCGGAATTTCTCCGCCGCTTGCCGTCTCGTCGGCAGCGCCAGCTCGCCCTCGATTTTGCGGTGAATCGGCGGTTTCGGCGCGATGTGTTCGCGCGCAGCGCCGCCGAAACGGACGCGGTGGAGATCACGCGCCGCATCGCAGAGCTCCCGATCGGCTGCACCGGCGATCCCTCCCGCATCGCTACCGCCGTGCGCGTGCCGCGCGGCGAGATCCGCTTCCAGGAGGGCTTCATCGCCGAGCTCGGAGAGCTGCTCGCAACGGGCTCGGTCACGGTCGGCGAGGCCGTGACGAGGCTCGGCGGCGACGGCCGCGACGCGGCTGAGATCGCTCGCAATCTGCTCTACCTCGTCGCCGCGGGAGCGCTCGCGCCGTTTGCGCGCGCGTTCAGCGTGAACGCGGCGGGCGTGCACCGCCGCTTCAAGACTGTGACGATCGAGCGCGTGCTCGCGCATATCGTCGCCACGGGCGCGGCGCGCGCCGTGCCGAGCGAAGTGCTGGGCAACGGTATCTCGATCGCGCCGCGCGACGCGGCTGAGATCATCGAGCTCGTCGCCGGCAGGCCGAAGTCGCAAGCCGTCGAAGATCTTGCGTCGACCCTGAGGCGTCTCGCGATCCTCGCTTGAAAAAGTACGACCAAGGGTGGCTACCTCGATCGCGTTGAATCGGGCAGAATCCGCGCCGATGCGAAGATTGTGGTGCTTACTCCTTTGCACCTGCCTCGGCGCGGCGCAGGCGGAATTGCCGGCCGGCGTCCAGCGCGTGCTGACGGGGCACGGAATATCTCCCGACAACCTGAGCATCCTCGTGCAGGAGGTCGATGCGGCCGAGCCGGTCTTGAGCCACCTCGCCGACGTGCCGCGTAATCCGGCTTCGGTCATGAAGATCGTGACGACCTGGAGCGCGCTCGAGGTGCTGGGCCCAACGTACACCTGGCCGACCGAAGTGTATTTTCTCGGTTCTTTCGACGGCGAGAAGCTCGACGGCGACCTTGCGCTCAAGGGCTACGGCGACCCGTATCTCGTGCACGAGGAGCTTTGGAAGCTGCTGCGCGCGCTGCGGCGCGCGGGGCTCGAGGACATTTCCGGCGACCTCGTCCTCGACGACAGCTACTTCGACGTCGTCGAGGACGCTCCGGGCGCGTTCGACGGGCAGCCTGACCGCTCCTACAACGTGGTGCCGAGCGCACTGCTCGTGAACTTCAAGTCGGTGAGCTTTCAGTTTCGCGGCGATCCCGGCAACGGCCGCGTGGTGATCGCAACCGACCCCAACTTGAGCAACCTCAAGATCCGCAACGAAGTGAAGCTCGGCGACGGACCGTGCGGCGGGTATCAAGCCGGCATCAGTTTCACTCAAGCTGACGAGAACACGCTCGACGAGGTCGTGCTCGGCGGCGAATTCTCGCGGCGTTGCCGGGTCTACGCGATGAGCCGCACGGTGCTGCAGCACGACACGTATGCGTTCGGACTATTCGAAAGCTTGTGGCGCGAAGTCGGCGGCAAGCTCGGCGGCACGCTGCGCCACGCGACCGTGCCGCCCGATTTGCGGCCCGTCATGGTCTGGCAATCACCGCCGCTCGGCGAGGTGATTCGCAGCATCAACAAGAACAGCAACAACGTGATGACTCGGCAGCTGCTCTACACGCTTGGCGCCGTGCAGGGAGGATCTCCCGGCACGCGTGAGAAGGGTGTGCAAGCCGTGCGTGATCTGCTCTCGAGCCGCGGCCTCAATATCAATTCCCTCACGATGACGAATGGCGCGGGTCTGGCGCGCGACGAAAGGATCTCGGCGAGGCTGCTCGGCAGCATCCTGCAAAACGCCGCGCAAAGCGTGTACGCGCCCGAGTTCATCGCGTCGTTATCGCTCGGCGGCATGGATGGCACCACGCGCGGGCGCTTCGACGATGATTCGGGCAACGGCCGGATGCACGTGAAGACCGGCCGCATCGATCACGTCGCGGCGCTTGCGGGTTTCGTGCGCGCGGCGAGCGGCAAGGACTACGTGATCGCGATCATGCTGAACGTTCCGGAGGCCCACCGCGGTCCGGGCCAAGAGGTCGAGGAAGCTCTAACCCATTGGGTCCAATCGCTCCCGTAGGGGGTCAGGCACGGGGTCAGGCATCGGGTCAGGCACCGTGCCTGACCCCGGTCTATTTCGCCGTGAAGCCACCGTCGACGGTGAGGCAATGGCCAGTGACGAACGAAGCCTGATCGGAGCAGAGCCACACCACGGCCGCAGCAACCTCCGACGGCTGACCGACGCGGCCAATCGGATGCTTCTTTCCGAACTCCTCGAGCGTGATCTTGAGCGCGGCCGCGTAGCTTCCGCCCATATCTGTGTCGATGATCGCCGGCGCAACCGCGTTCACGCGGATTCCCCGCCGGGCGTTCTCGAGTGCGGCTGCTCGCGTGAGACCGATGACGGCATGTTTCGAGGCGACGTACGACGCGTTGCCTGAAGCAGTGCCGACCAGCCCAGCAACCGACGCGTTGTTCACGATCGAGCCGCCGCCCGTTTTCAGCATCTGCCTGATCTCGTACTTGAGCGCGAGCCAAACGCCTTTTGCGTTCGTCGCCATCACGCGGTCGTAGTCGTCTTCGGATTCTTCGGCGAGAGTGCTCAAGGACGCGGCCGTGCCCGCGTTGTTAAATGCGCAATGCAGCGCCCCGTACTTCTCTACGGCGTGCTCGATGAGCGCCTCGACGTCGGCCGCGCGCGCGACGTCGGTCTGCTTGAAGCTCGCCTCGCCGCCTGCGTCGCGGATCAGCGCGACGGTTTCCTGGCCGCGCTCGACGTTGCGATTGCCGACCACGACCTTCGCGCCCGCGCGCGCGAACGCAACCGCCGTCGCGCGGCCAATACCAGCGCCGCCGCCGGTGACGAGCGCAATCTTGCCGGTCAATTCGCCCACTCTCGGTGCCGCTGTCGGGATGACGCCGGCAACGATACTACAGAGGATCGGCGGCGGCACCGGGCGCCGTGTGCCACGCGGCTGTTGCCGCGCCGCGCCGCGGCCCGGCCGCGGGCTCGGCGCCGGGCCGGTGTGATGCAGGCCACGCATCTCGCATCGATTCCTGGACAAACCCCGGCTCATTTTGAAAGAGTTCGCCCGACCGACCGACGCCCGGAATGGGGCAAGGGGGCAGGATGCCATTCGACGGAAGGGCCGAGGAACTGGCAGGACGGGCCGCAGTGCCGGCGTTGCGGTCAGACGATCGCCGAAGGGCAGCCCAGGACGGAAATGCATTTTCAGCAGGATCCGGATGGCGAGCTCGGATTGAGCGGGCCGTATCACGGTGAGTGCGCACGGCCGTATTGGGACACGATCTCGCCGCTGCTGAAGAACCTCGGCTGGACGAGCTTCTGAGCTCGCCGGCCCGCCGGGCCTTACACGTCTATTCCACGCGCCGGCGCTTCGCGATCAGCCACTCGCCATCGCGCTTCACGAGCTCATCCTCGTAGCGGCCGATCGCAGACGTGTGGATGTCGACGTTCGTCTTCATGACGACCATCCAGGTGGAAATGTGCCGCGCGGTGTGGTCGTCGATGAGCTCGATCAGCGAGTCGCTGTTGCGGTTGTAGCGGCGGAGGCTCGCCGGATCGTAGCTCAGCGTCGCACGATCGGTGTTGCGCGCTCGCTCGAGGCGATCGCTGATGATCGTGCGAATCTCGGCGCGCCCGCTGTACAGAAGCTTCTGGTAGCCGAACACCGGCACGTCGCTCGCGAGCTCGTAGACCGCGTCCGGCGCGAACGCGTTCGCAAACATGTCCGGGTCGGAGAGCTCGAAGCCGATGTTCGCGCGCGACAGCACCTGCTCGATTGCCTCGCGATCTGCGAGCCGCTGCGCGGCTCCATCGGGGCTCGGCTGCGTGCAGCCCGCGGCGCTGAGGGCCGCGGCCAAGCCGGCGGCTCGGATCCACGTTGCAGTGAGAGTCGCGCGAAAACGCCGCATAGTCGCACCTCTTTTCCGGAAGAGTCGCCAGCCGTCGACTAGAGTTACTACAGCAGGTTGCGAGCCGTTAGCATAGCGCCGTCGGGTATCATCCGCGCGTCGCGCGACGAGACGAGACATTGGACATTCAATTCACTGCAAACGAAGGTCGCGTCATCGGCTGTCTCATGGAGAAGTCGGTGATCACGCCGGATCAGTATCCGCTGTCGCTGAACGCGTTGGTCAACGCGTGCAATCAGAAATCGAGCCGCGAGCCGGTGCTGTCGCTCGAGCCGGGCGTCGTGCAGCGTACCGTGAACGACCTCGTACAGAAGAAGCTGGTGATGGTGCAGAACTTCGGCAGCCGCGTCGACAAGTATCAGCAGCGGTTCTGCAATACGCAGTTCGCGCAAATCAAGCTCTCAGCTGCCGAATTCGCGATCCTCTGCCTATTGTTGCTGCGCGGGCCGCAGACGCCGGGCGAGCTCAAGGCGCACAGCGGCCGATTGCACGAGTTTGCAGACACGGCGGAGGTGGAGGCCGCGCTCGAGGCGTTGCTCGGTCGATCGGACGGAGCCCTCGTCGCGCGCCTGCCGCGGGAACCACGCCGCAAGGACCACTGCTATGCGCACGTGTTCGGCGGTCCGATCGAGTCGGCGGAGAAAGAAGATCTACCCGCGAGGCCTGCCGCGGTGCCGCAGGATGATGACCGTGTGGCGAGCCTCGAAGAGCGAGTGGAAGCGCTCGAGCGCGAGCTTCGGGAGCTGAAGCAAGCGCTCGGCGTGCAGTGAGCCCGGAGGCTCTAACCCAACTTCCTGGCTTCTTTTTTTTGCCTCTTCAGCGCTTTGCGCTCCTTCGGTGACAGCAACGGCTTCTTCTTGTCTTGTCTACTCGGGGTGTTGCGTTCCTTGGACATCGACACTCACTCCGTAGCGGTACACTGCCTCATTATGCAGCGAAATCGATTTTTTTTTGAGCGCTTGTCGGCGGGTCTTATTGCGATTTTGGCCGGGACCTCTGCGACGGCCCACCACGGCGTCGGGAGCTACGACATGAGCGACGTGCGCGAGGTCGCCGGCGTCGTCGTGCGGTGGGAGTGGAAGAGCCCTCACACCTGGCTCACGCTCGCCGCCGACGCCGATGGCGAACAGCGGACCTGGGAGTTCGAAGGTGCTCCGCCGCAGTGGATGAGCAGTCAAGGTTTCACTGCGACCTCGCTCGAATCCGGCGAGTCCGTGGAGATCGTGTTTCACCCGGTCAAGAACGGCGCAGATGCCGGCATTCTCATGGAAGTCCGGCGAGCCAACGGCGAAGTGCTCAAGGTGAATCGCCCCGCGAGGCTCGGCGGCCCCTGAGCATTTTTCAAGCTTGCTTCGGTTGGATCAGATCCCAGAGCGTGCCGTATAGGTCCGCGAACACGGCCACGGTTCCGTGAGGCTCCTCGCTCGGTGGCCGCACGAAAGCGACGCCGTTAGCCTGAAGTGCGTGGTAGTCGCGCCAAAAATCGTCAGTGTGCAAGAACAAGAACACGCGGCCGCCGGTTTGCTTGCCGATGACCGCGCGCTGCTCGTCCGTTGCCGCGCGCGCAAGCAGCACATGGGTCGCGCCTTCGCCCGGCGGCTTCACGCGTACCCAGCGTTTGTCGGGCGAAAGAGGAGTGTCCTCGACGAGGGTGAAGCCGAGCTTGCCGACATAGAACGCTAGCGCCTCGTCATAGTCCCGAACCACGAGCGCGACGGCCGCGATGTGCTGCCGAGAGCGTTGCGCAGTAGGCAGTGCGCTTCCGGCCGGCGCTGAGCTCGCAACCTGCGAGCCACGGCGCCGGCGCCTCATACCAGGACCTTGCGGTCGGGAAATGCCTTCTGCCAGCGATTGATGCGATAGCTCGCGCGCATACCGTTCACCCAGAACGGATCGTCCTTGAAGATTTCCTTCACGTCGGCTTCGTCTTTTGCGTCAACGATCCACAGGCCGCCCAGCGGCCGATCTGACGGCACTTCGCGTACCGAACCCGGCACGAGCACCTTGTCTTTCATTCGATCCAGGAACTCGATGTGTGCCGCGAACAGTTTCTGACGCAACTCGGCTACGTCCGGCTTATCCTCGAATTGCACGATGTACAGCATGTTGCTTCCTCGCTAGATCTCGATCTCGGTGGCTAGCACGACGACACGGCGGGTCGGCATGCGGAAGAACTCCGCCGCTTGGGCGCTGCGGCGCTGCAAGTACGCGAAGATCTGCGCCTTCAAGCCCGCCATGCCGGGGCGGTCGACGGCGCGCACGAGATGCCAACCCAGGAAGAACGTGCAGTCGGCGTCGACCACGCGCAGCCCGCGTTGCCGCGCTCCTCTTAGCGCCTCGCTAACGTCCGGTGTCTCCATGAAGCCGAACCGCGCGCGCACTGCGTGCACGCCCGGCATGAGCTCCTCCACCCATGCGCGCGCCGCCCGATCTTGCCGCGGCGTACGCAGGATCTCCATGTGCAGAATGACGATGTGCTCGTGATAAACGTGATTGTGCTCGAGGTTGCGCAACAGCGCCGTCGGCACGAAGCCTGCGTGACTCACGAGGAACACGGCCGTGCCGGGAACCTTCTCCGCCTTCGACAATAGCTTGGGCAGCTCGGACCACGGCACCGCGCGGTCCTGCAATGCGCGCCGGAGCTTGGCGCGCCCGTCGCGCCAGGTCACGAACCCCGTGTACATGAGCGCGGCCAGCGTGAGCGGCACCCAGCCGCCGTGTCGGAACCTTCGTGGCATTCCCGAGCACGAAGGCGATGTCGACCGTGAGAAAGATGCCGAAGATCAGCCCGATTCGCCAGTATGGCCAGCGCCATGCCGTGCCCGCCACGACGGAGCCGAGCAGGCTCGTGATCACCATGGTGCCGATGACCGACGCGCCGTATGCCGCGGACAGCGCGGTCGAGGAGCCGAAAGCCAGGACGAAGCCGACCACCGCGATGAACATGATCCAGTTCGCGGCGGGAACGTAAATCTGCCCGCGCTCGTCGGGCGACGTCTGCCGGATTTGCACGCGGGGCAGAAGGTCGAGCTGCACGGCTTGGCGCGTGATCGAGAACGCCCCTGAAATCGTCGCCTGCGACGCGATGACCGCGGCCGCGGTCGCGAGCAAGACGAGCAGCGGCAGCACGCTGGGCGGAGCGAGCGCGTAGAACGGATTCGAGATCGGCACCGGCGAGCTCAACATCAGCGCGCCCTGGCCGAAGTAATTGATCAAGAGCCCGGGCCAGACGAACGTGAACCAGGCAAGCCGCACGGGTTGTCTGCCGAAGTGCCCCATGTCTGCGTACAGCGCCTCTCCGCCCGTCAGCACTAGGAAAACGGCGCCGAGTATCGTGAGCGCCACTCCCGGATTCTCGCGAGTACCGCTACGCGCATAAGTCGGCGAGAGGGCAGCGAGGACCGCGGGCTCTCGCACGATGGCCATCGCGCCGAGGATTGCGAGCGACACGAACCACACGACCATGATCGGCCCGAACAATCCGCCGACCCTCGCGGTGCCGCGGCGCTGGAACATGAACAGAGCGACGATGATGCCGATCGTGATCGGTATGACCGCGCGGTCGATCTCCGGATCGAGCAGGGACAGCCCCTCCACGGCGCTGAGCACGGTGATCGCGGGCGTGATGAGAGCCTCGCAATAGAACATTGCCGTGCCGAGCAAGCCGAGCGCGACTAGCCGTATCGCCCAGGTTCCCGCCATGCCCACGTTCTGCTGCACGAGCGCGACGAGCGACAGGATGCCGCCTTCGCCCGCGTTGTCGGCACGCAGGATCAGCACGATGTATTTCAACGTGATGACGATGAACAGACTCCAAAAGATCAGCGACAAGACGCCGAGCACGCTTGCGGTGTCGTTTGCTCCGCCCATCACAGCAGTCGCCTCTTTCAGCGCATAAAGTGGGCTCGTGCCGATGTCGCCGTAGACCACTCCGAGCGCACCTAATGTCGCGCGAGCCAGCGGGCGGGATTCGCTCATATGGAGACCGGTCGTTGGAGTCGAATCGCTGGCGGCTGCGCAGCGAGGAAAGAGAGTGCAGTTGCTGCGTCGAGCGTCACGCCGGCGATTCTAGCGCGGTTCGGGGCGGCGCACTGTATCGGAGGCGGCCGCGTACTACAATTCGCGCAGCAAGCGGATTTGGAGCGGCACATTGGCCAAGAACATCGGCGCCATCGCGACCTCGCACACACCCACGATCGGTTTCGCGCTCGACACGAACACGACCAACCTCCGCATCTACGCCGCTATGCGCGGCCAGTCGCTCACGGACTTCCAGAAGACGCGCAACGCGCAGGTGCTCTACTCGGTTGCCGGCCGCGACGAAGACGAGAAGGACTGGGACAAGAAGTAGCGGCCGCCTGATGACCGCCCGTTTTGCGCGAATGCCCGATGCTGCCGCCGTGCCGCAACGGCAGCTCACGATGTGGCACGCGATGGCCGTGTGCGTCGGCATGGTCATCGGCACCGGCATCTTCCGGACGACGCCGCTCGCGGCCGAAGCCGTTACCTCGCCGACGGTGCTGCTCGCGCTGTGGGCGTTCGGCGGTGCGATGTCGCTCGCGGGCGCGTTGTGCTTCGCCGAGATGGCGGCCGCGTTTCCCGACGCGGGCGGGGACTATTTCTTTCTGCGCAAGGCGTTCGGCGAGACGCTCGGTTTCCTGTTTGCGTGGTCTCGTTTCGCCGTGATCCATACCGGCTCGATGGCGCTCGTCGCGTTTGCGCTGGGCGACTATGTCGCGGAAGTGCTTGTCGGTCGGCGCGCAGCACGAGCACCGTCGTTGCGGCGCTCGCGATCGTGCTGCTCGCGGCGCTCAATCTCGCGGGCATCCGCTTCGGCATCGGCGCGCAGATCGCGCTCATGACCGCGGTGATCTGCGGGATGCTCGCGGTCGTCGCCGCGGGCGTGTGGATCGCCGTCGGCGGCGCCGCGGTGGCCGCGGCCTCACGTCGGCAGCCCGGTCCTCCCGCTGCAGCAACTGGCGATCGGCGCCGCGCTCGTATTCATATTCCTCGCGTACGGCGGCTGGAGCGACGCCGCGACGTTGTCCGCCGAGATGCGCGATCAAGAGCACGGCATGCGGCGCGCGCTGGTTCTCGGCATGTCGCTCGTGACGGTGCTCTACCTGCTCGTGAATTGGGCGTTTCTGAGCGGGTTGACGCCGATCGGCCTCGCGCGCCAGCACGGCGCCGGCGGCCGACTTGATGCTGCACGTGTTCGGCAGGCCCGGCCAGCTCCTGATCGTGCTGATCGTGGCGGTGACCTCGATCACCCTGATGAACGCGATACTGATCGCGGGCGCGCGCACGACCTATGCGGCGGCGCGCGACGCCGGAGCGTCGCTCAAGCACTTGAGCGGCTGGAACGCCGCGCGCGGCACGCCGCCCGGCGCGATCATCGCGATCGCCGGCGTCGCGCTGGTGCTCGTGGCATTCGGGACATACACGCGCGGCGGATTCTGACCATGGTCGACTACCTGTCGCCGGTGTATTGGTTGTTTCTGACGCTCAGCGGTTTCGCGATGATCGTGTTGCGCCGCCGTTATCCGGACGTGCGCCGCCCATTCCGCGCGCCGTTCTATCCGTGGTTGCCGATCGCGTTCATCGCGACCAGCGTCTATGTGCTCTACTCGAGCGTCGCGTTCGTGAAAGTAGGCGCGATCGTCGGTCTCGTGGTGCTGTCGCTCGGCGGGGTCTTGTTGCTGCTTCTGCGTTGGTCGGCATCGCGCCGCGCGCCCGCTCGCCCGTAGGCGGCGCGCTTGCTACAGTCGCGGGCGTGCTAAAGCTCGATCTAATCCAAACGTTGGCGTTTGCGGGCGTCGTGCTGTTCATCGGCTACGGCTTGCGCAAGCTGATCCCGCCGCTTGCGCGCTACAACCTGCCGGCGCCCGTGCTCGGTGGTCTCTTGATCGCGGTGCTCGCGCTGATCGCGCGCGAGCGCGGCGTGACGCTCGCGCAGTTCGACACGACGTTGCAAACGCCGCTGATGATCGCGTTCTTCACGAGCGTCGGCTTCGCCGCGAGCGTGTCGCTGTTGAAGCACGGCGGGCCGCTCGTGCTCAAGTTTCTCGTGGTCGCGACCGTGTTCGCGGTGCTGCAGAACGTGATCGGATTGCTGCTCGCGGTCGCCTTCGGGCTCGATCCATTGTTCGGCGTGCTCGTCGGCTCAGTGACGCTGACCGGCGGTCCCGCGACGGGTCTCGCGTTCGCGCCCTTGTTCGAGCAGGCCGGTGTCGTCGGCGCGCCGTCGATCGCCGTCGCTGCCGCGATGGCCGGAATCGTCTGCGGGGGCGTCGTCGGCGGGCCCGTCGCGACGTTCCTGATCCGCCGGCACGCTTTGCGGGCCGCGCCGCGGGAAAGTGAAGCTGTGCGCGGCCCCGCAGGAGACGCGGCTCGGCGAGCTCGTCGAGGAGTCCACGGACGGTAGCATTGGGCCCGCCCTTGCTGAGAACGCGGTCGAGCCGGAGGGGCTTGCGCCGCTCAAGAATCTGGTCGCGGTGCTCGTGGCGATGTGGATCGGGTCGTGGGTGAGCGCCGGCTTCGCCGCGCTCGGGCTGACGCTTCCCGCGTACATCGGCGCGATGCTCGTCGCTGCGGCCATCCGCAATCTCGACGACGCGACCGGCTGGTTCAAGTTGTCGCACCGCTTCATCGGCGAACTCGGCGCCGTGGCGCTCGCGCTGTTCTTGGTGCTTGCCCTAATGACGCTGCGGCTTTGGGAGCTTGCGGGGCTCGCGGTCCCGCTGCTGACGATTCTCGCCGCGCAAGTCGTGCTCGTCGCGGCCGTGTGCGTGTGGCCCGTCTTCAGCCTCATGGGGCGCGACTACGAGATCGGCCGTGATGAGCGGCGGCTTCGTCGGCTTCATGCTCGGCACCACGGCGAATGCGATGGCCGTGATGCGCACCCTCGTCGGAGCGCTACGGACCGGCGCCCGTGGCGTTCTTCGTCGCTCCGCTCGTCGGCGCGTTCTTCATCGACTTCACGAACGCGATCATCATCACGCTGTTTCTGAACGTGCTGACCTGAGGAACGGGCTCGCGCGCTTGCGCGGCCGACGGCGCGGGATCAGTCCGACACGACGAGCCGGTTGCGCACCGCGGAAACGGCTTGCGTGTCCGCTGCGATTTGGCCCGCGAGCGCCCTGTCGGCCTCTGAGGGCACTTTGCCCGTGAGCGTCACGACGTTGTTGCCGCTCGACTCAACCTCGATATCGCTGCCGGCGAATCGCTCGTCCGCAGCCAGCCGCGCTTGCACTGCGGCATCCACTGCCCCCGGTAACGGGTGACCCGCATGCGCAGCGGCGGAAACGTCGGCGCCGACCACGATCTCGTTGCGCACGCCGGCGACGCCCTGCACGCGCCGCGCGATCCACTCGGCGCGGTCCTTGTCGGCTTGGCTTTGCACGCTGCCCTCGAGCGTGGCCACGCCGTCGTGAATCTGCGACGTGACGCCCGATACGCGCAGCTCGTGGTCGAGGGCGCTTTCGATCTCGAGGTCGGTTGCTCCGGAGCGCTCTAGCTCGATCTGCGCCTCGCTCACGCTCGTCACGAGCCACAAGGTCGACGTTGCGGCGATCCAAGCGACGTTGCCAATCATGGCGCTGTTCCTCTGGCGTAGCCCTAGGGTCGAAACCGCCGTAAGCTTTGCAAACGCCGTGCCGTCTCCGATCCAAGCCAACAATCAATCACGAGGACGGCGGCGACGGCGGGCCGGCGCAAGGCGGCGAGGCCACTTCATCCTGCTACCGCCGGCCGCTGCAGTTTCTTCAACGGGGTAACTAGAGTTGGAAACAGCCGAAACGCAGCGCCTCATCGGCGCGCGCCGCTACCGCTACTACGATCTAGTCCTCGCGGGCTTCGTCGCGGTCCTGCTCTGCTCTAATCTGATCGGGCCCGCGAAGGTTTGCGAGCTCCTGTTGCCGTTCGTCGGCGCCACGTTCGTATTCGGCGCCGGCAACATCTTTTTCCCGATCAGCTACATCTTCGGCGACGTGCTCACGGAGGTATACGGCTATGCGCGCGCGCGCCGCGTAATCTGGGCCGGTTTCATCGCGATGGTTTTCGCGAGCGTGATGGCTTGGGTCGTCATCCATCTGCCGGCGAGCGACAGCGAGCCGTTCAACGCCACGTTGCAGCCGGCGCTCGAAGTCGTGTTCGGCAACACGGGGCGCATCGTGGCCGCGTCGATCGTCGCGTTCTGGGCCGGCGATTTCGTCAACGCCTACGTGATGGCGAAGATGAAGCTGCTGACGCGAGGGCGATGGCTTTGGTCGCGCACGATCGGGTCCACCGTGGTCGGCCAGGGCGTCGACAGCATCATTTTTTATCCGATCGCGTTCGCAGGGATTTGGACCGGCCAGACTCTGATCGCGGTGATCGCGTTCAACTGGTTCTTCAAGGTGATGGTCGAAGTCGTGATGACGCCCGTGACGTACTGGGTCGTGGGCCTGCTGAAGCGCCACGAGCACGAGGACTTTTACGACGTCGACACCGATTTCACGCCGTTCTCGCTGAAAGACTGAGGCGGCCGGATTGCATTTACCACAACGATCGAGGATCCCATGGCCGACGAAGCCTTGAGAATCGACGACGACAAAGTCGTCACCTTCCACTACAGCTTGCGGGACAGCGACGCCGCGCTCATCGAGAGCTCCGAAGGCAAGACCCCGGTCGTCTACATGCACGGCCACGACAACATCGTGCCGGGGCTCGAGTCGGAGATGGCGGGCAAGACGAGCGGGAGCAAGTTCACCGCGACCGTCGCGCCCGAGAAGGCCTATGGCCAACGCGACCCGAACGGCGTGCAGCGCGTGCCGCTCAAGCATCTCGCGACGAAGGGGCGCATCGTTGCGGGGCAAACGGTGGCCGTGAACACGACTTCCGGGGTAAGGCATGCGCGCGTCCTGAAGGTGGGCCACTTCAACGTCGATCTCGACCTCAACCATCCACTCGCAGGCTTAACGCTCGTGTTCGACATCGAGATCGTCGATGTTCGCGCGGCGACGCCTGAAGAGCTCGCGCACGGCCACGCCCACGGCCCCGGCGGCGCGCACGATCACTGACATCGGGGTCAGGCATGGGGTCAGGCACCGTGCCTGAGTCCTCGCCTTCTTCGTACTCGAACGGGTCGGTTTGATCGGGCTGCGTCGGCAGCGGCATTCTCGGCAGCGGCGCTTCGCGCTCGGCCGACATCCACAGCATGGATGCAAGAATCACCGCGGCCTGCTGCAAATCCGGAAGCTTCAGGTGATCGTAGCTGTCGATGCTGGTGTGATGAATGCGAGCTGCCGTAGTCGAGCGGATCCTGCACGAACTGAAACGCCGGAATGCCGATCTGCTGCATCGGCACGTGATCGGTCCCGCCGGTGGGCGCGGCCACGACCGCCGTGGCGCCCATGCTCGCGAACGGCGCAAGCCACTCCCTGAAGATCGGCGTGACTGCAACGTTGCCTTCGGTATAGATGCCGCGCACCTTCCCCGAGCCGTTGTCGATGTTGAAGTAAGCGCTCAGCGCGGCGTGATCCGGCTTGGGCTCGATCGGCCAGCGTCGGTTCCAGGTCAGCCAACTAGGCAGCTTGGCCTCTTCGCGATCGGCGACCGGCGCGCGCGCAGCGAGATGAGTTTCGGCATAGGCGATCGACCCGTAGAGTCCCTGCTCCTCGCCCGACCAAAGCGCGAACCGAATCGTGCGCCGCGGTCTCGCGCCGAGCTTCGACAAAATTCTGGCGGCCTCCATCACGACAGCCGATCCCGCGGCGTTGTCCTGCGCCCCGTCGGACGCGACCCAGCTGTCGAGGTGTGCGCCCGACATCACAAAGCCGGCGTTCGTGTCGCGACCCGGCAGCTCGGCGAAGACGTTGTAGGCGTTGCGATCCTCGTCGTGGAAATTCGCGACGCTTGCGAGCTCCAAGGTCGGATCGGCGCCCGCTTTCGCGAGACGTGCGAGCTGCCGATAGTCCTCGGCCGCAAGCTCGAAGCCGGGCAGCCGCGGCGTCTGGCCCACCTGGTGAGCATAGCCTTCGCCGTGCAGCAGACCGCCGTCGCGGCGGGACATGCGCACCCACGCGCGCGCGCCTTCGTCGGCGAGAAAGGCGTCGCGCCGCGCTTCGAAGGTCGCGTTGCGAAGCCGCCTTTCGATGTCCGCCTCGGGAGGGACTTCGGGCTGCCGGTACTGGTTGAGGTCGCCGAGCGTCTGATCCGTATGCCTGCGAAACGGCGCCTCCGTCGGCTCAGAGCCTTCGTTCGGACGCGTGACGAGCACGATCCGACCTTGCAGCTTGCCGCGCCACTCGGCGAAATCCCGCTCGCGCGCGAGCGGAGCGACCACGATCTGCGCGCGGATTGCGCCGTTCGTACCCGGAGTCCACGCGACGGGGATCGCACGATATTCGTTCACGCGCGGGGCGACGAGCTTCGCGCTTACGCTCTCGAAGGTCCAGCCGCGGCCGAAGTCGAACCCTTCGGCGTGCACGTTCGCAAGCCCCCAAGCGCGAAACTGCTGCTGAGACCACTCCTCGGCAGCCCGCATTTGCGGGGAATTGGTCAAGCGTCCGCCGATGCGGTCGGTGAGATACGCCACCGTTTCGGCGAGCTCGCTGCGGTTGAAACCCTCGTCGACGATGCGGTTGACGGTCTGATTCGCGTCTTCCGCCGTCTGTGCCGCTAACACGTACGGCACGAGCGTCGCGACCAATAGACTCAAGCCAGGACCAACGTTCCCGCGCATGTATCGTGCGAGCCTCGAAGGTTTTTTGGTTGCGCCCGAGATCGGCGCCGACCACATTTGCTACGCCCAGATCTCCTCGTCGGTCGGCACTTTCTTGTTCGTGATGACTTTGCCGATGCGCGACACGTTCATCAGGTGCTTGTAGTCGAGGTTCTCGGAGATCGAGTTGCCGCCCCACGAGCCGCAGCCGAGCGTCGTCGTCGGCGCGAAGCCGTTCGTGAGCGACCCGCCCGCGGTCAACGAGCTCGGCTGATTCACGACGAGCCGGCTCACGGGCAGCTCGACGCCCGCCTCGCGAATGTGCTTTTCGTCGTTCGAGTGCACCGCGGCGGAATGTCCCGCGCCTTCGACGAGCAGATTCGCCTTCGCTTTTGCGACGGCTTCCTCGAAGGTCTTGTACGGCAGGATCGCGACGACCGGGCAGAGCTTCTCCTTCGCGAGCAGGTCCGAGGATCCCGCGCCTTTCGCCGGCAAAAGAATGATGCGCGCGGACGCGGGGATGTCGATGCCGACCATCGCGCCGATCTCGCGTGCGGACCTGCCGACGACGTCCTTGTTGAGGTACCCGCCCTGGAACACGAGCTCGCGGAGCTTCTGCACCTGCTTCTCGTCACTCGTGAACCAAACCTTGCCGGTGGCGGTGAACGTCTTCACTGTCTCGTCGTACTGCTCTTCGGGCGCCAGAACGAACTGCTCGTGCGAGCAGATGATCCCGTGGTCGAACGCCGCGCCGGTCACGATCTTGTCGACCGCTTCTTTCATGTTCACGCCGCGGTCGATGATCACGGGCACGTTGCCTGCGCCGACGCCATACGAGGGCTTGCCGGAAGAGTAGGCGGACTTCACCATCGCGCCGCCGCCGGTCGCGACGACGACGTCGACGGACTTCATGAGCTCCTGCGTCTTCTCGACCGAGGCCTGCTTGATCGTCTGAATGAGGTTGTCCGGCCCCCCATGCTTCTTGACGATCTTCATGAACTCCTTCGTGAGGTGCTCGGTGCATTTCTGCGCCTTCGGATGCGGCGCGAAAATCACGGCGTTGCCGGTCTTCAACGCGAACATGGCGTTGCACATCGGCGTTGCGATCGGATTCGTGACGGGGCACACGGAGGCGACGATGCCCATCGGCTTCGCGACGAACACGAGGTTGTTCTCCGGGTCCTCGCCGATGATGCCGCGCGACTTCTTGCCCTTTAGGCTGTTCCAGATCACGCGGGCCTTGCCCTTTTTCTTGAGGATCTTGTCCTCGTAGTTGCCGATGCCGGTCTCGTCCACGGCCATCCGCGCGTACGTTTCGGCGTTGTCGTAGACGTGCTTCGCCATGTCGCGCACGATCGCGTCGACCTGCTCTTGCGAAAACTCCTCGTATACGGCCTGGGCCGCGCGGGCTTTGGCGACCAGCTCCTTGACCTCGTTATCGGCGACTATTGCGCGCTCCGGCATGCTCATTGGAATTCTCCTAGCGTCGCGAGATGGCGATCAGCCGATGATTATCCAAGGTTGACGCCGCTCGGAGCAACCCGCGATGCTGTGCGCCCGTATTACGTAAGGACGAGCGCGTGCGGAGCGGCTATTGGCAAGACCTTACGACGACGGACTTCAGGCTCGTCGATCCGGAGGCCGTGATTGCGCTCTTGCCCGTGGCGGCGATCGAGCAGCATGGCCCGCACTTGCCGCTTGGGACGGACGCGCTGATCAACGACGGCATCGTGCGCGGGGCGCTCGAGCGGCTGCCGCCGCGCCCAGCCTTGCTCGTGCTTCCCACGCTCTCAATCGGCGCGAGCCTCGAGCATCAGAGCTTCGCCGGCACCGTGAGCGTCGCGGCCGATGAGCTTTCGGCCGTTTGGCTCGACGTCGGACGCAGCGTCGCACGTGCCGGCATCCGCAAGCTCGTTCTGTTCAACACGCACGGCGGCCAAAAAGCGCTGCTCGATTCCGTCGCGCTGAGGCTGCGCGCGGAGCTCAAAATGCTCGTTGTTCGCGCGACGTATTTTTCGTTCGGCACGCCGCCGGGTCTCTTCGACGCGCAGGAGATCGTCCACGATATTCATGGCGGCGAGGTCGAGACCTCGCTGCTGCTGCACTTGCGTCCGGATCTCGTACGCCGCGACGCGCTCGCGGATTTCAAGGGACTGCCGCACGAGCTTGCCGCTAGACACTCGTTGCTCGGCGCCGAGAAGCCGGTCGGCATCGGCTGGCTCAGCGAGGACCTGCACGCGGCGGGCGTTTGCGGCAACGCCGCGCGCGCCGACGCGGAGCGCGGCGCGAAACTTCTCGATTACCTTGCCGGCCGGCTCGCGACGTTGATCGGCGAAGTCGGCGCCACGCCGCTTACGATCCTGAAGTGAGCGGCGATCCGGTTCAAGAAACCGATGGCCAACCGCAAATCCGTCGACGAGAGGCTCGTCGAGCTCGATACGCCGTCTACCGATCCCGCTGAGCGGTCCGCGCGCATCGCACGCGCGCTCGCCGATCGGCATTACGGCGTCGTCGCGAAAGCGGCGCGGCTCGCGGAAGATGGGTTGCTCTACGACCTGGTGCCGGCGTTGCTTGCCGCCTACGCGCGCTTTCTCGAGCGTCCCGCAAAGCTCGATCCGAGCTGCATCGCGAAGAAGGCGATCGCGCGCGCGCTCGTCGGCCTCGATTGCAACGATGCCGCCTTCTACATCGCCGGGTTGCGTTACCGGCAACCGGAGCCGGTCTGGGGAGGCACCGTGGACACGGCCGTCGACGTGCGCTGCAGCTGTGCGATGGGGTTGGTCGCGAGCGGCCATCCGCGAGCGCTCCTCGAGCTCACGGAAGTGCTCAACGACGCCGAGCCCCAAGCACGCGCCGGCGCCGTGCGCGCGATAGCCTGCGGCAATCCGCGCGAGGCCGAGCTGCTCTTGCGCGGAAAAGTTCTCGCGGGCGATGAAGAGCCTGCCGTCGTCGGCGAGTGTTTCACCGCTCTGCTCGCGGTGGAGCCCGAAGAATCGCTCGCGTTCGTGGCCCGCTACATCAAGCATTCCGATGAGACGCTGAAGGAGCTCGCGGCCCTGGCGCTCGGTGAGTCGCGGCTGCCGGGCGCGCTGCCGCACCTCACGACGGCATGGAACGACGTGCTACTCACTGAAGGTTTCCGCCGCACACTGCTTCGCGCGGCGGCCGCGCACCGCAGCGAGCCCGCCATCGACTGGCTGCTATCGATCGTTGCGGAGTCGCGCCAGAAAGTGGCGGCGGAAATCATCGAGGTGCTCGCGATCTACAAGCACAACGCGAAGCTCGCTGGGCGGTTGGCGAGTCTTCTCAAGGACCGCGGCGATCGCGGGCTCGAAGAGGAATTCGCGCGGCGGTGGAAGCGGACCGCTGCGGCCGACTAGGGCCGCAATTTGCTGCTGCAATTACGGCATTCCGGCCATCCACGGCCTCAGCCGCCGGACTCCTCTCTCAAGTGCCCGGCACGCTCGAGCTTCGCGCGCAGGTAGCGCTCGTTGTGCGAGTTGCTGCTGGTCACGAGCGGCAGGCGGCCAACGACCTCGATCCCGTGCTCCCGCAGGCCGTTGATCTTCTGCGGGTTGTTCGTGAGCAGGCGGATACGCGAGATGCCGAGCTCGTGCAACAGAGTCGCGGCCACCGTGTAGCTGCGCTCGTCCGGTAGAAAGCCCAAGTGCTGATCGGCGTCGACCGTGTCGAGGCCTTCATCTTGCAGGACATAGGCCCGCAGCTTGTTCGGCAAGCCAATGCCGCGGCCTTCCTGGTCGAGATACAGCAGCACGCCGCCGCCGAGCGCGGCGATCCGTGCGACCGCCGTGCGCAGCTGCTCGCCGCAATCGCAGCGCAAGCTGCCGAGCAGATCGCCGGTTAGGCAGGCCGAATGCAGCCGCACGGGCACGACGTCGTTCGCGTCCGGTTGGCCGATCGAGACCGCAACGTGCTCGGCGAGGCCGTGCTCGTCGCGAAACAGCGCGATCTCGCAGTCGAGCGCGTCGGCGAGCGGCACGCGCGCGCGGCTCACGAGCTTCAAGCTCTGGTGACTGAACGCTGTGTGGTGCACGACGTCCTGCACGGCGACCGTGAGCAGGCCCTCGGAGGGACCTTCCGCCGTCGCGAAACCGAGCAAGGCCGGCACGAGGCGTCCGGCTTTGGCGAGCTGAAAGCCCGCGGCGGCCAAAGCGCAAGCAGGCGCGTGGTCCGTCTCGAACCCCTCGGACTTGCGCGGCGCATCGTCGCCGACGCCGGCGAGCTCCCGCAAGGTCTCGAGGTCGGCGCCTTTCGGCACCGCGATCGCGACGGGGCCAACGAGCTGTCGCGAGAGACCCGCGGCCAGCGCCCGTTCGGCCGTCACGAGCAGGAGCAGACGCCCCGGGGCGGCAGCCTGCAGCCGACGAAACAGGGGCGATTGGAGCGTCTCGACGGCAGCGACCAGCAAGTGCTGGGCGCCATTGGAAATCCGGATTGCACGCCCGCGCCGAATCTCGCCGACGGCGCGGTCAAAGCTCAAGGCTGCCGGATCGCCGTTTATTTTCTGTTCTTCGAGCGAGGACATGACGCCTTAAGAGTTTTGTTACGAATGATAGGATACCAGTTAAGGCCTCACGGTTCCGGGGCGACCACGTCCAGTGTGCGAATGCGACCGACCGCGCGCCCCCCCGATTCCGCCGACTCCCCCGACGCTGCGCTGCTGCGCGGCCTGGCGGGCGATTCTGAACGCCGCGGCCTGGACCCGCGGGGAGGCCGAGGCTTCGAAGGCCCCGATGTCGTTCGGCGTCGCCGCGTCCGGATCGCTCGAGCGAGCGGCGGATGCGAACCACGCGTGGCTGCGCTGGCAACCCTCCGAGGGATGGACGGTCGGCGCCGCCGCTCCGGCGGCGGCGCATGCGCTGCTCGATCTGTATTTACCGATGTGCGCGGCGTCGGCGGTCCGCCCGCTCACGGTGGGTCATCTCGGCCAGAGCTTGGACGGTCACATCGCGACCGAGTCGGGAGATTCCTATTACGTGACCGGTCCGGCCAACGTGCTGCATTTGCACAGGATGCGCGCGCTCTGTGACGCCGTGGTCATCGGGGCCGAAACGGTCGCACGCGACGATCCGCAGCTCACCGTGCGCCTCGCGGAGGGCGCCAACCCGCTGCGCGTGATTTTGGACCCGCGCGGCCGCCTGCGGCCCGCGCGCCGCGTATTCACCGCCGAGGCGCCGACACTGCTCGTGCGCGACGAAGCCGCGGCGCCGCCGCAAGCCTTTGGGTCCGCCGAAGTGTTGGCGCTACCCGCTCCGGACGGCCAGCTTGCTTTGGACGTGCTGCTCGGGCGCCTGCACGCCCGCGGCATCGCGAGTGTGTTCGTCGAAGGGGGCGGTGCCACGGTGTCGAGCTTCCTCGCGGCGGGACTGCTCGACCGGCTCCAGATCGCGATCGCGCCCCTCGTTACCGGGAACGGCCGGCGCGGGATTCGCGTTCCCGCGCGCGCGAAGATTGCCGACTGCTTGCAGCCCGCGCATCGGGTTTTCGCGATGGGCGGCGACGTTATGTTCGATTGCGATCTGCGGGCGAGGGCCCCGGCCGCCGGCAGCGGCGAGCTGCGCCGCGTGTACTAGGTGGCGCGTGCCACTCCGTTTCTAGGGGAGCCGTGCCGCGAGGTCGATGTGCCCCACCGTGAGACTCGAGCGGCCCTGCTCGACATGCTCGCGCCGGCGGGCTCGCCAGGCCGTGAGCGTCGCGTGGTGATTTTCAGGCGCCATCTGTAGAGCCGCGTCGAGCCAACCGTCCAAGAGCTGCGACTGCGGTGCGCGTTGACCGGGGCCCATGCGCCAATCGCTGGTATGGGCGACCACTTCGTAGCCGCGCTCGCGGAACAACCGCGCGCATAGCGGTGCGGCCGCGGGTCCGAGGGCCGGGCCAAAGCCCTTGTCCGTCGTTTGGTGAGCATTCACGAGCGCCGAGCATCCGCGCGTCTCCGGGCTCCTCGGGCGTCCAGACGGTGCGCCCGTCGTAGGTCAAAGCGAAAAGCACGGTTGCGCGGGCGCGGCGACACCAGTCAGCGAGGGCATGCAACCAAGTCGCCGATACGAGATCGAGCAGGGCGGAGCAGGTCACGAGGCTGTGATCCGAAAGCGGCAGTGTGTGCAGCTCGGTCGCGAGATCGAGCCGGTGGCGACGTACTCGACACTCAAACCCCGCGGCTGTGATCAAGAGCTCGGCGGGGCCGCTCGTCATCTGTGCGCCCGTGTTATTTGCCCAGTCGGAAAACGCCGGGTCGGCGGCCTCGAGCAGGCCCGCATCGTCGTCGACGAGCAGCCACTCCTGCGCGCCGCCGAGGAGCGGGGCGAGAAAACGCAGATTCGCTCCCGTTCCGGCGCCGAGGTCGACGACTTGCCGCGTGCCCGTCACGTGCGGCAGCCACTCGACGAGCGAGCCGTCCCGGGATGCCGAGTCGAGCGGCTCGCGAAGGCGCAGCCAGTCCGGCGTGAAGCCCGTCAAGACGCGTCCGTCCCGAGCCCCTCAAGAGCAGTCGCGAAACGCGCCGCGGCCTCGCTCCAGCTCGGCAGCCGCGCGCTCGCAAGTTGCGCCTGTTGCGCAAGCGCCGCGCGGGCCGTCGGGTCGTCCATGAGGCTCGCAAGGGCTTTCGCGAGCGCCCGGCTGTCGCCGGGCCTGACCAGGATGCTCGCGCTCGCGGGCACGGTCTCTGGGATCGCCCCCGCGGTCGTGCTGACGATGGGGATGCCGCGCACGACCGCCTCGGCCAGTGCCATGCCGTAGCCCTCCAGATAAGACGCGAGCACGAACACATCGGCTCGCTCGTAATAGCGCTCGAGCGTATCGGCATCGAGCTCCCCGAGCAGGCTGATTCGATTCGTCAGCCGCAACCGGCAAATCCGGCGATTCAAGTCCTCGACGGTGCCCGGGTCGCGCGTCAAGCTGCCGGCGCAGATCAAATGCCAGCGGCGGTCGCGCAGCTCCGCGAGCGCTTCGATGAGGACGGCGTGGCCCTTACGCGCGGTCAGCGTTCCGACGCACAGAAGATTCAAGGCGTCATGCGATACGCGCGCGCGCGGCGCCGGCTTGCGGTCGGTGCCTGGTTCGACCACGCGGATTCGCGCGATCGGCACTTCGTACGCGCCGAGAAAGCGGGCCGTCCACTGGCTCGTGACGACGACGCGCCGGACGAACGCGAGCGCGCTGCGCTCGGCGCGCTCCAGCGCGCTCGCATCGGCTTCGGCGAGTCCGGTCTCGAGCGCGAGCGGGTGGTGGATGAGGCCGACCACGCACAAACGTCGATTTTCCGCGTCGAGCACGCGCTCGAGCCCCGCAAGCGCGAGACCGTCGATCACGACGATGCGGCCGGACTCGATCGCCGCTAGCGCGCCGCGCGCCTCACGGAGCGCGGCCGCGGCCGGCCGCGGAAAGCTCGGGTCGAGGGAGTGCACGGCGGTGCGCCACCCGAGCTCTTCGAGTCCCTCGACGATGCGGCGGTCGTAGATGTACCCGCCGGTCCGCGTTGCGATATCGCCGGGAACGACCCAATCGACTGCCGGCATTTCTCAGGGCTCGTCGGGTGCGTCGAGCGCGCTCTCGTACGCAGCCCACGCCGCGTGAGATTCGTGCAGCGTGACGCGCAGCGACTCGAGGTCTGCCGCCTCCACGCCGAGAGCGCCTTTGCGGATGTGCAGCGCCAATCGCTCGAAGATCGCGAACGCGAGGAACTCGGTCGTGGTGTTGCGGCCGGCGAACGCCGCCTCGTCGTCCAGGTTGCGGTAGTTGAGATCGGAAAGCACGGTGTGCAACAGCGTACCGGCGCGCCCGATGTCGACGACGATGCCGTCCGCATCGAGCGCGGCGCGGCGAAACTCGACGTCTACGACATACGTGGCCCCGTGCAGATTCTGCGCCGGACCGAACACGGCGCCCTTGAAGCTGTGAGCGACCATGAAGTGATCGCGGACGCTAACGCTGAACATGGATCACTCTCTATATTAATACGCGATGCGCTCGCACAAAGTGTACTCGCGTCCGGACGCAAGCCTCGCGAGCACGGCAGGCAAATCGTCGAAGCGGCTTTCGCCGCTGATCAACGAGTCGAGCGCGGGCGCCGCGAGCAACTCGAGCACGAGCGCGAGGCGCCGCTGCGGTGTCCAACGGCTGCGCTGCGCCGGGCCGATCGTGCCGACCTGCGAGGACTTGAGCGCGAGCCGGCGGCTGTGAAACGCCTCGCCGAGCGCAAGCTGCGGCCGGCGCTCGCCGAACCAGCTGACCTCGAGCACCGTTCCTTCGAAGCCTGCGAGCGAAAGCGCTGTGGCAAGACCGGTTTCGGAGCCGCTCGCATGGATCACGACGTCGGCGTCGCGCGTGGCGTCCTCCGGGCGCTTGAACGCGACGTCGAGCTTTTCCGCAACGGCCGCCTTGCGCGCGTCGATGTCGATGAGCTCGACCGCGCAGCCGCGAACGCCGGCCGCGAGCCACGCGCACAAGGCGCCCACCGTGCCCGCGCCGACTACGGCGACTCGGTCACCGATTCGCGGCGCGGCATCCCACAACGCGTTGACCGCGGTCTCGAGATTCGCCGCAAGGACGGCGCGCGGCGGCGGCACATCGTCGGGCAACGCCGTGACGGCCGCGGCCGGAACGACATAACGGGTCTGATGCGGATACAGACAGAACACCGTGCGCCCGCGCAGCCCTTGCGGACCTTCTTCTACGACGCCGACGCTGCTGTAGCCGTACTTCACTGGTGCCGGAAAGTCGCCGGCCTGAAACGGTGCGCGCATCCGCACGAATTCGCTCGGCGGCACGCCGCCTTGGAACACCAGCGTCTCCGTGCCGCGGCTAATGCCGCTGTATAACGCGCGGACCAATACTTCGCCGCGGCTCGGCGCTGCCAGCTGCTCGGCGCGGATTTCGCTTTGGCCGCGCCCGGTGATCCAGAAGGCGCGTGCTTTCTCTGCGGCCATCACCGTCTTGAAGGTTGTCGTGGCGGTGGCCGGCAATACTTGCAACAGGCCCCTAAACATGCAAGCGTCTTTGCATGCTCAACACTGTCGACGGAGCCTCGGAGCCTAGCTCGGAAACCGCAGCGCGCACCCGGGGCGCGCCCGCCAGTCTCTCCGTGGGCTGGGTCGTCGCGTTCGTCGCAGGTGCCACGCTCGCTCTCGCAATCGTGATTCAGCGAGCGCTCGTCCTCGACGTTGCGTTCCTGTGGAACACGCTGCTCTTGGCGTGCGCCGGTGCAGGTTTGGTCGTCGCGCTCGCCGCAAAACATCGAGCTCACCAGTCGTTCGGTCTTGCGAATGCGGCGACGCTCGCGCGCGGTGCAGTCGTCGTCCTGCTGTTCGCGCTGTCGGGAACCGCCGGGACGCCGGCCTTGGGATGGCTCGTCGTCGTGATCGCGTTGCTGGGTCTCGCGCTCGACGGAATCGATGGCCGCCTCGCTCGCCGTCGCGGCGAGGTCAGCGACTTCGGCGCGCGTTTCGACATGGAAACCGATGCGCTGTTGATCCTCGGGCTCACAGTGCTCGCGTGGCAGCTCGACAAAGCGGGTTTGTGGATCGTAGCGGCGGGGGCGCTGCGCTATGCGTTCGTCGGGGCGGGCTACCTCTTCACGTGCTTGAGCCGGCCGCTGCCGCACAGCCGGCGCCGCCAAACCGCCTGCGTCGTGCAGATCGTCTCTCTGATCGTGTGCTTGCTGCCGCCGATCACGCCGCCGGGGAGCGCCCTCGTCGGCCTTGCGGGATTGATCGTCCTCGCAGGCTCTTTCGCCATGGATATCGTGTGGCTCGCCCGCCGGGCCGCTGACTAAGGCACCGATGAAACCACGAATTTCACCGGTCCTGCGACCGTGGCTCGGGCTGCTCGCAGCGCTGCTCGTGCTGAACGCCGCCGTGACGTTTCACAACGTTTGGCCGACGCCCTGGATCACCACGCGCTGGGAGCTGTCGATCGAGATCGCGCTCGTCGTGCTCGCGCTTGCGGCGTACGCGGAAGTCGTCGGGATGCCGCGCCGCTGGCTGATCCCGTGCGTCGTTTCGCTGGTATTGGTCTTATGCATCGGCCGCTATGCCGAGGTCACGGCGCCCGCGCTCTACGGGCGCCCGGTCAACCTGTACTGGGACGCGCAGCATCTGCCCCGGGTCGCGGCGATGCTCGCCGAGGTTGCGACGCCCTGGCAGCTCGCGCTCGGTGCCGCGGGCCTCGTGACGTTCTTCGCCTTGCTCGTGCTCCTTCTTTATTGGTGCATCGCACGCGTCTGGGACGGCATCGCTGCGCCGGTAACGCGTCGAACGCTCGGAGGGGCGGCGGCGGGCATCGTCGCGTTGTACACGGCGAGCACCCTGCTCGATTGGTCGCCGCGCTACCGGTTCTCGGTGCCGGTGACCGCGACGTACACGCAGCAGGCGGCGTTCTTGCTCGAGGCCGCCGCGGAGGATACGCAGCGCGAGCTGCCGATCGCGCCGCTCGCGTCATCCGATCTGCAGAACGTCGCCGGCGCGGACGTGCTCGTATTGTTCTTGGAATCGTACGGCGCCGTTGCGTACGACTCGCCCGCGATCTCGGCCGTCATCGCGCCGCAGCGTGAAGCCTTCCAGCAGGCGGCAGCGGCTACCGGCCGTGCCGTGCTGTCCGCATTCGTCGAGTCGCCTACCTTCGGCGGAAACTCGTGGCTTGCGCACGCGACGTTCATGAGCGGCTTCACCGTCGAGGACACTGCCACGTACAACCTGTTGCTCACGCAACAGCGCGAAACGTTGTCGTCGCGATTCGCGGGTGCCGGCTACCGCGTGCTCGCGCTCGATGCCCGGACTGCACAACGAATGGCCCGAGGGCGCGTTCTATCGCTTCGATGCGATTCACGGGGCGCGCGAGGTCGACTATCGCGGGCCCGATTTCGGCTGGTGGCGAATACCGGACCAGTACGCGCTCGCAAAGCTCGCCGCGACGGAGCTGGCGCCGGCCGGGCGCTCACCCCTGTTCGTGTTCTTTCCGACGATCAATACGCACGTGCCGTTCCGGCCGACGCCGCCGCTGCAGCCCGATTGGCACCAGCTGCTGACGACGGCGCCGTACGATCGAAAAGCGACCGAGGAGAGCCTTGCGATCGCGCCGCAATGGACGAACCTCGCGCCGGCGTATGCCGACACGCTCGCTTACACGTTCGCCTACCTCGCAAGCTTCTTGGCGCAGCCGCAGAGTCGAGAATTCGTGCTCGTGCTGATCGGCGACCATCAGCCGGCGGCGAGCGTGAGCGGTAAGGGAGCGCGCTGGGATGTGCCGGTCCACGTGATCACGTCGCGCGTGGCCGTCGGCGCCGCGCTGCGCGAGCGCGGGTTCATTGCCGGTCTCGATCTCGCTCCGGGCGCAGAACCGGTGGGTGCGATGAGCGATCTCACGGCCATGGTGCTGCAAGCGTTCGACGCAAGCGCCCCGCCGGTCGCGACGCCCGACTATGGCCCTCAGGGCGACGGGAAACCGCACTAAGCGACGCGAATCGCTCAGGCGACGTCGAGCACGGCGTAGATGTCGCCTGAGTCCGCCTTTTCCGGCAGCGCTGTCAAGAAGCTGCGGATACCGCCTCGATCGAGCCAATCGGTTGCCGTCAATCGGTGGCTTTCGCCGGTCGACCAGTTGTAGCGGTACCGGCCGAGTGCAGTCAGCCGCTCGATGCAGTCGAGTGCGACCTGCCGCGCGGCGGGCAGATACTCGAACGACAACGCCGGCAGCGCAACGTCGAGCCCGCCGAGCACTTCGGCCTCGTAGCCTTCGACGTCGATCTTCACGAAGCTCGGCGCTCCGTAGACAGCTATGAGATCGTGCAACGTCGTGAGCTCGACCTCTTCCCTCGCCGTCCATGTCACGCCGCGGAACTTAGCATCGCTCGCCACCTGCGTTTGCCACTCGGCCGATAACGTCGTGAGCGTCGGCGTGCGCTCGCTGACGAACAGCGTCGCCTGACCGCGCGTCCTTCCGACCGCGGCGCTCACGAGCTTTACGTGCTCGTCGCGCCCATAGAGCAACCGCAGCAGCCGCTGAAAATCGCGCTGCGGCTCGACCGCCACGACGCGGGCGCCGAGCGCGCGCCAGCAGCGGATGCGATTCCCCGCGTGCGCGCCGATGTCGAAGCAAAGCGATTGCGGCGCGACGAATTGGGAGTAGAAGCGCTGCATGCGGCGGCTGCGAAACGGGATGCCGTAGTACATCGCGAGGGAGCGTGCGATCCCGGCGAAAGTCGTGATGCGGTGACTGCTCAATGTGAACGGGGTCTCAGTCGGCGTTCGGCGCATTGTATGCGAGCGCTCCTTTAGGCCTGCGTGACCGCGCGCGTGCGCGCGAATTGTGAGCTGGTTGGACGTCGCGAGGCCGCAGCCGTCTTAAGGTTTCCGTTCCGCTGCCGACCTAGAGCGAACGCCCCCGGCGAGACGACCTCCTAAGGACCGAAAAGATGGCGCAGGAAGCAGAAGAGCTTCCAGGCTACCAACGCGGTGAGCCCATTCACGACAGCAGCGCGTCTGCGGTCTATCGGGCACGCCGGTCGGCCGACGGCGCGGCCGTCGTCGTCAAGCGCTCGCTAGGCTCCGCCGTCTCGGCCCGGCAGCTCACGCGCTACCGCAACGAGTACGAGCTGCTGCGCTCGCTCAACTCCGACCGGATTGTGAAGGTCTACGATTTGGTCCGTCACGACGGCCAGATCGCCCTGATTCTGCAGGACCTGCCGGGGTCCTCGCTGCGCCGCTGGCTCGAATCGCACGTAACCGCCTCGCTCGAGGAGCGGCTGCGTATCGCCGTGCAACTCGCCGCGATCGTCGCCGACGTGCATGCGGCAAACATCATTCACAAAGACATCAGCAGCCACAATTTCGTCTACGACACCGATTCCGGCCGCTGCAACCTCATCGATTTCGGCATCGCAACTCGGTTGCGTACCGAGGAGAACAAGTTCCAAGCACCGGCTTCGCTCGAGGGAACGCTCGCCTACATTGCGCCCGAGCAGACGGGCCGCATGAACCGCAGCTTCGACTATCGCGCCGACCTGTATTCGCTCGGCGTGACGCTCTATGAGCTATTCACGGGCGTCTTGCCGCACGACAGCGCCGATCCGTTGGAGATGGTGCACTTTCACATCGCGGGCAAGCCCGTGCGGCCGAGCGCGCGCGGAAGCGCCGTGCCGGAGGCGGTATCCAACATCGTCATGAAGCTCCTGCAGAAGGAGCCGGAGAATCGCTACCAGAGCGCGACCGGTCTGCAAGCCGATCTCGAGGTTTGCCTCGCGGCGGTGCGGGAGGGCAGGCCGCTCGAGACCTTCGCGCTCGGAACCTGTGATGCTGTCGATCGCTTCGAGCCGCCGCAAAAGCTCTACGGGCGAACGGCCGAGCACAAGGTGCTGCTCACGAGCTTCGAGCGGGTCGCACGGGGCGGTGTCGAGACCGTCATGGTCGCGGGTCAAGCCGGCATCGGCAAGACGTCGCTCGTCCAAGAAATCCATCAGCCGATCACGCGCCAGCGCGGCTATTTCGTAGCGGGCAAGTTCGATCAGCTGCAGCAGAACGTGCCGTTCAGCGCAGTCGTGACCGCTCTGCAGGATCTCGTGCAGCAGCTCTTGACGGAGAGCGAGGAAGCGATAGGGCGGTGGCGGAGCACGATTCAAGCGGCCGTGCAGCCGAACGGTCAGCTCATCGTCGACGTGGTGCCTGCGCTCGAGCTCATCATCGGGCCGCAGCCGAAGGTCCCGGAGCTCGAGCCGTTCGAGGCGCAGAACCGCTTCAACCTCGTGTTTCAAAATTTCGTGCAGGTATTCTGCAAGCGCGCGCATCCGCTCGTGCTGTTCCTCGACGACATGCAATGGGCTGACGCGGCCAGCTTGAACCTCGTCACATTGATCGTGTCGGCGCGAGCCACGGAATCCTTGCTGCTCGTGATGACCTATCGCGACAACGAGGTGTCGGCGACTCACCCGTTCATGCTCGCGATCAAGGAGCAAGCGAAGCAGGGCGTTCAGATCCACTCGATCGATTTGAAGCCGCTCGGCGCGCCGCAGATTGCCGAATTCGTCGCCGATGCACTGCATCAAGACGTTGCAACCGCAGCTCCCCTCGCCGAGATCATTGCTCAGAAGACCGGGGGCAACCCGTTCTTCATGCGGCAGTTCCTCCATGCGCTGTACGCCTCGAAGCTCATCTTCTTCGATCCGAAGGAAGGCGTGTTTCGCTGCGACGCGTCTGCGGTAAAAAGCGCCGCGATCACGGAGAACGTCGCCGAATTCCTCGCGGCGAAGATCGAGAAGCTGCCGCGCGCCACGCGCGACGTGCTGCGCGTCGCGGCTGCGATCGGCAATCGATTCGAGCTGCGCGTTCTTGCAGGCGTCGAGCATCGCTCGGCCGCCGAGACGGCGACGCACCTGCGCCCCGCTCTGGAGGACGGCTTGATCGTACCGATGTCGGGGCTCGAGACGTTGGACTATGAAGGGCTCGAGTCTCCGCTCGTCTACGCGCGCTTCGCGTTTCTGCACGATCGCGTGCAGCAAGCGGCCTATGCCACGTTGTCCGCCGCCGACAAGCCGGCGTTGCACCTCGCCATCGGCCGCGTGCTCCTCGACGGGGCGCCCCCAACGCAGCTCGAGGGGCGCCTGTTCGACATCGTCAATCACCTGAATCAAGCGACCGCGTTGATCGCGGATGAGAAGGAGCGCCAGCGGCTCGCCGAGCTCAATCTGCGCGCGGGCGCGAAGGCGCGTGATGCGACGGCATACGAGCTCGCCGTGCGTTGCTTCCGGTACGCAGTGGCGCTCCTCGGCGACCACGCATGGCGAAACCACTACGCGATCATGTGCGACGCCCACAAACGCCTTGCGGAGACGCTCGGCCTCACGGCGGACTACCCCGGTGCGTTCAACGCGATCGACGCAGCGCTCGAGCACGCGACCTCGATCATCGACCGCGCAAATCTATACACGATCAAGACGAACGTGCTCTTGATCATGGGCCGAATTCCGGAAGCTCTCGCCTGCGGCCGCCAAGCCGCGCGCATGTTCGATGTGGATCTCCCCGAGGATCGCGAGAGGGTTCGGGCGCTGCTGCAGACCGAGACCGAGGTCATCCTCGCGCGAACGGCTGCGATCGGCATCGACAAGCTGCTCGACCTCCCCGCGATGGAGGATGGCGGCAAGATCGCGTTGATGGCGCTGCTCACGCACTGCCTGCCTGCCGCCTATCAGACCGATCAAGACTCCTACGCGCTGCTCACCTGCACGATGGTCCGGCTATCGCTCGAGTTCGGCAATTGCCCTCTGTCGGCGCGCGCCTATGGGTCGTTCGCCGCGCTGATTTCGAGCGGCCTACGCCGATACAAAGACGCGTACCGATTCGCGAAGCTCGGCGTGGATCTCGCCCACAAGGGCGAGCCGTCCGTGCTGTCCGGCGTGTATTTCCTCTGGGCGATGTTCGCGTCGCACTGGAACAAGCCGATCGACGAGAGCATCGAGCTGTATCGCCAGAGCATTCAGTACGGGCTGCAGACGGGCGATCACTTGCACGCGGGTTACAGCGTCGCGCGGCGGTTCTCGCATCTGCAGTTTCGCGGCACGCCGCTTGCCGAGCTGCGCGAGGACGGAGCCGCGACGATGGAGATGCTGCAGCGGATCGGCGACGAGACGAACACGGAGTTCGTGCTGCCGCGCCTGCGGTTCGTCGATTGGTTGGAAGGCCACCGCCACCATGGCAACACGCTTGCAACTGACGAGCGCGACGAGACGGCATGGACGGCGATCATCCAAGCGCGCGGCAACCGCTCGTTCGAGTCGGATTGGTTCAGACAGCTCGCCATCCATCGCTACTACAGTGGCGACTTCGCGGCATCCTACGAATTCGGCAAGATCTCCCAAAGCTTGCTGCCGTTCAGCGCGGGGTTCGTGACGCGCGCGGAGCACGCGATGTTCTTCTCGCTCGCGATCACGGCGCTCTACCCCCAAGCGAGCCAAGAGCAGCGCGCCGTCTACGACGCCGAGCTCGGGGTCAACCGCGAGCAGCTCGCGATATCCGCCGATAATTGCCCCGAGAACTATCTGCACATGCAGCTCTTGGTCGAAGCGGAGTGCGCTCGCGTTGCCGGCGCGCGAATGCAAGCAGCCGATCTCTACGACCGCGCGCTCACCGCGGCTCGGGAGCAGAGCTTCGTGAACATCGAGGCGCTCGCGGCGGAGCTCGCGGCGCGCTTCTGGCTCGCCGACAACAAGGCGGATTTCGCCCGGCTGTATCTCGACAAGGCCCTGCACGCGTACGAGATCTGGGGCGCTACCGGAAAGGCGGCGGATCTGCGCGCGGCGCACGGCATCAGCGCGCCGCGCAGCGCGGCGGCGTCCGTTACGGCCGGATCCACCACGATCGGCGGATCGACGGAGCGCAGCGACGCGCTGGACCTTGCGACGGTGCTCAAGGCAAGCCAGGCGATCGCGGGCGAAATCGTGCTCGATCGACTGCTCGCGACGCTGATGGACATCATCGTGGAGAATGCCGGCGCGGAGTCTGCAGTGCTCGTGCTCGAGTCCGACGGTGAGTATCTCGTGCAGGGTGTGAAGAACGCGAGCAGCAGGGCGCGGGTCATGATGGCCGAGCCTTTGCGAGAGTCCGTGGCGTTGTCGAAGGGCATCGTCAACTACGTGATGCGCACCTCCGAGCACGTCGTATTGGCGGATCCGGCGCTGCGCGGCAACTTCAGAACCGATCCATACGTCGCGAACCGACATCCCAAGTCGGTGCTGTGTGCGCCGGTGGCCCACAAGGGCAAGCTCACCGGGATCATTTATCTAGAGAACAATCAGGTCGCCGGCGCCTTCACGCCGGACCGCCTCGAGGCGCTGAACATTCTGATGTCGCAGATCGCGGTGTCCATCGAGAACGCGACGCTGTACGCAAAACAGGAGCAGCAGACGCGCGCGATCGAGGCCGCCAACGTGACGTTGACGAAAGAGATCGCTGAGCGCAGGCGCGCCGAGATGGAGCTCAGCCGCTACAAGGATCATTTGGAGGACCTCGTCACGGAGCGCACCAAGGAGCTCGAAAGCGCGCAAGGTCGATTGGTGGATCTGTCGCGGCGCGCGGGAATGGCGGAAGTGGCGTCCGGCGTTCTGCACAACGTCGGCAACGTGATGAACAGCGTGAATGTCGGCGCGAGCGTCGCGCGCGACGCGGTCAAGGCGTTGCCGGTCGAGGGCGTGACGAGAGCCTGCGACCTGATCGACCAGAACGCGGCCCGGCTCGCTGAGTACCTCAAGGCCGATCCGACCGGCCGCAAGATTCCCGAATACTTGCGCAAGCTTGGCGCTGCGCTCGCGCAGGAAAAGGCGGGAATTCTCGCGAAGATCGACCAGCTTTCCGAGCACCTCGAGCACATGAAGCAGATCATCGCTGCGCAGCAGTCGTACGCGAAGGTCAATGGCGTCACCGAGGTGTGCACGCTCGAGGAGATCGCCGAAACGGCGCTGTCCATCAGTGAAGGCGTGCTGCGCAACAGCAACATCGACGTCGTCCGCGACTACGAAAAGCTGCCAGCGGTGCTCATCGATCGACATCGGATCATGCAAATCCTCGTGAATCTGATCTCCAACGCGAAGCACGCGCTCGAGGAGCAGCCGAAGGAGCACCGCGAGCTCAGGGTAGCGATCGCGAAGGTCGAAGGTGGAGCGCGCATCGAGGTGCGCGACAACGGCGTCGGCATATCGCGCGAGAATCTCGCGAAGGTCTTCAATCACGGGTTCACGACGAAGAAGAAGGGCCACGGCTTCGGCTTGCACAACTGCGCGAATGCCGCGCAGCAGATGGACGGCAGCCTCACTGCCTACAGCGACGGGCCGGGCAAAGGCGCCAGCTTCGTGCTCCGGATCCCCGTCGAATACGCCGACGAGCTGCCGCTCAAGGCGGGCTTCATGCACGCGCGAGTCAGCGAATGAGCGAGTCTGGCACCGTCAGGCAGCTGATCGAGCCGAATCGGCGGATTCTCATCGTCGACGACAACCGCGCGATCCATGAGGACTTTCGCAAGATTTTGGGCGGCGGGGAGCCGGATCGCGGCGATCTGAACGCGCTCCACGAGGAGCTCTTCGGCGGCGCGGCCGTGGAGACGATCCACGAGACGTTCGAGCTCGATTCCGCGTATCAGGGCGAGGAAGCTCTAGAGAAAGCGCAGGCCGCGCGCGCGGCCGGCCGGCCGTACGCACTCACCTTCATCGACGTGCGCATGCCCCCCGGCGTCGATGGCATCCAAACGACTGCACGCCTGCTCGAGAGCGATCCCGAGGTAAGCGTCGTCATTTGCTCGGCGTACTCGGACCATAGCTGGGAGGAGATGACCGCGGCTTTCGGCAAGACGGATCGGGTGCTGATCCTGAAAAAGCCGTTCGACACGGTCGAGGTGCGCCAGCTGGCGCACGCTTTGCAGCGCCGCTGGGAGCTTGCGCGCCTTGCGACGCTGCGCGTCGAGGATCTGACCGCCGTGATCGATGCGCAGACACGCGAGCTCAAGGCGGCGAACGAGGCGCTCAAGCATGAGGCCGCGGCGCGCGAGGATGCATTGCGCAGGCTCGGCGAGTCGAACGAGCAGATCCGCGCGCTGGCCTACCAAGACGGCCTCACCGGACTGCCGAATCGACGGTTGTTGAACGAGCATCTCGAGAAAGTGCTGGCCCGGGCGCGCCGCAAGGGCACCGAGTTCGCGGTGCTGTTCATCGACGTCGACAACTTCAAGCTCATCAACGATACGGTCGGCCACCAGGCGGCCGACCGAAGTGCTGCAGCAACTCGCCGATACGCTTTCGCTGCTGATTCGCTCCGACGACGTGCTGACCCTGTACCTGGACGGTGAGGTCGACGTCGCGACCACGATCACGATCGAGCCGGTCGGAGACTGCGTGTTGTCTCGGCTCGGCGGCGACGAGTTCATCATCCTCTTGCCCGACACGCGCGACCGATTCGCCGCGGGCGCGGTCGCTCGCCGAGTCTTGAAGCACCTCGAGCAGCCGATCCGTGTCGATGGCCACGAGGTGTTCGTCACCGCGAGCATCGGCATCGCGACTTATCCCGAGGACGGCCTCTCGAGCGAGATCCTGATTCGCAACGCGGACACCGCGATGTATCACGCGAAGCAGCAGGGCAAGGGGGCGTTCCAATACTATTCGGCCGCGATGAACGCGGCTTCGGTCGAGCGCCTCACGCTCGAGAGCGGCCTGCGGCACGCGCTCGAGGACCAGACGCTCGAGCTTCACTATCAGCCGCAGATCGACGTGCGGACCGGCCGCATCGTGGGCGCCGAGGCGCTGCTGCGCTGGTGTCATCCGCAGCGCGGCTACATCTCGCCGACAACGTTCATCCCGATCGCCGAGGACTCGGGTTTGATCCTGCCGATCGGCGAATGGGCGCTGAACCGCGCTTGCCGCCAGGCGGTGGAGTGGCAGCGCCAAGGGTTGGCGGCGATTCCGATCGCCGTGAACGTCTCGGGCGTGCAGTTCCGGCGCCAAGACCTCTGCGAGCTCGTCGGCGCAGCCCTCAAGAAGAGCGGCCTCGCGCCCTCGATGCTGCGGATCGAGATCACCGAGACAGTGATCGTGTCCGTGCGCGATCGGGCGGTGGAGCTGCTCGAGCAGCTGCGCAAGCTCGGCGTCAGCCTCGCGCTCGATGACTTCGGCACGGGCTACTCGTCGCTCTCGTACTTGAAGAGCTTTCCGATCAACCAGCTCAAGATCGACCGCTCGTTCGTCGCCGAGATGCTCACCGATCACACGACTGCGTCGATCGTGGAGGCGATCGTGTCGATGACCCGGATCCTAGGCTTGAGCGTGCTCGCCGAAGGCGTGGAGGATCAGTCGCAATTTGCCTTCTTGCAGCAGCTCGGCTGCGATGCGGTTCAGGGTTTCTATATCAGCGGTGCGGTGCCGGCCGACGAATTCGCGCAGCTGCAGCGCAAATTCGACAACGGCTCCGTGCTGCCGCCGCGGCCGATCAAGGTAGCGCGCGCAACCTAGGCGACGGATCCCAAGCAGACGCGATCACGGTGCGCGCGCACGCGCCGGCCGCTGCGGTCTAGTCCGCTCCAACAAAGCTCGCCCTCCGACCGGTTTTCGGGCGGCGAAATCACATCTCTGCGAACTGTTGCCACAGAGCGACACGAAAGCCCCATTTGTCTTATTGTTAAGTGCCTAGGTAGACTCAGGGCGCGGCGGCTCGCAAATAGTGCCGCTGCCGGGGCTGTGGTATCAATCATACGCAGCCCCAGAACAACTTGCCGGATAGAAACCGGCAGCCAACCGAGAGGGGATTCATCATGTCGAGCAACGAAAAACAACGGTGCGCGCGGGCGATTTGTGCCGCGCTCGGTTTCGGCGCGAGCGCCGCCATCTTGACCGGCGAGGTCGCGCGGGCGCAGAGCTCGGGCCTCGAGGAGATTACGGTCACCGCGCGCTTCCGCGAGGAGAACCTGCAGGAGACGCCGCTCGCGATCACGGCGTTCAGCGGGGAGAACATGGAGGCGCGGAACCTCACCGACGTGACGATGCTCGATACGTTCTCCCCAACACGATCATTCAACCGCTGGGTGCAGGATGGGGCTCGACCGCGGCGGCGTTCATCCGCGGCGTGGGCCTCGGCGACAACTCGTTGTCGTTCGAGCCCGGCGTACCGATTTACATCGACGACGTCTACCACGGCCGGCCGCAAGGCGCGATTCTCGATTTGCTCGACCTCGAGCGCGTCGAGATTCTGCGCGGTCCGCAAGGGACGTTGTTCGGCAAGAACGCCATCGGCGGGACGATTCGGCTCGTATCGCGGCGCCCGCAGGGCGACGATACGGGCTACGCGGAAGTCACGGCAGGCACGTTCGATCGCCTCGACGTGCGCGGCTCGTACGATATCGCGCTCGTGCCGGACAAGCTGTTCGCGCGCTTCTCGGGGTCTTCGAAGCAGCGCGACGGCTACTTCGACATTCTCGACTTCGAATGCGTGAATGGTCCGGGCAGCCTCGGTGGCGGCGGCACCGGCATTTTGCCGGGCGCTACGCACACGACATTTGGCATCCCGCTGCCGTTGCCTCCGACTGCGCCGGTCGACCTGCACAGCCAGCTCGGGCCCCAAGACATTCGCTCCGAGGATGGCTGCGTCGTGGACCAACTCGGCGGCGAGAACGTCGCGACCGGCCGAGCGGCGTTCCGCTGGCTGCCCGAGCGACACGGTCGAGGTAAATTTCAGCCTCGATTTGACGGAGATGGACCAGCAAGGACCGTCGGACAAATACACGTTCTTCAATCCGAATCACAACTTCAACATCAACACCAGCAACAGCGTGATGGTGCCGATCTTCGATCTGCCGTACGACACGCGGTTCCTGACAGACGATCCATACACCAGCTATCACCGCTTCGGCAGCGACCCACTCTTCAACCGCGACGTGCAGAACGTCAACCAGATGGATCACTGGGGTGTCGCGACGACGATCGACTGGGAGCTGACCGACAACGTGCAGTTCAAGTCGATCACGTCGTATCGCGAGTTCGAGAACACGTTTGGCCGCGATTCGGACGGCACGCCGCTCCCCGTGGACCATACTTGGGATACGAGCATCCACGATCAGTTCACGCAGGAGTTCCAGATCACGGGTCTTGCGGCTGATGGACGCCTGGATTGGGCAACGGGATTTTTCTACTACGACGCCGAGGATTCGAACCAAGGGTGGAATTTCCTGTATCCGTTCATTCTGTCGACGAACAACCACAAGGACGTGCAAACGATCGAGAGCGCGGCCGTGTTCGTGCACGGCACGTACGACATCAACGACAGGCTCAGCATCACGGCCGGTGTGCGCTACACCGATGACCAGAAAGACGTGAACGTGTTCCGGCAAGACTTCCGCACCGGCGTGGTGATCATCCCGAACACCCGCGTGAGCGTAGATGCGACGGAGACGTCGCCGAAGATCGGGCTGGACTGGGAGCTCAATGACAATCTAATGACTTACGTGCAATGGGCGACTGGATTTCGCGGCGGCGGCTTCGGGCCGCGGCCCGCCAATCCGCTGCAGGTTGCGGCGTTCGACGTCGAGGAGGCGGAGACGCTCGAGGGGGGCGTTAAAGCGGATCTGCGCGACGGGCGGCTGCGCGTGAACAGCGCGATCTTCTTCAGCGAGGTCAGCAATCAGCAGCAGGGCACGCAGGAATTCGATTCGTCGGGAGCGATCTGGTTCAGAACCGTGAACACCGGTAAGTCGGAGTACATGGGTTTCGAGGTCGAGCTCCTGTCGAACCCGATCGACCAGCTCCAGATCGAGGCGTCGGTCGGCCACATCGACTACGATCGCGTCGATCCGGGTCGCTCCGGCCTGTGCCGTACTCTGCCGAATGGCGATAACTGCACCGCGCCGCGCACACCCGAGTGGACGGCGGCGCTTGGCGCTACGTACGACTGGCCCTTGGGCAACGGCAGCAGGATCAGCCTGCGCGGCGATGCCGTTTATCAATCGAAGATGTTCTTCGGCACCGATCCCGTCAATGGCTTCCAGGAGGCTCACACGCTCGTCGATGCGCGGTTTACCTGGGAGTCCGCGGACCAGGGTTGGTCGATGTCATTGTTCGGCACGAACCTGACCGACGAGGTGTATTTCAACGGCAAGCTCTCCTTGGTCACGGTCCTCGGCCGCGAGCAAGGCAACGTCGCGCCGCCGCAGCAGTGGGGGCTCGCCCTGAAGCGCTCGTTCTAAAGGCGACGGAAATGGTGTCGGGTACCGATTCCCCGGCCACGGAATCGATGCCCGGTACCTTTTTCGGACGCGCCCTTTTGTTGGCGGCATCTGAACAGCCGCCAACGGCAGTAGACTGTCGTCCCAGGCTAGTCGCATGGCGAGGCGGCCGATGGCAGACCGACGCGTCGTGGTCCGGATGGGTGCGCTCACGCTCGCGTTCAGCGTGTCGCTGGCGCACGCGCAACGCGTGGACAATGTGGACGTCTACGTGCTCGCGGATCAGCTCGCGAACGAGGTCGAGCTGATTCGCGAGGTCATCGGGAGGCCGTACGACGACAGTCCGCGCCTACCCGTCGGCGGCGTCACGCCGGCGGAGCTGTACCTGCAGGCGCAGACACTATTCCGCAAAGCGAATCAGCTCGCGCGCGAGCTCGCGGACGCCGAGCGCGCCGCTCCGCCGCCGGCGCCCGACGGCGAGGTACAACCGAAGGACACGTACGAGGTCGTGCGCGCTGCGCTCGAGCAGATCTTGCTCGTGAAGCGCGAGCTCGACGATCGAGACGACGGTGCCGCTCGAGCAGCGCGAGGATCCGATCGCGCCGACCGGCGTCTTCCTCGTGATCGTCGACGTGAACCGGCAACTGAATCTGATGATCGGTGATTCGGCGCGGCCCCGCGACGTGTTCGAGCAGGTGTCCGTGGCCGTGATCTACGCCGCGGCCGTGCTCGCGAAGCATCCGGGGGCAACTCAGGTTCCGGAAGCGCCGGCGTTCGACGGGCACAAGCGGATGGACGATGTCTACACCAAGCTCCTCACCTGCATCGAGATCATGAGCCGCGTCGGTCCCAAAGCCGGCGTGCCGGTGTTGCGCGTGAGCCCGAGGCGCAATCTGCCGAACAACATCAATTCCGGACACGTCTACGATCTCGCACGAATCCTGGTCGCGGATCTTGCGGCGTTGGCGGACAGCGTCGAGGCGCAACGCGTTAGCTTGGGGCTCACGACGCCCGAGCGCGTGTTTCCCACTCAGGTGTTCGAGCGTGCGGGCATCCTGCAGCAGCAGCTGCTCGCGCTAGAAGCGCTGCTGTAAGCTTTGCACGCCGTGTGAGCCGGCACGGCTCACGGCCAGCGCGTGCTACGATTGCGCTACCGATCACCTTACCCAAACAAGAGCTTAGACGAGGGAGGTTCTTACGATGGGTATCCGATTTTTCCACTTGCTCGTGGTGCTGGTCGTGGCGGCGGCCGGATGCTCGCGCGAGCCCGAAACCGCCGCGCCCGCAGCGACGGAGCCCGCGCCAGCGGCCCGCGACGCCTGCCGCTCCCGCCGCCGCAGCGCGCGATGAGATTCCCGCGACGATCGTCGCGAAACGTGGCGGCTTCATTCCCGAGGGCATCGAATACGATCAGGCCAACAAGCGCATCTTGACGGGCTCGCTCGCCGAAGGGTCGATCTTTGTGATTGGCAACGACGGCAGCGTCACTGCTTTCATCACTGACCCGCAGCTCGTTTCATCGGTCGGCATCGAGGTCGACGAGCCGCGCGACCGGCTGCTCGTCGCTAACTCCGACCGAGCCGTATTCGGCACGCCCGGTGCCGTCGGGCAGGCGAAGCTCGGCGTCTATAGCCTGACGACGGGCGAGCGCCTTGCGATGGTGGATCTCGCCGCGGCCTTGCGGAACCCGACCGAGCCGCCGGCGTATTTCGCGAATGACGTTACGGTCGATAACGACGGCAACATCTATGTGACCGACACGCGGCAGAACGTGGTCTATCGCGTCGACGGCGACTACGACGCTTCGGTCCTGCACCGCTTCACCGACTTGGGCGAAAACGTCGCTCTGAACGGCATCGTCTATCACCCGGGCGGTTATCTACTGGTAGCGGCGGGCTCGGATCTATACAAGGTTCCGGTCGCGAATCCGCGCGGGACGACACGCGTCACCGTCGCCGAGCCGGTGCCCGGGTCCGACGGCGTCGTCTGGGCGGCCGATGGCCGCCTGGTCATCACGAGCAACAGCGCCGAGAACCCGCGCGTCGTAGCGCTCACGAGCAACGACGATTGGGCGACCGCGCAGACCGCCGGGGCAGCAACGCTTCAGGGCCAAGCGACAACGGCGGCTGCCGTCGGTGACGACATCTACGCAGTGCATCCGCATTTCGCGGACGCCGATCCGCCCAGCATCGAGCGCGCGACGTTTCGCTGACCTAGCGGACGGGGCCGGGTCTATTTCCACACCGCCGTCGGGAAACGACGGTCGCGGGAATTACCCGACCCTCTCAGCGTAAAGCGCGAGGCCGTGGGCCTGCCAGGAACGGCGTCGGCGTGCCGTCGAGCCAGTCGGTTTGCAGGTCGGCGAAGTTCTTCGAGAGGAAGTGGCCGCTTTGGCCGCCGCTCATTTGTAAGATCCCCTCGGCGGGCCGGGCCGGCGCAATCGCCATCCGAATCACGGCGCCGTAGCTCGGCGTGGCCACGCGCAGCGACAGCGTCGATCCCGGCACGGGCACCGCGGGAAGCTTGAGCCAGCGGCCAACGAGCGGCAGCGCGGCGAGCGGATGCCCCACGTCGAGAGTATTGGCCTCCCCCCAGCTCGCGTCGACGTTCGGCCGGGAGCCGTCGGCCGCAACGGCTTCCAGCGCGTCGAGCAAAATCTGCCGCAGCATCTGCGGCCAATCCGCGAACTCGCGCGGCACCAAATGCGGGGGCCGCTCCTCGAGCAGCCGCCGCAGGGGCTCGTCCGCGAGCGGCCAGCGATAGACGAAACGCGGATCCGCCTCGCGCGCCGGTGCGAGCAGCGGTGCCAGGAGCCGTTCGAGCAACGCGCGGTAATAAAGGTGCAGGATGCGAAAGCCGATCTCTCCGATGTCGGCTTTGCCGTTCCACTCGAGCACGCGGGCGCGCGCCGCGGCGAGCGACGCGTCCGTTTCGGCGGCCGGCACGACCTCGAGCAGGATGTCGCGGATCTGGTCGTAGCCTGCGGCGCGCGTGTCGAGCTGCATCGCGAGAAAGTCGCTTTCCGTGAAGGTGCGCCGACTCTGTAAGAGCTCCTCGATGCGCAGCGCGCGCAACGGCCGCATCCACATCCGGCTCAAGGCGGAAGCTCGATCGACGGGCAGGGTTCGGTTATTCGCGGTGAACAGCGTGCCGTCGGCACGGCCGATCAGAGTCGGCGGGTTGTGCTCGCCGTCCCAGCCGCGCTTGCCGTCGGCCCAGCTTTCAGGCCGCGCCCCGTCGAAGCCGATGCGCCTCGGCAGTGGCCCGTTGATGGTCCAGGCGATCTCACCGGCGCCGTCCGCGAGCACCCAGTTCAACGACGGGCCGGCCCACGCATGCAGCACGCGCAGCCCATCGCGTACGTCGCGAGCGAGCATGAGCTCCAAGATGTCGAGGTTCACGCCCGAGGGCGCAACCCACGGAGCGTGCAGTGCGAGCGGGCGTCCGCCAGGATCGCTGTCGACCACGGGTCCCCAGCGCGTGTCCTGGACCTCGAGCTCGGCTTGCCCGCCGTCCGGGAGCGCGATGGTTTCGAGCGTGTTGCGGTACGGCTCGCTGCCGTCTCGCGTTGCGTAACGCGTGGGGTCCCCGGGGTCGGGCTCGACGACGACCCAATCGCTCTGATCGGCGTTGCTTACGGTGGCGCCCCATGCAAGGGAGTCGTTCGCCCCGAGGAGAATTCCCGGAACACCGGGGATGCTCACACCGCGGGCCGCCCGATCCCCGAAGTAGAGCTCGCACCGATAGAACAGGTTCGGCAGGCGCAGCGGAAGGTGCGGGTCGTTCGCGAGGATCGCAGCGCCGTGAGCGCTGCGCGTGGCATCCACGGCCCACTGATTCGACGCCGGGCCAAGCAGCGGCGGGTCGATGAAGGTTGCGGGTTCGGCCGGCGCCGAAGTCGGCGCGACTCGCAGGTCGACGTCGGATTGGGGTGGGATCGGCAGCGGCGCGTAGCCGCCGGTCGGATCCGTGCCGTCGACCACGAGTGGCCGATCGAAGCGCGACGACGACGGCGTCAAAAACTCATAAACGCTCTGCGGCAACGCGGCGTACATCGCCGCCTGACCGCGCTCGTACGATTCGTTGTTCGACAGCATCGTGAAGAACGAAAACACCACGAGCAGGCTGTCCTCGACCGTCCACGGCATGGGGTGGGAACGCGCAACCCAATACTCCGGCGGCCGCGCGCGCAAATCGGCAAGGCCCGCGTTCACACCCTCGACGTACGCCGCGAGCCAAGCGGCATGCTGCGGCGGCAAGGCGGCCGCGAGCTCGCGCGCACGCGCCCTAAACCTTAGCTTCCGCTGTGTGCGGTCGAGCGGGAGCGCGCGCTCGCCGAACAGCTCGGCGAGCTCGCCCGCGGCGGCCCGGCGCGCGAGATCCATCTGAAAGAAACGCTCCTGCGCGTGCATGAAGCCCTGACCCCGCAGAGCATCCGTAAGCGTGGCCGCGCGAATTCGCGGAATCGCGTGCGCGTCGAGCTCTATCTCGACGGGCGCTTCGAGAGCGCTGACTGCTGCTTCGCCTTCCCGTCGCGGCAGCGCCGCGGCGAGCACTGCGTACGCGGCGGCGGCGAGCACCAAGAAGGTGCTCAACGTCGCCGCGATGCCCCATTTTCGCAAGTCGATTCTCATCTTTTTTCAGCGTATTGTGGGGCGCAACGCATGTCACTCGACTGGACGCAATATCAGCCGGGAGAGTTCTTCGACGAGCTCTTTGCGGCGCCGGGTGCGGCACGCCCGGCGGCCAAACCCCTCACGAGCTATCTCGCATCGCTCGGCAAGCGCGAGCTTGCCGAACGACAGGGCGACGCCGAGCGCGCAATCGCTGAAATGGGCATCACCTTCACCGTCTACACGGAAGGACAGAATATCGATCGCGCATGGCCGTTCGACATCATTCCGCGCACGATCGAAGCTCCGAATGGGCGCGAATCGAGCGCGGGCTGATCCAGCGGCTCACTGCGCTCAACCATTTCATCGACGACCTCTATCACGAGCGGCAGATCATGACGACGGCGTCGTTCCCGAGGAAGTCGATCGTCACTCCAAGAATTTCCGCCAGGCATGCATCGGCGTCAATCCGCCGCACGGCGTGTGGGCGCACATCTGCGGCACCGATCTGGTTCGCGACGTCGACGGTACCGTCTACGTCCTCGAGGACAATCTGCGCGTGCCCTCGGGCGTTTCGTACATGCTCGAGAACCGCGAGGTCATGAAGCGGGTGTTCCCGGAGCTGTTCGAGCACTGCGACATCCTGCCGGTCGACGACTACGCGGACGCAGTTCTGCGCACGTTGCGCTTCGCTTGTCGCCGCGCCGGGTCGAAAGTCCGCGAAGTGGTCGTGCTGACGCCCGGCATCTACAACTCGGCGTACTTCGAGCACGCGTACTCGCGCAGCGCATGGGCGGCGAACTGGTCGAGGGTCGCGACCTGTCGTCGGCAAGGACGATTGCGTCTACATGCGCACGATCGACGGGCTGATGCGCGTCGACGTCATCTATCGGCGCATCGACGAACTGTTCCTCGATCCCGAGGTGTTCCGCAAGGATCGGTGCTCGGCGTGCCCGGACTGATTCGCGCGTGGCGCGAGCGGCAACGTCGGCGCTCGCCAACGCGCCCGGGTGCAGGCGTCGCCGATGACAAGGTCGTGTATACGTACGTGCCCGAAGATCATCCGATACTACATCGGTGAGGATCCGATCCTGCCTAACGTGCCGACGTATCGGTGCGTCGACAAGAGAGTCGCGAGCTACGTGATCGCAATCTCGACTAGCTCGTCGTCAAGCCGGCGAACGAGTCGGGCGGCTACGGCATGCTGATCGGCCCGAGCTCGACCGCGGAGGAACGCGAAGAGATGCCGCCGGCGATCGAGCGAACCCGCGCAACTACATGGCGCAGCCGATGCTCGACGCTGTCGACCGCGCCGACGCTCGTGCACGGGCGAGATCGAGCCGCGCCACCTGGATCTGCGGCCGTTCATCCTGCCGGGCGCCGCGACGTACGGTCACGACCGGCGGCCTCACGCGCGTCGCGATGCGCAGAGGCTCGACCGTCGTCAATTCGTCGCAGGGCGGCGGCAGCAAGGACACCTGGGTCGTCGAGGTCGACGATGAGCCTGCTGTCGAAGATCGCGGAGCGCATCTACTGGTGGGCGCGTTACCTCGAACGGGCCGAGAGACTCGCGCGCTCGCCCACGTCTACGGCAATCTGCTGCTCGATCTGCCGCGGCAGGCCGGGCTCAAGTGGGACCTGCTGATCCAGATCACGGGCTGCGCGGAAGCCTATCGCGAGCTGCACCCGGTGCCCGGGCCCGACGTTGCGCAGCGCTTCTTCGTCGCCGACCGCAACAACCCGAGCTCGATACGCGCGTCGCTCGCGCAGGCTCGTGAGAGCATCCGCACGACGCGCGACATCGTGCCTTCGGAGGCGTGGCGCTCGGTCAACGAGCTCTGCATGTATGTTTCGCGGGAGCTCGACGCCGACACCTCGCAGCGCCGCCGCTACGAGATTCACTCGCGCGTGGTCGAGGGCTGCCAGCAGATCAGCGGGCTGCTCGCGGACACGATGAGCCACGACTCGGGCTATCACTTCTTTCGCATCGGCCGCGCGCTCGAGCGTGCCGACATGACGACGCGAATCATCGACGTGGCTGCTGCGACGCTCTTGAATCGCGATGACCTCGCCCGGTTCGACAACACACTGTGGATGGCGGTGCTGCAGTCCCTGTCGGCGTACCAAATGTATCGGCAGAAGGTGCGCCGCCGCATCAGCAGCAACGACGTGATCGAGTACTTGCTCAAGGACGAGCAGTTCCCGCGCGCCTTCTCCTTCAGCCTGCGCGAGCTCGGCGCGGCGTTGGCGCTGCTGCCGCGCAACGCCGAGCCGCTGAAGAAGCTCGGCGCCTTGCGGCGCATGCTCGCGCAGCTCAAGGTGGCGCGTGTCGACATCGCCGAGCAGCACCAGTGGATCGACGACGTGCAGCTCAATCTCGGCGAGCTGCACACGCTGCTGCATCGCACTTGGTTCGCGCCGTCCGTGGAGACGGTGCCGACGATGAACTCGGAAGGCCAAACGCAGTCTCAATCCCAGTCGCAAACGCAAACAGAAAACCAAACGAAGTTGAGCGCCTGAGCGGGTACCGGCCATGTTGAAGATCTTCGCGTTGATCGTCGGCGGATTGGCGGCGGGCTTTGCGATCGCAACGTGGTGGCCGAGCGATGAGCTGCCGGTTGACGCCAGCGCCGCCCCGTCGGGCGACGCGGAAGAGCGATTGGTGAGGCTCGAGCGCGCGCTGCGCGAAGAAAGCGCCGAGCGCGCGCGGCTCGAGCGCCGCGTGGCGGAGCTTGCCGACGAGCTCACGACGCTGTCCACAGCAACCCCGCCCGCAGAGTCGGAGAGCTCGCGCGCGCAGAATGCGAGCCCCGCGCTCGATGCCGCGGTGGTAGCGGCGGCCGAAGTTGCGGAAGAGCCGCTACCCGGTCCGGGGGGACGCCGAATGTTCGGGCCCCGCGCGTTCGCCGACGCCGAGCCGAGCGAGCAGGTCGCATGGCTCGTCGACGCCGGTTTCGCGCCGGACCGCGCGGAATGGTTGAGCCGGCGTGCCGCCGAGCTCCGGATGCAGGCGCTGCAGGCGCAGTACGACGCACGCCGCGGCGGCACGCAGGTCGAGGGACGCGTCGTCAACCCGGAAAGCTCGCTGCGCAGCGAGATCGGCGACGCGGAGTACGAGCAATACCGGCGCGCGCTTGGCATGCCGACGAGCGTGGGCGTGCGCAACGTGCTCGCGAGCTCGCCGGCCGAAACCGCGGGCCTGCGGGCCGGCGACGAGATCGTCTCTTACGCGGGCACGCGCGTGTTTGACATGGGCGATCTCAATCGCTTGACGTTCGAAGGCGCGGCCGGCCAGCCCGTGCTCGTCGACGTGCTCCGCGACGGCCAACGCGTGCAGCTCGTGCTGCCTCGCGGTCCGGTCGGCATCACGGGCGGCGGGCGGTTCGGCGGACGACCGTGACTTGCTCCGCACGGGGTCAGGCACGGTGCCTGGACCGAGCCTGACCCCGATCGTCAGAACTTCCAGGTCGCGTATGCCCGCAGGTTGCGCGGCTCGATCGGATGGAAGTGATAGTCCTCGACGCCCTCGTCCGGCTCGCCGGGCAATCGCGACGCATACCAATAGGTGATGTCGTCGTCGTCCGAGTCGAGCAGGTTCAGCACGTCGAGGCGTAGATCGAAATTGCCGCGCTTGTAGCCGAGCGCGAGATTGAGCACAGTGGACGAATCCGACTCGACGCTGCCGTCCTCGATCAGCGGACGCGGCCCGAAGTAGCGCAGCCGCAGCGCTGCCGTAGAACCCCTGCGGATTCTGCAGCGTGATGCCCGCCGCGAGCACTTCGTCGATCGATCCGGGAATATCGGTCGCCGGCAGGATCGAATTCCGTGAACTCCGATCGCGTCAGCGCGAGCTCGACGTCGAACGTGAGCCGGTCGTTCGGCCGATAGTAGAGCGGCACCTCGATACCGTACCGGCGGCTCGGCCGGCTCGCCTCCGTGTTGCCCGCGTCGCCGATGAACAGGAGCTCCGAGTCGAGCTCGAGCAGCCATAGCGCGGCCGACACGTTGAGCTTGCGGTCGACGAACGTGCGGAAGCCGAGCTCGAGCGCGTGCGAATCGACGAGCGGGCTCACCTTGTCGGCGGGGTTGCCGGTGACGGGGTCGACCGTGATCGTCGTGCCGCGCGCGTCGTTGCTGTGAAAGCCCTTGCCGGCGCTCAGGTACAGCTCGGTTTCGTCGGTAACGGCGTAGATCGACGCTCGCCTTCGGCGTGAGCATCAGGTCGTCGGCGCCGCCGGAGTTTTCGGCGAGGTTGCTCGTCACGTCAAAGTCGAAGCGATCCGCGCGCACGCCGAGCATCGTTGCTGAGCCTGTCGGTCCAGCGCGTCTCGTTCGAGTAGTAGAAGCCGAGTGCCAGCTCATCGACGCTGTCGTTGCGAACCGTCGCCACCGGCGAGCGTTGCGCCGTGCGGAACAAGCCGACGCCGCCGATGTCGTCGTAGCGAAGCATCGCGCCGAACGTGTGCATCGTAGACGCCTGCGCCCGTGAACGAGTACGCGACGTCGCCGCCCGTGATCGTGCGGTCGTCGACCTGCTCGAATTGATCGCCTTCGGCCGGGTCGTCGAGCAGATAGGTGAAGTTCGAGAATAGATCGAGCTCGTAGTCGATGGTGTAGGCGTTCGCACTGACGCGTCCGGCGCCTGCTGTCGCCGTCCACGAGCCCGACAAGCTGTAGCGCGACGTCTCGCCGCCGAGTGTCGTGTCGATCGATCCGAGCGGCGCGATCAGGCCGCTCGTCCACGGCACGCCGCGGAATCTGATCCGCCGAATTCCATTGCGCGTCATAGCCCATCAGCGCGACGTTCCATCCGCCGTCGTCGCTGCGGCTCGAGTAGCGCAAGAGCAGGTTATTGCGGTCGACGTCCTCGTCGATGTCGACCCACGGACCGTCGTAGCGGTGCACCTGCACGCCGTAGAGAAGCTCGCCCGTCCCCGCCGTGAAGCTGTCGGCCGCGAGAGCGCTGAAATAGCCGTCCTCGCCGACGCCGGCTTTGAGCACTCCCTCCGGGAGCCGCTCATACGTCGACAAGTGCGCGCCGCCCGCGGACGAGAAATCCGCCATCTCGGCGTAGTACGCGCCCTTGCGGTACTCGAGCCGCTCGACGAGCTCCGGGATCAAGAAGTTCAAGTCGGTGTAGCCCTGGCCGTGCGCGTGCGTCGGCAGGTTCACGGGCATGCCGTCGACCCAGGTTGCGAAGTCCGTGCCGTGGTCGAGGTTGAAGCCGCGCAGGAACATCTGGTTCGACTTGCCCGTGCCGCTGTGCTGCGTGACGATCAAGCCCGGCACTGCCTCGAGAATCTCGCCGGTGCGAAGCCGGGGCCGAGCCTCGAGCTCGGCCGCGCCGACGACGCCTTGGGAGGCCGTCACGCTGTAGCCGAACGGGTTGTCCCAGCGGCCGAGCACGACGACGTGATCGTCGATCTGTGTGGTGGATTGCGCGAGCACGCCCGCGGGCACGAGCGCGGCCGCAGCCAGTGCAACACGCGACCACAGCAGTCCGTTTGTTCCAGCCAAGACAGCCTCCGCGTCAGTCCCCGTCTTTACAGTGCCCAATTGCGCGCCATTCCTTAGAGAGCCGAGTCGCCTCAACTCGTCTGCGCGAGCGCCGCGACTATCCTCTCTACGCACGAGTCCGGCATTTGGATGCGGTTCCGAAGGGTGAAGATGGCTCGAGGTCGCGTCGCTCTCGGGGCGACGAACCTAGCATCGGTTCGCGTCTTGCGCGGTTCGCCGCGATTCGCCGTGGCGCGCGCGCCCGCGCTCTATGCGATCGGCACGATCGCCGTCTACTGGTCGATCGGCCGCATCGTCAGCATTCTCGCCTAGCTCAAGAATTCCCGACCCCGCTGTCCCGGCTGGTCCCCCCATCCGCGCCTGGCTAGAATGCGACGTTTTGGCCAAGTCCAACTCCATGTCGCTACAAGAAAAGTTCGGCCACCTCGAAGCCCACCTGAAACGCTTGGTCGTCGGCCAAGAACGGTTGCTGAACCGCATGCTCGTCGCGCTGCTGTGCGACGGTCACCTGCTCGTGGAAGGCGCGCCGGGCCTTGCGAAGACCCGCGCGATCAAGGTGTTGAGCTACAGCGTCGAAGGCGACTTCCATCGCTTGCAGTTCACGCCGGATTTGCTGCCGGCGGACTTGACCGGAACGGAAATCTATCGGCCCCAGGACGGCTCGTTCGTGTTTCGCGAGGGTCCGTTGTTTCACAATCTCGTGCTCGCCGACGAAGTGAACCGCGCGCCCGCGAAAGTTCAGTCCGCGCTGCTCGAGGCGATGGGCGAGCGGCAGATCACGGTGGGCTCCGTCACGTACCCTCTGCCAGAGCTCTTCATGGTGATGGCGACGCAGAACCCGATCGAGCAGGAAGGCACGTATCCGCTGCCCGAGGCGCAGCTCGATCGTTTCTTGCTGCACGTGCTCGTGAGCTATCCCGATGCGGCCGGCGAGCACGCGATTCTCGAGCTGAACCGGGCGGAGAGGAAACGCGCAGCCACCGACGAGGTGCTGTTCACGGCGCCGCAGGTCGTGCGTCAGAGCGAGGTGATGGCGGCGCGACTCGAAGTGCTCGATCAGCATCTGTCGGCTCCGCTCGAGGAATACATCGTGCAAATCGTGCTCGCGACGCGGGAGCCTGCTCGGTACGGCGAGGATCTCGCCGGCGTTCTGCGGTACGGCGCGAGCCCCCGCGCGACGATCGCTCTCGACCGCTGCTCGCGCGCGCATGCATGGCTCGCCGGGCGCGATTTCGTGACGCCCGAGGACATCCAGGAAGTCGCGCACGACGCGCTGCGGCATCGGATCCTGCTCGGCTTCGAAGCAGAGGCGGCCGGCCGGACCCCGGACGAGCTCATCGATACGCTGCTCGGGCGGATCGGGGTGCCCTGATGGCCGTGCTCGCTCGCAAGGTCGCGCATTCGCCCGTCCGAGTCGAGCTCGCCGATTTGCTCCGGCTGCGAGCGGCCGGCGAGGCGATCCGCTTGACGGCGCCCCGCATTCGCGCGGTCGCCGCCGGCGGCCACATCTCTCCTTATAAAGGCCGCGGCGTCGAGTTCGACGAATCACGTCTGTACCAGCCGGGCGACGATCTGCGCACGATGGACTGGCGGGTCACCGCGCGCACGGGCAAGCCGCACACGAAGGTGTTTCGTGAGGAGCGCAATCGCCCCGTGTTCGTCTGGCTGGATTTGCGGCGGCCGATGCTGTTTGCGACCCGCGGCGCGTTCAAGGCCGTGCGCGCCGCAGAGATGGCGGCACTGATCGCTTGGAGCGCGATCGCGAACGGCGACCGCCTCGGCGGCCTCGTCTTCTCGGAAAGTCAGCATCACGAGCTGCGACCCGCGCTAGGCCTGCGTTCGGCGCTGCGGTTGTTCCAGCGGATCGCGGCCGATTCCTTTTGGAGGCCGCCGCAGGGAGTAGCCGGCGAGATCGACGCCGAGCACGCGCTGCTTCGGCTCACGCGCGTTGCGCGGCCCGGGAGCCTGATCTTTCTGCTCAGCGACTTCCGCGAGCTGCCGGCCGAGGCGGAAGAGCACCTGCGCAGCCTTGCCGGCCATTGCGAGCTGTATCTTTCGCATTTTTTCGATCCGGTAGAAGCCGAGCTGCCGCCGCCGGGACGCTATCGAATCGCCGCCGGCGGGCGGTCGTTCTCGATCGAGACCGCGAATGATGCGTTGCGGGCGCGCTACCATGACCGCTTCGAGACCCGGCGCGACCGCCTCCGGGCACTTGCGCGGTTGCGCGGTGTCCACGTGATCGAATGCGCGACGACGGATGATCCGCGCAGCACCCTTGCGAGGCTGTTCAGAAACGCATGAATCCGACGGTCGATTTCAGTCAGCTGCCGCTGCGCGATATCCATCTGCCAGGCGCGATTTCGTGGTGGCCGCCCGCAACGGGCTGGTGGCTGCTCGCGGCGCTCGCGATCGCGGCCGCCGTGGTCGCCGGTCTGTATTACTACCGGCAGCGGCACCGGCGCGCGGCGTTGCGTGCGCTGCGCCAAGTGCGGACGGCGCTTGCGCGCGGCGCCGAGCCCGTCGTGTGCTTGCAGCAGGTGTCGACGGTGCTGCGGCGTTTCGCAATGACGCGCGCCCGCGACGGCGCCACCGCGGCCGTGCCCGTCGCAGGGCTGATCGGAGAGCGTTGGCTCGCGTATCTCGACGGTTGCTGGCAACGCGACTCGTTCCGTCGCGGTGCAGGGCGAGCGTTGCTCGCGGCGCCGTACGGCAAGCCGAACACGATCGATCACGCGGCCGCGCTCGACTTGGTCGCGCTCTGCACCGACTGGATCCGCGCGCAGCGTTCCGCGACCGCTGTGCGGGCGAGCGGAGCGTAACCATATGTGGACGCTCGCGTGGTGGTGGATGCTGCTCGCGCTGCCGCTACCGTGGCTCGTGCGCAAGGTGCTCCCCGCGGAGCCGCTCGATCGTTCGGCCGCGCTCAAGGTTCCGGCCGTGGGCGAGTTCGCCGAGCTCGCGGGCGCGCGCGCCGCGCTTGCCGGCGGCGACCGGCGGCTCGCGATCCTGTGGCTAGTGTGGCTTACTCGCGCTCATCGCGGCCGCACGCCCGCAGTTCGTCGGCGAGCCGGTGGCGCTGCCGATGACGGGACGCGATCTTCTGTTGTCCGTGGATTTATCGGGCAGCATGGAAGAGCAGGATTTTCAGATCGACGGCCAATGGGTGGATCGGTTGACGGCGTTGAAAGCCGTGGCAAGGGATTTCATCGAGCGCCGCGTCGGCGACCGGATCGGTCTGATTCTGTTCGGCCGCGAAGCGTACCTGCAGGCGCCGCTCACCTTCGATCGGGCGACCGTGCAGACGCTGCTCGAAGAATCGGTCATCGGCCTGGCCGGCAAGGAGACGGCGATCGGCGACTCGATCGGGCTTGCGATCCGCACGCTCGACGATGCCGGCGTCGAGCAGGGCAGGCGCGTGTTGATCCTGCTCACGGACGGCGCCAATACCGCGGGTGCGGTCGACCCGTTGAAGGCGGCGGAGCTCGCCGCGCAGCGCAATATGGTCATCTACACGATCGGTATCGGCGCCGATGCGCTGACCGTGCGCTCGCTGTTCGGCCTGCGGCAGATCAATCCATCGGCGGATCTCGACGAGACGGCGCTCACGGCGATCGCGAATATGACGGGCGGCAAATACTTTCGCGCGCGCGACACGGAGGAGTTCGCGCAGATCTACGCGATGCTCGATGAGCTCGAGCCGGCGGAATCCGACGAGCGCGGGTTCCGTCCAGTCAACGAGCTGTTTTATTGGCCGCTCGCCGCGGCTCTCGTGATCGCGCTCGGATCGGCGGCGCTTGCAGGCCTTCGGGCGCGTGTAACGTTCCGCGCGGATCGGCAACGGCCCGCGGATTGGCGCCACGGAGTTCGCCATGGCTGATTTTCATTTCTTGCGGCCGTGGTGGCTCGCGCTGCTGCCGATCGGCTTCTTGCTGATCTGGCGCCTGCTTCGCGCGCGCAAGGAGCGCGGTGGCTGGAGCGCCGTCGTCGATCCCGAATTGCGTCCGTACGTTCTCACCGCGCCGCAGCTCATGCGTGAAACCCCCTGGCCGTTAGTGCTCGGTCTTGTCATTTGGGTGCTCACGCTGCTCGCGCTCGCGGGCCCGGCGTGGGAGCGGCTGCCAGTGCCGGCGTTTCGGTCCGATGAGGCGCTCGTGGTCGCCCTGGACCTGTCGCGCTCGATGGATGCCGCGGATCTCACGCCGAGCCGGCTCGCGCGCGCGAAGCTCAAGTTGCTCGCGCTGCTCGAGAGGCGCCAGGCCGGCCAAACCGCGCTCATCGTGTTTACGACCCACGCGTTCACCGTCACGCCGCTCACGACTGACACGCGCACGATTGCCTCGCTCGTGAGCGCGCTCGACAGCGCCATCATGCCGAGCCAGGGCAGCTCGGTTGCAGCAGGCCTCACGAAGGCCGGCGCTTTGCTGCGTCAGACGGGCTTGAGCCAGGGCGAGATCCTGCTGATCACGGACTCGGAGGTCGCGAATGACGATCGCGCGCTCGCGGACGATTTGCGCGACGAAGGTTATCGCGTACACGTGCTTGCGGTCGGCACCGAGCAGGGTGCGCCGATTGCGGAAAGTGACGGCGGCTTTCTGACCGACTCGAACGGCCAAGTCGTGATTCCGCGCCTGGCTTCCGACGACCTCGAGGGCCTCGCGGCGGCCGGCGGCGGCAGGTTCGCGCGCCTCGCGCCCGACGATCGCGACCTCGACTCATTGTTCCCGCCGCTCGCGGCGCTGTCCGGCGCAACGCTCGCGCAGCAGAGCGAAGAATACGAGGCCGACGTGTGGCGGGATCAGGGGATGTGGTTGGCCCTCGCGCTGCTGCCGCTGTTGGCGCTCGCATTCCGGCGCGGCTGGGTTTGCGTGTGGGTCTTGGGATTGCTCATGAGCACGCCGCGCGCCGACGCGCTCGAGTGGGCGGATCTGTGGCAGCGGAAAGATCAGCGCGGGTACGAGGCGCTGCAATCCGAGCAAGCGGAGCGTGCCGCGGAATTGTTCCAGAATCCCGAATGGCGCGGCGCCGCCCAATATCGTGCGAGCGCCTTCGCGGATAGCGCTGTGTCGTTGGAAGGCATCGACACCGCTGAAGGTCACTACAACCGCGGCAACGCGCTCGCCAAAGCCGGCCGTCTTTCACAAGCGATCGCGGAGTACGATCGTGCGCTCGAGCTCGATGCGGCTCATGAGGACGCGCGCTACAACCGCGATCTGCTGCAGGAGTTCTTGAAGGAGAACCCGGAAAGTCAGAACGAAGACGCCGGGGGCGGCCAGCAAAGCGGTGAGCAGCAACAACAGCAGGCCGACTCGACGGGGGAAAACGGCGCCGGCGAGCGGCCGAACGACGCCGAGCGGCAACAGGGAGACGACGGAACGCAGAGCGAGCAGTCGACCGCTCAACAATCCGAAGGGCAAGGCTCGGAGGATCAGCCCGCCGATAGCGCCGAAAGCGAGGGCGAGGATCAAGAGCTCGCGAACGAGCAGGGGGTTGAGAGCGAAGGCGACGCAGGGGAGAACGAGCCCGCACCGGGTCCCGAGGCCGTAGAGCAATGGGCGTCGGAGCAAGCCGCGGAGCAATGGCTGCGGCGCATTCCGCAAGATCCGGGCGGTCTGCTGCGGCGCAAGTTCCTGTACCAGTACCAGCGTCTCGGTGTGGACCAGGAGGGCAATTCGGTGGGGCCGGGCGAGACAGCTAAGCCGTGGTGAGAGCAGCGGTCGCGGTCAGCGTCGCGCGGACATCGATCGCAATCGCCGCGCTCGCCTGCGTGTGTGCCGCGATGGCGCAGGGCACGGCGGTGCGCGCCAGCGTCGATCGTGCGGTCGTGCGTGTGAACGAGTCGTTCACGTACACGATTCGCGTCGAGGGCGCGCTGCGCGGCGACCCCGAGCTCGCCCCGCTCGAGCAAGACTTCGACGTGCTCGACACCGCAAAGGAATCGCGCTTTCAATTCGTCAACGGGCAAAGCGCCCAAGTCACCGAGTGGCGGTTTCAGCTGATGCCGAAGGCCGCTGGCACGTTCTCATTGCCGGCGGTGCGCGTCGGCGCCCAGTTCACGAATCCCGTCGAGCTCAGCGTCGTCGATGCCGAGCCGACCGGCGGCGCGCCGGCCGACATTTTCATGGAGCTCGAAGCGCAGCCTTCGGTGGTGTACGTGCAATCGCAGGTGATATTCACGTTGCGCTTGTTCATCGGCGTCGCTACGGGCCGTGCGACGCTCACTCAGCCGGAGATCGGCGGCGGCGAGGCCATCGTCGAGCGTCTCGGCGAGGACAACCAGTATCAAACGACGCGCGGGGGCCGCACGTTCATCGTGCGCGAGCGCCGCTACGCGATCTTTCCGCAGGAGCCCGGCGCGCTAACGGTGGGGCCGGCGACGTTCGAAGCAATGGTGATTCCGGATCGCGGCTTCTCGCGCGTGCAGCGCTTTCGGTCCGGATCGCTCGAGCTCAGCGTGCAGCCCGCTGTGCCGCCGCCGCAATCCGCGGCAAACGCCGTGTGGTTGCCCGCGCAACGCGTGACGTTGTCCGAAGTCTGGAGCGATCCGAACGCCGAGCTTCCCGTCGGTGTGCCGCAAACTCGCACGGTGACGGTGGAAGCGGACGGTCTCCTCGAGACTCAGTTGCCCGAGCTCGTTCTCGAGCAACAAGATGGCGTTCGTCAGTACGCGGATCAGCCGGTGCTCGAGCGCGACGTCACACCGAAAGGCCTCACGTCGCGGCGCGCCGTGAGCCTTGCCGTAATCGCGCAAAACCCCGGCGAGGTGACGCTGCCCGCCATCGAGTTGCCGTGGTGGAACGTCGCTGAGCAGCGCTGGGAGGTCGCGCGAGCTGCCGCCGCGCACGTTGCGCTTTGCGCCCAGCGCGGAGGCGCCGCCGCCGGCGCCGATCGAAGCGGTGACTCCTGAAGCGTCGCCGAGCCCCGTTCCGCGCGAGAGCTTCTGGCCGATCGTGAGCGGGGTGCTCGCTGCGGCGTGGCTCGTGACGCTCGCACTGTGCGTTTGGCTGTGGTTGCGCGTCCGCCCGAGGAGTGAGGTCGCACCAAGACCGACACAACGTGCGCAGACGAGTCAGCGGTCACATCTGCGTTCGCTGCGAGTCGCCTGCGCCGCAAACAATGCCGCCGCGGCGCGCGACCACTTGCTGGCCTGGGCGGCGCTGCGCTACGCGGCCGATCCTCCCCGCAGTCTCGGTGCGCTCGCGCCGCTCTTGCCCGATTCCGTCGCCGCACAGGTCCTGGATCTGGAGGCGAGCATCTACGGCGGAAGCATCCGTCCTTGGGATGGACGAGCTCTAATCGCGGTGCTCGCGGAATTGGACGCGGTTGCAGGCCCGCCGCAAGCTCCCAAGAACGAGGCGCTGATGCCGTTGTACCGCTGATCCGGCGTGAGCCGTGGCGTTGCGCGACGCCACGACTGTGATCCAGGTTGAGGAAATCCCTTAGTTTTATCGGCATTCTTCGTCGGCTGCCGACAGAGCCCAGCACCGAATGGAATTACCCAAGCTCGATACCCAGAGTCTCGGCTCGCCGTTCGCGGACCAGCTCAAGCGCGGCTTCGCGGGCCTGCGTTTCGGCGGTCTGCTCGAGAAGGATTTCCGCGACTTCTATATCGGCGTGAACCTGCCGCGCGCGCGCTTATCGGGCCTGATAGCTCTGATCCTTGTGCTCGCCGTCACGTGCATCGACCTAGTGCTCGGCACGCCGAAAACCGTCGAGCTCAACACGCTGCGGCTCGGCGTGTTGTGTCCATTGCTCGCCGTCATCGGTGTTGCGATCTCGCTGCCGGCCGCGCGGCGCTACTACATGGAGGTGGCGGCCGTAGGCGTCGTGCTCATCGGCTTCGTAGTGACGTACGTGGCGCACCTCGCAGCGCTCCAAGGCGCTTCGTACATTCTCTCGGGTCTCGTGCTCGTCATTCTGTACGCGTGCTTGTTTCTCGGCCTGCTGTTCAACATCGCAATCTCGATCGCAGCGCTGCTCGTCTTCGGTCATCTCGCGATGGGCTACGTGCTCGGGCTGCCGCTCGGCGAGCTGTTCTACATGACGGCGATTCTCGGGGCGGCGGCCGTCATCGGCGGCATCGCGACGTACAATCTCGAGCACGCGCTGCGCACCAACTTTCTCGAGACGCGCCTGCTCAACGAGCTCGCGGAGCGCGACGGGCTCACCAGCCTCTACAATCGCCGCCTCTTCGACGACTACATCCGCCGAGTGTGGCGGCAATCGCGCCGTGAGGACGTGGCGATCGAGATCATTTTCGTCGATATCGACAACTTCAAGATCTACAACGATCTCCACGGTCATCAGGCGGGCGACGATTGTCTGAAGAAGGTGGCGAACAGCATCGCGCGCTGCGCGAAGCGGCCGTTCGACTTCTGCGCGCGCTACGGCGGGGAGGAGTTCGTGCTCGTGCTCTACGGCCCGCCGGAGGATTACGCGCGCAACTTGCCGGAGCAAATCCGTTGCGACGTCATGGATCTCGCGATCCCGCACGAAGGCTCGGAAGTCGCGGACGTCGTCACGGTAAGCGTCGGCGTGGCGCTCGCCCGCGCGAGCTCAAAGCGCAGCTTGACGGGCGCGATCCAGACCGCAGACGAAGCGATGTATCAAGCGAAGAAAGAAGGCCGCAATCGCGTCGTGTTCAAGGACTCGAACCAGTCGGAAGTCGAGACCGGCAACTTCCGCGTTGCCTATCGGCGAGAGACTGGCTGATCGGGGTCAGGCTCCGGGTCCGGCACCGTGCCTGACCCCAAAATTTCGCTACCACGTGCCGGTATTCGGCATCGATCCCCACGGCTCTTTCTTCGGCAGCGGCCCGCCTTTTTGCAGCAGTTCGATCGAAATGTTGTCGGGCGACCGCACGAACGCCATCTTGCCGTCGCGCGGCGGCCGGTTGATCGTGACGCCCGCGTCCATGAGCCGTTGGCACGTTGCGTAAATGTCGTCGACCTCGAATGCGACGTGGCCGAAGTTGCGGCCGGCCGTGTACTCTTCCGGATCCCAGTTGTACGTGAGCTCGATCGCGCACTCCTCTTGATCTTCAGGTGCGACGAACACCAACGTGAAACGCCCCGACGCGTGCTCCGTGCGCCGAACTTCCTTGAGACCGAGCTTCTTGCAGTAAAAGTCGAGTGAGTCTTCCAGATTGCTCACGCGCACCATTGTATGCAGATAACGCACGACCTATTCTCCTCGCACAGTCGTGGAAACGAGTTCGAGGACTATACCGCGCCGGCGGTTGCCGTCCCAGCCGATCGATTTGACCGACGTACGCATCATCTTCGTGCCGGGCTTGAAGCCAAAGCCGGCGCCCGACGTGCACCGCCGCGAGCTCATCCGCGTCCTACACGCGGGTCTTACGCGCGTGCGACCGCAAGCGGCCGAATGGCTCGCGAGCGAGACCCGACCGATTCTCGCTGATCGCGTGGACGTATTTGCTCTACGGCCGGCATCGGGACATCGAGCTCGATCGACCGGGCGTCGAGCGCCTGCTGCGGGAGCGTGAGGTCGCCCCGAGCGATATCCGCGCGATGGATTCGTGGCCCGTACGGCTGATGCGCCTGCGCCACGTCGTCGGCGACAACTTGCTTTTCATCGGCCGCGTCTTCGCGGCGCCGGCGCTGCGCACGACGATGCTCGAGGCCGACCGCTACCTCGCGAACAGCGACGGCCTCGGCGACGCGATTCGCGCGCTGCTTCATGCTGCGCTCGCGCGCGCGTGGGCCGACGACGAGGCAGTGCTTCTGATCGGGCATAGCTTTGGGTCGGTGATCGCTTACGACACACTCTGGGAGCTGTCGCACGGTGCGTCTCCGGCGCGTGGCCGCGTCGACCTCTTCATGACGATCGGCAGCCCGCTCGCGAACGCGGTTCATTCGGCGTTCGCTGCGAGGTGCGAACGAGAGAGGGAGCAAACGCTATCCCACGAACGTGCGCCGATGGGTCAACTTGTCCGCGCGCGGCGACTTGACCGCGCTGTATCCCCGGTTATCGCCGGCGTTCCGCGAGATGGTTGCGCTCAAGCTCGTGGAGCAGATCGAGGATTACGTCGACCTCACGAACCATTTCTACAGCGACATCGGCTTGAACGTGCACGAATCCTACGGCTATCTCGCCAACCCGTTCGTGGCACGCGTCATCGCCGACTGGCTCGACGCCACCGCTCTGAAGACTCGACGCTCCACGTGGCTATTGCGGTGACTCGAGCTGCGGCTCGATCAGGACGTCGATCCGTCGGTTGCGCTCGCGGCCCTGTTGCGTGTCGTTGTTGGCGATCGGCTGCGTCTCGCCATACCCCACTGCGCTGATGCGAACAGGGGGAACGCCCAAGTCGCTGGTCAAGTACGCGCCCACAGCCTCCGCTCGCCGTCGCGACAACGCGAGGTTCGCCTCGTCGCTGCCGTAAGCGTCCGTATGGCCCTCGATCACGATTTGCGAGCGAGGGAACACGTCCGCGGCTTGGCGAACCTTGTCGAGCAGCCCGCGATAACGGGCGTTGACTTCCGCCTGACCGCTCTGAAACGTGAGGCCGACCAAACGCACGATTAGGCTGTTGCCTTCCCTCGAGACTCGCGCTTCGTCGCGTGTGAACATCGTCTCGATGGTCGCGAACTGCTCCCTGATCCGCGCTTCGGCCTCGAGCCTCTGCACGAGCGCCACTCGCTCCTGGGACACGCCGCCGAGACGCTCGTCGAGGTCGCGGATCTCCTGCTCGAGCTCGCCGATACGCGTGCGGCTATCGATCAGGTCGACTTCGGATTGCGCGGCGCTCTCGCGCAAGCCTTCGATGTACGAGACGAGCTCCTCGGCCACGGGCGCGGCGCCCTTGTCGAGCTGCGTGACCTTGTCGGCGGCTGCACCGATCTGCGTGAGCGGTTCCTCGTAGCTCAAGATGATGTCCTCGAGCGAACGGTTCTCGTCGCGCATCTTCTCGATCAACCCGGCGAGATAGATCGCGTGCCGTGCTTCGTAATTCGCCTGCTGGGCGAGGCTGCGCGGCAGGTCCGTGTCGTAGCGATTGTTGCCGAGCTCGAGCTCGGCTCGCGCGAGCAGCTCTTGCGCCTTCGCAAACGTGTTTGGTGCGAGACGCGGGACACGCGCGGCTTCCGCTTCTGCGAGCAGAGCGCGCGTCTGAGAGAGATACTGCGCTTTGATCGCGGTGAGCTCGGCGTCACGATATAGCGCCTCGGCCTCGTCGGCGCGGCCGCGCGCGCCTCTAATATCGCCAGACTCCAGCCGCCGTGCGGCCGCGTCGAACAGCTCGCCTGCTTCAGTCCACAGCGGGGCCGCGAACGTAGCCGCGGTTGCGTTGGACGCGTCCGCCCGCGTCTTGATCAGCGACGCGAGCGTCACGTTCGCGATCTCCGCGGCCTCGGCGCTTTCAGTGAACGCTTCGGTCGCTTGCGTCAGTGCGGCGCGAATTCGGTCCATGTTGCGGCCTCGCGTAAGGTCGCTCTCGGCCGCCGCATAAGCTTGCATTCCGCGCGTAAAACTCTCGGGTGCCAGCAGTTCCGCGTTTGCGCTCCGCGCCGTCGCGAGCGCCCGGTCGGCCTCCGGGAACAGCGTGCTGCGCAGGTCTTGCGCACGCAGCGGCTGCGCCGCGAAGGCGAGCGCTGCGACCACTGCGAATACGAATCGAATTGCCATGCTTTAGGACTCGACTGGGAGCTTAAGACACCTCTATAAGCTGTAGGAAAAATATGTCAAGAGGCGCGGCGAACGGCGGTTTCGAAATGCGATTGAGCGCACGTTTTGCGCTACTCGCGACGACGCGCCGGGAAAATGTGCAACCAATCACAGACGTTTTTGGGGCCGCTGCATAGACTCCGGGCACATGGGTGTCAAGTACTACACGCACTTCGTGTTGACCGGCGAAGCGGCCGAGGGCTCCGATCAGGAGTTCAGCGGAGTCGTCGAGGTGAACCAGGCCACGGAGCAGCGCTACGAGACGAAAGACATCGAAGCATTGCTGGCGCGCAATTTCGATCTGCGGTCCAGCGATGTGCGGTTGATCAATTGGGCTCGTCTGCAATAGTCAGACGAGCGCGCGGTTTCCCCCTGTGATTCGCCCGGCGTAAGCCGGGCTTTTTTTTGTGCGTCAACGATAGCGCACGCCGACGATTTCGTAGCGGCGCTCGCCTTCGGGCGTGCGCACGGTGATCTCGCTGTTCAGCGCCTTGCCCATCACGGCTCGACCGAGCGGGGAATCCATGCTGATGTAATTGCGGCCGAAGCCGATCTCGTCAGGCCCGACGAGCCGATACTCGTGCCGCTCGCCGCCGAGCTCCGCAAGCGTAAACCACGCACCGAAGTACACCTTGCCGAGGTCGCTCGGCTGCTGGTCGACGATGCGGATGCCCTCTAGGCGCTTGCGCAGAAAGCGAATGCGGCGATCGATCGCCGCCAGTTGTCGTTTGCCGTAGATGTATTCGGCGTTCTCGGAACGGTCGCCTTGTGCGGCCGCTTCGGCCACCGCTTTCGTGACCGCCGGCCGTTGCGTGCGCCACAAATCATCGAGCTCACGCGTGAGCGCAGTGGCACCTTCCGGCGTGATGTACTTGGAGCTCGGAGGGGCCGGCGGGCGGTAGCGGGCCATAACACTCACCAAACAAACGTGCGATACTCAGCCGCTTCGTTTGCATGTTAGCAGGCGCAATGAGCGAGTTTCGCGGCATACCCGTGGTCAGTGCCGGCGGCGTCGCCACAGGATCGAAATATACAACCGAGCAGGGCTTCACGGCGATCAAGAACGGCGTGAAGGCTCGCGAGGATCGCCGCCGCGTGCGTGCCGATCCGAAGCCGCCGTGGCTCAAAGCACGCCTGCCGGCCGGCGAACGTTTCGAGACCCTCCGAGCAACCGTGCGCGCTCACCGTCTTGCAACCGTCTGCGAGGAATCGATCTGCCCCAACATCGGCGAGTGTTGGGCGAACGGTACCGCGACGCTGATGTTGATGGGCGCCGTGTGCACGCGAGCTTGTCAGTTCTGCGCCGTCGACACCGGCAATCCTCGCGGTTGGTTGGATCCCGAAGAGATTCAAAACAGCGCTCGCACCGTCGAGCTCATGAATTTGAAGTACGTGGTGTTGACGTCGGTCGATCGCGACGATTTGCCGGACGGTGGCGCGAAGCATTACGCCGACTGCGTGCGCGCGATCAAGGCGCGCTGTCCGCAGACCGTTGTCGAGGCGTTGACGCCGGATTTCGCGGGCAAGCTCGAGGACGTGGAGACCGTCGTCGACTCGGGCGTGCACGTGTTTGCACAGAATCTGGAAACCGTCGAACGTCTCACCCACAAAGTGCGCGACGCTCGCGCGGGTTACGCACAGACTTTGTCGGTGCTGACGCACGCGAAGCGCCATCGTCCCGACGTTCTGACGAAGACGAGCTTGATGCTCGGCTTGGGGGAAACCGACAGCGAGATTCGGCAAGCGCTGCACGATCTGCATCGCGCGAAGGTCGACATCGTGACGTTCGGGCAATACCTGCGCCCGACGCCGAACCATCTGCCGGTGGAGCGCTACGTCACTCCGCCGGAGTTCGAGGTCTATCGGCAGTGGGGCTTGGCGGACGGCTTCCTCGAGGTCGTCGCCGGCCCGCTCGTGCGCTCGAGCTACCGCGCCGACCGCGTCTTCGAAAAGAATAACGTAGGTTTAGCGATCGAGTGACCGAGTTCCTGTCCGCGTACGGCTTGTTCGTCGCAGAGCTCGTGACGCTCTTGGGTCTGGTTCTGGTCGTCGTGCTGCTCATCGCGAGCCGGCGCGGAGGACACGCCGACGGGCTCGTCGTCGAGCACATGAACCGCCGCTTCGAGGATGGGGCCGACGCGCTGAAGCGAACGCTGGTCGGAAAGGATCGCTTCAGGAAGGAAGCCAAGGCGCGAGCGAAGGAGCGCAAGCGCGAACGGCGTGCGCGCAAGAAGGAGCACGTCGAGCGTCCGCGCTTGTTCGTGCTCGATTTCAAGGGCGATCTGCGCGCAAGCGCGACCGCCTCGCTGCGCGAGGAGGTGTCCGCCTTGCTCGCCGTCGCGGCCGATCACGATCACGTGCTGCTGCGGCTCGAGAATCCGGGGGGCACCGTGCACGAGCATGGCCTCGCCGCCTCGCAGCTCGTGCGTATCAGGCAGCGCGGATTGAGGTTGCTCGTCGCCGTGGACAAGGTCGCGGCGAGCGGCGGCTATCTCATGGCGTGCGTCGCCGATCATCTCATCGCGGCGCCGTTCGCGATCGTCGGCTCGATCGGGGTCGTGGCGCAGTTGCCCAACTTCCACCGCCTGCTCGAGGACAAAGGCGTGGATTTCGAGCAGCTCACGGCCGGCCGCTACAAGCGAACGCTGTCACTGTTCGGCAAGAACACCGACGAGGGCCGCCAGAAGCTTCAAGAGGAGATCGAGGACATACACGACCTCTTCAAGAACCAGATCAAGGCCTATCGGCCGCAGGTCGATGTCGACAAGGTCGCGACCGGCGAGCATTGGTACGGCCTGCGCGCCATGGAGCTGAAGCTCGTCGACGAGATCCGCACGAGCGACGACTTCCTGCTCGCCGCCGCAAAAGAACGCGATCTGTACCACCTCACCTACAAGCGCCGACGTAGTTTGCCGGAGCGCCTGTTCGCCGGCGCCGAGAGCTTGCTGTAAATCGGCTTATGTCCAAGTTGCGCGCCGATGCGTCGCGCCGCACCTGCACTTTCCGCGTATGTCGCGCCGAGCGGGACGGGCGCACGAGCTCGACCGCGATCCGTTTTCTGACTCGCAAAGGCGTGATCGGCGCGTCGCGAATCGGCGCACGCTACCTCAACGCAGCGAACTGAGACGCAGACCATTTCCGGCGCGCTTCTGTATACTCCGGCCTCGATGCCAAAACGCACCGTGCAATCACAGCGAGTGTTCCCGCTTGCGGCGTTCCCGTCGATCATAGGATCGGCGCGGCTCATTGGGATTGCCGTTGCGCTCGGCCAGCTTCTCGGCTGCAGCCTGCTCGGCCGGCCGGCCGCGGTGGAGCAACCCGCGCCGATCGTCGTTCGGACGCCCGATCCGCGCGCGCCGCGCTTGCCGCCGCTCGAGACGCGGCACTTCACGCTCGCAGACGAGAAACAGGAAGTGGTTGGCGCGACGCAGGTGCTGTTCACTCGCTACGAGAACACGTTCTCCGCGATCGCCCAGCACTACGACCTGGGTTACGAGGAGCTCAAGCACGCGAACCCCGGTGTCGATCATTGGCTGCCCGGCGAGGAGACCCCGGTCTACCTCCCGACCGAGATGATCCTGCCGGACACACCAAGGCAGGGCATCGTGATCAACGTCCCGGCGATGCGGCTGTGGTACTTCACGACGCAGAAAGACTTGGGCGAAGCTTCATCGGCGGAAGTGCACGTCACGACCTATCCGATCGGTATCGGCGAGGAAGGCTGGGCGACGCCGCTCGGCGAGGGCACGGTGACTTCGAAAGCGCGGGACCCGGTCTGGTACGTACCCGCATCGATTCGCAAGGAGCATGCGGCGCGCGGCGATCCGCTGCCGAGCGTCGTGCAACCCGGTCCGGATAATCCGCTCGGGCGACACGCGCTCGCGCTGTCGTTGCCGGGTTACCTGATTCACGGCACGAACAAGCCCGCGGGCGTCGGCATGCGCTCGAGCCACGGATGCATTCGCCTATATCCGGAGGACATCGAGGCACTGTTCGAGCGGGTCGGCAAGGGCACGAAAGTGCAAATCGTGAACCAGCCCGTGCTCGCGGGGTGGCGCGACGGCCAGCTCTATTTGGAAGTGCATCGGCCGCTCGTCGAGGACCAGCGCGATCTCGCGGTCGATGCAAGGCAGGTGCTTGCTCGAGCGCTCGAGCGCGCAGGCATGAGCGTCGCCGACCTCGATCAAGACGTCATCGGCAAAGTGCTCGGCGAGCAGCGCGGAATTCCGTTCCCGGTGTTGCGGGCGCAACGGTCGCCCGAGCAGCACTTGGCGGAGGCGAGAGTCATCGAGAATCTAACGCCCGTAACGACAGCGGACCAAACCGCCCAAGTGCTCGAGACTGCGGCCGACTGAACCTCGTGGTGTGCGTGCTCAGTGCTCGGCTTGCGCCACCGCAGGGTGGCCCGCGGCCTACGAACGGCAGCTGCAAGGCAATCGCGCGGGAGCTATCATAGGTTTTTCCCCTTCCGCGAGCAGCATGGCGTCTGAACCCGTCGACTTGCCTCCCGACGCTAAAGCTCGCTCGTTCGACGGCCCCGAAGCCATTCCGATCACCGGAACGACCGTCGCGGCGTTCATCGGCAGGACGGAGCGGGGACCGCTGCACAAGGCGATCTCGATCGCGAGCTTCGACGAGTTTCGTCGAGTGTTCGGCGGCTTTTGCCCTTTCAGCTTCGTGCCTCAGGCCGTGCAGCATTACTTCTTGCACGGCGGCGCGAAAGCCGTCGTCGTTCGGATCGCGAATCGTGCGGCGCGCGCGCTGCTCGAGATCCCGTGCGGGAGGGAGAGCTGGCGTCTGCAGGCCCAGCAGCCGGGCAGCCGCGAGTTCCTTCGAGTATCCATCGACTACGATCGCGTCGAGCGCGACCTCGAGCGCTTCAACCTCGTCGTGCAGCGTTTGAGCCGGCTCGGCTCGCAGCTCGTCGACGATCAGGAGCTTTATCCCGCTCTGTCGCTCGATCCGACGGACCGCAACTACATTGCCGACGCGTTGCAGACATCGGAGCTCGTTCGGACCGCGGGCCCGTTGCCGTCGTGCCGCCCGGATGCGACGCGGGCTCGGCGTCCCGGCGATGCGATTCCGTATCTCGAGACGCGCCTCGGCGGCTCCGACGGCGAGGAGCTCAGCGACTACGACATCATCGGCTCGAACGACGAAGGCACCGGTTTGTTCGCGCTCGACCGCTGTCCGCGCGTCGATTTGTTGTGCATTCCGTCGCCGCCCGCGCGCGATCTCGGCAGCACGACGTTCGTCGCAGCCACGCGCTACTGCGAGCGGCGCCGCGCCCTGTTGGTTTGGGATCCGCCTTGGTCGAGCTATTCCCCGGATGCCGCGGTCTTGTGGGTGCGAAGCACCGAGCAAACGAGCCAGAACGCCGTCACGTACTTTCCGCGGGTGCGCCCCAAAGCGGAAAGTGCGCGCTACCCGAGCGGGATGCCGGCGTGCGGCGTCGTCGCGGGCATACTGGCCGCCGCCGACAAGCACGGCGTCTGGCACCGACTGCCGTTGACCGATACCGGCTTGAAAGGCCAGCTCGTGCCGCTCGTCGACCTCGGTGCGAAGCAGGTCTCGCTGCTCAATCGCGTGGGCGTCAATGCGCTGGTTCGCTTGCAGGCCGGCGGCGCGGCCCTGCACGGCAACGTGAGCTTCGCCGGCGCGAAAGCGGTGTCCGCACTGTGGCAACGTTTGGATACGAAGCGCACTGCGTCGTTCATCGTGCGCTCGATCGAGGAGCACACGCGCTGGGTTCTGACGGCGCATCCGGCGGATCCGCCGTTGGCGCTCGAGCGTCAGGTGTGGGTCTTTTTGGGTAGCCTGCATGGGCAGGGCGCGCTCGTCGGCAAGAGCCCCGAAGAGGCGTTCTTCGTCCGCACGACCCGAGTGCCCGGTGCGAAGCCGCTCGTTCTAAAAATCGGGCTCGCGCTGCAGAGGCCGAGTGATTTCGTCGTCTACGAATTCCGCTATCGCGAGGCCGCGCACGCGGTGGAAGGCGGTGCGGCCCACGCCGTCGCCTCAGGCGCGGGCGTCGTCGTCGGGAGCGCCGTAGCCGCCGCCGCCCGGGGTCTCGATTACGAAGCAATCGCCGCGCTCGAGGTCGATCTCGCCGGTCGCGGCAAGCTCCACGCGCGAGCCGTCGGCGCGGATCGCGTAGTTTTCGCCGCGCGCCCCGGCACCGCCGCCTTTCAAGCCGAACGGCGCGAAGCGCCTGCGATTCGCGAGAATGGCGGCGTGCATCGGCTCGAGAAACTCCACTTCGCGCACGACGCCGTCGCCGCCGCGCCGCGCTCCGGGTCCGCCAGAGCCGCGCCGGATTGCGAAGCGCCGCACCCGCACAGGGTAGCGCGACTCTAGGACCTCCGTGTCCGTGAGACGCGAGTTCGTCATGTGCGTGTGCACGGCGCTCGCACCGGCGAAATCCGGGCCTGCCCCGGCGCCGCCGCAGAGCGTCTCGTAGTACTGATAGCGTGCGTTACCGAACGTGAAGTTGTTCATCGTTCCCTGCGAAGCCGCGCAGACGCCGAGCGCGGCGAGGAGCGCATCGACGATGCACTGCGATGTTTCCACGTTGCCGGCCACGACGGCCGACGGATAGCGCGGGTTCAGTAGGCAGGGCTCCGGCAGGCGAATCGTCAACGGACGCAGGCACCCGGCATTCAGCGGGATGTTCTCGCGGACCAACGTGCGGAACACGTACAGCACGGCCGCCCGCACGATCGAGGACGGCGCGTTGAAATTCGTCGCGCTCGCGGCCGATGTGCCCGCGAAGTCGATGGTCGCGGACGCGCTTGCGCGGTCGACTGAAACACTGACGACGACGCGCTCGCCGCCGTCGAGATCGAGCGTCCACCGGCCGTCGCTCAAGGCCTCGAGAGCTGCACGCACGCAACTTTCCGCGTTGTCCTGTATATGGCGCATGTAGGCGCGTACGACGCTCAATCCGAACCGCGCCGTCATTCTCGAAAGCCCCACGACTCCGCGAGCATTGGCGGCGAGCTGCGCCTTCAGGTCGGCGATGTTCTGATCCGGATTGCGGGCCGGATACGCCGCGCGCTCGAGCAAGCGGCGGACCTCGGCCTCGCGAAAGCGGCCCTGCTCGACGATTTGCACGCCGTCGAACAGCACTCCTTCCTCATCGATCGTGCGGCTCGTGGGCGGCATCGAGCCCGGCGTGAGGCCGCCAATGTCCGCATGATGCGCGCGACTCGCGACGACGAAGGTAAGCTCGTTCGTCTCACCGAACACCGGCGTCACGACCGTGATATCCGGCAAGTGCGTGCCGCCGTTGTACGGCGTGTTCAACATGAACGAGCTCCCCGGCGCGAGCGCGGCGTGACAGTCGCGCAAGATTGTCTGCACGCTGTCGCCCATCGAGCCCAAGTGCACGGGCATGTGCGGGGCGTTGGCAATCAGACCGCCCCCCGCATCGAACACGGCGCAGGAGAAGTCGAGTCGCTCTTTGATGTTCACCGAGTGGGCGGTGCTCTCGAGCACGGTGCCCATCTCCTCGGCCACGTGCATGAACGAGCTGTTGAACACTTCGAGCATGATCGGGTCGGCGCGCTTCGCGATGGCCTCCTTCGCGCGACTCAAGCGCGCGCGCGCGAGCACGAGGCAACCATCGGTGTCCACTGTGGCGCGCCAATTGCGCTCGATGACGGTAGTGGCATGCGCTTCCGTGATTAGGGCCGGACCTTCGAGTCTCGCGCCCGGTGTGAGGTCATCGCGCGCGTAGACGGCGACGTCCTCCCAGCGGCCGTCGAACCAGATGCGGCGTGTCGCGGCGGCCGCGGCGTCGTGTTCGCGCGCGTGACTCGGGGCGGAGCTCGCGGGCGCTTGCTCGAGAGCAGCGTGCGCCTCGAGCTCGAGCGACTCGACGGCAAGCGCCTGGTCAGGGCTCGGCTGAAAGCCGAAGTGTTGCGCGTGCGCGGAGTGAAACGCGGCCGCTAGCGCGGCCGCGCTGCACGACTCGTCCCAAGCAACGCGCAAGCTCGTATCCGATCCCGCCACTTTCACGAGCAGGCGGCGCTCGAGCGCGACGTCGGCCGCCGGGACGCCTTGCGTCGCGAGCGCACCGCACGCGTCGGCGGCGAGCTCGCGGAAACGTTCCGCCAACACGGGCGTAGTCGGTGCGTCAAGAGGCGCTTCGATGCTCGCGTGGCGTAGCACGCGCAGCTCTGCGACGCCCATGCCGTACGCGGAGAGCACGCCCGCGAGCGGATGGATCAGCACCGTGCCGATGTTGAGACTCTCCGCTACTTGGCACGCGTGTTGCCCCGCGGCGCCGCCGAAACAGCACAGCGCGAAGCGTGCGGTATCGTGGCCGCGTTGGATCGAAATTTGCTTGATCGCATTCGCCATCCGCTCGACGGCGATGCGTAGGAAGCCGGCTGCGAGATGCTCCGCAGTGAGCTGCTGCGCAGTCGCGTCGGAAACCTGCACGGCGAGCGCCGCGAACGCACTCTTGACCACTTCGGCGTCTAGCGGCTGATCCGAGGTCGCGCCGAACACGCGCGGAAAGAACTCGCTCTGGATGCGGCCCAGCAGGACGTTCGCGTCCGTTACCGTCAATGGCCCGCCGGCGCGATAGCAGGCCGGGCCGGGCTGCGCTCCGGCGGATTGCGGGCCGACTTGGAGGCGGCCGTTGGCGAATCTCAGAATGGAGCCGCCGCCGGCCGCCACCGTGTGGATCCGGAGCATCGGCGCGCTGACCCGCACGCCGGCGAGCACAGTCTCGTTCGTACGCTCGAGCTCGCCGTCGAACAGCGCGACGTCGGTCGACGTGCCGCCCATGTCGAACCCGATGATCCTGTCGAATCCCGCGGCCTGCGCTACGCTCACCATCCCGATGACGCCTCCCGCAGGCCCCGACAATAGGCTGTCCTTGCCGTGGAACGCGTCCGCGTCGGCCAACCCGCCGTGGCTCTGCATGAATTTCAGCGGCACCGCCTTAAGCTCACGCGCGAGGCCGCGTGCGCACGCTCGCAACGTAGCGCGCGAGCACCGGAGAAAGATAGGCGTCGACGAGCGTCGTATCGCCGCGCGTGACGAGCTTCGGCAGCGGGCTCACGCGGTGCGACACCGAGACCTGCGTAAATCCCAAGCTCGCCGCAAGCGCGGCCGCGTCGAGCTCGTGCCGCGGATAGCGGTAGCCGTGCAAGAACACGATCGCGACGCTCGTAAGCCCGCTCTCGCGCGCGTCCGCAAGATCGCGGCGCAGCCGCTCGCGATCGAGCGGCACGAGGACTTCTCCGCCCGAGCCGACCCGTTCGTGGGCCTCGATCGTGCGGACGTAGAGCATTTCGGGCAGCTCGATCGCGAGCGCGAAAATGTCCGGCCGTTGCTGCGTGCCGATTCGGATCGCGTCGGCGAACCCCGCCGTGATCACGAGAACGGTGGGCTCTCCGCGCCGCTCGAGCAGCGCATTGGTCGCAACGGTGGTGCCCATCCTGATGTCTCGGACGGCACGCCGGTCAGGCGGGGCCGATTGGAGAAGCCGCCGCACGCCTTCGACAGCGGCGTCGGCGTACTGCTCCGGGCTCTCCGAGAGCAGCTTCAGCGAATGAATCGCGCCGTCGGGATCCCGTGCGACCACATCGGTGAACGTGCCGCCGCGATCGATCCAGAAGCTCCAAGCTCGCTCGAGGCGCGTCCGACCGGCCTTTGAGGGACTTCGCATATTGCGCCGCAGCCCAAGCGCGCTCCGGAAAACTAGAGACTCAGAGACTAATCGGTCGCGCGTATTAAGTTTAATGCCGGCGACGCACGTCCACGAGATGCGCCGCTGCCTGCGCGTCTGGCCGCCGCTGGCTGGACCGACGCATGAGTCCTCGGCGCCGGCGATTTCGTCGCTCGGCTAACTGAGCACCAAGTCACGTTTGCCGCGAGCAGCGGCGCGGCTTGGATCACAGAGGTCCGCGAGTTTCGGCAATACAGTTCACAGGTCCGGAATTGATTCCGAGCGTACTCGGTCTGCGGCAAAGGTTCTGGAGGAACTTTAGATGAAAGTTTCGGCACGGCGGGGAGGCTTCACTCTGATTGAGTTAGTAGTGATCATCACCATCCTTGGAATTCTCGCTGCGTTTGCGATACCGCGATTCATGTCGTTGGAGGCGCGGGCCCGGATGGCTTCGCGCGATGCGCTGGCCGGAAGCGTGCGCTCGGGCGCGGCGCTCGCACATGCGTTGTGGCTTGCGAACGGCGGCGCTGCGGCTACGGTGACCATGGAAGGCCAAGTCATCGCAATGGTCAACGGTTACCCCGATCTTGAGACGATCGACGACACGCTCGTCGACATCTCGGGGTACAACTACACGGTGGCCGGTGCGACCGGTACGTTTGCAAACACGTCGCTCGCGACTTGCACGGCGACGTATCAGGAAGCCCCGGTTAACGGAGCGCCCACGATTGGCGTGGGTGCGGGCGCTTGCTGATCTTCATGCAGCACTAACGGTTTAACGAAGGCGCCCGCGGGCGCCTTCGTCGTCAATGAACTTCATGCTTGGGCATTCACCAGTATCGATCGATACCCATCAGCGCTCGGGACAAGAGAGCCGCGGCTTCACGCTAGTCGAGCTCGTGATTGTCATCGTCATCTTGGGAATCCTAGGCGCGGTCGCGGTTCCGCGCTTCTTCAGCGACCGGACGTTTCTCGAGCGCGGCTACTACGACGAGCTCGCAACCGCCTTGAAGTACGCGCAAAAGCTCGCGGTCGCGAGCGGTTGCCCGGTCCGCGTCGAGATTCAGCCCGGTGGCTACGAAGCTCGCCAGCAAGCGCCCGCTTCGGGTCGGTGCAACCCAACGGACTCGACGTGGAGCACGGGCGTTCGGCTCGCCGACGGCCAGCTCTTGTCGGGGAAGAGCCCGATCGGAGTCTCGGCCTCGCCGGCTGTCACGATGGTCTTCGACGCGCTCGGCAGCACCAATCTTGCGAGCGATCAAAACATCACCGTCGGTCCGTTCGCGCTGACCGTGAGGGCGGAGAGCGGGTTCGTTCAGGCCCGGTGACGTGCGGCGCGACGCCCCATCCCGTCGCGATATCTACACGCGGGAAATTTACCGATTATTCATCCGGTTGCGGTTTGAATTCGTTCATGAGCTGCTTCTGCAACGTCGCGGGCGCAGTCGCATAGTGATCGAACTGCATCGTGAATGAGCCCGTGCCGCCCGTGAGCGACTTCAGCTTGTTCTGATACTCGCCGAGCTCTCCGAGGGGTACCTCGGCATCGATCTTCGATCGGTTGCCCGAGAGCGCCGAGCTTCCGGCAATGCGGCCGCGAATTCCCGACAGATGTCCGGTGATGTCGCCGACGTACTGGCTCGGCGTCGTCACCTCGATTCTCGCGATCGGCTCGAGAATGATCGGGTTCGCCTTGCTGATCGCATCCATGAATGCGCGCTTGCCGGCGCTGATGAACGCGACTTCCTTCGAATCAACCGGATGGTGCTTGCCGTCGTACACGATCACGCGGACGTCCTCGAGCGGGAATCCCGCGATCGCGCCGTCGACGAGCACCTGCCTGACGCCCTTCTCGACGGCGGGGATGTATTGGCCCGGAATCGTGGCGCCGACCACCTCGTCGACGAACTCGAAGCCGGCTGCCGCGCGGCAGCGGCTCGATGCGCAGGTACACCTCACCGAATTGGCCGGCGCCGCCGGTCTGCTTCTTGTGGCGATGGTGTCCTTCGGCTTTGCGGCTTACGGTCTCGCGGTACGGGATTTTCGGCGGTCGCGTGGCGACGTCGACGCCGAACTCGGACTGCATGCGCTCGAGAATCAAGCGCAAGTGCAGCTCGCCCATGCCGCGCAGCACCGTCTCGTTGACCTGGCTGTTGTGCTCGATCTTGAGGGACGGATCCTCCGCCGCGAGCTTGTGCAGCGCGTCGGAGAGCTTCTTTTCCTGGCCGCGCTGGCGTAGATCAAGCGCCACGCCGTGCATCGGCGGCGGGAGGTCGACGGAAACTACTTTGAGCTCGTCCTCGTCATGGCTCGAGTGCAGGACGTCGTCGAAGCGGATGTCGTCGATCTTCGCCACGGCGCACACGTCGCCGCAGCGCGCTGTCGGTACCTCGCGGAGATCCTTGCCCTGGACCCGATACAGGTGCGAGAGCTTCACGGCCTTGCGTTTCTCGCCGATGAAGACCTGATCGCCGGTCTTGACCTCGCCCTCGTGGACTCGAAACGTCGCGATTCGGCCCACGTAAGGGTCCACCGTGAGCTTGAACACGTGGCCGATGAAGTGGCCGTTGCCCTGGACCTTGCGCGCGCCGCCGTTCGCCACGAACTCGGGCGGATTGCCCTCGAGCGGGTTCGGCATGAGCTCCGTGAAGATGCGCAGCAGTTGTCGCAACCCGGCGCCGGTTTTCGCGGACACGAAACACACGGGGATTAGATGACCGGCGCGAAGCGCCCGCTCGAACGGATCGTGCAGCTGCTCGAGCGAGATGTTCTCGCCCTGCTCGAGATACAGCTCCATGAGGTCGTCGTCGAGCTCAACGACTTGATCGAGTATCTCCGTGTGCGCTGCCGCGACCGATGAAAAGTCCGGCGTCTCGCTCGCAAGCTCGAAGAAGCAGTCAGCGACGGCCTGGCCGCCGCGTGCGGGCAGATTCAAGGGCAAGCACTCCCGCCCGAACGTCTCGCGGATCTCGCGGAAGATGCCCGCGAGATCCGCGCCTGCGGCATCTATCTTGTTGACGACGATCAAGCGGCAAAGCTTGCGCTCTGCCGCGAACGCCATCATGCGCTGGGCGACGAGCTCGATTCCGCTTTCGGCATTGATTACGATCGCGGCCGTTTCCACGGCCGGCAGCACGGCCAGGGCTCTTCCCATGAAATCGGGGTAGCCGGGAGTGTCGAGGAGATTGATCGACCGCTCCGCGTTCTGCAGGTGGCACACGGCGACGTCGAGCGAATGCCGGAGCCGTTTTTCCTGATCCGTAAAATCGCAGACCGTGCTGCCTTTCTCGACGCTGCCCGCGCTCGGAATGGCCCCGGCTTTCGCGAGCAGCGCCTCCACCAAGGTGGTTTTGCCGGCGCCGGCGTGACCGAGAATCGCGATGTTGCGGATGTTCTCGGTTCCCGATTTGACGGAGTGAGTCATAACGCCTCCGATTTTCTTGTAGTACTAACGGTCGATTCGGTTTGCTCGTCGGTTTTCGTCAAGCTTCCGCATGCACGCGTCGACCACGTTCATGCCTTTGATTCCTGCGCAACGATGTCGAGTCGGCGCTTGTCCGCCGCGGCGTCGCCCTCGAAGCGTCTGCCGAGCCACCAGCCGACGAGCCGCCCACGCCGCGGCGGCCACGGCGCCGAGCATCATGATACCGGCAGCCGTCATTCCGGCGGCGCTGATTGCGCTTTGTGCTTGCGCAATGACCGCGTCGGCACCGCGGTACACCGGCACGTCTATCGTGTTCTTGGCTTTGTACTTCGTCTCCTTGTCGAGCGGGCTCCAGAGCATCTCGCGCCCGGGGCGCACGAACGCGTACTCGCCGAAGCGACGCACGACCATGACGATGGCGAACAGGGCGAATGTGCCGGACGCCGCAAGCGTGAGGAAGCCGGCGACCATGACGATCGGAACCATCGTGAGCAATGCGGTGACGCCGAAGCGCGCTGCAATACGCCCGGTGAGAAAGATCTGCGACAGCACCGTGAGGCTCTGGACGATCCAGTCGAGCCGCGCGAATACGCGAGTACGGTCCGCGACTTCCGCGAACGTGACCTCGACGAGGCGCAGTTGCTCGAAATACAGCAACGTGCTCGCCGCGGAAATGCCGACGATGAAGAGGGCGATGCCGAGCAGATACGGCGAGCGCAGCACCAGTGTGACGCCGGCAAAGACATTGCCGCCGATCGGCCGATCCTCGCCGGCCACCCCGTCCGACCGATCCTTCCAGATCGCGAGCAGAACTCGCTGGCACACGATGGCCGCGACGAACAGCGCTGCGCCGAGGAATAGAATGCCGCTTTCGCCGATGGAATCGACCGAGAGGTCCGAGACCAGCGGGCCGGCCAACGCGCCGGCGCTGCCGCCGGCCGCGATGACGCCGAAGAGACGCTTCGTTTGGCCTTTTTCGAACAACTCGAGCAGAAAGCTCCAAAAAACCGAGATCAGCAGCAGATTGACGACGCTGATGAAGACGTAAAACGTCTTGCCGATCAAGGGGTTGAATTCAGCTACCCTGCAGCGCGAGGCCGACGAATACGAGCAGCGCGGCGACGCAGGCATAGATTCCCGGCAGGAAGATGCTGCGGCGCAGATACGCGACGACTGCGCCGTACACCGGAATCAGCGCAATCGAAGCGATCGCGGTCACGATCCACAAGTCGGCAACTTGCTCCCGGCCGAGCAGCGTTCCGACAGTCTCCCGGACCGGGCGCACCGCGAAGTATCCAGCCCACATGAAGAAGAACAAGAAGAAGGCGGCAACGACGGCTCGGATTTCGTGCGGCTCGATGGGCAGGAGGCGAGTGAGGAGCCGGCCGATAGGAGACGATGTTGTTGTAGTCATCGGTCGAGAATACACCGACTCGAGCGATGGTTGGAATCGCCTTCAAATCGGCTCGAACGACGCGTATGTCATTAATTCTCAAGACGAGGACGCCGGTGTAGAGTCAGCGGGTTCACAGGTTGGATCGGAGACAGTCATGCAGCTGCGAGCACTCCTTCTATCCGCGACTCTTGTCGTCGCCGGCTGCGGTGGCTCGCAAGCGCCCGACGAGCCGGCGGAGCCGCCGACGGAGACGGCGCGCCCGAGCGTGTTCGATCCGTGGACGGACACGATCGACCGCGCCGAAAGTGTGCAGCAAACGGTCGACGAGCAAGCCGCGGAGCTTCGCAGGCGCATCGAGGAAGCCGAAAAGTAGTCAGCGGTAGCCGAGGAGGCGGCGCAGGCCGCGAAACGCCGGCATCGTGCCGTGATCACGTGGGTCGGAATCGCGCTCACATAGTCGCGATGATTGCCCCGCGCCTCGAAGCGCTCGCGGAACTGCGACTTCGCTATCGCCGGCAGAAGCTTCGGCACGATTCCGCCAGCAATGAATACGCCGCCGCGGGCACCGAACGTGAGCGCGAGATCCGCGGCCACGGTCCCGAGCAGCGCAAAGAACATCCCTTGTGCCTTGCGTGCGAGCGGCTCGCCCTGCTTCGCGAGCGCGGTTACGTCGACGGGCGTGACAGTGGGCTTGCCCCTTCCTGCGAGCTGTGCGAGGGCAACGTAGAGGTTCACCAATCCCGGGCCCGACAGCACGCTTTCGAGCACGCACTGGCCCGTAGTAGAGCGGATCGATGCGATTACCGCGGCCTCCTCATCCGTCGTCGCCGGGAGCGTCGCATGGCCGCCCTCGCCGCTGACGATGGCCGTAGCGTCGTTGGCCGGCACCAGCGCGGAAACGCCGAGACCCGATCCCGGTCCGAGCGCGACCATCGTGCCGGGCTCGGCGGCGCCGCCGCCGATTTTTTTTAGGTCCGACGCAGTCAAGTGCGGCAGCGCCCAGGCGATCGCGGCAAAGTCGTTGACGACCAGCAGGCGCGAAAGATCCAACTCCTGCTTCAGCTCGGCCTGCGAGAAGCGCCAGTCGATGTTGATCATGCGCACGTCGTCGCCGACGATCGGCGCCGCGACGGCGAGCGCCGCTCGCTTTGGACGATCGCTCGCCCGGCGATGATCGAGATAAACGTTCAAGAGGCCCGGCACGCCTGTAAAATCGGCGTTGTGAAACACCTCCGGCGCGAGCTCGTGACCTCTGTCGTCGAGCAGAGCGCAACGAGTATTCGTCGCGCCGATGTCAGCGATCAAGTCCATCGTTGAAGTTCCTCGTGCAAACGCATAGTAGCGAGCGGATGGCCGAGAGCAAGGACCTGCGTCAAGCGAGTGCGCTGGCCGCCACCAGCGCCGTTTCGCAAGGCACTCGCTTCCGTGCTCTATTTCGCCGCATTGCGCTCTTGCTCGTGCGCTACGAGGCGCAAGGCTCAGCCGACGTCGGAGTTGCGAAACGCGTTTGCTTCGTGCTCGAGACGGATCGCGCCCTGGATCGGCTCGTGCTCGAAGACCTGTGCGCACGCCGCGGCCTACCGCAGCCCAGGCGAGCCGCCGGCCCGGCTGCGACTCTGTGGGCCGTGCGCTCGATTCGCGGCTGGTGGAGGCGGCGGGCGGTGCCGCGCGATCCGGCGGAAATCGCGCCGCTCCTCGCGGCAGACCGCTGCTTGGGCGGCAGCAGCGATGTCGAGCTCGTGCCGGTGGCCGTGTTTTGGGGCCGTGCGCCGCAGCGCGAGAACTCCCTGATCGAGCTCTTCTTCTCGGAAGACTGGGCGGACTCGGGAAGATTGCGGCGGTTCTTCACGCTACTCGTGCACGGCCGCGACGTGCTCGTGAAGATCGGAGAGCCGATCGCAGTTGCACCATTGCTCGACGAGCAAGCGACGGTCGAAATACTCGCGCGCAAAGTGGGGCGGCTACTACGCGTCTACTTTCAGGAGCAGCGCGCAGTGACCGTCGGCCCCGATCTATCGCATCGGCGACTGGTGCTCGACGAAGTGCTCGACAGTCGGCTCGTAGTGACCGCCGTGCGCCGGGAGGTCCGTTCGTCCGGGCGAGGCGAGAGACGGGTGCGTGCACGCGCGCGCAGCTACGCCGACGAGATCGCCGCCGACTATTCCTATCCGGTCGTGCGGCTGCTCGACCGCGCGTTCCACTGGCTCTGGAACCGCCTGTACGAGGGCGTCGACGTGCGACATCTGGAGCGCTTGAGCGAGATCGCCGCCGGGAGCGAGCTCATCTATGTTCCGTGTCATCGCAGTCACATCGACTACATGCTGCTCGCATACGTGATCTATCGTCACGGCATGGCGCCGCCGCACATCGCGGCCGGAGTCAATCTCAATCTTCCGATCGTAGGGCGCATCCTGCGGCGCGGCGGCGCGTTTTTCATTCGCCGCTCATTTGCGGGCAATGCGCTCTACACGGCCGTGTTCCGCAGCTACTTCCGCGCAATCCTGGCGAAAGGATTTCCGATCAAGTACTTCATCGAAGGAACGCGCAGCCGCTTAGGAAGGCTTTTGCCCCCGAAGCTCGGCTTGCTGCAGATGACGGTGCAAAGCTTCGCGCTCGATCGCAATCGGCCGTTCGTTTTCGTGCCGGTCTACTTGGGCTACGAGAAGGTCGTCGAAGGCGCGACGTTCGCGAGCGAGCTCGCCGGTGCGAGCAAGCGCAAGGAGTCGCTCGGCGGATTATTTCGCTCGCTCGGCGCTTTGCGCGAGCGCTTCGGCAGCGTCCAGGTGAGCTTCGGCGAGCCGATCTGGCTCGAGCACGTGCTCGATGAAGTGGAGCCGAGCTGGCGAACGATCGAGCTCGACGTGGAGTTCCGCGCCGAGTGGATCGAGGACAGCGCTGCAGTGCTAGGGCAACGCATCATGACGGCTATCAACGAGGCGGCGGTCATCAATCCGGTCAATCTCGTCTCGTTGATCGTGCTCTGCATGCCGAAGCAGGCGATCGTGGAGATCGAGCTCGAGGCGCAGCTTACTCTGTGCATCGAGCTCGCCAAGCACGCGCCGTATTCGCCGCGCATGGGTCACTCGAGTCTCGACGCGGCTGCAATGATCGCCCACTGCGAGCGCATGCAGTGGCTCAAGCGCCGGTCGCATGCTCTCGGCGACGTGCTCTACATGGATGAGCGGCGCGCGGTGCTTGCGAGCTATTACCGCAACAACATTCTCCATGTGTTCGCGCTGCCCGCTTTGGTCGCTGCGGCGTTCATCAATCGCGCGGAGCTCAAGCCGACCCGCCTCAAGAGCTTGATCGCCGACCTGTATCCGTGCCTGCGCAGCGAGCTGTACTTGCGTGTCACGCGCGCGGCGCTCGAAGTGGAAACGGAACGAGTCGTGGACGCGATGCTCGAGCTCGGCCTCCTCGAATCCCGACCGGGGGCGTTAACCCGCCCAGCGGACGCGAGCAGTCGAGCGGCGCAGCTGCGCCTCACGGCCGAGATCGTGCAGCCGTTCTTGGAGCGCTACTACTTGAGCGTCGCACTGCTGCTGGGTCAGGGGTCGGGCGTGCTCTCGAGCGGCGAGCTCGTCGCGCGCTGCCGCGCGGCGTCGGAGCAACTCGCGCTGATTTACACGCTGAACTCGCCGGACTTGTTCGACGCGAGTCTCTTCGACAATTGGGTCAGCTTCCTAGTCGATGCCGGCGTGCTGACCGTCGCGCCGGACCGGACGTTGGGTTTCGACCCAGAAACCCTGGAGGAGCTCGGCGGTTGCCTTGCGTTCGTGTTGCCCGTGGGCGTCAAGTTGACGCTGCAGAACCTCGCTGGCGCAGTTACAGCACCCCCCTCCGGCACCCTCGACCGGCGGATAGGCGCGGGCGAACCTGGCGTCAGGCGTTCAAGTCTGGAATCCGGGCACTCTCGAGCTGAGTGATCATGTCCTTCAGCATCAGTTTCCGCTTTTTCAACCGCCGAAGCATGATCTGGTCCACTTGTGGATCGTGAACCAGCCGAGAGATGACCTGATCCAGATCTTGATGCTCCACGCGCAACTGCTTTAGTCGCTCCACGTTCCTAAAGATCTCAGTTTCGATGTTGTCGTCCACTAGTCCTGTCGGATGGGCGCAAGCCAGTCCCGCCGCAGGTCGCCAAACGCCAAAAAGTGAGGATTGAGCAAGTGAGCTTTGGTGTTGTACCTCAGCGGCTGGCCGGCGAGATCTATCATACGCCCACCTGCGCTCTCGAGGATAGCCTGTGCCGCGCCCGTGTCCCATTCGGAGGTCGGGCCGAAGCGGGGATACACATCGGCATCGCCGCACGCGATGAGACATATTTTTAGCGAGCTGCCCATTACTCGCCATTCGTGCGGGCCGAGCGCCGCGACGTACGCTGCGAGCTCGCCACCCGGGTGGCTGCGGCTGCCGACGACACGCACGACGGTCGCCGCGCGGCGCACGCGAATCGCACGGGGCGGATGCGCAGCGCGTTGCGCCCAAGCACCGGCATCGATCGCACCCCAATAAAGCTCGCCGATCGCCGGCGCGTAGACCACGCCGAGCACCGCGCGGTGCTCGCTCACGAGCGCGATGTTGACCGTGAACTCGCCGTTGCGTTTTAGAAACTCCCTCGTGCCGTCGAGTGGATCGACCAACCAATAGCGTCGCCAGTCGAGCCGCTGCGCGTCGGGCGAGGTTTCCTCTGAAAGCACCGGCAGCCGCGGTGCAAGGCGGTCAAGCCGCTCCCGAATGATCCTATCGGCCAGCCGATCGGCGAGGGTTACTGGCGAGCGATCCTCTTTGAGCTGCACCAAAAAATCGGTGCCGTACACCTCGAGTATCGCGGTGCCTGCATCACGGGCGATCGCGCAAACCTCTTCGAGGAGAACGGCGGGGGCGGGCAGATCGCTCACAAGTCACTTGTATCATAGCGACCCCATGCAGACATCTCACTTCATGCCGCCGTGGGACGAGATCGACACCGTGCTCCTCGACATGGACGGCACGCTGCTCGACCTCAAGTTCGACAATTTCTTTTGGCGGACGCTCGTGCCGACGCGCTACGCGCGGTTGCACGGTCTCGCGGAGGACGAGGCCCGTCGCCGCGTGGCGGCGCGTCTCGACGCCGCGATCGGCACGCTGTCGTGGTATTGCACGGATCACTGGACGCGCGAGCTTAGGCTAGACGTCAAGGCGTTGAAGTGGGAGCACAAGCATCTGGTCAACTTCCTGCCGGGCGCCCGCGAGTTCCTAGCGGCTCTGCGTGCGCGTCGCAAGCAGGTTTGGATCGTGACGAATGCGCACCGCGAAACCATTGCTGTCAAGGCCAGCCAAACCGGCCTCGATAAGCTCGTAGACCGCTTGATTTGCTCGCACGAGCTTGCGGCGCCCAAGGAAAACGCGGAGTTCTGGAGCAGCCTCGCTCGCGCGCACGCGTTCGATCGCGAGCGCACATTGCTGATCGAGGACAGCGTCGCCGTTCTCCGGGCGGCAACGGTGTACGGTGTGCGCCACACGCTCGCGATCCGGCGGCCGGACTCGAGTCTGCCGGCGCGCGAGATCGTGGGATATCGCTCGATCGATGGTGTAGCCGAGCTCAGCTAGTCGGCGCTAGACCTCAAGTCCGCTGCGGCGCGGGCTTGCCCGAACGCCGGCCGCGTCTGCGCCCCGGCCGTGGCGGTCGATGCCCCGAACCTGGCATGTGCTTGTGCCGTCGGTGCTCCTCCCGGCTCGCTGGCGACACCGCAATCAACGAATTGTGATCGAAGGTCGCCACGGGAATCTTATGTCCGATGAAAGCCTCGATGTCTGGCAACGACACCGCGTACGCCTCGCAACCGAAGCTGATCGCATCGCCGGCGGCCCCCGCGCGCGCGGTGCGGCCGATACGGTGGACGTAGTCCTCGGGGTCCTGCGGTAGGTCGTAATTGAAGACGTGGCTTACGCCCGGAACGTGTAACCCGCGCGAAGCGACATCCGTGCCGATCAAGACGGGCAACTCGCCGCGCTGAAAGTCCTTGAGCATCTTTAGCCGTTTACGCTGCGGAACGTCCCCCGACAGCGCCGCAGCGAGAATGCCGTGGCGGTTGAGCTGATCGCTCAAGCGCTCCGCTTCGCGCCGCGTGTTCACAAAAACCATGGTTCGCCGTGCGTCCATGTCGCGCAGCAAGGTGAGAAGCAGCGGAATCTTTTCCTCGTTCGACGGGAAATAGATGCTCTGCGTCACGCGATCGACTGTCATCTTGTCCGGCTCGATGCGAACGAGCTCCGGATCGTTCATGTGCTCGTATGCGAGCTCGAGCACCCGATAGGAAAGCGTCGCGGAGAACAGCATGTTCAGCCGCTGCTCCCGTTCGGGCAGTCTTCTCAAGACATAGCGAATGTCCTTGATGAACCCCAGGTCGAACATGCGGTCGGCCTCATCGAGCACGAGCACTTGCGTGCCGCGCAACCCGAACACGCGTTGCTTGTAGTAATCGATGATGCGTCCCGGCGTGCCGATCAGCACATCGACTCCCGCTTCGAGTTGCGATCGCTGTTTTTCATAATCCGTGCCGCCGAACACGAGCCCGAGCACGTACGGCAGGTACTTGCCGAGCACTTGCGCGTCGGAGTGAATTTGCACGGCGAGCTCGCGAGTCGGCGCGACCACCAGTGCACGCGGACCCGGCTGGTCGGTACGCAGCGGCGGTTGATTTAACAGCCGGTGAAACAGCGCAATAACATACGCCGCGGTTTTGCCGGTTCCCGTTTGCGCCTGGCCGGCCACGTCCTGTCCATCGAGAGCAAGCGGCAGCGCCTCGCTCTGGATGGGAGTGCATTGTGTAAAGCCGGCCTCTGCGATGCCCCGTTGCAGCTCGGCCGATAACGGGAGGTCGGCAAATCGCAAATCGGTTAGGTGCTGATCGGTCTGCGGGGAAGTGTCTATAGAGGACCTCAAGGCTTGCAAATTGACTTCTCGACGGTTAAAAATAGGCTACGCCCTCCCAGATACCCACAGAACTCCCGCGAGCCTCGAAGCAACTAGCCGCGAACATTGTGCCTGAACCGGCCAGGCGGCGTCACTTTCGGGTTTACGCTCCCGGGTTTCGAGCTTGAGCAAATCTTCGCCCGAGAGGTCCAATGTGGGTAAAGGAATCTAGAGGATCGACAATGTGAGTGATCGGATCGTACATACCACGGACGCGGCCTTCGAGGCCGACGTCGTCAAGTCGTCAGAGCCCGTGCTCCTCGACTTCTGGGCCGAGTGGTGCGGGCCGTGCAAGATGATCGCGCCGATCTTGGACGCGATCGCCGACGAATATCAAGATCGCCTCCGTGTCGTGAAGCTCAACATCGACGAGAATCCGAGGACGCCTCCGAAGTACAACATCCGCGGGATCCCCACATTGCTGCTGTTTCGCAATGGGACCGTCGCGGCACAACAAGTCGGCGCCGTCTCGAAAGCACAACTCACCTCCTTCCTCAATGCGCATTTGAGTACCGCGCGCACAGTGACCCAATGACCAGACAAACATCGCCTGTGATCAACAACGATACCGAGACGCGCTCGTGAGGGGATATCTAGGTAATTCGGCGCGCGCCCGGGTCAAGGGCAACAACGACCCGCGGCAGCCCAGGGACGACCACGGCAAGCGGTCTTCGCGGCGAGGGAACAAGCCGATGCGCGAAGAGTTTCCAGACGATGAGGAGTTTGACGTGATTCCGGCTGCTGAGCTCGAGCTGACGAAAAACGCAATGAACCTCTCCGAGCTCAAGACGCGTCCCGCGTCGGAGCTCGTGGAACTCGCAGAGTCGATGGGCCTCGAGAACCAGGCCCGATCCCGCAAGCAGGACATCATTTTTTCGATCCTGAAGGCGCACGCGAAGAACGGCGAGAACATCTTCGGCGAGGGCGTTCTCGAGATTCTGCAAGATGGTTTCGGATTCTTGCGCTCGGCAGACAGCTCCTATCTCGCTGGCCCGGATGACATCTACGTCTCGCCCAGCCAGATCCGCCGCTTCAATCTGCGCACCGGCGACACCGTCTCCGGCTTGATTCGGCCGCCGAAGGACGGCGAGCGCTACTTCGCGTTGCTCAAGGTCGGCGAAATCAATCACGACGCTCCCGAGAACGCGAAGAGCAAGGTGCTGTTCGAGAACCTGACGCCGCTGTTCCCGAAAAAGCGGCTGGAGCTCGAGCAAGGCAACGGCAGCACGGAGGATCTGACGGCGCGCATCATCGACATGGTCGCACCGATCGGCAAAGGTCAGCGCGGCCTGATCGTCTCCCCCCCGAAGGCGGGCAAGACGATGCTGCTGCAGAACATTGCAGCGTCGATCGCGGCGAATCACCCTGAAGTCACGCTGATCGTGCTGCTCATCGACGAGCGGCCCGAAGAAGTGACGGAGATGGAGCGCACCGTGCGCGGCGAAGTGGTGTCGAGCACGTTCGACGAGCCCGCGACGCGGCACGTCCAGGTGGCCGAGATGGTCATCGAGAAGGCCAAGCGCCTAACCGAGCACAAGCAAGACGTCGTGATCCTGCTCGACTCGATCACGCGGCTCGCGCGGGCCTACAACACGGTCGTTCCCTCGTCAGGCAAGGTGCTCACGGGCGGTGTGGACGCGAATGCGCTGCAGCGACCGAAGCGATTCTTCGGCGCCGCACGCAACATCGAAGAGGGCGGCAGCCTCACGATCATCGCGACTGCGCTGATCGACACGGGCTCCAAGATGGACGACGTGATCTACGAAGAGTTCAAAGGCACCGGCAACATGGAGATCCACCTGGATCGCCGCATCTCCGAGAAGCGCGTGTTCCCCTCGATCAACATCAATCGTTCCGGCACGCGCAAAGAAGAGCTTTTGACGCAGCCCGACGAGCTGCAGAAGATGTGGATATTACGCAAGGTGCTGCATCCGATGGACGAGCTCGCGGCCGTGGAGTTCCTGCTTTCGAAGCTGCAGGACTCGAAGACCAATGCCGACTTCTTCGAGGCGATGAAGCGTTAGTCAGGCTTCTCGTTTCTCGCCGCAACGCGCGGTAGCCGATGTCCGTTCGCCAGAAAGCCCCATCCCACTCGATTTCCTCGACGGCCCCGTAAGCCTTGTCGCGGGCCGATGCCGACGCTCTCGCCGAGGCCCACTGCGCAGAGCACGCGCCCGCCATCGGTAACGATGTCGGTGCCGCGCAGTCTCGTCCCCGCGTGAAAGATCTTCACACCGTCGCCGCCGCGCGCGCTCGAGGCCGTGAATGACTTTGCCCTTCGCGTAGCTGCCGGGATAGCCGCCGCTCGCCATGACGACGCCGACGGCGGCGCGCGGATCCCAGTCGATGCGCGCGTTTCCTAGCGTGCCGTCGAAGCTCGAGAGGCACAACGCGACGAGATCCGAGCGCAAGCGCGCGAGGATCGGTTGCGTCTCGGGGTCGCCGAGCCGGCAATTGAACTCGATCACACGCGGCTCGCCCGCCGCATCGATCATCAGGCCCGCGTAGAGAAAGCCGCGATAGCGGATGCCGTCGGCGACTAGACCGCGCACGGTCGGGCGCATGATCTTGTCCATCACGCGCTCGTGCACGGCGGCGCTCACGACGGGGGCTGGAGAATACGCGCCCATGCCGCCCGTATTCGGTCCGCGGTCGCCGTCGTCGCGAGTCTTGTGATCCTGCGAGCTTGCGAGCGGTACGACGTCCGTGCCGTCGACGAGCGCGATGAAGCTGGCTTCCTCGCCGGTCAAGAAGTCCTCGATCACCACCGTCGTGCCCGCCGCTCCGAACAGACCGTCGTGCAGCATGCTCGTGAGCGCGCGTTCCGCCTCTGCAACGCTGGCCGCGATGACGACGCCTTTGCCCGCCGCGAGGCCGTCAGCCTTTATCACGATCGGCGCCGCACGCGTGCGCACGTGAGCGAGCGCGGCTGAAAGGTCGTTGAAGCTTGCGTAGTCTGCTGTCGGAATGAGGTGGCGTTGCAGGAACGCCTTCGCGAACGCTTTCGAGCCCTCGAGTCGCGCGCCCGCCGCACGCGGGCCGAAGCATTTCAGGCCGCGCGCCTCGAAGAGATCGACGACGCCCGCGACGAGCGGACCTTCCGGTCCGACGATCGTAAGGTCTACGGCCTCGCGACGCGCGAGCTCGAGCAGCCCGTCGATGTCGTCCGCAGCGACGTCGGCGTTGCGGACGCGCGGCTCGCTCGCGGTGCCCGCGTTGCCGGGCGCGACGAGCACTTCTGCGACCAATGGCGATTGCGCAGCTCGCCAGGCGAGCGCGTGCTCGCGCCCGCCGCCGCCGATGACGAGCACTTTCACGGCGTCCTCATCCCTCGCGAGCGCATCGCCGCCGCCCGTCAATGGCGAAAATGCCGCATGCCGGTGAAAACCATGGCGATGCCGTGCTCATCCGCGGCGCGCACGATCTCATCGTCGCGCAGCGCACCGCCGGGTTGCACGACGGCGCGAATGCCGTGCTGCGCAGCGGTATCGATGCCGTCACGAAACGGAAAGAACGCATCCGACGCCATCGCCGCGCCCGCCAGGTCGAGACCGGCTTCGACGGCTTTGAGCGCTGCAATGCGCGCGCTCATGACGCGGCTCGGCTGGCCGGCCCCGATGCCGAGCGTCGCACCGCCGCGCGCATAGACGATCGCATTGGATTTCACGTACTTGACCACTTGCCACGCGAACTTCATGTCGTCGAGCTCCGTCGGCGCTCGGCGCACGGCGAGTCACGACGGTGGCGCCCGCGACGTCGATTTGCCCGGTGTCGCGCTCTTGTACGAGCAGGCCGCCGTCGATGGTTTTGAGCTCCCAACTCCCTCGATCGGTTGCGCCGGTCCCGCGCCCCGTCGCGAGCACTCTGACGCCGGTCCGCTTCGCGAGCGCGCCGCGGGCTTCCTCGGTGACCTCGGGGGCTACGATGACGTCGGCGCGCTGTTGCTGCACGATCGCGTCGGCCGTTTCTTTCTCAAGGGGACGGTTGAATGCGATCACGCCGCCGAAGGCGGAGGTCGGATCGGCACGATACGCGTTTCGGTAGGCGGCGAGCGATGTTTCGCCGGTTGCGACTCCGCACGGATTCGCGTGCTTGACGATCACGCATGCCGCGGCGTCGAAGCTCAACACGCATTGCACTGCGGCATCAGCGTCCGCGAGATTGTTGAACGACAGCTCCTTGCCTTGCAGCTGCGCAGCGTCGCCGATAGAGCCGGGCACTTCTGGCACGGTGCGATAGAGCGCGGCTTTCTGATGCGGGTTTTCCCCGTAGCGCAGCTCTTGCGTAAGCGCCCATGTTGCGGTGAGCGGATTCGGCCAGAAGCCGCTGCGGTGCTGCAGATAACCGCTGATCGCGAGGTCGTAACGAGCAGTATGCGCGAACGCCTTCGCCGCGAGCCGTCTCTTCAGCGCGTCCGGTATCGCGGGCTGGCCGAGGGCCGTGAGCACCGCGTCGTAGTCGGCAGCGTCGACGACCACAACGACCCGCTCGTGATTTTTCGCTGCGGCCCGCAGCATCGCCGGTCCGCCGACGTCGATGTTCTCGATGGCGTCGGCGTCTGTGGCACCGGAGCGCGCAATCGTCGCTTCGAACGGGTACAGGTTCACCACCACGACGTCGATCAGCGCGATGCCGTGCTGAGCGAGCACCGCGTCGTCGATGCCCCGGCGGCCTAGCAAGCCGCCGTGTATCGCCGGATGGAGGGTCTTTACCCGGCCGTCCATGATCTCCGGGAAACCCGTGACGGCGGCTACGTCGGTTACAGCGATCCCCGCTGCACGCAGCTCTTTGGCGGTGCCGCCGGTGGAGACGATCTCGAACGAGCGCTCACTTAGGCCGCGCGCGAATGGCACGATCCCTGTTTTATCTGCGACGCTGATCAGTGCGCGGCGTTTGCCAGGCATCGGGCGGCGGGCTCATCCGCTCCGAAGCTTGTAGGCTTTGAGCTTCTTGCGAAGCGTGCCGCGATTGATGCCGAGAATCTCGGCGGCCTCGCATTGATTGCCGTTCGTATAGTGGAGCACAGCCGAGAGCAAAGGTCTTTCGACCTCGCCTATCACGAGCTCATAGAGGCGGCCGGGTTTGTGGCCGTTCAAGTTCGCGAAATAGCTATGCAGTGCCTCGTCAGTCAACGTGCTCAACGGCTTGTTCCGCACTCCGACTTGTATCGGGGGTGCGGCGGCTCTTCGCGGTGCGGGAACTCTTCTCAGTCTCTGCTTCGTGCTTCTTTTAATACTGGTAGTCGCAGTCACTACGTTCTCCCCTCCAGAACGCGAACTTTTTAACGCTCCGAGGCAGTAATCGCCAGTCCTCAACGTCACGAGTCGCCGCCGAAAGAAGCGTAGGTCCCGGCGCTCAACCGGGTCACAACTCGTTACCGTTAACCCCGTTTTCTGGCAGTAAGGATTACCGACTCAGGGTGGCGCGATCATAACACGGAAGAAACTGAAAAATGATCGACTTGCAAAAACGTTTTTGTCTGCACGACGCAACGTTCAAGGGAATACTTTGTCGTTACCGCAAGTTAGTACATCTGCTTCAGCCTGGACGCAAACATCCAACTCGAATCCGTACGCATCAGGTCCCGGATCGACGACGGCGATGTGCGCTTGCGCCGTGTCTCCGGCGGACATCAGCGCGCTCGCCGTCGCCGTTGTGTCGAGATATTCGGACGGACGGAAAACGCGTGAGCCAACGATTTTCTCCCACCGGTCTTTCAACTGCAGCTGGATCTGCGGATAGGGTTGCGCACGCGGGCCGCGGTTTTGAATGCGCGCGGTAATTTCCAGGCGACCTGACCCTCGCGCGTTCGGTTCGTCGGTTGCGACCGAATCGAGTATCTGGTACTGCGCGATGTCCCAGCGCGGCGCGATCGGGGCGCCCACCATGCCGTACGCAGCTTGAATCAGCGGACCGAGGAGCGCTCGGTTTGCGAGCTCGGCCCGATTGTGGTGAAGCACTTGCGCTGCGAGCGCGACCAACGCGAGCACCGCGCCGGTTCGCCAACGGCGGTCGAGCGGGCTAAGCTCAGGACTCTCGAGCGCCCAGATCGCGGTCGTGGAGTCGCCGGTCGGCTCTGTTGCGAGCACCGCGTGGACGCCTTGTGCTCCTAGTGCGACGTCGTCGTCGCGTTCCGCGGCGACGTCGGCACGCGCAGCAACCGGCGTCGCGAGTCGCGCTTCCACGGTCCCGAGCTTCACCTGCGCAACGACCGCGGCAACGGAGAGATCGTCGAACGGCTCGGCGCCGCGCGTTGCCGACACGCGCTTGGTGCTCGCCGGCGCCGGTGTTACCGCCGTCGTTCGACCGGCCGCTGTTGGACGTGTGGCACTGGGGGCATGCTGGGGCGCCTGCGCGGGCGGTACTGCCTTTGCAGGTTGCGATGACGTTACGGGCGCGCGCGCGGGTACCCCAGGCGGCGCGATCGCGGCTCCGCTCGGCGGTGGGCGAGCGGGCGCTGCCGTTGCGGCGACGGGCGGCGGAGAAGCGGCATTGGCGGCCGGCTCGGCCGGCGCGGAGGTCTCTCGCAGTTCGGCGTAGGCGTTGAACACGCTGGCGCACCGGCCGCAGCGCACCTGCCCGCCCGCTTTCGTCAACGCCTCGTCGGTGACGCGAAACGTCGTGTCGCAGCTCGGGCAACGTGTGAAGAGCATTCGAGTCCCAAGTCTCCTTCGCGCGTGATTCTAACGGTTATCGCGCGCGGCGATGTGCTTCGATGCACACCCAGCCGTCGCGTTCGACGACGGCGAAGCGCTCGCAGAAGGGCGCGTAGGCGTGCTGCACGCGCCCGCACTGCTCCGGCAATATTCCGCTCAACACGACAGTCTTGCCTGCGTAGCCGCACAACTTCGGCGCTAGCGCCTCGAGCGTGCCCGCCAGAATGTTCGCAACGACGATGTCGGCCTCTAGCGCTGGCAGTGCGTCCGGCGTACCGATCCAGATCCGCCCGGAGACTCCGTTCAGCGTGGCGTTCTCGTGTGTCGCTTGCACGGCCTGCGGATCGGTGTCGACCGCCCATGCGAAGCTTGCCCCCAACGCGAGGGCCGCAAGCGAGAGGATTCCGGAGCCGCAACCGTAGTCGAGCACGCGGTCCCCCTCGAGCATCCGTGCCTCGAGCCACTCGAGACACAACGCCGTCGTGGGATGCTCGCCCGTGCCGAACGCGAGCCCCATGTTGAGCCGTACGTGAGCCGACATCGGGTCGGTGTGCCCTTCGTCCGCTGCCGCCGCGAGCCGCAAACGGCCGATCCGGCGTGCCGGGGGCACACGACGCAGCGCCGCTTCCCAAACAGCATCGTCGAGAGGTTCGATCCTGATCTCGCGAGCAGCGCACGCGTCCTCCAAGAGCGCTGCAAGCGGCGCGAGATCCGCCTCGATCGGAAACAGTGCACGGAAGACGAGAGTGGGCCAGAGCGGCGCCTCTCCCGGCGGCGGCTCGAGCACCGGGTCGTCACCGGCATCGTCGAGCGAAACGGACAAGGCGCCGGCGAGCCAGCCCAAGGCTTCCGCCTTCGCCGCTTGCACGGCCGGAAGCTGCACCGCAAGTTGTTGCCAGCGCGATCGCGTGACCGGAGTCTCCCTACTTGAGACCGAGTCGCCGCTCGAGATAGTGAATGTCCGTGCCGCCTGCCTTGAAGGCACCGTGCTGGAAGATTTCCTGATGCAGGGGGATGTTGGTACTGATCCCGTCCACGACGATCTCGTGCAGCGCGGTCGTCATTCGCGCTATCGCCGCCCGCCGATGCTCGCCGTGCGCGATGATTTTCCCAATCAACGAATCGTAATAAGGCGGGACCACGTAGCCGCTATACATGTGGCTGTCCACCCGAATACCTGGCCCGCCGGGTGGATGCCAGAGCGTGACGGTGCCGGGAGACGGAACGAAGGTCTTCGGATCCTCCGCGTTGATGCGGCACTCGATCGCGTGCCCGCGCCAACGTACCTCCTCCTGCGAGAGGCTCAACGGTTCGCCTGCCGCGATAGCGAGCTGAGCTTTGACGATGTCGATACCCGTGACGAGCTCCGTCACCGGGTGCTCGACCTGAACGCGCGTATTCATTTCGATGAAATAGAACTCGCCGTCCTGGTACAAGAACTCGAACGTCCCCGCGCCGCGATAGCCGATTCGCATGCAGGCGTCGACGCAAAGCTTTCCCATGCGCACGCGTTCCTCGTCGGCGATACCGGGCGCGGGCGCTTCCTCGATGACCTTTTGATGACGCCTTTGCATCGAGCAATCGCGTTCCCCTAGATGGATGACGTTGCCCCGGCTGTCGGCGAGCACCTGAAACTCGATGTGCCTCGGATGGTCGAGGAATTTCTCCATGTAGAGCGCATCGCTGCCGAACGCCGAAAGCGCTTCGGCGCGCGTGATCGACACTGCGTTGAACAGCGCCGCGTCGCTGTGCACCACGCGCATACCGCGGCCGCCGCCGCCGGCGGCAGCCTTGATGATGACGGGATAGCCGATCTCGCGGGCGAGCTTGGCGTTCTCTTGCGGCTCGTCCGACAGCACGCCGTCGGAGCCCGGCACGGTCGGGACCCCCGCCTCGCGCATCGTCTTGATCGCCGAGACCTTGTCGCCCATGAGCCGAATCGTCTCGGGTTTCGGGCCGATGAAAATGAACCCGCTTTCCTCGACCCGCTCGGCAAAGTCCGCGTTCTCCGACAGAAATCCGTAGCCGGGGTGGATCGCGACGGCGTCGGTCACCTCGGCCGCCGCAATGATTGCGGGCATGTTGAGATAGCTCGCCTGCGCACGCGGTGGGCCGATGCAGACCGTTTCCTCGGCGAGCAGCACGTGCTTCAGTGTCGTGTCCGCCGTCGAGTGCACCGCGACCGTCTTGATGCCGAGCTCCTGACACGCCCTAAAGACGCGAAGTGCGATCTCGCCGCGATTAGCGATCAGGACTTTGTCGAGCATCTTCCGGCGGCCGTTACTTATTCTTCGATGATGATTCTTCGATGACGAAGAGGGCTTGACCGAACTCGACGGGACTGCCGTTTTCCACGAGAACGCTGACGACGCGGCCCGCTACCTCCGACTCGATCTGATTCATCATTTTCATTGCCTCGATGACGCAGAGCGTGTCACCGGGCTTGACTTCCGATCCGATCTCCACGAATGGCTTCGCGCCGGGCGCAGGGCCCGTATAAAAGGTGCCGACCATCGGCGCCGTGACCTGGTGGCCGCGCGGCGGCGGCGCGGCGGGCGCGGCTTCGGCCTGCACGGGCGCATCCTTCGTGGTCGCCGCGGGCGCCACGGCGGGCGCGGCTAACCCCTGGGACGTCGCGAAGGTCACTGTGCCGGGCTGCGGATAGCGGCTGATGCGGACCGATTCTTCGCCTTCGGAGATCTCGATCTCCGATATCCCCGATTCCTCCAGCAATTCGATGAGTTTTTTTACTTTTCGGATGTCCATCACTTCTTACCTAGAGGGGCCGATGCGTGAGCCAAGTGGCGAATCGCGGCTTGGAGTGCGAGCTCATAGCTCGTAGCTCCGAAGCCTGCGATCGTGCCGACCGCGATGTCCGAGAAAAACGAGCGTTGGCGGAACTCCTCACGCGCCGCCACATTCGACAAGTGCAGCTCGACGAAGGGGATCTTGACCCCGAGGAGGGCGTCCCGCAGGGCGACGCTCGTATGCGTGAAGGCAGCCGGGTTGAACAGTATGAAGGCCACATGCTCTTCCCGGGCCCGATGGATTCGGCGGATCAGCTCGCCTTCGGCTTCGGTTTGAAAGGTGTGCAGCTCGTGCCCCGCGGCGGCGGCCTGCTTTTTCAGCAAGTCCTCGATCTCAGACAGCGTCGTGCTGCCATAGATCTCCGGTTCGCGCCGGCCAAGCAGGTTGAGGTTCGGGCCATTTAACAGAAGCAGACGCGCCATGAACACGACTTGCCGAGTTCTCGGCCGGTTTACCCGTTTTCGCCGCAGTTAGCGGCATCTTAGTCGTTTTTAGCGGATTTCTGTACTAGAGGCTTTCGGCGAGCCGGGCGCGGGCGGCGGCCACGTCGAGGGTGCCGGCGCGAAGGTCCTCGAGCGTCGAGGTCAGACGGTCGAGGTGCTCGCGGTGCAGCTCGCCGGTATGGACGCCGAGAACACTGCCGTCCGCGGCCGTGAAGATGGTGAATGGCAAGGCATAGACGTTGACACCGAAAGCCGCCGCGGCTTCCCACGCATCGCTCTGGCCGATCAATATCGGATAGTTGAACTGCATTGTGTCCGCGAACGTCACGACCGGCTCGCGGCGGTCAACGGCGATACCTACGATTTGCAGCCCTTCACTCGAGTTTTGCAGCTCCTTTAGAAGGGGTATCTCGCGCAGGCACGGAGCGCACCAGGTGGCCCAGAAGTTGATCAATAGCGGTTTGCCCGGCCAGCTCGTGATCGATTGGGGCGAGCCTGCGAGATTGCCGAGCGCAAACTCGGGCAGGCGGTCGGCCAGCTCCGGCCTGGGTTGATCTCCCGCGGTGTCCGCACCGGATACCTCCTCCGGCGGGGCACGCTCGGGGGCGACTGCGCGGTAGCTCAGATATCCGAGGACGGCCGCAGCGCTCAGCACCACGGTCACGAGCGCCGGGCGCGACCTAGTCATGCAGAAGGCTCTTAGAGCGCGACGAGCCGTTCGATGTGCGCCCTGAAATCATCCGGCTGTACGAAGCCGACGAGCTTGAAGCTTTCTTGCTCGCGGCCATGAGAATCGAAGAACGCAATCGTCGGCGGGCCGAAGCTCTTGAAATACTTGAGCAGTGCTTTGTCGTCATCGTTATTTTCCGTGACATCGGCGCGCAGCAGCATCACCGGCCCGAGCGCCGCGACGACACCGTCGTCGGGGAAGGTGTATTCCTCCATTTCACGACACGAAACACACCAGTCCGCCGTGAAGTCTAGCATCACGGGTTGATTCGCTGCTCGGGCTTCTGCGAGCGCGGTTTCGAGCGCCGCGACCGTCTCGATCGGGCGAAACTCGAGCTCCTTGCGTTGCGCGGCGAGCGCGCCGCCGGAGAGGAGGGTGCCGCGAGCTGCTTGCGGGAAGGGCTTTAGCGGGTTGTCGCCGCCGAGCACCGCACCGATGAGCAGCAACGCTCCGTACAAGCAGGCCAGCAACCCGAGCCCTTTGGAAAACCGCCGCGCCGGGGCTCGCATTCTGCGGCAAAGGTTCGAGCGCGCCGAGGAACACGCCGCTCATGAACACGAGCAGCGACCACAGCACCAGTGTGACGGACCCCGGCAAGACGCGCTCCATCATCCAGATCGCAAGCCCCAGCATCATCACGCCGAACGCGGCCTTTACCGTGCTCATCCACGGGCCGACTTTCGGCAATATCTGCCCGGCCGACGCTCCCACGATCAAGAGCGGCGAGCCCATGCCGATGCTCAAAGCGAAGAGCGCGGCCGCGCCGCGGCCGACGTCGCCGGTTTGACCGATTACGGCGAGCGCACCGACCAGCGGCGGCGCGACGCACGTGGTCACGATGAGCGCGGTCAACGCGCCCATGACCGCCGTGCCTGCGTACGTTCCGCCCTTTTGACGATTCGCAAGGTTCGCGAGCCGGGTCTGGATCGCCGCGGGCATCTGCAGCTCGTACAGCCCGAACATTCCGAGCGCGAGCACCGCGAACAGCGCGGCGAAAGAGTGATGATCCAGGGTTTCTGAAACATCGCCTGGATCTGCCCGCCGGCCAGCGCGGCGAGCGCGCCGGCCGGCGTGTACGTCACGGCCATGCCGAGCACGTAGCTCGCCGACAGCGAGAAGCCGCGGCCCGCCGAAACGGTGCCGCCTTGGCCGGCGATGATGCTCGACAAGATCGGCACCATGGGCAGCACGCATGGCGTAAGCGACAGCAAGAGCCCTGCGACATAGAACCGCGCCAAGCAGCGCCCACAACGAGCCGCTCGCGAATGAGGCTCGAAAAGCGATCCTGCTCGAGACCATCGGCGGGCTCGCGAGCGCCGCGGCCCGGCAGTGCTTACGGCAAACTCGCTCGTGGCCGGCAGAACGAGCGCCATGATCTGCTCTCCCGGCGGATAGCAGATGCTGTTCTCCTTGCAGCCTTGGAATCCGGCGGTCAAGGTGACTTCGATTTCCGCGGGGCTCGCGCGCGAGAACGGGATGACCGCCTCGACGTAGTCGTAGAAAACCTCCACGTCGCCGAAGTTGTCGTCGCGGTGGGGAACGCCCGCGGGCAATGCGGCGCGACCGAGCTCGATTGAGCCTGCGACTCGAAACTCGAGCTTGTCGCGATAAAGGTAGTAGCTCGGCGCAATCTGCCAACCGACAGTGAGCTCGTTCGGCCGATCGAAGCGCGCATTCATGACGAACGCCTGCTCGACCGGAAGGAGCTCAGCGCCGGCCGCGCGTGCCAAACAGCCGGGTCGTCCGCGGCGCGGCACTCACGGGGGCGCCGGCCGGCAGGGCTACGGAGCTCGTCCAGTCCTGCGGCGGATAGCAGAGCCCGATGTCGGCGCAACCCTGTAAGCGGATGGCGAGCTCCATGTTGTCGACCGCGGCGGTGCGCCGATAGGGGAGCGCGATCTCGAACTTGCGGCGGTAGGTTTCCTGCTCGCCGAAGAACTCGTCGCTATGGATCTCACCGACCGGGAACACCGCCGGCGCAAGCTCGATGCCCGGCGTGGCGGTCTCGAAGCCAAACCGCTCGCGATAGAGGTAGTAGCCGTCGAGCACCGCGAATTTGACCACGAGCCGGCTGCCGTCCGCCTCGACGGTGTATGGGAACGCTTGCTCCGGAGGCAGAACGTCTTGCGCCACGGCCTGCAGTCCCGCGGTCGCGACCACGAGCGCGAAGACAGCTTCGATTAGCGAGCGCCGCGCCATCTTCCGCTCCCCTTACTCCTCGCCGACAGCGGCGGCGAGCCACGCGAGGTAGTCCGCGGATCCGCTCTCGATCGGCAGCGCGATCACCTCGGGCAACTCGTAGCTCGAGCGCTCGCGAATCGTGCGCTCGACCTCGGCCATTTGCCGTTCGGTGGTTTTGATCAGCAACAAACTCTCCTGCGCGTGCTCGACGCGGCCTTGCCAACGGTAAGTCGACGCGATGGGTGCCACGGTGTTGACGCACGCGGCGAGCTTCGTTTCCACGAGCTCGGCCGCGAGCCGCTGCGCTTCCTCGGCGTTCCCGCAGGTCGTCAACACCAGCAACGCTCGCGAGGTCACGGCCCTCTACTCTAAGACGTTAACCGGGCAAGCATAGCGGTCGCGGTTCACGGCTGTCATGACTCCGCTCTCAAAGCCTTGCGATCGCAACTTCCATGCTATCATTAGCACTCCACTTGGCCGAGTGCTAACAAAACCCCCGGCCAAAACACTTTAACTAGCCAAATCAAAGATTTGAAGGGAGAACACCCATGAAGATCCGTCCTTTGCATGACCGCGTCGTTATCCGACGAACCGAGGAAGAGCGTACCTCACCCGGCGGTATCGTCATCCCGGATACCGCGACAGAGAAGCCGATCAAGGGCGAAGTCATCGCCGTCGGCAAAGGCAAGATTCTCGAAAACGGGGAAGTCCGCGCCTTGGACCTCAAGAAAGGCGACAAGGTCCTGTTCGGAAAATACTCCGGAACCGAGGTCAAGGTCGACGGCGAGGATTTGCTGGTCATGCGCGAAGACGACGTCATGGCCGTGATCGAGAAATAGCCACTATCCATTTTCATTTTATTGTAGGGAGAAAGAGTCATGGCGACTCCGAAAGAAGTTAGGTTTTCCGATGACGCCCGCGCGCGAATGCTGAAAGGCGTCAACGTGCTCGCGAACGCGGTGAAGGTTACGCTCGGTCCCAAGGGCCGCAACGTCGTGCTCGAGAAGAGCTTCGGCGCACCCACGGTCACGAAGGACGGCGTGTCCGTCGCAAAAGAAATCGAGCTCGACGACAAGTTCGAGAACATGGGCGTGCAAATGGTGAAGGAGGTCGCGTCGCAGACGTCGGACGCAGCCGGTGACGGCACGACGACCGCGACGGTGCTCGCTCAGGCGATCTTGCGCGAAGGCATGAAGGCGGTCGCCGCCGGCTTCAACCCGATGGATCTGAAGCGCGGCATCGACAAGGGCACGATCGCGCTCGTCGAGGAGCTCAAGAAACTGTCGCAGCCGTGTAAGAACGACACGTCGATCGCGCAGGTCGGCACGATCTCGGCGAACTCCGACGAGGAGATCGGCAAGATCATTGCAGAAGCGATGGGCAAGGTCGGCAAGGAAGGCGTGATCACGGTCGAGGAAGGCTCGGGTCTTGCGAACGAGCTCGAAGTCGTCGAAGGCATGCAGTTCGACCGCGGCTATCTGTCGCTGTACTTCATCAACGATCAAGCGAGCCAGTCGGCGACGCTCGAAAACCCGGTGATCCTGATCCACGACAAGAAAGTCTCGAACATCCGCGAGCTCCTGCCGTTGCTCGAGAGCGTTGCGAAGTCCGGCCGGCCGCTCCTGATCATCGCGGAAGACATCGAAGGCGAGGCGCTTGCGACGCTGGTCGTGAACAACATCCGCGGCATCGTCAAGGTCGCGGCCGTGAAGGCGCCGGGCTTCGGTGATCGCCGCAAGGCCATGCTCCAAGACATCGCGATCCTCACGGGCGGTCAAGTCATCTCCGATGAGATCGGTCTGTCGCTCGAGAAGGCGAGCATCGACGATCTCGGCGAAGCGAAGAAGGTCGTGGTCACCAAAGAGAACACCACGGTCATCGACGGCAAGGGCCGCTCGGCGGACATCAAAGGGCCGCATCGATCAGATCAACAAAGAGATCGAGGAGTCGACGTCCGATTACGACAAGGAGAAGCTCCAAGAGCGTGTCGCGAAGCTCGCGGGCGGCGTCGCCCTCATCAAGGTCGGCGCAGCCACCGAGATCGAGATGAAGGAGAAGAAGGCGCGTGTCGAAGACGCGTTGCATGCCACTCGCGCGGCCGTCGAAGAGGGCGTCGTGCCGGGCGGCGGCGTCGCGTTGCTGCGCGCGTTGAAAGGTATCGCGACTCTGGAAGGCGCGAACGACGATCAGAACGTCGGCATCAACATCTTGCGTAAGGCCGTCGAGGAGCCGCTGCGTCTAATCGTCAGCAACGCGGGCGCCGATGCGTCGGTCGTGCTGAACGCGGTCGTGAACGGCAAGGGGAACTACGGCTTCAACGCCCAGAACGGTGAATACGGCGATATGGTCAAGTTCGGCATCATCGACCCGACCAAGGTCACGCGGCTCGCGCTGCAGAACGCGACCTCTGTTGCGGGCTTGCTGCTGACCACGGAGGCGATGATCGCCGAGGCGCCGAAGACCGACAAGGAGTCCGCGATGCCGCATCACGGTGGCGACATGGGCGGGATGATGTAACAGTCTCGCGTCGTTCTAGCGACTGTGAAGCCCCGCCTCGAGCGGGGCTTCTTTTTGTGCGCCCGGCAGGGCGCACTCACTTGGAGGTGGAAGTCCTCTACACACCCGACACGGGGAAGTGTTAGCGGAAGGCAAGGGTTCTCTGGGCGACTGGAGGTCTGAAGGAAGCCTAAAGCAAAGCGCTGGCGCGACGAACAGGAAGCGGATAGAGGCGGCACCGCGGGGTGAGCAGGCAAAAAGATGCAAAGCCCGAAACGTGTCCGGAACGCGGTGACGTAGATCCGACGCGCATAAGCGTGAAGGTGGGTGCGCAATACCCGGGGAGATCTGACGGCGTGCCGCTGTGCTACAGGATCGAAGAGGTCTTTGGAGGCGGCTATCAGAAGTCAGCAGAGGCCGTAGTAGTTGAGCGAGCGACGAGGGCTGAACGACGACACCGAGAGTAGGACGGATGATCTCGATGCGGTCGCGGAAGCAGAAGAGTGTAAGGGAGCCGAGATGCTCTGGACCGGAGTCCGCAGACTGCTCGATGCTGAAGGTGTGCGCGGCGACATGGGCGAACGAATCGGAGAACCACGAGCGCTCGTGGCGAGTGGTTGAACGCAGGCTGCGCGGAAGCATGCATGCGCGGCAACGCGGCGCGCCCGGCTGAGTAGCGGCAACGGCCTTGGTACGGGAGCGCCACATGCCACACGGCTTGCCCGCTGCTTACTTCACGTCCATGGGGCTGGTCTCGTTGTTGCGCGAGCAGCAGCGCTTCAGTGTGATTCAGTTGAACCGCCGTATGCGGAACCGCACGTACGGTGGTGTGAGAGGGCCGCGGGGGTAACCCCGCGCCCTACTCGATGCGCCGCTCAAGTGAGCTCTTCCGACGCCGGACGTTTATCCGTACAGTCCCTCAAAGGCAACCGCCCCGTCAGGTCCGTCGTGCAGCCCGCACATCCGCCGAGCGTCCCGTCCCTCTTGGAGCCGCGCCTTACGCGCGTCATGCAGAGTTTGGCGGAGCTGCCGGTAGATCTGCCGCCCGCGATCGCAGCGACGGCGGCGCAAGTCGCGCTTGCGAGCGACTTCGTCTCGTCGGTCCTCGCGCGTTACCCGCATGAGCTCGTCGAGCGGCTAAGCGATCCGTCGGCGCTCACCGCTGCGGGGCTCGCCGACCGCGTGAGCCTGCACGGAAGCGAAGCGGCTGCGATGTCTGCGCTGCGCCGTTTCCGGCACATCGAGATGGCACGCATTGCTTGGCGCGATTTGGCCGGCTGGGCGGATCTTCCAACGAGCCTTGCCGACTTATCGACGTTGGCGGACTACTCGATCCAAGCCGCGGCCGCCTATGCGGCACTCGAGACCAACGTCCCCGCTCTGTGCGACGCGGCGGGCAAGCCGTTGCCGTTGCTCGTGCTCGCCATGGGCAAGCTGGGCGGCGGCGAGCTCAACTTCTCGTCGGACGTCGATCTCGTGTTTGTGCACCCGGAAACGGACGCCTTCGCGGCTGGCGACGACGACGCGCTCGCACGCGCGCAAGCGTACTACCCGCGGCTGGCCCAGCGGTTGATCCGACTTCTGGATCACAAGACCGACGATGGCTTCGTCTTTCGCGTCGACACTCGGCTGCGGCCGTTCGGCGCGAGCGGGCCGCTCGTCGTCAGCATGGCTGCGCTCGAAAGCTATCTGGTCCAACACGGACGCGACTGGGAGCGCTACGCGTACGTCAAAGCGCGGCTAGTGACCGGCACCGAGTACGCCGCGGAGCTATTCGACGACATCCTCACGCCATTCGTCTATCGCCGCTATCTCGACTTCGGTGTTTTCGACTCGCTGCGCGAGATGAAGAAGCTCATCATGCAGGAAGTCTCACGCCGCGAGCTTGCCGAGAACATCAAGCTCGGGCCCGGTGGCATCCGCGAAATAGAATTCATCGTCCAGGCGTTCCAACTCGTTCGCGGCGGGCGAAATCGCGAGCTGCGCACGCGCTCGCTGCTGCGCGCGTTGCCGCAGCTTGCGTCCGACCGGCAGCTCGGCCAAGTGGCCGTTGCGAGCCTGGCAGCTGCCTATCGTTTCCTGCGCACGCTCGAGAACCGTCTGCAAGCGATGGACGATCGTCAGACGCACGACCTTCCGGACGACCGAGAGGTTCGAACGCGCCTCGCATTGGCGATGGGCGAGGCCTCGTGGGAAAAGCTGTACGAAAGCCTCGCGCAGCATCGCGCGCAGGTCGAAGCCGAGTTTGGGCGTATCGCGTGGGACGCGAACGGCAACCCCGGCGCGCGCCATTCGGTCGGGGTCTCTCCGCGGCCTGGGAGGCCGGCGCGCTAGACGAGCTTCTTGCCGGCAGCCCGCTCGTGGGCAACGCCGAGATCGCAACGATGCTCAAGGAGCTGCGCGGCGGCGGTCTCTATCAACGCATGGACGAAGTCAGCCGGCAGCGGTTGGCGGCGGTGATCGTGCGGTCTTTGGATATCCTCGCGCGCCACGCCGAGCCTGCGAAAGCGCTTGCGCGCGTGCTCCCCGTCTTTCGCGCGGTGGGTCGGCGAAGTGCGTACCTGGCCCTGCTGAACGAGAATCCGACGGCGCTCGAGCGCCTCGTGAATCTCGCGGCCGAGAGCGCGTGGTTGGCTCGGCAGATCGCCGAATACCCGCTGCTGCTCGATGAGCTGCTCGACGCGCGGCTGTTCGACGTGCCGCCGACGCGCGAGGAGCTCGCCGCGCTGTTCGAGCAGACGCTGCACGGCGCTCATCCGAAAGACAGCGAAGCAACACTCGAGGCGATTCGCGTCTTCCAACGCACCGCGACTTTCCGAATCGCAATCGCGGATCGCTTGGGCTCGTTGCCTCTCATGAAGGTGAGCGATCGGTTGACCGACACCGCCGAGCTCGTCCTCGAGTTTGCTCTGCAGACTGCATGGCGCGAGCTCGCCGCGAGGTTCGGCCGACCGATGCGCGGCGATCCGCCGCAGCTCTCGGAAGCCGGTTTTGCTGTCATCGGCTACGGCAAGCTCGGCGGCCTCGAGCTGTCCTACAACTCCGACCTCGACTTGGTGTTCTTACATGACTCCTCGGGAGAGCTGCAGGAGACGACTGGAACACCGCCGTTGGAGAACGAGCGGTTCTTTGCGCGACTGGTCCAGCGCTTGATTCATTTCCTGACGATTCAGACGAGCAGCGGCAGACTGTATGAGGTCGACACGCGACTGCGACCGAGCGGTTCATCCGGGCTCATGGTCTCGAGCCTCGAGAGCTTCGAGCGCTATCAACGCAGCGAGGCATGGGTCTGGGAGCATCAGGCGTTGCTTCGTAGCCGAGCGCTCGCGGGCTCGCGCGAGGTCTGCGCCGCGTTCGAGCGAATCCGCCGCGAGATTCTCGTCGCGCACGTCGATCGCTCGAAACTGCACGCTGAGGTCGCGAGGATGCGCGCGCGGATGCGCTCGGAGCTGTCGCTCGGGAAGGGCGGACGATTCGACATCAAGCAAGACGCCGGCGGCATCGCGGACATTGAGTTCCTCGTCGATTACTGGGTGCTCGCGAACGCTCGCCGGTTCCCGGAGCTCGTCGAGTTCCCGGACAACATCCGGCAGCTCGAAGCGCTCGAGCGGGTCGGTCTTGTGCCGAAGGAGCGTTGCGAGCGCCTGAAGGAGGCTTATCTCGCGCTTCGGCAGCGCATGCACGAGCTCGCGTTGGACGAAGCCGGCCGCGTCGTCGATGACAGCGAGTTCAAGGAGCTGCGCGCCTGGATCGTCTCGGTCTGGAACGAGGTATTCGACGGCCGCCGCGCGTGCCACCTTGAGATCAGCGGCGAGTATAATTCGCGCTCGAAAATCTCAAGGAGTTGAGCCGTGCGTCAACGTCCGGGCCGAGTCGACCAAGCCCTCGAGACGCCGAACGCGGAAAGTGTCTATCGCGTCCGGCGCGCCGACTTGCCGTTGCACTGCCCGTTGCCGAGCATGTACCTGTGGAACTCGCATCCGAAGGTTTATCTGCCGATCGAAGCAACCGGCGAGGCGAAGTGTCCGTATTGCAGCTCGAGCTACGTGCTCGTCGCTGACGACGACGAATAGTCCTGCCGGCACTTTGAGCGAAACGCAGCGATGATCATTGTCACGGGCGGAGCGGGCTTCATCGGCTGCAATCTCGTGCGTGCGCTGAACCGGCGGGGCCTCCGCGACATAGTCGTCGTTGACGATTTGTCCGACGGTCGCAAGTTCGCCAATCTCGTCGGCTGCGATATCGCCGACTATTGGGACAAAGCTCTGTTCACCGAGCGACTGCGCTCGGGCGCGATCGACCCGCCCGAAACGATCTTCCATCAAGGCGCCTGCGCCGTGACAACGGAATGGGATGGGCGGTACATGATGGAGACGAACTACCGCTACTCCGCCGACCTGCTCGAGTATTGCCTACACGAGCGCGTACCTTTGATCTATGCGTCGTCCGCCGCCGTCTACGGCGCAAGCACGGTATTCAAAGAAGGCGACCCGAGCGCGGAGCGGCCGCTCAACGTCTACGGATACTCGAAATTGCTGTTCGATCGATACGTGCAACCGCGTTTGCCGTCCGCGCGCTCGCAAGTGGTGGGACTGCGCTATTTCAACGTCTATGGCCCGTACGAAGCGCACAAAGGGCCGATGGCAAGCGTCGCCTATCATTTGAATCGTCAAATGATAGAGCACTCGGAAGCACGGCTGTTCGAAGGCAGCCACGGCTACGAGGCCGGAGAGCAGCGTCGTGATTTCGTGCACGTCGACGACGTTGTGCGCGTGAATCTGTGGTTCCACGAGCACCGCCACGTGTCGGGCATCTTCAACGTGGGAACCGGCAAGAGTGCGAGCTTCAACGAAGTAGCCAAAGCCATCATCGACTGGCACGGCAGCGGCAAGATCCAGCTACATCCCATTTCCGGAAGGATTGAAGGCGCGCTATCAAAGCTACACGCAAGCGGACATCGGCGCGCTGCGCGCCGCGGGCTATGACTCGCCGTTCCTCGACGTGAGAGCCGGAGTGCAAGCGTACTTGGACGCGCTCGACGCGCAGCCGTGAGCTCCGCCGAGAAGGTGCTGGTCGTCGGTCCGTCTTGGGTGGGCGACATGGTCATGGCGCAGTCGCTGTACCGACTGCTGCTCGAGCGAGAGCCGCGACCCGAGATTCACGTGCTCGCGCCGCCTTGGTCCTTGCCGATTCTCGGGCGCATGCCCGAAGTTAGCCGCGGCATCGAAATCGCGGTTGAGCATGGCGAGCTCGGTCTGAGCAAACGCTTTGAGCTTGGGCGGCGGCTGCGGGCGGAGCACTACACTCAGGCGATCGTGCTGCCTCGTTCCGCGAAGGCCGCGCTCGTGCCGTTTTTCGCGCGCGTGCCGCACCGAACCGGCTTTCGCGGCGAATGGCGCTACGGACTTCTCAACGATGTGCGGGCGTTCGATCCGACGCTCGATCAAACCGTAAAGCGCTTCGTTGCTCTTGCGCCCGAGCGCGCAGCGACCGGCGTGAGCGTCCTCTCGGCGCCCCGCCCGCGACTTCGGGTCGATGCGGCCAACCGTGAACGCTTGTGGCGAGAGCGAGACCTACCGAGCCAGGAGCGAATCGTGGCGATGATGCCGGGCGCGGAGTACGGGCCAGCAAAGCGCTGGCCGAGCGACCGATTCGCCGAGCTCGCCGCGCGGCTCGCGGGGGAGGGCATCGGCGTGCTCGTGCTCGGCTCCGCCAAAGAGCGGTATCTTGGCGAAGAGATCGCGGGTGCGGGCCCGGCGCGCTTGGTCCGCAACCTCTGCGGCACGACGACGCTTGGCGGACGTGATCGATCTCCTGGCGGCGAGCGATGTGGCCGTGAGCAACGACTCGGGACTGATGCACGTCGCATCGGCAACCGACACGCACGTGATAGCGCTCTATGGCTCGTCCTCGCCGAGCTTCACACCGCCGTTGACCGACGCGAAGACCGTCTTCTACCTCGCCTTGAGCTGCAGCCCATGCTTTCAGCGGGAGTGCCCGCTTTCGCACCTGCGCTGCTTGCGCGATATCGGCGTGGACCGAGTGCTAGCCGCGGTGCACGCGCAGCTGAAGGTGCGGCCCGCGCTTGCCCGAGAGGGCGAACCGCGCGATCCAGCCGCGGGAGCAGGCCGATGACGCAGCCGCGCGTGCTGACGAACGGGCGGGGCACACTGCTCTACGACGCGGCACAGCATGCAACGCCTGAGCACGAATGGTTCGAGCGCGATTATTGGCAACGGCGCGGCGGCATTCTGCACGAAACGGCAGGACGCGGCTCGGTCCTAGTCGTCGCGCATCAATCCGAAACCTGGGTGCTGCGCCACTATCACCGCGGCGGGCTCGTCGCGCGTCTCGTGACGGACCACTACCTCTGGTGGGGACTCGAGCGGACGCGCTCGTTTCGCGAGTGGCGGTTGCTCGCCGATTTGCGCGGCCGCGGTCTGCCGGTGCCGAATCCGATCGCTGCACGGGTCGTGCGGGTCGGCGCTATCTATACCGCCGACATCATCACGACCTATTTGCCCGACACGCGCAAGCTGTCGGCATACATCGCGGACGGTCAGGCCCCTGCCGACGTGTGGGCGAGGATCGGCGAAATGCTGCGTGCGTTTCACGACCGCGGCGTAGATCATCCGGACCTCACTGCGCACAACATCCTGCTCGATCCGCGCGGTGGCCGTATTCCTGGTGGATTTCGACAATGCCGTCGTTCGCCAACCCGGGCGCTGGCAGGAGGCGGGCGTCGATCGCTTCAAACGCTCGCTTCGCAAGGTCGCGCTCGAAACCGGCACGGAGTTCGATCCTGCCGCCTGGCAGACGCTCGAGCACGCTTACCTGCGCGGATCAAGCTGAGGCGGCGCGCGCGCCGCGTCGAACGTCAGCGGCTCTGCGCGCGCAACGTGTCGCGAATCTCCATGAGCAATTTCTGCTCGGCGGTTGGCGCTGGCGGCGCTGGCGGCGCGGCTTCTTGCTTTCTCTTGAGCTTGTTCATTGCGCGAATGACGATGAAGATCGCGAACGCGACGATCACGAAATCGAGCACCGTGTTGATGAAGATGCCGTACTTGATGACGGGCGCGCCGGCTGCTTCCGCCTCCGCAAGCGTGGCGTAGCCGCCGCCGCTCAAGTTCAAGAACAACGCGCTGAAGTCGGCATTGCCCAGCAGCAGGCCGATCGGCGGCATGATGATGTCGTTGACGAACGACGTGACGATCTTGCCGAAAGCGGCTCCGATGATGATCCCGACGGCCAGGTCGATGACGTTGCCGCGCATTGCAAACTCTCTGAACTCTTTCAACATGGCACTCTCCAACTTGTTCTTGTGTATGTTCGAGCGCGCGTTGTGCGCCGAGGCTAGTTTAGCAGCGCCGTCACGCGCTGCCGTAGAGATCGGGAAATTCCGGCGGCCGGCCCTTGAATTTCTTGTAGAGCCATAAGTACTGCTCCGGCGCCGCCCGAATGTACTCCTCGAGTGCGGCGAAGAGACGCCGCGTGTCCTCCGCTGCATCGTCGGTGGGGAAGTTCGTCAGCGGCGGACCGATGTTCACGACGTATCCCTCGTTATTTGGGAGGCGCCTGAAGAAATAGGGCAACACGACGGCGCCGCTGATCATCGCGAGCTTGCTCGTGGCGACATTCGTGACTGCGGGAACGCCGAAGAAAGGAAGCAGCTCGCTCTGCTTGCCCAAGTAAGTTTGGTCGGGCATGTAGGCGACAACAAAGTTCTTGCGCAAATGACGCACGAGCATCCGCACGTTGTCGCGCGGTATCTGCTCCTTTGCGAAGCGGCTGCGCCCGCGTCGGATCAACACGTCCATCATCTCGTTGCGCTGCGGGCGATACATGCAGCTCACATCGCCCCATAACGACTCCAGAACTGCCACGCCCACCTCGAGTGGCGTGAAGTGGGCGGCGAACAGCAGTACGCCCTTGCCGCGCGTCAACGCGTGCTCGAGATGCTCTCGTCCTTCGATCCGCACGATCTTGAGCAGGCGGTCGATGGGCCAGCACCAACCGATTGCCATCTCGAGAAACGACATGCCGACCGCTTCGAAATGCAGGTCGAGCAGACGAGCCTGCTCGAGGGCGGACAGATTCGGGAAGCAGGCTTGCAGATTGCGCGTGGCGGTGCGCCGTTCGCGGCTCTTCAAGCGTTTGAGCACCATACCGAGGCCTCGGCCGATTGGGGGCAGCCAAGAGAACGGTAAACGCGCGACCCCCTGCATCGCCCACCACAACAGCCACGTGGGCCAGTAACGGGGCGCCCAAAAGCGCGCGAGCTTCAATTCCTGCTCCATGCTGCTAGCCGCGGCGAGGGAGCGTCACGTGGCTTGCTGTGCCGCGCCGTATAAGTCTGGATACGGCGCAGGGCGGCCCTTGAAGCGCCGATGGATCCACCAGTACTGCTCCGGGCAGGTGCGAATGTAATCCTCGATGAGCAGCATGAGCCGCCGCGTGTCCACCTCTTCGTTGTCGCTCGGCAGGTCCTGCAGCGGCGCTCCGAAGCTCATAACGTAGCCCGAGTCGTCCGGCTGCCGGCGGCAGAAGTACGGCAACACCGTTGCGCCGCTGGCTTTCGCAATGCGGCTGATCGCCGTGTTCGTCATCGCGGGCTCGTTGAAGAACGGCAGCAACGCGGTTCCCTTGCCATCGTAGCTCTGGTCGGCGGCGTACCAAACGACCGCGTTGCGCCGGAGATTCCTCAACATCTCGCGCACGTTGTCCTTGGCGAACAACACGTCGAAATTTCTGCCGCGCCCCTCGTTCATGATCTTGGTCATCAAGGGATTGCGCTGCGCTCTGTACATTGCGCATAGCCGCGGGCAGAGCTGGCGGAGGACGGGCGCGAAGAACTCAATAGTAGTGAAATGCGCCGTGAACAGAATCACTCCACGGCCCTTGTCGAGCGCCGCACGCAGATGCTCCTCTCCCTCGGTCCGTATGCGCTTGCGGACTTCCTGTGCTGAGCCGAACCACGCCATGGCCATTTCCACCACCGAGGCGCCGAGCGCCTGAAAGTGCCGCCTCAACAAATCGGCGCGCTCAGCTTGGGTAAGCTCCGGAAAGCACACTTGCAGATTGCGCGCGGCGATTCTCCGGCGGGTCGGTGCGCACAGTAGCGACGCGCCGCCAAGCCATTTGCCCAGCGAGAGCTGCCATGAAAATGGCAGCCGCACCATGGCGCGCATCCAGGCGTAACCGAGCCACACGACGGCGTAGCGCAACGGCGCGAACTTGACTGTCCAAAAGCTGTCGGAAGGCATAGCCGGCTCGCGAGTGCTTGAAGCAGGCTGCAAATCTTAGCAGGTGCTTGAAAGCCTGCGATTTCACCCATACTCTCGCCCGCTCGCGGAAACGGATTTCGTAGGAGCTTGAATGAAGCGCATATTGCTGTTCGTTGGCACCAACATCGCCGTTCTGGTCGTGCTCGCGGTGGTGCTGCGGGTGCTCGGAGTCGAAGACATTCTCAGCCGTTCCGGCACAGAGCTCGACCTTCAGGCGCTGCTGATTTTTTCCGCCGTGATCGGTTTCGGCGGCTCGTTGATTTCGCTCGCGATCTCGAAGTGGTCCGCCAAGATGATGACCGGCGCGCGAGTGATCGCTACGCCGCGTGATGCCACCGAGAGCTGGCTCGTCAATACCGTCTACCGGCAGGCCGAGGCGGCAGGTATCGGCCGGCCCGAGGTCGCCATCTACGAGTCGCCCGACGCGAATGCCTTTGCGACGGGGCGAGCCGCAACCATGCCTTGGTCGCCGTGAGCACCGGGCTGCTGAACAATCTAGGGCAAAAGGAAGTCGAGGCTGTTCTTGGGCACGAAGTTACGCACGTTGCCAACGGCGACATGGTCACACTTGCGCTCATTCAGGGGGTTGTAAACACCTTCGTCGTGTTCTTGTCGCGAGTCGTAGGGTTCGTCGTCGATCGCGTCCTGTTCAGGACGGAACGTGGTTATGGGCCCGGGTTTTTCATCACGAGCCTGCTCGCTCAGATACTGCTCGGCATCCTGGCGACGATGATCGTGATGTGGTTCTCGCGGCGTCGCGAGTATCGGGCGGACGCCGGTGGTGCCCGACTCGCCGGCCGCGGCGCGATGATCAGCGCGCTGCAGGGTTTGCAGCGAGCGCATCGGCCGAACGTGCTGCCGCAGTCCCTGCGCGCGTTCGGCATCGCGAGCGGAGCCGCTGCCGGATTCCGAAGGCTGTTCCTGTCGCATCCGCCAATCGAGGAGCGGATCGCCGCTCTGCAGAGGGCGACCTAAACCGACCCGGATCCGTTGAAAGAAACATGGACTACCGAGCGCGCAACCTCGCGCTTCGAACCGGTCGGCCGCAAATTTGGCCGACTGGTTCGTTGCTATTTTTGAAGCGCTTGTTCTAGAGTCTCGCCCGATGAACGGAACCAAGCTTCTCGGAGCGATCTCCACGCTCGTCCTGCTCGCTGCTTTTTCGCCCCTCGCAGCCGACCCTAGCTTTCAGCCGCAACCGGAACAAGCCGACAAGATTCTCGTTCTGAAATCGGAGCGCAAGCTACATTTGTTGAAGGCCGGGCGTGTGCTCAGGACGTTCGACATCTCGTTGGGGCTGGTACCGGTAGGCCCGAAACAACGCGAAGGGGATTTCCGTACCCCGGAAGGCGTCTACTACCTCGAGGCCCGGAACGTAGACAGCGACTATTTCCTGTCGATCAAGGTGTCGTATCCCAATGCGACGGATCTTGCCCGCGCACGAGCGCAGGGTGTAGATCCGGGCGGGCAAATCATGATTCACGGTCTACCCAATGCGCCGAAGTACGACGCGCGCCGTTACCACGGATCGGATTGGACGGATGGCTGTATCGCCGTGTCCAACTCGGACATGGTCGACATATGGTTGATGACCGACGAAGCAACGCCGATCGAGATTCGGCCGTAACCCAACGTCAGGCCGCAGCACAGCGGAAACACTTAATCGAATGGATGCAAGAATCGCCCCGGAGGGGGGCTTCGAGATTCTTTCTCGGCGCGAAGCAAATCAGCTTCGCGATGCGGGCGTGGGCGGACTCTACGAGCTTTGGCGCCAATGCTCACTCGCGGTTCTCAACTCCGGTGCCCCCGAGGACGACGTCAGAAAGATCCTGAGTCGACACGAGAACTTCAGGATCTCGATCGTCCAGTACGAGGGCGGCGTTGCGCTCGAGCTGCGCAACGCGCCCGATAGCGCATTCGTGGGGACGCAAATGATCCGCGGCATTCGCGAGCATCTGTTGGCCGTGCTGCGGGACCTGCTATACGCGCACGACGACATCTTGAACAGCCCGCGTTTCGACCTCGCGAGTTCGACCGGCATTACGGACGCCGTGTTTCACATATTGAGGAATGCTCAGGTCCTGCACGCGCACGACGAGCCTCGACTCGTAGTCTGTTGGGGCGGTCATGCGATCAGCCGCGAAGAGTACGACTACACGAAAGTCGTCGGCTATGGGCTCGGGCTGCACGGGCTCGACATTTGCACGGGCTGCGGCGCCGGCGCGATGAAAGGGCCGATGAAGGGCGCGACTGTTGGTCATGCGAAACAGCGCAATCGCGACGGCCGTTATCTGGGATTGACTGAACCGACGATCATCGCAGCCGAATCCCCGAATCCGATTTGCAACGAGCTCGTGATTCTGCCGGACATGGAGAAGCGCCTGGAGGCGTTCGTGCGCATGGCGCACGGCATCGTGGTGTTCCCGGGCGGCGTCGGTACCGCAGAGGAGATCCTCTATCTGCTAGGCGTCCTGCTCGCGCCCGAGAATCAGCTCGAGAGTCTGCCGTTGATCTTCACGGGGCCGGCCGAAAGCCGCGCATACTTCGAGGGCCTGCACGCGTTCATTGGTGCGACGCTCGGGCCGGTGGCGCAGCAACGTTACCGGCTAATCCTCGGCAACCCAGACGCAGTGGCGGACGCGATCGTGGAGGGCCTGCGGCGAGTCCGCGATGAACGGGCCGAACGCGACGATGCATATTTCTTCAACTGGCGCCTCAAGATCGGCCAGGAATTTCAGATCCCGTTCGACGCTACTCACAAGAGCATGGCGGCGCTGCAGCTTCATCCGAATCAACCGGTGCATAGCTTGGCCGTGAACTTGCGCCGTGCCTTTTCGGGCATCGTCGCCGGCAACGTGCGGGAGGCCGGCATTCGACTCGTCGAGGAGCATGGACCGTTCGAGCTCAGGGGCGACCCGCGCATCCTTGCCGCGCTCGACACGCTGCTCGCGGCGTTCATCGCGCAGGGACGAATGCGTTTGTCGGATCCGACGGCCTACGTTCCGGTCTATCGCATAGCCGCCTAACGAGCGCGCTTCCAACATCGCGCCGAAACCGCCTGGCGACAATTACGTCAAACCTCTCTAAGCGATTGTTTACACGAGCAAATTTTACAAATCGTTTGTGATGTAGTTCCTGGGCTCGAGAGGCGCTCGTGCGTACGATGCGCGCAACTCGACAAGGACTGTCATGAGCGACGAAAAACCCCATCAGTTTCGGCCGCCTCTCTACCACCAAGATAGCAGCGGCACGGACGGCAAGCCCGCGAGCAAGGCTTCGTCCGAGCAGCACGGATGGGACGCCTACCGCAAGTGGCTATCTCGCGTCAGCACCAAACCAAGCTCGACTGAGCGCGCGCCACTCGACCATTCGATCTACAGCTGGCGGGGTTACCATACCTGGGCCGACAAGGTCCGCCAGACTTGGAAGCAGGAAAGCTAGTCGGTCGTCACGTCACGATACTTCAGTCACGGCGAAGCCATTGAGCTCGCCGGGCGCTGCGACAGCGCGCCGTTTCGCGCCCAACCAAGCGGTCAGCCGCTCCCACTGATCCAGATCCTGATACACCTGCCACCGCGGCATCTCGTGTATGCCGATTCCGGCTTCGGCGGAGCGCACATAGTTTTGCGTGTCGCGGAGTGTTGCAACGAGCGGGATGTCGAGGCTATTGAGGAAGCGCATCAGCGACTGCAAAACGAGTGTTTTCGCGCGCACTCGGTTGGCGATGATGCCAATGCGCTGATCGGAGCGGCGGATCTTCGCTACCAACAAGAGATCGGCGATACATTTGGCCGTCGCATGGATGTCGATGTCCGAAGGCATGACGGGCACCAACACGGCGTCCGCGCCGCGCGTGATGTCTGGAAACGACTGCCCTTCGAGAGAGGCCGGCGTATCGATGATCACGGCGCTGCATTCCACGGGGATGCGCAGTTGCCAACTTCGTGTGACCGTCGACGAACGCTCGAAAGCGGCGATGCCGTGAATCGGTGGACTGTCGCCCGGGCGTTTGCGCAGCCAGCGCATGCTGGAGCCTTGCGGATCGAGATCCATCAGTGCCGGGCGCTTGCCGTTCACCGCATAGCACGCCGCGAGGTTGCTCGCGACAGTGGTTTTGCCCGAGCCTCCCTTCGGATTGAGAATGACGATTCTCTGCATCTACATCCCGTTTGCGCGATGCGTTACGGTAAACGCACGCGCAAACTTACAATAAGTCAAACTCATTGTCGCGCGATCACGGCGCAACTTGAGAGTCTCTTCACAGCCGCTGTTCTGCTCGGCCGCTATAGTCTCAACCGTCACGGCTCAGATCTCCAAGGGAATGGATTCTAAAGATCACGACGAGCGCGATCATTCCAAGAATAACATTTGTAGATTGGAGTGGATTGCGTGGGCAATGGATGCCGCACGACGTCACAAGGAAGCCGAGCACCTCGGCTTACTACCGAAAGACGAAGACGTCGAAGAAGCGGATTCCGACTAGTCGATCTCGAAACGGCACGGACCGATCGGCATGGAGATCGTTTTATTGTGGCTCGATGATGTCGACGATCTCGTGATCTGCGGTGCGCATTTGTGGGACAGGCTGCGCCGACACCTGCTCCAGATCGGTTTGGTGGCCGCCCTGCTTCTTGCGCTTTGCGAGCTGTCCGTGACGGCGCTTGCATGGTCGACCGCGCTTGCCGGCGTCGCCGCATCGAGCTTGAGCGCGTGGTTCCTCGGCGCCTTTTGCATCGTGCTGCATCGCCTCGACACGGGTCGTCAGCCCATCGCTTGAAAAACTCGCAATCGTCACTAAGCTAGCCCACTTCACGAAGCTAGTTGGGACGAGCAATGGCGGTCGAGAGTTCCGGCGCGACCACTTTCGCATTCCAAGCGGAGGTGAAGCAGCTGCTCCGTTTAATGGTCCACTCCTTGTACAGCAACAGGGAGATTTTCCTGCGCGAGCTCATCTCGAATGCGTCGGACGCAAACGACCGCCTGCGATTCGAGGCGTTGGCGCGGCCCGAGCTCATGAGCGGTTCGCCCGAGCTCACGATCCGCGTGGCAGTGGACCAGAAACAGCGACTTCTCACCGTGTCGGACAATGGCATCGGCATGAGCCGCGACGAGATCATCGAGCTGCTCGGCACCATCGCTCGCTCTGGAACGGGGCAATTCCTCGAACGGCTGAGCGGGGATCAGAGAAAGGATGCGCAGCTCATCGGTCAATTCGGCGTCGGGTTTTATTCGGCGTTCATCGTGGCCGAGGAAGTCACGGTCACTAGCCGCCGCGCAGATGCTACTGCCGATCAGGGCGTGCGCTGGGTTTCGACCGGCGAGGGCGAATACAGCGTCGCTCCCATCGAGAAGACCGAGCCCGGCACCGTGGTGCAATTGCGATTGAAGCAGGATGCAGAGGAATTCTCGGACGCGCACCGGGTTCGCGGGCTGATTCGGAAGTACTCCGACCACATCGCGTTCCCCGTGCGGATGGAAATCGACTCGCGCGAGGAGACTGTCAATCGAGCGAAGGCGCTCTGGTCGCGGCCGAAGGCCGAGATCAGCGACGAGGAATACAAGGAGTTCTACAAACACATCTCCCACGACGCGAGCGATCCTTTGATCTGGACCCACAACCGTGTGGAGGGCAAGCGCGAATACTCGAGTCTGCTCTACGTCCCTTCGGTGGCTCCATTCGATCTATGGAACCGCGAGGCGCCGCGCGGAGTGAAGCTCTACGTTCAAAGGGTATTCATCACGGATCAGGCGGCGCAGTTCTTGCCCTTATATCTGCGCTTTGTTCGCGGCGTCGTCGATACCACTGAATTGTCCTTGAATGTGTCGCGCGAGCTGCTGCAGCAGGATGAAGCGATCGCGGCTATGCGCGCCGCACTCACACGGCGCGTGCTCGATATGCTCGAGCGGATGGCCGGCGACGACGCCGAGAAGTATGCGAAGTTCTGGCAGGAGTTCGGCCTGCTGCTGAAAGAAGGTCTGGTCGAGGATGCCTCCAACCGCGAGCGAATCGCGAAGCTGCTACGTTTCAATACGACGCGTTCGACCGCCATCGAGCAGAATCGAAGCTTGAAGCAGTATCTGCGAGGACGCGAAACCGGAGCAGGGCGTCATTTATTACTTGGTCGCGGAATCGCCGAACGCTGCGCGGTCCAGCCCCCATCTCGAGGCGTTTCGGGAGCACGGCGTGGAGGTGCTGCTCCTCTCCGACCGCTTGGATGAATGGGTGATGCAGCATCTTACGGAGTTCGACGGTAAATCGTTCCGCGACGTCAAGCGCGGCACCCTCGACGCGGGGGCGTTGGGCGACAAGGTCAAGCCGTCGCTCGAGTCGAGTGTCGCGGAGCAGCACAGGCAACTGTTGAAGCGCGTCAAGCGTGTGCTGCGCGAGCAGGTGTCGGAGGTGAGGATCGGAGAGCGCCTCAAAGAGTCTGCCGCCTGTCTCGTGCTAAGCGAGCACGACTTGGGTTATCAGATGCGTGAGCTCTTGAAGGCGGCCGGCCACGAGGCCCCTGCTTCTGTTCCGGCCCTCGAGCTCAATCCAGCGCATCCCCTCGTCCGCCGCATGGATGCGGAAAATAACGAGCAACGGTTCGAACGCCTGGCTCTGCTCGTGTTCGAGCAGGCCGTTCTCGCGGAGGGGCGCACGCTTGCGGACCCGGCAGCCTTCGTCAAGCGCTTGAACGAGCTCTTGACCGAGCTTCCTCCGCCCGCATGAGGTTTTCCGCTGGTCTGTGAGATCATCCGCGATGAGCACGAGGTGACCGGCATGAGTGACGAGAAAGATCAAGCAAGGTCCGAAGCGAAGCGCAAGAAGCTCACGGCCGAGCAGTTCCGCGTGACTCAGCAGCGCGGCACCGAAGCGGCGTTCAGCGGCAAGTACTACGCCCACAAAGACAGCGGCATGTATCTGTGCGCCGTGTGCGGCGAGGAGCTGTTCGAGTCGGACACCAAGTACGATTCCGGAACCGGTTGGCCGAGCTTCTGGGCGCCCGCGGTGCCGTCAGCCGTCGCGACGGAGCGCGACGCGAGCCACGGCATGGTTCGCGAGGAGGTCCACTGCGCGAATTGCGGCGCACACTTGGGGCACGTGTTTCCCGATGGTCCAAAACCTTCCGGGCTGCGCTACTGCATCAACTCGGCGTCGCTGGATTTCGCGGCTGGCTCGAAGAAATAGATCAGCGTCATCGGCAAACGCTGCGGACTACCCCCCCTCATCATCATGACCGCGCGCAGCGCCGAAATATTGGGGCCGGCCGGCGCTCTCGAGACCTTGATCGAGTCACCGCGCGGCGAGGCCAAGGGAATCGTCGTGCTCTGTCATCCGCATCCTCTGCAGCAGGGAACGATGCAGAACAAGGTAGTCACGACATTGGCGCGAACGTTCACCCGCTTGGGTGCAATTGCCGTGCGGTTCAATTTCCGCGGCGTCGGAGCGTCCACGGGCGCGTACGCGGACGGCATCGGCGAGCGCGACGACACGGTCGCGGTCGCGCGCTGGAGCTGCGCGCAATGGCCCAATCTGCGCCTGTATCTCGGTGGCTTTTCCTTTGGCGGGGCTGTTGCGCTGGCCGCGGCGGAGAACCTAAAGCCTCGCGGCCTGGTCACCGTCGCGCCGGCCTTGAGCAGAATTGCCGCCGATTTCCGGCGGCCGGAATGTCCTTGGTTGCTCGTGCAAGGCGACGAGGACGACATCGTGGACTCGCGCGCGGTGATCGCGTGGGCGAGCGCCTTGCCCGCACCACCGACGCTGGCTGTGCTCGTTGGCGTGGGCCACTTCTTTCACGGCCGGCTTCCCGAGCTCGAGGAGCAAGTCGCCGCGTTCTTTGCGCCGCACTTCGCGGACAACGCCAGCACGTAGCCATGTTGAGATCGCTTTCCGAGCTATTGAACAAGGCCTTCAGCGAGCCGGCCGCGCAATCCGGCGCGACCCGGGCCCATGCGCTGCAGGTTGCGACGGCGTTGCTGTTGATCGAGGTTGCGCGGGCGGACTACCAGCAAAATCTCACCGAGGACGCCGTCGTTTTCGCGCTCATTCAGCAGTTCTTCGAGCTGTCCGAGTCCGAGACCAAGCTGTTGATCGAAGAGGCGGCGAGGACTGCCGATCACGCCGTCTCCCTACAAACGTTCACCCGCCGCTTGCACGAGCAGCTCACGGGAGATGAAAAGCTGCAGGTCGTCGAGATGCTATGGAAAGTGGCGCTCGCCGATCGCACGCTCGACAAGCACGAGGATTACGTCGTGCGCAAAGTGGCGGACTTGTTGTACGTTCCGCACCGAGACGTCATTAGGATTCGCAATCGGGTGCGCGGCGGATCCATGGACGGGCCGCCTGCAGGCGAGTGATCACTCGTCGACGAAGAACTGCTTCTTGAAGCGCACCGTGAAACGGCTCGGCTCGTTGATCGGCATCACGTCGACGGTGTAAATGACTATCTCGGCGTCGGTGATCGCGAGCTCACCAATATAGTAGATGGCCTCGCCTTCCCGGATCTCGCGTAAGGTCATCGGTTTGAGTTGGCCATTCAAATTGATGGCCGAAGCGGACACGGCGCCGGTGACAGCGGAGCTAGCACCGCTCCCCTGTTTGCGGTGGATGCTGACGTTGAGCAAGGCCCGGCTCTTGCTGCGCACGATCTCGTATTGGCGCGCGATTTCGGGCGTGAGTTGCTCGGTATTCAACGCGTTGAAATAGACGACGTAGTCGCCGAAGTCTCGCGAGCTCTCAGTGGCCGGGAGAACGCCTTCGAGAGTGTTGGTTACGTCGACTTGCGATGCTGGCTCGCAACCCGTGAGTGCCGACAATGCGGCCAGCCCGGCAAGCGATCGCGCGAAAGAACCCATGCTTCCCTCCTGACTCCCGTGGCCGCGACGACGACATCGTGGTGCACTGCTTATCGGATCGACATTACGCGCGCGCGGCTGCAGTGTCTAGCGAAGTCCGGGCAGCGGCAGAGCGATGGCGGCTGCCTGCAGCAGAATCAAAACGAGCAGCGGCGCAAGGTCGAGTCCGGCGATGGGCGGCAGGATCCGTCGCGCGGGACGCAATACCGGCTCGACGATCTCACCGAGAATCGCTCCGATCGGATTGTACTGGCGCTGTCCCACCCAACTCAGAATCACGTAGAGGAAAATCGAAACGAAATAGAACCAGAGCGTCAAGCTTACGAGCCGAAGGAGCACATACAACGCAAACCAAGTGATCGGCACCTGTATGCCGCTCAGCGCGATCAGCAGCCACGTGACCAACGCCTCGAGGGCGATCAGCACGACCAATGTCGGTAGATCGATGCCGCCGGCGCTCGGCAGCAATCTGCGCGCCGGTATCACGAGCGGATTAGTGACCTTCAATGCGAACTGCGCGAGCGGGTTGTAATAGTCGGCCCGCACCCACTGGAGGATGAAGCGCAACAGGTACATCGATAGATACAAATCACCGATCGTCTGGACGAGAAACAGCAGCGAGTTTTGCATCGAAAAAGCTCGAAGAAGAGCCGCGCCGACGGCACGATAACATGGCAGCCTCGGCTCGTGTTGTCAGGCGGATGCGGCTCGGCGCGGCCCGAAAATCGCGGTACCGATGCGTACGCACGTGGAGCCCGCGGCGATCGCGATCTCGAAGTCGTGGGACATCCCCATCGACAGCGTGTCCATCGCTATGCCCTCGGCCGCGAGACGCTCGCGCAGGGCCGCGAGCCGTGCGAACCACGCACGCGACTCGTCGGCCGTGCTGGCCGCGGGCGGAATCGTCATGAGCCCGCGCAGCGTGAGGCGCGGGAGGCTGCGGATCGACCGTGCGAGACTCGCTACGGCACCTTCGGGTACGCCGGCTTTTTGCGCCTCCGCCGCTTGATTGACTTGGATCAGCACATTCAAGGGCGGCGCGAAGTATGGCCGCTGCGCACTCAGCCGCGCGGCGATTTTCTCACGATCGACGGTGTGCACCCACTGGAACGTTTCCGCGATCGCACGCGTCTTGTTCGCTTGCACGTGGCCGATGTAGTGCCACGTGATCGCAAGCTCCCGGAGCTGCGCCATCTTCGGAATGGATTCTTGCACGTAGCTCTCACCGAAATGCTGCTGACCGGCATCGAATGCCGCGGCGATCGCCCCGCTGTCGTTGCTGCTTGCTTACGGCTACGATGGTGACGCTTGCCGGCGCGCGTTGCGCCAGCATCGCTGCACGTGCAACTCGCTCGCGGATATCCACCAAATGGTCCGTGATTTGAGTCACGCTTTGCCGGCAGCCCTTAGTTATACTAGCAACGCCTTATGTAAGCCCGCACGACGCCATAACCCGTGCCCTCTAAAGGATCGCCATGGCCGCCGTAGATATCGCGCAACTACTCGCGTTCGCCGTAAAGAACAACGCCTCGGATTTGCATTTGTCGTCGGGAGTCCCGCCGATCATTCGCGTCGACGGCGATGTCAAGCGGATAAACATGCCAGCACTGAAGCACAAGGAAGTGCACAGTATGGTATACGACATCATGAACGACAAACAGCGTAAGGATTTCGAAGAGTTTCTCGAGACTGACTTCTCTTTCGAAATCCCGAAGCTCGCGCGTTTTCGCGTGAATGCGTTCAATCAGAATCGCGGCTGCGCAGCGGTGTTTCGTACGATTCCGTCGACGATCTTGAGTTTGGACGATCTGGCCGCGCCTCGCATCTTCAAAGACATCTCGATGCATCCGCGCGGTTTGGTGCTCGTGACGGGACCGACCGGATCGGGAAAATCGACGACGCTGGCCGCCATGGTGGACTACGTGAACGACAACCGCCCGGATCACATCATTACGATCGAGGATCCGATCGAGTTCGTGCACGAGAGCAAGCGCTCTTTGATCAATCAGCGCGAAGTTCATCGGGACACGCTTGGTTTCAGCGAGGCGTTGCGCTCGGCGCTGCGCGAAGATCCCGACGTGATTCTCGTCGGTGAGATGCGCGACCTCGAGACGATCCGCTTGGCACTCACGGCCGCCGAAACCGGCCACTTGGTGTTCGGCACGTTGCACACGAGCTCGGCGGCGAAGACGATCGACCGTGTCGTCGACGTGTTCCCGGCGGCGGAAAAAGAAATGGTGCGCAGCATGCTGTCCGAGTCGCTGCGCGCGGTGATCTCGCAGACGCTTTTGAAACGCATCGGCGGCGGTCGAATCGCGGCGCACGAGATCATGATCGGCAGTCCGGCGATCCGTAATCTGATCCGCGAGGGCAAGATTGCGCAAATGTATTCCGCCATTCAAACGGGCCAGGCCCAGGGCATGCAAACGCTCGATCAAAACCTGCAAGAACTGATGATGAAGGGCCTCATCACGAAAGAAGAAGCTCGGTTCAGGGCAGTCAACAAAGAGAACTTTTAGGCGCAGGTCCGAATCGGAAAGGAGCGCGTTGCGATGGAACGCGATCAAGCAGTACGGCTGACTCAGAATTTGCTCAAGAAGATGGTCGAGAACAACGGTTCCGACCTCTTCATAACTGCAGACTTTCCGCCGGCGATCAAGATCGACGGCGCGATCAAGCCGTTCGCCGATCGGCCGCTGACCTCCGCACAGAGCTCATTGATCGTGCGGTCGATCATGAACGACAAGCAGGCGAAGGAATTCGATGCGACCAAGGAGTGCAACTTCGCGATCGCGCCGCAAGGAATCGGGCGTTTTCGCGTGAGCGCATTCGTCGCGCAGGGTCACGTCGGCGCCGTGATCCGCACCATCGTGACCAAGATCCCCACGTTTCGAGGACCTTGAGCTACCGGCGCAGCTGAAAGACGTGGCGCTCACCAAACGCGGCTTGTGCCTCGTCGTCGGCGGCACGGGCTCCGGCAAATCCACCACGCTGGCAGCGATGATCGGCTTTCGTAACGAGAACAGCCGCGGCCACATCATCACGATCGAAGATCCGGTCGAGTACGTCCATCCGCATCGCGGTTGCGTCATCACGCATCGCGAGGTCGGCGTCGACACGGAAAGCTGGCACAACGCGCTCAAGAACACTCTGCGTCAAGCGCCCGACGTGATCATGATCGGTGAGATTCGCGATCGCGAGACGATGCAGTACGGCATCCAGTTCGCCGAGACGGGCCATTTATGCGTCGCGACGCTGCACGCGAACAGCGCCAACCAAGCGCTCGATCGCATCATCAACTTTTTCCCCGAGGAACGGCGTCACCAGCTCCTGATGGATCTCTCGCTGAACATCACGGCGATGATCTCGCAGCGGCTGATTCCGCGCGATAACAAGATGGGGCGCGTGGCGGCGATGGAGATCATGCTTGCGTCGCCGCTCATCAGCGACCTGATCTTCCGCGGCGAAGTTGCGATGATCAAGGACATCATGGCGAAGTCCAACCGGCTCGGCATGCAGACATTCGACCAGGCGCTGTTCCAGCTCTATGAGGACGGCTCCATTTCTTACGAGGAAGCCATGCGCAACGCGGACTCGAAGAATGAGCTGCGCCTCCGGATCAAGCTGCAAAGCAAACGCGAGGCGTCCGCGGCTGCCGAGCAGGCAGAGAGCTTGGAGTTGGCCGAGGAAGAGAAGTCAGCCCGTTTCTAGCTGGGAGTGTCCTTGATCATGACTCGGACAAGCTCCTAGCGTCGATGACAGCGCTCCGATGAACGTCAAGCCACTTTTCAAGCTAATGGTGGACAAGAAGGCCTCGGACCTCTTTTTCACCACCTATTCGCCCGTCATGATCAAGATCGACGGCAAGATCATGCCCGTCAATCAGGTCGAGCTTTCGCCGAAGATGGTGCGCCAAGCGGCGCTCGAGCTCATGAACGAAACGCAGCTCGAGACGTTCACGAAGGATCTGGAGATCGATTTCGCGTTGTCCGAGCCGGGGCTAGGCCGCTTCCGCGTCAATGTCTTTCACCAGCGCGGCAACGTCGCAATGGTGCTGCGGTTCATCACTCCGGAGCTGCCGCAGCTCGAAGAGCTCGGCATGCCCGAGATACTCAAGGACATGATCATGCTGCGGCGCGGCTTGATCCTCATGGTCGGCGCCAGCGGCTCCGGCAAGTCGACGACTTTGGCGGCGATGATCGATCATCGCAACAAGAACTCTGCGTCGCACATCGTGACAATCGAGGATCCGATCGAATTCTTGCACTCGAATCAGAAGTCGATTGTGAACCAGCGGGAGGTTGGACTCGACACGCACTCGTACCATCGCGCGCTGCGCAGCGCCATGCGCGAGGCGCCTGACGTCATCCTGATCGGCGAGATTCGGGACCGCGAGACGATGCAGGCCGCGATCGATCTCGCGGGTACCGGTCATCTCGCGATCGCGACGCTGCACGCGAACAACTCGCCGGAAACCCTGGATCGGATCATCAACATGTATTCGAACGACCAGCACAAGCAGGTGCTGATGGATCTGGCGCAATACATCCGCGTGATCATCTCGCAGCGATTGGTGCGTGGGAAAGACGGCAAACGCGTGGCGGCGGTCGAAATCATGCTCAACACGCCGCATATCTCGGAAATGATCCTCAAAGGCGATATCAGCAGCGTCAAAGAAGCGTTCAAGGACACAAAAGAGCCGGGCATGCAGAGCTTCGACCAGGCGTTGTTCGACCTCTACCGGCGCGGCGCCATCAGCATGGAAGAAGCGCTGTCGAACGCGGATTCGCGCAGCAACCTCGAGGCTAAAATCAACTTCGGCTGAGCGCTGCGTCAGGGAAGACTTCGCGCGCATCGAACACCGGGCCGTCGACGCACACGCGCTTCATCGCGGGGCCATCCGCAGTTTGGAGCAGGACCGTGCAACCGGCGCAGCCGCCGATTCCGCAAGCCATGTACTCCTCGAGCGCGAGCTGACACGGCAGGTCGAATTCGCGCGCGAGCGCCGCGGTCGAGCGAAGCATCGGTCCCGGGCCGCACCCGAATACTTGCGTTTCGCGAAGCTCGCGCGGGGACAGCGCCGCTAGGTGCGTACGGGCGAGCTCCGTGACGTACCCGCGATAGCAGCCTGGAAGTCCAGCGAGGCTTGCAAGCCGCGAGGGTACTTGCCAGCCTTCGAGCAGCATCACAGCATGAGACGCTTCCGCTGGGACGCCGGGCAGAGCGAGTGCGGAGGCAGCGAGCTCGAACGGGAAAGGGACCTCGGAGCCCATCAGCACGATCGGCCGCAAGTGCGCGCGTGCCCGCGCGCTCTCGGCGAGGAAGATCATCGGCGGAATCCCGACACCACCTCCGATCAGAAGCCATCGAGGCCGGTCGACGCGCGGCGAGAATCCGCGCCCGATGGGCGCGAGCAAGCTGAGCTCGTTTCCGGGCACGCGCTCGGCCAGCTTCTTGAGGCCGGCTCCGATCGGTTTGTAGAGAAACTCGAGCGCGCCGCGTTCCGCATCCGCGCGCATGATCGATAGCGGCCGGCGCAGCGGCACCGACGCCGCGCAAGTCAGGTGAGCGAAGCTGCCCGGTTGCGCCCGCGCCGCGGCTTGCGGCGCGTGCACGCGCAAGATGTATTGATTGCCGGCATGCGCCGTGTGCGCGAGGATTCGCGCTTGCTCGAGGACGACGGTGCCGCGGCTCGCGGGCGGGCTCATCACTTCGGCCCGGTGGCCGCGGCGATGTGCCGGTGAACGAGGGCGAGCACCGCCATTCGGACCGCGAGACCATTCGTAACTTGCTCTTGAATCACGGACTGCGGACCGTCTGCGACGGCGCTCTCGATCTCGACGCCGCGGTTCATCGGCCCGGGGTGCATGACGATCGCGTCGCGCTTGGCATGTCGCAAGCGCTCGTGCGTGAGCCCGTAGCGGCGGAAGTACTCCTGCGGATCGGGAATGTCGCCTAGCTCGGCGAAGCGTTCCTTCTGCACTCGCAGCGCCATGATGACGTCTGCACCCTCGATGCCCTCGGCGAGATCGGTTCGGCGCACTGCGCCGCCGAATTCCTCGGCCTCGGGCAGGAGCTCCTCGGGACCGACGAGGCGCAGCTCGCCGACGTCGAATTTCGTGAACGCCTGGTACGCGGAACGCGCGACACGCGAGTGCTTGATGTCGCCGACGATCGCGACACGAAGCCCCGCAAGGTCGCCTTTGTGCCGCTGCACCGTCATCAAATCCAGCAGACCCTGAGTCGGGTGCGAAACATCGGATTCGCCCGCGTTGAGAACGCAGACGTGCGGCGCCACTTGCTGCGCGATTCTCGCGGGCACTCCCGTGCCAGCGTCGCGAACTACGAACACGTCAACCTGCATCGCCTGCAACGTAAAGATCGTGTCCATGATGCTCTCGCCCTTGGCGCGCGATGACATGTTCACGTCGAGGTTGAGAACGTCGGCGCGCAGCCGTTTCGCAGCGAGCTCGAACGATGCGCGCGTGCGGGTGCTCGCTTCGAAGAACAGGTTCGCGACCGTACGCCCCTTCAGCACGTCGTCGCGAGGAGCCGGCCTGCCAACCGGAGTGCGGTAGCGCGATGCGTGCTCGAGAATCTGCTCCAGGTGGCTGCGCGGAAGCTCGGCGAGGCTGATCAAGTGGCGCAGGTCGCCGCGTTCGTTGAGCTGATCGACATCCATCGCTTCAGCTCTCGTTCATCCATTGCTCGGCAATCAAGCAGGCGGCGACACGGTCGGTGTGACCTTTGCCGACGCGGCGACGCAAGAATCCGGAGCGGCGGCTCATATTGAGCTCGCTGCGTGCGGCCGCCGAGGTCAACGTCTCGTCGACCGTCGCTACGGGCAATCGGTAGCGCTCGGTGAGCTCGGCGACGAATTCGCGGACTCGAGCCGCGATCTCTGCGGCGCCGTCGCCGGCCGGCAAACCCACGACCAATTGCGCGGGGCGCCAATCACCGATGACACGGTCAAGATCCGCCCATGGTATGTCGCGGCTCACGTGCAGCGTCGTCAAGGGTGACGCCGTGCGCGTCTGCAGATTGGCGGTGGCGACCCCGAGGCGACGAAGACCGAAATCGAATGCGAGCAGGATATTCCCGTCGCTGTTGGCCCTCACGCCCGCATCCTAAGCGCGCCGTTATGCGTGGCCGGCATACGTCGTGATCTGGTGAATATCGACTCCCAGCAAGCCGATCGCGGCAGTCCAACGCTGCTCGAACGGCGTTTCGAAAAGAATGGCTTGATCCGCGGGCACGCTGAGCCAGGCATTCGCACCAAGCTCTGCCTCGAGCTGTCCGGCTCGCCACCCCGCGTAGCCGAGCGCGACCAGCACCGGATCGGGGCCATCGCCTCGCGCAAGCGCGCCCAAGATGTCCTGCGATACCGTCACGCGGATGTCGTCGCCCGCGCGCAGCGTGGAATCGTAGCCTTCGGTGGACCGGTGCAGCACGAACCCGCGGTCGCGCGCGACTGGGCCTCCGGAGAGCACGGGGCGCAGGGCCTGGCGCTCGTCGCGAACTTCGAGCGCGAGCTGCGCGAACACTTCGCGCAGAGACATCTCGGTTGGCCGATTGATGATGATGCCGAGGGCGCCGTCGGCGTCGTGCTTGCACACGTACGTCACGGTCTCGTTGAAATTCGGATCGCCCATGGCGGGCATCGCGATCAGAAAGTGGTCCTGCAGCGACCGCATGATCATGTCCCGTCGAGTCGAGAGGCTCGCTTGCGTTCCCCCGCTATCCTAGCATCGTTGGCCGGATCGATTAATGCTTACGCGCGAGTGGCTATTCGGACGCCGCCTGCCCAGTCGAGGCGTCGGCCTCGGGGCTCGGCTGGACGCCGTTGAAAAAATCCCACTCGTACGCGAATGAAAGGCGGTCGTACTGCGCGCGGATGTGGTCAGGCAGTGCGTCGAACGGTGCCGCCAGTCGCAGAATCCGCAGAGCCGCTTGGTCGAGGGCTTTGTCGCCGGAGGAGCGCCGCACGACAATGTCTTCGAGACGACCGTCGCTCGCGATCGTCACTTCCAGCGTCGGCCGCCCGAGCTCGCGGCCGTCGAGGAACTGGGAAGGAAAATGAGTCGTGCCGATCCGTTCGACGCGCCGCCGCCAGCTGTCCAGGTAACCCGCGAGCAGCGACTCTTGCGTGCTCGGTGTGGCAATCAACGTGCGGTCGTAGGACTTCGGCAGCTGGGCTCGGACATCGAGCTCGAGCGCTAGCGTTTGCTGTGCGGCATTCTCGACGAGCGCCGCTGCGCGCTGCGGCATCTCGGCCGCTTGATCCGTCGGCTGCGGCAGCGCCGACACCTGCTCGCTGGAGCGAGCGCGGCTCACGATCTGCTCGGCGCTCGGCGTTTGCTCGCGTGGTGTCCCGTCATTGAGATCGGCGCCGTTCGGATCGCCGAGCTGCGTCAGTGGGTGGTCCGCCGCCAACGTCGTGGTTGGCCGAATGCCTTCCGCCGCGCTGCCTGCGCCTGCCTGGCTCCGTTCGGCGATGAAATCGCTGTGCTTCGGCGCCGGCAGATCGTCCCGGCTCGGCGCGATGAGCGTGACGTTGAGGGACGGCAGCGGCCGCGCCGTGTCTAGGGATCGGGCCGTGAAGGTCACGCCGAGGATCACGACGCCATGAACCAACGCTGCCAGAAACAGCGTCGATCCCAAGCGCTCGGCGATCGGCGCCTCTCGCGGAATCCTCTGCACGCTCAATTCCCCACCCGTGTCCGCCGGCATTATATCTCCTGCCCTCGGGGCGCACGGCAAGGCTCCAAGGGCCTTCCTAGACCGCCAATCGGCGGTCGATGGCGTCGATGAGCTTAGCAGCGATGTCAATTCCGAATTGACGATCCAATTCACGGATTCCCGTCGGGCTCGTGACATTGATCTCGGTCAGGTAGTCGCCGATGACGTCGAGGCCGGCGAAAAGCACGCCTTTGGCCGCGAGCACAGGGCCAACCTCACTGCAGAGCCAACGGTCTCGTTCCGACAGCGGTCGGCCTTCGGGGGTTGCGCCCATGACGAGATTGCCACGGCTTTCGCCCGGCGCAGGGATCCGCGCCAAGGCGTACTCCACCGGCACGCCGTCGATCAGCAAGATCCGCTTGTCGCCAGCGACGATCTCCGGTACGTAGCGCTGCGCGAGCGTGAATCGCGTACCGTAGTCGGTAAGCGTCTCGTAGATCACGTTTACGTTGAGCTCACCCGCGGACACGACGAAGATCGAGCGGCCGCCCATGCCGTCCAGCGGCTTCAAGACGATCTTGCCGTGCTCGTTCAGAAACGCGAGGAGATCCTCGCGCGAGCGCGTGATGATGCTCGGCGGTGTGCACTGCGGAAACCACGACGTGTACGCCTTCTCGTTGATGTCACGCAGGCTCGCAGGCTTGTTGACGACGAGCAGCCCGCGCTGCTCTGCGAGCTCGAGGATATACGTCGTGTAAACGTATTCCATGTCGAACGGCGGATCTTTCCGCATCAGCAGCGCATCCAGCGTCTCCAGGCCGCCCCGCCACGGCTCGCCGATCTCGAACCAGTCGTCGGGGTCGTCCCGCACCCTCAACCTACAGCCATGACCGAGCGGCGCGCCGTCGCGGACTGCGAGATCCCCTTGACGAAAGTAAATACAATGCCAACCGCGGCGCTGCGCAGCCAAAAGCATCGCCAAAGTCGAGTCCTTCTTCGGCTTGATCGTGTCGATCGGGTCCATGACGACGCCCACGAGGCGCGGTGGCTTTCTCATCGGGTCTTACTCGTTCTTAGCGTGAGCGGGTTCGCAGTCTTGCCAAAGTTCGCAACGCTACCATACCTGATTACTCAGCGGCCCTCGGGCGGCATGGGTAAGAGCGTCGGCCGAATGGCGCGGAAGAGCGCGCCGGTCTGCGAATCGACTTCTGCGGTCGAGTCGATGGAAGGCATCTTGCCGATATGTTAAAAGGGCGCGTTGAGTCGTAAGGGGCTCGCGGCTTTCGTGGGGGCGGCGGCTGACCAGCCAGCGTGGGGAGAACCTGAGTGTCGAGTGCGGTGAGCCCTAAGATGCGTCTGCAGGGTCTGAAGATCCTCGTCATCGACGATAGCAAAACAATCCGCAGGACGGCGGAGACGCTCTTGGCCAAGGAGGGTTGTGAAGTATTCACGGCCGTCGACGGCTTCGATGCGCTCTCCAAAATCGCCGATCATCGTCCGGACATCATCTTCGTCGACATCATGATGCCGCGATTGAACGGCTACGAGACGTGCTCGCTGATCAAGCACAACCGCAGCTTCAAGGACACGCCGGTCATCATGTTGTCGAGCAAGGACGGCCTGTTTGACAGGGCCCGGGGTCGCCTCGTCGGATCGGAGCAATACCTAACGAAACCCTTCACGAAGGACGAGCTGTTGGGAGCCATCCACAGTCACGTGACGAAGTAAGCGCCACGCTAAGGGCAAACGTATGGCGTTGATCATGATTGTCGACGACTCTCCGACCGAGGTGCACGTCTTGAAGACTGCGCTGGAGAAGCACGGGTTCGACACGGTTTCCGCGGCCGATGGTTCCGAATGCATCAGCCTCGCGCGCGAAGTGCGGCCGGATTTGATTTTCATGGACGTCGTGATGCCGCGCGTCAACGGCTTTCAGGCGACGCGCGCACTGACCCGCGATCCGCAAACCAAAGCGATTCCAGTCGTGATGATTACCACGAAGGACCAGGAGACTGACCGCATCTGGGGCATGCGCCAGGGCGCCGTGGATTATCTCGTGAAGCCGGTTACCGAGGCGGTGTTGGTGGCCAAGGCGCAAGAAGTACTCGATCGCTCCGAAGGACAACCCGCTTGAACTTACAGGCGCTCGCCGAGCAACCGTTCGAGCTGCTGATGGAGTTGGAACGGCTCGCACGAGCGGCCATTGCGGCTCGGGATGGCGCTCCAGCGGCCGCAGACGAATGGGTCGGCATCGGCTTTCGGCTCGGCGCGGAAAGCTTCGTCTCGAGCCGCGGCGACGTGCGCGAGGTGTTGCCGGTACCGGAGCAGGTTACGCGCGTGCCGGGCGCCAAGCCTTGGCTGCGCGGTATCGCCAACTTGCGGGGCCAGCTGCTGACGGTAGTGGATCTCAAGGCGTTTCTTGGGGCCGGCAGCGCTAGCGCGGAACGCCACGCCCGTATCTTGATAGTCGCGAGCCGCGAAGTGCCTACCGGCCTCATCGTCGACGAGGTCGTCGGATTTCGGCGCTTTGGCCCCGCCGACTATCGCGACGAGACACCCGCCGCGGTGATCCGCTGTGAACATTATCTAGAGGGTTGCTACCGGCGCGGTTCCGAAGTGTGGCCGCGATTCAGCTTCTTGAAGCTGCTCGCCGATCAGCAATTCCTGACCGCCGGTGAAACGGTAAAGGCGTAAAGGACAGCACATGGTCAAATCAAGTCCTTGGCCGAAACTGTTGCCGCCGCTGGGCATCCTCTGGCGCTCGTCTTGGTCGCGACGGCAGTCGCGGTATGGCTGGGCGGCGCCGATACAGGGACGCCGGTCGAGAGCCGTGTCAGCCGCCTGATCGCGCTCACTCAAGCGACGCGGGCCCAATTGCGCGCGGCGGTGGGCGGCGACTCCGCGAGCTTCGACCAGATCGCTCAGGGTCGGACGGAGCTTGCGCAGCTGCGCGAGGCGGTCGCGGGCGACGCGAACGCGCCGGCGGCGGCTCGGCGGCTTGCCGCGGATCCCGCCTGGAGCGACGTGACGGCGAACTTGGGCCAAGTGCTCGAATCGCGCGACGCCCTGATCGAGCTGCACGCGGCGCGCGAGCATGTGCAAACGCTCGCGCCCGACCTGCTCGCGGCCACGGGCAACCTGGTGAGCGTGCTGACTCCGGCCGATCTCGCGGCCAACCAGTCGCACCTCGAGCGCTTCGAGCTGGCAGTGGAAACCATTCAGCAAAACGCCCGCGCGCTCACGACCGCGACGTCCACCGCCGCGTCCGTTCAGCGTCTCAGCGACTCCGAGCAGTATCTGGCGCAAATCATCCGCGGACTGCGGGGCGAGGACACCACGCTCGATCTGGCGCCCGTGCAGGGCGAAGCGGCGCAGAGCAACCTCGAAGCCGCGACCCGCGTCTTCGAGGAGACGCGCAACTCGATCGGCACGATCGTTGCGAACGCCGACCAGCTCGCGACCGCGGAAAGCGCGCTCCGCCAATTCGACGCTGCGGCGGCTGATCTGTTCACCGCGTACCGCGGCATGGATCTTGGCGGGGCGGGGCCGGGAGAGATCGACATCGCGCCCGCGGGTATTCCGCTGCCGCTCGCGCTCGTCGGAGCGGCGCTCGCACTCGTTTTGCTGATGATGTTCGTCTACTACCGCGCGCGCGATTTCCGCCGCGCTGCCGAGATCCAATCGGAGCAGAACGAACGCAACCAACAGGCCATCCTGCGCCTGCTCGACGAGCTGTCGAACCTCGCCGACGGCGACCTGACCGTGCAGGCGACGGTGACCGAAGACATCACGGGAGCGATCGCGGACTCCATCAATTATGCGATCGAGGCGCTACGCGAGCTCGTCGCCACCGTAAACGACTCGGCGATTCTCGTTGATGCCGCGGCAAAGCAAACCGAGGCGAGCTCACGGCAGCTCGTGCGCTCGAGCGAAACACAAGCGAAGCAGGCCGCCGCGGCCTCGGATTCGATGGGCCGTATGGCATCCTCGATCGAGGAGGTGTCGGGTAACGCCGAACGCTGCTCGGACGTGGCACGGCACGCCGTCGAGGTCGCACACAAGGGCGGCGAGGCGGTCCGGCGCACGATCGCCGGCATGAATACGATCCGCGAGACAATTCAAGACACGTCGAAGCGCATCAAGCGCCTTGGCGAGAGCTCGCAGGAGATCGGTAACATCGTCGAGCTCATCGAGGAAATCGCTGAGCAAACCAACATCCTCGCGCTCAACGCGTCGATCGAAGCGTCGCGTGCAGGCGAGGCGAGCCGCGGTTTCGCGGTCGTCGCCGACGAGGTACAGAAGCTCGCGGAGCGCTCGACCAACGCCACGAAGAAGATCGAGGTGCTGGTCAGCACGATCCAGTCAGACACGAACGAGGCCGTCGTGTCCATGGAACGGAGCACGACCGACGTCGTCGGCGGCGCGCTACTCGCTGAGAACGCAGGGGCTGCCCTCGACGAGATCGAGCAGGTGTCGCATCAGATCGCGAGTCTCGTGCACAACATCTCGAGCTCCTCGAAGGAGCAGACCGGCGAAGCCGGTGCCATCACGAAGAACATGCACGTCCTGCGCGAGATCAGCTCGAAGATGACGGAGTCCACGAGCGCGACGTCGGGCGCGATCAGTAAGCTTTCCGAGCTGGCGTCGCAGCTGCGGCGCACGGTTGCGGGGTTCACGCTCCCCGATCAAGGCACGAACACCGGCGTGCTGAGCCAGGCCCGCATCGCGGCGACTTTGCAGCGCGGTGAGGCGGCCGTGGTCACCAGCGAACGCGAGGCCGAAGTGCCCGAGCGCCGCCGCCAGTCGGGCTAAATGGAACGGTTCGCAATGTCAGTCGGTTCGATGGACGACCTCGCGGCCCACTCGCTCGACCTAGTCAACCGCGAGCTCGGCAACACGCTCGACGCGGCACGCCGCGAGCTCGAAGACTACGTCGACGGGCATTCCGGGCGCGACGCGCTGTTGCGGACGGCCGACCTACTGCACTTGGCGCGCGGCGCCCTGAAGATCGTCGAGATCCACGGGGCGGCACTGCTTGCCGAAGAGATGGAGCACACTTGCCGGCGTTTCGCCGAGACCAGCGAGAATGAGAAGGCGGAGGCCGGAGTCGAAGCGCTGACGCGCGCGATGGTGCAGCTACCCGCCTATCTCGAGCGATTGCTCTCGGGCGGCAAAGACGTCGCACTAGTGCTGCTGCCGCTACTGAATGATCTGCGAGTTGCACGCGACAAGCCCTCGTTGTCGGAAGGCACCTTGCTGCTGCTGAACACGGGCCCATTCGAGCGCCATTTGCAGGCCCGGCACGCCCCGACGACGGTCGTCGGAACCGGCCGAGAGTTCGAGCGCGCCGCGCAACGGCTTCGTCCTTCGTTCCAGACAGCCTTGCTCGGCTGGATTCGCGGCGTCGATGTGACGCGAAACGTCGACGAGCTGCTCAGGATCAGCACCGGATTGGAAAAGGTGGCCGCCACCGAGCAGGTCCGCCAGCTCTGGGCGGTGCTCGCTGCCGTGCTGATCGCAATCCGCGGCAACGGGCTCGAGGCGAGCGTGACCTTGAAGCGCCTCATCGGGCAGGCCGATCGGCAGCTCAAGCGCCTCATCGACGGCGGCGAAGCGGCGCTCGTGGACACTCCTCCCGTCGATCTCGTCAACAGCCTCCTCTATTACGTCGCGCGCGCCGCTTCCGATCACGAGCGGATCCGCGCCGTCCGACAGACCTACAACCTGAGCGAGATGCTCCCCGGCGAGGAGCAGATCGAGCAGGCGCGCGAGGGTTTGGCGGGCCCGAGCGTCAAGCTGATGCGCACCGTCGCTCAAGCGATCAAGGAAGACCTCGGCGCCGTGAAAGACGTGCTCGACATTTTTGTGCGCACCGGGATGCAGGACATCGGCAAGCTCGAGCCGCAACTGGAGATGCTGAAGAAGATCAGCGACACGTTGGGTGTGCTCGGTTTGGAGAAGGCGAGGGACCATATCCAGCACGAGACCAAGGAATTGAGCGCGATCATCGCGGAGAACAAGGTCAAGGACCCCACGGTGCTCGAGAAGGTCGCCGCAACATTGTTGGACGTGGAAGACGCTCTCGATCGCGAACTTGTCAGTGCAGTGATGCCCGGCGATGGTGCGCAGGCACCGCCGGAGTCCGACGAGGACACGCAGCACCGGCAAGTGACGCACGCGGTCATGGGCGAGTGCATCGTCAATCTCGCCAAGATCAAGGAGTCCGTCATCCAGCTAGTAGACCGGCCGGGCGATGTTCGCGCGCTCGATCAGGTCAAGCCGCAGCTTCGGGGCATCGTTGCCGGGCTGTTGATGCTCAACAAGACGAAAGCCGTCAAGGTCGTGGAAAGGATCGGCGAAGTGATCGCCACTCGGCTCGCGCCGAGCACGGCGGCACTCAGGCCGGAGCATTTGGAGCGCCTTGCGGACGCGATCGTGAGCGTCGAGTACTACATGGAGACCGTGAGCTCCGGACGTAGCGATCCGTGGTACATGCTCGACAACGCCGAACGTTGCCTAGACCTCCTCGAGACGCTGCCGGCTGCACGGGCCGTACGCGCGGTGCCGACCGAGCCCCCGAAGCCGAAGCCGGTGCCCGAAGCTCCGCCGCCGTCCGTCATGGAGGTCGACGAGGAGCGATCCGATCCGGAGCTCCTTGAAATCTTCATCGAAGAGGCGAAGGAGGAGATTGCCAACATCCAGCGATTCCTACCGCAGTGGACCGCGAATCTCGCGAACTCCGAGGCCTTGATCTCGGTTCGCCGCTCGTTCCACACGTTGAAAGGTAGCGGCCGGATGGTCGGCGCACAGCTTATCGCCGAGTTCTCGTGGAATATCGAGAACCTTCTGAATCGCCTCATCAACCAGACGCTCGACGCTTCGACTGCGATGATCGCGTTCATCGCCGAAGCGACGAAGGCGCTGCCGCAGCTACTCGAGCAGCTCGAGATCGGCGTACCGCCGAAGGTGGACGTTCACCTCCTGATGAAGCAGGCCGAAGCGTTCGCCGAAGGGGACCCGGAAGCGGAAAGCCTCACCGGACAGTCGCTGCGTGTTGCCGTTCTGTCGGACGCGGGCGCCGCGCCCGATGCCCACGGCATGGATCCGGTGCTCGCCGATATCTTCGTCAAGGAGATGCGCGGGCATCTCGAGGTGATTCGCGATTATCTCGACACGGCCGAGGCGCTGCCCGAGGCGCCCGCCGTCGAGGAACCCCTCTACCGCGCGTGTCACACGCTGCTCGGCAGCGCTCGAATGGCTGGCTTCGAGCCGGCGATGTCGCTCGCGGGCCCGCTTGCCGAGCACTTGCGGCGCCACTATGAGGCAGGCTCAGGGTTGACGCGCGCAGGATTGACCGTGCTGCGCTCCGCTGCGGTGCAGATCCAGAAGATGGCCGACTGCCTCACCGCGAAGGAGGAATATCGCGCCGGTGCCGGATTTGCTCCGCTCGCTCGATGCGCTCGCCGCCGCACCGCAGGCCATTGCAGTGCCCGAGGAACCGGGCGCCGAGCCGCCGCGAGCAGCTCCGGAGGCCGCGCCGTTCGATCCGGAGATCGCCGGCATCTTTGCCGAGGAGGCTGCCGAAATCCTCGACAACGCGGAGCTTGCGCTGCAGCAGGTGCGCCAAGGCCAAGAGCAGTCGGCGTTCGTCGAGCTGCAGCGGTTGCTGCATACGCTCAAGGGCGGGGCACGGATGGCCGGCATCACGGCGATGGGCGATTTGAGCCATGCGCTCGAGACTGTCGTCACCGCCATGGCGTCCGGCCGGGTCGACGGGCCGGCGATCGACGTCGTGCAGCGTTGCCTCGATCAGCTGCATCACATGCGCGAGAGGATCGAGGCCGGAAACGTCGGAAGCGTGGCCGAGCTGGTCGCCGAGCTCGAAGCATTTGCGGCGGGCGCCGCCCTCGTACCTGTCGCCGCGCGGCCGGTTGCGCCCGTCGAGGTCCCGGTCCAGGCGTCGTCGCCGCCGCCAGCCGCAGCAGTTATCGATATCGAGGACACCGGCAATCTGCAGCTCACCGAGGAGGACCTCGCGGAGCTCGAATCGATCGACATTGCATCGGCCGGCCTGCAGCCGAGCGAAGCGGCGCGCCAGCCGGTCGAAGAGCCGACGATCGAAGAGCCCTTCCTCGTGGAAGAGCCACTCGCGGAGGAGCCGGCGCTCGTCGAGAACGACGCGACTGTCATCGAGCCGATTTCCGCCGAAGAGGCGGAGCCCATTGCGCAGACCGGACCGCAGCCCGTGCTGCAAGTCGCCGTCGCCGCAGCCCCGGTGGACTTGCGCAGCGCCGAGCGCGCGGAAATGGCACGCGTCGATGCGGGGTTGCTCGACGCGCTGCTGAACGGCGCTGGTGAGATCAATATTTTTCAATCGCGGCTCAATCAGCAGCTGCACTCGATCGAGTTCCATCTTGGCGAGCTTGGCCAGACCGTATCAAGGCTTCGCGACCAGCTGCGCAAGCTCGAAGCCGAGACCGAGGCTCAGATTCTGCATCGGCATCAGGATGACGTTACGAGCGAACGCGACTTCGACCCCCTCGAGCTCGACCGGTACTCGACGATTCAGCAGCTCTCGCGCGCGCTCGCGGAGTCGGCCAACGACGTGGCCAGCATCAACGAGCTGCTGCACGGGTTGACGACGGAGACCGATACACTGTTGAAGCAGCAAGCGCGGGTTACGGCGGAGCTGCAGGACGGCTTGATGCAAACGCGGATGGTGCCGTTCCAACGGCATGTCTCACGTCTGCAGCGAATCGTTCGCCAGGCTTGTGCCGACACGCGCAAGTCCGCCGAGCTCGTGGTGGAGGGCGAGAACAGCGAGCTCGATCGGCAGGTTCTCGAGACCATGCTGCCTCCCTTCGAGCACCTGCTGCGCAACGCCGTCGTGCACGGCATCGAGGATCCCGCAACGCGCACCAAGAAGGGCAAGCCCGAAATCGGACAAGTTCGTTTGAAGTTGAAGCGCGAAGGTTCCGAGGTGCTGATCGAGGTCAGCGATGACGGCGCCGGCTTGAATCTGCAAGCGATCAGGCGCAAGGCGTACGAGCAGGGGCTGATCGCGGAGAATCGTCAGATCAGCGACGAGCAGGCCATGGAGCTGATCTTGCAGCCGGGTTTCAGCACGGCGGGCGAGCTCACGCAGGCCGCGGGTCGCGGTGTCGGCATGGACGTCGTCGACAGCGAGGTCAAGAAGCTCGGCGGCTCGATGCGGATCGAGACGACGGCTGGGCAGGGAAGCCGGTTCCTGATCCGTTTGCCATACACGCTCGCCATCACCCACGCGCTGATAGTCAACGTTGGAGAGGAGACTTTCGCATTGCCTCTGCCGACGGTGGAAGGCATCACGCGCGTGTCGCGCGAGAAGATTCTAAAACACCTGACGGAGGACGAGCCGAGGCTCGACTACGGCGGCGTCACCTACCGCATTCAACATCTCGGCAGCCTCGTCGGCGCGGCGCCGTCGGCGCTGCCGGAAGAGGAGAATGCCGTCTCGCTCGTGCTCGTGCGCGCGGGCGATGCCTCGACAGCGCTCCTTACGGATTCGCTCGAAGGCAGCCGCGAGATCGTGGTCAAGACGCTCGGCCCCCACATCGCGAGTGTCGCTGGTGTGACCGGTGCAACCATTCTCGGCGACGGCCGAGTCATCATGATTCTCGACGCCGGCACGTTGGTGCGGGCGCAGAAAGGCGTCGAGGTCCCGACTCCCGTCGCACCACCCCCGGTCGCGCGCCAAACGACGGCACTCGTCGTCGACGATTCGATCACGATGCGCAGGGTTACCCAGCGCTTGTTGGAGCGCCGCGGCGCAAGAGTATTGACCGCGCGCGACGGTCTCGACGCGATCACGGTGATGCAGGATCACGAAATCGATATCATCCTGCTCGACATCGAGATGCCGCGCATGGACGGCTACCAGTTTGCGACGCATGTGCGGAACGATCCGAAGGTGAAGCACCTGCCTATCATCATGATCACGTCGCGCTCCGGCGAGAAACACCGAGCGAAGGCCATCGAAATCGGCGTCAACGACTATCTCAGCAAGCCGTATCAGGAAAGCCAGCTCGTCGCCGCCATCGAGGCGCTGCTTGGCCGAGAGCTGCGATGAGTCACGAGCAAAAAGAGCTATACAGCTTGTTGATTCCGCTCAAGCGCGAGCGGTTGCTCGTGCCGCGCATGTGCGTGGCGGAGGTCATTGCCTTTGCGGACACTGCGCGCGACCGCCAGGCGGAAAGTCCAGACTGGTATCTCGGCACGATCGACTGGAACGGCAGGCGACTGCCCGTGGTGTCCTTCGACAGCGCGCAGGTCGAGGAACGCAAGAGCAAGCGCAGCCGCACGCGAGTGGTCGTGTTTCATGCGCTCACGGACTACGTGAAGGGCGGATTCTACGGAATCCTCACGCAGGGGTTTCCTCAGCTCGTCAGAGTGAACGCCGACGTGCTTACACTCGACACCGAGCAGGAGCTGCCGCAGGATCAGCCGGTGCTGTGTCGGGCGCGCATGATTCACGAGTTTCCGCTGATCCCCGACGTCGAGCGCTTGGAGCGCATGATCGCCGAGCTTTTCACACTTCATTAGAGATCTCCCCAAAGCGCCTGCGCCGCGGCGCAGGCCGCGATTGCGGCCGTTTCGGTGCGCAGCACGCGCTGCCCAAGGCCCACTCGACGAAAACCGGCCGCGTCGAGCGCGGCGAGGTCGGTCGTGCCGAATCCGCCCTCCGGGCCGACGGCGAAAGTAACGGCGGTCGGAGCAGGCAAGTCGGCTAATCGCAGCGGCGATTGCGGATCGAGCGCGAGCCGCGTGCCGGCGTCATGGGGAAGCCGTGCGACCGACGCGAGCAACGATTCCGGTGCAAAGATTTGCGGTGGCCGGTGGCGGCCGGATTGCTCGCAGGCGCTTCGCGCGATGCGGTTCCAGTGCTCCACACGCCGCTCGCGGCGCTCCGTGTCGAGCTTGACGACGCTGTGGTCCGAATAGACAGGCAGAATCTCCCGGACGCCGAGCTCAGTCGCCTTCTGGACCACGAGATCCATCGCCTCCGCTTTCGCGAGGGCCTGCACGAGCGTAATCACCAACACCGACTCTGGCAGTGAGGCGAGGACCGCGCCGAGCGTGAGCTCCGCGTTGCGACGAGTGAGGGTGGCCACACGGGCGTCCCGCTCGTGCCCGCGACCGTTGAATGCTACAAGCTCGTCGCCGCGCTTGAGCCGCAAGACGTGTCCGAGATAGTGAGCTTCGCGGTCATCGAGGCTGACTGCTGCGCCGGTCAGATCGCGCTCGAGGAAGAGTCGCGGCGCGCGTTGCTTGCGTTCCGTCATCGCGCGATCAGCACCGACTGTCGGCCGTGGTATATAGTCCGCGTTCTTCGCGCCATCGCAGGCACTCTAGCAGTTGAAGTCCAGAATCGTGACCATCCATCGGGGCGGCTGGCTCCGCGGCGTGCGTAGAATGCGGTCGCCGAACTGCGATGCACGCCCGCGCGGTGCCGTCTTGAGCCTGATCGTGATTCATGGCATCAGCCTGCCGCCGGGGCGATTCGGCGGGCGTTGGATCGACCGCTTGTTCGCCAACGACCTGCCCGCCGACGCAGATCCCTACTTCGCGACGATTCAAGGGCTCACGGTTTCGGCCCACGTCTTGATCGATCGCGCGGGTGCGCTCACGCAGTACGTGCCGTTCCATCGCCGCGCTTGGCACGCCGGGAAGTCCGTATATTGCGGACGCACTGCATGCAACGACTTTTCCGTCGGTATCGAGCTCGAAGGCGCGGACGACGTGCCGTATGCTCGGCGACAATATCGATCCTTGGTCGCCCTAATTCGCGCTCTTCGGCGCGCGTACCCCACGCTTCGGCATGCGCCCGTCGTCGGACACAGCGACATCTCGCCAGGCCGCAAGACAGACCCTGGGCCGTCATTCGACTGGGGATACTTCGACGCTTTGCTTTCCGGCGCGAACCGCGGCGACGTTAGCGCTGCCACAGCGTTTCGGCGCCGCCGTGCGCGCGCGCGAGTAGGCGCGCCATGACGAACAGCAAGTCGGAGAGCCGATTCAGGTACCGGGTGAGTTGCGGATTGAACCTGTGCTCTTTCGCGGCAGCCCAGACGCGGCGTTCCGCGCGCCGACAAATCGTACGCGCGAGATGACAAATTGCCGCGGGCCGGTTGCCGCCGGGCAAGACGAATTCCTTCAAAGGCGGCAGCTCGGCATTCAGCGCGTCGAGCTCCGTCTCGAGCTGTGCAACGTGCTCGCCGCCGATTTTCACGTACTCCGGTAACGAGAGCTCAGCACCAACTTCGAACAGCTCATGTTGGATGCGCTGGAGCGCAATGCGGATCTCGGTCGGGACGGCGGGCTCCGCCAGCAGCAGGCCGATGACGCTGTTGGTCTCATCGACTGTGCCTAACGCGTCGACGCGCGGATCGCATTTGTCGACGCGCTCGCCGTTTGCCAAGCCAGTCGTGCCGTCGTCGCCCGTGCGCGTGTAGATCTTGCTTAGCCTGTGTCCCACGGTCGTCGTGTCGTTACGCCGGAAAACGCATCATACGACGATCACTCAGTTGGGACGCAGCCAGCCGATCTCCATTGCCGTGGCATCGCCGATCAACACGTCACGCAGGCTGCTTGGAATCGCGGGCCTGCCGCTCGCTGACCGCGATTCGCCCGGCCATGAGCTCGGCCTTCGTTTGGGGAAACAACGGCACGACGGACGGTGCCGCAAATCCAATCGGAAACTGCGGCGCGTTGCTGCTCGGATCGTATTTGTCGCTCGCGCCGAGCGTGTGCAGGAGCTCGTGCGCCAACACGACTTGATTGGCGCCGCGCGCGGCCGGATCTGCAAACAGGTTGGCGACGGCGATCAGGCCCTTGCGCAAGGCTGTGGAGCGATCGAGCGCGCCGGCGTCCGCTGCGGCGTGAAACACTGCGAACACGACGATGTCGGCGGCTGGCCGCGGACTGTCCCATTGCAAGCGCGTTGCCAGCCAGCGCATGCGCAAGCTCCAAATTGCGACCTCGATCGGCGATGCTGTCGATGCTAGCCGAGGCAGAGCTCGATCGAGCGGCTCCGCGAGATTCAACCGGAACGGCCGCGCTAGCTTCACGCCGAAGCGCGCGGCCTCGGCGGTGAAAAAGGTTTCGATGCCGGCGAATTCCTCCGGCGTCAGCGCGTCCAGATACGTACGAGTGATGGGCATGCCGTCGCCGATCACGGGATAGACGTCGACCCAGAGCGTTTCGTCCCAGTCGGTGCTACGCCGCGCCGTCAAATACTGACCGACGGCGACGAACAGCAAGATGTACACCAGAACGGCGATCCGCAAGTTCTTGAACATCGGCTCACGCGGCGGAACTGTCTACCGCGGATGGTGGAACAGCGGCCGCGCAAAAGAGCCGGCGGTGATCACATTTCTTTGGGTGGTAGAAAAAGAAAACCCGGCGGTGGGAACGCCGGGTCAGATTTGTTGTTATCGGAGTTTACGGTTTCAAGTATGCGGCCTGGCTGCTGTTCATGACGCCCGAGAGCGATGAATCATTGTTGGTTTTCTTGTTAACAGCCAATATTTCTTTTCTTGTTCTTCTATTTTCTTGTTCTTCTATAACGTTCTTAAATTTAACAGAACCCTCTGCTATTTCGCATCGTTTTCTGTCTGTTTGCGCACTCACTTGTCCCTGGGTGGGGACGCTGTAGTAAAAGCAAGACCTATGCCAAGCCGAAAATACTCTGTGAGATTATTGAGTTAGGGAACAATCTTGGCTCCATGCCGGAAAATTAGACTTGGTCTTGTAAAGCCATCCGACACGTTTGTTACATAACATAGCTGAGCTTGGCGTTTAAGAGACAGCACTAAGCACCTGTTTTTCAATACTGCGCAAAATTTGCAATCGCAACTCGCCGACAACTCGCCACCGAATCCCGTGACGTAAAGGCGGCTGACAGCCTACGGTCCCGCGAGGAGGTCGACTCGATCGTGCCATACGCCGGCTTTGACGACCGCTGTGATGGTAAGGCTATCCGCGATCCGCGCCAGCGGGTCGCCGGAAAGTACGACGAAGTCGGCGAGCTTCCCTTCTTCAAGCGTGCCGATCTGCTGCTCGAGACCGAGCGCTATCGCGCCTTCGGCGGACGCGATGCGCAAGATTTGGTCGTTCGGGATTCCCGCCTGCGTGAGCAAGGCGAGCTCGAGGTGCACTCCCAAGCCGTACGGGATGGCCGGTGCGTCAGTGCCGATGGCGACCCGGCCGCCCGCGCGAATCAGCCGCGCGACCGTCTGCTGCAGGCCACTCGTGGGATTCGAACCAATGGCTATACCGCTCCAGCGGCGCGAGTCGCTGTCGAAAACGGCCTCGAACCCGACGTCGGGCCGGAAGTCGCCCGGCGACAAGAGTCGCCGCACGGCGGCCAAAGCGGAAGGTGTCACCGTACCAGACGCGGTGATTCTGCTAACGCCATCCTGATAGCTCGTATATAAGGGCGATACTTCGAGCTCGTAATGGTTCTGCGCTGACGCCCGGAGCGTAAAGGGATGGCCCGCTACGGAAGAGGGCGGTATCCCGAGCTCGCGTGCTTGTCGCGCCAGGCTATGCGCAAAGCCGTCGGATAGGCCGGCGTACGTGGTGACGGGGACCGAGCCCGAAGGCGGGGGCGGCTGCGCGTCGCCGATCGGGGTCACGACCAGACGCGGTCCCAAACGACGTCCGCTCGCCCACGCTTCGCCGCGTTCGAGCGCTTCCGGTACGTCCGTCGCGAGCTCGCGCACGGTCGTGACGCCGTAGGCGAGCCAGGCCCGGCCGAGGCGCTCGCCGGCGAGCGCCGACTGATGGGCGTGCACGTCGATCAGGCCAGGTATTACCGTCGCGTCGAGCGCATCGATTACCTTCTGCGGAAGCGGCCGGGTTCCGCGGCTCGCGATTGCAACGATTCGGCCGCCTTCCACGTGGATGTCGACATGGCGGCGATATTCCCCATGCAGCCCGTCGAACAACCGGCCGACCTGCACCGCATAAGGCTCAGGGGCGCCGATTGGCGTGAATTTCGGCGGCTCGTCGACTTTCAGGGCGTCCGGAGCGGGTGACTCGAGTGGCGCCGTCGGTGACTCGGCGCCCGCCGGCGCGGCGCTAGCCTCCTGACCGGTCGTCGAGTCGAAACGCCGCGGTCCTCCGTGCGGCGTAACCACGGCCAACGTCTTGCCGGCCCCCTCCCATTGCAGCGAGCCAGCGTCGGTCAGCCCTTCGGCCAACGTTTCCAGCGTTCCCGATGGACCTAGGTCGAGCAACCGCAATTTGCTCGGCGCCCAAGGGCCGAGTCCATCGGTCTCTAGAAACGCGACGCGGCGCCCTTCCGGGCTCACCGCGGGTGCAAACGCATTGGTCGGATCGAACGTCAATTGCACGGCCTGCCGGCTCGGCAGCAGCAGCCGCCACAAGTTCATGGCTCCGGTCCGGTCACTTGCGAAGATGATCGATTCGCCGTCCGGAGCGAACGTCGGATGAATCTCGACGTACGCATCGTTCGTGAGTCGCTCGACCTTGCCGCGCTCGAGCAACCACAAATCTCCGAGCGCGCTGAAAGCTCCGCGCCTCCCGTCGACCGTGCGCGCAATTTTTCCGATGCCGCGTGCGGGCTGCTCGGCAACGGCGTCCAGCGTCGGCATTTGCGCCGGCGGCGGTCGCGCCTCGACCGCGACAGCTGCAAACAGGTGCACCGGGCGGCGTGCGGCCTCGGCGATGCCCCGGCGCCAGAGTTGGCCATCAGCCGAATAGACGAATTCCGCCGCCGATAGCCAGGACGGCCGTACGCTGAAGAGGTCCTCATCGCGCGTCAGCGGCTTGATGACCCGCGGTTCGCTCAGCAGCAGCATTTTCAGAACGCTGGATTCCGCCGTTTCGCGTTCCGCAAAGACGAGAACGCCGCCACCGGGGCGCCAGCTCGGTGCGGCGAGCTGGCGGTCAGTCGTGATTAGATCGACGGCCGCGCCGGTCGTGTTCAGCACGCGGAGCGAGAATTGCCCCGGTTGCGAGCGTACGTAGGCGATTTGGCCGAACTCCGAGACAGCGGGGAACGATGCGTCGCCTGGTTCTTCGGTGAGTTGCGTCAGCACGCCGTTCGCAACGTCGATCTGCCACAAGCAATAGTGGCCCGTTTGATCGGCTGTAAAGACCACACGACCGTCCGCGCCGAAGTCCGGCTCGCGCTCGTTGGAGGGAGTCATCGTCAACGCGCGCGTAGCACCGCTCTCCGATGTCCAGCAGCCACAGATCCCACTGGTCGCCGATGCGGCGTTGATAGACGATCTCGCGCCCGTCCGGACTGTAGCGCGGATTGCGCGCAGCTTCGCCGCTTTGCGTCAGCGGCTCCGCAGCTCCTCCCGCGGCGGGCAGCTTCCATAGTTGACCAAGCAAGTCCACGACGAGCGTACTACCGTCCGGCGAGACTGTGAGCGCGAGATTCGTTCCCTGGCGGATGTCCGCGATTTGCTCCTCGCCATGAGCTTCCGTGCAACAGCTCGCCGCCCACGCCAGCATCAGCAATACAGGTCGATTCATCACTCGCCGCCCTCTGCACGCGCGTCGAGCTCGGTCAGGCCGCCAGGCCCCGCGCGATAGCTGATCATGATCGGCCGACAACACACCGAGCAGTCCTCGACGTATTGCTGTTCCTCGACCGATAGGTCGAGCGCGACCTCAATGGTCTCCCAGCAATACGGACAGGTAATGGACTCGTGGTGGATCAACGCGCGGTCCGTCGTCAGGGCTGCAAGCGTTGATGGGTCCACGGGCCGCCCGAAAACGAGTACGCGTTGATCGGCTCGAGCGAGCGCGTGTAGCGCACGCGCTCGTGGAAACGATCGACGCCCTCTACCCAGAACTCCACGCAGTCGAGCCAGAGCCGAAAGCCACCCCAAGAGTCGGGTCGCGGCAATGGGCGCGACGTTGGGCCGCGTTCCGGATCGACACCGAGCTCGCGGGCTCGCTCGACAAAGCGCGCCGTGAGCTCCGCTAAATCGGTCAGCGGTTGGCTCTGCTCGCTGCTCCAGGCATTGAGCTGACTGCGCCACGGCCGAGTCGCGAAGTAAAGATCGCTTTCGGCGGCCGGCGAACGCACGACCGCGCCCTCGAAGCGGAGCTGTCGGCCTAGGTCCTCCCAGTACAAAGCGGCAGCGGCATGGTGCGTGCTGACTAGCTCGGTGGCTTTGCGCGAGCCGTAGTTCGTGTAGAACACCACGTACCCGTCGCCGACCGACAGCTGCTTCAAGAGCACCATGCGCACCGACGGCCGAGCGTCGGCGTCGCTGGTGGCGAGCGCCATCGCGTGTGCGTTGCGGCGGCGGCCATCGTTGGCCGTCTCGAGCCAAGCGGCTACGAGCGGCAGGGGATCGGCGGGGGGTTCGGCTGGCAGACTGCTCACGATGATCGTCGGCGCGACGCGTCAAGCGAGTGCCGCGGCATGGAAACGCAGGTGCTCTTCGATGAAAGTGCTCACGAAGTAGAATCCGTGATCGTAACCTGGGCGTTCGCGGAAGTTGAGACGTTGGCCGGCGGCCTCGCACGCCGCTTGCAAGTCCTGTGGCCGAAGCTCGTCGAGATACGGGTCCGCGCTTCCCTGATCGACGAGCAGCTCATGTTCGCTGGGATGCTTGCGCACGACCGCAGACGCATCGAACTCGAGCCACCGGGGCGATTCAGGCCCGAGGTAGGCAGCGAGAGCGCGCTGCCCCCACGCCGACTTGCTCGCCGCGCAAATCGGCGAGAATGCCGAGATCGACCGATACTCCCGGGCGTTGCGTAAGCCGACTACGAGCGCGCCGTGACCGCCCATGGAATGGCCGCTGATCGATTTCCTTGCGGGATCCACGGGCAAGTGCTCGTTGACGAGGGCGACGAGTTCCCTGCTCACATAGTCGTACATTTGATAATGCGCGGCCCACGGCGGTTGAGTCGCGTTCACATAGAACCCGGCGCCGCTACCCAAGTCCATGAACTCATCCTCGCCGGGCACATTGACTCCGCGCGGGCTCGTGTCCGGAATGATCAGCGCGATCCCGAGAGCCGCCGCGTAACGCTGGGCCCCTGATTTCACGCTGAAATTCTCTTCCGTGCAGGTAAGTCCCGACAGCCAGTACAGTGCAGGGACGCGACCGCGCGCCGCTGCTGGCGGCAAATACACTGCGAATCGCATCGGGCAAGCACAGCTTTCGGAGTCGTGCCGATAAGTAATCTGGAATCCTTCGAAGCTGCGTGATTCGCTCACTAGCTGAAGGTCAGTCATCGTTGTCTCCCAAGATAGCGAGCAGATCTTGCCGACGCGCGGCCGAAATTGCAGCGCGCGTCCTTGCGCCGCTCTCGCCGGGGATGTACAAACCGCCCACGCGAGGTATCCATGGCGCTCAGCGAATTACGCAAACGTTTGTCCGATGTCGATCGAGATCTCATTGCCCTGATCGCGGCCCGGCAAGAAATCGTTGCGGAGATCGGTGCCCACAAAATTCAGAACGGTGTGCCGACCCGCGATTATGAGCGCGAGCGCGAAGTGTTGAAAGGCGCCCGCGATGAAGCCGTCAAGCTCGGTCTCGAGCCGGAAGTGGCGGAGCAGATCATGCGCCTGTTGATCCGTTCCTCCCTGACCCAGCAGGAACAGACTCGCGTCGCGGCGCAAACCAGTGGTGCCGGCAAACGCGTCCTGATCATCGGCGGCGCGGGAAAAATGGGCTCCTGGTTCGGGCAATTCCTGAGCTCGCAGGGCTTCGCGGTCGAGATCGCGGACCCGAGCGACGAGCCCACGCCGTTCACGCGGATCGCGGACTGGCGCACGGACGACCTCGATCAGGATGTGATCATCGTGGCGACGCCCATGAATGTTGCGGGCTCGGTGCTGAGTCAGCTCGCCGACCTGCGACCCCAAGGCCTTGTCGTGGACATCGGCTCGCTCAAATCGCCGCTGCGCGCCGGGCTCGAGCGGCTGGTGGCTGCAGGTTGCCGGGTGACATCCATTCACCCGATGTTCGGACCCGACACGCGGCTGCTGTCGGGTCGGCACGTGGTCTTCGTGGACGTCGGCGTCGCCGCGGCGACGGCCGAAGCGCGCGCGCTGTTCGGTTCGACGATGGCCGAGCAGCTTACGATGAGCCTCGACGAGCACGACCGCTTGATGGCGTACGTGCTCGGCTTGTCGCACGCGTTGAATCTGGCTTTCTTCACCGCATTGGCCGAGAGCGGCGAGCTTGCATCGAGGCTGCAGACAATGTCGAGCACGACGTTCGACGCGCAGCTCAAGGTCGCTAGTTTGGTTGCGACCGACAACCCTCATCTGTATTTCGAGATTCAGGCGCTCAACGACTATGGTGCGGCATCGCTGCAAGCTTTGCGCACCGCGGCCGAGCGTATTCAACAATTGGTCGAGGCGCGAGACGAAGCCGGCTTTGTGGCATTGATGGCCGCCGGTCGAAGCTATCTGGAGAATCGCGGCTAAACCGCGCGGCGCGGGTTCAACAAAGGGAGTTGGTGAGAGTGGAGTCGCAGGATCGCGAGGTGATCGAGCTTCGCCGCCGAATCGCCTGGCTCAGGGACGAGGCGAAACGGAACGAGGACGCATGGAAGCGCTCGCAGCAGCGTGAGATGGAGCTGCTCGAGGCCGACACGCTTCCGATTCTGCTCGAGCGTCTGACGCAAGGCTTACAGCAAAGCTACCGGCTGACGGCCGCGACACTCGTGCTCGCGGACCCACATCACGAAATCCGTCATCTGTTGATGGCACAAGGTGATCACGCCCAGGAGCACTCGGCGGTTCTGTTCGTCGATTCGGCACATGCGCTCGCGCCGCAGCTCGCGGCGGGCCGCCGTCCGTGGCTCGGACAATTCGTTCGAGCCGATCACGAGTTGCTGTTTCCCAACGTGAGCTCGCTCGAAAGTGTCGCCCTCCTGCCTTTGACCCGGCAAGGAAGAATCATCGGCAGTCTCAACATGGGCAGCACTGAGGCGCGGCGTTTCGCCGATCATCTCGCGACGGATTTTCTGCATCACTTGGCCGTGATCGCGGCGTTTTCCTTGGAGAACGCGGTGAATCGCGCGCGCCTAGTTCGCAGCGGATTCACCGACGTTTTGACCGGGTGGCACAACCGCCGCTATTTGCAGACTCGGCTGCGCGAAGAGCTTGCGCGCTGCCATCGTGAGGTTACGCCGCTTACTTGCTTGATGATCGACGTGGATCATTTCAAACGCATCAACGACCGCTACGGACACCTCGCGGGCGATGAAATCTTGCGGCAACTCGCGCAATGCGTAGATGGCGAGGTTCGAAGCAGCGACGTCTCGGCGCGCTATGGCGGCGAGGAGTTTGTGATCTTGCTGCCGGCAACCGGCCTCGCCGCAGGACGCTTGCTCGCCGAGCGCATCCGCAGCACAGTCTCGGCCGAGGTGTTCGAGCTTCGCGACGTCACCGACCCGCCTCCGATCACAGTGTCAATCGGTGTTGCGGAGTACCGCCCGGGCCCGAATCAGGACGACTTGAAGGTAGCCGGCGAGCGACTGATCGCGCAAGCAGACTTGGCCCTCTACGAGGCCAAGGCGGGCGGCCGAAACAGCGTGGCCGAAGCGGCTAGCAGCTAGCCGTGTGTACTTGAGTCACAGGTTCGGCGCAGAGCCTTTGGAATGCCATGGGAGGATATGAAAGAATCCTTGGGAGACCATGGATTCCATCGACGAACAAGGCTTTCGCGCTAACGTTGGAATCATTCTGACGGACGGTAGTGGAAGGGTGCTGATCGCGGGACGACGCGGCCGCGGCGGTTGGCAGTTTCCCCAAGGCGGCATCCGTCCCGAGGAGACTGTCGAGGGAGCCATGTTCCGCGAGCTGCGGGAGGAGGTAGGGCTCATGCCTTCCGACGTGGAGCTCGTCGGTGCGACGGAGGGCTGGTTGCGATACCGACTGCCTGAACGCTACATCCGCCGCGAGCAAAGTCCATTGTGCATTGGTCAGAAGCAGCGTTGGTTTCTGCTCCAACTCTTCGGCGACATCGAGCGTCTACGTTTCGACCTGACCGACGAGCCGGAATTCGATCGCTGCCGTTGGGTGGACTACTGGCGACCCGTGAAAGAAGTCATCTACTTCAAACGCCCCGTCTATGTGCGGGCGCTCCGCGAGCTTGGGCCTTTGGCCTTTCCGAACGCGATGCCGCCGCCGCCACCGGCTTGGTGGCCGCGCCGCTGGCAGCGAAGCTTGCGGGATGGTTGAGGACCCGCTCCGATGAAACGTAGACGTGCCCCAATCTTCGCGTTGGCCGTAGGCACAGTGCTCCTGCCTGCGCTTGGGTACTTATGCTTCGAGCTCGGTCGATACCAATCGGGGTATTCCGTGCTCGACCAGCGCCGCGCGATGGCCCAAGCACGACAGCAATTGGCGGAAGAGCGGGAGGCGAACGAGGAACTGCGTCGCCAAGTTGCGATCTTCACGACCTCGCGCGAGATCGATCGGGAGACGTACTCTCGGGTGGAAGCCGACTTGGGCGCGCTGCAAGCGCAAATCCAGGCTCAAGAAGAGGAGCTGGTTTTTTATCGCGGTATCGTATCCCCGCAGGACGGCGTCGCGGGCTTGAGAATCCAGAGTATCGAGGTCGTTCCTGCAGACGCCGAGCGGCATTACCTGCTGCGGCTGGTGCTCGTGCAGGCAATCGTTCACAGTCGCAAGGTAGCGGGCGTTGTAAGATTGCACCTTGAAGGCACTCGCGACGGGCAGCCGGCCTCCTACGATCTCGAGGAGCTCGTGCCGGCCGAAGGCAGCGAGGCCGGGGACTATGACATGGCTTACGCCTTCCGGTACTTTCAGGGTTTGGAGTGCGAGTTGGTGCTTCCGGTCGGATTCGAGCCGGCAAATCTGCTCGTGGAGATTTGGCCGAGCGAGCCGCGTGGCGAGCGTGTGGACCAAACATTCGAGTGGTCCGCCATCGGCGCGTAGCAAAGAGATGACAGATGCTAGGCAAGAAAACTCGTAATCAACCTCCGATCAGCACGCTCGTGGGTGTCGAGACCCGGGTCCACGGCGACATCGAGTTCGCCGGCGGATTTCACGTGGATGGCTACGTGAAAGGTAACGTCCAAGCCGTGAACGACGATACGTCCGTCTTGAGCATCAGCGAGCGCGGTTGCATCGAGGGATCCGTCATCGTGCCGCATGTGTTGCTCAACGGCACGGTCAAAGGCGATGTCCGGGCGACGGAACGCGTCGAGCTCGGGCCGAAGGCCCGCGTCATCGGCAACGTACAATACAAGCTCATCGAGATGTCGATCGGCGCCGAAGTCAACGGCAAGTTGATTCACGAGAGCGAAGGAACCGCCATGGCAAAATCGGCTCCCAAGCCCCATAAAGAGCCGGTGCGGCCTGTGAGCGCCGTCGGAGACGAAATATGAGCGAACCACGCTGGGCAGACCAGCCCCGCCGCTGAACTTTACGGATGCGGCCGCGCAGAAGGTCGGGCAACTGATCGAACAGGAAGGTAATTCGAGCCTGAAGCTCCGCGTCTACGTGCAGGGCGGCGGCTGCTCGGGTTTCCAATACGGGTTCACGTTCGACGAGGAGACCCAAGAGGGGGATACGCTGATCGAGAACGGCGGCGTCACGCTACTCGTCGATCCGATGAGCGTCCAGTATTTGATGGGCGCCGAGATCGACTACCGAGAAGATCTCTCGGGCGCACAGTTCATCATTCGCAATCCGAATGCCACGACCACTTGCGGATGTGGGTCTTCGTTCTCCGTCTAAACCGTTGACGCGCGGCGCTCCTTTTCCTGAGCCGTCGCCCCCGCCGGCCGATGATCCTTCGGAGGTCATGGCCGCCGTGGATCTCGGCTCCAACAGCTTTCACATGGTGGTCGCGCGCGCTCATCATGGCCACCCTGCGATCGTCGATCGACTGCGCGAGATGGTGCGGCTCGCGTCCGGGCTCAGCGAGCACGGCTATCTCGACGGCGCGAGTCAGAGCCGCGCGCTCGCCTGCTTGCGCCGCTTCGGTCAACGGATCCGGGACATGCAGGCTCACCAGGTTCGAGTCGTCGGTACGAATACGCTTGCGGCGTGCCCGCAACGCGGACGCATTCCTGAGCGCTGCGGAGGAAGCGCTCGGCCATCCGGTAGAGGTGATTTCCGGCATGGAGGAGGCCCGGTTGATCTACCTCGGCGTATCGCACCATACCGACACGGCTGAAGGGTCGAACCTCGTCATCGATATCGGCGGCGGCAGCACCGAGCTGATCATCGGCGAAGGCTACGAGCCGCGGCATCTCGAGAGTCTCGCTATCGGCTGCGTCGGGTTGAGTCAGCGGCATTTCGGCGACGGCAAGCTCAGCCAGAAGCGTTTCGATCGCGCGCGCCTTGCAACACGGCTGGAGCTGCGCCCGGTGGCGGCGATTTTTCGCCGGCTCGGTTGGAGCCGCGCGATCGGGTCGTCGGGGACGGTCCGCGCCGCGCGCGACGTCGCGCAGGAGCTCGGACTCCTCGAAAGCAGCGTCACGCTGCCGGCACTCGAAGCCATCATCGACGCAATGATCAAGGCAAAACGAATCGAGGAGCTCAGAGTTGCCGGGGCTCGGCGAGGATCGTAAGCCCGTGTTTCCGGGGGGCGTCGCGATATTCGCGGAAGTCATGAGCACGCTGCGGATAGAGCAGGTCGAGATTAGCAGCGGCGCCCTGCGCGAGGGCTTGCTGTACGACATGCTGGGTCGCCTGCATCACGAGGATACGCGCGAGCGCGCGATCCACGCGATGCAGAAGCGCTACCACGTCGATGTCGAGCAGGCGGAGCGGGTCGAAGCGACAGCCGCAGCGTTGCTCGCGGACGTGCAGCGCGCCTGGCAACTCGGCGACGAGCGCTATCGACAACTGCTCGTGTGGGCGGCGCGCTTGCACGAGGTTGGGCTCGATATCGCTCACTCGCGCTACCACCAACACGGCGGCTATCTCCTGGCCAATGCAGATCTCCCCGGATTCGTCCGGCTCGAGCAAAAGCTGCTCGCGGCGCTCGTTGCTTCCCACCGTCGCAAGATCGAGGATCCGTTCCTCACGGATCTACCGGCCACGTGGCGTGTGCCGATGTTCAAGCTCGTCTTGTTGCTGCGCTTGGCCGTGCTGCTGAATCGAACGCGCAGTCCGGTGGAGTTGCCGCACGTCGCGCTGTCACCGGGCCACGATCTACTCGAGCTTCGATTCCCGCCGGACTGGCTCGCCGCCAACCCGCTCACCGAGGCCGATCTCGAGCAGGAACAGGCCTGGCTCAAAGCCCGCGGGTTCGACCTGCGTGTAGGCGGCAGCTCCTAGGCGCCGCAATTTGCTTGCGGCATTCCGGCCATCCCTGGCCGTCAGGATGCTTCGCCGAGCTCGCGCAGGAGCTGCAGCTGCGCGGCCTTCGGCTCTTCGCCTGACTGCGGCGAGAGTTGCGTGTAGTCGCCGTTGGCCTTGAGCTCCCACGCCTGCGTGTTATCTGCAAGATAGACGTCGAGGTCGGTCATGAGCCGCCTCTTCAGAGCCTTACCTTGAATCGGGAACATCAGCTCGATTCGGCGAAAGAAGTTGCGTTCCATCCAATCGGCACTAGCGCAATAGATTTCTTCGTCGCCGCCGTTGTGGAAGTAGTAGCACCGGCTGTGCTCGAGAAAGCGTCCAACGATGGAGCGCACGCGAATGTTCTCTGAAACTCCGGGAATACCCGGTCGCAGGCAGCAGATGCCCCGTACGATCAGATCGACGAACACACCCGCGCCCGAGGCTTCGTACAGGGCGCGGATAACCTCCGGTTCGACGAGAGCGTTGAGCTTCGCGATGATGTGACCGGTTTCGCCGGAAGCGGCCAATCGTGTTTCGCGTTTGATCAACGTGAGCAGCCGTTCGTGCAGATTGAAGGGCGATTGCGACAATAGATTCAACGCAGACGTACGCATCAAGCTAGTGAGCTGCATGAACACCTGATGGACGTCCTCGCCGAGGGCCTCGTTGGCCGACAGGAGCCCGTAGTCGGTGTAGGCGCGCGCCGTGCGCGGATGGTAGTTGCCCGTGCCGATATGCACGTAGCGTCGCAGCTTCCCATTCTCGCGGCGCACGACGAGCGCGATCTTGCAATGGATCTTGTAGCCGACGACACCGTACACGACGTGAGCGCCGGCCTCCTGGAGCTTGCTCGCGAGGTCGATGTTGGCGGCTTCATCGAAACGCGCGCGTAGCTCGATCAGCACCGTGACTTCCTTGCCCGACTTCGCGGCTGCAACAAGATTCTCGACCAGCGGCGAGTCGGGCGTCGTCCGATACAACGTCTGCTTGATTGCCAGCACGTCCGGATCGTTCGCCGCCCGATAGATGAAATCCATCACCGGCGCAAACGACTCGTAAGGGTGGTGCAACAAGATGTCGCCCTTCGCGATTGCATCGAAAATGCTCGCGTTGACCAATTGCTTGGGCATGCCCGGCGTAAATGGCGGGTACTTCAACTCCGGCCGGTTGACTAGATCGTAAACGGCAAGCAAGCGATTCAGATTCACCGGTCCTGGAACTTGATAGAGATCGGCGCCCGTCAGACTGAAGTGCTCGAGCAGGTAGGCGGAGAGCTCATCGGCACAGTCGTGAGCGGTCTCGAGCCGCACGGCCGCGCCGTAGCGGCTCTCGAAAAGCTCGCCTTCGAGCGCCCGCATCAAGTCGTCCACGTCCTCGTCGTCGATGTACAGATCGCTGTTGCGAGTGACGCGGAATTGATAGCACCCGTTGATCTCCATGCCCGTGAATAGCTGATCGACGAAGGCGTGGATCACGGAGGAGAGAAACACGAAATCGGCGTCGCCCGTACCTTGCAAAGTGGGCGGCAACGGGATGAGCCGAGGTAACGACCGGGGCGCTTGGACGATTGCGCGATGACACGGGCGGCCGAATGCATCCCTGCCGTGAAGGCTCACGATGAAGTTCAGGCTTTTGTTCAGTATCCGCGGAATCGGCCGAGTCGGGTCGAGCGTCGTTGGACTGAGGACAGGCACGATCTCGGTCTTGAAGTACTGCTGGAGCCACTGACGTTGCTCGGCGGACCAATCGTCACGCCGCACGAAACGAATGCCTTCCTCGCGCAGGGCCGGAATGAGCTCGTCGTTGAGCACGCGGTACTGCTCTGTGACGAGCCGCGCCGTTTGCTCGGCGACGGTTTTCAAGAGCTCAGCTGCCGTGAGGTTGTCGGGACCGGCCGGCGCGGAGCTGACGGCCAAACGATGCTTGAGACCGGAGACGCGGATCTCGAAAAACTCGTCGAGGTTCGTCGAGGAGATGCAAAGGAACTTCAAGCGCTCGAGCAGGGGAACACTGCGATCCTTCGCTTGCTGCAGCACGCGCACGTTGAACGCGAGCTGCGACAGCTCTCGGTTGATGTAATAGTCGGGCAGCTTGAGGTTCAGCGTATCCATGGGATGCCGCCGATGTTACGAAGGGTTACAGCGGCGTACCCCAGTATACGCCGCCCAATATGACGGAACGGTGGGCGCCCGTCACACCGGGGCACATTGCCGGGGAGACTGCGACGCGCCGTCAGTTCGCGGCGGTGACGATGGGGTCGCGCCGGTACAAGTCGAGCTGCTGCCACAGCGTGGCCGTGGTGCTGCGAAAATCGTCGTGGTCATCCGGCGGTATTGGATCGGCGGGAGGAAGCGGAACGGTGCGTGGATTGCGGTGTGCACCGTTGACGCGGTACTCGTAGTGCAAATGAGGGCCGGTGGCAAGGCCGGATTTGCCGACATAGCCGATCACTTCTCCCTGGCGGACTCGACCACCGACGCGTGCCTTGCCGAAGCGCGACAAGTGACCGTACAACGTGGTGATGTTGCCGCCGTGCTGAACGACGATAGCGTTGCCGTAACCGCCCTGTACGCCGCGAAAGATGATCTTGCCGTCGCCGGCCGCTTGCACGGGGGTTCCGGTGGGCGCGGCATAGTCGACGCCGCGATGCGCACGAATCGTGTTGAGCACCGGATGCCGCCGATTGGGGTTGAAGTTCGAGCTGATCCGCGTGAACTCGACCGGCGCGCGGAGGAACGCTTTGCGGACGCTGCGCCCTTCCGGCGTGAAATAGTTGAAGTCGCCGTTGCTCAGCTTATAGCGCGCCGCCCGATATGATTTGTCTTGGTTGACGAATTCGGTCGCTACGATGTCGCCGTTTCGCAGCTTGACGCCGTCGCGCCAAATCTCCTCGTAAATCACGGTGAACTCGTCGCCGACTCGCACGTCCTGAATGAAGTCGATATCCCACTGGAAAATGCCCGCCATCTGCATCGTGACGGTATCGGAGATTCCAGCGGCCGAGCCGGCTTCGAACAACGACGTCTGAATCACACCATGAGTGCCGGTGATGCGGATGTCGATGTCGCGTGCCAGCATGGTCGCGGCGAACCCAGTGTCTTGCCGTGTAATCGACAACGTCTGGCGCTCATCCAGCTCGCGGCTCAGGGACAAGACGCGGCCCTGGTCGTGGACGATCGCGAGATGGTCCCCGGGTTTGAGCAGACGCAGCGAGGAGCCGACCTCGGG